>NZ_CP094974.1:2529339-3794008 GCF_022869805.1 Halosolutus halophilus | reverse complement strand
GGGTTCTTTCTCGGGACGACCTCTGCCCTGCTCGGTCTCTATCTCATCTCGCGGGGGCTCGGGCTGGGCGACCGGCTCGACGCGACCGTCGAACGGGCCCGCCGATCGCTCTATGCCGGCCGGACCACGCTGCTCGCGTACGTCGTCGCGGCCGCCTTGCTGGTCATCGGCGGCGTCAGCGGGCTGGACGCCCTCGAGGCGAAACAGGCGTCGACGGTAGGCGAAGTCGGCGTCTTCGTCCAGCTCGCGGCGCTCGTGTTCGGTTCGATCCAGTGGTTCGCCGCCGCCGGGATCACCACGAGCCTCGGCCAGATCACCGACGAGTACATCGCAGGGACCCTCGAGTGGCGATACCTCAACGCCCCGTTTTACGTCCTCGCGATGGCGATCGTCCTCCACGCGGTGAGTGCGTTCTTCCTGGACGAGGTCGGGATCGCGTACCTCGCGGCGGCGCTCACGGCCGGCACGCTGCTCGGGATCGTGAGCACGCTCACCTTCGCCGTCGCCGAATCTAGATTCTCCGAGGGCGGTCGACAGCCCGACAGCGCGTCGCGGTGAGCGCCGCCGTCAGCGCTCCCGCTCGACCACGAACTCCGCCAGTTCCTGCAAGTAGCCGCGAGCCTCTCGGTCGACGACGTCGACCCGATCGAGCGCGTCGATGGCCCGATCGGCTTCCGTCTGTGCCCGTTCGTTCGCCTCCTCGGGGGTGAGGTCGGTCACCTGGACGACCGAGGGCCGCTCGAGGGCGGCGTCGTGGCCGGTCGGCTTGCCGAGGTCGTCCGCGTCGGCGACCGCGTCGAGCACGTCGTCCCTGATCTGGAAGGCGACCCCGACGCGTTCGGCGTACTCGCCGAGCGCCTCGACGGTGAAGGGATCCGAGCCGGCGGCGATCGCGCCGAGTTCGGCCGCCGCCCGGAACAGCGCGCCGGTTTTTCGCCTCGCGAGGGTCATGTACTCCCCTTCGTTCGTCGGCTTGGCCGACAGCTCGGTCGCCTCGCCGATCCCGAGTTCCACCATCGCCTCGGCGACGACCTGCGTGGCGTTCGGGTCCGCGGAGAACAGCGCGAACGCCTCTCCCAGGAGCCCGTCGCTGGCGATGATCGCCGGCCCGTGACCGAACTCGGTCCACGCACTGGTCGTCCCGCGCCGTAACTCGGAGCGATCGATGATGTCGTCGACGACCAGCGAGGCGTTGTGGACGAGTTCGATCCCGACGCCGAAATCGACGGCGTCTTCGGCCGACCCGCCGACGGTCTCGCAGGCGAGGATGGTGACCATCGGTCGAACGCGCTTCCCTCCGGAGAGCGTGACGTGCCGAACTTCTTCGCTGAGCGTCTCGGGATCGACTCCCTCGACGACGTCGACGAGGCGCTCCTCGATCAGCGCCCGACGGCGCTCCAGAAGTTCCATTGGCAGCGCTTAGGACGGGGTTACAAAGTACGTGACGGTTCCGCCGAACCTACGACTCGTCGACCTGATCGAACGAGAACGGGTCGTCGGTTCGTTCGGGCTCTGACGCGCCGGATTCGGACTCCGTCGTGGCGGAGTCCGCGTCGTCGGCTTCGGCCGTGTCGTCGTCCTCGTCGACCGATCCGTCGGCACCGTCCTCGAAGGCCAGTTCGGTGCCGGTCTCCGAAGCCCAGGACCGGGACTCTCGATCGGTCTCGAAGCGGTCGAGCGCCTCGCTCAGGCGGGCCGCCTGTCCGGCGAGCGAGTTCGCGCTATCCGACACTTCGGCGAGGGACGACGTCTGCTCCTCCGCTGCCGCCGCCACGTGCTGGGCTTCCTGTGCCGTCGTCTCCGAGATGTCGGCCGCAGCCGACGTCATCGAGACGACTTCCTGCGTCGAGGCGGCCTGTTCCTCGGTCGCAGCGGAGATTCCCTGCACGCCGTCGTTGGTCTGGCTCGCGTAGTCCGCGATCTCGTCGAGCGCTGCCGCAGCGTTCTCGACGGAGTCGACGTGCGTCGAGATGCGATCGGCGGTCTTCTGGACCTCCGCCGCCGTGTGGTCGGTCCGCTCGTTGATCCGCTCCAGTCGCTGCTCGATGTCCTCGGCGGTCTCTTTCGTGTCCTTCGCGAGCTCTTTGACCTGGGACGCGACGACGGAGAACCCGTTCTCGCCGTCTTCGCCGGCATTGCCGCGTGAAGCCTCGATGTTGGCGTTCAGGGCGAGCATGTTCGTCTGCTGTGCGACGTCAGAGATGAACTCGACCAGTTCGTCGATCTGCTCCATCTCCTCCTCGAGCGCCTCGATGGCGGCGACGGTTTCGGCCGACTCCGATTCGATCTCGTGCATCCCGTCGATCGCTTCCTGTGCCGCTTCGCGTCCGTACCGGCCCGTTTCGGCGGTCTGCTCGGCGAGGTCGGCGACCTCGTTCGACGACGCCGCGATCTGCTCGGTCGTCGTCGAGAGCCCGCTCATTTCGTTCGAGACCGCCTGCAGATGCTGGTTCTGTCGATCCGCGCCGTCGGAGATCTCCTGGACCGACTCGGTCACCTGCTCGGAGGCCGATCTGACCTCTTCCGCGCTCGTCGTCACCTCTTCGCTCGCCGTCGCCACCTCGGTGGCGAACGTCTTGACGTTCGCGGTCGTCTCCTCGAGTTCGTCGACCATCGAGTTGAACGAGCGGGCGATGTCGGCCATCGCCTCGCTCTCGCTCTCGGGATCGAGTCGCTGGGTCAGATCGCCGGCGGCACACTGTGCCATCACGTCGCGGTACTCGTCTGCTTTCGACTCGAGATGCCGGTTGATCGACTCGGTCTCGGCGCGGGCCTGTTCGGCGTCCTCCCGAGCGGATTCGGCCTCCACGATCTGTTCGCGCAGCGACGTGCGCATGTTGTCGAAGCCGTTGTACAACCGGCCGATCTCGTCGGTCCGGGACGTCTCGAGGTCGACGTCGAGATTTCCTGCCTCCATCTCTTCGGTCCGATCGCGCAACTCGGCCAGCGGGACGACGGTCTGACGCCCCAGGATGGCCCCCACGACACCGAGCGTGAGCAGACTGACGAGCACCATCACGATGACGTTGGTGCCGACGTCGGTCGCGACGCCGTAGGCCTGTTCGGTCGGGACACTCGTGACGGCGACCCACTGGGTGGCACCGACCGGAACGTACGCCTGGACGTAGTCGTTGGATTCGATCCGGGTCACTCGTCCGCCGAGGGCGGCTTCCGTGGCGTCGTCGTCGAACGATATCTCGTCGATCGACTCCTGCTCGGCCTGCAGTACCGCGTCACCGTCCTCGTCGATGATGGCCGTCGAACCTGCCGCGCCCTCCTGGTGGAGTTGCTCGACGCGGTACTCGAGCGTGCCGATGACGACGACGACGCGATCGTCGCGTTCCGGAACCGGGCTGGCGAAGGCCATCACCTGATCGCCGAGGGAGTCCGACTCGAATGCCTGCTCGGAGTTCCAGACCGCCTCGTCGAACACCAGTTCGCCCGCGAGGTCCGCCTCCGTCCACGGTTCGTCGACATCGGCGAACGACTCGCCGCGGAGTTCGGCGTTGGTACTGGTGACCACTTCGCCGGTCTCCGTATCGACGTAGTGGATCGCCCGCACGTCGACGGACATTCGCGCTTGCTCTTCGATGATCCTGCCCTGGACCTCCTGTGGATCGCCGTCCTGGAGGACGGGCGACGTCGACGCCGTTCGCGTCTGGACGCGCATCGTTCCGACCCATTCGCCGATCGAGTTCGCCTGTAACTCGGCGGTCGATTCGAGCTGATCGTTCGACTCGGTCCGGACCGTCCCGTCGATTTCGGCGTAGCTGACGGCGCCGACTGCACCAATGACGAGGACGACAGCCAGAATCGAGACCACGAATTTCACGAGATACCGTCGCCTGATGAACGACGGTACCAGTTCTTCGAGTTTCGTCATCACGTACTCACCCTGTCGATTTCGGTAATTCCGCTGTCCGCACTCTCGTCGAACTTCCAGTACTCGAACGTTGCGTCCTCCACGTCGCCGTACTCGTCGAAGACGATCGAACTCGAGGCCCCACGATACTCGACGTTCTCCCCCTGCGCTGCGAGTTCGAGTCCTTTCGGGAGCTGTTTCGGGTAGATTACCTCGCCGGGGCCCCAGGTTACCCGCTGCATCGCGTTCCTGATCGCCGCCCCGTCGTTCTGCCCGGCGAAGGCGTTCGCGAGTAATAGGACGGCCGTCGCATCGTAGGCGTGGGCCGTGAAGATTCCCGGTTCGGCGTCGTAGGTGTCCTTGAACATCTGTACGAAGTCGTCCTCCCTGGGTCCGGCGTTGGCCGCTGCGACGCCTCGGATTCCGTCGATCGAGTGGTCGGTCGCCTCGTGGAGACCGCCGTCTCGCAGTCCGTCGGTGACCAGAATGTCACCCTCGTAGCCGCCGCCGATCAGGTCGTCGAACAACTGCGCACCCGTCTTGGGGTAGCCGATCACGATCATGAGTTCCGGATCGTCGGCCGTCGCCCGCTCGATGGCTTCGGTGTAGGAGTCCCGTCCGGTTTCGACGGGGACCTGTACGGAGACCGTCCCGTTGTGGGAGTTCCGGAACGACCGGGTGAACGCCCGACTTAGCTGCCAGCCGTAGTCGTTGTTCACGTAGAGCGTGGCCGCGTTCTCGCGACCCAGGTCCGTCGACGCCTGTTCGGCGAGGACGGCTGCCTGCAGTGAGTCGGAGAGGGCGGTCCGATAGACGAGTCCGGCATCGTTCAACGCCGTGATCGTCGGCGACGTCGACGCCGGCGAACAACTGACGACTCGGCGGGGAATGAGCACCTGCTGGGTCGCCTGTAACGTCACGTTGGAGGCCGCCGGCCCGTTGACCATCGGATACCCGGCTTCGACGAGGCGAGCAGCCTTCTCGACTCCGGCCCTCGCGGACGTCTCCGTGTCCGCGACCTCGTAATCGATCCCGAGAGCGATTTGGTCTCGGACCTGTTCGATCGGAAGTAATGCGGCGTCTCGAATCGGTTTCCCCACAGAACCGAGACCTCCGCTGATCGGCTGCATCACCCCAATTTTGAGCGTACGATCCGTGCCACCACCGTCTCCGTCGTCGACGTTACGTCCGGGAATGGAACTGAGACAGCCGGCGAGGCCG
This sequence comes from Halosolutus halophilus, assembly GCF_022869805.1. Classification (NCBI taxonomy): domain Archaea; kingdom Methanobacteriati; phylum Methanobacteriota; class Halobacteria; order Halobacteriales; family Natrialbaceae; genus Halosolutus; species Halosolutus halophilus. The sequence continues at coordinate 3,788,925 of NZ_CP094974.1, read as the reverse complement.
CCGCACCCAGCGACCCCGATGGTTGTCAGTAGATTCCGTCGACTCGATCGGAACGACATAGGAGTCGTATCTAATCAGTAGTACATATGTGTTCTGGACTCTCACTACAAGATTCATATAGTGGGTGCCATATTGGGCGCTATTCTTCCGGTCTCGGTTAATATTTCTAACGAATGTACAGTATTTCATCAGAACATTCCGCGTTACAAACGCCTACGCCCGGAATACTACTAAACGGTCGGGCAAAATCCGATCGATTCTCGCAGTTTCACGACGTTCGATGTACGCAGCGACCGACGGAAGCCCGTGTACGGGTGCCGGTATCACGCTTGACTGCTCGTCCCCACGACGTGCTATCTCGCTTTCGTGCGAATGTCGTCCAAAAAAGCCGCTCACTCGGCCTCCGGCTTCGCTCGCGATCGTCTCGCTTATCCGCCGAACTCTTCCGTGAGTGCCGGCACGACGTCGAAGAGGTCGTCGTGGATCGCGTAGTCGGCGATGTCCATGATCGGCGCGTTGGGGTCCGTGTTGATCGCGACGATCGTGTCGGATCCTTTCATGCCGGCGACGTGCTGGACGGCGCCGGAGATGCCGATCGCGATGTAGACGTCGGGCGTGACGACCTTTCCGGACTGGCCGACCTGGCGGTTCTTGGGCAGCCAGCCGTTGTCGACGATCGGGCGCGAGGACGAGACCGTCGCGTCGAGCGCGTCGGCGAGGTCCTCGATGATCGGGATGTTGTCCTCCTCTTCGATCCCGCGGCCGACGGAGACGAGCACGTCGGCCTCGCTGATGTCGACGTCGCCGCCGGCGACTTCCTCGAAGCCGTTGACAGACGATCCGATCGCGTCCTCGTCGATGTCGGCGTCGAAGGCCTCGATCGCGGCGTCACCGGTCCCCTCTGCGGCGGGCCACTCGGCACCGCGAATGGTGACGACGGCGTTGTCGGCGAGTTCGGACGTCGTCTCGACCTTGCCACCGTACATCTCGCGGGTCGCGATCAGCGTCTCGCCGTCGGTATCGAGGTCGACGGTGTCGGTGACGATCGGCAGGCCGAGGCGGTTGGCGACGGCGGGCGCGTAGTCGAGGCCGTTGACGCTGTTGGGCGTGAGGACGTACTGCGGGGCGAGGTCGTCGTACAGCTGGACGACCGCCTGCGTGTAGACGTTGTGGTTGAACTCCTCGCCCTCGTCGACGGTGTGGATGACGTCGACGCCGTCGCGATCGAGTTTGTCGGCGAACTCGTCGACGGTGCCGCTGATGACGGCGAGGTGGAGGTCGCCACCGGTTTCGTCTGCGAGCTGGCGACCGGCGGTGATGATCTCGTAGCTGACGTCGCGCAGGTCGCCGCGGCGGTGGTCCGTGACCGCGAGGACGTCCGTCATGGTGCCACCCCCTTCTCGCGGAGCAGGTCACCGAGCTCCGACGCCGTCTCCTCGGCACTGCCTTCCCAGATCGTGACGTCGCTCTCGCTCTCGGGTTCGTACATGTCAGTCAGTTCGAGCTGGGACTCGATCGCGCTCTCGTCGACGCCGATGTCGGCGAGGCTCTGGACGTCGAGTTCCTTGCGCTGTGCCTGGCGGATGCCCCGCAGGCTGGCGTAGCGCGGCTCGTTGATCCCCGTCTGGATCGTCAGCACGGCGGGGAGTTCGATCTCGGTGAGCTCCTCGACGCCGCCTTCGAGTTCGCGGCGGACCGAGGCGATTCCGTCGTCGAAGTCGTGTTCGAGGTGGTTGACGACGGCACCCCACTCGAAGTCGAGGTCTTCGGCCAGCGAGACGCCGGTCGCGGCGAAGCTGTCGTCGCCGGCCTGGACGCCCGTCAGCACGAGGTCGGGATCCTCTTCTTCGACGACGGCCTGCAGGATCTCCGTCTTCGCGCCGACGTCGAGCAGGTCGACGTCCTCGAGGGCGTCGTCCCAGACGCGAACGGCGCGATCGGCACCCTTCGCGAGCGCCTGGCGAATGGTCTGTTCGCAGTCTTCGGGACCGATCGTCACCGTGACGACTTCGTCGGCGATGCCGTCTTCCTGGAGCTGGACGGCCTCTTCGATGGCGTAGTCGTCCCACTCGTTGAGGTCGGCACCGAGGTACTCGTCGGCGATGGTGGTTCCCTCGATCTCGAACTCGTCTTCGACGGTCGCAACCTCTTTGACCGTAACGAGGATTTTCATCATCTATCACTCTGTCTTCCCTCCCGTAAACGTTTTCGAAACGCCCCGTTCCGTACTCAGCGTTCACTTGACACCCGTCCCCGTCGTCGGTCGAGTTGGGACGCCGGCTGTTCCGGCGTCGTCGTTCACAACAGTCACTGAGGATCCTGCCTGCCGTTCTCAAGACGGAAACGGTTTAACGACGCCACCGGTAGTACGGAACATGGCAGACTGTCCACTCGCCGATGACTGTCCGAGCTTTTCCGAACGGATCTCCGGAATGGGGTGTCAACATTACGGCGACCGGGGTGGCAAGGAGTGGTGTAATCACTACAGCCAGCCGATCGAGGATCTGAAGACCCAGCCGGTCAAACCGGGCGAAGAGGTCGTTGTCGACGTCGTCGACATGCACGAGAGCGGTGCCGGCGTCGGGCGAACCGAGGATGGGTTCATCGTGATGGTCGACGGCGTCCTCCCGGAAGCGCGTGCTCGCGTCGAGATCACCCGGGTCCACAGCAACCATGCACGCGCAGAGGAACTCGAACTCCTGCCGATGGACGACGAGGAGTCGGACGACACGGACGAACTCGCGGACGACGAAGACGACGCCGACGGCGCCGACGAGTCGGACGCGGAGGCCGACGAGGACGAGTCCGACCCGGCCACCCGTCGCGAACGACTCGGCAGTCGCGAGAACTTCTGGGGATCCTGAATCGCTTCCCCAGGTGGACAGTCACCGGGCAGCGTCGCGCAACGCCGTTTTTACTATCGGGCGGACGTACGAGTCGCCGGCGGGCACTCGCAAGGATTTTCTCGCTTCCCGCGTCACGGGAAGCCATGGATCGGATTCCGCTGTCGAACTCCGCGTTCGAGGGCGACAACAACGCGTACCTCTTTGCGGACGGCGAGGAGACGGTACTGATAGACACCGGCGACTGGATGGCGGCGACCCGGGACCAGCTCGAGGCCGCCTTCGCGGAGCGCGGACTCGAATTCGCCGACGTCGATCGGATCTTCCTGACCCACTGGCACCACGATCACGTCGGTCTGGCGGGCGAGATTCAGGCCGAGAGCGGTGCCGACGTCTACGTCCACGAGAACGACGCGGCCCTCGTCGAGGGCGACGAGGACGCCTGGGACGTGATGTTCGAACGACAGGAGCGGTACTTCGAGCAGTGGGGGATGCCCGAGGCGGGACGGGAAGTCCTCCGGAACCTCATGGTCAGTGCGGACGTCTCCGCCGAGAATCCGACCGTGACGCCGATCGAGAGCGGCGACGCCTTCTCGTTCGACGGGCGCGAACTCCGCGTCGTCCACACGTCGGGCCACGCGGCGGGCCTGTGCGTCTTCGAGACTGAACTCGACGGCCGGCGCGAGGCGTTCACGGGCGACGCCCTGCTCCCCGTCTACACGCCGAACGTCGGCGGCGCGGACGTCCGCGTCGACAATCCGCTCGCGAAGTACCTCCGCGCGCTGCAGGGGATCGTCGACGCCGACTACGATCGCGCCTGGCCCGGCCACCGCGACCCGATCGACGAGCCGGCCGATCGAGCCGCCTACATCATCGACCACCACGAGGAGCGGTCCTACCGGGTGCTCGACGCGCTCGATCGGCTGGGCCCGTGTGACACCTGGACCGTCAGCGCCGACCTGTTCGGCGACCTGGAGGACATTCACATCCTCCACGGCCCCGGCGAGTCCTACGCCCACCTCGAGCACCTCGAACGGGCCGGAACGGTCGTTCGCGAGGGCGACGAGTACCGATTCGCCGAGGGCGTCGCGGAGGAACTCTCGGCGATCGACGACGAACGCTGGGAATTGACGTACTGACGCGGTTTTTCCTCTGGGTTCCGGTCCGATCGGCGTCCTCTGCAAACGGACGCTGGCGCGATCGAGTCGAGCCGCTCCCAGACCGCGTCGCTGTGCGCGAACCGACTACCCGTGACCCGGATCGAGTTCGATTTCGGGGCCGGGGGACCGTGGAAACTTTGGTCACGCCGTCGTCTAGCGTGACGTATGAGCGTGCGAGTTCCCCGGAGGCGATCGCCGTGATCGACGACGTCGAGGAGTTGCTCGACGACATCGGGTTCGACCCCGAAACGAGCGTGTTGACCCACCGTCAGGCCCAGGTGCTTGCCCTCCGCGAGCGGGACGTCTCGCAGGCTGACATCGCCGACGAACTCGGCACCTCGCGAGCGAACGTCTCCTCGATCGAGGCCAGCGCCCGCGAGAACCTGTCCAAGGCCAGGGAGACTGTCGCCTTCGCGGAGGCGCTTCGCGCGCCGGTTCGCGTTCGCGTTTCCGCGGACACCGACCTCTACGACGTCCCGCAGATGGTCTACGACGCCTGCGACGAGGCCGGCGTCAAGGTCGACCACACCGCCCCGGACCTGATGAAAGTCGTCAGCGACGCCGCCGGCAACGCGGTCACCGGCCGAAAGATCGCGTCGCCGCTGATCGTCGGCGTGACGTCGGAGGGGATGGTCCGCGTTCGTCACCAGGACTGATCGACGGACGATCTACTTCGAGCGGCTGGGGTCGGACTGACCGTAATTCACGTCGGGTACCGGGCGCGAGGTGCGTCAACTCGGGCGCGTCCCGCACTCACGGTCGGGATCGTCGGGCGGAATGTGCTGTTCTAAGACCCTGTACTGTTGGTCCCCGTCCACGTCGTAATGTTCGATTTCGAATACTTCCGGGATGCCGTTCGCGAATTCGACGACGAGGCGATACAAGTAAAGGCTAGAACCGGTCATCACTAGCTCGTTTTCGAGCGAGAGGTCCTCAAGCGAGAGCTGATGGAGCGAGTTGCCGTTCACGAGACAGCCGAGAATTACGACTCGATCCTCGTCGGGGTAGAAATCGACGACGGCGTAATCCCGCTCGTCCTTTGGGAACGAGTTTTTCTTTTGAAGTTCAAAGCTCTTTTGTACTATATTAGTAGATTCAGCCATTTAAATAATTAATCGGTTTAGTTCCATTTCGAATAATTGTGATATATGAGGGCCTACCTTGGAATACAACGTCATAGTCTTCCATGATTTTCCACGCGGGATATCCTCGACCTGCTATGGCGTTTGGCTTTCCCTGGCAGTTTCTCATAAAGTATCATAAAAGTATCTTTTCAGTTCAAACCCATCCCACGGACTGAATATTGCCCAATCTGTTCCAAACTATCACGATACAAGATCCCCCGAGAGATTTGTATCCCGCCTTCCTGGAATTCAGTATGGACCTCGAACTCGACGGAAACGCGGCACTGGTGACGGCGTCTTCGAGCGGCCTCGGCTTTGCGTCCGCCCGGGCGATCGCCGAAGAGGGTGCGAACGTGACGATCTGCGGTCGCGACGCCGATCGACTCGACGCGGCGCGCGACGAACTCGAGGAAACGGCGGAAGGTGACGTACTCGCCGTCCAGGCCGACCTCACCGACCCCGACGACGTCTCCCACCTCGTGAGCGAGACGGTCGACGCCTTCGGCGGGCTCGATCACCTCGTAACGTCCTCGGGCGGGCCGCCGAGCACGACCTTCCTCGAGACCGACGAACAGGACTGGTACCAGGCCTACGATCTGCTGGTGATGAGCGTCGTCTGGACGATCGAGGAGGCCCACCCGCACCTGCTCGACTCGGCGGACGGGACGATCACCTGTATCACCTCGCGGACGGTGCGGGAGGTCGCGGACGGACTGCTCCTCTCGAACTCGGTGCGCCGGGGCGTGATCGGTCTCGTGAAGACAATTTCACGGGAGTTCGCGCCGGAGATCCGGGCTAACGCGGTGCTGCCGGGGACGATCGAGACGTCGCGAATCGAGGAACTGGTCGAGGCCCGCGTCGACCGCGGCACCTACGACGACTACGAGGCGGGACTGGCCGACATGGCGGGCGAGATCCCGATGGATCGCATCGGGGATCCCCGGGAACTCGGCGAGGTCGTCGCCTTCCTCTCGAGTCCGCGTGCCAGTTTCGTCAACGGGTCCGAAGTGCCGATCGACGGCGGACTTCTGCGGAGCTAACGGTCCCGTCGTCTCGGGTCAGTCGGCCGAAATCTCGCAGGTCCCCTCGTACGACACGTCCTCGACGGACGTGATCTCGGGATCGTCGCCACAGACCGGACAGGCCGGATTCGACCGCACCGGGACCGTCTCGAAGGTCATGGCCATCGCATCGTACATCAGGAGTCGGCCCTCGAGGAGGTCGCCTTTCCCGAGCAGGTACTTCACCACCTCGGTGGCCTGGATGCAGCCCACAGTTCCGGGGAGGACGCCGAGCACGCCCGTCGTGGCACAGTCGGGGACGGTCCCCGGTTCGGGCGCTTCGGGGAAGATGCACCGGTAACACGGCGGAGACGACTCGCCGCGATCGTTCGTGAACGTCGTGATCTGTCCCTCGAAGCGGTAAATCGCACCGTGGGAGAGCGGCGTCTCGGTGAGGACGCAGTGATCGTTGAGCAGGTACCGGGTGGCGAAGTTGTCGCTGGCGTCGAGCACGACGTCGTACTCCTCGACCAGATCGCCGACGTTCTCGGCGGTGAGACGGATCTCGTGGGTCTCGACGTCGACGTCCGGGTTGAGCGCCGCCACGTAGTCGGCTGCGCTCTCTACCTTCGGTCGGTCCACGTCCGCGTCGCCGTGGACGACCTGTCGCTGGAGGTTCGATCGCTCGACGACGTCGTCGTCGACGATTCCCAGACGGCCGACGCCGGCCGCCGCGAGGTACTGGATCGCCGGGGATCCCAGTCCTCCCGCGCCGACGACGAGGACGCTCCCCTCGAGCAGTCGTTGCTGGCCGTCGGGGCCGATCTCGTCCATGATCACGTGTCTCGAGTACCGATCGAGCTGGGTCGCGTCGAGGCGCAGGTCGCTCATACGCTGTCGTTGGGCCGAGTCGGGCAAAAACCCGCGGGTCACTCCCCGGCGGATAGATACTCGTTGACCGAACGTTTCCGCCGACCGACTGATCGGGATCGTGACCTGTCCGGAACCATTAGGCAGGATGCTCACCCTTCCAAACGATTTAATAGTATGGTGTGCATTGACACACCTATGGCAACCTCACCCAGCGATGCCGGTGACGATGTCCTCGATCAATTCCTCTCGGATCGCGGCCACACGGTAGACCAAGTCGGGTGGGAGCAAGAGTATAACAAGAAACAGTGTCCCGAGTGTGGCGGACTCCACGATACGTCCGCGACCGTCTGTACCGTCTGCGGGTGGGAACCGACCCGATAAGCCCGGGTCGCGATCGACTCCGTTTTTCGTCCGGACCGGAAGCGTTCACTGCCGGTTCCGATCCGGAACCGGGTTCGACCCGGACTTGTGTCCAGTTCGTTCGGGTGGCCGGTCCCTACCGGCTATTTTCAGCCTTCCGCAGACGACACAATTATAATGTGTTTGTTCCCTAGAGGTTACGTACAGGACAATGCCGGAATGCCAGAACTGTGGTGCGTTCGTGACCGAGGCCTACGCCCGCGTCTTCACGCCGCGCGGCGTCGACGACCCTCGCGTCTGTCCGGACTGTCAGGACAAGATCCGTGACGGTGCCGACGTCCGAACCGCCCGGTCTCCCCGCAACCCCTGACGTACCGCCTGCAGTCGAACAACACGCGTCGCGTTTCTCTCGTCGAAAATCCACGTGACTTATGGGTGTTGCGACCCTGAACAGGCATAATGGCTACCACGGAGACGAAGGTGACCCGGCTGTTCGGTGGTCCGGGCAGCGGGAAGACGACGGCCCTGCTCGACCACGTCGAAGAGATCCTCGAGGAGGACGGCGTTACATTCCGGGACATCCTCGTCGTCTCGTACACGCGAGCGGCTGCACAGGAGGTTCGCGAACGACTGGCCGATCGACTCGACGAGAGCCCGCGTGCACTGCAGGGAAACGTCTGTACGATGCACGCGAAGGCCTACGAACTCCTCGATCTCTCTCGTAGCGACGTGATCGGCGAATCCGACAAGGAGGAGTTCTGCGAGGACTACGGTCTCGAGTTCGAAGACGAGTACAGCGGTGCCGGCCGTCGCACCGCCCGCTCGACCACGATCGGAAACAAGATCATCGCCACCAGCCAGTGGCTCCAGCGGACCAGCCGCGACGTCTCGGACTGGTACGACGTCCCCTTCCAGTGGGACGAGGAGGAAGTTCGTCTCCCGCCCGAGATCGATTCCCACGCCCAGGAGGGCAACAAGTACACGCCGACCTGGCCCAGCGACGACGATCGGATCGACGTTCCCGAAGCGATCCGCGGCTGGCGCGCCTACAAGGGCGAACAGGGGAAGATCGGCTTCGCGGACATGCTCGAGCGCGTGAAACAGCGATCGCTGCTCCCGAGCGTCGATTACCTCGTGATCGACGAATTCCAGGACATCACGACGCTGCAGTACGACGTCTACGAGGAGTGGAAACCCCACATGGAGCAGGTCCTGATCGCCGGCGACGACGACCAGGTCGTCTACTCCTGGCAGGGTGCCGATCCCGCCCTGCTGCTCGACGAGGAGGTCGACGAAGACGTCATTCTCCCGAACTCCTACCGGCTCCCCTCGAACGTGCTCAATGCGGTCAACAAGGAGATCCGTCACATCGATCACCGTCAGGACAAGGACCTCAAGCCGCGCAAGGAAGGCGGGGCCGTCGAGGCCCGCGCGAACGCGTCGATGCTCGACGTCGTCCGAAACGTCCGGCGCACCCTCGTGGAAGGTGACGGAACGATCATGGTGCTGTTCCGGGCGCGCTACCAGATGTTCCAGTTCATCGACGAGTTCATCACCGAGGGGGTACCGTTCACCTCGCTGACCGACCAGCGAATGTGGACCGATCGGCTCACCCAGTACGTCCGGGCCGTCGAAGCGATCGACGAGGGCGAGGACGTCACCGGCCTGCAGGCCCGCCGTCTCGCGGACATGCTCCAGGAGTCGGCGTTCGGAACGAACGAACGCGACGACTTCTTCGATACGATCGACGAACTCCAGGAGGAAGCCGGCGTCGAGGACCTGGAGGAACTTGCGGTCCCCGCGGACGTCGTCCAGGACCACGCTCCGTTCATGCCCGGTCCCGCCTCCGCGGCCGACATGGTCCGCAAGGTCACCAACTTCCAGAAGAAGAGCATCCGCTCGTACTTCGCCATCGGCGAGTACCAGAACATGGAGACCGATCGGGTCCGGGTCGGCACCATCCACTCCGCGAAGGGTCGCGAGGCCGACCACGTCTTCGTCGGCACCGACCTCACCGAGAAGGTCGTCGAGCAGATGGTCGCGACCGTCGACGATCCCGAGGCCATCCCCGGCTGCGAGGAGTTCACCAAGACCACCTCGCCCGTCCCGGTTCTCACGGACAACGAACGGCGCGTCTTCTACGTCGGCATGTCCCGGGCTCGCGAACGGCTCGTCCTCCTTGAGAACCTCGTCGACGGAGCGCCGACGCTCCCGATCGACGTCCTGCTCAAGAATCGCCTGACCGACACGACCCTCGAGGAACTGATCGAGGAGGCCCAGCAACCGGCCGACGCCGAAGCCGACGAGGTCGAAGCCGAAGCGCCGTGACCGACGGCGACGACACCGCACTCGAGGCGGCGCTGGCGACGGCCCTCGACTCCCGCGAGGCGGTCGCGTTCGTCCACGCCGGTCCGGACCGCGATCCGGCGATTCGGTACTGCCGCTCGTCCTCGTCTCCGTCCGCCGTCGATCGGCGCGGCGCTCCTATTCGCGCCCTCGCGTTCGACGGCACGCGCTGGCTCTCGGTCTCGAGCGCGGACTCGGCGGGTCACCCCGCCGCTGACCTCGCATCCGGGCTGACCGATCGGGTCGGCACGGGGACCGTCCTCACCCCTGCCCGCATCCCGCACGACGCGGCGCTCTACCTCGAACAGGCGGGATTCTCGCTCGCGTCGACCGACGTCGTCGAACGAACGCGAGCGACGAAGACCGACGCCGAGCGCGACCACGTCGATACCGCACAGGCGGCCGCCGCCGCCGGCGTCCGTCGCGCCGCTTCGGTACTCGCGGACGCGACGATCGAGGACGGACGACTCGTGGCAAGCGGTGACGCGGTGACGCCCGATCGGTTGCGACGCGCGGTCGACGAGGCGATCATCGCGGCGGGTGGCTTTCCCGCCCGAACCACGACGATCACGGCCACCGACGGCGACGCGGCGCTCCGATCGGGAGCGCCGATCGTCGTCGCCACCGCGCCGCGCGGGCCGACGGGCTATCACGGCGGCCTCGTTCGCACGCTCGTCGTCGATAGCGAGGGCGGGACGGAGCGGCGGGCACACGTCGCCGTGACGCAGGCGTTCCGGTCCGTCCAGGCGATGCTCACGGCCGATACCGAGTCCGTGACTGCGGTCGAAGCGGACCTCGAGGCCGAAGTGCGAGGGTTTGGCTTCGGCGAGCACCCGATCGAGACGCGAGTCGCTGGAGTCGGCCTCGAACCCGCCGAACGCCCCCGTGACGGGGCCGACGAGGTCGAACCGGACACGGTGGTTCGTGTCGAGGCCGCCGTCGAGTTCGAACCCGATCGGCGGATTCGACTCGCCGACGTGCTCGCCGTTCGCGAGCACGAGGTCGAGTGGCTCGCCCCACCGTCGCGATCGATCGAGCCGAGCGCTCTACTCGAGTAGCGGCGGCGGATCGTCAGTCGGGAGATAGCTGCCGCGGAAGGACCTGACCCCAGACGTGCTTGTCCAGGAGCCCGACCGTCATCGGTTCCTCGACCTCGATACAGCAGGAGAGTCGCGGGTAGCCGAACCGGACGGCCGCGGCGTCGTGCCAGTGGGTCGGCTCCGGCGCGGGATCGACCTCGACGGTACAGGTCGAACACAGCCCCCGGCCGCCGCAGTTGGCGTACTGCGACAGCGTTCCGTAGACCTGAAATCCGCGGTCGAGCAGCGCGTCCCGGAGGTTCGTGCCCCGTTCGACCTCGATGGTCGTTTCCTCGTCGCCGTCGATGATCCGAACCGGGATTCGTTCCGCCATAGCGTTCGCTACGGTCCCACGCCACGTGATTCTACTGCCAGATCGGTCTCGACCGGACCGTAGCTGCCTGATACGTCCTGTCACCGTTTACACCGCGAGCGGATTCTCACGGCGTAACGGTATGGTATCACAGCACGTGGTGTGGAACGGGGTGAGCCACTGATGGCGAAAGCCACATCCGACGCCGAAGCGATCGTCAGAGAGTACGAGCGCATCTGGAACGAACGGGCATTCTCGGACCTGTCGGACGTCGTCGCGGAGTCGTTCACGTTTACGTCTCCGACCGCGGACACGATCCGGGGCCGTGAGAACGTCGAATCGTACGCCAGGGAGGTCGTCGACGGCTTTTCGGACTTCGAGATCACGCTCCACGAACTGCTCGCCGACGAGTCGCTGGTCATGACCGAGAGCACGCTCTCGGGGACCCACGACGGGGAGTTCGAGGGAGTTCTCCCGACTCACGAATCGTTCGAAATCCGGTCCATGGCGACGTTCGTCGTCGAGGACGGCACACTGCAGGAGGAACGCACCTACTTCGACCACCACGACTTTCTCGACCAGCTCGGGCTCTTGGATGAGTAACTGCCCCGCTCGATAGCGGGGCCGCTCCGTTGGGCGGCTACCGAAATCGGATCGACGGAGAACGTCGGGAGGCGGACCGTCAGGTCGCGGGCTCGATGTGCTGGTTCGTTCGGAACAGGTTCTCCGAGTCCCGTTCGTTCGCGTTCGAGTTCGCGGAGTCGCTCGTACCGATCGCCTTGCCGTCCGTCCGGAACTCGACTCGGCTGCGGGCAGTTTCGTCGTTTCGGGAGCGAGCGATATTCCATTATCCCGTGAGGGGATTCCCCCGGTGTACCGGGTTCCGGAATACGTGCACTTTGATAACTATTGCCATGGCCGGTCTAGATATGCTCGACGAGTCCAGAGCAATACCGGAAGACGCACTGGCGGACATCGCGTACCTCGCGCGATCGAGCAACCGGGTCGAGATACTCGCCACGCTCGCGACGGAACCGCACGCGTCCCGCGACGTTGCGGCGGCGACCGCGGCGTCACGATCGACGCTCGAGCGGATCCTCACCGAACTGGAAGAGCGCGGCTGGGCCGAGCGGACCACCGACGGAACGTACGTCGCGACGCCCGCCGGGGAGTTCGCCATCAGCAAGTTCGTGCCGCTCGTCGGAGCGATGCAGGCGATCAGGAGCCTCGGCGACGCGGTCGGCTGGCTCCCGGCGGACGAGTTGTCGATCGGTCTGCACCACTTCAGGGATGCGACGGTTAGTCGCCCGGAATCGAACAGTCCGCTGGCGCCCGACACGCAACTCGTCGGCATGATTCGCGAGGCCGACAGCTTTCACTGTCTCGTGCGTATCGCACCCTCGGTAGCGTTCGAGAACGCCGTGCGGGACGCCGTCGTCGAGGGCAACCTGACCACGGAACACGTTCTCACCGACGGGGAACACGCCTCTCTCAGCGAACGGCGGGACCGGTTAGAGCACTGGCGGGAATATCTCGAGGCTGGGGCCAACGTGTACCGCTACGACGACCGTATTCCGTGTAATCTATTCGTCCTGGACGACGCGGTCTTCCTCGCGAACCGTCAGCCCGAGACCTGTGCGTTCATCGTGACCGAGAACGAGAGGGTTCGATCGTGGGCACGTCACGTAATCGAAACGTATCGACGGGAGGCCGACCGCCTCGACGCGACGGCGTTCTCGGAGGAATCGTCGACGCTCGCGAACTCGAACCGGTGAATCGGACGGGATCTCGTCGGTGCCGTCGTCGATACCGGTTCGACTCTATCGAATCCAATACCATAATCGCTCCCGCGTCGATTTCCCTCGATCCCGGACGATCGGTATCTGGAGCCCCTCACTCGTCCGTCTCGGAGTCGGACTCCGGCTCTTTCGCCACCGCTCCGGCGACTCGTTTGGCGACGAGACCTGGAACGTCGCTCGGCGTCGTGAGCAGTTGCTCGACGAGAACGAGCAGGATTGCGAGACCGATCAGCGCGCCGCCGACGAGCCGTTCCCCGTCGGCCAGCAACGACAGTCCTGCCAGCGCCGGCGGAATCGCCAGCACGAGAACGCCCGCGAGTTTGATCGTGTCGATGATGCCTGCCATTGGAGCACGATACGGCGAGTCCAGTCAAAAACGCGGCGACTGGTGACGGTCGATCGGACCGGCCGCCACCACGTCACGCTACGTCACGGAATCGTTACGCGTACCGCCTTCGGAACGTCTTTATTCGTCGGCTGTCACCTGCGAGTATGTTCACGGGAATCGTCGAGGAGACCGGCGAGGTCGTCGCACGCGATCGAACCGAGGACGGTCTTCGCCTCCGAATCGGGGCCAACGAGGTCGCCACGGGACTCGAGCACGGCCAGAGCATCAGCGTCAGCGGCGTCTGTCTCACCGTCGAGCGGTACGCGGACGACGAGTGGTTCGAGGTCTTTCTCGCGAGCGAGACGGTCGATCGGACGTATCTCGGCGACCTCGACGAGGGCGACGCGGTGAATCTGGAGCGGGCTATGCCCGCGGAGGGTCGGTTCGACGGGCACGTCGTGCAGGGCCACGTCGACGCTGTTGCGACGCTTTCGAACATCGAGTCCGTCGAGGAGGACTGGTTCTTCGAGTTCGAACTTCCCCCGGGGTACGATCGGTACGTCGTCGAGAAGGGGTCGATCACGCTCGACGGGATCAGTCTCACCGTCGCCGACCTCGACGAGGGTGCCGCGTCTTCGACGCGACGAACGGAAGGCGGTGAAGCCGCCGCGACCCGTTCGGTCACCGTGGCGATCATCCCGACGACGTACGACCTGACGACGCTCTCGGAGAAGGACGTCGGCGCCCCCGTCCACCTCGAGGTCGACGTGCTCGCGAAGTACGTCGAGCGCCTGCTCGAGGCGCGGTTCGACGCGTGACGGTCAGACGCCCGGAATCCCGAACGCACCGACTCCGAGCCGCAGTACCGAGTTGAGGACGAACAGGATCACGAACGCGGAGAGCCAGGCGACGAACCCGATGGCCGCGGCGTTCACCCATCCGCCCGGGTATCGCCAGTTGATGACCCAGATCCAGGCCGCCAGCGCGAGGATCGGCCCGACGAGCGGGATCCAGGACGTCAGCGCCCACGCGATCGCACCGACGAGAGCCGTTATGATCGCGTGCGAATAATCTTCGACGCCGGCGACGACGCTCGCGCTGATGTATATCGCTGTGCCACCGACGAGTAACGCGACGAGAAACGCGACGAGCGAACCGATAACTGGAACCATTGGCCTGAGTTTCCCGTCCAGTGAAAAGTATCCGGCGATCGGGTCACGCTCGATCCGGTACTCGTTAGCGCTGTGACGGCTCGAACTCGGTGAGTTCCGACTTCGGCGGGTCGCCGGTGTCGTCCCTGACCTCGCGGTACCGACGACGGTAGCGGGCGATCTTCCGGTAGAGGTAGTAGCCGATCGCGAGGTCGTAGACGATCACGTAGCCGACGAACGCGAGACCGTAGCTGATCGGGTAGACGCTGGCGATCACTTCGGGCACGATGCCGACGGTGACGTTGTAGGTGGCGTGGACGAACGCGGCGATGAGAAGCCCCTTGACGATGAGGGGGCCGGCGTACCGGGGATTGAACTTCGCCAGTCCGAGGTAGTAGCCCGCGATCGCGGAGTAGATCACGTGCCCGGGACCGACGAGCGCCCGGACGGTCGTGATCCCGGTCGCGGCGGTGACCGTCCCGACCTGTGCGGCCTCGATCGTGCCCGCGATGTAGATCGCGTTCTCGATCGCGGCGAAGCCGAGGCCGGCGACCGCACCGTAGACTGCACCGTCGACGACCGCCCTGAAGGAGTTGCTCCGGTAGGCGAACACGCGGACGGCGAGCAGTTTCACCCCCTCCTCGACGGGACCGACGACCAGGTAGAAAAAGAGGATCGTGCCGACCAGCGGGACGGCCCTGAGTTGCGGTCCCAGCACCGAGTTCACCACGGCGGCGAACGTCGCGAAGAGCACGGCCAGCACGAACGTCGCGACCAGCAAGCCGAGCGGTTCGCTGGTCGTGATGTCGGTGTACCAGATGAAGCCGGCGAGTAGTGCCGCGGGAACGATCGAGAGAACGAAGAAGGCACCGAGCCACGGATCTTCGTCGATGAGGACCGCCGGCTGGGCGAGGAGTGCGAGCGTGATCACGATCGCCGCGGACAGGACGATCGCCCGCAAGCCGTAGCTGATCGCGCTGTAGATCGTGTATGCGAGTAAATCGGAGATCGATCGCGGCTCCCACGTCGAGACGTCGTAGAGATCGATCGAGTCGTCGCTGGCTCGTTCGACCGGGTCGCGCCTGCGCTGCATATCTGCTCCTATGGGTGCCTGTCCGGTAAGCGTTCGGCGTGATCGACCCCGATCCGGCCCGGAGCGATCGATCCCGGACTGCGTTCGAGGCGATCGATCACGGCCAGTACCCGCAACGATCCTAGTATGATATTGACTCTCGTGATCCGTATAAGGGCGATACTTATGCGACTCCGGTCGGGATGACCGACACTCATGTACAGTGGTAGCCGTGGCATCCTCTACACCGCACCGCCAGGACCGGCCGACGAGAGCGAGACCGAGACCGACGTCGAGGCGTCTGCGGACGCCGAGGACGGCGCCGCGACCGCGGCCGAGGTGGCCGGGGGCCTGGCCGCCGACGACTGATCGACGGCCGACGGGATCGGTTTCGCGGCCGTCGGATCCGACGCGAACCGGATGGCGGCGATCGAATCGAATCGGACTCGGAATCCACAAAGGCCTCCCGCGCGAACCCGCCGGTATGCACTTCGATCAGCGCACACAACGGGCGCTCCGGGACGTCGGACTGGACGCCGACGATCTCCGCACCGCCTCCGAGGCGATCGTCGAGGCCGTCGCCGACGACGCGGCGGCGCTCGAGGCGTTTTTCGACGAGACGGAGACGGTCTACTCGGATATGGACATGGCCCACTCGCGGGCCGAGTTTCCCGAACACACCGTCGAGTACCTGGATCTCACCACGCACGCCGACGAGATGCGCGGCTGGCTCCGGTTCGACACGTGGGGCGTCTACGTCGAGGACGGTCGCCTCCTGGAAGACGGCTCCGTCGAACTGACGCTCGGCCCCACTATCCACGATCGGGTCCGGTTCGCGGCCGATCGGGAGACGCTCCGGTGATCGCCGTGTCAGGTGTCCGTCGGTCACCAGCGGAGGGACGGCCATGATCACCGTTCGCGTCCGCGGCATCTACACCACGGCGGTGACGCAACTGCTGGACGAGAACGGGTTCGAAATCGTCCAGGCCTCCGACCCGATCGAGGAGCGATTCACGGACTCGTTCGCGACGATTCCGGCCGCCGTCTCGATCGAAACGACTCGCGACAGGCAGGGCGTCGCGGTTTCGGGGGATCCCGACGCCGTCACGGCGGTCGTCGACGAACTCGACTCGATCGCGATCGATACGTTCCACTGGGACGCCGAGGTCCCCCGCAGCGCGGTCTTCGACGGGGACGTGATCGAGGCGAGCGGTGGCGGCGGCGCCGTCGTCGACCTCGGTGACGGCCGCCGCGGCTACCTCGACTACGACGACGTCGACGGCTACGTCGATACCGGGAACCGCTACCGCGTGCAGGTCCACGAGCCAGCGCCGCCCTGGGACGACGATCGGCCGCGGGTCGTCCCCTCGGTTGCGGTAGCGGGCGGCCTCTGTACCCTCTCGCGCGATCGGCACGGCGTCTCGGCGGCGCTCCGCGGCGAGCGGGCGGACGAACTCGTTGGGATGACCGACCTCCTCTCGACCGACGTGCCGGAGGGGTGGGGACTCCGCTGGCAGCCCGATGCGGCCGACGCGGATCTCGAGGCGATGGGCACCGCCCTCGATCGGGCCGTCGACCGCGTCGAAACGCTCGAGACCGCGCTCGCTGACGCACCGGACGACCCCGGCGAACCGGGTCGACTGGCTGCACCAGAGCGTACGGCGTGGCTCTGGTTCGGCCGCGAGTCACGGTTCGCGCTCGACGACGCGCGACGGGCAGTGACGGCGACGATGGCGGGCCACCACCGGACGAAGGCGGCCGACCGGGCCGCCAGCGCGGCGGTGGACTTCGCGGAGGCCGTCTGTGGCTCCGCGGGATCGGGCAACGACGACGGTGACGACGGGTTTCCCTTCGAGGCCGTCACCTACCAGTTCGGCCCGACGACGGGCGATCGGATCGAAATCGGGCACGGTAAACCGGATGGCAGACTGGTCTCGCTCGGTCGCGGCGAGGTGACGAACTGGGAGGCCGACGGCTCGGTGACCGTCGAGCGATCGATGCGCGGCGGCGGGACCTACGACGCGCTCGGCGTGCCGAAGGAGAGCGGCGACGTCGCCGTGACGAAGTTCCGCGAGGGCCGGTGGTGGTATCCGACGACGTACCGGGACGCCGAGGGTACCGCAAAGGGCACCTACGTCAACGTCTGTACGCCGGTCGAACTGTTCCCCGACTGTGCCCGGTACGTCGACCTCTACGTCGACGTGATCCGAAAGCCGGACGGGACGGTCGCCATCGTCGACGAGGACGAACTCGAGGCGGCGGTCGCCGACGGACTGGTAGCCGAGGCGCTAGCCGAGAAAGCCACGTCCGTTGCCACGGCCGTCGAGCGGGCGCTATCGAAGTAGCGAGCGGACGAGTACGATCGAGCTATCGTTCTCAAGCGCCGTATCGGCGGCATGGACCGGGGATCGATCGCGCTGTACATGGCGACCAGCGTGGACGGGTTTATCGCAACGGTGGACGGCGGTGTCTCGTGGCTCGATACGTTCGAATCGAGCGATCGCGTCACCGAGCGATACGACGCCTTCTTCGCCGACGTCGACTGCTGGTGCGTCGACTGCTGGTGATTGGATCGCATACGCACGAACAGGTGCTGTCGTTCGACGAGTGGCCGTACGGACGGAAACCGACGTCCGTGATGACGAACAGGGAACTGCCGATCGCGACCGAGCGCGTCGAGTTGGTCGCTGCCGAGGTGGACGAACTGGCACGCGATCTCACGGAACGATACGATCACGTCTGGGTCGTCGGCGGGGCACGGCTCGCGCGGGTGTTCCTCCGATCGGACTCGATCGACGAACTCCGGTTGTCGGTCGTCCCGCCGTTGCTCGGCGACGGACGCTCCCCCTTCGGCGAGTCCGGACCCGATCGCGAGCTAGCTCTGATCGAGTCGGTAACCCACGAGAACGCCGTCGTCGAACTTCGGTACGCCGTCGGTGCGACCTGATCTCGGTCGATCAGTCCGAGGCCGATGTGACGGATTCGGTCCGGGTGCCGTCCGGAAGGAGATGGACGTAGTCGTCCAGATCGAGTGCGAACTCCCGGGCGGTCGTGGGCTCGACCCAGTAGAGGTCGAACTCGGACCCGTGCTCCGCGCCGCCGTCGGCGACGGTGTGGGTCCACCGATCGCGAGGTTCGTGAACCGTCGCGTGGAATAAGTGGCGGACGTACCGCCGGGGTGGCGATCGGCGGCGGGTCCAGACGTCCGTCGAGAGGCGACGCGTCGCGCTCAGCGTCCCGAGTCCGCTTTCCTCGATCACTTCCCTGAACAGGGCCTCCCGCGGCGACTCGCCCGATTCGAGCGTCCCTTTCGGGATCTGTAACCCGTCGTGGTCCGGACCCTCGAACACCAGCAACTCACCCGGAGCGCGGGTGATGTACGCGCAGGCTTTCTCGACGTACGTTACGTCAGTCATGCTGGCTGGTGCCACACCGCGATTGGCTAAAAGCGTATCTGGGGGAGGCCTATAGGAACCTAAAGGAACGACTGGGGCCGGATCACCGAGCAGCGACGGCCGTTCCGGTCGTGAAGCTGTCAGTCCGCGGCGACGGCTGGTTCGTACTCGATACCCGATCCGCCGTCCGGATCCTCGACGGGCGAATTCGGCACCAGCATTTCAGTGATGTGGCACCAATACCCGATCATGACGAACGAACCGACTCTGACGCTCCTCACCGGTGCGACCGGAACGCTCGGCCGAACACTGCGTCCTCGGCTGCAGGATGCAGGCCACGACGTTCGAGCGGCGAGCCGATCGCCGCCGGCCGAAGGCGGCGCACCGAATCCCGAGTGGATCGAACTCGATCTCGTCGACGGAACCGGGCTCCGATCGGCCGTCGAGGACGCGGACGTCGTCGTCCACGCGGCCACCGCACCGCGGGGCGACAGCGAGGCGGTCGACGTCCGCGGGACCGAACGGTTGCTCGAGGCGGCCGCCGCCGCGGGCGTCGACAACTTCCTGTACGTCTCGATCGTCGGCGTCGACGAGATTCCGTACTCCTACTACGAGCACAAACTCGCCGCCGAACGGGCCGTCGAGGGCAGTGCGGTCCCGTCGACGATCGTCCGTGCGACGCAGTTCCACCCCTTCGTCCACGACTTGCTCGACGCGGTTTCGCGTCTGCCGGTGTGGCCGCTCCCCACCGAATTTCGGCTTCAGCCGATCGACGTCCGCGAGGCTGCAGACGCGATCGTCGACCACGCGACGGCCGACCCCTCGGGTCGCGTCCCGCCCGTCGGCGGCCCCGAGGTGCGAACCGTCGGCGAACTCGCCCGAACGTACCGCGACGCGGAGGGGCTCCGTCGGCCGATCGTCCGGTTCCCGATCCCCGGGTCGGTCGCCGGCGGGTTCCGATCGGGCGCGGCACTGTGTCCGGAGCGAACCGTCGGGACGGTGACGTGGGAGGAGTGGGTGACGGCCGGCGAGGCCGAGTCGGTGCGTTCCCGGTGACGCTGATCGGATGCCGCGGCTGGCCGTTCCCAACGCCCACCGCCGGTTTCGGGAGGTTCGCGACGACGATCGCGACGTGGGTCAGGACGAGGTCCACGTGGACCAGCAGTGCGGCCAGTTCGTAGGAGCCCCGTGCTGCGTCGAACTCACCGGTGCGGTCGAGCAGGACTGCCAGCCCGCGAAATCCGAGAACCGCGATCGACAACGGCGGTCGCCCGATGCCGTTCATCTCGATCCGGTTCGTCCTCGTCCTCGTCCTCGCGGTTCCGGTCCTGCTCCTGGTGCTGTACCTGGCGATTCCGGTTCTCACCGAGACCATCGTCGCACTTCTCACGCAACTCAGCCAGGTGACGGGACTGGTCGCGACCGTGCACGCGTTCCGGATGCCGCGGTGATCGGCACCATACCGGACTTGACCCGAGGTCGATCGGTTCCGTGCCGTCGCTGTGACCCGCTGTGTCAGGAATCGCGTCGTCATCTCGGAGTACCATCGACGGTGGTCGGCGACCTATCGAATCCCGTTCGGTGGGCGGTGAAATCGGCGTCCGTCTCCCTCGTGGACGGTCGGGTTGCAGTTTCGAACGCGATCGAGGACCTGGTATCGAGGGACGTTCAGTCGTGGTTCTCGTCCTTCTCCCTCTTCTCGTCGTCCTCGTACTTTTCCTTCTTCTTCTTTTTCCCGTCGTCTTCATCATCGCCGTCTCCGTCGCCGTCGTCGCCGTTCCCGCCGTCTCCGTTGCCGCCGTCGCCGTTCCCGCCGTCTCCGTTGCCGCCGTCGCCATTTCCGCCGTCTCCGTCGCCACCGTCGCCGTCGTCCCCGGAAACACCGCAGAAGTGAACGTTGGAAATGCCCGGCTGTGGGCCGTCACCGCCAGTATCGAACGTGAACGTCCCTTCGACTTGCCCCTCTTCGAAAACTTCGTCTTCGCCGGGATCGAACGCTTCCTCTCCGCCTCCGAATACGCGGATCTGATAGACGACACAGTCGCCCGTCGCTACCCATTCGAATTCGACTATCTCGTCACAGTCGTCGTCGGCTTCACCTTCTTTCGTGGTGTAATCTACGATCTCTATGCAGCCGATCGAATTCTCCTCTTCGTCTTCTGTGAAACAGTCGTCACCGCCCCCGGTTTCGAACTTCGCGAGTAAACTGTATCCGTCCGGACACGAGTATTGTCCCTCCCCCTGTCCGCCTTCTTGAGCCGCTCCGAGACACCCGCTCAGTGCACCGACGGTTGCGCCACTGGCAAGCATAATCGTTCGACGTGTATGGGATTCCACCATACGAATCCCAACATCTACGCTGTATATTGTTATCAGTAACCTGTATACTATCGTTCTAGAGATCGTCAGCGTATGCTTCGGGTTCTGTCTCGTATGATCCAGTTGCTCTCGGAACGCAGTGTCTAGTTACGCAATCGGATCGGTTTCCAGCACCGATCCGAAACGGCGCCTCCACCTCGGCGGCGCGTCCGCCTCTAGTTGGAGAGGTACCTCGGTACGGGCTGGTGTCCGAAAAGCGAACCGGGGCCTCGGTGCCGTAATACCTCAGTCGGCCGTGAGCTTGTCCAGCCCGGCCGACTGGATGTCCTCGCCGTCGACCGACGATCGCAGGGCGTCCATGCCGTCGTCCCGATCGATCCCGAAGTCGTTCTCGTAGAGGTCGTCGACGCGGGCCAGTTCTCCGTCGGAGAGTTTGGGAACGTCGCTCGCGGCCGCCCACTCGTCGACGTCGGCTTTCGTGCGGAACGTCGGCGTCACGGACGCGACGGGGTCGTGCGAGAGGAGCCACGCGATCGACGCCTGGCCCATCGTCCGTTCGCCGTCCCGTTCCAGGAATCGCAACTTCTCGAGTTTCTCCCAACCCGTCTCGTACCACTCGTCGGGCCGGAAGCCGCGGTGATCGCCCTCGCCGAGTTCCGTCTCGGGAGTGACCTGCTCGTTGAGGATCCCCGAGGAGTGCGGGACGCGGGGGATGAGACTCGTCGAGGAGCCGGTTTCCGCGATCGTCTCGAGGAAGTGGTTGCCGACCTCCTGTTCGAGCATATTCCACACTAACTGGACGGAGTCGAACTCCTCCTCGATCGCGAGGTCGCCCTCGGCGAGCCAGCCGATCGAGGGGCCGAGCGCGAGTCCCGTCGCCTCGATCACGCCCTCCTCTTCGAGTTCGTCGAGGAGTTCGAGCACGTCCGGGGTGATCTCGTCGACGTCGGCGTTGTGCAACTGGAGGACGTCGATCGAGTCCATCCCGAGCCGATCGAGGCTCTTCTCGACGGCCTCGCGCAGGTACTCGGGGTCCATCTCCTTGGGGAGTTCGCCGTGGCCGGCCTGTGGATTGTTGTAGAAGTCGTAACCGACCTTGGTCGCGACCGTGACCTCGTCGCGGACCTCGGAAAGCGCCTGGCCGATCAACTCCTCGCTCCGGCCGTGGCCGTAGACGTCGCCCGTGTCGAAGTACGTGATCTCCTGGTCGACCGCGTACTGGACCATCTCGGTGGCGTCGTCCTCGGACCGATCGCCCCACCAGTCGGTGCCGACGACCCACGCGCCGAAGCCGACTTCGCTGACCTCGACGCCGGAGTTGCCGAGTTCCTGGTACTGCATACACGGCCCTTTGGAGCGAGGGGACTTATGGCGTGCGGAACGTCGCCGCGGACCGGCGGACGTTCGACGGAGACGCCACTGTTATTCCGATCTGTCTGCGATCTTTCGCACAACGAATTCGATAAAATCCAACGTATTGAGCACCGACAAGGTGGCGTGGAATAACGAGTGGGTCCTTCATATCGGCAGTCCAATTTTTGCGGCCCTGGGTGTGCTCATAGTTTGGACGTGGGGCCTTCCGTTCGTTGCTTCTGTCTGGGTCGAAGCGGTAGTGCTTGGGCTCTGTTCGGGGGCAGCAGTTATACTAGGAATGACAATACTGGTCGTCATCGATTAAAATATCGCACACGATTCGCTTCCGGACGTACGTAGTTGTCCCAGTTTTTACCGAGACGGTGCCCTACGGATCGCCGTTCGAGGAGAAGCGGACCCCGGGGCGATCGGATCACAGGTCCGGTAACACTCGTGCCACCTGATACGGGATCGGCAAACTGGTCGCACAACCGAACCCCTATGAGTGCCGCGAGCAATACCACGGCATATGACAAAGCGGTACGTCTCGCTCCCCGACGAGGCGGAGGCGGGCATGCGCGAGTTCATCGACGAGGTCGACGAGCGACTGTCGAGCGACGAGGATACCTGCGCAGTCGTCAAGCACGTGTTGATCGACCTCTCGGGCGATCGCGAGGCCTACGAGCGCTGGCAGGCGGGCAAGGACGTCTCGCCGGCGGAACGCGTCCGACTGCAGAGCTACGACCCGTGTAACACCACCCTCGAGAGCGAGTACTACGCCGAGAAGGACGAAGAGCGGTTCCGCCAATCGAAACACCTCCAGTGGCTCTGGCGGCAGTTCGACAGTCTGCCGATCGCGGACAACGTCGAGTTCGCGCTGCGATTCCGGCGGATGCTCGCGGACCACCTGTTCGAAGAGTGCGGGGAGAACTGCCGTTTCTTCAAGAATATCTCGTTCACCTACGGCCACAACATCACGATCGGCGACAACACGGTCGTCCACGACGACGTCCACCTCGACGACCGCGGGAGGCTGACGATCGGTGATCGGGTGTCGATCTCCGACGGCGTCCACGTCTACAGTCACGATCACGACGTCGTCGACCAGACCGAGGTGCGCAACTACCACACGATCGTCGAGGACGACGTGCGCCTCACGTACGACTCGATGGTCCGGGCGGGGAACAGGGTCGGCGAGAACGCCATCGTCGGCGCGCGCGGCGTCGTCCAGCACGACATCCCCGCACACCACATCGCGGTCGGAATGCCCGCCAAGAGCGTCAAGATCAAGCCCGGCTGGGAGTCGGTCGCGACCCCGATCGAGGAGGGCGGGGTCAACCGCCAGGAGCAACGCCACCTCGAGTACGACCTGCCGGACGATTTCGAGGCGTTCGACGAGTTCGGCCGCGACCTGGAGCCTCCGCGGTAACGGCCACCTCTCCTGGACCGTACGGGTTCCAAACGAGCGTCGCCGACCGTCAGGAACGACTGTTATTCGCTCTCGATCGACTGTCACCGGTCGATGAGGCGGGGAATATCCAAGTGCATTGAGAACGTATATCATGCTGATGGAGCTCTGGGGCTGGCTCGTCGGATACGTCGTGCTGTTCGCCCTGCTTCACCTGTTACTGTACTACGTGTACGCCCGCCGCGAGGACGGTGAGAACGCCGGAACGCCGTCGTTCGCCGACCCCAACCGCGCGAGTTCGCGCTCCTCGCCCGGGGCCGATCGGTATCCTCGTGCGCCGGACGACACCAGCGATCCGGACGACGTGGCCGGGACCCTCGAGTTCGAAGGCGAGACGATTCGGTGTCCACATTGCGGCGCACGGAACGCGGCCGACCAGACCTTCACCTACTGCTGGAACTGCGTTTCGACGCTTCGCCAGTGATCGATCCGCGCCTCCGACCGGTTCACCCGGACTGCTTCGAGACCGATGGGAGCGGTGACTCTCAAGACCTTCTGGGAACCGGGCATATCGTCGCCGTTCTAGCAAGTAATCGACGATTATGTTTTTACCCCTCGAGGAACGACTGGCTGGCGAAGACGACCACGCATGTCCGGATACACGCCCCCCGCACCACAGTCTCGCTCTCCATCGGTGTATCGCGCCGTCCACGACCCCGAGGGAACTGCCACCCTCAGCACGACCGTGATTCACGCACTGGCCGACTGCACGGGCGTCGACGTCACCGACTGCCGGTTCTCGCTGTACGACGCCGTCGATCCCGACGCGCTCGACGCGCTCTTTCGACCGCGCCACGACGGTAGGCCGCGGACCGGCGGCAGACTCTCGTTTGTCGTCGACGACCACTACGTGACGGTCACGAGCGACGGAGAAATCCTGATCGAACCGCCCGAATCGGACCGCTACGCGCCTCGCTGATTCCGATCCGCTCTCGTCGATTCCGATCGATTCTCGCCAATCTCGCCGATTACGATTCCGCGTCACCGAGGGCCACTTCGATCGTCTCGAGGTGGTCGACGCCGACGACCGCGACGATCTCGCCGATCGACCGGACGTCCTCGAGTCGATCGACCATACAGCGTTCGCGCGTCTCGTCCCGGTAGGCGAGCGCGCTGCCGTCGGTGTCGACGCTCCCGAGCAGTGCCTGAACGCCGGCGACGTGGGATCGCTCGTGGGCCGCCTGCTCCGCCGGCGGATCGGTGTGGGTACACTCGTACTCGATCGGGTCATCGCAGGCGACGGTCATCGAGGTCGCGTGGGTCAACGTCGCCGCGATCCGGCAGGTCAGTGCCGATCGGGTCGCCCCGCCGACGTTCGAGATGACCCGTCGCGCCGTCGACGCCGGGACGCGATCGGCGACGAGTCGCGTGACGAGGCGGCGCAGAAACGACCAGTTGGGCGCGTCGATGCCGACGACCTCGGCGTCGGCCGCACGGATCGCGGCGCTCATCTCGCCGCCGAAGCGGGGTGGGTCGCCGTCACCGTCCCCGTCGCGGGCGTAGGCGCGGTACAGCGGGAGCGCCGCGGGCGGTAACTCGAGCGCGAGGACGTCCGGGTCGACCGCATCGAGGACGTGTTCGACCCGGGCGACGCTCGCGGGGTGGTCGTGGACGACGCCGACGAGGTGGAAGTCGGTCGATCCGGGGATCCGCCGATAGAACCGCGGGGTAACCCGTGGATCGTCGATCGAAGCGGGGATGGACTGGAGCCCGTCCATTGATCGAATAGTAATACGCGACTAGCGTCATAACCCTTCCGTTGTGCTGGCACAGGATTGCGTTGATACCGTGGCGTCGCGACTGCGGAATCGCTAATCGCGCGTTATTGACCGAGACGGTGGAAACGATACCCTGTCCGACGGAAACGATTTCGTCCGTTTATTTGCTCGACATCCCTGTTCCCGTCAGACCGGTCACGGCGCTCGATCGGCCGATCGCCGATCGGTGCCACCCCGACTCGGGGCCGGATCGCCGGCCGCGGGGCTCCCGTCGATCGACCGGACGACCGGGAACAGCATGACACGAGAGCGCCTCACGAAAGCGGACGAAGGGAAGCGCGTCCTGAACATCGACGGTACCGAGGTCGGTCGAATCGTGGCGGTCGAGGAGGGGCGTGGCTACGTCGATCCCGACCCGTCGATCACGGCCACTATCAAGGCCAAACTCGGCTGGGGTGACGCCGGTGACGACGCGCATCCGCTCGACGAAGGGAGCATCCAGGAGATCACCGACGACGAGATCTATCTCCGGGGAACGCTCTGAGCGGTCCGCAGGCCGACCCGGGGAACGGGACCGCGACGGCGTGGTCAGCGTCCGCGTTGCGATCGCTTCACGACCCGTCACAGTCCCACCGATCCGATCGCTCACCTCGGCGGCGACAATCTCGTCCCCCTCGCGCGGAACCGCCGATAGACCTCGTTGCCCCACTCGATCGCTTCCCGGGTGTCGTTCTCGATGATCGCCTTGATATCCGACTCCTGGAGCACGAACAGGAAGACCCGTGACTCGGTCGGGAGTTCGACGATCGTGAGTTCGTAGGGAAGCGAGTCGACGACGTGGAAATCGACGCCCCCGTCGACGATCACGTCGTGGAGTTGCTCGGGATACTCCGTCCGGACGAACTCCGCGAGGTCGTCGGTCACGAGCAACTCCGCGTCGAGGGTGCCGTCGATCGTTCGCTCGTGCAGTCGCTTTCGAAGCTGCGGGAGGCGTTCCGCGGTCGTACTGGCACGCACTCGATCGGCCCGATCGAGGTAGCAGGCGAGTTGCTGGAGCGGTTCGTTCGGTGCGTGTGGCGGCGGCTCCGACACGTCGGCACCGTCGAGTAGCGACGTCGACATCGGTGCGTCCCGTGGAATCTCCCGCAGCAAGGGACCGACCTCGCCGATCGATTGGAAGACGCTGACGCTGCGGCGATGCTCCGAGAGTGCCAGTCGACCCGCTGCCGTCAGCCGGTACCTACCGTCGTTCCGCTCGATGAACTCCAGCCACTCGAGTTCGCGGACTGCCCGATCGATCGTCGACCGCGAACACTCGAGGCGATCGACGAGGTCCCGCTTGTCACGCGCCCCGTTCGCGAGCGTCGAGAGGAGGTCCTGCCGGCGCGTGACGGTTTCGAGGACGTCCAGACTGGGGCTCGGGGAACGCATCGAAACTACTTCAGTACACTATACCCGATCGAATAAAAGTTCAGCGGCCAGGCACGCGCTCGTGACGGCCAGTGGCCGATCGGCGGATAATATCACCGCGGCTTCCCGCCTGTAGATCCGGGGCACGAGAGCGAATTCTCACCGGTTCCGGTATCGCTTTCGCGTTCCCCTCGCGTGTCTCCGTTTGCCCGTTCGGCACCCGCGGATTCGGCACTCTATTCATCGCCCGTCGATTCGGCGCCCTGTTATCCGCCCGTGGATTCGTTTTCGGATCCACCTCCTTCGTCTGCGTTCCTCTCGGGGTCGCCGTCCCCGTTATTTCCGTCCGAATCGGCCGTTCCGGTATCTCCGCCCGAATCATCCGTTTCCGTATCCCCGTCCGAATCATCCGTTTCCGCATCTCCGTCCGAATCACCAGTTCCGGTATCCCCGCCCGAATCGCCCGCCGCCTCGTCGTCGCCGTCTTCACCCGGTTCCGCCGACGGGCCGTCGGCGTCGGTGTCCTCGTCCGGACCGTCGGGGTCTTCGACGGGTTCGTCGTCCGATTCTCCGTCAGCGTCGGCCGCCTGATCCGCCTCGGTGGTCGATTCGTCGTCCGTGTCCGTCTCCGCCGTCCCGATCACGGTCACGGTCCGGACGGCCGAATCGTCGTCGCTCTCGACCCGCGCCGGGAACTCCTGGGTCCGCTCGACGAGCGCCGTTTCGAACTGGAGCGTGATCGTCCCGGTTTCGCCGGGGCCGAGCGAGACGGATTCGGAATCGACCACCGTGGGATCGTGGCCGACGATCAGTCGGACGGTCCGGGTAACTGCAGCGGTGCCGACGTTCTCGAGTTCGGCCGTCACGTCGAGGACCTCTCCCGACTCGACGGGGTCGTTCGTGCCGACGATCGAGACGGCGAGCCGTCCCCCGTCGACGAGGTCGTTCAGGCAGGACTCCGCCTGTGGATTCGGATGGGTGATCGTCGCGGTCGGGTACCCCTCCGGATCCGTGATTCCGGTGATGACCGGCCCGAGATCGCCGTAATCCGGCACCACGACGGTCGCCCGGCCGCCGCCCCCGGAGACGCCTGGGTCGTCGCCGACCTCGAAAACGATCGTCCCCGTAAACGGCGCGTCGACGTGTCTCCCGGCCTCGATCCAGTCCTCCATGATCGTGTTGCCGTACAGCGGCTCTCCGTCGCCCGCGAGATTGTAGAAGCCGGTGCTCGCAGCGACGGACTCGCCGTCCTCGAGCCGTCCCACCCGCACCACCGCCCGCGTACACGAGGGAAACGTGACCGAGAACTCGTCCTGGTCGTCCCCGGTGCCGTAGACGAGGACCGATCGGACGGCCTCGTCGGCGTCGCTCCGGACCCGGACCGGGAACTCCTGGTCGTTCTCGACGAGCGCCGTCTCGAACTCCAGGGTCACCGTCTCGGTCTCACCGGGACCGAGCGAGACGGATTCGGAATCCACCGTCGTCGGATCGTGGCCGACCACGAGCCGGACCTCCCCCGTCGCTGCGCCGTCGACGGCCTCGAGTTCGGCCGTCACGTCGAGGACCTCGCCCGCGTCGACCGGATCGTTCGTCTCCAGGATCCGGACCGCGAGGGTACCATCGGGGCCGTCGTCCGTACCGAAGACGCGGACCGTTCGGACCGCCTCGTCGACGTCGCTCCGCACCCGGACCGGGAACTCCTGCGTGTTCCTGACGAGCGCCGTCTCGAACTGGAGCGTGATCGTCTCAGCCTCGCCGGGATCGAGCTGGACGGTCTCGGAGTCGACCGTCGTGGGATCGTGTCCGACGACGAAATCGATCCTCTCCGTTACCGTCCCGGTACCGACGTTCTCGAGTTCGGCCGTCACGTCGAGAACCTCGCCCGCGCCGACCGGATGGTTCGTCCCGCGGATCCGGACCGCGACGTCGCCGCCGTCCGGACCGTCCTCGGTGCCGTAGACGAGGACCGATCGCTCGGACTCGTCGGCGTCGGTGACGGCTCTGACGGGGAACTGCT
The DNA here is from genome assembly GCF_022869805.1 of Halosolutus halophilus. Lineage (NCBI taxonomy): Archaea > Methanobacteriati > Methanobacteriota > Halobacteria > Halobacteriales > Natrialbaceae > Halosolutus > Halosolutus halophilus. The sequence continues at coordinate 3,759,796 of NZ_CP094974.1, read as the reverse complement.
GATTGTTCCGTACCAGCGCCGTCTCGAAGCCCAGCGTGACGGATTCGGTCTCGCCGGACTCGAGGGTGACGCCGCGGGAGTCGACCTCCGTGGGATCGTGTCCGACGACGAACCGAACCTCGCCCGCCGCCGGCCCGTCGACGGGAGCGAGTTCGACGAGTACCTCGAGGTACTCGCCCGCATCGACGGGATGGTCCGTCTCGAGGATTCGGACCGCGATGTCGCCCGTCGGCCCGCCCTCGGTCCCGTAGACGAGGACCGATCGCTCCGCCGTGTCCGTCTCGCCCTCGACCCTGACGGGGAACTGCTGGTTGTTCCGCACCAGCGCCGTCTCGAAGCCCAGCGTGATCGTCTCGCTCTCGCCGGAATCGAGCTGGACGGTCCCGGAATCGACCGTCGTGGGATCGTGGCCCACGACGAACCGGATCGTTTCGGTCACCGGCTCCGAACCGGCGTTCTCGAATCGAGCATCCACGCGGAGAAACTCGCCCGCCTCGACAGGATCGTTCGCCGTGCGGATCGCGATCGCGATTCCGCCGTCCTGTCCCCGGGCAGCACCCCGGCTACTGGCGGCCGTCGCACCACCTCCGATACCGGCTGCCGTCGCGGCACTCCCACCTGCGACCCCCTTCAGAACGTGTCGCCTGGTTGTCCCATCGCGGGGCATAGTCGCCGGAGAGTCGCGAGTCACGACTCGAAAATCCCGTGGACTGTTCCGCGTCGAAACAGGCGATTCTCGGTCTTCCACGTCGTCGTACCGGACGTAAGCCGACCGTTACGGCGGACCGATCGCGGTGGCGCGGCTCACGTCGGTACGACTTCAGAACGCCCTGGACGGCGTCCAACCGCTCCAAGGGTCTCTAGACGCCGGTACTGTACCGCAGAATGCCCGCGAACCCGCCGAAGGCGTTGTAGAGCTGTTCACCCTTTTCGAAATCGGTCGAGATGAACTTGGTCTCGGTGCCGCGCTGTTCGGCGATCTCGATGAGGTGGTCGATCGCGTCCTCGCGGTCTTCCTCGGTCGCCTCGACCTCGGTCCCGCACTCGGTACACGTGTGTGTCGGCGTCGACTTCCGGCGGTCGATCACTTCCCGCTCGGTGGCACCGCACTCGGGGCAGTCGTACGTAACGACGTCCTTCCGGAGGTCCTCGCTGATCAGCAGGCGGTCGACCGCGCCCATCATGAGGTTCTTCCGGGTCTGCTCGAACCCGTAGGTCGCGAGGTCGCCGGCGTTGAGTTCCTCGAAGAACTCCTCCATCTGCTGTTTGTCCTTTACCACCTCGGCGTCGGCCAGCGCGTCTTCGGCGTTGTCGACGAGGTCTTTCAGGCCGGACTCGTCGGTGTAGGCGACGTCGAACTTCCCGAGGACGTTGTCCTGGATCTCGTGGTGGAGGTAGTCGCCGTCGAGGAACTCGTCTTTGGTCGGCGAGGGACCGCCGACGAGGATGCCGTCGAGTTCGTGGCGTTTCGGGACGAAGAGGTCGTTGGCCATTCCCGCGACCTCCTGGTAGAAGTTGTCGATCGCCTCGAGTCGCAGGCGGGCGAATCGCTGGGCGGACTGGCCACCTTTGCGCTGCTTGCCGGGGACGAGCGAGGAGGCGGACTTGACGGGTTCGATGCGTTTGCCCTTCAGCCAGCCGACGTTGGCTTCGCGCCGATCGAGGACGATCAGGCCGTACAGCCCCTTGTCGGCGAGCATCTCCTCTAGCGGCTCTGTCAGGAAGTCCGAGTCGCAGTGATAGCGGAAGGACTCGACGGGCTGGGGCGGGCTCTCGAGGACCTTGGTGATCATCTCGGTGCGGCCACCGCCGGAGTCGACGGCGCCCGAGAACAGCACCATACCGTTCTCCGGCGGGTAGGTGTCGTAGTACCGGAGCCGGTCCTTGATACTCGTCAGTGCGTCCTGGACGTTCGTCCGGGTCTGCTTGGACTTGATGTTGGCCGCCTCGCTGTGTTCCTGGGTAACGTGCTGGACGACGTCACTCACCTGTCGATCGTCGGGAACGTAGATCGATACGAGTTGCGTGCCAGAGCCTTCGTAGTCCTTGAGATCCTCGATGACCTTCCGGAACTCGTATTTCTTCCGGTCGGATTGCTCCTGCTCGCCCTCCTGGCTCATTGGCCGTACAAAACAGTGCTGCGTGTAAGTATCCTTTGACACACCGTGTTCCCTGTCACCGTGAGCCGACCGATCGACGTGACAACCGCGGGATGCGATCGCTGTCGCCGCAACCGGGGCGTGGTCACGATTTAAGGTGCTGCCGTGCGACTATCCGGACAGTACTCGAGTATGTCTCAGGAGACGGTATATGCTATCGCGAGCGGGAAAGGCGGCGTCGGCAAGACGACGACGACGGTAAACCTCGGGACGGCGCTCGCACAGGCGGGCGAGCGCGTCGCGGTCGTCGACGCCGACCTGGGTATGGCGAACCTCGCCGGATTCGTCAGCCTGACCCCCGACGCGACGACGCTGCACGACGTGCTGGCTGGCGACGCATCGATCGACGACGCGACCTATCGGCTGGCGAAGAACATCGTCGCGGTTCCCAGTGGAACCGACCTCGACGACTACGCCGAAACCTCCCCCGAAGGGCTACGCGACGTCGTTTCGGAGCTTCGATCGTCCTTCGACTACGTCTTTCTCGACGTCGGTGCCGGCGTCAGCCACGAGACCGTCCTCCCGCTCGGGCTGGCCGACGCCGTCTTGCTCGTCTCGACGCCGGAACCTGCGGCCGTCCACGACTCGAAGAAGACGGTCGAACTGACCGACCGGACCGGTGGCGAGGTCGCCGGCCTCGTAATCACGCGGACCCGACCGAGCAGCGACATCTCCTACGAGGAAATCGCCACCCGGCTCGACCTCCCCTTGCTGGGGACGATTCCGGAGGACCGGATGGCCCGCGAGAGCGTCTACGCCGGGACTCCGCTGGTCGTCTACGAACCCGACGGACCTGCCGCCGTGGCCTACCGCCGACTCGCGAGCGACCTCGCCGGTATCGACGTCCCCGATCGACCGCCGAACGGTCGCGAGACGGCCAGCGACGGCGGCATTCGGTCCGCCGACCGCTCACGGGGAAAGGCGGGCGCGGCGGCCGCGTCGTTGACAGACCGCGTCCCAGGCGAGGGGTCCGACGGCCGCGAGGCAGCACAGGAGGACGTCTCGAGTGCGATCACGGAAGCCGAAACCGACCCCTGACCCTACGCCGTCGTCCACGTTCGCGTTCGACGGTGGACCGCCACTGCGGTCACAGGGGTTCATCGCTTCCTACCCCAGTGGTAGGTCGCATCTGGAACCGTCGAGTTACCGCGTCCGACGGGGACGTCGGTCGAACGCGGTGACTACCATCCGGGAGAGATACTCACCGTCGCCTGACTGCCGTGAACACTGGCTCGATCGCGATATCTGCTTTTTCTGGGCGTAACGGGTCTGAGAAGCCAATTTCGCATTTCGAAAGAGTACCTCGATCGTGAGCGTCCCGATCGAGAACGGGTACGAACTGATTACTAATCACGGAGTCGACCATTGCCTCGCGCATGGAGCGACGAAGACTCCTCATCGGCAGTGGTGCCGCCCTCACAACCGCGCTGGCCGGCTGCTTCGGGTCCGAAACCGACGACGATCCCGGCGATACCGAGGACGGACTCGAGGACAGCGATAGCACGAACGACGGGTCCAGTGACGACGGCGACAGCGACGGAGACAATGGCGACGGCGACGGTGACGGTGACGACGGGAAGTACGACGACGTTCCCGGCTTCGATTCCAAAGACCTCTCGATAAGTAGCGACAAGGTGAGCATCGATCGCGTCAAACGCGACGGCGAGACGGTCTACGTCGACGCCACGACGAAGACGACCGACAAAGAGGTGCTGTACGAGGAACTCCAGTCGCTCGCCGACGACGTCGAGAAACCGACGCACGATCTCGATCGGTTCAAACGGAAGATCGAGACCGTCGAGTGGACGGTCGCCGACGAGAACGGCAAAACCGTGGCGTCGTTCTACATCAGCGTGTCGTGGATCCGCAAGTTCGTCGACGGCGACCTGACCGAGGACGAGTTCGTCGATCTCGTGCTCGATACGGCCCAGTAGCGTCGCCATCGCGTCTCGGCGGTGAACCGACCACCCGACGCGGTTTTTGCGGGTGACTGACCCACGAGAGGGATTCGTGGTCTCGTAGACCGATGGTGATATCGATCGGACCGACGGCCTACATCGATCGCGGTGCGTCGACGCCGAGGATCGACAGTGCGTTCGCGACGGTGTGTTTCGAGGCGGCCACCAGCGCGAGTCGCGCGTCCCGGACGTCGGGATCGACGTCGTCGGCGAGCACCGGACACTCGCGGTAGAAGGCGTTGAACCGGTCCGCGAACTCGCGAGTGTAGGTCGCGATCTGGTGAGGTTCGAGGTCGTCTGCGGCCTCCTCGACGGCGGCCGGGAACCGGCCGATCGTCTCGAGCAGATCCCGCTCTTCGGGGGCGTCGAGCAGGGCCGCGTCGACGTCAGCAGTCGTGAGTCCCCCGATTCGGCCGTCGTCGGCGACCGCGAGGCCGGCCTCCTCCAGGATGCCACAGCACCGCGCGTGGACGTACTGCACGTACGGTGCGGACTGAGCCTCGAAGTCCAGCGCCTGGTCCCACTCGAAGGTAATCGCCTTCGTCGGCTGCTTCGAGACGATGTCGTACCGGACCGCGCCGATCCCGACCTGATGAGCGATTCGCTCGACGTCCTCGTCGTCCAGGTCGTCGTCCCGGATGCGGTCGTCGAGTCGGTCCTCGACTTCCTGGCGGGCCCGGTCGATCGCCTCGTCGAGCAGATCGTCCAGGTCGACGCCGGTCCCCCGGCGGGTCGACATCTTGCCCTCGGGCAGGTTGACGTAGGAGTAGATCACCTGCCGAAGCCCGTCGGTGTCGTTGCCCAGCAACTCGAGGGCCGTCCGGAGCTGTTTCGCCTGGAGTTTGTGGTCCTCGCCCAGCACGGTCACCGCGCGATCGTAGTTGTCGAACTTCCACTCGTGGTGGGCGAGGTCGCGGGTCGGGTACAACGAGGTGCCGTCGGCCCGCTGGAAGACGAGGTTCTTGTCGATCCCGTGCTCGTCGAGGTCGAGTTGCCAGGCCTCCTCCTCGTAGACGGCCTCGTCGAGGTTCGTGAGTCGATCGACCACCTCGTCCGTCGAGCCGTCGAACATGAACCGGGTCTCCTTGACGAACTCGTCGAACTCGGCGGGCAGCCGTTCGAGACACTGCTTCATCCCGGAGAGAACCTGGTCGACGACCTCGCTGACCCGTTCGTAGGTCTCCTCGTCGCCGTCTTCGAGTCCCTGCATGATCGCCTCGATCTCGGCCTCGGCCTCGGCGACGGCGTCGTCGTCAGCGGTCTCGAGGTAGGCGTTGCCCTTGCGGTAGTAGCGCACGAGATCGTACTCGATGCGATCGCGCTCGGGTTCTGTCTCCAGGTCGGACTCGTCGAACGTCTCGTAGGCCCAGGTGAACGTCGCGATCTGGCGGCCCGCATCGTTGACGTAGTAGTGGCGATCGACGTCGTACCCCGCGTACGCGAGCAGGTTAGCGACCGCGTCGCCGATGATCGGATTCCGTGCGCGGCCGACGTGGACCGGCCCGGTCGGGTTCGCGCTGGTGTGTTCGACGACGACGGACTCCGCGCGGTCTTCGAGGGTGCCGTACTCGTCCCCCGTGGCGGTCGCGAGGGTCTCCGCGAAGTAGGCGTCGCTCGGCAGGAAGTTGAGATACGGTCCCTGGGTCCGTACGTCCGAGACGTAGGTCAGGTCGTCGAGGTCGATCGCGTCGGCGATCTCTCCCGCGACCTGCGGCGGCGGGGCACCGGCCTCGCCGGCGAGTCGAAAGGCGACGCTCGAGGCGAGAACGCTCTCGACGTCGTCCGGCGGTTCTTCGATCCCGAGATCGTCCGTCGGGAAGTCGCGATCGGCGAGCGCCGCCTCGAGGACACCCTCGACCTCGGCGCGTAGGGCACGGAACATACCCGCCCGTATTCAGGGGGCAAGTAAAGGAATGTCGGGTTTCGTCCCGACGCCGCACTGCGGCCGGTCATCGCGGCGGCCCGTCAATCCGTCCTCGATCCGTTGAACGGCAGTTCGCGGTCGGGATCGTTCCGTTCCGCCCCGTCCGGCAGTTCGGCCTGCACTTTCTCGGTCAGGAGGTCGATCGCCATCCGGTTGGCCCCTTCGGGGATGATCACGTCCGCGTGTTTCTTCGTCGGTGCGACGAACTTCTCGTGCATCGGTTTGACCGTCTCGAGGTACTGTTCCATGACCCCCTCGAGGTCGCGGTCGCGCTCGATGACGTCGCGCTCGATCCGGCGCAGGATGCGGACGTCCGCGTCGGTCATCACGTACACTCGCAGATCGAGCATCTCCCGGATCGCCTCGTCGTGCAGCGCGAGAATCCCCTCGAGGACGATCACGTCCGAGGGGTCGACGGTGACGCGGTCGTCCGCGCGGTTGTGCACCTCGAAGTCGTACTGGGGCATCTCGATCGGCTGTCCCGTCAGCAACGCGTTGAGTTGCGTCCGCAGCAGGTCCCACTCGAACGCGGACGGGTGATCGTAGTTGACCGCCTCCCGTTCGTCGAACGTGAGGTGGGAGAGATCCTCGTAGTAGTTGTCGAGCGGAATTCGCGTGACGCCCTCGCCGACAGTCTCCGCGACCGTCCGTGCGACCGTCGTCTTCCCCGCGCCCGTGCCGCCGGCGATTCCGATAGCGAACGACGGTATACTCATCGTCCGAATCTGATCGGGACCGCTAATGAATCCCGTGATCTCGCGTCGGTCCACCGAGTCGTCAGTAGTGGGACTCGAACAGCGCCGCGGCGGTCCGAAACCGTTCCTCGTGGACCGGACGGAACGTCTCGTCCGAGGCGTCGAACGCCGTCGGCGACCAGAACCTGGCTGCGGTGGCGTCGCTGCCTGCGATCGGTTCGCCGCCGGTTGCGTTCCGATCGACGACGTAGTGAATCGTGACGACGTGTTTCCCGTCCCGCGGCGGGACCGTCGTCGCGTCGAGGAGTTCGAGGGCGTCTGGATCGACCGCGACGTCGGTCTCCTCCGCCAGTTCCCGGGCCGCGGCCGCCTCGGGCGCCTCGTCGATCTCCACGTGTCCGCCGGGAAGCGTCCACTCGCCGACCCCCGGCGGGACCCCGCGTTCGACGCAGAGTACTGCGGGGTCGGGTTCCGTCCGATCGACGACGGCGACCGCGGCACATGGAACCGGGTTGTGCCAGATCACTCGATCGCAGTCCAGACAGCGCTCGCGCTCGCGACCGTCGACCGCGACCGTCTCGAGGGAGTCACCACAGTGGGGACAGAACGTCGGCGGACGGCTCACCATCTACGGAGTGGTCGGGACCGCAGCTATCAAAGGGTTTTCAATCCGGTCCCGGTCAGGGGGACCACGACGTCGTCGTCGTCGGCGATCGTCCCCTGCTCGCGGTACTGGCGCAGCGCTGCCGGCGCGGCCGCACAGGTCGGCTCGACGTAGAACCCGCCGCGGTGGAGCCGATCGAGCGCGGTTTCGATCGGGTCCGAGCCGACTGCGATGGCGTCGCCGTCCGTCGCGGCGATCGCGTCGAGAATCTCACCCTCGCGGGCGGGCGCTGCGATCTTGATTCCGTCGGCGATCGTGGTGCCGTTGCCTTCGGCGTCGGTGGTGTCGCCGCCGAGTTCGTCGACGATGGGCGCGTAGCCGGTAGCCTGCGCGCCGAGCAATCGGGGCATGCCGTCGACGATTCCGGCCTCGTTTAACAACGAGAACCCTCTGTACGCGCCGAGGAAGAGGGTGCCGTGACCGATCGGGAGGACGAGCGCGTCGGGAACGGTCCAGCCGCGCTGGGCGGCGACCTCGAACGCGAAGGTCATCGTGCCGGCGTAGAAGGCGGGATTCCAGGCGTGGCTGGCGTACCAGCCCTCGCCGGTCTGCCACGGGACGTCGCCGCCGTCGTCTGTGTCGCCGCTGTCGTCTGTGTCGCCGTCGTCGTCTGTATCGCCGTCGCCCTCGACGGCGTCGAGACAGGCCGCGGTGACGTCTTCGCGGCTCCCGTCGATCCGGACGGGGCGGGCGTCGGCCCGCTGGATCATCATCAGCTTCGACTGTTTGACGTCCGCCGGCACGTAGATGTCCGCGTCGATACCCGCGCGGGCCGCGTAGGTCGCGATCGCGGCCCCGGCGTTGCCGGAGGAGTCCTCGATGACCCGCTCGACGCCGAGTTCCACGGCGCGCGAGAGCGTCGTCGTCGCGCCGCGGTCCTTGAACGACCCGGTCGGGAAGACGTACTCGAGTTTGAACGACGCGTCCCACTCGGGGGCGTCGACCATCGGGGTGAACCCTTCGAAGAAGGTGACGTGTTGCTCGATCGGGAGGAACTCGAAGAAGGTCCACAGCCCGTCGGTGGTGTCGAGCCGCGAGATCGGGAGCGGTTCGCCTTGCGGGAGCGGATGCTCGGTGAATTCGAGGGCGTGGCCACACGCACAGCGCCAGGGTTCGTTCGGACCAGCCTCGTAGACCGTACCGCAGTCGGGACAGGTGAGATCGGATGCCATGTTAGTATTCGTCGATGTCGGTGGCGACGGAGCAGACGTACTCCCCGGTCGCGACCTGTGGGAGCCGCCGCGTTCGCCAGAGGATGCCGGTGCTGTCGGCCGTCACTTCCGCTTTCGGTTCGCCGAACGGCGTCGTCACCTCGAACAGCACGTCGCCGGCACTGACCCGGCTTCCCAGCTCCGGTTCGAGGGAGGTGAGGCCGCCGGCCGGGGCACCGTACTGTTCGAACCCTCTCGCACGGGTCTGGGTCGTGAGGGAGGGCTCGCCGTCGAGGAAGTCGTAGTGTCTGAGCACGTTGAACACTCCGTCGACTCCCTTTCGAATGCTCTCCTCGTCCCAGCCGACGCTGCCGCCCAGTTCGGGGTCGACGGTGGGGACGCCCTCGTCGGGGCCGGCCCTGGCGAGTTGCCCGTCCGGCCCCTTCTGGTCGAGCACGTAGCCACAACCGAAGGCTTTCGCCAGTTCGAGACACTCGCCGTGGAGCCGATGGCGGCCGCCACAGCGGACCCGGACCTCGTCGATCATCCGGCTCGTCGACCCCTGGTGCAGGTCGAGCACGAGGTCCGCCCCCGTCGCGATGTCGAACGTCGCCGCGGCGATCCGCTCGCTCGAGGTTCCGTTCTCGTTGCCCGGATAGGCCCGGTTCATCTTCGTGTCGTCGATCGGGTTCCGGTGTTCGGCCACCTGGAACGCGTGGTAGTTGACGATCCCGACGATCAGGATCGTCCCCGAGAGTTCGGCGGGATCGAGTCGCGGTACGACGCGCTGGATGACGCCGATACCGTTGAGTTCGTCGCCATCGCTCGCGGCCTGCATGTAGAGTGTCTGCCCCGACTTCGCGCCGTTGATCACGGCGACGGGGAGACCGATCGGACTGCCGTCCCGGGTCTCGCCGACCTCGAGCCGGCCCGTATCGATCTCGCCGGGCCCCGCGCTCGCCGTTCCGAGCGTCGTCGTCATGTGCCCCACGATGGACCCGTCGGTCTTTATTGGTTCGATATTTGTGCCAGCCACGAGGGGGATAGGGTCGCTCGACGTCCGGTCCGCGGACGAGAGCAAAAACAAAGCCCCTCCGACAGTCAGGTACCCGTATGACTCTCGAGCAGGAGGCCCGCGAGGACGAGATCGATCCGTTCGACGCGTTCCGTCAGTTCTTCGCGCTCGAGCGGGACGTCCTGGTGCTCTCGGCGGCGATGTTCGCGTTCAGTCTCGGCTTCCAGATGACCAGCCGGTACATGGCCGAGTACATGTCCGCGCTCGGGGCCACGGCGTTCGTCGTCGGACTCTTCGGCACGTTCGGGAACGTCATCAGCGCGGTCTACCCCTATCCCGGCGGCGCGATCTCCGATCGGATCGGCTCGCGGTACGCCCTCACGGCGTTCGGCCTGTGTTCGACGCTCGGGTTCGGCGTCTGGCTCGCCGCCCCGCTGTTCGCGGACGTGACGATCGGCCCGACCTCGATCGCGATCGTCGCGATCTTCCTCGGACTCGTCCTCGCACAGGCCTGGAAGTCGTTCGGTCTGGGTGCGACGTACGCGATCGTCAAACAGTCGGTCCCCCCGTCGCGGCTCGCGGCGGGCTTTGCGTCCACGGAGACGTTTCGGCGGACGGCCTTCCTCGTCGGCCCCCTGATCGCCGCCGCGCTGTTCTTCCCGTTCGGCTCGACCGACAGCGACGTCGTCGTCGCGTTCCAGCTGATCCTCGTGGTCGCCGTCGTCTTCGGGGGCCTCGGGACCGTCGTCCAGCACGTGCTCTACGAGGTCGAGGAAGACAGCATCGGCACGGAGTTCGAGGGCGTCTCACAGCTGCTCGCCGATCTCCGGGCGATGCCCGACGAACTGCGCCCGCTGCTCGTCGGCGACACGCTCGTCCGCTTCGCCAACGGGATGGTCTACGTCTTCTTCGTAATCGTCGTCACGCGCTTTCTCGAGGTCGGCCTCACGCTCTCTCTTCCCGCCGTCGGATCGATCGCGCTGTCGCCCCAGTCGTACTTCGGGATCCTGCTGGGCCTCGAGATGAGCGTCGCGCTGCTGGTGATGTTCCCCGCGGCGCTGGCCGCCGAACGGATCGGTCTCAAACCGGTCGTCGCGCTCGGCTTCGTCGTCTACGCGGTCTTCCCGATCCTGCTCATCAGCGCGCCGGAGAGCGCCGCCGTCCTCGCCCTCCTGTTTGCCTTCTCCGGGCTCCGGTTCGCCGGCCTGCCGGCCCACAAGGCGCTGATCGTCGGCCCCGCCGAGATGGGGGCGGGCGGCCGCGTCACCGGGGCCTACTACCTCCTGCGGAACCTGATCGTCATCCCGAGTGCCGCACTCGGCGGCCTCGTCTGGGGCGGGTTCGCGAACCCGCTGACGGGCGAGACGGTGTTCGCCGGGTCACCCACGCTCGCGTTCGCGATCGGGACCGCGATCGGGACCGTCGGCACCGCGTACTTCGTCCTGTTCGGGAAGGAGTTCGAGGCCTACCAGTAGCGCTCGTCGAGTACCGGTTCGGCGTCGCCATCCCGAGAACGGGTGTCGATCGCGCCGACGTGCTTCTCGATCGCCGGACGCGATCGGTCGGTGACGGACCGGATCGTCCGCAGTATCGGATCGGGTCCGCCATCCTGTCACTCGGTTATTCAAAACAACTGTCCGGCGTGAAAATGTGGGCGGATTAATAGAACGCGGCACGATACCACTGACAGGGTGGTGACACGTGATCGACGACATTTTTGATGCGCTGGCGGATCGACACCGACGCCGCCTGTTGGTCGGTTTGCTGTACGACGACCCACAGTACGTCGCGGAACTGTCCGGCGTCTCCCGGGAGATCGCCGACGCGAACGAGGAACTCCTCCACAGACACCTGTCCAGTTCCCGGAAGATCGCCGGCGCGGACGAGGAACTGCTTCGTATTCACCACGTGCACCTCCCCAGACTGGCCGCGTACGGCTTGATCGAGTGGGATCGAGACGGTCACGTCGTCACGAAAGGGCCGCGATTCGACGAGGTTCGCCCCCTGCTCGAGTTGCTGGACGGGCATCGAGACGACCTGCCTGCGGAGATCGCCGTCGAAGTTCGTCGCGGTGGGTGATCTAGAGGAAGAACTGATAGTAGTACGGACTGACGAACCCCTCGACGATCCCCGCGATCGCAAGGAGGAGGCCGACGCCGACGAGCACCCAGAACGCCCGCTCGAGGGCGTCGGCGAACTCCTGGCGACTGGTCTGCCCGAGCGGGGCGCGAGCGGCGATCGCACCGAGCGAGAGCCCGAGCGCCGTGGCGATGAGGAGGGCGGGAATCTCGAAGACCCCGTGTGGGGCGACGAACGCCGCCAGTTCGGTGGGCTCGACCTCGGTTCGCGCGTAGACGCCCATCACGACGCCGTTGAACACGAGCGACGCGAGTGCCGGAATCGCGAGGGCGAAGCCGGCGTAGGCCGTCGTAATCGCGACCAGCCAGTTGTTGGCGAAGAATTCCAGGGCTGCTGCCGGGGGGATGTGTCCCTCGAGTCGAGCGTTGATCGACGTCTCGAACGCGTCGGCGAACGGCGCCGTGGCCTCCCACCCGATCCAGAACGAGGCGACGGCGAGGACGATCACGAACGCGTGCGTCAGCGGCGTCGATCGGACGAACGACCCCATCTCGGCCCAGCCGGTTCGCACGCCGTCGGCGACCTGACTCCGGAACGATCGCTCGGGTGCGGTAGGTGGTTCGAGCCGCCCTCGGCCGTCAGTGTACAGCCCGGTTTTCAGCAGGTCGAGGAAGGGGACCACCAGCAACGCGGTGACGAGCGCGCCGAGGCTGACGACGTCGACGAACGCGAGCACCCCGGTCACGGTCGAGAACGCGATCAGCGAGCCGACGGAGACGGCGTAGTAGAACCCCGCTGCGATCGGGTGATGGCGGATGAACCCGAGGGTTCGGACGACCGAGCCGAAGACGCCGACGTCGTCGACGACGACGGCGACCGGGGCGAACGCGAACACCGCCCGGATGGCGGCGATCGCGAGGAATCCGATCAGCAGGGCGGGGAGCACGGCGAGGACGGCAGCCGGCCCGATCGCGGTGCCGGCGACGCCACCCAGCAGGACCGTCGCCCCGACGACGACGATCCAGAGGACCAACTCGAGCAGATAGAGGCCGAGGAACCGGAGCCAGTACCGTCGTCCGCCGCCGAGACCGGCGATCAGGCCGCGCTGGTCGCGGAGCCGCCCGTAGCAGGCGGACAGCTGGGCGGCACCGACGATGGCGTACAGCAGGACGAGGACGAGGACGCTCACGAGGATCGTCACTGCGACGAGGGCGCCGATCGTCGGCGTGAACAGCTGTTCGCCGATCGGCTCGAGATCGGCCGCCCACGCGTCGAACGCCTCGGGGTCGGCATTCGGGTCCGGCGGCTCGAGATCCAGGGCCACCAGTTCGTCCTGAATGGTCGCGAGTCGGCCGGTCGAGCCGAGATGGACGTAGCCGACGAGCAGTGCGAGGAACGGGATGACCCGGACGATCGCGGGAATCGCGGCCCCGAGCAGGTAGAACGGGAGCAGGTCGGCTGGCCGGCGTCGAAGGACCGATACGGCGGCGGTGACGGAATCTGAGAGGTCCATACCTGTTCGTCGAACGGTCGACAGTTAAATCATCCTCTCGATCGACCCGATTTTCGAACCGTTGCTCGGCACTGACCGCCGATCCGGGTATCAGTCGACCGTCCGATCGACCGATCGTCGAACCCGTCCGCCGGACCGTCCTCGCCCTGCTGGCCCGAGCGTCGCGGGGTGAAACCGCCGGTCGGGACGACGACGCCGGGCGGGTCTCGGAACGGGTGGCGGATCGACGACTACGTCGCCGCGAGTTGGCCTCGGGCTCCGTCGTGAGTGTCATCCCGAAGTGCCCGACCCGATTTCGAGACGGTTCGCTCGACGGGACTCGACCGAGCCGTCTTGGCGTCGCGATCGGTGCTGCCGGGCGTCCGGCGCGGATCGCGTAGCCGGGAGGGTCTCTGCGAGGGAGCCATCGCTCGGCAGGAACCGCATCGGCGACCGTGCTTCACACGGCGTGGCTGGCTCGACGGGCAGCCTCGTCCGGGTGGGCGATTCCGGGAGTCCGCCATCCCGGTCGTCGACGACATCGGGCTGCTGCCGTCTCCCCCGTTCGTCGATCGGCACTTCTGGGTTGCCCACTCAGGGGTGGAGACTTAGCCGCCCGACGTCGTATCCATCATCATGGTCACCACCCTCTCCCCAGATCGGCTCGCGGAACTGCAGGACGAGGACGCCGACTTCGTCCTCGTCGACACACGACCCGAGGAGAGCTACGAGTCGTGGCACGTCACCGATGCGCTACACTTTCCCTTCGGTCCCGAGGAGGAACTCGACGGCCGCCTCGAAGAATTCCGGGACCTGGTCGGTGATCCCGATCGGGTGATCACCATCTGCGCGAAGGGGCTCTCGTCGGGGAACCTCGCGACCCAGCTCTCGTCGGCGACCGACGAGTTCGAGGTCAACGCCGTCGACGGCGGGATGAAAGGCTGGAGCGGCGTCTACGATCGGGTCGACGTCGACGTCGCCGACGACCTGACTGTGGTCCAGCTCCAGCGTCGCGCGAAGGGCTGTCTGAGCTACCTCGTCGGCTGTGCGGAGACCGGTGACGCGATCGTCGTCGACCCGACGGCCGACACCGACGAGTTCACCGCTGCGGCCGCGGAACGGGGGCTCACGATCGTCGGCGTCGTCGACACCCACGTTCACGCCGATCACGTCTCCGGTGGTCGAGAACTGGCCGACGAACTCGACGTCCCCTACTACCTGGGCGATCGGGCCGCTGAACGCGGCGTCGAGTTCGAGTACACGTCCCTCGACCGAAACGAGGTCCTCGAGGTCGGCAACCGCGAGGTCAAGGCGGTCCCCGCACCCGGCCACACCAGCGAGATGATCGCTCCCCTCGTGGACGCGCACGCGCTGCTGACCGCCGACACGCTGCACGTCGACTCGACGGGCCGCACGGAACTCGAGTTCAGCGATGACGAGGGAGAACAGGGGGCGCGGATGCTCTACGAGACGCTTCACCGGACGATCCTCGCCGAACCCGAGTCCGTCGTCGTCCTGCCGGGCCACGTCACGGTCACGAACGACGGCCGATTCGAACACGGACGGCCGGGCGAGCCGATCACCACGACCGTCGGCGAGGCCCGGACCGGAATCGACGTGCTCGACTTCGACGAGGAGGCGTTCGTCGATCGACTGGCAGACGCCGGCGAGGAGCCGGCGAACTTCGAGGCGATCATCGACCTGAACCGCGGGGCCACGACGGAACCGCCGGAGGAGCGGACCGAACTCGAACTCGGACCGAACAACTGTTCCGCCTGAGGACTCGATCGGCTGGACACGCTGTAGCGACGCGACGGGACGGTCAGAACTGGGGATCGATGCGATTTCCCTGAGAATGGGGTTATGCTGTCCCGTGTCGTAGGGACACACGGTGTTGACAGATGCAAACGACGGCGACGAAGGAAGTGGCCTGTCCGCAGTGTACCGCCCGGACGCGTATCGCGATCGCCGACGAGGGCGTCGAACTAAAAGTCAGCCGGTCGGTCGCGGCGTTCGGCGAACAGCGAGCCGTCACTTGCTCGAACGGTCACAGGTATTGGGTGTCCGTCTGTTAGGTCGATCTGGCTCGGTTACGCTCGTCTTCTTCAACTGCCGTTACCACGGAACGCTCACCTGTCCGGCTGCGGCTGATAGGTAGTCCCGTCTCTGCATCGTGTTCCGATTTCATCATTCGATCATCCGGTCCGAATCTCGGGCCCCGCTCGAAGACTCGAGCAGCGGCCAGATCGGTACGGATCGGTTGAACAGGGTTTTTATTCCACAGTAAACGCCCCCTATTGAACACTTTCCGTATTTCGCACGCTCTTCCTGACAGCGATTCGGCAGATTTACCAGTCGCTGCTGAATAGAGGGCACGTACGCGCTGAACGGGCGGTGCGTCGTCGCTCGCGGGAAGAAGAACGGTCTCGGAACTCATCTGATAGATCGTAAGTCCTGTACATCTGATGGTTTCTACTATACTCGACAGAAATTAAATAACCAACCACCCGTTAGAAATGCGACTACTCTGGCAACTGTATCTTGGGTGGAGATTCCCGACCGGGGTTCCATTCATCTCCCGAGAAGAACCGTGAACGTAGTTGAAAGAAGCCTCTGCATGCTAGAATCCAATCTTAGTCCCAGCGAGATGGTGCCCGAGCACTCCAAAAACCGGCACCCCACTCTGTAGCGTCCCTCCGAGTTCCTGTATCGGGAAGACGAAACTACTGCACTATGACGACGGTACATATCCACTGACAGGCAGGTACATATCCACTGACAGGCAGACAGATCCGTATGTGCCTGTAGCGACACCGCGGTTCGATTACAGATCCCCTGAGATTCCCGATTGTCGTAAAAGTGGGTGGTTGTGGAGGGTTATCCTATGCGTCCAAATATGCAGCCGGAAAACACGATCAAATAGCGATTTAGTATTCTTGGTTGAAAAATACAATACACGAAAGAGACTCGGCTCAGTATATGTATTCGAAAAGATACAACCGACTACATTAAAGAAAGACAACGGATAGAACGAGGTTCGGGGGCCGATTCTGATCTTTACAGAAGAACACAATACTCGGCAGAAATTTTCAACACTGCTGTCCTGTATTAACCTCAGTCATCGATACTGTGGTATCCTCATATCCCGCCTCAAACCCCGATACGTGCCACACAGTCACTATACGAGTAGAAACCGGACGTAGGAAAATTCTTTTATACCTGATAATCAGAACCGCTTTCAACCACCCATCCGTGTCAAACCAGATACCGCTAACCAGACATCACTACCCGCGTAGATTACTACTCTATGACATACAATCTGAACTGATATTTTTGGGCCAAAATGGCCGAATACTGCCGAAGACAGCCTCAGGATCGTACGTAGACGCAGAGACACTCTACTGCCGGAAACCACCGGCCCGAGGTTGCAGACCGAAACCACGTATACGTCGTCTTGCCGGCGCCGGATGAAGCCGTTCGAAGAACGTCTTGATCTGGGTCTCCACACCTTCGAATTTCACACTCCTAATCCGGCCAGCACATCTCTAAGCGGTTTTAGACGCCGAGGAACACCAGTGCCGATCCCGACGTAATCATCACGCTCAGTCGCTCATCAGCATCACTGGCTCGTTTCGGGGTGGGCAGTCGTCAGCGTTCCACGCGTGCGACTGAGAAGTTTCGCACTGACGTATCCGACCACGACCGCGACGAAGAGCAGGAGCGGATAGGCGGCGACGAGTTCGACCCAGCCGATATCGAGCGGGCGGATGAGTACGAGGGTCCCCGTCGCGATCCCCCTCCAAACGACGTACACGAAGTACGTCACCGAAAGCGAGACGCCGCTACCAAGGAGGCTCCACGTCGACTTCTCGAACTCGCTCAGATCCGGTTCGAGAGTCGTCGTGTGGGTCACGATCTGCAGGCTGATGAAGCCCGGGACCAGACACAGGACGCTGTAGATGAGATTCACCGCGAGGTCTGGGAAGGCCATCGTCTCAGGTGCCGACGGCATGGAAATGTCGTCGGTCGGGTGGCCGCCGTTGCTCTGTGTACGCTCGCCTCGATGTCTGAACGGTCCGTGTCGGAGTCCACATGTGTAGAAGAACGATGTGCTGGGTGTTAGCACTTTTTCACGATGACAAACGGAAACTCCACTGAAGGGCCGTAGACCCCCAACCGAGATTTGCTGACTGCCGAAGATCCACGAACTGGCATCCACCCTTTTGTTCGTCTCTCGCTCACTGCCGGGTAAGATACAAACTTCTTGCTGACGGACATTGCGTATGGCTACGGTCGAACGTGGGGCGAGGCGGCGAGCGACACCGAGGAAAACGAGTCACAGTGGCTATCCGAGACGTGGTACAGATCGAGCGTCGGCGTCGCGATCGTCCTGTGGGACGTACAGTTGACGCTGATACTCGTGGCCGTAACCACCAGGAACTGGGAAAGTGCTTTTGAGAGCCTGGCAGACGTCCCACTCGGGGTGATCTCGTGGTATATCTACGCGGTTGGCGCGCTTGGTGCACTAGGCTGCCGTGGTTGTTCGGGTATCAGTCCGCCGATCGGCTCGTGATCGACGTGGATCGTCTGGTCGACTTCAGGGAACGATCTGAGAGTTCGGGACGCTCCTCGGGGTCGAGTTGCCGGTAGTCGACCCCTTCTGTGTTCAGAATCTGGCCGACAACTGCCATGCCCTGCTCGACATCGAGTCCATGAAGGTCGATGTGAGCGTCAGGATGTTGGACCGGCTCGGTTTCGTAGTGTGCAGTGAGTTCGATCCCCTCTTCATGGAGATAGCCACGAATATGCACCTGCCACCAGTTGTACTCGTCGTCGTCCACGTACTCGATTCGTCTGAGGTTGAGCACTTCGCCGTGATAGTTGTAGGACAGTTCCCATCCAGGCTCGAAGTAGTGTCGTCCGAACAGCCGAACAATGTCGGGTTTGCGCATGTCGATTAAGTACGACGGCGTCGGCGCGCGCGGTTTCGTGAAGAACGTTTTCCGGATCCACCAGAACGAGTACCGGAGGTTCTTGAGGGGTGCTTCGTGGATGTGGCGGAGGCGATCGTACACGGTGTAGGCAACCTCGACGGGTTGGCTGGATCCGACGACCCCTTCACGTAGTCGCGACTTCCACGAGCGAACCAGAGCGACCCTTCGGCGTTCGCGGTCGGGACTCATACCGTCGGATTCTCCGTCAAATACAAAGAAAGTAGCTGTGTCTCAACGGTGGCTGGCGTACCCCGCCGGAAGCCGCAACTATCATCTCGAGTGCGATGGCGGTGTTGGCTGATCGTTCGGAGGTACGTCGATCAGCTATCCACGGCTAAAGCCGTAGTCTTCGCGTGGAACGCACGACCGGACAACGCCCTCTATCATCAGCGGAATATGAACGAACCAGTGAACGTGGCGATCGAGCAGAAATTCGGGGTGTTCGTGCGGTCACGTGTCTGGTGGAAGCAATATCGAGTCTATACTGAGCGATCATCACCTTCGCAAATTGAACCAGATGTCCTGCAACATTCGCGCTCTGTATGCAGCACGACTCAGCGCGACCGATCCAGATTCTGTCAGAAATGACGCGCTGGATACAGCGGATGGCTTTAGCTCCTGGTTCGATGTCCGCGGTTCCAGCCCGCCGTTCTGGATCTGTGTACTTCGGCGCCGACAAGCGCGTACGGGCGGGTACGTCCTCCCTCCGGCAGCGTTCGTGCTGGACGACCGAAGTCTATACCTTACGCCACGATAACTCCCGGACCAATGCCCTCCACACGTCGGTCGGTTCTCGCAGCGTGTACCGCCGGGATCGGTGCACTCGCGGGATGCATCTCGACCGAGCAACCGACCGCCGACGGCAACTGGCCCAGACGCACGCTGAATAACGCCCACACCGGGTACTCGACCACAGAGGGGCCGACGACGGACCTTCACACAGTCTGGCATCGGGAGCGATTGCGTAGCGGCGGGGTTGCCCCTTCTCCAGTCGTCGACGATGGCGTGCTCTACTTTGCATATTCACAGGAGTCGCGAGGTGACGAACGCGGCGGGGCGTGGATCGAGGCGTTCGACGCGGCGACCGGTGACTCCCGGTGGACGACCGAGCTCTCCCGGACCGACGAGTTCCACTACTTCTACCCCTCGGATTCGACGGTCGTCGACGGCGACCGGGTAGTCCTCCAGACCAAGCCCGGCGTGACGATGCTCACCACCGACGAGGAGGTCCAGTGGACTTTCGAGAACCTCTCTCGTGCCCAGCAATCGCCCGATGCCGTCACGCCCGTCGTGACCGACGATGTCGTCGTGACGGGGACGTACAGCACAGTCGTCGACGACCACCAAGACGAAACAGTCTACGGCATCGATCCCGCGACCGGGAACGAACGCTGGAGCGTGCCCTTCCCCGAGCGGACAAGCATGTGGCAACTGGCCGGCACCGACGACGTGGTCTACGTTCCGTTCTCTCACGACGGGCTCGCCGCGCTCGATCTGGCGACTGGCGAGGAACGCTGGCGCTGGGAGGGGCCTATCACCGGGACCCCGACCGTGGTCAACGACCTGCTGCTCGTGCCGCTCTGGCACCAGGACGACGAGCAGCACACGCTCGTCGCGCTAGACCGCGATGACCGATCGCTTCGCTGGCAGCGATCGATCGGACCCCGCTGGTCAGATGCGGGAGTGACCGTCGCTGACGGGCTGATCTATCATGCCGCGGCTTTCGGCCTCGAGGCCCGCCGTCTCGAGACGGGTGAGCGGGTGTGGCGGTTTGGTCCCGACGAGGGCAAGCGCCCGCAGGGCGAGCCACAGGTCGATCTCGTCTCGACGCCGGTCGTTTCCGGTGATGCAGTCTACGCCACGGGCTGGATCCAGCGGGATACGATGTACGGGCACCTGTTCGTCGTCGACGCTGCAACGGGCGCGGAACTCGGTCGCGCAGAGATGGGCCGCAACGAAGACGCCGGCAGGGGGACTCCGGCGGTCACCTCTGACCTCGTCTTCCTCGGGTCGAACCGCGGAAACCTCCACGCGTTCGGCGAGTGCTCGTTCGAGGTAGCCGGTCGCTGTCTAGTTGGCTAACAGACAGGCGCCGACCACGAGGTGTGGCGCAGCAGGGTTCAGGAAGATCCTCTATCGACGAGACACTGCCAGACTTGCACCTTCTATAGCACGCTCTTTTCCCAATCGGTTACAGGTAAATGAACCTCACCAGCAATATGACGGCACCGAAGATCGCTCCTATCACCCCCCCAATCTCGTATGTACGAAACCCTCTTGCCATCGGGTCAACCTCCTGCCTCGGGCGCTGATTTTTTGTTGATTCTATCGCCTCACCCAATTTCGTCATTTTGTATGGCCAGATAATTCCGACAATTCCCATGATTAGACAGTAAATTCCAAGAAAAAGCAAGGCAATATCCATAATTTAATTTTCACTATATTTACATATGTGCCTTTTGGTCTTCCACTCGGTGGTGGTTGGTTGTCCTGTACTGAGCGATCAGTACCTTCGCAAATCGAGCCATATCTCGTGCGACATTCGCGCCCTGTATTTAGCACGACCCCTGCAACCACCATTCATGATTGATAGAACTCTCGACGTTCAATACGCTGGACAGTGATGACAGCCGAATATTCTCCATAATCGGGAACCAACTGGTATGGATGTGCTCTCGGTTGGCTCAGAGAAGCCATGAATAACGTAATCAAGATTGTAGGCCGTCTGTTCGTTGGCGTCCTCGGCTTTCTCGTGGTCGGGATCGGCGTGACCGAAGCACTCGCCCGTACGTCTGGTCGGCCGGGATGCTGGGGCTATCTGCCGGTCTCACGGTCGGGATAGCCCTGGTCCCGCTTGTATATCTGGGCGTCACCTACTGGGAGGAAGTCACCGCCACTGGCCAGGCCTCCGAGCGGACGCTACGCCGTTTCTGGGCGACGGTAGCGGCCATTGCAGGGTTCGTCATCGGTGGTGGGCTCGTTTTGGCCATTCTCTCGACACAAGCGGTTGGTCTTGCAACAGCGATGATATTCGGCAGCTTCCCCGTCGGGATCGTCACAGCAGTACTGGCCGCGTATCTCGTCTCCCGTCGCGACTGGGCGAGCCGTGCTTCACCCGGATCGCCGTCGCGGTTCTCCAGGGTTGGTCTCCACACCAGTACCTCACCCGTCTCGATGAGTTGCGATCGGAAGGCGTGCTCACGCGGTACGTCGGGATTGGCTCACTCGCTCGCCGGCAGGATACCTCGACAGTGGCCCGGACTATCCATCAGGTCCGGGACGCGCTCCCTACCATCGACTGCGCGCCTTTGACGTTACCCCGCACGCACTGGCATTGTTCAGATTAGCTGGTTTCAGCAGCATGCGTAGCTCTGAAGCCTTGTTTCGACGGTTTCATGTTCGGCGTTTCTAAAATAGTCTTCAAGCTGGTAGGTATGGTGTTGTATTTCTTAAAAGACATGTTCGGCAGCGTTCCGACTTCCGTGTCTTTCGTATCGAAATCGGAGTCCTAGATCGTGGAGCGCGGCTTTGAGCAACGGCGCTGAATCGACGAGAAATACGGCGTCAGCGATATCGTGTTTTTCTCGAAGTTCACCGAGAAATATCGACGTCAGCGCAATTGTCCGCGTTGGATAGAGCCAGATATGCGGGAATTCGTTCGTTTTGGGATCGATCGCAGCGTACAGCCAGTAGCGCTGATCCCCGAGTTGGATCACGGGTTCGTCAAGCGCAACGTGATCCGGTCGTTTCCCTTCTGTCGGCTGTAGTTCGGCTTTCTGCACCCAGTCGTGGACGATCGATTCTGTCCGTTTGACACCGTATTTCTCTAAGGTAGAAACAGTATCCGAATGTGACAATTCGGGCGGATTGTGCTGGTACGCGACTGCACCAGCTCGTGCGGTGTCGCCTCACGCTCCACAAAGCCTAACTGAATCTCCGTGCTAGAGCCGTCGAGGCCGGTGGATTCTGACATTGACACCACGAAATTCACCGGCTCGTTCCTTCAAACTCTAATCTGAACAGCACCGGTATAATTCCACTACAGCGTTTCGTTCATGTACTGCGCCCGAGATAGATACTCCACGAACACCAATTCGTCGTGGACGGGCCGTTACATCGGATTCCGTCGCGTCGAGAACGGATTCCACTGCAGTACAGATCATCGAGGCAGTGTTGGTCGGCAGTGGAACCGAGTATGTACGGCCACGGTTCGTCGGATCCGCCCCCGACCACAGCATCTCCGAAATCCGCCGTGAGGGTCCTAATCCCACATGTACCAGGGTCTCCGGTCGGACCGGAGTCGGGGACGCAGTGTAACCGATCGCTAGCATTGTTACCATCACACATACTTTTGCCGGTCGACTGCGAGACGAACGCATGGAGGCGATAGTGCTGGCTGGGGGGTATGCAACCCGGCTCTGGCCGATCACTCGTCATCGCCCGAAGATGCTCCTTCCGGTCGGAGAAACGACCGTTATCGATCGGATACTGCGTGCGCTGGAGAACGACGATCGCATCGAGACCACCTATCTGAGTACCAACGAGGCCTTTGCGGAGGACTTCGAGTCACACATCGAAGAGAAAGAGTACGAGAAGGCTCAGTTGTCGGTCGAGAAAACCAGCGAAGAGGCGGGCAAGTTCGGCGTCGTCGGCGCGCTTGCCCAACTCTGCGATCGCGAGGGAATCGACGACGATCTGTTCGTCATCGCAGGCGACAACCTCATCGGCTTCGATCTTCCGGAGTTCCTCGACTACTTCGAGGAGCGAGAGGCACCCGTCATCGCTGCGTATGATGTCGGGTCGCGGGAGAAAGCCAAATCCTACGGCCTGGTCGAACTCGACGGCGAGCGACTCGTCGATTTTCAGGAGAAACCCGACGAGCCAAAGAGCACGCTCGTTTCGATCGCCTGCTACGCGTTCCCTGCCGACTCAGTTCGGTTCTCGGAGTACCTCGCCGGCGAGAACAATCCCGACGAGCCGGGCTGGTACATCGAGTGGCTCCAGTCACGCGAATCGGTCTACGCATTCACGTTCGACAGTACGTGGTTCGACATCGGCGCGCCGGCCTCGTACTTCGAAGCCGTCGACTGGGAACTGGACGGCGAGTCGCTCGTCCACCCAGACGCGACCCTCGAGAACTGCGAGGTCGGCGAGACCGTTCACGTCATGGAGGGCGCTGAAGTAACCGATGCGAGCCTCGAGACGACGCTGGTCTATCCGAACGCCGAGATACACAACTGCGATCTCGACGAGACGATCGTCGGCGAAGACGTTCAGATCGAGGACCTCAGAATCGCCCGGGCGTTGATTACCGAGGAATCTCAATTCGACCGGTAACGGACTGAGACGCCCTCTGTTTTCGGATCGTCCAGCAGAGATCCGCCACGTCGGACGAATATCGAGGATTCTGCCGACGTCTCGGCTTTCAGATCAGTGGTTCGACGACGCTCCCCCCGTCCTCGAGCAGGTCACGGACTCGTTCTTCGCTGTCGGCTTCAGCACAGACACGCAGCTTCGGGGCGCAGAACGCGAGCACGCTGGTAATCCCCCCCAACTCGGGAATGACGTACGTGGAACTCTCACCCGCGATGACCATGAACCGGTGAAGACGAACGCCGGCAGTGAGCCGATCGCAGCCCCGAACGGTCCACCGGCGAACCCGGCGATCACAAGCGCGATGATGAACTCGCATCGGTATCACTCCTCGCGAGCCCAGTCGCGGGCACGGTCGATCGCTTCACGCCACCGCTCGTGGCGTTCGTCGACGTCGTCGGTTTCTTCGGGAGTGAACGCCCGATCGACCTGCCAATTCTCTCGAAGCTCGTCGAGATTGTCCCAGTAGCCAACGGCGAGACCCGCGGCGTACGCGGAGCCCAGCGCCGTCGTCTCGTCGACTTCGGGACGGACGATCTCTATGTCGAGTATGTTGGCCTGCTGCTGACAGAGGAAGTTGTTCTTCACCGCGCCGCCGTCGACCTTCAGACTCGTGATCTCGAGTCCGGTGTCGGCCTCCATCGCATCGGCAACGTCGAGCGTCTGGAAGGCGATCGATTCGAGCGTCGCTCGAACGATGTGTTCCCGTCGGGTCCCCCGGGTCATTCCCACGATCGCGCCCCGAGCGCGTCCGTCCCAGTACGGGGCCCCCAGTCCGGTGAACGCCGGTACCATATACACGCCGTCCGTCGAGTCGACGCTTCGAGCCAGCCGCTCGGTCTCGCCGGGGTCGTCGATCAGGCCGATGTCCTCGAGCCACTCGATCGCCGCTCCCGTCACGAAGATCGCTCCCTCGAGCGCGTACTGGACCGGTTCGCCCGAGCGCTGGAAGCCGATCGTCGTCAACAGGCCGTGATCGCTCTCGACGGCCTCGTTGCCGGTGTTCGTGAGGAAGAACGAGCCCGTCCCGTAGGTGTTCTTCGCGTCACCAGGATCGAAGCACGTCTGTCCGAACAGCGCTGCCTGCTGGTCGCCCAGGGCACCCGCGACCGGAATCTCGGCGCCGAGGAAGCCGTCCGGATCGGTCGATCCGTAGTACGCCTCGTCGCTGGAGGGACGTACCTCCGGCAGCATTTCCTCTGGAACCCTGAACTCCTCCAGGAGGTCGTCGTCCCACTCGAGGTCGTGGATGTTGTACAGCATCGTCCGCGAGGCGTTCGTGACCTCCGTGATGTGGTTGCCGGTGAGGTTGTATATCACCCAGGAGTCGATCGTTCCGAAGCAGAGCTCCCCGTCTGCCGCCCGCTCTCGGAACTCGGCTGGTCGCGAGCGCTGCATCTTGACCGGGGCAGCGTTGTCGAGCAGCCACTCGGCTTTGGTCGCCGAGAAGTACGCGTCCGCCTCGAGCCCGGTCTTCTCGCGTATCGTTTCTATCTTGCCTTCCTCCTCGAGTTCTTCGATCCGGTCGGTCGTCCGACGATCCTGCCAGACGATCGCGTTGTGAACGGGGTTACCTGTATCCCGTTCCCACACCACGGTCGTCTCGCGCTGGTTGGTGACACCGATCGCCGAGAGCTGCTCGGCGGCTATTGCTTCCGATCTGAGTGCATCCTCGATAACCTGCTTCGTGGTCTCCCAGATTTCGACTGGGTCGTGTTCGACCCATCCCGGTTCCGGGTAGATCTGTTCGTGTTTCTCGTAGGCGCTGGTGATGATCCTCCCGCTCCGGTCGAATACCATGAACCGTGTGCCGGTCGTTCCCTGATCGATCGCGCCTACGTACGAGTTCTGTGATGACATGTCTGATTTCTCCGGTCGTGATCGTTCGCCTCGTGCCCGCTACAGCCACGAGTACGGTCTCCTGTACCTTGTGAACAATGGCCACGATCTGTTTAAACTTACCGCACCGTAACGGCGGTCCGCGTACGGCGACTCGGACGATCGTTCCAGTGATGGGTCATCGAAGACGAGTGGTTCTCGGTAAGAGAGGCGTCGAGAGCGTGGTCACTCCACCAGCGCGGCCTCGAGCAGTTGGAGCGGATGTCGGATCTCGTAGCCCGTTCCGTGTTCCATCTGCATCGCACACGTCGGGCACTCGATCATCCCGACGTCGCCTTCGGCGTCGGCCATGTGGTGAAACATCTCCTCACCGATCTCCATCGAGGTGTGGTACTTCTCCGCTTTCCAGCCGTGGGTTCCGGAGATGCCCGAACAGGAGTCGCCGACGTCTTCGATGGTGACCCCCTCCACCTCGCGAAACGTCTCGAGGGCTTGCCGAGCAAGGCCCTGGTTCCGGGCGTGACAGGGGGCGTGGTAGGCGAGGTCCGGAAAGTCGACCGTCGTGTCGTCGAGTTCCGACTCGAGGTTCTCGTGGATACGGAGATACTCGAGGGCCTCGAACGTATCGTCGGAGACGTCCTCGGTGCCCTCGATGTCGAATAGCTCCGGGTACCCCTGACGAAGCGACAGCGAACAGGAGGTACAGGAAGCGATCACGTCGGCTCCGTCGGGAACCCAGATCGCGCGGTCGATATCGGTCGCGAGGTACGGCTCCATCTCGCGGGCCTGCTCCCCGGTGAGTACTTTGGTCGGGATATCACACTCCCGGCACCCTCGCAATTTCTTTCTGAAGTACTCGTCGGTATCCTCGGGCCGTTTGACGAAGAGTCCGCCGGTCATTTCGATACAGTGATCCGCGATCTCCTGGAGGACGTAGTTTTCCTGGACGCACTCTTTCGCGCTCTCCTTGTCCGAGACGGCGTACCGACCGCCGCTGTGGAGTAACCCGTGCATCCGGCCTGTCGTCCCGTGGGTCAGGTTTCCCTTCTCGACGAGCGTGACCTCTATCCCGCGCATCGCGAGATCGCGAGCGATGCCACAGCCCGTCGAACCACCGCCGAGGACGACGACATCGGTCTGGGAGGTGCGGTCGACGGTCACGGGACCCTCCCGTACCGTTCTCCGTTCCCACGAAACCCGTCTCAGTTTCGTGTTCGTGAGCGCGTATTTCGCCTAGCAGTCCGAAGTCAGTGAGCCTGCCCGTAATCGGTGAGTCAGTCGGGCAGGGAATTTTGCGACTGTGTTCGCTAATCGTGGTGCGTTCTGCTTCGGGTCGGTCGGTCATTGGTGTGAATTTCTCGTCGTGGGTCGATGTCCAATCGATGCATTCCCGCCGATTTCAACGCGCCGTTCCGTCTGAGTTCGTATCTCCGCACCCCAGAGAATGGCGAATCGATTTCGCGTACCGAAGTACAGTGAGGTGATTGGGTATTGGTACCACATAACAAATCCATCGACGAGGAGGAAATAAGTATCGGTGGCGTTGAGTGGGGAGCGAGCGCTCCCGTCCCTCAGAGACGATTCACCCGGATCTGTCAGCACTCGTGTGTCTGCTCGTCCGTAACGATCGTATCGAGGAGCCTGACCGGCGTCGCGTCGTACGCCGGATTCGCCACGTCGAATCCGTCAGATGGTTCGAGCAGCACTTCGGACGGCGATCGGTGTTCGTTTTCGAATACGAAGCCGGTGTCGATGAACTTCGTCGACGATCCGACGACCGTTACCGGCACGTCCGAATCGGCGGCGGTTGCGATGATCGGGTACGTCCCCACGCGGTTGTAGACGGTCCCTTCGATGACACAGTTCATGCCGACCATGACTCGATCACACGTGGGGAGAAAGTGTCCCGCAGCACTGTCGGTAATGAGCGTTACCGCTACACCATCGCGGTCGGATAGCTGGCGGGCGGTTCGCCGCCCGATGAACCGGGGCCGAGATTCCGTCACGTACAACTCGAACTGTTTGTTCGCATCGAGAGCGTACTCGAGAGTTGCCATCACCGTCGAGGAGTTCTCGTGGGTCAACAGCACGTCACCGTCCTCGATGACCGTCGCTGCTCGCTCCGCGGCATGGTCCTTGCTCGACTCGACGTCCGTGACGACGGCCTGGATAGCGGTCAGCGTTCGCTCTTTCGCTTCGTCGACGGCAGCAGGATTCGACTCGGTAACTTCGGTGACGATACGCCGTTGTGTCGTGTACAGCGTTGCGTGCGACGGACTCGCCCGATGGAGAGCCGCACTGTTCCGGCTCAGCGACCGGAGGTATTCTTCGACAGTATAGTACTCCCGTTCGGTCAACTCGCGGAGCGCTCTGGCAGCCTTCACCGCGACGATCGAGGCGCTTTGCGTCTGCATTTCCTCGATCTCGGTCACCGTCTCGTCTATCATACCGCTGACTATGGTACCCTCCTACATGGAGTTTCTCCTGGGCGACAAGGGATCGTGCTCTCGGGCAGATAGCCTCATCCGGATCCTTCCTGCGAGTCCGCAGCGAACACGAATTTGCCAGCAACGCCCTTTTTGCGAGAGGAGCGGTGAGAGCGGATAACCCGTTTCGGTCCGAGTTCTGCGACGCGTTCGTGGACTCGGAACGTGACTCGAGGAGGCTGAACGGAGACCCGTCCCAGCGATTCACACCGGAAAGAATCCTCGAAATCGGACTGTCGAGCTCGGCGTCACAAATATCATTTCCGTGATGTGAAAACTACATACGACGCGGCGTAAATTATGGACTATCGTGAATGGGTTGTGATAGCCGACCGCAATAGTGTTGTGGTGGTGATATGAGCGACAGTGATTTACATAGGTACTATTGTAATATATTTCGGATCAGTAAGTAGTCGTTATGTGCCACGACGGGGCTCACGCCCGCGAACGGGAGTCCTAGACACCTGACAACCGGAGCAGTCACGTGAACCCCGCTCCATTCCGGTGTGAGGTTCTGTCGTCGTGACCGATCGGCGAAGAGAGACCCTCCGCTGTCGACGCCACTGGCAGTCGAGGCTACAAACACCGGTGTGCAATGGACTCCGAGACGCAATTCGTACCGCGAGGCGGACCTGAACTACCGAACGAAACGAAGAGGCGGTGGAGTTACGGCTCGACACTCGGTCGAGACACGTCTGCGATCAACGTCAGATAGTCGGAAACCAGACGGGGAAGCAGAAATCGCTCACGGATCGTCTCGCGTCCCCGTTCACCGAACTGGCGGTTCCGCTCGTCGTCGAGCAGTCGGGTGACGCGATCGGCAGTCGCGGCGATGTCATCCGGTTCGACGAGGTATCCGTTGGCCCCGTCCTCGATCTGGAGTGGAATGCCACCGACGTTCGATCCGACGACGGGTGTCTCCTTCCACAGCGCCTCCGCGACAGTTAGCGCGAATCCTTCGCGTAACGACTTCTGAAGGACGACGTCGGCACCCCGCTGCAGGGCGTTGATCCCGGCGTCGGGAAGATCCGACAAGAGATGAACGTCAGGATCGTCGGACGTCGCCTCCTCCACCTCGCGATACACCACGATCCCTTCGGGATCGTCGTCGGGCCTGCTCCCGACGAGCGCGAGCTGGGTGTCGGGAATCGTCTCCGTCACGTCTCGATAGGCGTCTACCACACCCAGCGGATCCTTCCAGGGGTCGAATCGCGAGATCTGTACGATCAACGGTCTGTCCGTATCGAACGGATAGCGCTCGGGATCGGCCGCTTCAGCGGCCTCGCCCGATAGCTCTTCGAGCGGTCGGTTCTTCTCGGTAAACGGGTCGATCGCTGGGTGGACTACCACCTTTTCGACACCCGTTATCGACTCACCGTACTCCGGGAGGGTGAATACCGCTCGGTCGATCGGATCGAGGTACGACTGGAGGAATTCGAGGAACGCCGGCGCTGCCGCCGTAAGATCGATGTGGCACCGCCAGACGAAGGCCGTCTCCGGGAACCGCTCGGCCAGCGTCGGTGCCATCCCGAGCGTCTGTGGGTCGTGCAAGACGATCACGTCGTACGTCTCGCCGAGGGCCTCCGCGTTCTCGACGGTAACGGGCCGATAGGTCTCGCGCATGTCGTCGGTGAATTCGCTCTGTTCGCCCTGAAGGCCGTTGTGAATGGCCTTCGTCACGTCGAAGAATTCGGCCGTGGCGTCCATGACCAGCCAATCCGTCTCGACACCGACGTCGTTCAGGAGCGGCACCAGCGACTGGACGATCTCCGCGACCCCACCACCACTCGCCGTCGAGTTGACGTGGGCCACCCGCACGTTTGTGAGCTCCTCCGCTACTTCGCGGATCTTTTGGCGCTGTTGATCGTCGATATCCGACACGTAGGCTTCGATGGTCTTGTCTTCAAGGACTACGTTCTGCATCCACGATCACTGTTAGTCATTCACACCCGAGCGTTATTATTGTATGGTCGCACTGACGTCTGACGGACGATTCGCGGACGGGTAACCGTGCGCCGATTCACCGGAACCGATCGTGATCGTCGAATCTGGACCCACGTTTATTTTACTGCCAATCGTGGGTTTCGTATGGAACGATACGAACAACTCTATCGACTGTACGAGGACCACGACACCGACACCCTTCGCGCCCTGCAGGACCTCGTCGATCTCTTTCCCGCGATCGATTCCCGCGTCGCGCTCGATCGGTGGCAGGAGGTCAACGAGGAACTCGTCGACGGCAAGACGGAAGTCCGTGAATCCTTCCCCGGCGTCGGGGCGACGTTCGCGGACCTCGCTACCCGCGCGACGCGGGACCAGGCGTTTACCGCGCTCGACCTCTACGGCAAGTACGGCCGCGCAGTGAACGTGTTCGTCCTCGACGTCGACGAGACGCTGCGCTCGACGGGGAGCACCGACAACGAAATTCCGCGTGACACGCTTCATCTCCTGACCGAATTCCACGAGGAGGGCGTTCCGATCGTCATCTGCACCGGTCAGACCCTGGAAAACGTCAAAGGGTTCGCCATCCAGGGATTGGGCAGCGAACTCGTCCACTCGGGAAACGTAAGCATCGTGTACGAAACCGGGACGGGCGTGTTCACACCGGGACACGGCAGCGATACCAAGCAGTTGCTCTACGCGGAACTGGACGACGAGATCCAGGCCGTGTTCGACGACATCCGATCGCGCATCCTCTCGGCGGCCCCAGATCGGCTGCGCAAGGGCTGTCACCTCCAGGGAAACGAGTTCAACATCACGATGAAACCCAACTTCGAGACGGGATCGACCGCTGCACGGGAGATCATCGACGAAGCGCTGGTCTACGAACTCGATCTCCTCGGCGACGCCGTCACCGCTCTCGAACACGTCGATGACGTCGAGGACGAGACGTCTCGCGATTGGGCGCGCGCCTACTACGCCGAGCAGGACTCCGAAATTCGTCTGGTTCTCGAGCAGGAAGGAGCGATACCGGCTGCCGCTGCGGATGACGCTCCCGAGGACGTACGGAGCGTGTTCGATCGGATCGACGTCGGCTACTACGAGGGCGACGCCGCCGAAATCGGCAGCCTCGAACTGAGCAAGGTGGTCGGCGTCGAAGCGGCGTTCGACGTGCTCGGGATCGACGACCCGTTCGCGATCGTCATGGGTGACTCCAAGAGTGACCTGCGAGTCATGCGCTGGGTCGCCGAAAACGATGCAGGCCTCGCTGCTGCCCCGGATCACGCGTCACAGTCCGTCCTGAATCACGTTCTCGCGGCGGACGAACTCGTTTTCGACCAGGGATCTGCAAGCGACGTCCTCCGGATCGTGTACGCGCTGAACCGACTGGCGCGTGACCGGTGACGCCTCCAGTCGTCAGTCCAGCGCAGCTTCGAGCCTATCGACGTACTCGGTCGTTCCGATGTGAACGGGAACGCGCTGGTGCAGGTCGTCCGCGGGCACGGCGAGGATCGATCGTTCGCCGTCCGAGGAACGCCCATCGGCAGCCTCCGCAATGTAGCCGATGGGATTGCCCTCGTACAACAGGCGGAGCTTACTCTCGGGTGCCGATCGGAGTGGAGGGTACGCGAAGATCCCGCCGTAGGTGAGCACCTGGTTCACGTCGCCGATCATCGCACCACTGTAGCGGAGTTTGAGTTCCTGCTCGATCTCGCGGACGAAGGCTTCGACGTCGGCGGGCCACTCGGGGACGCGACCGCCGAACCCGTACACGCCGTGGTCGCCGAGCTCGTCAGGAATACGGACGTCCTCCCGGACAGTGTTCCGTTCACCGTTCTCGATGACGTACTCGGTAACGGTCCCCTCGGCGGCAGTGACCATCGTCGTTCGTGGCCCGTAGAGAACGTACGCGGCGCCGACGAGCCGATCACCGCTGGCGGGGAGCGGAGCATCGTAGACGCCGGCGATGGTCCCGGCCGCGTTGTTGGTCTCGATGTTCGACGAGCCGTCGACCGGATCGACTGCGACGCCGTACCCCTCGCCGTCGGTAACGAGTTCGTCGCGTTCTTCGCTGGCGTACTGGCCCACACCGTCGATGGGGAGCAATCGCTCCTCGAGCAGCCGGTCGGCGTAGACGTCGGCCGCAATCTGTTCCTCACCGCTCGGATTCTCCTCGCTCTCGAACTCGACGCGATCGACGAGCGTCGCGCGAATTTCGGGGGCGGTCGCGGCGACGACGTCGAACACCTCCTCGACAGTGGGGTCACTCATCGGCGTGTCCATCGTCGATTCCCGCGTTCGTCAGTGCGGTATCGACGGTTGCGTCCTCGAAGACGACCGCCTCCAGTGCGTCGAGAATCGTCATGGGTTCTTCGTGTTGCCAGACGTTCCTGCCGACTGCGACGATCCCCGCCAGCGTTCATCGTGGCCTTCACCTCCTCGAGGAAGTCACGATCGGTGGTCTTCGATCCGCCGAACATGACGACTTTCGAGCCCGCGGCTATCTGGACGACGTCCTCCATCGCGCTCTGTGAGCCGGGGTACTTGACCTTCGTCACGTCTGCGCCGAGTTCGAGTCCCAGTCGTGCGGCGTACTCGATGACCTTCGGCTTCGAGGCGTTTTTGACGCCCTGGCCGCGCGGGTACCCCCACATCACTACCGGGAGGTCGTACTCGCGGGCGCGCTCCTGGGCCTCGCGGAACTCCTCTGCCATGCCGACCTCGTTGTTCGCTCCGGCGTAGATCGTGAATCCGACCGACGAAGCGCCAACCTCGGTAGCGTAGTCCACGGAGCAGTTGACCGCAGTGTCGGGTTCGCCCATCCAGAGGCTCGAGGTCCCGTTGAGTTTCATCAGCAGGTCCACGTCATCCTCGTAGGAGGGGTAATACCCCTCGGCGATTCCCTTCTGGACGGCGAGCGAGGTCACAGCTGGATGCGTGGCGGCCTCGAACACCGGATCTGGATCCGCGCGTTCCGGCATCTCGGTGAAGTCCGCCGGCCCGTGCTCTATTCCGTGATCGTACGCCAGGATGACGATCTTGCCATCGCTCGCGAGGGGCTTGTCATCTATCGGGTACATCCCCTCTAGATTTGATACGCAACAGTATTATTCTATCGACGTTAATAATTTTTATATCATCGCCCAAAGAAAAACTCAAGAAAACGTAATTTATGGAGTGACTGATGGATATCGATCGTCCATCGTCAGCACCAGCGAGTTCTACCGTGACGACGAGGTCGAACTATCGTAAGGAAATTATTTACGTCTACAAAACATCTCACTTTCGAGTACAAAATAGTCTTTAGAGAGTTCTGGAGTCAAGTAAGTTCACTGATCAGATCGGAAGTGAGGACATAGAGCCGACCAACAACCGGGACGGAGACGGATCACGTTGCGATCGGCGAAACCGTGGTTCGGATCGACGGTCGACTAATACTGGCAGTACGCCGTTGTCGATCCAGAATCGAATAAACCGCTTTGCACACGGTTTTCCACGATAATGACTCCCTGATGGAAATCCTCTTGCGAGATCAAACCGAGAACCATGACGACGCAGACGTCGTGTTTCTCGTTGATGATGCGACGCATGTTCCGACTGCGTTCTGCCGACGCGGGCTCCGATCTCGGTACGGCAAACGGGAAAACTAAAATCTCGCTGAACATATATTCTAAAGTATGGAACGACCTACATACCTATTATTATATAATTCGAGTGGCATGGAAAACGGTCGGCGGATTGTGGCTCCATGCCTTCGCCGTCCGCCACGATGCTACAAACTACACACGACCTGCGTGGGTCTTCGACGGGTAGAGGGCAGCCACGGATTCGGAATCGTGGAAAGCCCGGAGCGAATTCGAGGTGACGATCACCGAGACGAACGATCCCGTGAGCCCGGATGAGACGTTCGAAGTGAGTGTTGCGATCGAAAACAGAAGCGAGATGAGAGACCGCCAGGAGATCGTCCTCGACGACAACGGTCAGGAGGGTGTCGTCGGCGAGTGGGTCGACCTCGCGAGCGGCGATTCAGACAGCGTGACGCTGCGGTGCGACACGGACGAGGACGATATCGGCGACGTATCCACAATGAGGACTCCACACAGGCAACCGTCGGGGAGATCGAGGGCGTACTCGAGGCGCCCATTCTCGTCGTCGAGCGTGTAGAGCCCGATGTATCGGTGCAGGACGTGGAGATTTACGACTTTGAACTGACGGTGGAAGTCGAGAACACCGGCCCAACGGAGACGATCTAGGACATTGTTCTACTAATCGGTGAACGGACTAACGAGGATCGGGATACGGAGACGGTCGACGTTACTGGTGAGGGAACGGAAACTGTGACGCTCGAGGGGGTTGCAGTACGGGCAGGTATCGGATGGGTATTTGGAGGAAAAGTCACTCTCATTCGGGGTAGAAAGCGACGTTTCAGCGTCGGTTGTTCGACATTAGTGGGCGGAGAGAGGCTTGTCAAGAACGAGCACGAGGGGATCGAAGAGGGGCACAACGAGTGTATTTGACCGGCCAGACAGGTTTATTTCGATATCTCTCCAGACCCGGTCACACCCGGGTCTGGAAATCGGTTCGGGCGACGGCGACTACAGTTCGCTATCAGGGACGACGACGACCTTGCCGAAGCCCTCGCGGTTCTCGAGCATCTCGTGGGCACGTTTGATCTCGCTCATCGGGAGCGTCTCGCGGATACGCGGCTGGAAAGTACCGTCCCAGACGAGTTCGAGCGCTTCCTCGGCCTGGCCTGGCGTTGCCATCGTCGAACCGATGACCGTAAGCTGGTTCCAGAAGATGCGGTTGAGGTCGGTTTCGAGGTTGCCGCCCGTGGTCGCCCCGCACGTGACGACCCGTCCGCCTTTCACGAGGCTTTTGAGCGAAGACTGCCAGGTCTGAGCGCCGACGTGGTCGACCACCATGTCGACACCGCGACCACCAGTTAACTCGCGGATTTCGCTGGCGAAGTCAGCCTCCTCGTAATTAATAGTGTGGTCGGCGCCGACTTCCTCCGCGTAGGCCAGTTTCTCGTCGGTGCTCGCCGTCGCGAACACCTCTGCTCCAGCGTGGGCTGCGACCTGGACGGCAGCGTGGCCGACACCGCCCGACGCACCGAGGACGAGGACTGATTCACCGGATTTCAGCCCACCACGATCCCTGATCATGCGCCACGCGGTCTGGAACACCAGCGGAGCGGCCGCGGCCGTCTCCCAGTCGATACCCTCGGGAACGGGTGCGAGGTTCGCCGCCGGCAGCGCGGCGTACTCGCTGTGGACGCCGCGAACGTGCTCACCGATGATGTGGAAGTCCGGCGCGAGCGTCGGATCACCTTTCCGGCTGAACTCGTCGTTCCCGCCGCTTTTTCCCGCGATCACACAGACCCGGTCGCCGGGTTCGAACCGCGTCACGCCCTCGCCGACCGCTTCGACGACCCCTGCGGCGTCGCTCCCTGGGACGTGGGGCATGTCGAGATCGACTCCCGGCAGTCCCCGGCGCGTCCAGATGTCCAGATGGTTGAGCGCGCCGGCCTTCACGTTGACCAGTACCTCATCACGATCGATCTCGGGGTCAGGAAACTCGCCGTATTCGAGAACGTCGCGGTCTCCATGCGTCTCAAATTGGACTGCTTGCATCACGTGAGGGGACCTACTCGACAATAATAAAACTAAGTATCGTCAATTGACGAATCCCTTCACGGAAAGTCGGTCAATTCGTCGACGTCTCCCGACTCTGGACGACAATCGATGCCAGTGAGCGGCAGGTTCAGTGTGAAACGAGTGAAATAATCGAACCACCCGTACTGCATACTGTATGCAGCACGCCCCCTCTTGACAGCAGTTCTGTGGTTCGTTCAGTTTCTGCTGAATAGAGGGCGCGTGTGTAGTACAGAGGTCACGTGAAAACCGCGTAATATAAATTGGTCGATACAGGTAGCAGGCCGTGCAGAGGGGCACACTGACGGTTCTTTATCCACGGAAACTGACAAAAGGTTCGGTTGCAGGGCAATCCGTCCGCTGGTCCTCCATCAGTTCGAGAGAGGGTTTTAATTCGTCGAACCGAGGACCTCTCGTTACAAGACGGTCCTCTGGATGCCACTCGACAAAACCATACTCTGCCAGTTTGGGAAGGTGAACGCGGCGTTTCTGGATGAGTTCCCTGTCTACTCCGGGTATCTCCAACTGCCCCGATAAAAACTGATCGAGGAGTGCCTCGTGGGCTTCGATCAGTTCCCGAGACGCGTCGGATAGGTCTGATACCCGTAGCGGTTCGCTGTCCAGTAAGTCGACGAGCAGTTGACGCCGCTGATCGTCCGACAACGCATCAAATACGTCACCGTTTTCCACCACGTCGTCCCGGACATTTTGGTCTGAGGAATGCGCAATCATGTGTGCTACCACGTTCCACACGCGGAAGAGTGACTGTTGTGTCCACAGTTACAGGCGCTTCGGATTAAACAGGTTGTCGCCGAGATGTGCGGGAAATAACAGCGTGGGATGATCTCGATCGTTCAGTTTCACCGACTTACCCGACGCTACTCCCGTGTCGCACCCGGTAGCTGTTCTTCGACACGTACGTCTCCCGGTCTATCAACGAGACAAACTCTTGCTGTGATCTGGCACGATACCCGGATAGGATCTATCCAAAAGGATACGGCAGGATATACGTGCCGGGTGATCAGTCCTCAAATAAATCCATTCCGAAGTGGTCGAACGGTTGAACGTGATAATCTTTGATGATCTGGCTGGAGATTATTTCGAGATCGAGGTCCTCGATACCCGTGAGGGTCTCGTCCGCCATATCGGAATCGACGGCCACAGACTCAATGTGGATGTTGTGGCTGCCGGTTGTCATCTCACGAACGTTGATCACACCGGGGAGATCTAACGCCTTCTTGGCCAGTTCGGTTCGTTTCGCAGTCGGCGCTCGACACACGATGAACAGATGGAGTTCGAATCCGGCCTCCTCGTAGTCGATCTCGGGGTGATAGCCACGAATCACGCCCTCCTCAAGGTACTCGATACGGTTTCGCACTGTGCTGGCCGAGGTTCCAACCATATCGGCCATCTCTGTAGCTGTGGCTCCTCGCGCGCTCTCTTGGAGAAGGTGGAGAATACCTCGGTCGACATCGTCGAGATTGTGAACCATGGGTACTGATACGGTCTCCCACTCCAAAGAGGTTTTTTCCAGCCATGGTGTACGATGGATACTTCCAGCAAGCAGGTGATTCGGCGTGGAATGGGGAGGAACAAATGTGGAGAGCCTCCGGCATACATCCTCTGTATTCAGCACCGTAAAACCATCCCAATTTTGAATAGTTTCTCTGAGAACCGCGCACACTTCCGGCCGTGATGACACAGCATCAGTCTGCGCCATCGACGTGGGCGGAACGACATCGACGAGAATACAAGGCGCGAGTAACCCGCAGTGCTAACTACTAACACACTCCGCTGTGTATTCCGACATAGGTGGGTTTGACACAGATGAGTGATACTGATGGCGACGAGAAAGAACCGACGACAGTCCACTTCATCGATGGAACAGCGGAAGTGTATAACGTCGTCGTGAGGCGATACGACTCAAAGTGGCTCTACGCATTGCGCCCGGAGACGGCGGCGAATCACTGCATATTAAATAGTGAGAACGTAACCCGAATCGAGGCCCAGACTGTTATCCAAATTGATGAGGGTGTCGGGTACTGTGATTTCGACTGGCGTGATAATGTCGAGACGTGGGTTGAACAGGAAAACTGGATCGCCACGCCGAATGACGTCGATTGATCGTCGGTCGTCGATCGCAAACACGGCCGTGAATTCGGTGACCTCCGCTGGAAAGACGAACGGTCTATCTACATCACTCGTGTACACGTTCTCTCTATTTAGCACGCCCTTCTTGACAGCAGTTCGGCAGTTCGATCAAGGTCTGCTGAATAGAAGACGCGTATCGGTCACGACACTGATTTCTCACTCGAAGACCGAACTATAGACGCGTCTGAAGACCAGTTCAAGTACGAGTCGATCGGAGTGATCCGGACGCCTTTCGAATCGCCGGACGGAATGCCGATCCAACCGGTTGGGGCAGATGCCGCAGTGGGAACTGTCGAGGTTGACGAGTCATACGCGGACGGTTTGCAGGATCTGGACGGGTTTACTCACTGTATCTTGCTGTATCATTTTCATGCATCTCCTGACACTGCTTCCTTGCAGGTTGAACCGTTTCTTGATGACGAAAAAAGAGGGGTCTTTGCCACGCGGGCACCACGGCGTCCGAATCCGATTGGACTCTCTGTTGTCGAGATCGATTCCGTCACAGATCACGAAGTGACTGTTAGGGGAATCGACGTAGTTGATCAGACGCCGTTGCTGGATATCAAACCGTTCGTTCCTAACTTCGATGTTCCGAGTGAGGCGGACACAGGCTGGCTCAACGCATCGAAGTCAACAGTCCAATCAAAGCAGGCCGATGAACGGTTTCTTTGATAGATCCGTCCTGACTAACTTTTCGTACGCAAAGCCAAGCTCATCGCGAACCGTGAAGTTCGCAATAAATATAATTTATGCAATATATGGGTCGGAGGGTCTTGATTGGGATCCTTCTTCCTCCACTGAGATGATCGGACAGTTCACCGCCGCGTTCGCCGCCCGAACGTTCCCGAGGAGCGAGTTGACTGGACCGTCGGCCGCGCTGGCAAGGTCTCCCGCCAGCACCAACTCGATTATCTCCTCGCGGTCGGTCAGTCGCCGACGGCGTCCTTCTTCGATCGCCGCTTCGGTCCATACGATGGGATGGACGTCCCAAAGTGGGCTGTAAAACAGCGAGCAGTCGGTCGGACCTTGTGGGTCGTGGCAGACCTGGTCGGAGCGAGTGACGTTGAGCGGACCACCCTCACCCGCAACGGCGGACCGGAGGCCCTGACGTTCCGGATTGTCTTCGCCCATCGGCCCGTTCACGATCGGGAATATCGGCTCGCGGGCGGAGCTTTCAAGATCCCGGTCGCCGGCCGCAGGAGCCCCACTGAGCGTCGGGGCGTGCGTCGCGCCTTCGAGTGCCGCCACGTCAGCAGGGTAGGCATCAGTGCTAAGGTAGAGTTCGCCACGCTCCTCGTAGAACCCCTCGACGAGCTCCAGGGTGACGGTCATCGATTCCTTGTCGATCTCGACCAGACCGTCATGCTCACCAGTGGAGTTCTCGACGTGCGGCGCGTTGAAGACGACGTTCCGACTCGGCGTCGTCACGAAGGGGCTGTACGCGTCGTCGCCCACCGAACCAGGTTGGGTGTTCTCGGCGTCAAGCGGGAAGCCGTCCGGTCCCGGTGCGACGTTCCGGTCGGAGGAGAAATCGACGGTTCCCGCGAAGCGAATTTGGGAATTGCGTGGCTCGAACTGCTCGGACATCCCCATACTCACCTCTTGGACTGCCGGCGTCTCGAGTGCATTCCTGAGTTTCGGTGCCCAGTTCAGGCCCAATCTGAGCGCGTGGTCGAGTCCAGAAGTCTCCGTGAGCACGTAGTGAACGTCTTCGTCGTCGGGTCCTCGGCCCTGAAACAGCGGGAGGGTGACGGTCTTGTCCTCGGCGTCAATTTCGATGGCGCTCGGGAGTTCTGCTGGAATCCCGTCCTGGTTCTGTGACGTGGGGGTAACTACGCTGGCTCGGGAGCTTCCCGCCACGCTGAAGCCAGCAACTCCGATTCCGAGTGCCCCGAGAAACGTTCGGCGATTCGGTTCAACCTTGTTCTGCCTCGGTGGGTTGGGTTGCGTCGTGGTCGTCCTCGAAGTCAAACCCGCAATATATTTCAGGAGTGGTTAAGAAATATAATATATGTATCGAGAACTTGCGCTTGCATCTGTGTTTATCGCGTCCGTTACTGTCGTTATGTTGATTGTCGAGGTAGCAGGGTTCTTGCTGACACTATCGGTTAGCCTCATGATTGCCGCCGTGAGCGGAGTGCTGTACCTCAACAGGTTACAGAAATCAACGATCCCCTGAGAGATTGAAGCGCACTCCGGTCACTGCTTCCCCTGTACTGAGGAGCAAGGGCCGTCCCTCTCTCTGATGGGGCTTCCACCAAAGCCAATCGGTGTAGATGTCCATCGTCTCGCTTTCGCTGTCACCGCGAATGTACTGGAGGACGTAGTCGGGCATCCCTCGCTTCCGCATCTCGGTAGTGAAGACGGTCCGGAACGTATGCGGTGTGAACTTCTTGTGGAACCGGGTTTCGCCCTCGTCCATTTCGTTGGCTTCGTCCGCAGCCTTTCGCACCGACTTCCTGATCCGCTCGCGCGTCAGTCTGGTGCCTCTGATCGGGGAGAAGACGAACTTCGTGTCTCTGCGGGATTGATCGATGTACTGGAACCGTTTCACTACGGCCACGACCTCCGCGTCAACGGGCACGACGGAACCGCATCCGTCACGAAGAGACTCGTCTCCCGATGGAGCGCGCGCACGAGTGACGCTGCATCGTCTCTGTTGAGGCGCTTGTGGGTCCTCTCGGATATGCGCGACAAGTACCGCGAGGCGCTTCGGTGGGGCGTATTCGACTCCCGCGAGGACTTCGACCTGCTCGTCCTCGCGCGGGAACTCGAACGCGGGCGTGGTCATCGAGGACCGGAGCATCATCTCGTGGGCCGACGAGTTCGGCCTCCCGTACGTACGGGGGTCTGTTCCCGACGCTGCTGACGGAGTACCTGCGCGCGACCGGCGTCGAGGGATACGAGTGAAGAGGGGTCTCGGCACGCACGACTCGCCCGGCATCCGAGTTCTGTTTTAGCCACAGGCCATTAGTGTGCTCGCGGATAACAGTCGTCCGAATGAGTGGTTCCCGGCCGAGCCGACGCAAGGAACCCGAGCTGGTGGCAGCCGAGTGCGAGGGCTCTGTCGATTTGCAGGTCGACGTCGGGGTGCTCGTCGCCCACGCGCCCGGGACCGACTCCAGCCGGCTCCGAACGTTCGCCACGCGGGCGGCCGAGGACGCAGTTGACGAACTGGCGTCGGCCACGGACGTCACCTGGCGGTTCTACCTCGAGGACTCCGCGCGGCTCGCCGACCACGACCGGCGCAGGCCGTCTGAGTTCCTCGACCGTGCCACTCACCGGATGGTCCAGGGGCCGTACGACATGGTCGTCGTCGTGACGGACGTCCCCCTCGTATCGAGCAGGGAGCGGTTCGTCTCTGGTCTGGCGTCCCCGCTCTCGCGTGTCGCCGTCGTCTCGACCCGGCACCTCCGCAGCGGACCCCGCGACCAGCCCCAGCGCTCGCTCGATCACGAGGCCGTCCGCTGGAACGCGGCGACGCTGCTGGTCCACCTCGTCGGACACGTGCTGGGCGCTCGTCACCGCGACGCCGATGGCGGAGTCATGGAGCCGTTCCGGTTCGTTCCCGACCGGCGGGCCGTCCCGCCTATGGACGCGGACGTCGAGACGCGCCTGCACCGAATCGTCGAGGAGATTCCCGCGGCCGAGGCCCGCCCGCGAGGACCACTGGCCCGGCTTGCCTTCCACGTGCGAAGCGCTATCCGGAACTCCGGACGGGTCCTGCAGGCGCTCGTCAACAGCCGGGCTCCCCTGCTGCCGCTGTCGTTGCCGAAGCTGTCGACGGCGGCGGTGGCGCCGACGCTCATCATCGTCTTTAGCGCCGAGTCTTGGGACGTTGGATTCCACATGGGGAACACGACCGCGGGGCTGTTCGCCGTCGCGAGCATCCTCACTGCCGCCGTCTACCTCCTATTCGCTCAGAACCTCACCTTCCCGCGAAAGCGCCACCAGATCGTCACCGAACACACGGCCCTGGTCAACGTCACGGTCTTTCTCGTCCTCGTGCTGGCGATGCTCGGCCTGTTCGCGCTCGTGTGGGTGATCATCCTCGTCATCGAGCTGGTCGTCTTCCCGCCGAACCTGATGTCCAACTGGCCGAGCCTCGAAGATCCGACGGTGGGATTAGTCGATCTCGTCCGGACGGGCGCGTTCATCAGCACCATCGGCGTCCTCTCGGGTGCGCTGGCAGGTGGGCTTGAGAGCCGGACTATCGTCAGTCACCTCACGCTATTTCTCGACCGACCGTAGCCCCCACCGCTCTCCCAGAGAAACGGCGCGTTGACCCGCGAGAGCGACCGACGATTCCGAGATCGGCATGTTCAGCCCACAAGACGAACACGCTGAAGTCCTCGATCATATGCTGGGGAAATGGGCGAAAGTGCATACCGGGCCCACGTCAGCGCCGACGAATCGGGATCTGGTTACGGAGGTTGCCTGTCCACAACGTGATGCCCTCGTGGAGATATCGGAGACAGATCACGAGGTCGGGCCAACAGCGAGTTCATACGTCCCGGCTTTCGGAGATCATAGCGTTGTCTACAGTTCGGTCGGGCACAAATTCCGGATCTACTACTGCGGAGGACAGACATTGTCCTCTCCGATATTCGTGATCGCACGAAGAGTATTATACTGAATATGCGAACTACTACCATGGTATGCGGCCGAGAATAGGCAGGGACAGGATCTTTCCGATCGGATCGCGGTTATCGGCGAATGAGGATACCGTCTCGAGCGCGGATCGGACTTGGGACCGCCGCAGCGATGCTGATCGACTCGGTCAGAACCCTCCGCCCGACCGATCGGGACCGAACCGCGATCGCCGTCCTCCTCGCCGCCGGCGTGTACGTCTACTACGTCGACCTCGGCGGGTCGACGCTCCAGTCCTACGACGAAGCGATCTACGCGTCGATCGCGCGGAGGCTGATCCGCGGCGGGTCGTGGTTCGTCCCTCGAGTCGACTGGGCCGCCGACGGGGCCGTCGTCGCCGAGATGCTCTTCCTGCAGAAGCCTCCGGGTGCGTTCTGGCTGCAGGCGATCTCGATGCGCGTCTTCGGTGCCACCGCGTTCGGTGCCCGCTTTCCGTCGGCGACGTTCGCGATCGCGACCGGCGTGCTCGCCTACGTTTTCGGTCGGGACCTCTTCGACCGCAGGGCGGGGTTCGTGGCCGGGCTGGTTTGGCTGACGACGCCGCAGGTGTTCGCGGGGATGAACGGCGGTCGGAACGGCGGAACCGACACCGCGCTCGTGTTCTTCGGCACCCTGTTCGTCTACCTCGTCTGGAAGGGCGTCGCCGACGATCGACGATACCTCGCGTACGCGGGGTTCCCGGCGGCGGGCGCACTCCTCGTCAAGGGACTGGCGGCCGGCACGTACTCGCTGGCGCTCCTCGCGCTCGTCCCCTTCGATCTGCTCGGGCGTCGACGGCTCCTCTCTCGAGAGGCGGCGATCGGCGCGGCGGTAACGCTCGTGCTGGCGTTGCCGTGGCCGATCCTCGCCTGGCTCCGTCACGGTAACCTGTTCCTCGAGGAACTCGTTTTCAAGCACGTGATCTATCGGGCGAGCGGCTCGTTCCCACCGTTCCACGAGACGACGTTCGGATTCATGTCCTACCCGTACTTCCGGAACCTTCCCTCGTACTTCGATCCGTGGCTGTACTTCCTGCTCCCGGCGGTCGGCGTCGTCGCCGTCGTCGCGGTCCGCCTTCGGGTTACGGAGGGGCGCTCGCAACCGCTGCGCGATACGACGTTCCTGCTGTGGTGGGCCGCGAGCGTCTTCAGCTTCTTTTCGGTCACCGGGAACCAGGCCTGGTACATCCTGCCGCTGTACGTTCCGGCGGGGCTGCTGGTCGGTCGCCTGGTCTCGCTGGTCGCGTCGCCCCGATCGATCGACCGCTCCCTCGCGGTCGGCGGCGTCGTCACGGGTTGCGTCCTCGCGGTGGTCTTTACGTTTCGACTCGACGTGACCTCGCTCGTACGGTACCGACTGCAGGACCACATTCCCGGCGGCATCGCGTTCGCGCTCGTCCTCGTCGTCGCTGCGATCGCGGTTATCGCCGAGCGGCCGCTCGACTCGACGCTGCGGCGGCGATGGCGCGACGTCGACGTCTCGCGGCTCCGGACCGTCGCGTTCGTAGCCCTCGCGCTCCTTCTCGTGTCTACAACCGCCGCACCGGTCGAAATGGGCGGCTCGGCGTTGGACGACCAACAGGAGGCCGCGGGGACGCTGATCGACCACCAGACGCCCCCGGACGCGACGGTCTTCGTCGTCCCCGAATCCACGCGGGCTGGCGGGTTTCACTCGCTGGTGTTCTACTCCGATCGGTCGATCGAGCCGGTCGAGGAGATGCGGGCCGAATCGAACGATCGAATCAGGTACCTGTTCGTCCACCGGGAAGCGGCAGCCG
Source organism: Halosolutus halophilus (assembly GCF_022869805.1). Taxonomy (NCBI): domain Archaea; kingdom Methanobacteriati; phylum Methanobacteriota; class Halobacteria; order Halobacteriales; family Natrialbaceae; genus Halosolutus; species Halosolutus halophilus. The sequence goes on along the minus strand of NZ_CP094974.1, from coordinate 3,715,812 downwards.
ACCTCGATCGGGAGCGCCGCGTCGTCGCCACGCTCCACGACGAGGACGAGACGTACTACGTACTCGAGTTGGGGCCGCCCGACGGCGGATAGCCGCGGTCGTGCACCGGACGCCGGCGATCGGTCCGTCCGACTCCGACCGGCGATCGAACGGCGAGTACCGTTTCGAGAAGCGTCCGATCGATGGGGTTCGAACGAGAGAGGAGTGCGGAGTGGTGCGCTCCGAATAGAGGGGGTCAGTCCGCTACGAGTTCCGAATCCGCACCGCTCCCCGTCGTCACCACGACGTTTCCTCTGGCGTTCCGTCCTCGAGATGGGGGGCACACATATAAAGATACTAATTAGCCAATGGAAGTCGGATTCTCTTATCGTTCGGGCGCGGCACTTACGCTGTGCGCTGCTACCTGCAACCTATAATTCTCCACAGGATAAGTGAACTGAATTGTCGGTAATAGGTCGGCCTCGGCACTCAAGAAAAATTGCGGAAGTGTTAGACATAAAAATAACGGACGGTACTAGTCCTAGACACGGGTTCGCGACGGAGGTCGATCGTAGATGACGTGGAAGGATTCAATGGGGGTCTCGGAGTCGACGGCCCGGGTCCCAATCTACTGCCCCGAGGAAGAGAAGGAGACGTGGAAAGAGGAGGTCGAGAACCAGGGCTACAAATCCCTGAGTACCTACTTCTTCGAACTGATTCAGGAGGCCCGCGCCTACAGAGAGGCGGGATTCCTCTCACACCAACAGAACGAGGAACGCATCGAGGAACTCAACCAGCGGATCGAGACCCTCGAAACGCAACTGGAGAAGAAGGAGCAACGGGAGAGTGGTAAGGTACAGATAGACGATCCGGAGTTTCTCTTCCGGTTTATCGACACCCAGCACAAAACCTTAGAGGAGATTCTCAAGGCAATCGTGGAAAGCGGGGCGCTGAACGACCTGATACGGAAGCCGGTTGAGGACCAGTTGTACTTCCTCGCAGCGCAGGATCGCGTCGAGTACAAACAGGGCCACGGCTGGAAACTTAAGGGAGGTGAGGAGTAATGGCTGACGACTGGGAGCGCCAGGTCTTCGACAACAAACACAGCGAAATCCAGGAGTTCCTCACGAGCAAGCAAACGATGGGCCGGAGTCCGCGAACCCTGAACGAGTACAGCCGTGTCCTCAAGAAGGTCTACCACGAGCACTTCCCCGACCTCGCCCCGGCTGAAACCGAGGTTCGACACATCGAAGAGTACGTCGCCATCCTCGACGACCGAGGATTAGCCTCCAATACCAAACGCCGGTACCTCGAATGCCTCTCGGCCTTCTTCACATGGGCGATGAAGCGACCACGGTTCGAGGAGATCACGGGGAATCCCGCCGCGGTCGTTCTCGAAGAGTTCCCACGGGAAATCAGAACTCGACCGGACTGCGCCACCTGGGAGAACGGGAAGCAAATCATTCACAACATCACCAACCCGCGGAACAAGACTATCGCCATCGTCCTCGCGAAAACCGGGTGCCGGCTGACTGAAGCCCTCGAGATCGAGTTGGACGACCTCATGCTCGAGGAAGGGTTCATCAGGCTCAGGAAACGGAAGGGCGGCAAACAAACGGTCGTCCCTATCGACCAGGAAACCATCCGTGCGATTGAACGGTTTATGTATGTCCGCCCGGACGATCCCGGGACGGACTACCTCTTCGTATCAATCCGTGGAGACCGGGTCAGTCGGGAACGCGTCCGGAGAGTCATCAGGAAAGCCGCGGTCGACGCCGGGGTGATGCAGGAGGGCGAGAAACGGTTTCACAAGAAATTCACCCCACACACCTATCGAACGGTCTTCACCACGTTGATGCGGAACCAGGGGATGAGCGACCACGTCCTCCGGTACATTCGTGGCGACAGCAACAGCGAGACCATGGACATCTACACCCGCGTCGACAGGAACGAAGCCCGGGAAGATTACCTCGATTGCATCAAACCCTTGAACATCTGAAGGAGGTGAGAATCACCGATCGATCACGAAATCAACGAGTGGACGGATAGAGAAGGCAACCTACTCGGAGCATCAGTCTTCTTGACTCCCGAAGAAGTCGAGAAGCTTCGAGAGGGGGAACCAGTCGTCATCCGACCTTAGAACCGCCGCACAGCGTACAGTCGCTCGATTTCAAACCTGGATTCAAACCTGATTCCTCCGCTATTGGCTTCCGATTCTAACCTGGCTTCTAACCTGGCTCCGCCTATGGCCGTGGAAAAGAAGAGGGCTCTTACCGGACTCAGTGAAGCAGTAGTGTCTGAGTTGTGTCACAGTCTCTCGTGATGAATACAAGGTGCGAATGTGGCACGAGTAGGGGCCGACCAACGTGGACTGGTGGTTGTTCAACGCAGCGTATGTGATTCGCAGAGATAGGGCAATCGAGCTACTTAGCTATCGTGTTTCAACCGAGCGATTGTTGGCTGACTGTCCATTCACAGCTGTCTCGATACCAGTAAATAACCCGTGAGCGGTTATGTACAAACCAAAGATGATCAACATGCCAGAGAACAGGAAGAGGAAGAATACCTCGCGGTAGGCTGTTGCTGCCACGACGTACATTAAATAAGCAAATACAACGCCCGTCGCCGCTTGCAGAGAGGGTATTTCGTAACCCATACTCTCAATCGATACTCAACCGGGAAAAGGAATTCCTTTTGAACGAATATATGCTTTTGAATTATGAAATTCTCCTATAGTTCCGGGCATTTCAAGGCTCAATTCGCGGGTTCCCTACCGGGTAATCCAGAATCAATGGACAAAGAACCGAAGTTGCTGTGCTCCATACAACCTCTGTATCCAGCACGCATCTCTTGACAGCGACTCGGGAGTTTGGACAGAGTCTGCTGAAGAGACAGCGCGTGTCAGCCACGGGCCAAGAGCGAAATCCAGGTCGACCTGGATACTACAGTTCCTTTTTCATCTTGACGACGCGTCCTGTCACGCCGGTATCCTCGTGTCTGGAGAACTCGTGGACGTACTCGGTGACGCGGTCGTACCCATGAGCCTCGTAGAACGGAACTGCGGGCAGCGAGGCTGAGAGGCCCAGCACCGAGACGCCCTGCTCGCGGGCCCGCCGCTCAAGTTCCGCGTAGATTTCCGTCCCAATCCCTTCGCGGGCGACCCGCGGGAGTACGTAGACGGCAGTGACCTCTGCTCCGACATCAATCTCATAGTCGTCTAACGCCTCCCACTTCAGAGATCCGAACCCCACAACGACACCGTCGCGGTCGGCGACAACGTAGTCGAGTACGTCACCCTCAATCGCTGCCGTGTAATCGGCAGTCTTGCACCCGCTGGCCCATGCCTCGACCTGACGTTGACCGTACGCCTCCGGCCCGAGGCCGATGATCGACGCGTAGTGGACTATCCGCACCGCCTCAGCGTCCACTGGTTTTGCGTCACGAACGTGCATGCTGAGGTGTTAGACGAGTGGCAACAAATGAATTCGGACGCTCAGACGCCGACGCCGACCACAAAATCCGGGTTAGCGTCCTCCGGCATGACAGACCTGCTAAATCTATCCGCTGTATGCAGCACGCCAGTTCTGACAACAACTCGGTAGTTGATCCAAGCTCTGCTGAATACAGAGCGCGAATGTGGCACGAGATTGTGACCGATCTACGAACGTGGTGATCGCTCAGTACAGGGAAACAACATAGCACGCCAATTTGTATCGGACAAAATCAGCTAAGAAGAGCATCTGCCAGAGTAGATGCCACGAGCTGTAGAACAAAAGGGGGTCAAATAATGTAATGATAGAGCGTTCACAGAATATGCATCGGAGTCAAATCAAGCGTATCCTCGAGTTTTTCGTCATAGGGATCGTATTCGGTGTAACCGAAGACATTCTTGCAGTCTTGATCGCGACTGATGCAGAACTTACATTTGACATAGTTGGAGTGGTAGTCCTGATTGCAATCCCATTTGCTATTATCTCAGAACTCATTGTTGACCATCCAAAGTTCTTAGCTTTCGACAGAATATCGATGTTAGTGAATTCGTCAATTTTCGGTCGCTCTAGTATCCAAAACAGGAATACGCCCGGTAACCTTCAGGAAGAGACTGCTCCGTGGCCACACCATCAGTATCACTGTGATATCTGTAACACTGAGTTTGAAACAGGAGCATTACTCCAAGAGCATCTTGACCGCCAACATACCGGTGTACATATCTATTGGTCTATTCACGCCGATGAAGCAAGGTAGTAGCGTAGTGTGGCGTTCAGTTCGCAGATGTACTGCACAGCTGGTTCACTGATTTCAGCGTGAAACAAACGAAGCTATCGTACTGAACTCATACTCTGTATTCAGCACGCCGTTCTTGACAGCAGATCGGCAGATCATTCAGTTTCTGCTGAATAGAGGACGCGAATGCCGCACGAAGACTAACTCGATTTACGAAGGTGGTGATCGCTCAGTACAGACAGTCAACGTATCACTCGCGTTGCCAGATGTAGACCGCGAACGCTAGTAACCCGCCAAAGAACGTCGTTATCAGTAATACACCAACGGCGAGCGCCCACAGTGCAGCGTTCTCGTCCCCGCGTCCATCTGCATCGGTGTACACCCAGTAGGCCAGAACGAAGCCGAGTACGACAGGAACGACCAGAAAAATTCCGAATAAGACCAGTAGTTCGATACCACCGGGAAATCCGAACTGAAGGGGGACCATATATTCTTTTTTGCGCTAAGTTCACAAAAAATGTTCGAAGCGTCCGGTGGTCAGTTCGGATATCTACAGAACGGCTGGTTCATTGGCCTCGGAATAAAACAAACAAAGCCGTCGTGCTGAACGCATCCTCTGTATTCAGCACGCCCCTCTTGACAGCAGTTCGGTAGCTCGATCAGGTTTTGCTGAATAGAAGGCGCGGGCCGTGTTTAGACGCTAGTAATATTGCCTCTATGTCGGGAATTCTAGGAAATGAAGCGAGCACAGGTGGATGTGCACTCCAAACTGGCCCGCTTCACCGAACGATGCGTCGAATTGTCTCAAAAAGCTGTCGGAAGCGGTTCGAAAGAACCTCTCAGCAAAGGAAAGGGTGGCTACGCTGATTGGGTGATCGTAGCGATCCATGGTCTTCGGGAATACCTCGATCACTCCTACCGACGGTTGCTAGACGTTCTTCGAGAAATGCCAGCTATTGTCGCCAAACTCGGCCTTTCACCGGATGAGTTGCCGGACTTCACCACCGTTTGTGTTCGAAAACAGGATCTCAAGATGCCCGTCTGGCGGATGCTGCTGCAGCTGTCGGCGGAACTATTCGATACCGGAGAGGTACAAGCAATCGACTCAACCAGCATCGCTCATCGCTCGTCCAGCCACAACTACGCAAAGCGCGTCAAAGGAACGTTTGAGTCGGTTAAAACCGCTATTCTCGTAGACTGTTCTACGCGAGCTATTCTCGACGTACACTGCTCAATGAACCTACCACATGACACGCAGATTGCGTGGCAAGTCCTGAAAAGAAACCTCAGCAACGTGGAAACCGTCGTCGCCGACAAAGGGTTTGATTGGGATGAACTCCGGCAGATGCTGCGAAACGAGGGAATTAGACCGGTGATCAAGCATCGTGAGTTCTACTCACTCGACGCCGCACACAATGCTCGGATTGATGATGAAACCTACCATCAACGGTCTATCGCAGAATCGATGTTTTTCGCGTTACGCAAGCGATTCGGTTCAACACTTAAGGCAAGAACGTGGTTCGGACAGTTCCGCGAACTCGTCCTTAAGGCCGCCGTCAGAAACATCGAACAATCGCTCAGGGCCTAACTCAAATGATTTCGACCATCTAAACAAGACCGAAGGCGCGTATCTTTCATCCCACACTCACTGGTTGGTGAGTTCGTGGCGCGGTGTTTCGGTCATCCCGCCCATCGGGCTTCTCAAACAACCAACTCACAAAAAACACTTATTGACTATCGCACAAATCTTGTGCATGAACCGTCGTGCCCTCCTCACATCGCTCAGTGCGCTCGGTATCTCGGGTCTTCCCGGGTGTTCTAGTTTTCTAAACGACGACGTCCCCGCTGGGAGTCTCCAGTTCGAGAATCAAGATAACCTCCCACACGTCATTGGAATTTCGGTCGTAGGCGTTGGCGCTGAATCAGAGACGGACTCTGATGGATACAGCGTCTCTGGTGACGTGACCGTTCCACCTCAGCAACGAGAATTGACGGCCTCGTCGTCAGTCGCTCCCGGTGAGACGCAGACGTTCAAAAATATCTTCACTGAATCCGTCTACTACTTGGTTGAGTTCACACTCAACGGCACGGTTCCCGAGACAGGTGGGCAGATTCCATTCAATCCGTCACCGTCTACGCGAGAGTACGACAGCGTTTTAGGCGGAGTTGTATACGCATCTGGTGAGTTTTCGTGGCGAGTGAGTTCGACGGACAATGCTGGTCGATTCAAACAATAGGGCGAACACCCCTGTGGCAAGTGATAGATGCATCCTCTGTATCTTGCACGTCCATTCTGCTAACTGCTGGATAGGTCGAGCGAAGCGTGCGAGATACAAAGCGCAGATCTTGCAGAGTGGAACCGAATGAAACGGTCGGTAACTATGCACACAGAGGTACCGGCGAGACGCCCAACTCATCAGCTTCGATGGACACCACTGAGACGCGATTGATCGTGTTCTACTGGGTCTGTGTTGATGCGAGCACACGTGTAATATAGGCTCGTTTCCAGAGTAGCCAGCCTCCGTAACTGACCGCACTCAATCCAAGAACGGTGAGTCCGACCGCGTCCCAATTCGTCGTATCGAGAGCGCAAGCCAACGTTTCACGCGCACATGACCCGAACAGTTCTTGTGCAAATGCGCCCACGTATACCAGTCCAATTCCGACGGCTACTGACGTGATGGCGACCAATTTCTTCTGCATGAGGGTCCGCTTGGTAGGTGGATTGGCAATAATCGCCTCCCGAACGTCTGCCCGCGGCCCGGCCAACTGTGAGAAAATCGCAGCTCCGAGTAAGAAAAGTGCAGCAGGCGCGATCACGAATCCGATCGACATCATCCCTACAATCGAAAGTCCCGTCAACAGGAGCGCGGCCACCCAGACGAGCAGTGTCCGGTTCATCCACGCGCCAATCCCACCGACGAGGGCGAAGAGAACGCTGAGCATCACGATCCCAGCAAAGAACACATCTGCGAGTGGATTCGGAAGCAGGAGATACGTCACTGCGATGGTGGCAGAAAGGATGGCGAGCACGCTCAACAGGCGACTGACTGTTTGACTGGTGGAAGCCTGGAGTGCGGAGACCGTACACGATAGTGTCGGCCACACTACTTATATAGACGGGTTGGCAGTTCTACGATCTACCGTACCCTCCAACGGTCTTCCCATCATCAGTCACATGTTCCACGATACGTACACACTCTGTAGTTACCGATTTGCGGAACTCTCCCTCTGAGTCGGTCACGTCGTTTCTGACAAGAATCAGGTGGTTTGTTTAATGTGTGCTGAACTCAGGGCGCGAATGTAACACGAGATTCGGTTCGATTTGCGAAGGCGGTGATCGCTCAGTAGAGGAAAGACAAATAACAAATCATCACCGTCGTGCGCGAATGTGCCCGTCCAGTAGGTAAGTGTTCAACAGTTTGGACCGCAGAGGCCGTAGAACTGCGACGTATAAGCCGTGACAGCGGTGAAGACGGCGAAAGCGACAACAGCGATAACACGGGTCGTGCCACGAGCGTAGAGACGTCGAGCGACGAGCGTGGGGAACAGAGTGAGAATTAACGCGGGAACGACGGCCATAAAGACGAGATCGGGCGTGAACGTGTCGAGTCCAGTTTCATCGAAACCAATCATCGAAGCGAGTTGGATGGGAATGAGGAGGACGAATGTGAGAACCCAAGCGAGTGCAAAGCCGGTCTCCCGGAGACCGATATTATCGATGACCGATTGATGTGACGGCATGAATAACCGATAGAGAGAAGGTATTAAAAAGGAGAGGGATGATTCATCGGCCATTCAAAACGAAGTGAGGGGCTCCCATTCCTGATGCGTCTCCGCTGCTCAGTACGCATATTTACTGAACGGCTGATTCATTGGCTTTGGGATGAATCAAACAAAGCCGTCATGCTGAACTCGTCCCTGTATGCATGACAACATTCGGGTATAATTTTCAACCGTTGCTGAATAGAGAGCGCGTATCTCGCACAGAATTATTTCCTGATTCGACCAGATCGGATCGGTCAACACAGGCGGTCTAATTTGTGAGATGAGTGTCTTGGGGATTGTGCTATCGGCCTATGAGTCCCAGTATCCGTCTGCGAACGTCCTCGGCTGAGTCATATGTTTGGTCATCAGTTGAAGAGAGTACCTCCTCCAGGGGTTTCTTGCCGCCCTGAATTTCAAGTTCATAATCGCCATAGGCCTCAACCAACTCAGTTGTCGTGGTTGGATAGTCGTGCGATTTGAGCGCTTCATCAAGATCACCAAGCCGCACGCTTTCGTCATCAAACAGCGGCTCCTTTTCATCGCCGCGGGCTTTAGCCTCCTCTAATTCTCGCTCACGCTGGCGATTCTCTTCACGATCTGCTTGCTCATCTCGACCCTGTTTATCATCTGCCATATACAACAATAGGAGATCCAGACGAATATAACTCTCGGCGGTTGGTTCGCAGGCACATTCTATCGGCTAGTTCAGGATTCATTTGGAGAAAATAACGTAGCCCTTGTGCTGACTCCATCCTCTATATTCATCGATACCGAACAATCTCGATTTTGAATAGTTTCTCTGGGAACCGCGCACACTTCTGGCTGTAATGACACAGCATCAGTCTGAGTCATCAACGTGGGCGAAGCGACATCGACGAGCATTGACGACACGACATTCTCACGAAGATGTCCTCACCGACCGGGAGTTCGAGTTGTTACTCGAAGCCTGTTCGGAGTTACCCAGTCCCCGTGATTTCCAAGCACGGTTCATCTGTCTGGTCGCAGGTCGGCTCGGACTCCGTGGGGGCGAGATCTCACATCTCAATACCGACTGGTTTGACTGGGATCGAAAGCTTCTCCAGATTCCACAGTACGAGCCGTGTGCCTGTGGGTACTGTCGTCGCCAAGCAGCTTAGGAAGCGAACCACTGTGACGACCTCACCGAGAACGAGGCAGTAGAGGCCCGGTGGCACCCAAAGACGGTCTCGTCCGCGCGGGCGATCCCGTTCGACCTGTCTTTGCGTCTCGAATTGTGTCTCGAACGTTTCGCCAATCGTTACGATTCGTTTCCACATTCGCGCTCAACGATCAATAGGCGGGTGAACGAAGCAGCCGAGTCTGCCGATCTTCGAGGGCGCGTCTACCCACACTGTTTGCGAGCAACCGCTGCGAGCTATCACGCTTATCAGGGAGTTGCGCCAGTTCCTCTTCAGGCCTTGATGGGGTGGAGCAATCTCGCCACCGCCCAGAAATACATCCGGATTTCCGGAACAGCGACCGCAGATGCACTCTGGCAAGCGCATCACCGATAACTAACAGTCTACTCACGATTCTTGTAGCCTCTGCTGCATACAGGGCGCGAATGTGGCACAAGATTCAGGTCGATTTGCCACGCTGGAGATCGCTCAGTACAGGGTAAGCACGTGTCATTCAGCACGACAAAATATTTACTAAGACCAACAGAACATCGCCTCATGGATTCATTCACCCCCTATCATCTCCCCGTGATCCTTCTTGCGCTTCTCGGAGTGAGTGCTTTGGTACTGGGAGGATCGATGATGTATGGAGTTTCTGAATTTAATCCAGAATATCATTATTCAGTAAATGAGTATGGCGAATCATCGTCGAACTCTCACAGAGAGGTTATCCAATTTACTGACCTTTCCGAAACTGGCCAAGAAGTGTTCTTGGAAGCGTTAGACAAAGGAAGATATACCACGAATCAAGAGCTTTCAGAGTTCACTATTAGCTCTAAGTATCCGGATGAGAAGCGTGTAATATATCAGGATCAGACCTACGTCTTCAAGGGAAGTACGGATTACAACAGTTGGTGGGTACTCGTTTTCATAATCTACGGGTTTATTGCAGGGCTGGGTGTGATCGCTATGCTGCTTGGAGGCTTCTCGATGAAACACAATCGGTTTAAACTCCCCACTACCGCGCTCTCTGCTGCTCTTGTTATTGGTCTCCAACTGAACATAGAGTTAGAACTCATTGAACAACTACCCAGAGTCTCTGGAACAATATTTTTGGTACTCCTATGCTCCTCCGCACTGGTTTGGGGTCTTCTTTGGGGCATCGAGCGGCACTGGAGCCTGAGTTTTTCACAGCGAATGGATCAGTGATGGACCATACCGACGAAATTCCCGTCTCTTATCTCGTATCTTACGACATAATATTATCAGAGACATCTGCTACATTCGCACTCCTACGTTGCGGCTGTTTTGTTACTGACCTACTGGAACAAACGATGACCATTTGCTGAATACATCCTCTGTATTCAGCACGCTGTTCTTGACGGAGATTGGATAGCTTGCAATCCGCAGCGTTATTCACCTGACCTGAGCAATCCGCCCCGCTCTCGAACTGGGGCGCGACCGTGCCGTCAGCGCAGTGACGGCGCCGCGATCGGTGGAGGCGGTGAGCGGCCGGGTGCCGCCGTCACCACACGGTGGGGCCGGGCCTCGGCGGCACCGTTACGGCCGACCAGCAGGGTCGCCTTCCGCGCGGCGACGGCGTCCGCGCTGCTCGCGTACCAATCCGGCCCGTTCGATCGCCGTCACGACGAGGCTGTCCACGCGATCCGCCGGGAGCTCGCGGAGTGGGAGACGGTTCCGTGGCGTGATAGCCTCTGGACTGATGAAAGCGATCCACAACTCGCGGGTGAGGTCTCCAGCAACGACGAGTTCTACAACGTGATTCAGTACTGCGACATCCTCGAGGCGATCGGCCACGGCGTCGAGCAACACGATTTCGATCCAGAGGGTCACGTTTCACTTTCCGAGACACGGCACAGGATGAGCGCCAAAATTGGTCTGGAGCAATCGATCGAGCCACGGGACGGCGACCGGATCGAGTTACAGCTCCACGCTCGATCCGGTCACTCGGGATACCACGGCGTCAAGTACGATATCGGGGCCGAACGCCTCGTCTGTAGCAACGGGATGACCGCGTTCGTCGCCGAACACAGCTTTGAGCAGACCCACGGCGACCCGTTCCAACCACAGTTGGCGTACCACGCCGTCGACTCGATGGTGGACGGTGTCGACACGGTCGAACAACGCCTGGAAGAGGCCCAGGAACGCGAACTCATGAACCTGGACGAGGCATTGCTCGTGCTCTACGATCTCGGGATCGACGAGCCACTCGAGAACCCAACCCCGGATCTCCTGACCGCACTCCACGAGGAAGTCGAAGACACTGATGCGCCAACCCTGTACGAGACGTACAACGCTGCGAGCTACGCACTCACCCATCTGACCGAGGAAGCCATCCCTAAGTATGCCCTCGACGACGCCTACGAACAAGCGGCCGGACTCCTCAAGTACGGAGACGGCATCCCACACCCAGAGATTCTCGGTGAGAATGCGGTCACGAGCCGTGCAACCCAGTTGCTCGAATCCGACGATCCTCAAACGGAGGAATACTGGGAGGGCGAAACCGAGTCCATCCGTGAGCTTCTGGACGTCCACGAGGTCGACGCCTGACCGATCTACACGAGCCGGTTACAGCGTGCGAGACTCCTAGCCAGTTACTGCCAACAGCGGTGGGGAGGAAACAGGTAGCCCGCTTGGGTTACTCCATCCGAACCACCCTCTTCCCACAGATACCCGAGTCTCGGCATCGGAACAGCTCCTTGTGCGCCGAACACAGGATCATCCACGGGTAGAACGACAGGTCTTCGCCGAAATCTTCGGCCACGCGACGGCGCTGCTGTCCGGTTCCAAGAACTACCTGATGAAACACGTGGTCACGCTCTACAAGCTCTACGACCTGTTCAACGATCGGTCGCCACCGTACCCGAGCCTCCACGAACTCGAACTCCTGATATGGGACGAGAACATCAATTACGTCCGGAAGACGTCGAACTATCGCGACACCGTCCTCAACCGATTGGACGCGATGAACCTCGTTGCCGGAACTGTCTTCGACTGCAGCCACGGTCCTGCCCTGGACACGTTGCTCGAACAGAACATCGTGTTCGAGTTCGACGGCCTCAGCCGAGACCTCCAGAACTTCTTGATGGAAATCCTCTTCGCGTCCGTCTACGAGTACCGTTTGGCTCAGAACCAGCGAGACACTGGCCTCGAACACGTCTTTTTTCTCGACGAGGGAAAGCAGGTGTTCTCCATTTACAAAGAACGCCAGGATGCCGCGGGGATCCCTGAAATCGATCAACTGACCGCGAAGATGCGGGAATTCGGTGAAGGGCTCGTCGTCGCGGATCAGGAAGCGTCGAAACTCACCGACTCGATCAAGGCCAACACCGATACCAAGGTGTTGCTGCCGACTGGCGACCAGAAACAGTTTCGTGCGATCGCGGACTCGATGGCGCTGTCCGACCGCCAGCAAGAATTCGCACAACGACTCGGTGTGGGAGAGGCGATCGTTCAGGTCGGGAATAGAGATCCGGTTCCAGTACACCTCCGGAACTACAATGTGGAGAAGACGATCTCCGATCAGGACCTGGAGAAGCACCAACGCGAAGCGTGGCAGCAACTCTCACACGAACCGTGTGAAATTGCACCCCGGTTAGATCACATGCTCAGTGGTGGACGGACAGGTGATCGGACCAGGTCGGAGTCCAGCAACGATCACGGTGATGAGGGGGTGTCCAGAGACGCTGAACTCCTCCTCGAAGACGTGGTCGATCACCCGTTCAAACCGTTGCTCGAGCGATACCAGCAGTTCCCGAGCCGCTACAAGGGAAACAAGTTGAAGAACGAGCTCGTCGATCACGGCCTCGTCATCGAGAGAAAGGTCAAAGGTGGGGATCAGCGGAAGTTACTGGAGCTCACCCAGCAAGGACGGGAGTACGTCGAGAACAATCTCGACGTCGACCCCGGATTTGAGGGCCGAGGCGGTATCGTTCATCGGTACTGGCAACACCGAATCAAAGAGCGGTTCGAAGAAGCAGGCTGGACGGCCGACCTCGAAGGTGATGATGCGGATGTCTACGTCAGCATGGGAAACACAGACCTGGCAGTCGAGGTCGCGATGGAAAACAATCCACGGGAACTGGAGCACGTGGAAAAACACCTGGAGAACGATGTTGCTGTCTGGATCGTCTGTCGAACCGAGATCGTCAAAAAAGGACTACGACAACGGATAGCGGAACGCGATATCCAGAGTAAGCAGATCACGCTTCACCTGTTTCAGGACTTCAGCGAAACTAAGACACTCCCCGAATAGCCGCTCACCGAGGGTGTCATAGAACTAATCACAGCGGTTTGATTTTCCCGCGATTCGAGGAATGTTATAGTAGACTGAGCGTGCTTGTTGATCGCCGCATTCCTACCAGTTGGAGAGGGTGTTCGTAACCTCGTGCAAGATACACAGCGTAAACTGCGAATGATTTAATCGTAGAATATTTTCGGCGCAGATAGCTCTCGTTCGCGAGCCGTTTCGCTGTCGTACTCCGTGGAGTGCCGGGGAATGAGCGATTGAGGTCCTCATGGTAGATCGGGATGTAGCGCTGCTGGGCGAGAAAACCGGGCACGTTCAGTACGTGCAAACAGACAAGCGCTCCGTGGATGTCATCGGGTTCATAGTGGTCCGCGACCTCCTGAATGATTTTGATGCCGTTGAGTTCGTCGCCGTGTACCGTAGCAGTCAGAAAGACTGTCGGTCCCGCTTGCTCACCGTTGATGACTGTGACCGGAATCTCGAGCGGATCGTCGTTCCGACGGCGTACCTGAACTGCGTCTTCTCGCCCGGAGAGACCGTCTGGTCCCCAACTTCGAGCGATTGGTGGGTGTCGTCAGTCATGGGTCATCTCTCCGTGAGGCGTTGGTGTGTTCCTGTTGTACGGGCCGCTGGCTCGGACGGCCGATGAATCGAGGAACCGACTCGCGGTACGCCTCGTACGCCTCTCCGTACTGGTCTCGGAGCCACGGTTCCTCCGAGAGCGGCGCCAGCAGGAACCAGGCGATCCCGAGTAAGACCAGAACCGCTGTCATCCAAGATCCAGCGATAATCGCTCCACCGATGAGCATCGTGACGTAGCTGACGTACTGCGGATTCCGAGAATACCGATACGGTCCATCAGTGTTTAACTGCCCTTCGAGACCGGCACTCTCGCGGAATCCGAGCCGCCACACCGCCCAGAGAGAGACCAGCGCGCCAGCCAAGAGCAACAGTAGACTGGCAATCTGGAGGAGCGTCGAGGGACGGTACCAGCTCCACCAGTCGAGGTACGCCACTCCGAACAGACTTCCAACGTAGACGATCCATGCTGTCCAGCCGAGCCAGAACGTCCAGTTGCGGGTGCCGTGGGGCCAGAACCGGCCTGACTGGCTCCGGATACTCACGAGAAGCCCACCGAGCAGTATCCCTACGGACAGGAGTCCAAGGCCAAACAGCGATGTCTTGATGACGGGCATGGGTGAGATTGTGGGTTACGCAGGTACCGAGAGATCTACATTCCCTAGTCTACGGGCGTTAATCGCGACGATGATCGTCGACAGGGACATAAACACCGCGCCGATCGCCGGCGACAGGAGGATTCCAATGGGCGCGAGAATCCCCGCCGCAAGCGGGAGCGCGAACACGTTGTAGCCGGTCGCCCAGACAAGATTTTCTTGCATCTTCCGGTAGCTCGCCTTCGACAGTCGGATGAGCCGCACCACGTCCACCGGATTGTTGTCGACGAGGATGATATCGCCCGATTCGATGGCGACGTCGGTCCCCGATCCGATGGCGATACCGACGTCAGCTCTCGTGAGCGCCGGCGCGTCGTTGACACCGTCGCCGACCATCGCAACGAATTTCCCTTCCGACTGGAGCCGTTCAACCTTCGTGTCCTTCTCCTCGGGCAGCACCTCCGCGAAGTACTGGTCAATACCGAGTTCCTCGGACACAGCCCTCGCGACATCCTCGCTGTCGCCGGTGAGCATTGCCACTTCGATTCCCATCCCGTGCAGCGCCTCGATAGCCTGCCGGCTTGCTTCCCGAATGACGTCCGCCAGCGCGAACGCTGCGGCGATCTCGGATTCATCGTGGACCAGGTAGATGACCGTCTGTGCGTTCGAGCCGGCTTCCTCAGCGAAGGCAGCGATATCGTCGGGTCGTTCGATGCCGAGTTTCTCGATCAGGTTGGGGCCACCCAGATGAACCGTCTCGCCGTCGACGGTGGCTCTGACACCGAGACCGCGAAGGTTCTCGAAGTTCGAGACGCTCGCTCGCTGCACCTCCCGTTCCTCGGCAGCATCCCGGATGGCGCGAGCAATCATGTGTTCGGAGTCGCCCTCGACACCAGCGGCGATTTCGAACACGCGCTCTTCACTCCAGTCGCCTGCCGTCTCGACGCCGACGACGCCCTGTTCGCCCTTCGTGAGCGTGCCCGTCTTGTCGAACATCACCGTATCGAGGTTCCGGGATTCCTCCATAGCTATGCGGTCGCGGATGAGCATCCCGTTCTGGGCAGCGGTCGAGGTGTTGATTGCGACAACGAGCGGGACGGCCAGGCCGAGTGCGTGGGGACATGCGATGACGAGAACCGTGACCACGCGTTCGAGAACACCGATGTTGAACCCGACTGCGACGATCCACGCGACGGCCGTAATGCCCGCAACGGCGAGTGCGATGTAGAACAGCCACCCTGCTGCGCGGTCCGCCAGGAGCTGCGTGCGGGATTTGGACTGCTGGGCTTCATCAACGAGCCGCATGATGCCCGCCAACGTCGTCTCCTCGCCCGTCTTCGTGATTCTGATGCGGAGGCTCCCGTCCTGGTTGACCGTCCCGGCGACCACTTCCGAGCCGGGTTCCTTGCCCACGGACCTGGACTCGCCGGTGATCATCGATTCGTCGACGGACGACTCGCCCTCGGCGACCTCGCCGTCGGCGGGAACCGAAGCACCGGGACGAACGAGTACGACGTCGTCCTCGGAGAGTTCGGAGACTGGCACTTCCTCGGTATCCCCACTCTCGGTGACGCGCTCGGCGGTGTCGGGCATGAGCTTCGCCAGTTCGTCGAGCGCACCGGAGGCCTGTCGGACCGACCGCATCTCCATCCAGTGGCCCAGCAGCATGATGTCGATCAGCGTGACCAGTTCCCAGAAGAACGGCGTCGTCCCCTCGAGAAACAGGCTCGCGATCGAGTAGACGAACGCGACGGTGATCGCCAGCGAGATCAGCATCATCATCCCTGGCTCACGGTTCTCGAGTTCCGTTCGGGCCATCGAGAGGAACGGCACGCCACCGTACGCGAAGATCACGACTGAGAGGACGGGTGTGATCCAGACGCTTCCAGAGAACGACGGCGCCGTGTAGCCGAAGACATCCTGAATGAACTCGCTGAAGAAGATGACCGGCACCGAGAGCACGAGCGATACCCAGAACCGTCGTCGGAACATCTGCTCGTGGCCCGTGTGATCCGTATGAGCGGCGTGATCTTCGTGCCCTCCCTCGTGGACGTCCGCACCTTGGTCGTGTGCGTCGTGATCGTGTTCGCCCTCTCCAGTATGGGCGTGGCTGTGTCCGGGCTCGGCTTCGGGATCGTGGTGTGCGTGTTCGTCGGTGCTTCCGGGTTCCGTGGTAGTCTCGCCCGTCCGGTCGTGGTTCGTGTGCTCGGAGGAGTGGGGAGGCTCCGTGGTGGATGAGGGATCTGTCGCTCGCCTCCCTCCATCTGCTTCTAACTGGCAAATACGGCAGCAGTAGACGGGTCCCTCGGAATCAGTTTCCGACGAAGCGTCCCGTGTACGCACGTGGTCTAGATGGTTGATCATGGGTTGGGTGTTGGTGCCATTCCACATTATTCTGTCCGGGGCCTGATACTGCGCGGGACGATCAGGGCAGGCGGACTTGGAAGAGAACGACGGGGCGGTCGTCCGCGAACGTTCTGGGTGCTCTCAGGCGTGGGCTGTGTATCCAGCGTCTTCGACGGCTTGCACGAGGGCCGTGACGTCGGCGTCACCATCGACGCTCGCCTGTTCGGCCTCACGATCGGCAGTGACGTCAGTCACACCAGACACGTCTTGAAGTGCCTCTTCGACTGTCTGTTCACAATGGCCGCAGGTCATTCCCTCGACGGTGATCGTTTGACTCATTCCAGTGAGAGATACGGACGGCTCCTCTTTGTCGTTTGCTGCTTCGATACTGCTGTTCGAACGGCCGTGAAACGACGCATTCCAAAGTGTCTGCTGGGGAATCGTATTGTATCCTGGGTCCCTATCGCCTCGTATGCGGGACTTGGACGAAACCGACATGGAGATTCTCTCGCTGTTAGCCGAGAACGCCCGTCGCCCGTTCAGCGCGATCGGCGGGGAAGTTGGCCTCTCGGGGCCAGCCGTCTCAGATCGCGTCACACGACTCCAAGAGACCGGGGTCATCAACCACTTCACTATCGATGTCGACCGTAGCCAACTCAGAGCTGGTGTGCCGGTACTTGTCCAACTAGATATCTCATCTGAGTCGTTCGACGCGGTTCGTGAGCGGGTCAGAAACGACGACGCCGTCGAACACGTGTTCATTACGTCGGAGGGTGACCTCTGGTTCTATGGACGTGCAGAAGCACAGAACGTCCGGGCGTGGGTGAACACGCTTCTCGATGGTGCTGACTCGGTTGATTACACAGTCACGTTAGTCGACGAAGTCGAGTGGACGCCATCGATCGACGGCGTCGAGTTCGCACTCACGTGTGCCGAGTGCAGTAATACTGTGGATTCCGAGGGGGAGACGAGTCGTATTGGCGGAGAACTCTATCATTTCTGTTGTCCATCGTGTCAGAGTCGATTCGAAGATCGACACCAGCGTCTCGAAGAGGGCGTGTAGCGCTGACTTCGGTTTGGAACCGAAAGTAAACGCCGTTGATTACCCTCACTATCCAAGCAGAAACTCACCTAACGGAGTAGCCCCTCTAGTATGACAATGGAAACACGTACCGCACATCTCGACATCACAGGGATGACCTGTGCCAACTGCTCGGGGACAGTTGGCGACGCCCTGGAGTCACTCGACGGCGTCGTCGAGGCGAACGCCAATTTCGCCACGGACGAGGGCTCCGTCGAGTACGACCCTGACGAGGTATCGCTTGCAGAGATCTACGAGACGATCGAGGACGCCGGCTACGGTGCGGTGTCTGACACGGTGACCATAGGCATCTCCGATATGACCTGTGCCAACTGTGTGCAGACGAACGAGACCGCACTCGAGAACACGCCGGGTGTTATCGCGGCCGAGGCAAACTTCGCCACCGACGAAGCGCAGGTCAGGTACAACCCTGCGGACACATCACTCGACGCGCTCTACGACGCTATCGAGGACGCTGGGTACTCGCCGGTCCGTGAAGACAGCGACAGCGGTGAATCGGGTGAAGATGCTCGTGACGCTGCACGACAGGGTGAGATTCGAAAACAGCTTCGACTGACGCTGTTCGGAGCCGCGCTGTCTGCCCCGATGCTGTTTTTCCTCGCAGAGAAGTTTCTGCTCGGCGGGGGAATTCTCCCGGAGACGGTCTTCGGCGTCGAATTCGGGTGGGTCGAGTTCCTGCTAGCGACACCCGTTCAGGCTGTGCTCGGCTGGCCGTTCTACAAGAACTCGTACAACGCGCTGGTCAACAACAGGCGCGCCAACATGGACGTTCTCATCGCACTGGGTTCGTCCACTGCGTATTTCTACTCCGTTGCAGTACTGGCCGGATTGATCGCGGGGAGCTTGTACTTCGATACTGCCGCGTTGATCCTGGTGTTCATCACCCTTGGGAACTACCTCGAAGCCCGCTCGAAAGGGCAGGCAGGTGACGCCCTTCGGAAGCTCCTCGAAATGGAGGCCGAGACAGCCACCCTCGTCGACGAGGACGGTACCGAAGTGGAAGTGCCACTCGAAGATGTCACCGTCGGCGATCGCATGAAGGTCCGTCCCGGCGAGCAGATTCCGACCGACGGCGTCGTCATCGATGGGCAGAGTGCTGTTGACGAGTCGATGGTCACCGGCGAGTCGGTCCCCGTCGAGAAAGGCGAGGGCGACGAGGTCGTCGGGTCCACCATCAACGAGAACGGTGTGCTCGTCGTCGAGGCGACGAAGGTCGGAAAGGACACCGCCCTCCAGCAGATCGTTCAGACGGTCAAGGAGGCCCAGTCCCGCCAGCCAGACATCCAGAACCTCGCCGACCGCATCTCGGCGTACTTCGTCCCAGCAGTCATCGCGAACGCGTTACTATGGGGCACTGTGTGGTTCCTCTTCCCCGAAGCACTCGCCGGATTCGTCGACTGGCTCCCGCTCTGGGGAGCGGTTGCTGGCGGACCAGCCGTGGCTGGGGGCACTGTCTCAGTCTTCGAGTTCGCGCTTATCGTCTTCGCATCGTCCGTGTTGATCGCCTGTCCCTGTGCGCTGGGGTTAGCAACGCCTGCTGCAACGATGGTTGGGACGACGATCGGTGCCCAGAACGGCGTCCTGTTCAAGGGCGGTGACATCCTCGAACGGGCGAAAGACGTCGACACGGTCGTCTTTGACAAGACTGGGACGCTCACCAAAGGTGAAATGGAGCTGACTGACGTCGTCGTCTTCGATGGCGACGGACAGCCTCTCACAGACGGCGGCGACACCGCTACCGATGGCGGCCAACTAACCGCACGCGATCGTCTTAGTGAGGACGACGTTCTCCGGTTCGCAGCGACGGCCGAAAGTGGAAGCGAGCACCCGCTCGCGCGGGCCATCGTCGACGGAGCTGAATCCCGCGGTATCGACGTGACTGAACCAGACGGCTTCGAGAACGTTCCCGGCCATGGCATCCGCGCAACTGTCGGCGACAGTGAGGTGCTGGTCGGTAACCGAAAGCTCCTCCGCGACAACGGGATCAATCCTGCACCCGCCCAGGAGACGATGGAGCGTCTCGAGAACGAGGGGAAGACGGCGATGCTCGTCGCCCGCGTGCCCGCTGGCACGGACGAGGGCGAACTCGTCGGTGTGGTCGCTGATGCTGACACGATCAAAGAAAGTGCGACCGAGGCCGTGAGCCAACTGCAGGAGCGCGGTGTCGACGTGATGATGATCACCGGTGACAACGAACGGACCGCCCGCGCCGTCGCCGAACAGGTCGGCATCGACCCCGAGAACGTCCGCGCGGAGGTGCTCCCCGAGGACAAATCCGACGCCGTCGAGGCCATTCAGGACGAAGGTCGCAAGGCGATGATGGTGGGCGACGGCGTCAACGACGCGCCCGCGCTCGCGGTCGCCTACGTCGGGACCGCCATCGGGAGCGGGACGGACGTCGCCATCGAGGCGGCGGACGTGACGCTGATGCGCGACGACCCGCTCGACGTGGTGAAGGCCATCCGCATCTCGGACGCGACACTCCAGAAGATCAAGCAGAACCTCGTGTGGGCGCTTGGTTATAATACGGCGATGATCCCGTTGGCTTCACTCGGACTGCTCCAGCCCGTGCTCGCGGCCGGTGCGATGGCCTTCTCGAGTGTGTCGGTGCTGACGAACAGCCTGCTGTTCCGCCGGTACTCGCCCGACGACGACTACGAGCTGCTCGGGAGGCTCCGATGAACGGCTCGACGACCCGACAGTACGGTGCATCGATCGCCCTCGTCTCGGGCGTTTACTCGCTGATCTCGGCGACCGGCGGTAGCGGCATGATGAACTCGAACAGCGGGCTACTCATGGCACTCCTAGGCGCCATCGTGGTCGTCCACGGCGTCGCTCTGCTGACTCCCTACGCCGATCGGCTTGGCAACGCGAGCGGGCTACTGATGATCGGGTATTCGCTCGTGATGTTGCTCAATCAGACATTGGTCGGCGTTACCGGGAGTATGAACTGGGGAATGGGTGGTGGGATGGGGTCCGGTATGAACGGCGGGATGAGCGGTAGCATGGGCTCGTCGATGACTGCCGGGATGGGTTGGGACCTCGGGATGGTCGCGCTCGCAGTCCTGATGTTGATCAGCGGGATCATCATGACGAATCGCTCTAGCTCGGAGACAGGGATGTAAGCCCACCGTATGTATAATGAGTTTGTTCTCCTAGGTGAGTCTCGAGATACTGGAAATTAGCCGAGTAGATATCGTGCCCAGGGATACCGTTCGATCAGCGGAACGCCACCAATCTCGTACTGTTCGATGTACGCATCGAGACCAAGTATCCGCCCTGCCCCGAACGCGGCGACAGAGAGGAACACGAGCATGTACGCGAAATCGCCGTTGATATAGCCGTGTGCTACGTCCCAGTTCCCGAAGTAGAACATGAGCATCATGAACGCTCCCCAGAACGCGGCGAGGCGAGTGAGTACGCCGAATAGGAGGCCAAGTCCGATGAGCACTTCGCCCCACGGAACGGTGATGTTCACGAAATCAACGAACCACGGCGTGTTTCCCATCGCCACGAACAGATCTGCGAGTGGACTTCCGTTGTTTGGGACTGCCCCCGTTAGATAGCCGCCAGCACTGAAATCTCCAGAGAGAACCTTGTCGAGGCCACTCTGGAAGAACGCCAGCCCCATCATCAATCGAAGCGCGAAGATGAACCAGACACTCAGCGTGTGTAGGCGACCGCTTGCAGTGAACCCCCAATCGTACTTTCTAGCTGGACTTCGTGCGATGCCATATTATGGGCTGACTCTCGGACGACAAATAAACCCAGGCAGTACTTTGCCTCCTCAGTATCTCTAAATAGAGGCCAGCAGCCAGACACGTCACAAAGTCAGTTTGACCAGCGGCGTCCCTCGTAGTGTCCGGAAAAGACGGCTCTCTGGAGAGAGGTGGCTACTCCTCGGTAAGCAATCGGCGGAGCACCAGATGAAGGATTCCGCCATTTTCGACGTATCGAACGGCTGCCGGCGTCCCAACCTGTGCCGTGACCGGGAATTCGACGGTCGAGCCATCGGCACGTTCTGCGACGACGGTGAGTTCGTCGTTCACGTCTAGACCGTCGTCTAGGCCGTGAATCGCGATCCGTTCCGATCCATCGAGGCCGAGCGACTCCCACGAGTCATCGTCGACGAACTGGAGCGGCAAGACACCCATCCCGACGAGGTTGTCACGGAAGATGCGCTCGTAGCTCTCGGCGATCGTCGCACGGACACCCAGCAGATCCGTTCCCTTTGCCGCCCAGTCCCGGCTCGACCCTGTTCCAAGCTCCTCGCCGGCGAACACGACGAGGGGCGTGTCGTCCTCGCGATAGCGGCGGCTGGCTTCGAAGACCGTCGTCTGGTCGTCGGTTGGGTGATGGATCGTGTAGCCGCCTTCGACGTCGTCAAGCATCTGGTTCTCGATGCGAACGTTGGCGAAGGTGCCACGCATCATCACCTCGTGGTTGCCCCGGCGAGCGCCGTACGTGTTGAACTCGTGGGGTTCGACGCCCTGTTCAACGAGCCACTCTCCGGCCGGTTGCTCACGGCTGAACGGCCCGGCGGGACTGATGTGATCGGTCGTGACCGTATCACCGAGCAGCATCAGCGTGCGGGCGTCTTCGACGTCTGCGACGCCGGGCTTCTCCAGCGGGAAACCCCTGAAGAACGGTGGCTCGCGGATGTACGTCGAGGAGTCGTCCCACTCGTAGACGTCACCAGTCGGGGCGTCGAGTGCCGCCCAGCGCTCGTCACCTTCGAACACTTCGGCGTACTTCTCTTCGAACATCGAGGAATCGACACTGTCGTGGACCGCCGCGTGGATCTCGTCGGCGCCGGGCCAGATGTCAGAGAGGTAGACCGGATTGCCGTCGTCGTCGGTGCCGAGCGGATCGTGTTCGAGATCGATATCCATGCGCCCGGCGAGTCCGTAGGCGACCACGAGCGGTGGACTGGCAAGGTAGTTCGCCCGGATCTTCGGGTGGATGCGTGCCTCGAAGTTCCGGTTGCCGGAGAGGACGCTCGTCGTCCAGAGGTCCTCGGCGTCGATCGCGCGTTCGATCGGCTCGGGAAGCGGCCCAGCGTTTCCGATGCAGGTCGTACAGCCGTAGCCGACGACGTTGTAGCCGAGGTCTTCCAGATAGGGAAGTAGCCCCGAGGCTTCGAGGTATTCGGTGACGACTCGGCTGCCCGGTGCGAGACTCGTTTTGACGTACGCCGGAACGTCGAGCCCTCGTTCGACGGCGTTGCGGGCGAGCAGCCCCGCCGCGAGCATCACGGACGGGTTCGACGTGTTCGTACAACTGGTGATGGCGCTGACGACGACACTGCCGTGCCCGATCTCGGTCGACTCGCCGTTCACGTCGACTTCGACTCGGCCGGTGAGATCACCGACGTCTGGTTCCGGAAGATCGGGGTCGGGTCGGTCGTCGTCGGAACCGCTGCTCTCGCTGATCCATCGTGTGATCGCATCTTCGTCGATATCGTCGAGTTCGTCCTCGAATTCGCCGTGGACCAGTCCCCGGAAGTGCGTCTTCATGTCGCCCATTGCGACGCGATCCTGGGGGCGTTTCGGCCCGGCGAGGCTGGGAGTGATCGTCGAGAGATCGAGTTCGACCGTCTCGGTGTATTCGGGGTTCTGTTCACCGAACAGCCCCTGTGCGTCGAGATATTCGCGAACGAGTTCGATGTGCTGCTCGTCGCGGCCCGTGAGTTCGAGGTACTCGAGCGTTGCTTCGTCGACGGGGAACATACTGATGGTCGAACCCTGTTCGGGCGCCATGTTCGCGATGGTCGCCCTGTCTGGAACGGTGAGATTCGATACACCAGAGCCGAAGAATTCGACGAACCGATCGACGACGCCGACCTCCCGAAGCTGCTCAGTAACGTGAAGGACGAGGTCCGTCGCGGTCGCGCCCTCGGGAAGTTCGCCGGTGAGCCGGACACCGACCACCTCGGGAAGCTTCATCGTGATCGGCTGGCCGAGCATCGCCGCTTCAGCTTCGATGCCGCCGACACCCCAGCCGACGACGCCGATACCGCCGATCATCGGCGTATGGCTGTCCGTCCCCACGAGCGTGTCCGGCAGGAGCCACTCTTCTCCATTCCGCCCGCGGGCGTGGACAACCCGCCCGAGGTACTCGAGGTTCACCTGGTGGACGATACCAGTCCCCGGCGGGACGACGCGGAAGTCGTCGAACGCCTGTTGGGCCCACTTGAGGGAACGGTACCGCTCGCCGTTGCGCTCGTACTCCAGTTCGACGTTGCGCTCGTAGGCATCCTCGGAGCCGAAGTAGTCGACCTGCACGCTGTGGTCGATCACGAGATCGCACGGGACGTCCGGCTCGACGATGGTTGGATCTTTGCCCTTGCGATCGACCGCTGATCGGAGTGCTGCGAGGTCGACCACGGCAGGGACGCCGGTGAGGTCCTGCAGGACGACGCGGGAGGGCGTGAACGGGAGTTCGACGTCTGGGACGTCGGGTTCCCACGACGCGGCGTTGCGAACGTCCTCGGCGGTTATCGTCTCCCCGTCGACGTTGCGGAGAACGGACTCGAGGAGAACGCGGATACTGACGGGGAGCTGATCGAGTTCGCAGAGCCCCTCCTCTTCGAGGACTGTGAGGTCGGCCATCTTGTAGGAGGTGCCGTCGAAATCAAATTCGCGGATTGCGTCGAACGGGGACAATTCGTTCATACCTTGTCCTACGGTGACGTGGCTCTTGAATCGTCTCCCCCATGGACGGGGAGACGGTGTGGAAGGTCACAACAGACGATCGAGTGCATCCCTGATCGACGCGACCTCGACGACACGAATCCCCTGAACCGTCACGTCAGACGAACTGCCCTCAGAAACGATCAGTTTCGCCGCTCCGAACGCTCGCGCAGCGCGGGCCTTCGCTTCGATTTTACCGACGGGAAGCAACACTCCTTCGTTGTTCACGATGCCCGTGATCAGCGTAGTTCGTGGAGGGGACTGTCTCCGGAGGCTAGCGACTAGTGCGACCGTGAGGCCCGCTTCCCAGCTTTTCCCGCCGAGTGCGAGTACCTCTGAGTCGGGAGGATCGAACGTGACTCGTATCGACGTTCCCGCGAGCGAACGGCCAGTGAGACGCGTCGCCGTCTCCGTCGCCTCCCGGAGTGCGAGCTGTAAATCGTGACGGACCTCAACGTCGCCCACATCGACAAACAACTCACCATCACCCTCCGAAAACGCAAACTTGACCGGGAGTATGAGGCCCTCGCCAGACGAATCGACTGCTGGAAGATAATACTGTACCATGGCGGGAAGCGTCGCCCCACCGGCAAGCGTCGCTAGCGATTGAAACCCCTCGTCGGAGCGTGTGAGACCGAGAACTGCTCCAGCACCTCCGACACCACCGGTGGCGAGTCCGACAAGGAATCCGCGCCGTGACAGAATCTCGTCTTCGATCCGACCAATGACATCGCTTTCCGAATCGGAAGGGAGCTGGGTCGCGGTAGAGTCGTCGGAAGCCATGATACTGTACTATGGGCCTATCGAACGTCGTGGTATTGACTAACAGTCACACAGTAATAAAGCCTCTTCGAGGAACAATGTCCCCCCAGAACGGGTACGCCTATGCCGATTGCTCTCCGAGTATCAGAATACGCCCCCTCGTGAAATATGACGCGTCGATATCGGTCACTCGTTGGCATCACAGTCGTGAGCGCTATCGTGACCGGTGTCGGTGTCTGGGTCGCCTATTTGCTCGAAATCGCTCTATTTCAGGCGACGCCGAACATGACGTGGACACTACTGGTCGGACTCGTCGAGGAAGCACTCGTTCGCTTCCTCCCACTGATTCTCACGTTCTACGGCTGGAGTTACTGGCGGAGACGACTCCTCTCGAAAACCGAAGGACTGTTCGCTACCGTGACGTCCGGATTCACCGTCGCCGGACTCGAGGTACTGCTCAAACTCGAGTACTTGGCGCAGCTGGAGGCGACGGTCCGGTTCGATTCGCTGTTCCTGCCGCTGGTGTTTGTACACGTCCCGTTTGCGCTGCTCGCCGGGCGGTTCGTTTACGCGCTCGGAGAACAAATTCACGGAAACGAACCGATCGGAATCCCGTCGCTCTCTCGGCGAACCGTGACGCTGCTCGTCTTCGGCTATCTCGGCCTTGCACTTGCACACGTCGGCTACAATGTACTCGCCTAGTCGCACAAACAGAAACACGAGGAGGATTTAGTGGGCGAAAATCGCGTGTAAGCTACCGATTACCCATCGACGCAACGACGCGTGTTCACTCGTGGTCGTCGCCGAGAGCTGTGCTGACTATCCCGTTCAGTTCTTCGAGCTTCTCGCGAACGCGCTCGGGCTTGTCGGCCGGCGGGTCTTCCAAGGCGACCTGCTCGTGGGGATCCGGTTCACCGACGATGACGCTCCCGATCATGCCGAGGCTCTCGTGGGGCGTACAGTAGTAGTGGTAGACGCCTTCGGTCTCGAACGTGTGTTCGAACGTTGCGCCTTGTTCGGTATAGAGACCGCTATCCCATGATGCAGCACCATCGGGAACGAGCTGGGGCTGGTCCTTCGCTTCACCGCCCATTCCCATACCCATGCCGTGCTGGAGCTGGTCGTTGTCGGGATGGTACGCGGTCGTCGAGTGGCTTCCGCTCTCGTTGTGCCAGGTCACGGTCCCACCGACGTTCACCCGCACGACGTGTGGCTCGAAGTGATAGCCCCCGTCCTCAGTAATCATATTCACTTCGGCCGCATCGGACGGCGCCCCGACCGCTTCGTCGTGGCCATCCTCCTCGTCGCTGTGGCCGGACTCCGTGCCGCTGTCGTCGTGGCCACTTTCGGTCGGCGTTCCGCCGTCGTTGTTCTGCGTTCCAGTGCATCCGGCAAGCCCAACGACTGCCGCACCGCCAGTCAGCTGAAGCATCCGTCGTCGCGTGAGTGAGTCGGTCATGGCATCGGTCACCTTACACGTGAACCTACACACTCGGAGGATATAGACCGGCAAGCAAATTTGCTGGGTCAGCAAATCGGCGTTTCTTTATATACTCTTTACCAACAACACGGACTGTGAGTGAAGAGCGGGACATCTCGGGGATCCTCGAAATCCTGGAAGACGACTACGCACGCGCGATCCTCGAGGCGACTCGCCGAAAACAGATGTCTGCTAAGGAACTCAGCGAAGAGTGTGACATGTCAGTCTCGACAGTTTCCAGACGGGTCAATACGTTGCTAGAGTACGACTTGCTCATCGAGCGAACACACGTTGATCCCGACGGTCACCACTACAGCGAATACGAGGCCCAGCTCGACCGTGTTGAGGTACAGCTCCTCGAATCGGGATTCGACGTCCATATCGAACTCCGTGAAGACGCTCCCGACAGATTCGCTCGGTTGTGGAACACAATGAGGAACGAATAACCATGCACATCGGTCTCATCATCGCAAAGCTCGTTACAATGGCTCTCGGGTTCATTATCGCATTCCAAGCCTATCGCGGTTATCGACGTAGCAACAGTCAATCGATGTTGTACCTCGCGGTCGGCTTCGCCATCATCAGCTTCGGTGCGATCATCGAGGGAATCTTGTTCGACGTGGTTGGCCTGACGTTCCAAAATGCAGGAACGGTGGCAACGGCCATCGTCGCGATTGGTATGCTCACGATCCTGTACGCTCTGTACGGACGCGACTCGAAGAAATTGGAGGACTAAGTGAATGGTGGATACGACAACAGCAATTCTCCTGGTCGTCCGCACGCTCGTACTTGTACTCGGTATCCTGATCACGTATTACAGTTTCGAGGCATATCGACGAACGGGTACGTACTATATGCGAAACGCTGCAATTGGCTTTGGAATCATCACTCTCGGTGTGTTCATCGAAGGAGTACTGTTTGAGTTCGGAGGGCTCGATCTCGCTCTTGTCCACATCATCGAATCGGTCGCCATCGGTCTCGGATTCATTGTCCTTCTCATCTCGCTTCGCCGGTAGCCCAAGCCGCGTCTACACTCCTCGAATGGTCAAAACTGGCTCATCCGAGTTCCGGAGAACCCGTTCGGTCACACTTCCGATGAGCCGTCGTGAAATGCCGGACCGTCCGTGTGTTCCCATCACGATGAGGTCGATTCCGTGTTGATCGCAGTACTCCCCTATTGCCTGATGAGGAACGCCGTGGGTGATCTCAGCAGCGACTGAAACACCGTCGGCAGCTGCCCGGGATTGGACATCTTCTACGACAGTATCCCCGTTTTGCTCCAGTACTTGCTGCAGTTCGTCCCATGTCCATCCCGGACGAGACGCGTAGGCAACTCTATCGACAACGTAGAGGGCATGAAGTGTCGCATCGTATGTTCGAGCCAGTTCAAGAGCATGAGTGACGGCCTCCCGTGCGGGTTTACTCCCGTCCGTTGGAGCGAGGATATTCTCGAAGCCCCCCCGCAGTTCGGATTCCGACGTCGCCGCCACCGTCTTCGATTTGACGCTGAGGACAGGAATGTCGGTAGTGCGGACGATTCGGGTCGTTACACTTCCGAGCAGGAAGCGGTCAAGACCAGTATGTCCCCGGGTTCCCATACACACGAGGTCGATCTCATTATCGGTGATGTAGGACGCAATCTCGTGCGCTGGGATACCACGACGAACCTCAGTTGCCGCATCGAGGCCGTGTTCTGCGGCTCGAGTTGCGATCTGCTGGGTGGCGGCATCACCAGCGTCATACCACGTGTCCGGGAGCGTCTCCAGGTCGATTTCCAGCGCGGTCAGTTCCAGCTTCCGTTCGATCGGTGAACTGTCAACGACGTGGAGAGCGTGGACGGTTGCGTCGTATCGGCGAGCGAGGTCAAGTCCGTACTGGATTGCGGGCTCGACGTTATCGCTGCCATCGGTTGGAATGAGGATCTCGGTGTACATGATTGGATGTGTGCGTTGATTTTGCTACGGACTCTCGTCCGTCGGTTTGGGCGACTGATGGGCTGTCGACTCGATGCGGTCCTTGAAGAAGACGAGTTCCTTGTTCGTGTGATCGTAGAGTTTCGCCTTCCCATTGAGAGCTGTCGTGAACACCCATTTCAGCGCCCGTCCCCGTCGGTTGTTCGGGAAGTCCATCCAGACGACGTGTGACATGCGAGTCCCGTCTGCAGTCTCTTCGAGTCGAATGGTCCCTCCTTCGGGAATCCGAACGGTGACGAGTCCTCGAAGGAGCGGATAGTACGCCGTCCCCGCCCAGACCGCCACGTTGGGATGGTCGATATACTGGAATCGGCCATGCAGGTCGGCGTACATCCCGGCGACCTCTTCGGCCTGGTGGAACGTCCCGCCCTCGCGCGGGCGGTTGTCGGGCGTGTCGTATTCGAGCCCGTAGTGTTCCTCGGGGTTCGACGCCGTCCAATGGACTGGGGCGGTCACGTACTCCCAGATCTCCTCGGACGATGCGTCGATGACGATTTCGGCTTTGGCGGTGGCGTACATGGATTGACTCCACGATTTATGATGCGAAGGCGTTGTACAGCCACGCGAAGGCGTACATCAAGACGAAGCTGATCACCGCTGCCTCGACCATGCCCGCCACAGTCCCGACGACGGTCGGTTCGAAGAACAGGTGCCACTGCTCCATCGCTTCGACTGCGCCCTCGTAGACGCCGATTGCTCCGAACACACCGAGTAGGAGCATCGCGACGGCAGAGACAACTGCTGCTGCGCCCGCCAGTGCCAACGAATCGAGATGCATTACGTTGGTCGTGGAGTCCATTTCGTACGCGTCTTGGTTTGTGGTAGTAGTACTCATGACTAGAGATACGCTCTACTCCTTCATTCGGGTTTCTCTTACAATTCGAAAGGAAGAGTCTCCCTGGTAACACGGCGCAAGAATATCGTGGGGGAAACAGCGGTACAACCCCCATATCTGTGTGACCGGTCCGTCGGAAGATCAAGCAGCAACTACCGACCGGAATCGGTGACACGTAGAAACTGATGTGCTCGAACACAGTCCTCGAACGGTTGACCACAGCTGATAGCAAGAATCACCTTTGAATACAAGATTTACTCCGCCCACAGCCCCAGTTTCTTAAGAACAAATACCAAAACAGATGACTGCGATAGTCTAGATATGCAAGCCGCCCTCGTTGACGGAATCCTCGAGTCCTTACGAATAGGTGTCGGCTTCCTCTGGACCGCTGCGTGGGCGATCATCATGGGGCTCGTCATCACGAGTCTCGTTCAGGTTTACGTCTCGAAAGAGCGGATGGCCAAAGTACTCGGAGAGGGGAATCTGAGTGGCCTCACGAAAGCAACTGTATTCGGCGCGGCGAGTAGTGGTTGTAGCTTCGGTGCGGTCGCCATTGGGAAGGGGCTGTTCAAGAAGGGAGCGCACACGGTGAACTTCTTCGCGTTCATGTTCGCCTCGACGAACCTCATCGTCGAACTCGGCCTGATGATCCTGATCCTCCTCGGCTGGGAGTTCCTGGTTGCCGAACTCCTCGGTGGTGTCATTCTCATTGCTGTGATGGCGGTCCTCGTCCATCTGACCCTCCCCGAGAACCTCTTCGAGCAAGTGCGGGAGGAACTGAATCAACGCGACCACGACCAAGGAATCACCGAAGACCCGACCTGCGGGATGGAAGGAAAAGACGAGTACTCGCTGGTGACTGACGGCGGCGAGACGCTGAAGTTCTGTTCGGAAGGTTGCATGGAGACGTACCAGCAGGAAGCCGCAAGTAGCGGCGGGTGGCGTGACGAACTGCTCTCGTGGGGGGGCTGGTACAAAGTCGGGAACCAGTACCGCAAGGAGTGGTCGATGATCTGGACGGACATCATCGCGGGCTTTCTCATCTCGGGGTTCGTCATCGTCTTCGTTCCGCAGTGGGTCTGGAACACGCTCTTCCTCCAGGGCGATGGATTGTTGGTAAGCGCAGAGAACGCCATCATGGGTGTAGCGATCGCCGTCCTCAGCTTCGTCGGGAGCATGGGGAACGTTCCCTTTGCGGTTGCCCTCTGGGGCGGCGGCATCAGCTTCGCCGGCGTCATCGCGTTCGTCTACGCCGACCTCATCACGGTCCCCGTCCTGAACGTCTACCGGAAGTACTACGGCTGGAAGGTGATGCTGTACATCCTCGGTATCTTCTTCGTGACGATGGCGTTCACAGGCTTTCTCATGGAGGAACTGTTCAGCGCTCTCGGCATCGTCCCGAATCTCGCTGGCGGGGAGACAGCCTCCGAACAGACGTACTTCGAACTTGACTACACGTTCTACCTCAACATCCTCGCATTCGCGCTCTCTGGCTTCCTCCTCTACGTCTACCGACGCGGACTCGGTGCACCCGGGCAGTACCGCGACCCCGTCTGTGGGATGCGAACCGACGATAGCGGACCGAGTCTTACCCACGACGGCGAGACGTACCACTTCTGTTCGGACCGATGTAAGCGATCGTTCGAGAAGCGCCCCTCCGAATTTGCACAGCAACACCCACAGGTCTCAGAGACGGGGTCTTCCCAGAGCCATGAACATCACTGACCGCTATGTCTCGATACCGAGTATCGTGGCCAGGCGTCGTCGATTCCTGCCTCGGACAATCACAACTGGTACACCGGTGTCTCGCCAACTCTCAGGCATGAATGCGTACCACGTCCATTCGCGGTGGGATGGATGAATCGACGTCGAGCCGATGCAGTAGTCGGTCTCCTCGTCGTTGCCGTCGTAACCATCGGCGGAGCGCTCAGCTGGCAAGCGTATCAGCAACAGCAGGCCGTCGAACAAATGGGATCGATGATGGATACGTCGATGGGGGCAGTTCACGGAACCAATCCACTCTGGTACGTCCTCGGGACCATCCTCGTCTCGGCTGTCATCGGTGGTGGGTATCTGATGATTCGCGACGACCTCACCAGCACGGAGGCAGTCAATCAGCAACGGAGTGATGCATCGGATAGAATTGATCGAGAGAGCCCTGGGTCATCTGACAACACTGCTCAATCGAATGATGCCATCAACCCAGAAACCCAGCCTCGGGCTCGCGTGCTGGATTTGTTGCCGGACGACGAACGCCGCATCCTCGAACCGGTCCTCTCCTCACCCGGTCTCACGCAGATCGAACTCCGCGATCGCTCGGATTTCTCGAAGAGCAAGGTAAGCCAGACGGTCAGCGCTCTCGAGAAGCGCGGTCTGCTGTACCGCGAGCGGCAGGGACGGACGTATCGAATCTATCCGAGTGACGACCTGCAGCAGAGTCAGAACTAAACCTCTGCTGGCGCCTGTCGATCAGTGTTGTAGTTGGACGTCGTATCCCCTTCCACGTGTAATCGCCACGTCGCCAACATGCTTGCTGACTACGAAGCGGCGAGGCTCGAAGCGGACGAGGAGGAGATAGAGGGTCAAGAATCCCGTGACTCGGAACAGACGGCGAGGGATTAGCCCGGATTGCTGGCGACTCTCAGGAGCCGCCTCGCTCGATAATTGCCGATTCAGATCAATCCCACTCGCCGTCTCGAAGGTCAGCCTCGTGTTTGTCTGCACACTGATTACGGCATTCACTCATCCACTCCCAAATGAGAAGACTGGAGAAGGTCTATTCATCCTCATCGCAAACGTGTAGACAATGTCAGGTGCCAATTCGACCACACGGCGTAGAATCATGCAATTGACCGGAGCGACGGCCGTGAGCACCCTACTATAGTAGACGTTAGAAATAATTGCTCATTTTTGGAATGGAGAGTTGATCAAGTGCGGTATCGATCGCCGTTGTCAACTCGCCAAGTGAGTCGAAGAACCGGTTGTTGAGAGCCGTTTGTAACTGTCTCCAGCACTCTTCGACCGGATTGAGTTCCGGCGAATACGCCGGGAGCGTGACGAAGGCGAGGTCGTCACGGGCCGTCAGGTCCGTGACGGCCGACGCCTGAAAGTACGATGCTCCATCCAACACAACGATCAAGTCATCTTCAAACTCTTGGCATAATGCGAGAATGAAATGTTTTGCGTGATCGGCGGTAACGTACTCTTCAAATCGAGAGAAAAAGCGATCACCGTCTTCGGTGATCGCGCCCAAGAGACACGTCCACTCACGTTGTCCGGATAATTCGACAGACGGCCGCGTGCCGCGAGGAAACCACGCGGCACGCGGCTCAACTTGCACAGATTTCTTGGTTTGATCGATGCAGACTACCGTGGCATCCATTTTCCGCCGCTTTTTTTGAGATTCTCACGGAACGCTTCTTGCTCATCAGCATCAGATTCAGCGGCTGTACGGCGAGGTTTTTGATAGCTCAATCCCGCTTCGTTAAGCAACCGCCGACAACTCGGGATTGAGTACTCGACATCGTAGGTCTCGTCAAGGTATTGCTGGACGAGCGCCGGCGTCCACGCCGGCGCGTCAACGCCAACTTCTTCGGGAGATTCGTGGACAATTTCTTCGAACTCTTGTTGCTCTTGTTCTGAAAGCTTTCGATTTCTCCCAGATCGATGAGCATCAGTAACAGCCTGCTCAAGCGACTCGTCGGTGTCGAGTCGCTTGAGCCAACTGTAGATCGTTCGCCGCTGAACGTCGTACCACTCAGCTAGTTCAGTTTGCGTAAGACCGTTTTTGTACGCTATTGCGGCTAAGAGCCGTTGTGTCGGCTTCTTTCCTTCCACATTGTCGAGGGCAGTTTGTAGTTCCTCGACAGAGATCTCGTCGAGATGATCCACTACACTCAACAACAGTAATTGAGTAAATAGTTCTAACGGTTACTATAGCAGGGTGTATGCGCGGCGGCCCTCGCGGCGGTGGCCCTGGTGATGGCGGTAGTGGCGGCGATGGTGGCGTTAGTGAGATCGAGCCAGGAACAGACATCGAGTTCAGCGCGCAGGCCAGCCACTGGGAAGGCCTTGCGCCATCATCGATCGAAGGTGCAGAGAATCCGACGCTGGTCCTGCAAGAGGATGAAGACTACACGATCGGCTGGACGGAAGGAGATGGCGGTGGCCATAACATCGAGATCCGCGATGAGAGCGACGCGGTCGTCGATGACCTTTCGACCGAAGTGGTTTCCCAACCGGACGAGGACCAGATTCTGGCGATCACGGCGAGCAGTGAGATGGCTCAATACGTCTGCGACCCACACGAAAATACGATGCGAGGGGACCTTCAAGTCGAATGAGGGGAACAGTTAGACGAGAAACGGAGCGGTGACTGATCAGAAGCGTTTGGTCGAATTGAGGTGGTAGTCGAATGTTACCCCGCGCACGGTGGCGCGGGGAATCCTGCTCTCACGAGGCCAGGCTTCCTGTTTCCACGACGTGACTTGCATACACCTCTCGGAAGTCATCGGCGTCCGTAGCGGCCACAGTCTCTACAGGCGTGTCTTCGGGCCATCCCAGCCCTAGCTCAGCAAAGCCGCGCTTGAGGACGTTCATCGCCGCGTTTGCGTCCCTGTCCGTCTCGAATCCACACGACGGACACGAGTGTTCGCGCACCCAGATGGGCTTTGGTGTCTTCACACCACACAATGCACACTCCTTCGTCGTGCCTTCTGAGGTGTTCTCCTCGGAGACAAAGGCTATGATGACCAGAAGATTCGGACACTTGCCCACGAACACGAGGTGCGTCCGCTCATCAAGCACCGTGAGTTCTCGTCGCTCTATGAAGCGTGGAACGCTCGGTTGGATACCGATCTTTACGGTCAGCGCAGTCAGTCTGAGTCGGTGTACTCCACCTCACGCGGAAGTATGGTGCCTTCGTCCGGTCAAGACAGTGATGGAAGCAATTTCGTGAACTCACGCTCACCTGCGTTGTCCACAATCTTGACCGTGCCTATAAGCCTCGCGAGCAACTAGTACCTGTAATCCAGATGGGAGTGAATGACAACGAGTTCGTCGCGGACGAGTGGCCAAAGCTTCAGCGCCTCATGTACCGGAACTCGTGGAATGAGGAGATAGCGCGGCATCGGTCGCCGTACGTGTTCCGCGGAATTACCGACACCGACCACGACGTCAGGACATCGCTCCAGCGGTTCGTCGGCGAGTCGGGCAAGTGGGAATTAGAGATCCATCTACTCCGCAACTTCCGACAGTACGCGCGTCAGGAAATCAACCAGCCCGAATCCCCGTTCCATCTCATGACACTCGCCCAACACCACGGGTTGCCGACACGACTCCTCGATTGGACGTCCTCCCCGGCAGTTGCTGCATACTTTGCAACTGGCGGCTCACCTGACGCTGACGGCGTCCTATGGGCCGTCGATTATGGGGCCGCCCACGAACTCCTTCCCGACTACTTTCAGGAGTTTCTCGGCGAGATGGGGGCGGACATGTTCAACGCGGAGATGCTCGACGACCTCATGACGCAGGTGATCGAGGGTTCCAAGGAAACCGACAGCCAGGATACAGACCGTCGAACGGTTCCGATGCACAACGTCAGAGATATCCTTACAGAATTCTCGAAGCAACGAAGTGAGGATTATATCGTCTTCTTCGAGCCACCAGCAATCGATCGGCGTATCATCAATCAGGCGGCGCTCTTCTCGATGACTGCCAACCCCCGGACGTCCATGGACGAGTGGTTCGGCCGACATCCGGACCTCTACTGGAAGGTCATCATTCCCGCAGAGTGCAAGCGAGAGTTTCGCGACAAGTTGGACCAGGCGAACATCAATCATCGAACGTTGTTCCCCAGTCTCGATGGAATCGCGAGGTGGCTGAAAGAACATTACAAACCCAGTCGATCGCAGCGAACGTAGAGGCCACGTGGCCGAAGAGAACTGCTCTTTGTCGCAAGAAGTCGACGGTAAGCGTCGACCGTATCAACGCGTCCCCATTAATAGCACTCGTGACGGTTAGGTGAGTTGCTGATCGGGTTGTATGTGTAGTGGTCAGCGGTTATACTTCAAAATCTGTCTGAAGAATAGGGTTTCAACAGTGCCAACAAAATGTATTCCAAAGCGCCTACCACCACCCTCGTCGCCCCGACCGCTACACGAGATTAAAGAGGGCTAGCCCAATCCCTGGCGAATTCGGCAGGGATGAACGAGTCTATTCCTGAAAAACGTTTAGAGCGATCTATACACGTTCTCGAACGTTCTCCTGAGTGGATTCACACCCACGTCGATAACTCCCGAGCAGTCCTACGAGTAACCGAGGAGAAAGACAATGACCAACTTCACACTCGGCCGGTGGCTGCTCGTGGCGCTCGCGATCGTCGGACTCGCGTTCGCCGCACCCGTGGTCAGCGCACACGGCAACGAAACGACCGCAGACGACGCGCCCCCGGCTGATGGGGCCGCCGCCGACTGGGCAGCCTGGATGGAGGCGCAGATGACCGAGCACATGGGCCCTGGTAGCGTCGAGTGGATGGAGTCGCACATGGGTGTGACCGTCGACGAGATGGCTCAGGACATGGCTGACGACGACGGCAGGATGTACGGGCAGGGCCACTGCTGACGCCCCTGTCCGTTTCGATCGCTCCAACCGAACACCATAACTCACCAACTCAAGATAATGACGCAACTCACCACTCACATCGGACGCACTGCTCGTCGACTCGCGATACTCACCGTTCCGCTGCTGGTCGCGGCGACTGGAACGGCTGCTGCCCACGGTGGTGGGAGCTACGGCGGCGGCGGCATGATGGGCGGCGGCTGGGGCCTCTTCGGCGGAGCGATGGGGCTCTGGGGACTCCTCTGGATGGGGCTCCTCATCGCCGTCCCGCTCTACATCGTCTATGCGCTCCTCAACCGAGGTTCCGGCGGGAACGATGAGCAGTCGCTATCGGTTCTCCGCGAGCGCTACGCCCGCGGGGAGCTCTCAGACGACGAATTTGATCGACGGCGAAAACAGCTCGAACGTACCGGATGACCGGAACAGTTGCTGTTCCAGATGGTACACCACCCCTCCAACACCCGTCGTTGAGGCACCCAACCGTTAACCCCGTGGACGGGGTATGATATTCCATGGAATACACAATACAGACTTCAGTCACCGGCGATTTCGACGACATCGTCGACACCACGATCGCAGCGCTCGAAGACGAAGGGTTCGGCGTCCTCTGTGACATTGACATCCAGGCGACGCTCAAGGAGAAACTCGGCGAAGAATTTCGCCAGTACCGCATTCTCGGTGCATGCAATCCCCCGCTGGCATACGAGGGACTGACCGAAGAAATCGAACTCGGCGCACTCCTCCCGTGTAACGTCATCGTCTACGAAACCGATGACGGCGATATCGTTGTGAGTGCCGTCGATCCGCAGCAATTGGTCGGCATCGCAGGCAACGATGCGCTCGACTCCATCGCGACCGAGGTCAACGAGCGTTTCGAGCGTGTTCTCTCGGCCGTCACCGACGAACAAGAGTCCACGTTGGGGGCCTGATCTTCGATGGCTTCATCGAACCAGCTCGACACCACGACCATCGTTCTCCTCATCCTCGGAGCGATCATCCTGCTCCCGTTGCTCACAATGGGGATGGGCTTCGGCGGGATGATGGGTTACGGTGGGATGATGGGTCAGTATGGCGGAACTGGTGGATGGTGGCCGTTCATCGGGATGCTCGTCCCGCTCCTCATCCTCCTCGGCGGTGGCTACCTCGTCTTCCGGCGCATGAGCGAAACGCAGACGTCTCGAAATCCCGCAATGGAGGAACTCCGCGCGGCATACGCTCGCGGCGACCTCACTGACGAGGAGTTCGAAGCCCGCCGCGACAGGCTCGAACGGTCGGAGTAAACCAACGAGTACGCACTAAGGTGCGTACTCCCCACGCCTGTGTGATCGAATTCATTCGTGATGCTACTCCCGATCACCACTGTGTGAGCGCGCCTTCGAATCGAAGAGATGGAATCCTCTCAGCTTACGATTCTGAATAGCAATGTGTTTAAGTCCCAATACCGTAGTATACTGTGTGGCCGAAGTCATCCTCTTCACCCAAGAGACGTGCGGAGCATGCGCAACACAGCGGGAGAAAAACGAGGGCATCGAGGACGAATACCCCGACGTCGAGTTTCGAGAGGTCGACATCCAGAAAGATCTGGAAACGGCCGAGGAGTACGGCGTCCGGAAGACGCCGACGACACTCGTCTACGCGAACGGTGAACAGACCGCTGAATTCATCGGCATTGTCGACCGGAACGACCTGGAATCGGCTATCGAGAGCGCGACCCAGCAGTCATCTGGATTCGCCCAGCGCCTCGTCGATGTCGTGCGCGGATAACGAACCCAGCGACCGATTCACCTCATATGACGAACTATAGTCGACGATAGTCGACGTCAGTTCCTGAGAGTGCTCGGTGCAGGCGCAGTCGCCAGCGCAGCCCTCTCTCAGCCAGCGAGCGCACAGGAGACGCCCGTCGTGAAGATGGGCAACAACTATTTCGACCCGATCGGGCACCACGTCGAACCCGGCACGACCGTCCGCTTCGAGATAGCAGCCGGTGCACACTCGGCAACGGCCTACGAGAACCGGATTCCATCCGACGCCAGCGGATTCGATCGTGGGGTCATCTCGTCAGGAGGGTTCGAGTACACGTTCGAAGAACCGGGCACGTACGACTACTACTGTATCCCGCACAAGTCGGTCGCATCGTTACCGGCAACCCCGGCGGTCCAGCCGAAGAGAGTCCAATCCCGGACGGTGCCGTACCTGAGAGCGACGCGATCGTCGAACAAGGCGCGGTAGCGTATGGATCCAGCACCAGAGGTGGCGAGAACTCCGGTGGCGGAACGATGGGGTCTGGCCCGGGGATGATGAACGGTCGAAACGGCGGTATGATGAGCGGCCGGAACAGCGGCTGATTCGGCGGGTTGCCGTTCGTTGGTGGGGTACTCGGAATGCTCGGGCTAATCGGCGGACTCCTCTACTGGGCGCTAGGTTCAGGTGACGAACCTTCCGAGAGTGACGATTCCGCGATGGAACCCCTCCAACGACGGTACGCACGTGGCGAGATCGACGAAGCGGAGTTCCAGCGACGCCGTGAGCGATTGGTGAAGAATCAAGAGAACGGCTCTGTTGAAACCCCATTCTTCAGATGTGTTTTTGACTGAAACAACTGTTACGTAGATATGCGAACTGAACGCCACACTACGCTACTACCTTGCTTCATCGGCGTGAATAGACCAATAGATATGTACACCGGTATGTTGGCGGTCAAGATGCTCTTGGAGTAATGCTCCTGTTTCAAACTCAGTGTTACAGATATCACAGTGATACTGATGGTGTGGCCACGGAGCAGTCTCTTCCTGAAGGTTACCGGGCGTATTCCTGTTTTGGATACTAGAGCGACCGAAAATTGACGAATTCACTAACATCGATATTCTGTCGAAAGCTAAGAACTTTGGATGGTCAACAATGAGTTCTGAGATAATAGCAAATGGGATTGCAATCAGGACTACCACTCCAACTATGTCAAATGTAAGTTCTGCATCAGTCGCGATCAAGACTGCAAGAATGTCTTCGGTTACACCGAATACGATCCCTATGACGAAAAACTCGAGGATACGCTTGATTTGACTCCGATGCATATTCTGTGAACGCTCTATCATTACATTATTTGACCCCCTTTTGTTCTACAGCTCGTGGCATCTACTCTGGCAGATGCTCTTCTTAGCTGATTTTGTCCGATACAAATTGGCGTGCTATGTTGTTTCCCTATACGTAACACGGCCACCGGGAACCTATCACGGCTGGAGGGTTTCAACAGAGCCCAGAGAACTGAAGCCTATCGAATGCTGTGCGTGTGGAGGGCCTCACGCTCGCTGATCACGAGCCAGTAGTCAATCTCGCTGCCGGACGATCCGTACCGAAACCAGGTATCACCAGCGGAGAATTGCGAGCACAGCGATTTATGCCGATAGCTACCGTACGTTCGAGGAACCAATGGCTCGATGCTACATCTGTGATTCACGGTGCACCAGCGACGACGGGGTGTTCGTCTGCGAGCACTGCGGGTGCTGCTGTCACCGGCACTGTATGGAAGAATACGACACCGATGACTGCCCGAAGTGTGTGGGAGAGCCAATGATCGGGGCAATCGAATTTTAGTAGTTCAGGCACACTACCGCCGGTGACAGCCCGGAGTCGAAGTATGGATGTTCAACTGGCGAAATACTTTCTTGACTCTTCCCCGTGGCACGGGTATGTCTACGACCGTCGAACTCCCGGACGTCGATGAGACGTGCGCCTACTGCGGATCGCGTATCTTCGACCACGACCCAATCTGTGTGCGCGACTGTACCGACGACTGTGGATCGCCGACGTACTTCTGCAACTACGCGTGTCTCTCGACCTACGTGGACGAAAACAACTTGACGACTGGCGACGCGTGCCAGTGGTCTCCCGACGACTCCGACTGCTGCTGAGTGGACTCACCTCAGTCAGAACACAGAGCAACGTATCGGCTATCCCCAAGTCAGGAGCCATCACTGGAGCAGTACTGGTCGTCCAACTTTATGGACGCAGTCGACGAAGTCCGTAGTTGTTCACCATGTCCACCGAGCGCACCTCCGACGGCCTGCTCCGCATCGTCCTAATCGTTCTCGCAGTGATCGTCCTGTTCCCGCTGCTAATGATGGTATTCGCGGTGCCGATGATGGGGATGATGGGGTGGTGGTGGGGCGGCGGGATGGCTGGCGGCCTCTCA
Organism: Halosolutus halophilus; assembly: GCF_022869805.1. NCBI lineage: Archaea > Methanobacteriati > Methanobacteriota > Halobacteria > Halobacteriales > Natrialbaceae > Halosolutus > Halosolutus halophilus. Next base: position 3,675,263 of record NZ_CP094974.1, on the reverse strand, counting down.
CCTCTGTGGGGCATCGGGATGATGCTCGTCTGGCTCGTCGTCCTCGTCGGTATCGGGTACCTCCTCTATCGCGGCCTCGTCGGCCGCGTTGGACCGTCGATGAGCTCAGACCGCGCCCTCGAGGAACTCCGAGTGGCGTACGCTCGCGGTGATCTCTCCGACGAGGAGTTCGAGGAACGTCGTGCGAAGCTCCGCCGCGAGGAGTCGCAGTAATCCACCATCATGTCCCCGACAGTACAGCGGCGGAAATTCCTGACGGCGCTCGGAGCTGGCATCACAAGTCTCGCGGGCTGTGTCAGGAACCTTCCAGGCAGTGGTGGCGGTGTCGACAGAACGATCTACATCGGAGCCTACCACTGGGGCTTCGTCATCTTTGACGAATCTGGCGAGGAACTGGAGCGTGTCAGCCTGCAACGTAACGATGTTCTTCGGGTCGTTTCGTTCAACACGCTCTCGAGTCAAGCCATGCAATCTCTTCCATCATCGATCCGCGAGGCCATCCCCGACCACGAAGCGCTCGAAGAGCGAAACGAAGAGCGCATCCCGCCCCCTGCTGACGGCGACTTCCACGAACTGCTGGAAGAAGCAAACGAGCAGTATCCCGACCACAGCATCGCGATCATGCCATCCGGACAGGTTCACATGGCTGGTGGTATGATGCACCCAGTCGCGCTCCCTCAGAGTGCCACCAGACCTGCCGTTCGTCAACTCAGTGCGACGCGACGTGGCGATTACACGTTGAGCTGCCTGACCTACTGCGGCTACGGCCATCCCTACATGGAGATCGACGGCGGCATCATCGTCACGTAAGCATTCGTCGCTTACCACGAACCGACGGTCAACTGCTTCCAGTACTATCGTCTGACGAGCCCGTGAACTGCCTCGCTTGCTCGATCCAGGACGTCACTCGTGATTCACTGAGACCGAGTCGGTCAGCGAGCGAGACTGGTTCTGCGGCTGCGAGTTTCGTCACCGTCGTGATCCCGACGTCGTGGAGACGCGCCTCGTACGTCGGACCGATTCCGTCGAGCGTCTGTAACGATCGATCCTGGTCAGTCTCTGCTTCAGCTTCACCCTGATCGACCGTGGCCGACTCCTCAGATTGTGTTGCCGACCGCTCACGGAACCACGTCGCAACGCGGGGCCACAACTCCGCGTGAGCCTTTCCCGAGACGGCCATCCCGACGTGACCGGTCGGAAACTCATAGATGTCGGTGTCCGCACTCGGAATAACGTCAGTAAAGGGCTTGCTCGCCTCCGAAGGGATGAGACGGTCGAACGAGCCGATGATCTGTAACATAGGCATCGTGAGATTCTCGATGTCGACAGGGCCGCCGTCTAGTACCAGTTCGTTCTGGTGGAGTGCGTTCTCTTGGTAGATGTCCTCGATGAACTGGCGGTAGGCTTCCCCCGCGACGTCAACCCCATCGCGGACCCAGCGTTCCATCCGGCCGAAGTTCTCGACGGCGGTCCTGTCGTCGAGGTTGTCGAGGAGGATCGTGTATTTGCCGAGATACGTATCGACGGGGTTCATCTGGGCGAACCCCGCAGCGAGAAACTCCGCTGGGACGTTCCCGTACGTCCCGGTGATCGCTCCCGGATCGAAGTACTCCTCGCTTCCCCATTGTTCGAGGATGCCACCGGTGTCGGCGAAACAGAGGCCCGTCGCCATGAGCCCGAGATTGTTGACCTTCTCCGGATGGAGCGCCGCATACATTGTACTCAGCGTCCCGCCCATGCAGTAGCCGAGGATGTTGATGGCGTCAGTTCTAGTTCGCTCACGGACGACGTCGGCGCAGTTGTCGATGTATCGATTCACGTAGTCGCCTAGCGTCAGCGACGCGTCGAGCCGGGACGGTTCACCCCAGTCGATGAGATAGACGTCGAAGCCGTCCTCGAGGAATCGGCGAACTACACTCTTGTCGGGCTGCAGATCGAGAATGTAGGGCCGATTGATCAGCGCATAGACGACGAGGAGCGGTGTGTCGTGCGGGTCGTCTGTGAGTGGTTCATAGTGGAGGAGATCGAGTTTGTTCTCGGAGTAGATAGCCTCACTCGGGGTCTGTCCAACCTCGACGGAAGCGAGGTCACCGAGTCGCTCTGGAAGAAGGCGCATGGTCTCAGCGGCTTCCGTTCCCTGGGTTTGTATTCTGCGTTGAATCTTCAGTGGGGCCGTGAACGGATTCATGGTCTTGACCAGGCTATACAGACGAGTCACTCCGGAAGCGGATCGATCAGCACCGTTGCCGTCCCGTCGAGGACGATCTCGTCAGCGTCGTTTTCGATGCGCGTCGTGAGTCGATACCGGTCGTCTTCGAGTTCGTCGACGATCTTGCACTGGGCCGTCAGCGACTCGCCGATGTCGACCGGCCGCCGGAAGTCCAGATTTTGCGAGATGTAGATCGTGAGGCCGGGGAAACACGCGAGGGCAGCGCTAATCAGTCCGGAGACAAGCGTCCCGTGGACGATCCGGTGGCCGAACCGGGTCTTCTCGGCGAACGCGTCATTGAGGTGGAGGGCATTCGTGTCGCTGGTCGCTTCGGCGAATTTCCGGACGTCGTCGTCGGTGATAACTTTCGAGAAGCTAACGCGGTCGCCCTCCTGGAATGACGCAGGATCTTCGATGTCGATGTCGAACTCGCCTTTTGCGCGGCCATATGGTAGTCGTGGGAGAACGGCTCCACTCGCCTCGACAAGGTGCGGGTGTGGGGTTTCGACGTACTTCTTGGGGCCGCTTTCGAACAGTTCGAGGCAGTCCGTAGAACAGAAGCGAAATGACTCTCCCTCGTATTCGATAGTCGCTTCGGCGGCATCCGTCGGGATTTCCATTCCGCATACGGGATCAACTGGCATGGATTCGGTGATTGGATGACTGAATAACGTACTTCTTCGATGCCGAAGTTGTTCACCACCTACGAGGAACTGACGTTGGGGATCACTATCAACGTTCGCGTCGTTCCCAGCCACGCGGCCGAAAACTAGAGTAGAAGAATCGGGACCTCACGCGTTACTCAGTGCGTTGAATCGACCAATACCTGTCAAGAACGGTGTGCGAGATATAGAGAATGAGTTCAGCACGATGGTCTCATTTGTTCCACGCCCAATCTAATGAACCAGCCGTTCCGTAGATATGCGAACTGACCGAGGAGAAGAACAGGCGGGAAAGAGAACTCGATTATTCGATCGACTGGAGAAATTCGTCCAACGTATCCGTGAGCTCATCAACCTCCTCTCCGTTGATTTCAGCCGAGTACCGGACGATGACCACATCCTTCTCATCGGTATGATGGGCTTTATCAATTTTCTCAACACCTTTCCAAATCCCCGTGACTTCAACTTGGTCGTGTTCGGCGTGGTTGTACGTTTCACCACGATTTACGACTATATCTGAGTCAGAACCCGGCAACTCATCAGAATCACCCATACGAACCTGTGATAGCCGCTGGTCCTTGTCTCTGTTTCTGGATGCAGTATATCGTTCGCCTGTACTGAACGATCACTCCCGTTGCAAATCGGGCCAGATCTCGTGCCACATTCGCGCCCTGTATCTCGTACGGTTCTTTGAAGTATCTGGAAGGCTCCCGAGCGATCAATACGCACGTTTAATGAGCAGTAGTTCCACTGAAATAAGCAAATCACATGGTGACCCAAACACCTAACGGGCCGGTGTTTCTTGGTGTAGCACCCGATCCAGGTACCTTCGACTATGAAAAAGATGATGGCATACTAGGAGACGCTCCCGATTCGATAGACTTTATGTAGTTGCTGAGAATCAAATATTAGAGGTACTTCAGCAGAGGGATATAAGATAACCTCAGCCTTGATTGTTTCCCAGTTGTGACAGGGGGGTGTCGAATTGATCCCTGTTTGATGGGTGAAATCACATGGATTGTGACAGAAGCCTTCCAAGCTTATAGCCCGGGTTCATTCTTTTGGATGAGGCTTCCCTTTAGAGCGTTCACCGTCGATTATCGCGTCTAACATGGAGCGAGTCATCGGGACGGATGGATCTTGTCGACGAGCACGTAATATACTGGACCGGCAGGACGAGGGGCGAATAACACGGTCTATCGAGGATTGACCTATCGGCCGATCAAGGGTAGCGTCTTCATCACGCTGACCGGTTGAACTAGCCCCTGTTCTCAGAATTTGACGGATGTTTTCTTCCCTTAAATAAGCGATAGACTCTAGTCCATCCGTCTCGTAAAAACTAACGTCAGTTATGAGGCCTCGGCACTCATAGGGCTCGTCACAACCGGGTGCCGAGTCCGGCTCGGAGCGGGTGCGTCGTCATCGGCCGATCGGACCTACGCCCGTCGTTCAAAAGACGGTTTGGATCGGCGGCTCACGACTGCCCCGTCCGATCGCCCCTCGAACCGGGGAACGCGGCGTTGAACTCGTCGACGAGGTTCTGGAGGCGGCGGGTGCTCCCGGCGAACGTCTGCGGGGCTCGATCGGTCGGGGTGCGGGCGATTGCCGCGGGCGGGGACCGGGTGGTCGATCGGGATCGGGTAGTTTGCCGGTTCGGTTCGGGGTCGGTCTGTGATTGCTGGCGTCGTGTGTGCATGTCGGTCGGGTGGTGATCGGATCGTCGCAAAACGGTACGCTGCTCGGAAAACGGAGTCAGACTGCTACGTGTACGACCGACATCTGTACTCGTCCCTTTCGACCCTATCAACATAAACGTTCATGATGGATCAAATACGGCCGCCCCACCGTGTGAACGGAACGTCCACGCGGGTCGAGCGCACTGCGCTGTTGCTCTCGTCCAGAATCGACGACGGGAACTCGATCGAGTGCCGGCGATACGGAGCGATCGGCCGGGATTGGACCGACAGCGGCCGAGCGAACGCGACGAGAGCCCCTGAACGCGATTCGCGATCGCCGATTCCGTCACCGAGTACTTAACCTCCAGCCGAGAGGCGGCCCGGACGATGGGAGACGCAGTCGAGGCCGACGCGCCGGTCGGATCCGATCGGTGAGACCGCGAGGCACGAGGCCAAGACCCGGGACCCGCGACGATCTCCAGCACCACCATGGCGATCGTTTTTGGCGTTCGAGCCCGGTGACCCACCGTGGCCGAAGTTCCTGCGGAAGCGGAGCGACTGCTCGAGAGCGAGCCGATGATGGCCCATCTCGGCACCTGCGTCGAGGGGCGGCCCCACGTCGCGCCGGTGTGGTACCGGTACGAGGACGATACCGTCGAGATCGTGACGACGGGCCGGAAACTGGCGAACGTCCGCGAGAACCCCCGCGTCGCCCTCTCCGTCCAGGCCGACGAGGCGGGCGAGACGAAGTGGATGGTGTCCCTGCTCGGGACGGCGACGATCGTCGACGACGAGACGGAGACGGAGCGGGCCCGCGAACGGATCAACGAGAAGTACGGCGCGGAGCCGGACGCCTACGCCGAGAACGAACTCGTCCGGATCGACGTGGGATCGACGACCTACCGGACGTACTGAGCGGAGAGCCATCGGAGCGGACCCGGACCCGGCCCCGTGGCCGCCCGATCAGTCCCGACCGGGCGACGGTTCGCGGAGCCCCGGATGCGTCTGCAGCTCTCGTACCCGTCGCATCTGCGCCCGCAGGTCGGGCGGGCTCCCGGGAACCCGCGTTGGGGCGTCCTCGGTAGTAGCTTCGTTCTCGACCGTCTCGATCGACTTCGGGAACGGACGGAGGTCCTTGTGGATCGCGAGGCCGGCGTACGCGCCGTCGCCGATCGCGATCGTGGTCTGATTCTGGCCGTGGGTGACGTCGCCGACGGCGTAGACGCCGTCGACGCTGGTCTCCCGGCGGTCGTCGACGTCGATCGCGCCGTCGTCGCCGAGATCACAGCCCAGTTCCGCGGCGAGGTCGGCGTTGTACGAGGAGCCGTACATCGCGAAGCCGCCGAGGTAGTCTCGCTCGGTGCCGTCCCCGAACGAGAGGCCGCCGAGCCACGGCTGCTCGTCCGAATCGATCGTCTCGTCCTCGTAGGCCGAGACGACCGCCGTGTCGATTCGATCGATCGGGTGCGCGTCGAGCAGGGCGTCGGTCTCCGCGTCCCACTCCGGTTCTCGTCCGTCCAGCAGGAGGTCCACGTCGGCGGTGAAATTGAGCATCGTCATGGCGACGTGGGCCGCGCTCTCGGTGTGGCCGAGCACGAAGACGGGGCCGTCGCCGAGCGTGTACGCGTCGCAGTGGAGACAGTAGTGGAGTCCGCGACCCGTAAACCGCTCCAGTTCCGGCACGTCCGGGCTGCGATCGCGGAAGCCGGTCGCGAAGACGATCCTGTCCGCCTCGACGGTCGCGTGGGCTGCCTCGACGCGAAACCGGGGCTCGTCGTCGCTTTCGTCGCGGTCGGGAGCGTCGTCCACGCGACTCACGGACTCCACCGCATCGGGATAGAAGTCGCCGCCGTAGTGTTCGAACTGGTCGACCGCGTGCGTCGCCAGTTCGTGTCCGGAGACGTCCTCGGAGACGCCGAGCATATTGTGGACGTGAGAGACCGTCGCGTGACGGCCACCCTCCGTCTCGAAGACGGCCGTACGGTGGCCGAGTCGGGTCGTGTACAGTGCTGTCGTCATGCCCGCGGGGCCGCCACCGACGACGGCGACGTCGTAGGCCGGGGTCGAGTGTTCACGCATCGTTGTCGTCTCGGACTGCGGCGCCGGGACGGTTGATCCTGTGCCGTGAATATGCACTCCCGGCAGCGATCGACCGGTGCGCGCCCGTACTCGCTACTGCGCGTCCTCGACGCGCTCCCGTGCGGCGGCGACCACGAGCGGCAGCGTGATCGTCGCGTCGGCGTAGACCGAGACGTTCTCGGCGTCCTTCTCGAGTTTGCCCCACGATCGGGCCTCGTCGAGCGTGGCACCGGAGAGCCCGCCGGTCTGTTTGGGATCCATCGTCAACTGGACGCCGTAGTCGTAGGCGCCGGGCGTGACGAGCATCGTCTGGAGGGTGAAGTTCTTGGGGACGCCGCCGCCGACGAGGAAGGCCCCGGCCTCTTCGGCGTCGAAGGCGCGGTCGGTGAGGGCGGTCATGTCCGACAGCGCGTCGAGCGAGAAATCGGACGTCTGGGAGTACATCCAGGCTTGCAGGCCGAGCACGGAGTCCTGGACCGCGGGGCAGTAGATCGGGACGTCGTTCTCGTAGGCTGCGGCCGCGATTCCGGGGCCCTCGTCGACGTCGTCCCGATCGTTGACCGCGGCGTTCGCACGGCCGAGTTCGCGGGTGAGCCGTTCGATGCCGACGACGCCCTCGTCCTCGAGAACGGGGAAGACCTCGTCTCGCAGGTGCGACTCGAACGTCGCGAAGAACTCCTGTGGCAGGTAGACGTTGTAGATCCGATCGACGCCCTCGTCCCGGAGCGTCTCGTCGTGTTCCCGCTCCGTCTTGCCCTCGGCGTGGGCGCTGCCGTGGTGGTGTTTGCCGCCGATCGCCTCGATGGCGTCGTGGGTGAGGTTCGCGCCGGTCGTCACCAGCACGTCGATGTAGCCGTCGCGGATCAGGTCGGCGACGATCCGACGCATTCCGCTCGGAACCATCGCGCCCGCGAGCGAAAAGAAGACCGTCACGTCGTCGTCGAACATGGCCTCGGCCACGGTCACCGCCTCGTGGAGCGCCGACGCGCCGATCCCCGCGTCGCCGTACTCGTCGGCCAGTTCGCCGACGGTCATCCCCGCCCGTGCCTCGGCGTGCCCGATCGGATCGTGGCTGAACGTCTCCCGATCGGGGTCGTGGTGCGCGTCGTGCTCGTCGCCGTCCTCGTCCGTCATGTCCCAGCGTCGGTGACCCAGCGATTTGAACGCCGCGATTCCCGGGGACCGTGGCGTCGATCGGTCGTCTGCGATTCGGCCCCGTCTACAGCCCGGTCGGCACCTCGACGTAGGTCGTCTCGAGCCCCCACTCGTCGGCGAGTCCCTGCAACGCGCGGACGCCGAACGTTTCGGTCGCGTAGTGGCCCGCCAGGACGACGTGGATGCCGGCCTCCCGCGCCTCGTGGTAGACCTTCTGTTTCCCCTCTCCGGTGACGAGCGCGTCCGCGCCGGCGGCGACGGCCTCGTCGAGCCAGTCGGTGCCGCTGCCGGTGACGATCGCGACCTCGTCGATTTCGTCGGGGCCGAACTCGAGCACCTGAACGGGCCGTCCCCCGGTCTCCAGGTCGCTCTCGAGTCGATCGCGCAGTTCGTCGGGGGCGTACGACTCCGGTGCAACGCCGCGCTGGCCGACGTACTCGGGTCCGAGTTCGCCGAAGGGGGTCCGCTCTTCGAGGCCGAGACGGTCGGCCACGCCCGCCGCATTCCCGAGTTCCTGGTGGCCGTCCAGCGGCAGGTGTGAAACGTACAGCGCGAGGTTCCCCTCGATCAGGGGCGCGATGCGATCGTAAGTACGGCCGGTCACGCGATCGAACCCGCCCCACGAGAGCCCGTGATGGGTGACGAGGGCGTCGGCCCCGACGTCGATCGCCCGGTTGAACGTCTCGCGGACGCCGTCGACGGCGAACGCGACGTGTTCGACGTCTCCCTCGTCGGGACCGACCTGCAGGCCGTTCGCGCTCGCGTCGAGGTCGGCGTAGTCGTCGGTCCGTAGCTCCTCGTCGAGTCGATCGGCGAACTCCGAGAGGTCCATGCGCCCGGCTTTGACCGCGATCGGCTTGTACCCTTGCGAATCCGATCGCTTGCCTGCCGCGTGCCTGCTGGTCGCGACCTCGGCCGGCGGGGCGTTTACGGCACTCCCCGGCGACGGATAACTATGGCACGCCAGACCGTCTCCCACGAGGACGGCGCGATCTACGAGTTTACCCCGGATCTCGACGGGATCGTCACGGTCGATCCCGGAACGGAACTGACGATCGAGACGCGAGACAGCTTAGACGGCGCCGTACAGGCCGAATCGGACGTGATCGAGACGGTCCCCGAGGAGGTCAACGCCGCGACCGGACCGATCGAGATCGAAGGCGCGACGCCGGGCGACGTCCTCCGGGTCGAGATCGAGGCGATCCGACTCGCGGAAGAACAGGGCCGGGTGATCACCATCGACGGGTTCGGCCTGCTCGACAGGCACGACGACATCGAAGCGCCCCGCACGCGGATGACGCCGGTCGACGACGGGACGATCGAGTTCGACGGACTCGAGGTTCCGGTCGAACCCGTCATCGGAACGATCGGCGTCGCCCCTGACTCGGAGTCGCACACGACGCTGGTCCCGTACGACCACGGCGGCAACCTGGACACGACGGACGTGACCGCGGGGAACGCGATCTACTTCCCCGTCTTCCAGGACGGCGCGATGCTCGCGATGGGCGACTGCAAGGCCGCCATGGCCGACGGCGAGATGTGCGGGACGGGTGTAGAGATCGCCACGGAAATCGACGCGACGATCGAGGTGATCGAGAACGCCGCGATCGACCTGGAGCGCCCGCTCGTCGAGACCCCCGACGCGTGGAAGACCATCGCGAGCGCGGAGACGCTCCAGGCGGCCTGCGAACTCGCGAACCGAGACGCGATCGCGTTGCTCGCGGCCGAACACGGTTTCGACGCCACCGACGCCTACATGTTCTCGAGTCTCGTCGGCGGCCTCGAGATCAGCCAGGTGGTCGATCCGCTGGTGACGGTGCGCAACGCGGTGCCGAAGGAATACCTGTCGTCGCCGTTCTGAGACGATCGTCGGGCCTCGTCAGCCGAACGGGAACGGCGCCGCGACCCGGCCGACCCCGATCGTCCGCCGCGGACCGGTCGGGCGGGGGATATCAGTCGGCTTCGACGAACCGTTCGAGCGCACCCTCGATCGGGACTCCGTCGTCGATCGGCGTCGTCAGGACGACCTCGTTCGACTCCGGCCGATAGTCGACGACGTCGTGGTCGGCCAGTCTCGGGAGGTGCTTGTGGACGAGCGAAATCTCGATCCGCCGCCGGTCGATCGGATCGCCGGCGTCGCTCTGTTCAGTCCGTTCCCAGGCGGCGATCTCGTCGACGAGTTCCGTGACGGTGGCCCGTTCGCCCGGGTCCAGGTGTGAAAGCACCAGCTGGCGACGGCTGTCGGCGAGGAGTGCACAGGCCGTCTCTGGATCGAGCGCGGTCGGCTCCGGGTAGGTCATGCGGTTCGGATTCGGACGCCCTCCCACCAAACTGTTGACCCCAACTAGTTAGGAGCGTACCAGAACGTGACCGTTGCGGACGTTGATCGCTGTGCGAGGTGCCTCTGCGGACGGATTCGAAACGAGCCGTTCAGATCGGCGTTACGATCGGTCGACTGCACTGGAGAAGACGAATTCCCGCAAGAGTTTCCCCGCAAGTGCGGCGGCCTGTCCGTCGTCCCGATCGTTGACTTCCACGACGTCGAACCCGATCGCGTACGGGGCGACGTCGCGAACCACGTCGCGCATCTCGCGTGGCTCGAGGCCGAACGGCTCCATCGTGCCGGTGCCCGGCGCGTACGCGGGGTCGGCCGCGTCGACGTCGACGCTCAGGTACGCGTCCCGATCGGCGAGGGAACCGCCGACGGTCCACTCCGCGACGTCTTCGGGCGCCACCACGGTCACGTCGGCCTCGCTCGCGCGGTCCCACTCGGCCTCGCTGCCCGTTCGCGCGCCGAGGACGATCACCTCCTCGACGGCGTCGACGTCCTCGAGGATCCGCCGCATCACGCTGGCGTGGCTGAGCGGGTTGCCGTCGTATTCGTCACGGAGATCGAGGTGGGCGTCGAGCGAGACGACGACTTCGGGTTCGACCGCGCGTACGCCGGCCAGCGAGACGGTGTGTTCGCCGCCCAGCGTCAGCGGGACCGCGTCGTCACGGACGACGTCGCGGAGCGTCCCCTCCAGCCACTCGAGGTACTCCTCTTCGTCGTCCCACGCGCGGACGTCGCCGTGATCGGCGACGCCGCAGTCGGAAAAGTACTGGTCGGTTCGACGATCGTAGTCGTCGAAGGTCTCCGCAAACGTCCGGATGCGCCGGGGACCGAAGCGGGTCCCCGGTTGAAAGGTCGTCGAGGCGTCCAGGGGCGCACCGACGACCACGAAGTTCGCGCCCTCCGAGTCGGCCGCGTGGCCGGTGTCGTCGGACCCGTCCGTCCGGTAGTCGGTCGCCCCGGGAAACATCAGACGATCTTACGCTGGTCGTCCATCTCGAGGTACTCGATGTTGTCGTCCGGCGAGACGTTCTCGTCCTCGGGGACCCGCATCGTGATCGTCTCGTACGTTTCGAGATCCATGACCTGCATATCGTTACCGTCGACGGAGACGACCTGCCCCTGTTTGCGCTCGATGATCGGCACCCAGATCTTCGCGTCGACCGGCTGGGAGAGCGATCGCTTCTTGCCGTCGAAGACGCCGACGGCCTCGACCCGGGCCTTGGCGCTGCCGTGTTTGCCGGGTTTCGCGGTCGAGTAGGAGTTGATCTTGCACGCGGTGTCGTCGATCATGACGTAGCTTCCTTCCTGGAGATCGCGAACTTCTTGCTGCTGTTTCGCCATGTCCCGGCGTAATCAACCGACGGGCATAAACCGTTTGGAACACCGCCGGGACGTGTCACGTCGGCAAACAGCCGGATTACCCTACGGAACGCCAGCGCGCGATCGTCGGTGCCCGGTCGCGACGTCACTGCCGATCGTTACGACGGTCGCGGGCACCGATCGACTCACCACCGAAACCCCGCGGGCTCGGCGGGCGGATCGAGCGGACTCGCCGGCAACCCCTCTGCGACGTCGGGATCGTTGTAGATCCCGGGCGCCACGTCGTTCGGCCCGTCGGGATAGAACAGCGACGCGAGGAACTGGACGTGGCCGCGGCCGACGCCGAGTTCGAACTGACCGCCGCCGTACAGCCGGATCCCGCGCTCGTCGCAGTAGCGAATCGTCTCGCACAGGGATTCGATCGAGCCGAAGCGGGACGGTTTGACGTTCAGCCAGTCGGGCTCCCACGGGAGCGCTTCGACGTCCTCGACGCCGTGAATGGGTGCGTCCCACGAGACGCGGGCGCGAACGTCGGGGTCCTCGAACAGGGGTTCGGTCTCGTCGGTCAGGGCGGGGTCCTCGATCACGGCGTCGGGGAAGGCGTCCAGCACGAGGCCGTACAGGTCCGGATCCGCGGGCGCGTCGACGTCGGTCCCCTCGTACTGGCCCTTGAGATCGAGGATGCGAACGGCGTCCAGTCCGACGGTGTCGTCGACGTCCGCGACGAGATCCGCGTCCCACTCCGGGGTCGGGTCGAGTTTGAACCCGAGATCGGGCACTCGATCGCGCAGGTCGGCGAGGCGATCGGTCGTCGGCGGGTCGCCGAGTCGCGTACTGGAGACGAACCGCAGCGGGTCGAGCGATCGATCGATCGCGCTCGCGAGGTCCGTCCCGGCCTGTCGCAGGGCGAGATCCAGCGCCGCGCTCTCGACCGCCCAGCGTCGGTAGTTCCGGAATACCGCTCGATCGGGGGCACCCGCCGGAAACAGGTCGCGCTCCGCGAGCGCGTGGGAGAACGAATCGACGGTGTACTCGCCGGTCAGGTCGGGGAGGTCGTGCTCGGCCAGCGCGTCGTGCTCCGCCGCCTCGTACGTGACGTCTTCGCCGATTCCGACGACCGGGTCGTCGTCCGGCCCGGGGCCCGACAGCGAGATTTCGGTCGTAACTCGGGTGAAGTCGCTCGAGGTATCGCGCTCGAGACGGTCGATCGAGACGGAATCGATCGTCACTGGCAGGTCGGCGAGCCGCTCGTACTCCATACCTCCCCACTCGAGTTCCAGCGAAAAGAACGTTGGAGTCGACGGATTCGTTCCACGGTTCGGGAGACGGCCGAGTGGACGCAACGACCGTCGAATCGGTACGATCGACCGTCGGCTGGTCGAGCGGTCCCATCCGCAGACGAGAGCGTCGGAGAGCGGACGGGCCGGAGGTACTAGTTATTTCGCCGTGTGTGTGGAAACGGTACGCATGGCCACAGAACGCCCGCGAGACAGCCGTCACGAAGAGATCGAGGCGATCGTGGAGACGAAGGCCGGCGGCGTGACGGAGACGCGAGACGAGGCCGACAAGTACACCGTCGTTGGAGCCGCCCGGAGACGCACCTTCGCGAACTGGTTGACGCCCATCGAGGAACACTTCGTCTGTCATCGAAACGATATCCCGGATATCGACGCCGACGCGTGGAGCGTGGCTCTCACCGGTCAGGTCGAGGGGGACCTCTCGCTGGCCGACATCAGGGAGGCGTATCCGACGGTGGCGGTCGCACACACGATGGAGTGTGCGGGCAACGGTCGCGGCCAGCACCGACCCGAGACCGGAAGCGTCCAGTGGGGCTTCGAGGCCGCTGCTACGGCCTTCTGGACCGGGACTCCGGTCAGTTCGATCCTCCGCGAGTTCGGCGTGGAATCGCCGGACGGAAAGTGGCTCACCGCGATCGGGGGCGATCCGGCGGACGGGGACGACGTGTTCGCGCGATCGATTCCGCTCTCGAAGGCGCTCGACGACTGCATCCTGGCCTACGAGATGAACGGCGAGCCGCTGCCGCGAGAACACGGCTATCCGGTCCGCCTGATCGTTCCCGGCTGGTACGGCGTCAACAACGTGAAGTGGGTCGAGGAACTCCGGGTCATGAACTCGATGGTGGTCGAGGACTCACTCGACCGCGACGGCGAACACGCCTACTGGCAACAGACCGCCTATCGGATGCATCCCGAGGGGGTCGACCCCGATTCGAACGAGACCATCGAAACGGTCGATACGTGGGCGCAACTCGAGGGCGCAGTCGAGTACCCGTACACGTTCGACGCGACCGTGATGTCGGTGATCGGCACGCCGTCCGGAGACGAACCGGTGCCGGTGCGAGGGGACGACACGATCGAAGTGCGGGGCGTCGCCTGGGCAGGTGACGACGCGGTCGATCGCGTCGAGGTGTCGACCGACGGTGGCGAGACCTGGTCCGACGCGGAGCTGTTCGGGCCCGAGTATTCCGGCGCGTGGCGATTGTTCCGGTACGAGTGGAACGCCGAGCCGGGTGCGTACGAGTTGCTGTCGCGTGCGACCGACGACCTGGGCCGACGACAGCCGGCGACCATCTCCGGGCCGGACGCCTGGCGAGACGCCCTCGACGACGAGTTCCCCTGGAACGAGGGGGGATACGCCGCGAACGCCTACGAACCGAACGCCGTGACCGTCGAACTCCTCGATGCGGACGACCCATCGTCCGCCGAGTGAATACCGGGCGGATTGCCCGACGGGTCCGCAGCCGATCGGAAACCGCTCCGGGCCCGCGGTCGCTCCCGAAAAGAGGGAACCGATCGATCGCTCGAACGCGGCGGCCGCGACGCCACCGTCGTTATCGTCGGACCGGACTCCGTAGATACCACCGGGAGTGCACCCCCGCCACCGGACGGCGTTTCCGACGAGTAACCTCTGGGTTGGAGCGTCCCGGTTCGACCCCGATCGAGTAAAATTCCAATCGCTATCGTCTGTGGGCGTCAGTAGTCGGGAGGGTGCGAAGAGACGTAATTCTGAAAGAACGGGAAAGGTTCCGGTTCGGTGCGAGTTTGACGCACCCGTTCAGTCCGGTCGTGCGTGGCCGTCCGGCCCTGGGCCGCGTCCCGGTACGCTGTCGCCGTCGAATCCCGGGGCTCGCATCGCGCCCCGATCGTCGTGCAGGAACACGATCCCGCCGCCGATGTCGCTCGCGATCGTGAACCCGCGACCGCGGACGGCCGTCCAGAACGACGAGCCTTCGGGACGGTAGCTCGCGAGTTCCTCGGGGTTCGACGGGTCCGTGAAGTCGAACACCTTGACGCCGCCGGCGTACCACGAGGTGTAGAGCCGGTTCGCGGTCACGTCGAAGTTGTGCGAGGTGCGGAACGCGTCCACGTCCGGCGGATCGATCCGGGTCACCATCTCGGGGTCGTCGAAGTCGGTGACGTCGAACACCTTGATACCGCCGTAGTCGTCGTTGTCGGGGTCCTCGACGCCTGCGTCTTTGGGGAATGTCTCTGCACCCTGGAGAACGTAGTCACCGTTCGGGGTCGGCTGAACGTAGTGGGAGTTGCCCGGTGGGAGGAACGCGCGCTGCACCCACTCGGCCGACGGGAAATCGACGTCCTCGTCGGCGTCCGGCGCTTCTCCCATGGCACTGACCTCCACCGGATCGGTCGGATCGCTCACGTCGAGGATCCGCGTTCCGGCGTCCCAGTACGCGAGGTACGCCAGGTCGTCCTGCACGTACACGTCGTGCAGGAAGTTCGTCGGCTGATCGAGTTCCGGATGGTCGTTCTCGACGCGCCACTCCGAGAGCAGCGTCGGGTCCGTCGGGTCGCTCGCGTCGACGATCTTCAGCGCGCTGTCGTCGAAGGGGAACTCCCGGCAGATGTACGCGACGTCGCCGTCGAGGTAGTGGTTGTGGACGCCCGCCGGGAGTTCGACCCAGGTGCCGAGGAACTCGGGATCGGTGGGATCGCTGACATCGTAGAAGTGCGTTCCGATGTCTTCGTCCTGATCGCCGGCCTGACTGCTGATTGCGAGCAGATCTCCGTCTACTTTGACGTCGTTGACGCCGGTTCCGGGTACTTCGGTGTCGACAAGCAACTCCGGGCGTCCCGGATTGCGCAAGTCGACGATCGCGAGGCCGTCACCGGTCGCCACGAACGCGAGGGTCTGCTGCGTGACGACTTCGGTCGTGCCGTCGATCGCCTGCTCGCCGAACAGCCGGAGCCCGTCTCGCTCCGGTGGGTCTGCGCTCGCCGTGTCGATGCTCCCGAGGGCGCCTGCAGCGCCCAGGGCTTTGAGTGTCGTGCGTCGGGTGTATCGCTGGGCCATGGTTCTGATCTGAGATTCCGTTTGAGGGCTATTCCTCCTCGTCGACGTCGATCTCGGGGCCGCTGGGCGGGGCCGACCCCTCGAACGAGGGCGCTCGCCGCTGCCCGCGGTCGGCGTGGAGGAAGACGACGCCGCCGTCGTGGATGTCGGACCTGGCGCCGTAGATACCGCCGAGCGTGAACCCGCGACCGCGCACGGCTGTCCAGAAGGAGTACCCCTCGGGATTGTAGGAGTACAGCAGCTCCGGGTCGGTCGGGTCCGTGATATCGTGGACCCGGACGCCGCCGTTGTACCACGAGGTGTGGATGCGGTTGGCCGTCACGTCGAAGTTGTGCGACGTGCGGAGGCCGACGTCGACGTCCGGCGGCGCGATGAACCCGACCTGCTCGACGTCGTTCCAGTCGCTCGTGTCGAAGATCCGGACGCCACCGAACTCCTCGGTCGGGGGATCTTCCTGGAAGGCGCCGGGGAACTTCTCGTCGCCGACGAACGTGAGGTCGCCATCGGGCGAGGGCTGGACGTAGTGGGCGTTACCCTCGCCAGCGTAGTATCGCTCTACCGGAAACGGGTCCGGTTGCGGCGTGTCTGCCCCGGGAGCGTCGCCGAACTGAGCGACTAGCTCGGGGTCGGTCGGGTCGCTCACGTCCGCGACGACGACACCCGCGTCCCAGTACGCCTGATACAGGAGGTCGCCCTGGACGTACACGTCGTGGTTCGGATTGACCCCCGCAGCCGCGAATTCGGGGAAGTCGTCGCCGAGTCGGTATTCGCCGACCTTCTCGGGATCCGACGGATCACTGACGTCGACGATATCCGTGCGCGCCTCACTGAATACGTTCTCGTCCGACTCGTTGATCGTGAGATAGGCGTACCCGTCCTTCAGGAAGGCGTTGTGCACGCCGTGTCCGGCGTTCTGGAACGCCAGTTCGTCCGGGTTCTCGGGATCGCTGACGTCGACCGTCGTGATACCGGTCCCGCCGTTGTGGGCCATCGCGGCGAGGTCGCCGTCGACCTTCACGTCGAGGATGCCGCCGACTGAACCCTCGTCGTCGCCGCCGATCTCGTCAGGATCGGACGCCTCGATGTCGGCAACGAGTTCCGGTCGGGACGGGTTTCGCCAGTCGACGATCGCCATCCCGTCGCCGGTCGCCACGTAAGCGTGGTTCTGCTGCGTGACGACCTCCATCGCGTTGTCAGCAGCCTGTTCGCTGAACAGTCGCAGTTGCTCGTCCCGCTCACCGGGCGGGTCGGCGCTCGCAGCGTCGGCGCTGCCGAGCACACCCGCAGCGGCGAGCGATTTGATAACGGTTCGTCGTGACGGTGTCGGATCTAGTGGCATGTATTGTATCTCGTGGTTTCGCGGTCAGTTTCGAGCCGATACAGCGATCGCTCGAACGATCGGTCGATCATCTCTTTCCCCTCCCGCCCTTCGCGGCGCCGGGTGTGACCTTGAACGTGTAGACGCCGGTCTCCTGGTCGGCGACGAGGGTGAGGTCGCGCTCGCGGCTGTAGTCGGCGCTCCAGGCGACGGGCGGATTCTCAGGGATGAGCATCCCGTCGGCCTCGTCGACCCTGTCGAGCGTCGCGTAGCGATCGGTCGGGGTCGGGTCGGTCGGATCGGTGATGTCGGCGACCCACGCCCCCTCGCGGTACCCGCCGTCGACCAGCAGGGTCGTGTTGCCCTTCGGGATGACGTCGTGGTTGTGCGTCGTCCAGTCGAGGAACTCGATCGGTTCGTCCATCACCTCCGCGTTGGGCGAGTGCGTGAACCCGACGTGGCGGGGATCCTCGGGGGACCCATCGTCCCAGCCGACGTCGAAGATATGCTTGCCGCCGGGGACGCCGAAACCGATCTCGTCGCCCACGACCACGAGATCCCGTTCGGGATCGTAGTCGGCGTAGTGACAGTTCTCGAAGCCGGCCGTGCCGATCTCGGTGTACCCCGGGCGCCCGGCGTAGTCGAACCGCCCGAGTTCGGTCGGCGCGGCGGGGTTGCTCACGTCCATGACGACGTAGCCGTCGAGTCCGCCGCCGATGAACGCGAGGTGCGCCAGCTCGCGGTCGGGGTCGACGACGACGTCGTGGAGGTCCGCGTCCGGACCGACGACGCCGAGCGACTCCGCGCTCGTCGGATCGGTCACATCCCAGATGCCCATCCCGTCGTGTTCGGTGGTGTAGAGGATCGACGCCTCGGGGTGGGGAAACACGTTGTGCGTCGGACCGGCCGGGATCTCCCCGGCGATCACGGGGTTCTCCGGCGTCCCCCGGTCGTACCCGTAGTCGACGACCTCGACGCCGACGAACTCGGCACCGTCGACGTTCGGTTCCTGCGTCCGGTAGTAGAGGCCGTCGCGCGGATCGAACGCGACGTCCGCGTTCCGCACGTCTGCCGAGGAGGGGACGCGGTGGGCCTCGGTCGGATCGGTCGGGTTCGAGAGGTCGACGAGGAAGCTCCCTCCTTCCCCGAGGAAGCTACCGAGCAGCCCGTACTGCCCGTCGGATCGGATGACTCCCTCGGCGTACCCTCCCGGCGGGTCCGAGAGCAGCGAGTGACCGAGTTTGTGCAGGCGCCCCTTCTTCGGGCGACCCGATCGGTTTCGGTTTTGACCCGGGTCGGCGCTCGTCGCGCTCGCTGCCCCGGCGCCAGTGACGATCGCGGCACTTGCGCCCAACGCTTTCAGCATCGAACGTCGGTTCTGTCGCATCTGGAATCCACCCGTTCTGATAACCGGATAGCGGCGATATTAGTATGATTTTAGTAATATAATTAAGACACAGTATTGTCTACGTATCAGTAGATATCTAACCAAATTAACCGGCGGAGAGCGTTTGGAATGCGAACCTTATCGAATTTTCAAAGTGATCGGAAAATCGATACCGGAGCAGGGTACGAGAGAAACTGCGGACGGATAGAGGGCCTTACTGCACCAGAGGCGGCACGCTGCGCCGGTGGACACACGTACCGCGACGGGCGGCAACCGCGCAACGATGATCCACCCCTGAAAGATGACTGAAAAGCGTTCTCAACAAATCCCGCGACTCCCACCGTGTCCGTCGGTAGATCTCGGCGTCGATCGGTCCAGTTGACCAGTACGAAACTACCCGCAGAAATCACAGCCTGGAATCTTGTCGTATAGATCCTGCCGTTGTTTGCTAATAACTAATCATGTAAAACCGAGTTGTAGATAACGGCACCCACTCGACGCAGGGTGCTGAAAGCGACCGCCAAAGCAGTGAGATCGCCGGGGTCCTCTCTGTGAGTTCCGAGAGTGCTGTCGCACGGTCGTTACCCGAACTCGACGAATACGTGCAACCGCGATCGATTCCGGCGGTAGAGTTTTCCGAGAAACTCCGCCCGGATCTTCCCGAAACTACGCTCTGAGGGTTCGACGGGCAGTTTCCCGGGCGATCACCCGGGCGCGTCGTAACGAGCGGATCGAGGTCCGTTTCGACAGCAGTCATCCGCCCACGGAGCACCTTCCGAACGCCGACGAGCGGATCGGGGAACGAAACCCGAGGATTATCCCGATTACGATGGTCCTGTTCCGGACGTTCGCACGGTAACCCGTTTCCAGACTCAACGTCGAGCCAGAGAGCGACGGTCGAGCCGATAAGTGGAAATCGCCGGACGGAGTTACTGGTCCTCGATTCGTCACGGACGTCCACGACGTCCAGAACCGCCACTTTCGCCTCACATCGCCGTATCACGACCACGCAATGGGTCTGCCGGCTCAACATCTACGCAGGGCTGGTCGGCTTCTACGTCATCCGGATCGAGCGGAGGACTGGGAACTGACGTCTGCAACGCAATCCCGACGGATCGATAGCGAGACCACGTGGAAGAGGCGGCCTGAGCGATCGATCGTCCGAGTCGATCGGCGTCCGACGTCTCTCCGCCGATCGAAGACGTCGCGCACTCGCCGACTCCTATTCCTCTCGACGGCGCTGCCGGAGGTTCTGCCGCGTGAACTGTGGCTTCGCGCCGATCGACTTCGGCTCCCGGAACGATCGGTAGAGTAACACGACGACGAGAGCCGAGAAGACCGCCGCGACGATCGACGCCTCCGGGGCCTCCAGCGCGTAGAGGACGCCCATCGAGAACAGCGACATCGTCAGCAGCATGCCGTAGATCAGCCGTCGGGCGAGGGTGTCGAAGACGCCCTTCGAGTCCTCGACGCCGATGCGGACGTGGAGGTCGTCGCGATCGAGGCGATCGAGCGCGCGTTCGGTCTTCGGCGCGATCCGGGCCAGTGACTCGCCCGACCGGCGGAGTTGCTCGCCGGAGTTCTCGAGGTACTTGCGGATGGACTCCTCGCGGTAGCCCTGCTCGGTCAGGTAGTCGGTCGCGGTCGCGATGAAGTCGAAGTTCGAATCGAGCGTGACGCAGACCCCCTCGACGACGGTCGCGACCCGCAGGACGAGCGCGAGGTTCTTCGGCAGGCGGAAGGGGAACTCGTAGATCGAGTCCTCGATCTGGCCGACGATCTGCTGGACGCGGTACTGTTCGATGTCCTGCCCGCGGGCGTCTTCGATCGCCAGTTCCATCACCTCCGCCATCACGCCCCGATCGGCCTCGGGGCTCAGGGTACCGATCTCGATCAGCGCGTCGAGGATCGCGTCGATGTCCTGGTTGGCGACCGCGATGTAGAAGTCGACGATCTTCTCCTGGACGAACTCGTCGACCCGGCCGGACATCCCGAAGTCGTAGAAGATGATCCGACCCTCGTCGGTCACCGCGAGGTTCCCCGGGTGCGGATCGGCGTGGAAGACCCCGTCGTCGATGATCATCTGGAGGTACGATCGCTGCAGGTTCTCCGCGATGGCGGTCCGGTCGATCCCCCTGCGATCGAGTTCCGCGACGTCGTTGATCTTCGTCCCCTCGATGTACTCCATCGTGAGCACGCGCGGTCCCGAGTGGCTCTCGATCACGCGGGGGATGACGAACCGATCGTCGTCGTCGAAGTTCTCCCGAATTTCGGAGAGCATCGTCGCCTCGCGCTCGTAGTCCATCTCCTCGCGGATCGTCTTGGCGAACTCGTCGGCGAGGTTCTCGAGCGAGAAGGCCCGCGAGTCGTCGACGAAGTACATCAGGATCGGGAGCGACCAGCGGACGACCCGCAGGTCGGCCTCCACCAGGTCCTCGATGCTCGGGCGGCGGATCTTGACCGCGACGTCGTGGACGACCTCCCGCGCTGTGCCGTCGTCCCGAACCTCGACTTGCCCGTCGACACGTGCCCGGTACACCTGTCCCAGGCTCGCGCCGCTGATCGCGTCGGTGTCGAACTCGACGAACCGCTCCTCGACGGGGCCGAGTTCGTCCTCGAGGACCCGTTTCGCCTCGACCCAGTCGGCCGGCGGTACCTCGTCTTGCAGCGCCGAGAGCACGTCGATGTACTCCGGCGGGAGCACGTCGGGACGGGTCGACAGCAACTGGCCGAGTTTGATGAACGTCGGGCCGAGCGTCAACAGCGACTCGAGCAGGACCTCCGCACGGTGGCGATGCGTCGCGGGATCGACCCGTCGACGGCGACCGAACAGCAGGAACCGCCGCCGATCGCGCGCATACGCGAGCAACAGCGGGAGAAAGTGCCACGCGACGATGACGAAACGCTTGTAGGCGCGGAGCTGAGCCAGTCTCGGTCACCTCGGGTTAGACGTCACCGTCGACGACATCGATCGTCGTTTCGTCGACCTCCGTTCGCTTCGGAAGTCGCAGTTCCAGGACCCCGCGTTCGACCGTCGCTTCCGACCCGGAATCGGTCGCGTCGGTCGGAAGGGGCAATTCGACGTCGAGAAAGAGCGACCGATTCTCCTCGAGGTAGTGGTAGTCGTCGTCGGGATCTTTCTCCCGGCGTGCCTCGATCGAGATGTGACCCTCCTCGATCGACAGGTCGAGCGAGTCGGTGGAGACGCCGGGTACGTCGAGCACCAGCAGGTAGGCGTCCTCGCTTTCGAGGAGGTCGAAAAAGACGTCTTCGGAGAGGTCCCGCAACGCGTCGCGGAGCGCTGACATAACTGATAATTCGAACGCCGATACGAAAAAGGCCGCGGTCGCGGTCGATTCGGACGGCACCGGTCGAGTGGCCTCGACGGCGTTCTAGAGGAGCCACGCGATCGCGAGGCCGCTCGCGGCGATCGCGGCCACCACGGTCCCGCCCCCCCGGAGTCCGGCACGGAACCCGAGCCGTCGTTCGGTGCTGTCGGAGACGACGAACGGATACCCGAACAGTCGGTGGCGCAATCGGACCCAGCGACTGTCGGCCAGCACCCGTTCGTCGATCCCGACGGCGGCGTTCACCTCGCCCGAACGCCGGGAGGCGGTCGTATCGTACCGCGCGGTGCCGAGCACGTGGATCTCTTCGCCGGGTTCGAGGACGCGCTCCCGGAAGCGTCGATCGGTCCCCGTGCGAAGTTCGAACAGCCGCAGGTCCAGCCGCCGGTTCTGGCTGTCGACCTCCTCGGTCCGGTCGATGAACTCCCGGATCGGGGCCGGCGGGCGGGAACCGCCGTCGACGGCGATTCGGGCGTGTTCCTCCAGCCGGAAGTCGGCACCCGGCGGCTCGATCAGCACGCTTCCCGACCCGTCGGCGAGTCGAAACGGGACGTACCGGTCGCCGGACGCGATCGTCGTCCACGACCGCCCGTGCTTCGAATCCCGGGCCTCCTCGACGACGTACTCGTATGCGAGACACGCGGTGTCAGTGAACGGCGATCGGAGGCGGCCGCGTTCCGGTCTGGCGGTTCCCCGGAGCTGAATCGAACCGCCGTTCGGCGCGTCGAGCACCGCGTCCGGGCGCGATCGGAGCACGCGGGATGCGAGCCTGAGTTCGCGGACCCCGTAGACGAGCGCGAGGAGGGCGCCCGCGGCCACGATCAGGAGCGCGACGAGTGTGAGGGGACCGATCGACGGCACGGCCATACGGTGACTCTCCCGGACAGTACGGTAAGTGTATCGACACGTCGGCGGCGACGTGCGGGCCCCTACGCTTTTGGCTCCCGGGGACCCGACTTCAGGGTATGGAAGGTGCCGATCGGGAGCGCACGGAAGCCGGGTTCAAGGTACGGACTCCCGTCGACGAGGCGCGACGGGTCCTCAGGGACGCCGTCGTCCCCGACGGTGACGACGCGGGGCCGCGTACGGGGATCGAGACCGTCGAAATCGAGCGCGCCGACGGGCGGACCCTCGCCCAGTCCATCACCGCCGCACGGAACGTGCCCCACTACCAGCGGGCGGCGATGGACGGCTACGCGGTCCGCGCCAGCGACACCTTCGGCGCGAGCGATCGGTCGCCCGAAGTCCTCCGGATCGCAGAGCCCGCTGGCGGAGACGGCGAGGAGGGCGGCGACGGCCACACCACCGCCGATCGGATCGCGCCCGGAACGGCGGCGCGGGTCCACACCGGGAGCGCGCTCCCCGAGGGCGCCGACGCCGTCGTGATGATCGAACACGTCGCGGAACTCGAGTCGATGGGCGAACTCGAAGTCGAGGACGCCGTCGCGGAGGGCGAGAACGTCGCCCCGATCGGGGAAGACGTCGAAGCGGGCCAGACGCTCTACGATCCGGGCCACCGACTCCGCCCGTCGGATCTCGGCTTGCTCCGATCGGCGGGCTACGCGCGGGTCGACGTCGCCCAGCGGCCCACCGTGGGCGTGGTCCCGACGGGCGAGGAACTCGTCGCGGACGATCCCGATCCGGGCGAGGTGATCGAGACGAACGGTCTCACCGTCTCCCGACTGGCCGAGCGCTGGGGCGCGCGGGCGACCTACCGCGACGTGGTCACGGACGACCCCGAATCGCTGCGGGTCGCCATCCAGCGCGACCTGACGAAGGACGTCGTCGTCACGACCGGCGGTTCCTCCGTCGGCGAGCGCGACCTCATCCCGGAGGTGATAGACGACCTCGGGGAGGTGATCGTCCACGGCGTCGGCCTCAAACCGGGCCACCCCGTCTGTCTCGGCGTCGTCGAGGAGACGCCGGTCCTCGCCTTGCCGGGCTATCCCGTCGCCTGTATCGTCAACGCCGTCCAGTTCCTCCGGCCGACCCTGCGCTGGCTCGAGGGAACGACGCCCGATCCCCACCCGAGCGTGCGGGCGGAACTCGATCGCAAGATCGCGAGCGAACCGGGTACCCGGACGTTCGCGCGGGTCCAACTCGAGAAACGTGACGCCGGCGGGCACGACCCCGACTTCGCGGCGATCCCGACGCGAGCCAGCGGCTCCGGCGTCCTCTCGAGCGTCGCGCTGGCCGACGGCTGGGTCGTCGTCGACGACGATCGGGAAGGGATCCCGGCCGGCGAGACGGTCACCGTCGAGAACTGGGAAGTAAATCCGTAGCGTCTCGCGATCGGTTCGATCGGAACGGGTGCGACGATCGGGGACCGGCAGGCCTCAGTGAAGCGTCCCCTCGCGGTGCTCGTCGTCGTAGGCGAACAGTGCGTAGCCGACCTCTGCCGGGGAGAAGCCCGTCTCCGCAGCGATCTCGCGGATCGGTTCGATCATCGCGACGTAATCGGCGGCGTCGAACGACTCCTTTCGGCCGTCGAGGTAGTCGAACCGATCGAGCGTCGCCCAGACGCGCGTGTCGACGACGGCGTGGGTCGACGGATCGAGCGCGGTCAGCACGCACGAGGCCGTCGGGGCCTTGAATCCCGAGAGCCCGGTCAGCAGTTGGATCTTCGAGAAGTCGTCGTCGACGGCGAGCACGTTCGCCGTAACCGTCCGACACCGATCCTCGGGGTTCGACTCGACGTGGTAGGCGCTTCGCGTCGAGGATTCGTAGGCGATTTCGTACAGTTGCTCGCGAGTGAGATACCCCTGTTCACGGTACTGCACACCGAACGATTCCAGTCGGTCCGGCAGGACGCCCTGCGTCTCGCCGTACCGGTCCAGGTAATCCGCGACGAGGTCGCGATCCACGTTCGTGGCCATCCGATCGATCGGACGTGTCACGGATCCGAGAACCTTGTCATCTCGAGGGCACCGGCCGAACGTCGGTCGCCCGCTGGCCCTGCTGGTGAGGCCGGGTCCTACTGGATCGCCACCCGGACCGCGTCGGCGAGCTGTCGAACGCGGGCGACGTGCTCGTACGATCCCTCGCGAACGCCGTTGGTGACGTACGAGAAGCCCACGTTCGCCTCGGGGTCGGCCCAGCCGACGCTGCTCCCGAGACCGGCGTGGCCGAACACGTACTCGGGAGTGAGCGAGCCGTAGGGATCGGCCGTCGTGCCCCCCTTCCAGAACCCGAGCGCGAACCGACCCGGTCGCCCGAGCGTGCCGTCCGCGTCCGTCTCGGCCTCGAGTGCCGTCATCTCCTCGACGATCTCCGTCGAGAGGATCCGGGTCCCGTCGAGTTCGCCGCCGTTGGCGAGGCAGGCGTAGAACCGGGCCATGTCGCTTGCGGTTCCGAGACCGGTCGCGGCGGGGATGACCGACCGGTGGACCGCCTCGGTATTGAACGGTGCCGCCACCTCGGTGTGGTCGCCCAGCCCTTCCCCGGGGTCCCGACAGCGATCGAACTCCTCGAAGGCGACGAGCGTGGCCACGTCGTCGTCCTCGTCGTCCCGGAGGCCGATTCCGGTATCGTCCATCCCGAGCGGGTCGAACACGCGCTCGGCGGCGGCGTCCTCGATCGGCGTCCCGGTCACCCGGCGCACGAGTTCCCCGACCAGCCAGCCGAACGTGAGCGGGTGATACGCCGGCCGCTCGCCGGGCGAGAACACGGGGTCCATCGCCTCGATCTGCTCGACGCAAGCGTCCCAGTCGTCCCAGAGATCGGGGCGCTCGTCGATCTCGCCCTGCGTGAGTCCCGCGGTGTGACTGAGCACCTGCCGGACCGTGATCTCCGCCTTTTCCGTTCCCTCGTCGGCGAACTCGGGCCAGTGATCGACGACGCGGTCGTCGTACGAGAGGTCCCCCTCGTCGACGAGGCCGTGCAACGTGACGGCCGCGTAGGGTTTCGTACTGGAGAACAGGACGTGTCGCTGTGCAGTCGTCGTCTCCTCGCCCTCGGGTCCCGTGACCCCGCCCGCGAGGTCGAGCACCTCCTCGCCGTCGACGTAGACGGCCAGTTGCGCGCCGTGGTGCAATCCGAGTTCGAGTTGACGGTCGAACAGCGCGGCGATGCGCTCGCGATCGGTCGCAGCGAGACGAGACATAGGTCGGCACTCTCGGTGCGAACGCTTAATCGTTGTCGTCTGGGAACACGTCACAGACGGATCGGACCGACCGGGCCGCCCCGTTCGACCGACGTTTTTACCCCCGGCACGCGAAGGGCCGGTATGGACCGCAAGGAGTTTCGCGACCTCGCGACCCCCGAGGAGGCACGCGAGGCGATCGCCTCCCTCTCGCTCGAGGGTGGCGTCGAACGCGTTTCGCTCGCTGACGCCCGCGGACGGGTGCTCGTCGCCCGCCTCGACGCCGAACTCGACGTGCCCGGCTTCGATCGGGCGAGTCTGGACGGGTACGCCCTCCGGGCGAAGGACACGTTCGGGGCCGACGAAGCGGACCCGGCACGGTTGACACTCACGGGGACGGTACACGCCGGCGAGAAACCCGCGATCGAGGTCGGCGAGGGCGACGCCGTCGAGATTTCGACGGGCGCGGTGATGCCAGCCGGTGCCGACGCGATGGTACCGGTCGAACGAACCGATACGGAGGGCGACGAGGTTCTTATCCGCACCTCCGTCGCCCCCGGCGACAACGTCATGTTCGCCGGGGCGGACGTCGCCGCGGGGGAGCGCGCGCTCGGCCCCGGGACGCGGATCACGCCCCGAGACGTCGGCCTGCTCTCCGCGCTGGGGATCGACGAGGTCCCGGTCAGGGCCAGGCCGCGGGTCGGCATCGTCTCGACGGGCGACGAACTCGTCCGGCCCGGCGAGGCCGTCGACAGCGATCGCGGCGAGATCTACGACGTCAACAGCTACACGATCGCCGCGGGGGTCGAGGACGCCGGCGGCGAAGCCGTGCTGTATCCCCACGCGGGTGACGATCAGGACGAGATGGAGCGCGTGCTCCGCGAGGCCGCCGCGGAGTGCGACCTCGTGCTCTCCTCGGGGTCGACCAGCGCGAGCGCGGTCGACGTCATCTACCGGGTCATCGAGGAGCGAGGGGAGTTGCTGCTCCACGGCGTCGCGGTCAAGCCGGGAAAACCGATGCTCGTCGGCCGACTGAACGCCTCCGAGGACCGCTCGTCTTCCGGTGGCTCCGCGTACGTCGGACTCCCGGGTTACCCCGTCTCCGCGATGATGGTCTTCCGGACGTTCGTCGCCCCCGCGATCCGCGAGGCTGCCGGGCTTCCGGAACCCGACGCGGCGACCGTCGAGGGCCGGATGGCCAGACAGGAGCGCTACGGCGAGGGACGGCTTCGGCTGATGCCGGTGGGAACGGTCACTGACGGCGACGGCGAAACGCTCGTCTACCCCGTCGACAAGGGCAGCGGCGCGACGACAAGTCTCGCCGAAGCGGACGGCGTCGTCGCGGTCGATCCCGGAACCGACTACCTCGACGAAGGTGAGTCCGTCACCGTCCAGCTATTCTCCCCGGACGTTCGCCCGCCGACGCTGCTGGGCGTCGGCGAGGACGATCCGACCCTCAACCGACTGCTCGACGATCTCGAGAACCCACGCTATCTCTCGGTTGGCTCTCGGCCCGGTCTGCGACGGCTCCGGGAGGGCGTCCCCGACGTCGCCGTCGTCGCCGGCCCGATCGATCGCGAGATCGAGGCGGCGTCGCTCGGGGGCTGGGACCGCGAGTGGGGACTCGTCGTCCGACCGGGGAACCCCGACGAGATCGAAGGGCTGGCCGACCTGGTCGACCGGGAACTGCGGTTCGTCAATCGCACGACCGACTCCGGCCTGCGTGCGAGCCTCGGGGGGGCGATCGCCGACCTCGCGGACGAGCGTGACGCAACTCGCCACGACCTCGTCGAGGCGATCGACGGCTTCGACCTCGGACTTCGGGCCCACGAGAGTCCCGCCCGGAAGGTCATCGCCGGCGACGCCGACGCCGGTCTCGGACTCCGCACGACCGCGGATCGACTCGACCTCGGGTTCGTCCCGATCGACGACCAGCCGGTGCGCGTCCTCGCGAATCCGGACCGACGCGAGAAAGCGGGCGTCCGGAACCTCGCTCGTGCGCTGGAATCGGCCGACTATCAGCAGTAGCGACTGTCACGATCGGCTCGACAGCAGTTTTTACGTGGCCGCGGTGTACGTGTCGTGATGTCGACTATAGCCGAGTTCCGGCTTCCGGCGCCGGATACGTCCCTCGCGGTCGTTTTCGACCGCGTTCCCGAAGCGACGGTCGAACTCGAATCGGCCGTCTCCCGGACGCACCCCTGTCTCTGGGTATCCGGTGTCGACCACACCGCGGCTGCAGCAGCGTTCGAGGCGGATCCGTCGATCGAGGCGTACGAACTGCTCGTCGAAGCGGACAACCGACTACTGTACGACGTCACGTTTACGAACGAGACGATGAGTCTGTGCGACCAGTTGCTCGCCGACGGCGGCTCGTTGCTCGAGGCGTGGGGCACCGACGGCTGGTGGCAGGTCAGGGTCCGGTACCACGATCGAGAGGCCCTCTGTGCCGTCCACGATCGGCTCGTCGAGCGCGGCGTCACCGTCGATCTCCGGCGGGTAACCGACGTCTCGAACGCGGTCAGCAGGGAGACGCAGCTGACCCCCCAGCAGCGGGAGGCGCTGGAGGCCGCACTCGAGCGGGGGTACTTCGAGATTCCGCGGGACATCTCGATGGAGGAACTCGCGTCCGAACTCGGAATCTCCCACCAGGCACTCTCGGAACGGCTGCGACGGGCTTACGAGACGCTGGTCGACGAAGAACTACAGCCCGCGACGAATCCGCCGTAACCGACCACGACGTCGACCGCCGTTTCGGACGATCGGTCAGTACAGGTCGTCGAACGACTGCACGCGGTAGTCCCCGAGCACACACTGGCCGCGCCGATCGTGGCCGAGCCGTTCGACGTGAATCGCGTCGAGACCGGCGTTCCACGCGGCACCGACGTCACAGGCACCGTCACCGGCCAGCACGCCTCGATGACCGTTGTGTGCGACGCCGAGATCGCGCATGACCGACTTGACGGGGCCGGGATCGGGCTTCCAGCCGGTCTCTTCGGTACAGCAGAGGCGAGCGTCGAACCAGTCGCGGATGCCGAGGTTGTCGAGTACGGGTTCACAGAGGAACTCCTGGCAGTGGGTGACCAGGCCCACCGGTTCGTCGAGATCGGCGACGAACGCGGCGTCGTCGTGGAGATAGGTCTGTTCGGCACGGACGAGCGGATCCTCCTCCTCGTGAAACGCCGTCCAGAACTCGTCGGGATCGATTCCCCACTCCTGAAGCTGGCGATCCCGGGAGCCGGTCAGTCCGTGCCAGAGGATCTCGGCTTGCCGATCGGTGAACTCGCGATCGAGCCGATTCCCGACCCGATCGAACACCTCTCGGGTGTACGACCACTCGACGTCGACGAGCGTGCCGTCGAGATCGAGCAGCCAGAACTCGTAGTCGGAGACCATCGGGACACAGATGTACGGGATTCTCCAGTAAATGTTTATCGCTTACGTGTCAGCGGCGACGGCCGACCAGTGACGGCGGACACCCGTCGACGATCGGTCGGGCCGCCGGTGTCGATCGCCGCGGACGTCACTCGCCGTCCGTGACCCTGATACTCGAACCGAGGTACTTCGAGAGGACCTCGGAGACGTTCTCGGCGTTGAACGCGTCGAGATCGGCCGCGATCTCGGTTTTCAGCGCCTCGAAGTACGCCTCGTCGACCTGCAGTTCGCGAAACGAGACCGATTCGATCCGATCGCGGGGCAGCCCGAGCCACTCCGCGGCGAGTTCGCGGCCGTACGCGTCGTCGCCGATCTCGCCGCGCCAGAGCGTGTCCCGGAAGAACAGCCACCCCTCGCGACCCGGTTCCGGAGCCTCGCGCGCGACCGTGACCGTCGTCTCGTCAGTTGCCGAATCGACGGTGACCCCGTCTCGCGGTGACGCGAATCGGAGCGTGACGCGGAAGACGTACTGTCCGTGCATCTGATTCGAAAGCGGACGATCCGGAGCGGGTCAGGAGGTGCGCTCGGACTCGATCAGGGTCGCCATCTCGACGTCGTCGTCCGTGATGCCGCCTTCTTCGTGGGAGGTCAGCCGGATCTCGACCTCCGAGTACCGGATGACGATCTCGGGATGGTGAAACTGCGCTTCGGCGATCTCGCCGACCATCTGGGCGAAGTTGACACCACGAAGGTACTCGTCGAACTCGTACGTTCGAACGATCTCGTCACCCTCGCGGTCCCACTCGTCGGGGAGTCGGTCGGCGATCTCGTCGTCGGAAAGCAGGTCGGCCATGTGGAGCCGAACGCAAGCCAACCAAATAACGATTGTGCCCGGTACGTCCCCGACGCGGGACCTCCCGAGCGTTCCGATCGGAGCCGAGCGTCAGTCGTCGTCGATCGCGCCGATCTGGGCGTCGGTCCGATCGGAGCCGAGCGTCCCCACGACCGACGAGGGAGCCAGTGGGCCGTCGTCGCCGAACTCCGGATCGAACAGTTGCAGGGCCGTGTTGATCGTGCTCCAGTCGTCCTCGGCCGCGGCCTCCCGGAGGCTCTTCGTCGGCGGGGCGAGTAACTGGCTGACCAGCGAGTCGGCCATCGCCTCGACGATCTCGCGTTGCTCGTCGGAAAAGTCGTCGTCGAGCCGCGAGAGAGCCGTCTCGAGTTCGCGTCGCTTGATCCGCTCGGCGGACTCGTACATCGCGGCGATGACCTCGTCCGCGCGGGCCCGTTTGTACTGGTCACAGAGTAACTCGAACTCGTGGTCGATCATCGACTCGACCTCGCGCGCCGCGTCGGAACGCTGGATCCGGGTTTCCTCGGTGATCGACTCGAGATCGTCCAGGTCGTAGACCGTTACGGACCGGAGCGATCCCGTCGCCGGGGCGACGTCCCTGGGCTGGCCGAGATCGACGATCACCCGGTCCGGATCGGCGTCCTCGGGGTCGTCGGCGTCGGGAGCGGCGTCGTCGGTCGCGAGGTGCTGGGGCTCGAGTACGGGTTCGTCGCTGCCGGTCGCGGTCACGACCACGTCCGCCTCGGTGACGACGGTTTCGAGCGACTCGAGCGGAGCGACGCTGGCCTCGGCAGCGAGTTCCGTGGCGAGGTGTTCGGCGTGAGAGACGGTCCGGTTCGCGACGACGACCTCGTCCACGCCGGCGTCCGCGAGGCTTCGGGCGGCGAGCCGTCCCATCTCGCCGGCACCGACGACCAGCGACGTCGCCCCCTCGAGTGACATCTCGGTTGCGGCGAGTTTCGTGGCCGCGGAGCCGAGCGAGACGACGCCCTCGTTGATCGCGGTCTCCGTACGGGCGCGTTCGCCGACGTGAATCGCCTTCGTCACGGCGGCCTCGAGCATCGACCCGATTCCGCCCGCGGCGCGAGCGTCCTCGTAGGCCGTCCGAACCTGTCCGATGATCTGGTCTTCGCCGAGGACGACCGATTCCAGCCCCGACGCGACACGCAGCAGGTGACGCAGGCTCTCGTCGTGGTCCGTCACGACGAGTGCGTCGTCGTCGGTCACCGCGAAGAACTCCTCGACGACGGTTCGTCCGACGGCGGCGTCGGCGCTGACGACGTAGGCCTCGACCCGGTTACACGTCGAGAGCACGAACGCCTCGTCGATCTCCGGGACGGAGAGCAGCCTGGAGACGCCTGCACGCTGGCTCTCGGGGGTCGCGGCAGCGAGATCGTCGACGCTGCCGCTCTGGTGTGTCACGCGAGCGGCCGTGACGACCCCGGCCGACCTCACGGCCGATCACCTCCCGTAGACGGTTCCTCGCCGAGCACGTCCTCGATCACTTGGGGATAGTTGGAAGTACCGGTACGTAAAGCTGTCCAAACATCCGGCGAATTGACGACGTCGGTGACGATCTCCCGGCGGCGCGTCGGCGGCACGTCCCGCGCTTTGAGTTCCGATCGGAGCGCCGAGCAGAGCGCGGCCATCTCGCCGGCACCCGAAAGGGTATCCTCGAGTTCCTGCCGGAGATACTTGCTCAGGGCGGGCGCCGTCCCGCCGGTCGCGATCGAGACGACGACCGGATCCTCGCGAACGGTCGCCGGAACGACGACGCTCCCCGGATCGCGGGCGCCGGACTCGTCCGCACGGTTGACGAGGATCCCTCGCTCCCGGGCCACGTCGGCGACGGCCGCGTTGACCGCCTCGTCGTCGGTCGCCGCGACGACCAGCGCCGGGTCGACCCGATCGAGCCAGTCCGCGACGGCCGATGAGTCCGGCGCAGCCCGGACCAGTTCGGCGTCGCCGAAGTCCCGATCGGCGAAGGCGGGACTGACGACCACCACCTCGGCCTCGCGGGCGAATCGGCGGGCCTTGCGGGCTCCGACCGGGCCGCCCCCGAAGACGAGTACCGTCGCGTTCGAGAAGTCGTGCACGAGTGGAATCATTGTGCGATCAGGGATCCATCCGGTTTTACTCGGTCACTCAGTCGGCTGTCGTGTTCGCTTCGGCGCGCTCCTCCAGACGAATGCCGGTCTTCTTCAGTATCTGCGTCGAGAACAGCGAGTCCCAGTCGTCGTCGGCCACGTCCCAGTAGTCGGCCATCGTCTCGCGAACCTGTTCGATCCGGCGGTCGCTCTCGTCCTCGCTGCGGCCGTGGGTCATCGCGAAGAAGTTGTACGGCCAGACGCCCTCGTGGCGCGGGCGCTCGTAACAGTGGGTCACGAACGGGAGCGCGGCGACCGCCGGCCCGACCTCGCTCACGACGTCGTCGGGGACGTTCCAGACCGTCATCCCGTTCTCCGTGTAGCCGAGCGCGTAGTGGTTCGGGACGACGCCGATCCGGCGGATCTTCCCCTCGCGTTCGAACCGTTTGATCGTCTCCCGGGTCCACGCCGGGTCCTGCTCGATCGCGTCGGCGACGTCGGCGTAGGGCGTCTCCGAGAGCGGGAGGCCGTCCTGAATCTCGAGGACGAGATCGCGTTCGGACGGCGACAGCGTCGCCGCGTCGGTCGGCGTCACGTCGGGGCCGAGATCGGAGCAATCGATCCCGGCGGGGTCGTCGCCGGAGCCGTCGAACGGGCCGTCGACGTAGAACTTGGCCTCGACGCGGAACTCCCGCTGTTTTGGCAGGTTGTACGTCTCCTGGCCCGTCTCGTTCTCGATCGCGTCGAGCACCTCCCTGACCCGATCCTCGTCGGCTACGCTCACGACGAACCACACGTTGAGATGCGGGTGCTCGCGCTCGTAGTTGTGTGCGACTTCGCGGTGGGCGTTGACCTGCTCGACGACCTCGTCGAACCGGTCCTCGGGCGCGTGCATCGCGACGAGCGTCGCCGCCCCGCCGATTTCCTGGGCGTTCACGAGCGGCCCGAATCGCGAGAGGACGCCGCGCTCGTCCAGGTCACGAATCGTCTCGAGTAGCGTCCTCGCGTCGATGTCGACCCCGCGATCGCGCATGGCGGCTGCGGCGGCTTCGAAGGGGTGATCGACGACTGGAAACCCGCCCTGGAAGGCGTTGACGATCGCCCGTTCGCAATCAGTGAGGTCGACGGCCGTGCTCATACGGGATGATCAGGAGTCGCGGTGTATAAGCGAACCGGGACCGATCGGGTGGCGAGAACCGGGATCGACCGACTGGCGGCGATGGTCGGCTATCGGTCCCCGCGATCGTCTGTCGTCCTAGTTAGCCCGACGACTCCGCCCGGACGGTGATCGGTACTCGACCTCGCGTCCGATCGAACGGCTACTCCCCTTCGACACCGGTGACCTCGAATCCCAGTTCCCGGACGTCGTCGAGGATCGCCTCGTGGTCGGCGCTCGCCTCGTAGTAAATGACGATGTCGAAACTCCCCTCGCGCAGGAGTTGCTGGCACTCCCAGACGAACTCCTCGTCGTCGAGGGTCAGTCCCTGATGCTGGTTCGACGAGAAGTCGGTGTCGTCGTTGCCCGAGTAGACGTAGCAATCT
Organism: Halosolutus halophilus; assembly: GCF_022869805.1. Classification (NCBI taxonomy): domain Archaea; kingdom Methanobacteriati; phylum Methanobacteriota; class Halobacteria; order Halobacteriales; family Natrialbaceae; genus Halosolutus; species Halosolutus halophilus. The sequence continues at coordinate 3,641,505 of NZ_CP094974.1, read as the reverse complement.
TTCGGATCGTACCCCGAGTGCTCAGCGATGATGTCACCGACGTCGATCGTCGCCTGCATCATCTGGACGTCTTCTTGCCCGCTGTAGTCGGTGTGGACGATCGCGCCGTTGAGTTCGATGTCGCCGGGTTCGAGGAGCGCCTTCGTTCGCTGGTAGAGGTCGTCGTCGATTGCGTCTGCCATTGCTCGGATCGACGGGGGCCGGACGGATAGCCGTCACGATTCCCGAGCGCCGGCCTACTCGTCATTTGACGGGTCTTCGTCGGCCCCGTTCGGCGGAGTTCCGCCGATCACGGCCGCAGTGTGTGTCACGCTATCACTGTCGTGGAGTAACACACAAGACACATAGTCATCGATGACGTCCAATAGACCGATGAAGCGGTGGCTTCGCCAGCGCGTCGACGCTGCCTACGAGCAATTGCTCACCAGAGAGATCTCCGGCGCGCCGACCCACGTCGCAGTGATTCAGGACGGCAATCGACGGTACGCCCGCCGAAACGGCGAGGACGAGACGGAGGGCCACCGTGCCGGTGCCCGGACGACCGAACAGGTCCTCGAGTGGTGCCAGGAGATCGGCGTCGAGGAACTGACCCTGTACGCCTTCTCCACGGAGAACTTCGAGCGCCCGCCCGAGGAGCGCGAGGCCCTGTTCGACCTCCTCCGCGAGAAACTCCGGGAGTTCGCCGACGCCGATCGGGTCCACGAGAACGAGGTCCGCATTCGCGCGATCGGTGCCGTCGACCAGTTACCCGAGCGGGTCCGGGACGCCGTCGATTACGCCGAACGGCGCACCCGCGGCTACGATCAGTTCGTCCTCAACATCGCCCTCGCGTACGGCGGCCGATCGCAGTTGCTCGAGGCGGCACGGGGCGTCGCCGCCGACGTCGAAGCGGGGTCCATCGATCCCGCCGAAATCGACGTCGAGACGATCGAACGGCGACTGTACGACGACCCCGTCCGCGACGTCGACCTGATCATCCGGACGGGCGGCGACGAGCGCACCTCGAACTTCCTGCCGTGGCACGCAAACGGCAACGAGGCAGCCGTCTTCTTCTGTACGCCGTACTGGCCGGAGTTCTCGAAGACCGACTTCCTCCGGGGCATCCGCACCTACGAATCCCGGGAAGAGTCCTGGCGGCGGACCCGCGCCCGCCGGGCGCTCGCCCTGCTCGGTGCCGTCAGCGACCACGACCTCCCCGAGGCGCGGTCGATCGTCGCCCGGTTCCGGGACTCGCTCCCGATCGCCGAACGACCCGACGAGGACGACCTCGAGACGATCGAGGCGGGGACGACGGCCGCCGACTGACGGCGCGATTCCGTCGATCGCAACGGACAGCGTCCCGATCGAGGCGTCGCGTCGATCGAAACCTCCAATTCGGGCGGCTACGAACCTCGAGTATGGACCGCCGTCTGTTCGCGTCCGGGACCGGAACGATCGGGGTCGGACTCGCCGTCTTCCTCGCGCTCGCAGTGAACGGTGCTCTTCGACATCCGGCGGCGGCGATCGACCACACGACATCGGTCGAGTTCCTCGCGATCGGCGGCGGACTCGTGCTCCTGCTGGTCGGCGTGCTCGCGACGTTTCTGGCCGTCGTCCGCCCGACGATCGACTCCGACGCTGCGTCCTGACGGGCGGACTACCGACCGAACCGTCGCGATCGGTTGCAAAACTCTCGGACGGCTCGCAGGAAATCCCGCTTGCGGAAGTCCCGCCAGTTGACGTCGGTGAAGTACAGTTCCGAGTAGACGGACTGCCAGATCATGAAGTCCGAGAGCCGTTCCGCGCCGGTCTTGATGACCAGGTCCGGTTCGGAGGGAAAGATCAGGTGTTGCTCGACGCGTTCGTCGTCGATCCGATCGGGGTCGAGGTCGCCCGCGTCGACGCTCTCGGCGAGGTTCCGGACGGCACTCGTGAACTCGTGTTTGCCGCCGAGTCCGATGCCGATCTGGATCGGGGCGTCGGCGGGCGTCCTGTCGCCGGGGCCGCGGACGGCGACCTCCCGTGGCGCGTCGATCGTCTCGAGTTCGCGCCGCAGGGTCGGCACCGCCGCGGTGTCGAGGACGCTCACGTAGACGGTCACGCGAGAGGCGTACTCGAACGCCCACTCGAAGAAGTCCGTCAGGGTCTCGTAGGCACCTTCCTCGAGGAGATCCCGTTCGGTAATGATCAGCGCGACGTGCTCGGGGAGGTCGCCGTCGTGGTGACGGATCCGGTACGCAAGATATTGTTCGTACAGGCCCACAGTCGGTGTTTTTCGTCGAGTGCAATACGGGTTGTGGGTTCGGTCGCCGCCGTCGCGATCGCAGAACGTGGAGCCGAGCGCGAAACGCCGTTTTTCGGCGGACTGATCAATCGGAACGGTGACCGATCGAGGATACGTGTCAGAGGCGCTGAAGTCGGTGAAAACCCACACGAGCCCACTTCACGAAGGTTCAAGTGAACGCCACAGAAAGGATCGGATATCGTGACTGCACCCGTTCGGCGAGCCGGCGTCTTCGCGGTCCTCTGTACGCTCACGCTCGCCGTCCCGATCGTCGGTCCGCGGGCCGCGACACCCATCGCTGCGGTCGTCCTGCTGTCCATCGCTGCGGTCGTCCTGCTGGGAGCGTTCGCCGTCACAGACGGACCGCTCTTCGACCTGCTCGCCTACCCGGGCGACTACGAGGACAACCGCCTCTACGGACTGATAACGTTCGTGCTCGCGGGGGTTGCGCTGGGACTCATCTCGGTCACGTCCTCGATGTCGGTCACCGTCTTCGTCGGAACCGTCCTCCTGATCGGGTACGGGAACGTCGGCGAACAGCTCGCCCGCCAGCGAACGGACGACGACGTCGTTCACGTGACCGCGTTCTGTCTGTTCGCGACGACCGTCGCAGTTGCCGGAATGGCCGCCTCGATGAGCCTCGAGCAGGGGGCCACGGTCGTCGCACCGCAGTTGCCGGCGATGCTCTTTCTCGCGGCCTGCGGCGCGTTGCTCGCCGCCCTGCTGCGTGACGTGCTCTTCCTCTACGACGATCCGGTCGTCATGCTCTCTGTCGGTCTCCTCCTGTGGTTGCTCGCGGAACTCGAACCCGCACTCGGGATCGTCGAGATCCTCGCCGCACTGGCGATCACCGTCGCCTTCGGCTACGCCTCCTACGCCCTCGAGACGGCCTCGATCGCGGGGATGCTCACCGGCATCCTGCTGGGCCTGCTGACGATCGTACTCGGCGGCTACGGCTGGTTCGCCGTCCTCATCTCCTTCTTCGCGATCGGCGGGCTCTCGACGAAGTTCCGCTACGAGAAGAAAGAAGCCCTCGGCGTCGCCGAGGACAACAACGGAGCTCGCGGCAGCGGCAACGTGCTCGGGAACGCGGCGGTCGCACTGGCAGCCGTGCTCGGCTACGCCGCCAGTTCCGCAACGTTGCTCCCCGGCGACCCCGAACCGACCCTGTTCCTCTTCGCGTTCGCCGGATCGGTCGCCACGGCGATGAGCGACACGCTCTCCAGCGAGATCGGCAGCGTCTTCGAGACGCCGCGCCTGATCACCACGTTCGAACCGGTCGAACCCGGCACCGACGGCGGGGTCACGTGGCAGGGAGAGGTCGCCGGGATCGTCGGTGCGGCCGTCGTCGCTGGCATCGCGTACGCCCTCTTCGCCGACGTCGACCCCCTCGGGGCCGCGATCATCGTCGCCGCCGGCTTCGTCGGGATGACCGTCGACAGTCTCCTCGGAGCGACCCTCGAGGGGTCCGTACTCGGCAACCAGGGCGTGAACTTCCTCGCGACGCTGTCGGGGGCGCTGATCTGTGCGCTGCTCGTGCTCTCGTTCGCCGTGCTCGGCTGAGGCCGTCCGGTCGACCGCGTTTTCCGATCGGGAACCCACCCGCTGGAACGGACCTCGTTTCGACGGCGCGGTTCGATCGTGACGACACGACGTTCGGTCGGCCGAGCGATAGCGGGGAATCGTCGACGGGGCGCTCGGACCGGTTCGATCGGGCACGCGCGACCGGAACTCGCCGTCGCGCCCCACGCCGAAGCGATCGATCTCGACGGTCACGTCTGAGTCCACGGCGATCGGCCCCGGCGGCTCCGAAACGGGAGCCGGGATCCGGAGTTCAAAGGCTCCGATCAGTCGTCCGAGAGCGACCCGACGTCCGACGAGGCGGCGTTCCCCTCGATCCGGCCGTCACCGTCGTCGGAATCGACGTGTCGGACTGCACGCGACTGATTGGATCCTGCCTGATACGTCACTGAGAACGTCATCAGTACCCAGCAGCCGAGCAAGAGAAGGGCGAACGCTGGCGGAGGTGACATCGTGCGTCGAACTCGTGGCTACCGACCTATCAACTTCTCGCCTGCGAACGGCTCTGAGAGACGAGCACAGGGATCACGGGGGCCGTTCAGGTCGACGTCGAATCCGTCTCCGGGGACGTCTCCGCGACGTCGTCGATCGCGTGAATCCGGACGTTCGTGGGGCGTTTCGTGAACTGGCCCAGCGATCGCGCGATGATCCGATCGACGCCCCGATCAGCGGCGAGGTCGAGCAGTCGCTGGCCCAGGATCTCGTCGAGGAGCACGGTCGTCGGCACCGGATCGAGGTCCTCGAGGGCCCCGTAGGCCTCGCTCGCCGGTGCGTCCTCGATCACGCCGGCATCGGCGTCGAGGAACCGGGCCGTGTCGGTTCCGGCGCGGATGACCGCCGTCGCGTGGTCGTAGATCGTCTCCGGGTCGTCCGTAGCGGTGGACTCCTGATCGTCCTCCGCGGACGGTTCGGCCGTCGTGTCCGCGTCCACGTCTGCGTCCCCGGTTGGCGCCGTCCCCTGGTCGTCGTCGGTCGACTCCGGAACGGGTGTCACCGGCCCCGGATCGGGCGATGCCGTCGCCGCCCCGCCGCCCGTGTCCGCCGTCGAGATCGTGGTCGGTTCCTCCGCGCCGGCCTGTTCGGACGTGCCGTCGTCGAGCGACGACGCGCTCGTGCGTTCGTCCGGCGGCGGTGCGGGCGTCGAACTGCCGTCGGTCGCGGCGACGGCCTCGCGGGGTTCGTTCATCCCGGAGACGGTGTCGTAGGGGACCTTGTTCCGGAGCGCGGCGAACAGCTGGTGGTGATCGAGTTCCTCGACGGACTCCCCCGACGGCGCGAACGCGACGTAATCGACGTCACCCACCTGCGAGAGTTCCTCGAGGATGAGATCGCCGCCCCGATCGCCGTCGAGGAAGGCCGTGACCGTGCGATGACGGGTCAGTTCGGCCACCGCATCGGGGACGTTCGTCCCCTCGACCGCGATGGCGTTCTTGATGCCGTACTTGAGCATGGTGAGAACGTCCGATCGACCCTCGACGACGATGATCGCGTCGCTGTCGGTCACGCGCGGGCCGGCGGGCAGTCCCTCGTACTCGGTGATGTCTTCGACGCGGACGTGCTGGCGGACCTCCGCGAGGATTTCCTCGGAAGACATCACGCTGTCGTCGAACCCCGTCCGGAGGAGTTCCTTCGCGCGATCGACGACTTCCTTGCGTTTCGCCGCCCGGATGTCCTCGATCTCGGTCACTTCGACGTCGGCCCGGCAGGGGCCGACGCGAGTGATCGTCTCCAGTGAGGCGGCCAGCGTGGCCGTCTCGACCTTGTCGAGGCTGGTCGCGATCGTGAGATGACCGTGTGACTGGCCGCCTGTACTCGAGACGTCGACGTCGATCCGTCCGACTTTCTGTGACTGGCGCAGATCGCGGAGATCGAGTTCGTCGCCGAGCAACCCTTCGGTCTGGCCGAAGATCGCACCGACGACGTCGCTCCGCTCGACGACCCCGTCGGCCGTCACGTCCGCGTGAATGAGGTATTTCGAGGTATCTTCCATTGGAGATCCGTCCCCGCGAGGGGACGATACGTGCGTCCGGAAACCGGTTTACGTAGAATGTGGTCGGTGACGGGCAAATACCTGTTGACCTGTGGCACGATCCGGCCGTCAGTACGCCGGCCGGTACCAGTACCAGTAGGCCGTGACGGCGAGCAACACGACGAGTCCCCCGAGGAAGAAGAGCAGCCCAGGCGGAATCGTCCCGAAGACGGTCTCGACAGCCTCCGCCCCGCCGTCTAGGTCGAGGGGGCCGCCGGGATCGGTCGCGTTTTCCGACCCGCTGGGATCGACGTCGAAGTCGGGATCGATGGAACTCCCATCGTCGGCGTCCGCTACGCCCGGATCGTCGGCGTCCGCCGTTCCCGGATCGTCCATCTCCTCAGCCGCGTCGGATTCTTCCTCGACGTCCTCGGTAGTGAAACCGTCGTCTGCGTCGTCGGCGGATTCGTTCCCGGTGTCCTCGCCGCCTTCGGTCACGCTCGTTGGCTCGCCGTCGTCAGCATCACCGGCACGGGGCGCGACTGCCCCGTCGCCGGAGGCCGATTCGGCGCCGCCGGCCTCGAACCGGCGGGTGAGCGCGTACTGGACGAGGAGACTGCCGCCCGCCAGCGCGCCGATGCCGCCGATCAGCCGCGAGATGGCCGTCTTCAGCTGTGACGCCGTGGACTCGTCGCTCGTGACGATCAACGGCCCGTCGGTGGTCGCGTAGACGCTCATCTCGTTGCCACGAGAGGAGTACCAGGTGTCGACGACCTCGACGAGGCCGGCGTCTTCGAGTTTCTCCAGGTGGTAGCGAACGTTCTGGATCGAGGAGTCGATCGTGTCGGCGACGTCGCTCGGCGTCCCGGGTTCGTCGTCGAGTCGCGCGTAAATCTCGCGAGCCGTCGTCGACGAGAGAGCACTGAAGACTGCGTCGGCGTCCTCGCCTTCGAGGTCGACGACGCGCGGTTGCCCGTCCCGCGTCGAGGGCTCGGATCGGAAGGGAAACAGACGGGCCATACTCGTTGACTTTCATTCGTTGGCCGACACTTATACTCCTTTTCCTCGGTGAAATCGCTCTTTTAGTTAGTCGAATCGCCCGACCGCGGTGCGGTCGAGAGCCGGTCCGTGAGCCGTGCCATCGATCGGCAAACGGAAAGGATTACCGACGCCAGTCCCGACACCAGAGTATGCGTCGTCTCGAACTCTGGGGCTGGATCGCGATCGGGATCGTCCTCAGCGCACTGGCGATTCCGTGGTTCCTGTGGGGGTCGGCGACGATCGTCGCCGGCCTCCCGCTGTGGCTGTGGTGGCACGTCGGCTGGATGCTGCTGGCGTCGATCGTCTTCTGGGCCTTCGCCCAGCGGGCGTGGGGGATCGGCATCGAACCGAGCCGCGAGGTCAGGACCGGGGACACGACCGGTCCCGATCGCGGGCGGGACGCCGGTACCGGAGGTGAGACGCGGTGAGCCTGGCGCTCCAGCTCGGGATAATCGTCGGCTACCTCCTGCTGGCGCTGTCGATCGGGCTGGTCGCCTACCGGCTGACCGATCGAACCGCCGAGGACTTCTACCTCGCGAGCCGGACGCTAGGGACGGTCGTCCTCCTGTTTACGACCTTCGCGACGCTGCTGTCGGCGTTTACGTTCTTCGCCGGGCCGAACATCGCCTACCACCAGGGGCCGGAGTGGATCCTCGTGATGGGGCTGATGGACGGGATCATCTTCGCGATCCTCTGGTACGTGATCGGCTACAAGCAGTGGCTACTGGGCCAGCAGTACGGGTTCGTGACGCTGGGCGAGATGCTCGGCGATCGGTTCGCCTCCCGACGGCTCCGCGGACTGGTGGCGGGAGTGAGCCTCCTGTGGCTGTTCCCGTACGTGATGCTCCAGCAGGTGGGGGCCGGCACGGCGTTACAGGCCCTGACCGAGGGGGCCGTCCCCTACGCGGTCGGCGCGGGGTTGATCACGGCCTTCATGATCCTCTACGTCGTCGTCGCCGGAATGCGCGGCATCGCCTGGACCGACACCCTCCAGGGGGCGTTCATGCTCGTCACGACGTGGGCCGCGACGATGTGGGTGCTCGCGATCGTGGGCGGCCCCGGGGTCGCGACGGGCGCGCTCGAAGCCGAGGCGGCCGGCCATCTCGCGCTCGGGGGCGAGTTCTACACCCCGCAGTGGATGCTCTCGACGGCGATCGTGATCGGGTTCGGCGTCGCGATGTTCCCGCAGGTTAACCAGCGCTTTTTCGCGGCGGGCTCGAAGACGGTGCTCAAGCGATCGTTCGCGCTCTGGCCGGTCCTCTGTGTCCTGCTGTTCGTTCCGGCGTTCATGCTCGGCGCGTGGGCCCGCGGCCTCGACGTCGCGGTTCCCGAGGGCGGGAACGTCCTCCCCGCGGTGCTCGCGGAGTTCACGCCCGTCTGGTTCGCCGCGCTGGTCATCGCCGGGGCGATGGCCGCGATGATGTCCTCCTCGGACTCGATGCTGCTCTCGGGATCGTCGTACTTCACCCGGGACCTCTACCGCCCCTTCGTCGATCGGTCCCTCTCGGATCGGCGCGAGGACTTCCTCGCCCGCGTCGGCGTCGTGCTCTTTGCGACCGCGTCGTTCGGCGCGAGCCTCGTCAACCCCGCAACCCTGTTCGAACTCGGCGACGCTGCCTTCAGCGGGTTCGCGCAACTCGCGCTGCCCGTCGTGGTCGCGCTCTACTGGCGACGGACGACGCGAGCGGGAATTACGGCCGGGATCGTGGTCAGCCAGGCCTTCTACCTCGCGAGTATCTTCGTCGCGGCCGTTCCGGGCGCGTACGCCGGCTGGACCGCCGGCATCGTCGGGATGGCGATCGGTCTCGTCGTCACCGTCGGCGTCTCGCTCGTCACCGCACCTGCACCCGACGAACGCCGGGCGCTCTACTTCGACGGACTCGGTGCGGACTGAGGGGCCGTTCGATCCCGCTCCCCGAGAAATTGCCGGCCGGAACCGGCACACCGAAAGCGGAAATGGATCGAGAGCGTAGGCGACCGCCATGACGATCACGCTGCCCGAGTCGCTGGCCGGGACGTGGCGACCCGCCGGCACCCGGACCGGGACGACGTCCGTGCTGGTCGCCTCGATCACCGCCGAGACGACGCTGTACGAACCGATCGAGACGGCGTCGACGCTGGCCCAACTCGGCGCGAGCGATGTTCCGATTCGATCGCTGTTTGCGGTCGATCTCGCGTTTTCGCCGCCGCTGTCGGCGCTCGGCGTCTCGCCGAGAGCCGTGTTCTCGGTGGCGGCCCCGAAGGCCAGAGGACAGTTCGTCGACACCATCGAGGACGAGGGGTTCGTGGTCGAGGGTACCCGGGAAACGCACTCGTTCGAGGCCGCCAACGGCACCGAAGGGCGGTGGTTCGTCCTCGACGTCTCCTACCCAGTCGCACCCGAGGTGGCCGCGATCGGCCCCGATCGACTCCCGGCCGAGACGCACGTCGCCGTCTGGCCAACCGAGACGACCTACGGGATGGCCGGGGGAACGACCCCCCTCGAGGTGCCGGCCGACGTTGCGGCGACGATCGGCGAAGAGCTACGGGTCGAACCGGACCGCGATCGCGAGCGGATCGCGCACCTGGTCCGATCGATCGATCCCGAGTCGTCCGCCGAAGAGTGACGAACTGCACCAGATCCCGTCTGGACCCTGATTTCGACCGGATCGGTATCGTTGCCCGGTACGCTTATCCATGACGACCGTTTGTGAACGGTCATGACAGCAGACAGACGGTGGCCAGCCACCGGCTGGCAGAGGACGCCACCGTCGGCACGAGGGACGCTGTCGGATACCAGCGTGGCGTCCTACAAACTCGACTCCCGCTGCAGGTTCGTCGCCGTCGACGAGGCGTTCGCCACGCTGACCGGCTACGAAGCCGATCGCCTCCTGGACGAACACGTGTCGCTCGTCTACTCCGACGCTGGAGGGGATCGCGTCGAGACGCTGGTTCGGACGCTTACGGAGACGATCCGCGATGGCACGGCCGCGAGGACGGCGCGGGCCGACGGCGACGCCGGAACTGCAGGGAACGACGTCGGAACCGAGGGCGAAGACGAACCCGCGGGTGACAGCCACGACGGGACCGCGGAACGGCGAGCGAACGGTGCGCGCGCCACGCTCGATCTCACGCTCCGGACCGACACCGGCGAAGAGGTCCCGTGTACGCACCAGTTGGAGGTCAGCAAACGCGACGATGGAACGGAGTGGGTCGTCGCGACCGTTCCGATCGATTCCGACGCTACCGAGAGTCCCGTCGCGGGAGGGCACACGACCGCCGACGAACGGGTACCCGAACAGGAGACCGACGACCCGATCGGCGGATCCGCCGAGGATCACCGGGCGGCGCTTTCGACGGCGATCGATCGCATCGGGGACGGGTTCTACGCGCTCGATGCGGACCTGCAGTACACGCACGTCAACGAACGGGCGTGTGACCTGCTCGGCCTCGACGGTGCGGCGGACGGGCGCGACGACGACCCGGCGCTGTTCCAGGCCGCCCACGAACGCGCGATGGAACTCCAGCGGCCGATCGCGGTCGAGGAGTATCACCCCCCGATCGACGGCTGGATCGAGGCGCGGCTCTACCCCGACGAGACGGGCGTCACCGTTCACGTATGCGACCGAACGCCGTGGCGAGTGCGCGAACACAGGCTCGAGTCGGATGGCAAGCGGTTCCGGTCCGTCTTCGAGGACGCACACGACGCGATCCTCCTCGGCGACGAAGACGAGATCGTCGCCGCCAACCCGGCCGCCTGCGAACTGCTCGACACCAGCCGATCGGCGCTCCGGGGCCGATCGCTGATGGAGTTCGTTCACGACGACCACGACGTCGAAACGGCGTGGGAAGAGTTTCTCGACACCGGCCGGTTCCGCGGTTCGTTCTCGCTGGTCCGGCCCGACGGCGACGAACGCGTCGTCGAGTGTAACGCCGTCGCCGACGTCCTCCCCGGGATCCACCTCTCGATTCTCCGGGACGTCACCGAGGCCCGCACGCGGGAACGCCAACTCGAGCGACAGCGTGAACGGTTGACCGCACTCGATCACGTCCATACCGTCGTGCACGACCTCAACGACGCGATCGTCACCGGTTCCTCGAGGACCGACCTCGAGCGGGTCATCTGCGAATCGCTCGCCGAATCGCCGTCCTACGAGTTCGCCTTCGTCGCCGCCGTCGACCCGACCGACGGAACGGTGTTCGAGCGGGTCGAGGCGGGCGTCGACGGCTATCTCGAGTCGATTCCGCTCTCGACCGATCCCGACGACCCCGCCGGTCTGGGCCCGCTCGGTCGGGCAGTCCGGACGCAGGAACTCCAGGTGTCGAACGACGTGCTCACCGACCCCGACTTCGAACCCTGGCAGGAGGACGCCCGGAAACACGGCTACCGGGCCGTTGCCGCGGTTCCGATCACGCACGACGGCGCACTGTACGGCGTCCTCGGCGTGACCAGCGCTCGCAGCCGGGCCTTCACCGACGAAGAGCGAACCGTCGTCGGCCAACTCGGGGAGATCCTCGGCCACGCGATCGCCGCGCGCGAGCGCAAACGGGTCCTGCTCGGCGAGACGGTGATCGAACTCGAACTCGTCATCGACGACGCGGTCGAATTCTTCGACGGCCCCTCGATGACCGACCAGTCGGTCCAGTTCGACCGCGTCGTCAGCATCGGGGACGAACAGTACCTCGAGTACGGCACCACGTCGGTCGACACGTTCCCGGATTTCGAACGACTCGTCGAGTGCGTTCCCCACTGGGATCGCGTCACCGCGCTCGACGAATCGGGCGACGAGGTCCGATTCGAACTCGAGATCACGTCGCCGCCGATGTTCTCGGTCATCGACGGCTACGGCGGCTACGTCGAGTCCGCTGCGATCCACGACGGGACCTACACCACCACGCTTCACTTCCCCCAGGACACCAACGTCAGGGCCGTCACGGACGCGATCGAGGAGGTCTATCCCGGCGTGCGAACCATCGCCCGTCGACAGGTCACCCCCTCTAACGCGTCGATCGGACAACTGCAGTCACGCCTGGCTCACGAGTTGACCGATCGGCAGCGCAGCGCCCTCGAGACCGCCTACTACGCCGGCTACTTCGAGTGGCCTCGCAACAGTTCCGGCGAGGAGATCGCGACCACGCTGGACGTCTCGCCCGCGACCTTCCACGAACACCTCCGGTCAGCACAACAGAAACTGATCGCGGCAATCGTCGAGGAACCGGACACGACACGAACGGCGGCGACCGACGACTGAGTATCGCGATCGACTCGCACGGCGATCGAAATCGGGCGGATGTCAACTTGTCTCAGTCGCACCGAACTCGTATTGGAGTTATGCTCAATTCTTCGCCCAGAATAGGGGTCATTCAATAATTAAATCTCGGATAAATCCATGTTTTGTCTCCACAATAAGCTTTATTACCAGACATACAGTCAATACTGTTGTGAGGTGATTCCGACTGAACGTGCAGACGAACCGAACGCGAATCCGAAGTTAGTCAACCCTTGTGGCTGTGGCCTGTGATCACACCTCCCGGTGTGCGCTCATGTTCACTTCTCGCCGGTCGGATCGTCGGTGATCCCGCCGGCGTGCCGACGTGACCGTCCTCGCGCTCGAGCGATGAACCGGGGCGGTCACCGTCTCTCACTTTCAGTTCCGGCTCTGTTGAACCGCAAGCCTTCGGATGTGTTTCGGAATCCAGTCTCGAATCGCCCGATGAGAGTGTCTCCCACCAGATAACTGCTGAGTATCCTGTACCTCTCGAAGTGACCGACCGGTCGCGTGGAGTCGGACGGCAAACGCCCTGCTGGGCGTCGCCGTCCGCTCGCATGCCCTAGATTAATTTCTTTCCGTCTTGTAGCTCTCGCCGATCAGGTCTGTGTGCTGGACGATCACCTGAACTCTCCGACTTGCTCGTTCCTCAACCGATCTAACTGACCAGTGTCCGTATGAACCAGCAAACTCGCGTCACCGTCGCTTCGGTCGTCATCGTCCTCCTGATCGTGTCACTCGGCGTCCAGGCGGCCGTTGTCGATCGCGATCCGAGAGTCGTAACCGACGACGAGAAGTACCCCGGGAACACGCTCGTCGGCGTCCATTCGTACAACGACAACGGCCGAGTTGTCGAGCTGACGCCCGACGGCGAGGTCGCCTGGGAGTGGTCGGTGCCGGACTCGCGGGTGTTCGGCGTCGAACAGCTCGACGAGGGGACGGTGCTCGCGGCCGTCGCCGTCAGGACGCCCGCCGAAGACTGCGACGATGAGTACCTCGAGTACGAGGAGGAGGACGATCACTGCGTCCACAATCGAGTCGTCGAGATCGACAAGGAGTCGAAGGAGGTCGTCTGGGAGTACGACTGGTACGACGAGTTCATCGCCGACCACGAGGTCCACGACTTCGAGCGCCTCGAGAACGGCGAGACGGCGATCGTCGACATGGGGAACGATCGCGCGTTCACCGTCGACCGCGACGGTGAGATCACCTGGGAGTGGCAAGCAGAGGATCACCTGACGCCCGGCACGCCGTTTTACGAGGAGTACGGCGGTCCCGAGAAGGACGGGGAACACGACGACTGGACGCACGCGAACGACATCGATCGACTGGAGAACGGCAACTTCCAGATGAGCATCCGCAATTTCGACGTGATCGTCGAGGTCGATCCCGAGACCGACGAGGTCGTCGACGTCGTCGGCGAGCCGGGGAACCACAGCACGCTCGAACGACAGCACAATCCCCACCGCATCGAATCCGAGGGGACGATGGTCGTCGCCGACAGCGGGAACGACCGCATCGTCGAACTCGAGGTCGATTCCGAATCGCGCGTCTGGCGCTACACCGGCCCCTCGAGCGAGCGCCTCCAGTGGCCCCGGGACGCCGACCGACTGCCCAACGGGAACACGCTCATCACCGATTCCCGGAACAACCGCGTGCTCGAGGTCGATCCAGACGGCGAGATCGTCTGGCAGTTCGACGATCTCGATGGGAAGGTCATTCCGCTGCCGTACGAGGCCGATCGCATCGGGGTCGACGAACGATCGGACGTCCCACCGGGGGACGAACTGACCGCGGTCGACGGCGAGCCCGGCCCCCTCGAGTCGACGATTCGGAAGTGGGAGGGCATGGCCCAGTACGTCTTCCCGACGTGGATGCACCTCCCGCAGGTGTTACACGTCGTCGGCATCGCCCTCGGGGCGCTGTGGCTCTGTGCGGAGGGGGGTATCTTCGGCTGGCGCCGGATCAACGGCGGTCGGTGATCAGGACGGGGATCGCCTGCGGTTCCGATCGCTCCGATCTCGGTCCGGACTCGGTCTCGACGCGTTCACGTTGGTCGATGCTGGAGCGGATCGCTCACCGAGTCGCCTTGTACGTGAGAAACACCGCCGTGCCGAGCGCTGCGGCGTACCACAGCGTCCCTACGCGGATTACGATCGTGGCGGCGGCCGCGACGGCTTCTGGATAGCCGAACGTGAGTAGCACGCCGACCATCGACGCCTCCGCCGCCGCGATCCCTCCGGGGAGCATCGATACCGCGCCGACGACCGATCCGAGACCGAAGACGAACAGGCCGATTACGACGCCCGCCTCGACGCCGAAGCCGTCGAGTACCAGCCAGAGCGCGACGCCCTCCAGTCCCCACGCCGCGAGGCTGAACAGCGTCGAGACGACCAGCGGGCGGAACTGGAACAGGCGGTACGCGCTCTCGTAGAACTGCTCCAGTTCGGCGGCGTAGTCGCCGACGACCGGGAGCAACTCGAGTCGTCCGAGGATTGCTAGACTCGCCCGTCGCCACTGGAGCAGGCCGATACCGGCCACGATGGCGCCGAGGACGACGACAATGGGGATCGACGATCGGCTGTAGATCAGCAACCCGAGCGCGGCCATCGTACCGAGCGCGATGAGGTCCGTGATGCGCTCGGCGCCGACGACGGAGGTGGTCTTGCTCGCGGGCACGCCGCGTTTGTCCCGGAGGAACCACGCCTTCCAGATCTCGCCGGCTTTCCCAGGCGTGACGACCATCATCAGGCCGCTGAAGAAGGCGATGGCGCTCGCGTCGAGCGGGACGTCCATCTCCAGATGCCGGAGGTAATAGTGCCACTTGGCAAAGCGGAAGCCGTAGCCGACGGTCGTCAGGCCGATGACGGCCCCGAACGTCCGCCAGTCCACGGTGGCGAGGGCGCTCGTCACGTCGCCGACGTCCGCGTAGACTGCGAGGCCGAGGAAGACGACGACCGAGAGCAGCGCCGTCAGCCAGACGCCGTGGTCGCGGACGACCGCCCGGCCGCGATCGACGATGGTCTCGCCGTAGTCGCTCATCGCCGCAGGAATCCCCCCGAGGTAAGGCTCGTGACCGCGCGACTGGTGGCGGTGCGGAACTGGTGGAATTTCGTCGCGACGTGCCCCGTGAGGTACCGTCCGCGACCGCTCGGCCGCACGCACCCGTCGCGGACGGCGTCCGCGAGCGCCCCGTCGCCCTCGACGCTGGTGTACGCGCGGCCGACTTCCATCGGGAAGTGAGCGTCGCTCCCGCCGGTCACCGCCAGGTCGTGGGCGGCCGCAAACGCCGCCGCGCGCTCGTTGAACCGGGAGCGGACGCAGCGGGAGTTCACCGCTTCGACCCCGTCGACGGCGTCTGCGAGGGCGTCGAGGTCCGTCTCGTAGTACTGTCGAAGGGTGTCGAACGGGTGCGAGAGGACGGCGACGCCCCCCTGCTCGTGGACGTGGTCGACCACCGTCAGCGGATCAGTCTGGGGCGGCGCCTCCGCGACGTCGAGTGCCAGGAGGTGCCCCTCGGTCGTCGTCACCTCGACTGCGGGGACCACGTCGAGATCGTCGGGTGCGGCGTCCCGAACGGCGTCGACGTTGGCGAGCGTGTCGTGGTCGGTGACGGCGATCCCGTCGAGTCCGGCGTCGGCCGCTGCCGCCGCCACGCGATCGGGGGACGCGCTCGAGCAGGGCGAAGCGTCCGTGTGCACCTGGAGATCGTATCGTCGTGTCATGCTCGTCTCGATGCGGAGTGGTGTGAGGGAGTCACGCGATCATTCCGAGTAGTCGGGCCGGAACCTCGTAAAGGACCGCGACGATGAGAAGGCCCCAGACGACGAGATTGATGAGAAACGGTCGATCACCGAAGAGGAACTTTGGGTCGCCGCCCAGGTTCTGCGTGTGGGCGAGGAAGTGATAGCGGAAGGCGGCGAAAAAGGCGAACGGGAGCGTGGACATCATCCACAATCCGCCCCGGAAGAACGTGTAGAGCGAGTAGGAGACGACCAGCGCGGCGAGTACGACGACGAGTAACTGGTCGAGCGTCTCTTCGGTGTACTCGGCGAGGGTAGAGCGCGACGCGGCCGGATCGTTACTGACGGCCATCTCGTGGCGGCGCTTCCCGAGCGCGAGCATGAGCGCCCCGAGGAACGTACAGACGACGAGCCAGGGGCTCAGGTAGACGTCGATGGCGACGACGCCCGCGATCGCCCGCAGGACGAACCCGATCGCGATGACCATCACGTCGACGATGACGATCTCCTTCAGAAACGAGGAGTAGAACGCGTTCTGGCCGAGGTAGGTGAGGACGACGAGGAGGAACAGCGGGCCGATGTACCAGGAGAGTGCGAGTCCGCCGACGAAGAGCACGAACGCGAACGTCACCGCTACGGGGACCGATACCTGTCCGCTGGCGATGGGTCGGTGTTTCTTCCGGGGGTGATTTCGGTCCTCCTCGACGTCGAGGATGTCGTTGCCGATGTACGTCGTGCCCGCAACGGCACAGAAGGCGACGATCCCGAGGGCGACGTTTGTGACGGCGACCGGATCGAACAGACTCTTGGAGAAGACGAGCCCCAGGAGCAGAACGCTCTGCTTGTACCACTGCCAGGGGCGCATCTCCTTTACCAGGCCGGAGACGGTCACCACGAACCGACTCTGGTCGGGGTAGGCGCGGGCCATCTGTCTCTATCGCCCCACACAGGACAGCAAAAAGATCCGGCTTGCTTGTGATCGATTTACGGTTATACGGGTACGCTAACCGGCAACGGGTGACCAGCGATCGTTCGTCCGAACTGAAGGCGGTACTACTGGTCGGTCGGATGATTCGTTTCGAGAAGAGAAACCGAGCGGGCGGGGTGTGATACCCCCCTTCGAATGCCACGCATCTGCCGTGTGCTACTCCCAAGAACCGCTTACTCGAGCAACTGGGGCTGGTCGGGAAGACCAGTAAAGTAACGTACCATTGCAGTTCGAACCACTGCCCCGCTAGCGGGCGAATTCCACGATTTCACGATCGAAAACGATTGCTCGTTGCGAACTCGACGCTCGTTCGATTGCACCACCACGTCCTCAGTTTCGGCGTTGTATAAAGAGAATCCGGCCAGTACAAGCCCCGCTAAACGCCGATACACTATTGAGGCGCCGTATTGACGTCCCGTTTGATATCACGATGAGCGATAGTGAGCGCGCAAGCGACGACGCGAGCGGCTCGGTTCTCGTCACGGGAGGCACCGGATTCCTCGGCCTTCACACGTGCCAGTACTTCCGCGACCAGGGGTGGGACGTCACCGCGTTCGACCTCAAGCCCTTCGAGGAGGAAGACGACACGGACGGCATCGACTTCGTCGAGGGGGACGTCCGGAGCGAGGGAGACGTAGCCGATGCGCTCGAGGAGAGCGGCGCCACCTCCGTAGTGCACACGGCAGCCGCGCTCCCGCTGTGGGACGCCGATCGCATCCGCGAGACGACCATCGACGGAACGCGAAACGTGCTCTGGGCGGCGAACGAGCGCGACGTCGATCGGGTCTGTTACATCTCCTCGACTGCGGTGTACGGAACCCACGACGAACATCCCATCACCGAGGAATCGCCCCTGGACGGCGTCGGACCCTACGGCGAGGCCAAGATCCAGGCCGAGAAGGTCTGTCAGGACTTCCGCCGCATGGGAATGTGCGTCCCTATCCTCCGCCCGAAGACGTTCATCGGACCGCAGCGACTCGGCGTGTTTCAGGTGCTGTTCGACTGGATCGAAGACGGCGCGAACGTCCCGCTCGTCGGCTGGGGGAACAACCGCTATCAGCTGTTGCACGTCCACGACCTCGTTACCGCCGTCGAACTGCTGCTCACCGGAGACGAGGAAGCGGTCAACGACACGTTCAACGTCGGTGCCGACGAGTTCGGCACGATGAAGGAGGATTTCCAGGCGCCGATCGACTACGCGGAGACGGGCAAGCGAACGATCGGGACGCCCGCCTTCCTCACGGTCGCGGTCCTCCGCGTACTGGAGAAACTGAACCTCTCCCCGCTGTACCCGTGGGTCTACGAGACGGCCCACGAGGACTCCTACGTCTCCGTCGAGAAACTGAAAGGCCTCGGCTGGGAGCCCGAGTACTCCAACCAGGAGGCGCTCGTGGAGACGTACAGGTGGTACCTCGAGAATTACGACGCCGACGAGGAGGCCGACGAGACCGGTCTCGACCACCGCGTCGCGTGGGACCAGGGCGCTCTCGCCGTCGCGAAAAAAGTCTCACAGCGAATCTGAAATGGTCGTCCGTTCCCGCATCGAGTCTCGTTCCAGTTGGCTCGCCATCCTCGGTTCGATCGTCGCCGTCCTGTTCATCGGCGGATTCGCCGCGTATCTCCTCACCGAGTGGCCGACGATCGCGACCGACCCGGCGTTCTTCCAGCACACGGGCTGGTACGTCCTCGAGGGCGGCGTTCCGTACCTCGACGTCTGGGACGTAAACCCGCCGGTCCCGTTCGGAATCACGGCCGCTCTCGCCGCCCTCTCCGGCGGAAACATGCTCGTTCTGCACGGGCTCAGCGTGACGCTTACGGTGCTCGTCGCCGGCGCGAGCGTCCTGCTGGTCGGCTGGGTGGCGTACCTCGTGACCGGCGAGAACGCGGCGGCGGTCGCCGCCGGCCTCACGATGCTCGTCGTCCCGGAACTCTTCCTCCTCTCCCCGGAAGGCGTTCGGGCCCAGATTTACGCGTTGTTTTTCGGCACACTGGCGCTCGCGCTGGCCCTCCGCGATCGGCCGTTTCTCGCCGGGGCCGCCGCGGCGCTGAGCGCCGGGTCGTGGCAGTCGGGGATGGTCTTCGCGCCGCTGGTCGTCGGGATGGCGTACCAGCGAGCCGGTGGGAAGAACGCGCTCCGGGCGATCGCCGGCGGCGGCGTCGTGACCGGGATCGTCGTCCTGGTATTCGCGGCCGCGGGCGCGCTCGTCCCCATGGTCGTACAGACGGTGGTCGCGCCCTTGACCGCTGGATCGTCGTACACCCTGGCCGAGCGCGTCTACACGATACTGCTGGTGTTCGGCTACGGGTCGGTACTGCTTCCGGTAGCTCTCTACGGCTGGGCCCACGCCGCCGTCCGCGACTTCCGGGGGCTGTGGTGGGTGCCGGCGGGCGGCCTGTTACTCGCCCTTCAGGTGCTGTTCGTCGACCTGGACGGCTCGACTGACGCGTTCCTCTGGCTCGCCTTCGTCGCGATCGGCGTCGCCGTCGCCGTCGAACGGGTGATCGCGCGCCGATCGGGTCCGACGGACCGCCGCAGTGACGACGCGACCCGGACGAACCGCCATCAGTGGACAGCCGTCGCCGCCGTCGTCGCCGTCGTTGGACTGCTGGTCCTCTCGGGGGTCGTTTGGCACCAGGATTCGCCGTACCCGCAGTCGACGCTGCAGACGATGCAACAGGACGCCGAAGCGGAGGGGGAGCCCCTGCCGATATCGCCGGCCGATGGGGACGTCCCGTCGATGCAGACCATCTACTGGGAGCAACTGCAACCCGGAACCTGCCACTACCGGTTGAGCTGGAACGAAGTACGATGGGTCGCGATGACCGACGATCGACTGGACAGACAACGGTGTGACGGGTGGCCGAGCCGAACCGATCGCGGCTAGCGGTTCGGCATCTCCAGCGAGGTGCTCACCGGTCGAATCGTTCGTATTCGATCGGACTCGATCGGCGACGAAGGCGCCGTCGGCGATTCTATTCGTCTATTCTGGTCTGACGTGCGCTCGAACCGGACAACCGTAATTCCGTTGTACCGGTTCTCCACCACCGGGCCGCGGTACTCGGAGCGGTTCTCCACCGCCCGCAGAATCCGCTGGTCGGTCGACGAATCGGTATACGAGAGTACGATCCAGACGTCGTCGTGTCCGTCGACGGCCGCCCGTATTTCGTCGGCCGACGCGTCGGGCGTGATCCGAACTGTGGCGACGTCCGACCGATCGAAGTAGTACCCGAACGTCCGCTCCGTGAACGGTCTGCTCACGAGGACGACGTCGTCGCCGTCGACGGTCGACTCGACGTCGGCGGCGGCCTCCCGCCACTGCTCTTTCTGGTCTGCCTGGTAGTACGTCGGGAGCGGCATGACGAGGCCGACGAGGAGCATCCCGACGACGACGTACCGAAGCGTCGGGCGAGAGACCGTCCGAACGCCGTTCGCGATCAAGAGGAAAAACGCCAGCGACGCCCCGATCGAGTACCGATCCACGAAGATCGGCGTGACGACGTACGAGAGGCCGATCGGGACGAGTATCGGGACGACGAGCCAGAGGAGAGTCACGTAGACGGCGTTTACCGGTGCGTCCTGGCGGTTGG
This sequence comes from Halosolutus halophilus, assembly GCF_022869805.1. Lineage (NCBI taxonomy): Archaea > Methanobacteriati > Methanobacteriota > Halobacteria > Halobacteriales > Natrialbaceae > Halosolutus > Halosolutus halophilus. Next base: position 3,621,083 of record NZ_CP094974.1, on the reverse strand, counting down.
TTTCCGCCGCCGTACGTCGGTCACTCGAGATGGCAAGTACCAGACAACCCGCGACGACGAGCGAGACGAGAATCGGGAGCGACTCATCGAACAGGTAGCCGCCGAGATACGCGGCGAACGTCTGCCAAACGGTCTCGGCCGTCGGCAGCGGAATCCACGAGACGTTGCTCGCTTCGCCGGCGTGCGCTGCCGTCACGCGGCGGAACAACCGCACCGCCCACGGAAGGAGTAGAACGGCGGTGATCCCCTGGAGGGCGATCCAGCGGCGGACGGTCAGTCGCGATCGGGGGACGATCCGGACGAGCGGCCGAGAGAAGACGTACGCGTTCTGCGCGAGGATCGCGAACAGCCCGAAGACGTGCGTATAGCCGAGGAGGACCGCGGAGACGACGTACCCGATATCGCCCCGAACACCGCCTTCGTCGGCCGATTTCGCCGCCTGTATCCGTACGAACCAGTAGAACGAGAGTGCGGTCAGCAGCGCGAGCAGATTGTACATCCGTACCTCCTGAGAGTACCAGACGTGGAACGGTGAGACGGCGACGAGCAACGCTGCGATCGCCCCGACTTCCCGATCGAAGAGCCGTCGACCGACCCCGTAGAGGACGACGACGGTGGCAACGCCGACGAGGGCTGACAGCAGTCGCGTGGCCAGTTCGGTCGTTCCGAAGACCGCGGTCCAGCCGGAAAGGAGGAGATAGTAGAACGGCGGGTGGGGATCGTTCCCCGGCACGCTGATCAGGAGTTCGTACGGCGTGTTCGACGTTACGGTAGTCACCGAGACGACTTCGTCGACCCAGTAACTCTCGGATTCCAGCCGAAACAGCCGAAGCGCAGCCGCGAGGAGAGCGATCGGATAGAGTTCGACCGGGACTCGCGTCAGGGGCCGCTCCCGGTCTATCTCCGTGACCTTCTCGATCGTCGGGGGCAGCGACATAGTCCCGATTGCAACGATTTGGCGTATGAATGTTGACCGGCTACGGCGAACGGGACTCGCCGTCCAGCGTACCCGATCAGCAGGGAAGTGACCGGTATCCCGTCCGAGTGAGACACCTCGCGAACTGCCGGGATCACCACTATACGTATTGGTCTCGAATGTCTGACGCGATGGCCGACGATGCCGACGGTCCGGTCTACTACGTGATCAGCGATCTTCACATCGGCGGCGACGAGCAACTGGGTAAGGTCGACTTTCTCGACGAGTTGCTCGAATTCCTCGACCGCCTGGAGACGATCGACGAAGACGCGGAACTACTGATCAACGGCGACGCGTTCGGACTGTGGGAGTTCACCGAACTCGACGGCCTGGAGAAATTCGACGTCCTGACCGAGCGCTATCCCGAACTGTTCGAACAGTTGCGCGCGACCGGCGAATCGGTGCCGATCACGCTGCTTCCGGGCAACCACGACAACGAACTCGCCGCGTACGACGAGTACGTCGAGCGATTGGCCGAGTACAACGTCGATCTCGTTCAGTCCGAGTCGCTCACCCGACGGGTCGGCGATCGGACGATCCACTTCGAACACGGCCACCAGCAGGATCCCAACAACCGCTTCGAGGACTACGGCAATCCGTACGAAACCCCGATCGGGTACCACTACAACACGCACGTGACGAGTCGGGCGGGCCAGCTATCCGATCGGGGGCGGTTCAACTGGTTGAAGGACGTCCAGGCGGTCACGCCGACCGATCGGGTACCTCGCTGGCTCCTCTCGAAGTACTTCTACCGGGAGATGAACCCCGTCTTGCGGTACGCCGCGATCCCCTTCCTGTTACTGTTCAATGTCAGCGTCGTCCTCGCGGTGCTGGCGGGGCTGGACGTAGCCGGCATCTGGACGATGCCGGTCGAGACGACGGATACGGTGCTCGCCCAGTTGGGCCTGGTCGGGGAGGCCGTCCACTTCCTCCTCGTCGTCAATGCGGCAGTCGCCGGCGTGATCCTCCTCGTTAGCATCCCGATCTACTTCCTCCTCCGTGACGTCGGCGAGACCGTCGATCGGTTCGGGGTTTTCGAGACGGACCTCACCGTGGATCCCGACGAACCGTACAAGGAGGCCGCTCGCGACGTGTTCGCCGACCGGCCTGAGACGGCAATTTTCTGCTACGGCCACACCCACCGACCGAAGCTGACCGAAGTCGAAGACAGGCTGCTCGTCAACACCGGGACGTGGCTGAAGCGCCTCCACCGCCGGGACGTCGTCGCGGGGGTGCTCCCGCCGGTGTTCTACCCGTCGTATCAGCTGTGTATCGTTCGCATTACCTCCGGGCCCGACGGCGTGGTAGTCGAGTACGAGGAAATCGAGAAACCGAGCCCCAGCGCGGAAGAAATCACGCTCACCGAGCGCCTGCTCACGCTGGGGCGGAAACCGTCCCCGGAACTGCCCGACCGATCGGTCGTCACCGACGCGGGACCGAAGGCTGCGCCCAACGCGGGTGAACGGACCGACTCGACGTGACCGACTCGAGATCGTCCGTAACAGGCACCCGAATCCGCCGACAGCGACAGCACAGTCGCGAGTCTCGTGGTCGAACAGTCGCGAGTCTGGTGGTTTTTATTACTGCCGCCCCGCTGTACCACGTATGCAAACGCACATCGTTCCGGTCGGCTTCGACTACGATCGGCTGATCGCGCCGCTGGTGCGCGATCAGATCGACGTCGACAGCGTCATCCTGCTCGAGGGGGCCGTCGGCAGCGAGGCGAACGTCGAGTACTCCCGACACCTCTCGAAGAAACTCGAGACGGACTTCCGGAACCTGCTCGGCGCGGAAACCGAACGGTTCGTCCTCGAGGACGTCTACGACTACGACGAGGCGTTCGAGCAGGCCTACAACCTGATCACCGCGGAACTCGATCGGGGCAACGAGGTCTGGGTTAACGTCGCCGCGATGCCCCGGACCGTCAGTTTCGCGTTCGCGACGGCCGCCAACTCGCTGATGGTCGAACGCGAGGACGAACGCGAACAGATCCACACCTACTACACCGCCCCGGAGAAGTACTTAGAGACCGGACTGGCCGAAGAACTGCGCGAGCAGATCACCCTGCTCGAGGACCTCCAGGAGGACTCCGTCGAGGACGATCGAATCGGGAGCCGTCTCGAGAGCGCCCGGAACTTGCTCTCGGAGTTCGACGAGCGGGGGACGACGATCGGCGCGAAAGAGATCGACGGCAGTCACATCGTCGAACTCCCGGTCACCTCCTTTTCGAACGTCAAGCCGTTCGAGGAACTCGTCCTGTTCAAACTCGGCGAGGACGGCGAGTTCGATTCCGTCTCGGAACTCGCCGAATCGCTTGCCCGCGAACTGAACGAGGAGTACACCGACAGCTTCCGCTCGAAGGTGATCTACAACGTCGATCGGCTCGGTCCCGGCGGCAAGGGATACATCGAGCGCGAGGAACACGGGAAGTCCTACCGGACGCGGCTCTCGCGGATCGGCGAACTCTGGGTCCGGGCCCACTCGGACAACTGAGAGTCGACGGGAGACGCGCGAGAGGCGATCACTCGTCCGATCGACCCGCTCGTCCCGGCCGTCGTCGCTCGAACGCGGCACGAACGGCGTCGCTGGGCTCGATCGCGTCGAGTTCGGCATCGACGTCGACGGTCGCGAACGTTTCGGCACCGGCGGGCGTCGTCACGAGTACGGACACGTGATACAGGTACGACAGCCGGACGAGCCATCGAGCGCGGTCGTAATCCGCGGGGTCCTCGATGTAGAAGGTCGTCCAGCCGGACTCGGCGAGCAGGTGGTGAACCCCCGTCAGGTCTTCGTCGATCAGCGCGTCGCGAAGCGCCCGAAGGTACGCGATGTCGAGCATTCCCCGGGCGTGGACGTGCCCGATTTCCCGCGGGCCGACCCGCCACTCGGTACCGCCGAACCGATGCTCGCCCGCGGTGACCCCTGTCCAGGAAGACACCTCGTCGACGAGTCGCTCGACCGTCTCGGCGATGGCGCTCCGATCGTTCGATGCCATACGACCTCGACGACGAGTGTCAGCATAGCTCTTCAGTGCGTTGGAACGGGCGATACGGAACGCGTACGGACCATGTCGGGACTCACCGAGCGGGTCGTCGCTGTCTCCGAGCGTTACCCGCACGACCCGTCCCCGAATCCGTGCGATTAGCTGGCGACCGGTCAGTCGAGTCCCGTCTTTTTATCAGGTCGCGATTCGCCCGAGCAGTCGTTCCCGCAGGACGAGCAGACACGGCAGAACCGTCAGACAGGAGACGAACGCGAAGACGATGCTCAGCCCGGTCACGAGCCCGAATCGCTGGAGGGGCGGAGCCAGTGCGAGCGCGAGCACGCCGAAGCCCGCCGCCGTCGTGAGTGCGCTGCCGAACAGCGCCCCGCCGGTGCCGGTGACGGTCGCTGCGAGCGCACTGTCGAGTGACTCCGAGGTGCCATCGGCTCCCCGCCGCTCGTCGACGAACCGTTCGCCCACGTGAATGCTGTAGTCGACGCCCAGCCCGATCGCGAGACTGGTGATGACCGCCGTCTCGCTGTTGAACGGGAGATCGAGCAGCGCCATCGTCCCCAGCAGCCACGCGAGCGCGGCCACGACCGGGGCGAGCGTGACCGCCCCGAGCGAGAGCGAGCGGTAGCGCACCCAGTAGAGGACGGTGAGGAACGCGAAGATGACGACCAGCGTGACGGCGAACGCCTGGACGAGCGTCTCCAGCAGGGCGTCCTGAACGACGGCAGTCGTGACCGGCCCGCCGGTCGCAGTCGCCGTCACGGGCCCGCCGGCCTCGATCGCGGACGCAACCGTCCGGGTGTCGTCCGCGGCGTCCTGTACGGCCGCGTCGCCGCGGACGCTCACGAGGAGGCGCGCCGACTCGTACTCGCGATCGCCGCCGTCACCGGTTCGATGGAGCACCGACGACGCGGCGTCCTCGTCGGCCTCGTAAAGCACGTCGTAGAGGCCCGCGAGGTCCTCGTCCGGCAGACCGTCACCGTTCGTGTCGCGCTCGTCGAGTGCGGCGGCGACGGACTCGTTCTCGGCCGCGGCCTCCCGGAGCACCGTCACGGGGCTCTCGATCGCCGCCCGGCCGTCCGATCGGACGACGATCGTCCCGTCGGACCCGTCGGCGTCCGCGGTCGCGTCCTCGATCGCCGCGAGGGTCGCCGGATCGGTTACGTCGCCGCGTATCAGGATCTCGGTCCGACTGCCCTCGCCGCGTTCCCGGAAGTTGTCTCCGAGGTACGCCGCGTCGTCGCTGATCGTGTACGTGTCCGGCGCGAGCGGTCCGGGGAGGGACTTGGCCCACTCCGGGGCGTCCTCCGGCAGGAAGTCGGCCTGGTTGAACTCCGTATCGATGCCCGCGGCACCGTACGCGCCGCCGACTGCCAGCACGAGCGCGACGAGAACGATCGCGATCGGCGCGCGTCGGACGACCCCGACGCCGCCGGAGAGGACCCGGTTGGCGAGTCCCGCGCCCGCGCCGAACGGCTGGTTCCGGCGATCGATCCCGACCCGGGTCTCGAGCAGGTCGTCCACCTCGACTTTCAGCGCCGGCACGAGGACGGCGAAGGCGACGAACGTCGCGAGAATTCCCCCGGCGGAGAGGACCGCGAAGTCGCGAATCGCCGGCAGCGGACTGACGACGTTCGAGAGGAACCCGATCCCGGTCGAGAACGTCGCGGCCGCCAGCGCGACGACGACTCCGGCGACGCTGGCCGTCATTCCGGCTCGAACGCCCCGATCGGAGCCGCCGTCGGCTGCCGTGCCGTCGCGATCGAGCAGCCCCGCCCGCGCTTCGCGGAAGCGCATGATCACGTGTAGCGAGTAGTCGATGCTCAGCCCGATCAGCAGGAACGGGACGGCGATCAGCAACTGGCTCGACGGGATCTCGAGCCAGCCAGTGATGCCCGCGAGCCAGGCCATCACCACCGCGATGCCGACGAGGCTGAGCAGCACGTCGACGACGTCGCGATAGGCGACCCCGAGTGCGAACAGGACGAGCACGAGCGCGACGGGGGTGATGATGGCGAAACTGTCGCCGACGGCGTTCGCGGAGGCCTCGTCCACGACCCCCTGGCCGAAGACGAAGGCGTCGTCGAACCGGTCCTCGACGAGTCGATCGATCGCGACCTGTGCCTCGTAGGCGGCCTCGGGATCCTCGTCGGGGCTGCTGTCGTCGACCTGGAAGACGAACACGATGCGAGCGTCAGCCGTGGTCGAGCCGAGTTCGTAGTCCGTCGGCAGGAACTCGGAGGGATCCCCGGCCCCGCTCGCCCGCCCGGCCTGGTCCCCCTCCCGATCGGCGTCGGGAGCCAGCACGTCGGCGAGCAGCGCCTCGACCTCCGCGTCCGATCGGGACTCGAGGGCCGCGATCTGTTCGTCGAGCGTGGGCTCGGTCGCGTCCGGCGGACCGTCTCCCTCGGCCCGCCGGTCTTCGAAGACGGCGGCCGTCGCGACGACGTTCTCGAGGCCGACGATGCCCCCGTCGTCGAGCGTCGCGTTCAACTCGTCGTCCTCGCGGATCTCCTGCTGGAGTCGGAGCCCCTCCAGCAGGGACTCGCGAGTCAGGACGTCGCCGCCCTCGTCGCGAACGACGATCTGGGCGACGACGGCGTCGTCGGTGTCGTACGTGGCCTCGATCTCCTCCTGTGCTGCCGTCTCCTCGGAGTCGACGTCGAACTGCCCGATCCCTCCGTCTTCGCTCTCGCCGATCGCGGCACCGGCAGCGACCACGCCGGTCAGCAAAAGGACGAGCACGACGACGAGTCGACTGTGCGAGACGATCGCGTCGGCGTACCGGCCCGCGATCCCCCCGGTCATCCGTCGATCCAGCCCCAGTTCGTGGTCATCGGTGGCTACTGGGACCGGGTGATTCATAGTGCTTCGGATGGAAACCGGTGTCGTATAATCGGATATCGATTATGGACACGGAAATCGATCGCGAACGGGGCGTCCTCAGTCCGGCCGACCGGGCGTACCTGCTGGGCGAGCGGGAGATGGACCACGAGCAATCGAAGCGAAACGCCGAGGCGCGGATCCGACGGCGAATTCGCGCGGGGGTGCTCGACTTCGACCTGCTGTTGCACACCCTCCCGGCGAAGGATCGGCGGCAGGTGTTCGAGGCGACGACGACGGACGACGCCTTCCTCGACGGACTCCGCGCAATGGTCGCCTTCGTCTACCTCGGCACGGAGCGGTACGGCGTCGACTTCGAGGACGTCCTCGAACCCGCGATCAGGAGTTCGGAGGAGTTCCTCGCCGCGACCGATCGGGACGAGAGCGTCTCCGTCGACGTCACGTTCGAGGTGGAGACGTCCGTCGAGTCCACCCTCGAGGGGATCGCCGCGCGTCTGGACGCCGGCGAACCGGTGACCCCGCGAGAGCTATTCTCGGTGATCATGCAGGGCGACTACGACGCGCGGAGTCACGATCGGATCACGCTCGTCAGGGCCGACGAACACCACGCGGAGGCGGGCTTTCTCGATCGGCTGGCGGCGTACCTCGACGGCGAGGTGAGCCACGTGAGCGATTCGCGGGCCGTGATCCACCTGGGTACGGAGACGTCGGGATCGGAGCAGGAGTAGGCGACTGCGGTGTCGGGGTCGACTCAATCGGCGTGTTCCGGATGGTGTTCGGCGAACAGCGGCCAGAACGGCACCAGGAGCACGGCCCCGACCACGAGAAACGCGACGACCGCCAGGTTCGTCGGGACGCCCAGCCACCGGAGCCCGATCGTGATCCCGAGCGTGAGTGCCACGTACGCGTAAAACGCGGCCTGAACGCCGACGTATCCGTGAATTCCGTTGGCGGGGAGCATCGGTCGGTCATCGCTCTGGAAGCGAAATAACTGTTCGGAGACGGATCACCGACTCCCAAACGCCGTCGCAGTCCCCGATCCAGCGTCGACGACCCGGTGACGACGACGCCGACGACGAAACAACTAACATCGTATCGATCCTACACGGCACCATGACCCGCGTCGGCGCGGCCACGGCCGCGTTCGCCGGCCCACGCGACACGGTTTTCGTAGGGGCCCCATAGCCCCGCATTTCCAACCCCGTTTCGACGGATGTATTGTCGCCGATCAGAATTCACCGATCAAGGGCCAGTAGTAGCTATGAATACCGACCACCTGCGTATCGCACCGACGCACCGACGACGCCCGCGCCGGGCGGTGAGAACATGAGTATGGACGCACCCGAACAGGACCGCGACGAACCGAGCCTCGAGGGGGGCTACGACCCCGACACGGTCGAATCCCGCTGGCAGGAACGGTGGGTCGACGAGGAGGTCTACGCCTACGAGGGCGACGCCGAACGGGACCCCAACACCGTCTACGCGATCGACACGCCGCCGCCGACGGTGTCGGGCAGCCTGCACATGGGCCACCTCTACGGTCACACGCTGCAGGACTTCGCCGCGCGCTTCCAGCGAATGGCCGACGGCGAGGTCCTGTTCCCGTTCGGCTACGACGACAACGGGATCGCGAGCGAGCGCCTGACCGAGAAGGAACTGGACATCCGCCACCAGGACTACGAGCGCCGCGAGTTCCAGAACCTCTGTCGCGAGGTCTGCCAGGAGTACGAGGCCGAGTTTACGGAGAAGATGCAGGGACTCGGGTGTTCGATCGACTGGTCGAACACCTACAAGACGATCGAACCGCGCGTCCAGCGGATCTCGCAACTGTCCTTCCTCGACCTCTACGAGAAGGGCCGGGAGTACCGCAAGAAGGCTCCCGCGATCTGGTGTCCCGAGTGCGAGACGGCCATCTCGCAGGTCGAGATGGAGGACGACGAGCGGGGCTCGCACTTCAACGACATCGCGTTCGAGGTCGTCGGCGACGATGCGCCGCGCGAGGAGTTCGTCATCTCGACGACGCGCCCCGAACTGTTGCCCGCCTGCGTCTCCGTCTTCGTCCACCCCGACGACGACGAGAACCAGGACCTCGTCGGCGAGACGGCTCGTATCCCGATCTTCGGCCAGGAAGTGCCGATCATCGCGGACGACCGCGTCGACATGGAGAAAGGCAGCGGGATCGTCATGTGCTGTACCTTCGGCGACCAGAAGGACATCGAGTGGTACCAGGCCCACGACCTGCCGCTGAGAGTGGCGATCGACGAGTCCGCGACGATGACCGACCTCGCCGGCGAGTACGAGGGACTCTCGACCGAAGAGGCCCGCGAGGCGATCGTCGAGGATCTGGACGACGAGGGTGCCCTGCGCGATCGGTGGGAAATCTCCCACACGGTGCAGGTCCACGAGCGCTGCGAGACCCCCGTCGAGTTCCGCGTCTCCAAGCAGTGGTACGTCGAGATCCTGGACCACAAGGAGGAGTACCTCGAGGCCGGCCGGGAGATGGACTGGTACCCCGAGAAGATGTTCACCCGCTACCGCCACTGGATCGAAGGGCTGGAGTGGGACTGGCTGATCTCGCGCCAGCGCGACTCGGGGATCCCGTTCCCGGTCTGGTACTGCGCCGACTGCGATCACGAGATCGTGGCCGATCGCGAGGACCTGCCGGTCGATCCCCTGAGCGACGACCCGCCGGTCGACGCCTGTCCCGAGTGCGGCCACGACGAGTTCGAGGCCGAAGAGGACGTCTTCGACACGTGGGCGACCTCCTCGCTCACGCCGCTGATCAACGCCGGCTGGGATTGGGACGCCGACGCGGAGGCGTTCACGATGGAACACCCCGAACTCTACCCGTTCGACCTCCGTCCCCAGGGCCACGACATCATCTCGTTCTGGTTGTTCCACACGATCGTCAAGTGCTACGAGCACACCGGCGAGGTGCCGTTCGACGCGACGATGATCAACGGTCACGTGTTAGACGAGAACCGCGAGAAGATGTCCAAGTCGAAGGGGAACGTCGTCGAACCCGACGCGGTGCTCGCGGAGTACCCCGTCGACGCCGTGCGGTTCTGGGCCGCGAGTGCGGCGGTCGGCGACGACTTCCCCTACCAGGAGAAGGACCTGACCGCGGGCGAGAAACTCCTGCGCAAGCTCTGGAACGCCTCGAAACTCGTCGACACCCTCGCGCCCGCCGAGCCCGAGGAACCCGACGAACTCGAGGCGATCGATCGCTGGCTCCTCGCAGAGTTAGACGACGCCATCGATGAGCTCACGTCCCAGTTCGAGGACTACGAGTTCGCGAAGGCCCGCGATCGGCTGCGGACGTTCTTCTGGAACACCTTCTGCGACGACTACCTCGAGATCGCCAAGGGCCGCGAGGACAACCCCTCGACGCAGTACGCGCTGCGGACGGCCCACCGGACGTTCCTCGAACTGTGGGCCCCGTTCCTGCCGCACGTGACGGAGGAGATCTGGCAGACGGTTTACGCGGACACGGAGGCCGAGGACCTCGACAGCATTCACACCCGCGACTGGCCAGAACCCCTGGGATACGAGGCCGATCTCGCGGCCGGCGAGACGGCGATGGAGGTCATCTCCGCGCTTCGGCGGCACAAGAGCGAGAACCAGTTGCCGCTGAACGCCGACCTCGAATCCGTCTCGGTCTACGGACCCGTGGAGGGCTTCGAGGACGCGATTCAGAACGTGATGCACGTCCGGGAACTGACCCTGCTCGACGAGGAACCCGAAATCTCGACCGAGGTCGCCTCGATCGACCTCGACTATTCGACGCTCGGTCCGAAGTACGGCTCGAAGGTCGGCGAAATCGACGCCGGCATCGAGAGCGGCGAGTACGAGATCGATCAGGACGCGGGCGTCCTCCGGGTCGCCGGCGAGGAACTCGACGACGACCTCTTCGAGGTCGAACTCGAGCGCACGTACTCGGGCGACGGCGAGATGCTCGAGACCGAGTCCGCGGTCGTGATCCTCGAGTAGCGGCGACGGTTCCGACGCCCAACCGTGGGCTGACCGGCCCGTTCGTTCGACCGGATCGATCCCCGTCGGGATTGCCGACGTGCCCCCGTCCGATTTCGAGGTTCCGTCGCAGTTGAGGTCCAGCAGTGACGGTGCGATCAGTGGACTGCTGTGCCGAGTAATGGACTATTATTGTGTCTACACCGTCTCGTTCACCAGACGACGAGTATTTGTCCGGAAAACAGCCATACTATCCTATATTTAACGGAAGATTGATGTCCAGAGTGACCAATCGAGCGGTGTGCTCTGCTGAAGTCGCCGTGAGTCGACGGGTCGTCCGGAGCCGTGTAAGCCGAGTACAGAGCACCCATGAAGACCGATATCTCCAACGCAGAAACTTCGTCCGGCCACGCAACGCTCCCCGTGGACACGGTGTTCGAGTTGTTGCTCGACGAACAGCGCCGGGCAGCGCTGTACTACCTGTCCCAGAAAGTCGGGGCGGTGTCGATCGACGACGTCACCGCACAACTCGCCCACCGGGACGGTGGTCCGACGCGCGAACGACTCGCTGCGATCACGACCGCCTTCCACCACACGCACCTGCCGAAACTGATCGATTCGGGAGTCGTCCGGTACGATCGGGCGGCCGGAACGATCGAGCGGCGCGCGGCCGCGGCGGACCTCGATCCGTACCTCGAACTCGCACAGCACCACACGTAGTCACGGATCGCGACGCGAGAGCACCGGGTCCGCCGGACGTCAGCCGTCGGCGCCCTGCGGTCGAGCCGCTTCACACTTTTTGACCCGCGTCGCGAGCGCGAGGAAACACGCGAGCAACGTAAACGTGACTTCGCCCGCGCCGACGACGCCCAGCGCGTCGGCCGCGAGGAACATCGGTTCGTCGCGCGGGACGGGAAGGATCGTGTGATGTGGTTCGCCGACGATCGGAACGAAGTAGTCGACGAGGAGGTTGCTCGTGTACCAGGCGAGCGCGGCGGCGACCCCCCAGACGGGGAAGTCCGTGATCCGGTGGAGGACGTAGGCCTGGACGACCATCGCGAGGTGACTCCAGAAGAGGAACTGGTACATCAGCGGGTGGGTCTGCGCGGCGTAGGTCTCGGAGAAGACCAGCAGCGTGTAGGGGGTCCACAGTCCGAGGATGATATTTCCGAAGAACGCCAGCGCAGTCAGCCAGGGCTGTTCGTGACCGAGTTTCCACGCCGCGATCGCGAGCGCGACGAGCAACGTCGCCATCGGGCTGTCGGGGACCCACGGCCACATCACGGGCGCCGTCGTCGCGAACTGGCCCGAGTAGTACCAGAAGCCGAAGGCCGTCCCCGCGAGGTTGATCGCGACGATGAGCCACGCGAACCGAAGTCCGAGATCCTCGATCGTCTTCGGCACAGGTGCGAGATAGCTCGGCAGCGGGTCGCGATCGGGGATCCCGGTCGACGCGGACATCGTGTTGTCCGGCGCGACGAAGGGCACACCCAAAACGATAGCGATTGCCGGGGGCCGGCGCCGGGCCGGAGTCGATCGCGAAGCCCCACGTCCACAAAGGACACGCGTAAGTGCAGTGGTTCCTAACGCCTCCGCATGGCCGAAGATACCGATCTGGAGGAATTGCGACGCGGGACGGATCTCGTCAAGCGAGGGTTCGCCCGGATGCAGAAGGGCGGCGTTATCATGGACGTCGTCGACAGGGAACAGGCCCGCATCGCCGAAGACGCAGGTGCGGTCGCCGTCATGGCCCTGGAAGCGGTCCCGGCGGACATCCGCAAGCGCGGGGGCGTCGCCCGGATGGCCGATCCCGCCGACGTCGAGGCGATCGTCGACGAGGTCTCGATCCCGGTGATGGGCAAGGCCCGGATCGGTCACACCAAGGAGGCCCAGATTCTCGAGGCCGTCGGCGTCGACATGATCGACGAGTCGGAAGTCCTGACTCCCGCCGACGACGCCTACCACATCGACAAACGGGACTTCACGGCCCCGTTCGTCTGTGGCGCTCGCGACCTCGGCGAAGCCCTGCGCCGGATCAACGAGGGCGCGGCGATGATCCGCACCAAGGGTGAGGCCGGAACGGGCGACGTCAACCAGGCCGTCCACCACCAGCGGACGATCAAGGGCGCCATCCGCGAGTTGGCGGGGTTGACCCACGAGGAACGGGAGGCCTACGCCCGCGAGATCGAAGCGCCCGCAGAGCTGGTCCACGAGACCGCCGAGATGGGCCGACTCCCGGTCGTGAACTTCGCCGCCGGCGGCATCGCGACGCCGGCCGACGCCGCGCTCATGATGCACCACGAGTGCGACGGCATCTTCGTCGGCAGCGGCATCTTCGGTGCCGAGCACCCGCCGGAGATGGCAGAGGCGATCGTCGAGGCGACCAACAACTGGGACGATCCCGAGGCGCTCGCCGAAATCTCGAAGAACCTCGGCAAGGGAATGAAAGGCGACGCGAACGTCGACCTGCCCGAAGAAGAGCAGTTGCAGGGCCGGGGCGTCTAACTGACGGCCTCTCGACCCGATTTCGTCCGCCGACGTGATGGATCCGTTACTGCTCGGCAAGCACGCTCGTTTTGTCCCGGTACCGCCTACTTCCTGTATGAGTCAGGCGACGTCCCCAACCAACTTCGAGCAACTGTCCGATCAAATCAAAGCTGGAATCGAGCGGTTGTTCCGCGAAACGGACGGCGACGGCTCGGACGAGACGCTGTCGTCGACGGCGAAGGAACTGTGGGACGTCGTCGAAGAAGTCGAGGATCTCCTGGACACGATCGACCTCGAACGGCTGCCGGACGTCGTCGAGGTGTCGGCCCTGCCAGACCTCGTCAACCTGGAGGAACTCCCGAACGCGATCCGCGAGAAGGATCCTGACCTGGCACTGGACTTCAGCACGATCCGGCACGCCATCAAACTGCGAGAGCTCTGGAATACCGTCGATCTCGTCGATTTCCAGAGGGAACTCCGACAGCTCAAGGCCGAAGTCGAGGACGTCGTCGGCCCCGATGCGCTCGGGTCCTCCGGCGACTCCAGAGCGGCGGCCGAGATCAGGAAGTTCGGCGAGGAGGAGAAAGGCAACGCGACGAACGCCGCGATCCAGCAGGAGGTAAAAGAGGGCGCAAAAACAGCTCGTAAAGGGGTTATCGAGGGCCATTCGAAGTTCGAGGACCTGTACGAGTCGACGCAACGCGGTCCCGGCTACCTCGGCCGGAAACCGATTTCGAAGAACCCGACGGCGGTCTCGACGCTCCCGTACGGCCCGCTCCCGGCCAGCGTCTCCACGAGAGTGTCGACGGTCCCGCAGAGCGTCCGACAGGCGAGAGTCGACGCTCTCCCCCGGATCTACGCTCACCGCTGGCGAAGAGGTGCTCCGACGAAGTAACGCCGCAGCCGATCGAGCCGGTCGATACGCGCCGTCGATGTGGCCGACCTCGGATCAGTCGTCGATCGAGAGTTCGTACGCGGTCGCATCGAGATAGCGGAGGCGCGGTCCGGGACCGGGAGCGAGGCCGACCCCGGCGATCCGATCGTCGTACCGGACCACGCCGGGTTCGATATTGTCGATCTCGACCCGTTCGGCGACGATACTCCCGTCGATCGTCGGATTGCCCTGGAGGGAGACGGTCGAATCCGGCGCGTAGAGCAGCGCCGCAATCGTCGGGTCGCCGTTCGCGGTCGTCGCGGTCCCGTCGGCGGAGAACAGCAGGCGCGTCCGGGACGGGTCGGACTCGTTCCCGATCACGGCGTTGCCGCGCGCCGAGAGGTCGCCGTCGACGTAGATCGTCAGGTCGTTCTCCCCCTCGAACCGCAACTCGTCCCGGTAGTTCGGGTCGCCGATCGAGTCGCGGACGACCACCTCGATGTCTCCCGCAGCGGTGTCGAACGTGTGGGCGTCGTCGATCGAGTCGACGCAGTACCGTCCGGGCTCGGTTACCTCGTCGGGAAGGTCCTCGAACCCCTGGTCCTCGCAGCGGTCGACGAGTTCGGCGACCCGTCCGTCGACCGACGGATACTCGTACCCGGCGTCGATCACGCTCCCGTTGACCCGATCCTCGTCGACGGCACCGGTTCGCACGTCGCCCTCGATCGGCGGTGCGTTTCGATGGATATCGATCTCGTGAGCGACGACGGCGCTGTCGACGGGATCGATCGTCCGCGGGACGGCCAGTTCGATCCGCACGCGTCCTGGCTGCCCGTCCGAACAGCGTTCGACGACGCTCCCCGGAACCGTCGCCTCGAGTTCCCGCTCCCAGCCGTCGCAGTACGCGCTCTCGATCTCGATCCGGAGGTCGCCGGTCGCGTGCCCCCGAGCGGCGTCGTGATCGGGGAGGTCGATCCTCGTCGGGGACCGCGATCGGGTCACCGAAGCGTCGATCGACCGGCCCTGGACGCCGTCTCCGGTGACGCGGACGACGGGAATCGTGAGCGTTCCGTCCCGGTAGTCGACGGCTGGGTCGGAAAGCAGGACGGTGCCGTTCCCCTCGCGTCGCCACAGTCCGCCGCCCTGGTAGGCAATCTCGGTATCGCCGTCGACGTACGCCACCGTGCCGAGCGAGGCGTCGTACAGCACCGCTTCGGAGTCGGTGACGTGCGTGACGCGCACGCGGCCGTCGTCCGGAGTCGTCTCGACGGAGCCGTGATCGAAGGGGCCGAGGGAGACGGACGACGATCGCTGCCCGGTTACGGCGGCCGTCTCCGCGGCGTGGGTGAATTCGAGCAGCGATTCCTCGGCGCGTTCGGTTTCGACCGCCGTCTCCCGCGTGTCGAGCGCGGTCGAGCCGAGGAGCACGATTCCGACGCTCGCGACCGCGACGGCTCCTACGAGCAGAACCATCCCGAGGACGTGGACCTGGCCACGGCTCCCGATCCCGGACGCCGATCCCTCCGAACTGTACTCCCCTGTCTCGTCGGATCGACGGTCGTCAGGTCGATCGCGTCGGACCACCCGCCCCATTTCGTTCGGGATTCGTGAACGTCAGTAATCGTTATAGATCGAGTTACGGGTGGTACGGACCGCGTACCGCCGTGATAGGGAACAGCTACCGTAGAAATTCGGGCGGCGTCGAGTTAGTTCGATTCCTCGATCGACGATCAAGAGGACGATTCCGACCGTCGATGAGAACTCGCTTCGAATCAGATCGTCACTCGCGATGTGGACGCCCGTTCGAATCGCCCCCGTCGGTTCCGGCGGTCCGGACGAGCGCCCCCGTGACCAGTTCGGCGACCGGATCCAGGCTCCGGCGGAGTCGGCGACCGATCAGCACGATGGGGACGAGCCCGGTGACCAGGAACCCCGCGTGATAGACCCAGGACGCGGTGAGATCGGCGATCACGGGCTCGAACGCGGGCCGAAAGCCGTGGTACGCGACGAGGACGGCGACGAACGCGGTGAGGTACTTCGCACTCGCGGCGGCGTCCGCGACGATTCGATCGGGCCCCTCGAGACTGTCCCGGACGAGTCGGTCGATCGGTGGGACGGCCGCGAGGAGGCCGGCCGCGACGAGATACGTCGCTCCGGCGAGCAGGACGGCGTCGACGGCCACCGGGAGCACCGACAGGAACCGATCGAGTCCCGGGAGGAGCGCGATCAGGCCGAGCAGGGCGAGTCCGGCCGCGACGATCAGCGTGATCCGAACGAATGGAGAAACGTGCTCGTCGTCGATGGTCGGTACTACCGACAGTGAGTCGTCGTTCGTCATCGGTATCCCGACTGTAGTTCCGTCCTAGATATAAGCCTCGTGTTCGTTGAGCCGTTTATCGGTTGCAAACGGTCGAAAACGATCGGAAACGGTTCAGTACCGACGGCGGGCGAAGACGATCGCGAGGAAGAGCAGATAGGTGCACAGCGCACCGACGCCCGCGGAGAGCACTCGAGACGGGGCGACGACGCCGCCGACGATCGCGATCAGGAGCGCGGCCGCGGTCGACGCGACCTGGACGGGTCGGCGCTCCCACACCCGGCGAACGGCGTCCGCGCGTCGAAACGCCAGGAGTTCGAAGACGACGGTGCCGACCGCGCCGAGGAACAGGAACGGGATCGAGTACTCGGCACCGGCGACGAGGGACACGCCGAGAAACGCGGCGAGGGCGAGCAGTGCGAGACCGGCGTCCGTCGGGGTCCCCATCAGTCGCGATACAGCCGCGCCCCGTCGCTGACGGCCGTCTGGTAGGCCCGACTCTCGATGCCGGCGTCGTCGAAGGCGTCGATCATCGCCGCCGCGACTCCGCGTCGATCGGCCGCGTGACAGACCGCGAGCACGCCCGGGCCGGCCCCGCTGACGGTGACGCCGGTCGCGCCGGCGTCGAGTGCCGCCTCGGAGACGGCGTCGTAGCCGTCGATGAGCGCGGCGCGTTCGGGCGTGACGACGCCGTCGTCCATCCCGCGGCCGACGAGGTCGGGGTCGTCGCGGGTCATCCCGACGGTCAGGGTGGCCGCGTTCCCGACGGTTTCGACCACGTCCGTCATCGAGGTGGTTTCGGGAACGACGTCGCGGGCGTCGCGGGTCGAAACGGTGGTTTCGGGGAGGCACACGACGACGGGGATCGACGCGTCGACCTGCGTGACGCCGTCGTCGGTGACGATCGTGAACCCGCCGAGCAGGGATGGTGCGACGTTGTCCGCGTGGGCGTCACCCGAGACGAGGGCTTCGCCTTCGGCGGCGACGGGGACGAGTTCCTCGCGCGAGAGGCCCCGATCGTAGAGTGCGTTCAGCGCGACGGCGGCCCCGGCCGCACTCGCAGCCGACGAACCCAGCCCCGACGAGGGGCGGACGCCCTTGTCGATCTCGATGTGGGCCGGGGCGTCTAAGGCATCCGCGACGGCACCGACGGTGTTCTGGTCGGGCTCTTCCGGGATGTACTGGCTGCCGGCACCGGTGACCGTAATCCGCGTTTCGGGCGCGCGTTCGACCCGAATCACGTCCGCCGGCGTCCCGAGAGCGACGCCGAAGACGTCGAAGCCACTCCCGAGGTTCGCGCTCGTCGCCGGTGCCCGCACGGAGAGCATGCCGATTTCTTCCGAGACTGCAGGCAAAAAGGTAGCGAACGACGACGACCGGCCGCGCCCCACATCCGCAACTGCAAAGAGCCACCACCGCCGTCGTCGAGACATGATCGCCGTCGTCGGTGGGACCGTCTCGGGACTCGCGGCGGCTGCCAGCCTCGCCCAGCGTGGCTACGACGTTCGCGTGTTCGAAGCGGGTGACGAACTCGGTGGCGTCGCCGGGACAGCGGCGACGAACGGTGACCCGATCGAGGCCGTCCCCTGCTCGCTGTCCCGCCCGCGAGACGAGCGGGCCTGCGCCCTGCTCGCGGATCTGGGGCTCGCGACCCACCTCGAATGGCACCCGACTCGAACCGGGCGGTACGTCGACGGGACCGTCCACCCGACGGACGCGCCGTGGGAGTTCGTCGCCCTCCCGGACCTCTCGTTCGGCGACGCCGCGCGGTTGGCGGCGCTGCGGAGCGGCGTCGACGTCAGCGGGTTCCCGCGCACGCTGCCGAACCCCGGCGCGTACGACGAGCACGACGCGTTCGTCGACGTCTCGGCTGAAAGGTTTCTCCGCGCGCACGCGTCGTCGCGCGTCTACGATCGGTTCTTCGAACCCCTCCTCGCGGCGCGGTTCGGTTCCCGCGCCTCCGAGGTCAGCGCCGCGTGGGTTCTCGATCACCTCCGGGCCGAGCGGGAGACGACCCGATTCGGCCGAGAGGTCCGGGGGTACCTCGCGGGCAGTGCCGCTCGACTCGTCGACGCGCTGGTCGAGACGATCGGTCCCGAGGGAATCCACACGAACGCGCGTGTTTCCGCCGTCGACGTCGATGGCGCGGTCGAGTCGATCGCCGTCGATCGGACCGGCGAATCGGGCACGGAGTCCTACGCCGTCGATGCCGTCGTGATCGCCACGGGGCCGGCCCAGCTGGAGGGGCTGACCGGCTACCGCTGTTCGCTCCCGATGCGAACGCGGACCTGCGTCCGGGTCTCGACGACGACGCCGCTGACCGACGTGTATCGGGTGACGATGGGAGCGGACGCGCCGTTCGACGAACTCGTCGCGCACACGGCGTTCGTGGCCGTCGACCGGTACGACGGGCACCACCAATACTACCTCCTCGACGGCGGTCGTTCCGCCGCCCGCGACCAATCGCCGGCGACGATCGAGCGCCGGTGGCTCGAGGCGCTCGGGACGTGTTTCCCGGCGTTCGACCGGACCGACCTCCGGGCAGTCGAGACGACTCGGTTCCGGCAGCCGGTGTACGAGGCCGGCTATCGGACTGCACTCGTCCCCGTCGATCTCGCCGACGAGGTGGCCGACGGCGTCTACTACGCCGGGGTCGCGAGCGCGCCACACTATCCGGAGCGACGGCTGGGCGGGGCAATCGACGCAGGACTGGCGTGTGCCGATCGGCTCGACGGGAGTTCGGAATCGCCGGATCAGACGGACGGTGCGTCTCTGACGGCGTCGGCGTGATTCGCGCCCAGCGGAGAACCCGCGGTTGCGGTGGATCGGCGGGGGCGGTCGCCGTTACTCGGCGTCACCGGGCTGGTCACCGAACGTGAACACGTCCCCGGAGGTGGCGGATTCGGCGTCGTCGGACTCGTCCGTCTCGTCTTCGGCCGTGGACGCCGCGTCGTCGGTCGCGACCTCCGATTCGTCGAGCACGTCGTCGTCGTTCACCGGCGGGAGCGGTTCGGCCTCGGTGTCCGATTCGAGCGTGAGGTCCCGCTCCTCGTCGAACGATCCGGGATCGGTAGCCGATCCGCCGGTCGACACGGTCGCACTCTCCGACCCGTCCCCGACGGTCGACGACTCCCGCTCTCGCAGGGTCGATCGATCGACGTCGGTATCGAAGCGATCGAGCGCCTCGGAGAGTTCGGCGGCCTGTCCGGAGAGCTTCGAGGCGGATTTCGTCACCTCGGTCAGTGCCGTCGTCTGCTCCTCGGCGGCGGCGGCGACGTTCTCGGCCTCCGAGGTGGTCTCCTCGGAGATCGTCGCCGCGTCGTCGACCATGGCGACGACCTCCTGGGTCGTTGCGGCCTGTTCTTCGGTCGCCGCGGAAATCTCCTGGACGCCGACGTTCGTCTCACCCGCGAGATCGGCGATCGCCTCGAGGGACTCGACGGCCTCCTGGACCTGGTCGCTGGCGGCCTCGATCCGGTCGCTCGTCCCCTCGACCTCCGCGGCGGACTGTTCGGTCCGCTTGCGGATCGCCTCCAGCCGATCTTCGGCCTCGTCGGCCGCCTCCGCGACGTCCTCGGAGAGGGTCTTGACCTCCTTCGCGACGACGGAGAACCCTTCGTCCTCCTCGGCGCCGGCGGAGCGTGAGGCCTCGATGTTGGCGTTCAGCGCCAGCATGTTGGTCTGGTGGGCGATATCGGAGATCGAGGCGATCAGTTCGTCGATCTGCTGTACCTCGTCCTCGAGTCGGCGGATCTCGGAAACCGCACCCTCCGCCTCGGTTTCGATGTCGTCCATCGCGGCGATCGCCTCCTGGGCCGCTTCCTGTCCCTCCTGGCCCGTGTTGACCGTGCGTTCGGCGATGTCCGCGACCTCGTTCGAGGAGGACGCGATCTCTTCGGTCGTCGTCGAGAGTCCGCTCATCTCCTGGTTGACCGACTGGAGCGACTCGTTCTGCCGTTCGGCCCCGTCGGAGATCTCCTGGATCGACTCGGTGACCTGCTGTGAGGCGGATCGGACCTCCTCGCTCGACGCCGTCACCTGTTCGGAGGCGGTTGCGACCTCGGATGCGAACCGGTTCAGGTCGGCCACCGTCTCCTCGATCTCGTCGAGCATCTCGTTGACGTCCGTCCCGATCTGTTCCATCACCTCGTTCTCGCTGTCGGTGTCCGCGCGGGCGGTGAGGTCGCCGGCGGCGGCGTCGCCCATCACCGCGCTGTATTCGGCGGCTTTCGCCTCGAGGTGGTCGTTGATCTTCTGGACGCGCTGGCGCTCGCGTTCGGCCTCCTCGCGGGCCGCTTCGGCTTCCTCGATCTGTTCGCGCAGCGCCACGCGCATCGAGTCGAAGCCCTGGTAGAGCCGGCCGATGTTGTCGATCCGGTCCGTCTCCAGGTCGACGTCGAGGTCGCCTGCCTCCATCCTGCCGGCCCTGTCGGTGAGCCGATCGATCGCGACGGCCGTGTTCCGACCGAGCACGGCGCCGACCATCCCGATCAGTAGCACTCCGAGAAGGGTCGCGACCGTCCCGTACTGGTCGACGGCGGTGACGAACCCGTACGCCTCGGCGGTCGGTTCGTGGGTGACGACGACCCAGTCGGTGCCGAGCACGCGGGCCGAACTGACGACGTGTTCCTCGTCCGTGAAGCCGTAGCTCCCGTCGCCGTCGTCGATCGCCGTGGCGGTCGACCCGTCGATCTGCATCGTGGTCGAGCCGTTCGTTCGCGCCGACTGGAGGATCTCGTCGTTGCCGCCGTACGCGTGGCCGAGCGTCGCGTGGTCCTCGCCGTAGCCGGCGTTGTCCAGCATGACCTCGTCGTCGCCGTCGAGCACCATCGTCGTGACGTGCTCGTCTTCGTCGAGCCGCGTCGCGTAGGCCTCGAGATCGGCGGTATAGACGATCGTCCGGTTCCGGTCGTCGGGCGTCTGCATGACGTACGTGATGACGGCCGTCTCCTGCCCGAATTCGCTCTCGGTCGTGTATGCCTTGGAGACCCAGGGGACGTCCTGACCGGCTTCGTCGTGGGCCTCGACCGGTACGCCTTCGATCCGATCGATCGGCTGTCGACGGAGGGCATCGTCGGTGCTCGCGAGCACGGTCCCGTTTTCGGTATCGACGTAGGAGATCGAGAAGATGTCCACGTCCTGATGTTCCTCCCACTCGAGGAACCGTTCCTGGATCCGCGCCGGATCGTCACTCGCGACGGCGTCGGACCTGGCGAGGCTTCCGATCGTGTGTTCGTTTTGCTCGTTCCACATCTGCAGATTCTGTGCTTCCTGGCCGGCGAAAGAGGCGTGGTCGTTCTGGACCCGCTCTTCTACTTCGTTAGTTATTCCGGCGGTCGCGACGAACCCGATCAATCCGACCGACAGCCCGAGTAAGAGCAACGCGATTCCGAACTTGACCGCGTATCTGCGTCGGATGGCCGCCGGTACCAGTCGTCGGACGGAGCCCATTGATAGTCCACGGAGGACGTTACCGGCACATAAATTGTCAGCCGCGATTATCGCTATTGATACTGATCTATCGTGAGTGAGACGCCCGATCGGTTGAACCGATCTCTCCGGCCGAATTTTCGGAGTTGATCGGGCGAGGACGATCGAGGTTGTCAATGGTTCCCGTCCACAAACGTTAAGAATTTTAGGTCGAAACGACCGTGCAGAATGAACGACAGTTGCAGTGGGACCGGGACGAAATGCCCCGACGGCGGCCGAGCAAGCGGGCTGAACCGCCGCCAACTCCTCAGGACGACGGCCGGGGGTGCGACGGTCGCGTCGCTCGCCGGCTGTCTCGACACGTACGGGACGATCGCGGGCAACGACGACGACGACGGCCCGGTCACGATCGGCGTCCTCGCTCCCGAACCCGAGAGCGACTTCATCGGCCGATCGATCGAACACGCGGCGACGGTCGCGGTGGACGAACTCAACGAGGCCGGTGGCATCAATGGCCGCGACGTCGAGCGGGTCGTCGTCGACACCAAGGCCAGTCCGCTCGAGGCCAGGCGCAAGTACCAGGAACTGATCCTCGATCACGGTGCCGACGTGACCGTCGGCGTGTTCGCCAGCGAGGCGCTGATGAACATCATGGACGACATCGCCGAACAGGAGACGCTCCATCTCACCTCGGGGGCCGCGACGGCGGCCGCGAGTGCCCTGGTGAGCGAGACCCGGCCCGGCAACTACGAGGATTACAAGTACCACTTCCGGGTCGGCCCCGTCAACAACTACGACCTCGGGCAGGTCCAGATCGACTTCCTCCAGGACATGGGGGCGGATATCGGCTGGGACTCGATCGCCGTCCTCGTCGAGGACTACGAGTGGACGGAAGGGCCGTGGGAGGTCTACCAGAACCAGCTCGGCGACATCGACGAGGTGGAGATCGCCGTCGAAGAGCGGTATCCCCCCGCGACGGAGGACTTCTCGGACATCTACGAGCGGGTCGCAGCGAACGAGGCCGACGTGGCCTTCATCTCGACCGCCCACACCGGGACCGACGCGTTGCTCGACTGGGCGTATCCCAATCGCCCGGACGTCCCGCCCCGCCCGCAACCGTTCGCGTTCGGCGGCATCCACGTCCCGATGCAGATTCCGGCCTACTGGAACGAGACGAACGGGCTGTGCAGGTACGGCGTCAGTTATACCAGCGCAACGGCACAGAGCGAGATTACCCCCAAAACCCAGGGCTTCATCCAGGCGTACCAGGACGCGTACGGCACCAATCCCGTCTACACCGGCTACATCACCTACGACGCGATCAAACTGTTCGCCCACGTCGCCAACGGGGCCGGGACGGTCGACTCCGAGAAACTGGTCCCGGAACTCGAATCCGCCGAGTACACCGGCGTCACCGGGACCATCGAGTTCTACGACCACGATCACGAGTTCGCTCACGACGTCATCTACGGGCCCGACAACGTGCAGGCGGTCTTCTTCCAGTGGCAGGCAGACGAGAACGGCGACGGTGGCTCACAGGAAGTTATCTGGCCCGAAGACCAGGTGACGACCGAAACCGGGTACCTCGAACCGCACTGGCTCGCGTGAGCGGGTCCCGCGATTCAGTCGTCGACGTCGGTCCGTCTCTCCGGCGCGTGCCCGGTCACGAGATACCGATCGAGTCCGGCGACCAGTCCGATCGAGAGGAGGCCGCCGGCGACCGCGAACCCGGCGATCAGCAGGAAAAACGCCGCCAGCGGAAGTCCCCCGAGGACGAAGCCGCCGATCGCGATGCTCGCCGAGCCGAGACCGAACTCCCCGAGATACGTAAAGCCGTAGGAGAGTCCGCGGCTGTCCGGTGGGGTATAGACCGCGACGGCGTTCTGGTAGAACGGCTGGATCGCGAAGAGGAAGAAGCCGAAGACGCCACAGAGGGCGGCGATCGCACCCAGTCCCAGCCCGGTCACGGGGACGAACGCGACGGCGAGGACCGCGAGGATCCCGAAGATCGCAGCCAGTCCGCGGGCGGGCGCGACGCGGTTCGTCAGTTTGCCGCCGGCGTACTGGCCCGCCATCCCGACGACCAGCAGGCCGACGTAGATGTAGTCGGCCGGTTCGATCCCCTCGAGGCCGGCCGGCAGTTCGAGCGCGTCCATCGCGGGGAGGCCGTGGAGGATCTCGGGGAGGTAGGTGAGCATCCCCCGGTAGTACAGCCCCTCGAAGGTGACGATGACGAAGACGATCGCGAAGGCGCTCGCGAACAGCGCCCGGGAGTCGCCGACCAGGCCCGACAGGGAGAGCGCCTCGTCGGGGCCGGCGTCGGCGTCGTCTTCGACCGCCGCAGCGGGATCGAATTCCGCGGAGAGTCCGTAGAGGACCGCCACCAGCCCGGGAAGCGCGAGCAGGGCGGCGACGAGTTGCCAGTCGAGGACGATCAACAGGGTCGCAGCGGCGAACGGACCGAGCGCGATGCCGGCGTTGCCGGCGATGCCGTGCCAGGCGAAGACGGTGCCCCGATCCTCGACGCCGGTGCTGATGAGCGCCAGGCCGGCCGGATGGTAGATGCTGGCGGCGACGCCCCACAGGAGCAGGCCGACGGCGATCGCGTAGATCGACGTGCCGATCGAGAGGACGAGGAACGCACCGCTCATGCCCGCGAGACACCCCAGGATGAGTCGTTTCGTGCCGAACCGATCGGCGAGGATCCCGCCGGGAAGCGCCCCGAGGCCGAACGGGGCGTAACCGAGCGCGACGACGAGGCCGAAGAGCGCCACGCTGACGTCGAATTCGGCGAGCCAGACGACGAGAAAGATCGGGATCGACGTCTCGAACCAGTGGACCAGCGCGTGGCCGGCCATCGTAAAGCCCGCGATCGAGCGATCGTTCGCGTTCAGTGCCATACTCGGTCGTTGCTGAGACCGCGAGGCCCCGCCCACTTAGCCTCCTCGAAACGAGCGCGGTCGGGACAGCGCGGTGAACAGTTCGTGGTGGCGATTCGAACCGATCGACGCGCCGCGACGACCGGTCTCGGACGGTGCATCGATGACGACGGGACCGATCGGGACACTGGTACCGATCAGTCGTCTTCTGGCTCGGGCGTCTCGTCGTCGACGCCGACGGCCTGCGTGACGTCGACGTCGTCGGGTTCGTCCTGGCCGCCGACGATCAGGTCGCCGTCCGCGGTCTCGACGTAGACGTCGTCCGCGAATCCGCCCTCGGCGTACGGATGTTCGGGTGTTTCGAGTTTTTCGGGGGTCGAGGGTGCCGCGGGAAGCCCCTCCGGCGGCGCGAACTGGCCGAGCGGATCGTCGATCGTGATCTCCCACGTCTCGAAGAAGTCCCGGTAGCGGTCGTAGTGATCGTCGAGTTCGTCGGCGGGGAACTCCATCATCTCGGTCCAGCCGTGGTTGTAGAAGTCGAAGTTGGCCTGGACGTGGGTAATCTCGCGAGCCTCGGCCTCGGAGTACCCCTCCTGGAGCGCACGGAGGTAGGTGTCCATCGTCGCGTCGAAGAAGGCGTCGAGGCGATCGGTGCGTTCGTCGGCGTGGTCCGGATCGGCCTTCTTCGTGAATATTTTCGTGTGAAGGCGGACCAACCCCGACCTGGTGACCGATCGGACGCCCGGAATCTCGAGGGCCTTCCGCGAGGCGAAGTGACGCGCGTTCTGGCGGATCTTCATGGACCCACTTAGGGAATCGCTCCACAAGAACGGTTCGGAGGGGGCGAAGGGCGCTGCACCCGGGCCGATCGGGGACACGACGGGCCACGGGAGCGATCGGTCGGAACGCCCGTCATATATCGGGGTCGAAGTTTCGATCGTGGAGACAAACTCGCCTGCTGGCGGACAATCGTTGGCACAGTTCAGCCAGACGGGAAAATGAACGAGATAGCAACCCACTTTAACCCGCATTACGAACGGTCACGGTATGACCCAGTACGTGATCATCGGTGACGGGATCTCGGGCAGTTCGGCTGCCGAGACCCTCCGGGAGGAAGACCCGGAGTCTTCGATTACCGTCATCACCGATGAGGGGGAGGCTCTGTACAATCGGATTCTCATCAAGGAGCACGCGAAAGGAAAGCTCCCGGAGGCCCCCATCTCGATACACGACGAGGAGTGGTACGAGGAACGCGACATCCACCTCTCGCTCAACACCCACGTGACGAGCGTCGACACGGACGCGAAGACGATCCACACGCACGCGGGTGACGACATCTCCTACGACAAACTGCTGATCGCGACCGGCGGGACGCCGACACAGCTTCCGGTCGACAACAGCGACGCCGACGGAATCCACCACTTCTGGACGTTCCAGGACGCACGGAAGATTCGCGAGAGCGCCGAGGCGGCGGACCGGGCGGTCATCGTCGGCGCCGGACTGCTCGGGATCGACTTCGCCGCCGTCTGTGGCTCCCAGGGCGTCGAGGGCAAGTACCTCATGCGCGGCGATCGCTGGTGGCGGTACGCCCTCTCGGAAGACGGTGCCGAGATCATGCACGAGGGCATGCGCGAGAAGGGCGTCGAACCCGTCTTCGACAGCGGCGTCGATCACTTCGAGACCGACGACGACGGCCACGTCACCGCCGCCGTCGATCCGAACGGCGATCGCTACGCGTGTGACTTCGCCGGCGTCGCGATCGGCCTGACGTTCAACACCGAGTACCTCCGCGGTGCAGGAATCAAGCAGAACAACGGGATCGTCGTCGACGAGTACATGCAGACCAACGTCGACGACGTCTACGCCGCCGGCGACATCACGCGGTTCTACGACGTTCTGCTCGGCGAACAGGCCCAGAACGGCTCCTGGGGGTCGGCCAAGGAACAGGGCCGAATCGCTGCCGTCAACATGGCAGCGGACGACGAAGCCGAGGCGTTCCAGTGGGTGTCCTCGTACTCGATCACCCACTTCGACTTCCCCTTCCTCTCTTTCGGTCACCCGACCCTCGGCGACGACCACGCCGAACGCCGGTACAGCGACACCGAGTGGCGTCGCATCGCGTTCAAGGACGGCAAGGTGGTCGGCGGCGTCCTCATCGGCGACCTCTCGCCCCAGAGCAAACTCAAGCAACTGATGCGCGAACAGCGCATCGTCGCCGACCAGAAAGAGGTACTGCTCGAGGAAAGCGTCGATCTCGACGAACTCGCACCGTCCCAGGAGCAGTAGCGATCGCCGCCCGTTCTCGACGCGACGTCTCGATTCAGTACGCACATCACGAATCGCAGCACTCTCGACGCGCGTTTCGAAATCGTCTTCGCGACGCCGGCTTCACTTTCGGACCGTCGATTCTACAGTGGTGTCAGTTCCGCGCTCCATCTGGAGGCGGAGCGCATTCCTCGAGAAACGGCCGGAATCATTATAAACGGGCACTCGAAGGGCAATCAACCGATCCCGGTAGCACATATATAATGTGTCCTGACTTCTCTACTGAAGCACAATTCTCTTAATTGATTACTGTGTTGTTGGGGCTGGATATGGACGCTGATATTTTCGAGTCACCATCGAGGGCAATCCGAAGTCGCTTCTCACGGAAACTGGCCGTCCTGTTTTTGTTCGTCCTGCTGCTCATCGCGAGTATCGGAGGCGTCATCTACATACAAACGGGAGCGGCACTCCAGGAGAGCACCGAGCAGGAGATGAAGCAGTCGACCGTGCTTCAATCGAACACCGTCGGAAAGTGGGTCGATCAGACGCGAGAGCGAACGCGATACCTCTCGGAATCTGATCGCGTCGCCAGTGGGGACCTCTCGGACATTGAGGCGTATCTTCGAGACGAACACAAGGAGATGTCGGCCCCTGTCGCAGCGATTCACTACTACGATACGGCCGAGAACGAGGTGCTCGCCAGTACGGAAGAGGGGGCCACAGACGTCGATTATCGTGACGTAGGCACCGAATGGGCGGTCCAGGGCATCGCGTCCGAAAACGAGCGTCACACCACCATTACGCATCCGTACGAGGATCCATCGACGGCGACGAGATCGGTCGCGTTCGTCAGCCAGGTGCCGGACGACCCCGAGCGAGCGATCGTCCTGATCGTCGACCTTGAAGCCCAGACGCAGCAACTCGAACGACCGTCCACGGCGGATGGATCGTTCACGCACATCGTCGACAACCGGGGGACGGTCGTGATGAGCCACCACACCGAGGACATCAACACCCAGAACATGGGTTCCGACGACGAATTCGGGGTGGACTCGATGGCCGTCGAACGCGGCCTCGACGGTGAGACGGGCTACATGGAAATGGAACTGGACCACGGGCACGGCGAACAGATGGCGATGGGATTCACGAGGGTCCCCGATACGGACTGGGTGATCATGACGCACGTCCCCGCCGATTCGGCCTACACGCTGCAAAGCGAGATCGAAACCTCCGTAATCGCTCTGGTCGTCCTTTCGTTGCTCGGACTCACCACCGTGGGCGTCGTCATCGGGCGGAATACGACCCGTCCGATCGAACAACTGGCCAGACGGGCGTCCGAACTCGAAACGGGGAACCTCGAGACGGAACTGGAGACGAACCGGACGGACGAAATCGGGCAACTGTACGACGCGTTCGACAGTATGCGAACCTCCTTGCGCGAACGCATGCAGGAGGTGGAGGACGCCCGTGCCCGGGCCGATCGTCTCAACACCCATCTGGAGGAAAAAGCCGACGAGTACGCCGACGTGATGCAAACGTGCGGAGAGGGCGATCTCACGCAGCGAATGGATCCCGAGAGCCAGAGCGAGGCGATGACCGAAATCGCCGTCGAGTTCAATCAGATGGTCTCGGAGATCGAAGGGACGGTCGATCGAGTATCGCGATTCGCAAACGAGGTCGCTGCCTCGAGCGAACAGGTCACCGCGAGCACGGAGGAGGTTCACTCGGCGAGCGTCCAGGTGACGGAGTCGATTCAGGAGATCTCCGACGGTGCCGAGCGGCAGAGCGAAAACTTACAGACCGTCAACAAGGAGATGAACGATCTGTCGACGACGACCGAACAGATCGCCGCCTCTTCGAATAACCTCGCCGACCTCGCGGCGAAGACGGCACAGACCGGCAAGGAGGGCCAACAGGTCGCGAGCGAAATCATCGAGGAGATGAACGAGGTCGAGGCCGACTCCGAGCGAACCATCGACGCGATCGAATCGCTCGAGGACGAAATCGCTCAGATCGACGAACTGGTCGAATTCATCACCAAGGTGGCCAAGCAGACGAATATGCTGGCCCTGAACGCCAACATCGAGGCCACTCGATCGGTCGACTCCGGGGACGGGTTCTCGGCCGTCGCAGAGGAAGTCAAGGAACTCGCCGAAGAAACGAAGGAGGCGACCGAAGACATCGAATCGCGAATCGAGGAACTCAAAACGGAGACCGATCGCACTGCCAGCGAGGTCCGACAGACGAGCGACCGAATCGCACGCCATCGACAGGCCGTCGAGAATACCGTGGACGTCCTCGAAGAGATCGCGGAGTACGCGAACAAAACGAGCGACGGCGTTCAGGAAATCTCTGCGGCCACCCAACAGCAGGCGGCGTCGACCCAGGAAGTCGTCTCGATGGTCGACCAGGCGGCGACGATCGCCAAAGCAACCACCGAAGAGGCCGAAACCGTCGCGGCCGCCGGCGAAGAACAGACCACCGCACTGACCGAGGTTTCCCGATCCATCGATACCCTCTCACAGCAGGCCTCGGAGCTGTACTCGAAACTCGACGAGTTCGAAACCGAGGTCGATCCCGAGAACGCGACCGACGGCGATGCAGCGTCGACGCCGTCGTCCAGCGTCGACGCGTTCTCGTTCGTCGATCCGGCCGACTCTTCGAACGAAACTGACGATCGAGACGCGGAGCCACGAGACACCGGATCGGGCGGTGGAACCCGGTAGCTCGCCGGAAAACCTGCTCGTTTCGGCGGCAATGCCACGTGTTGCCGAACCATTCTCGGGCGCACCCCTCTGCTCCCATTTCCCGTCGACTGCGTACGATACGGTTCGCCGATCGAGCCCCGTCGTCGACAGCACTGCAGGAAAAGAAACCGAACTCGAGACGGCTACGACGGCGATCCGGTTCGCGCGGGACGATCGGAGTTAGCGGTCCGGTCCGTAACCGAGGCTACGATCGCGACCTCGGCCCCGGTTGTCGTGGCCGTTCCCGGGCCGGTCGTCAGCACCGTTACCGCTGACGACTTCGAAGGGTCGCATCATCTCGTGTTCCTCGTGCTCGAGGATGTGACAGTGGTAGGGATATCGACCGGTGTAGCCGTCGAACTTGACGGCGATACGGACGGTCTCGCCCGGATTCACGCGGACGGTGTCTATGCCGCCGCGTTCGTTGGGCAGTGGCCCTTCGGGGTCGTGCCCTTCGGCGTGGTGTTCGCGCTCGATGACCTCGAACTCGACCAGATGCAGGTGGATCGGGTGGGTGTGGTCGTCGTCGTTTTTGAGCTCCCAGATCTCGGTCGAGCCGAGCTGCGGTTTGAACTCCACGGGGTCGCCCCAGCGCTCCTCGTTGAGCGTGTGGATCATGTTCATGTTGTCGTCCATGCCCATGTGCATGGTGACTTGGCGCGTCTCCGTGGCAGCGCTCGGGTCCGGCCCATTTCGGTTCGGGAGCGACAGCTCGGTCGGGTCGACGCTAGTGTCCGTTCCCTCGGCTTCGTCGGCCACCCGGAACTGCATGATCTGGTGGATCTCCGGGTGGTCCATGTTCATCCCCCCCGTTCCACCGTCCTCCTCGTGACCGCTGTCTCCGTGCCCGCCGCCGTACGGGAATTCGGCGTCGTTGGTCACGGTGAACGTCTGGCCGGCGTAGTCCGAGAAGTCGACGACGAGTTCGGCGCGCTCGAACGGAGCGATCACCAGCGATTCCATGTCGCCGTGAGGGCCGATGGGAACGACGTCCTCGAGGAAGCCGTGGCCGGCTGAAATCTGGTGGAGCGTCGGGACGTCGCCGTGATGGCCGTCGTCATCGTCGTGATGACCGTCGTCCTCCGGTTCGCCCTCGACGAGGCCGAGATCGTAGGCTCGGCCGTTGGAGACGTTGATGACGTGGAACCGGTACTTGCGCGGTTCGACCTCCATGTACGGGTACGCCGCGCCGTTGACGGTTGGCGTGTCCCCGGCGACGTTCGCCATGAACATGCCCGGGTAGTAGAGTTCGCCGTCGTTCGTGAACGAGCGGTCCGCCAGAACGAGCGGGACGTCGTACTCGCCGTCCGGCAGCCCGAGGTGCTCCTCCTGCTTGCTTTTGATCCGGTAGGGACCCACCAGCCCGGCGTAATTGTTGAGACGGGAAATACCACGAGCGTGGTCGTGGTACATCGTGGTCAGTCTGTCCTGTCGGTTCGGAACTTCCTGAACAGGTCCGTCGAATCGCGGGCCCTCGACCCCGTCGGGAGAGGTCCACATCTCGGCCTGACCGTCGTCGCCCGGCGGGATCTTGAGCCCGTGGAAGTGCGTGACCGTCCTGACTTCCGGGACGGGTCCGTCGTAGTTGACGTAGTTCTCCGTAGTCGTTCCCTTGATCTGCTCGTCGACGTTGAACAGGTGATCGTCGGGCATCTCGCTGTTGTCGAACTCGATCGCGAGCCGCTGGCCCTTGCGGGCCGAGAGGATCGGCCCTGGGAACTGCCCGTCGAATCCCCAGATCGTCGTGTCCGGGAGATCCGGGTGGAAGCTGTGCTGGGTCTCCTGGACCGGGATGTTGTGATAATCGGCCCCGCGTCGCTTTCCGTCGGGGGTCCGCTCCTCGGGGACCGTCAGCTCGTGGCTGTACTTCTCGAGCTCCGGCGAGGAGTGCTCGTTGTAGGAGGGGCCCATATCGCCCATACCGCCGTCGTGACCCTCTTCCGCCGTCGCGTTCGACGAGGCGACCCCGGCGAGTCCGAGTGCGGCACTGGCTCGCAGCAAGCGACGCCTCGATACGTCGAACATTAGCGCCAGCGCCCTCCGTTTTCGGTTCGGGGTAGTAGCACGTCTCCACCATCGCCAGTTACCGGTCGTTTCCGTGGGGGTAACATGACTAACACATTCAGGGTTAATTATAATTAAACCTTATGGCAGAATTTGGTCGCACTACTCGGCCATAGATCGTCGTTCCAGTACCTGTTGTGCCGTTATACGCATATCCATCACTCTAAGGTCTTATGATAAGTTACCGAATCAATATATTTGCGTTGCACGGAGAGACACGGGTATCGTCGATGCTGCTGATCGCGTACGCGCCAGACCAGCAGGGGACCACGTCGTCCGAGACTGCTTCGTCCAGCGGCGTTCGGCCCGGGTCCTCGCGGTCGAACTCCGTCTCCTCGTTCGCTCCCGGTTCGGTTCGTCGCCCGACGCTTGCGATACCCCACCGACGGGAGCGATCGGGGGCGGTTCGCGACTGCAGTCGGTGGGTGCCTGCCGGCCGACGCGAACTGCCAGCGGACCGCCACGCAGCGGAACGTTTAAGCTGATAGTTGCCATTTGCTACCAATGAACATGGCCACCAGTGAACTCTCCGGACCCGGTCGGACGCTGCAGCTCCGACCGGTAGCGACAGCCGACGCGGACGCGACCGTTCGACACGTCGATCAACTCGACGAAGAGACGCTGGCGGCCGTCTGGAACGCGATCGAAACCGATCGATCGCTGCCGGCTGCCGGGACCGATCTGGAGCGTGGCGAGGTCGTCGTCTTCACCGACTACTACCGCGTCGATCGCGTCTAGGGAGGCTGCCGCCCCGGTCGAGGTGAGAGGTATCGAAGCCGTTTTCCCCGGTGCCCGTTTTCTGTGACCTATGAACGGGGATAGCGACATGACGCTGGCGTTCGAGCTCGAAGCGCTGAAAGAGCTCGCTTCGCCGGAGACCGTCTTCGAGGACGCCAGAAGCTGGACCGAGTACATCGGCGTCGTCTCCGAGAAACCGACCTACGTCGTCACCAACTTCACCCGCAAGAACCGCATCCGTCAGGACTTCTTCTCCGGGCCCCGCGGGAAACAGGAGAGCCTCGAGGGCGTCAAAGGACAGTTCGACACCGACCGACACGTCTTCGTCGGCGTGGACGACGAGGACGAACAACTCGCCGAGACGGTCGGCTGGGAGTACCTCTCGATCGAGGACGCCGCCGAGGCGGCCGACTGGACGCTGGCCGCGAGCGTCGAAACGGAAGACGAGGACACCGAACCGGTCCGGGACGACTGGCCCTGACGAGGCCGACGCTTCGGAGACGATCGTCACGACCCTTCTTCGCGGGGTTCGAACGAACTCCCTGGCGCCGCCGCGATCACGCGAGATTCTTGCGCATCTCGACGACGGTCCCCTCGACGCCGTCGTGGAACTCGTGGACGTGCTCGGTCACCCGCCGGTACCCCATCGATTCGTAAAACGGGACCGCGTTGCGGGACACCCAGAGCCCGAGCGATTCGACCGCCAGGTTCCTCGCGTGCGCCTCGAGCGCGTCGTAGAGTCGGGATCCGACGCCGCTCCGCGCGACCGATGGGGGGACGTAGACGGCGGTGATATCGCCGTCGACCGGCCGCTCGAAGCAGTCGTCGGCATCGGGTTGCAGCCAGCCGAAGCCGACGACGCGATCGTCGGCCGCCGCGACGACGAAGTACGTCTCCGGCGTCTCGATCGGGTACGCGTCCGGCGATCGATCGTGAGCCCACGCCTCGACCTGCCGCTCGTCGTACGCCTCGCCGCCGAACCCCTCGATCGACGCGAGGTGCACGTCGCGAACGGCCCGCCGATCGGTCGGGACCGCCTCGCGAACCGTCACGTCCATGGCCCATCGTATGCGGACTCGCCGGCGTAATACTCCCCCCGCTCGCGGCGGCCGGATCGACGAGCATCGATCGTCCGTAATCGATCACGCGGTCTCGAGTCGTCGCCCTTATGGCCGCGCCGGCCGAATTCGAACCGATGGCAGAACCCCGCGTCCCCGGCCCCCGCGACGACGAACTCGAGTTGCCCTGCGGGGAGACCCTCGACCCGCACGCGATCGACCTCGGGATGCGCGAGTACACCTGTTCCTGTGGCGACGTTCACGCGGTCGTCACCGACGTCCACCCGCCCTCCCGCTTCTTCCCGGAGTCGCTCGTCGCCGTCCTCCAGGAGACGATCGACACCGCCGACGAGTTCGAGGAGTTCGGCACCCCGCACCTCATGGGCGTCGTCATGGAGGAGTTCCCCGAGAAGGTCGCCGTCCACGACGCCAGCGACGACGGCGCGGTCGGCTACGCGATGCTGTGGGCGACGGACTTCGACTCGCGGCGACTCCACGAGATCGTCGTCGAACTCGTCGTCGAACTGATGGAACACGCGATCAGCCACGCCGAGGACGACGCCGCGATCACCGAGTTCGAGTCCCAGATGCTCGAGTTCGACGTGAGCGAGTTCGTCGAGCAGTACCGCCGCCGGCGCGAGTTCGAGACCGAGCACGATCGGCCGGTGTAGCGAAATCGCGGGGCGGCGCTCTATCTCGTTCGTAGTGAGCGACAACCGATCATTCGGCGTCGATCGGCTCGTAGGCGTTCTCGCTGGTCGGGAACGTGCCGGATTCGACGTCCGCCACGTAGGACTCGACGGCCTCCCGAATCACCGAGTCGAGGTCGGCGTACTGTTTGGAGAGGCTGTACCCCTCCCCGCCGAGACCGAGTACGTCCGTGATGACGAGTACTTGACCGTCGACGTACCGGCCGGCGCCGATCCCGATGGTCGGGACGTCCACGGCCTCGGTGATCCGCTTGGCGACGGCCTCCGTGACGCCCTCGAGGACCAGCGAGAAGATTCCAGCTTCTTCCAGTCGCTCGGCGGTGTCGACGAGTTCGTCGGCGAACGCCGAATCCGGTCCCTCGCGGCCCTGAATAACCGCTCCACCGAGTTCGTTCATCCGCTGGGGCGTGAGGCCGAGGTGGCCCTGGACCGGAATTCCGAGTTCGGTGAGTCGGTCGACGATTTCGATCGTCGTCTCGCCAGCGGGTGCGGTCTCGAGTTTGACCGCGTCGGCACCCGCCTCCTGAAGGAACCGACTGGCGTTTTCGACGCTCTCCTCTACGGACGCCCCGTACGAACCGAACGGCATGTCGCCGACGATCATCGCGTCCTCGGTGCCGCGGACGACGGACGCGGTGTTCGACAGTTGTTCGTCCATCGTCACCGGAATCGTATCCTCGTACCCCATGTGGTTGTGACCGGCGCTATCGCCGACGAGTATCATGTCCACGCCGCCTTCGTCGACGAGTTTTCCGATGGGAGCGTCGTACGCGGTGAGCATCGTCAGCGGTTCGTCGTCGCGGTACTTCCGCTCGAGGTCGCGGATCGTTGTTCGACCCATGGCTCGACGCGTTACCGATGTGCCGTATTAATAGTGACTGTCCGTAATACGAACGAATACGCGACCGCTGTTTGAGGCGAGTCTCGAGCGGCGCCGATCCGTCTCCCCGTCACGATGTCGTCGTTAGGAGTAGTCAACGGACCGAACGAGCGACGAGCGCCGCCGATCGAAACGCGAAAGGGCGATCAAACGAACCGCCCGCGGTGCGAGGTTCGAATTTCGAAAAGCCATTTCGAGATTCGTACTGTATCGTGGGGCTTATTACGATGTGCGAACTCCGGACTGACAGGAACCAATGAGTACGGACCACCAGGGCAGCGGGGACGCCGCAGGGGACGGACGCACGATCCTGCTGATCGGGAGTGGCCCGATCCAGATCGGCCAGGCCGCCGAGTTCGACTACTCCGGCGCGCAGGCCTGTCGGGCACTGCAGGAGGAAGGCGCCCGCGTCGTTCTCGTCAACTCCAATCCCGCGACGATCATGACGGACCCGGAGATGGCGGACCGGGTCTACATCGAACCGATCACGACCGAAGCGATCGCCGAAATCATCCGCGAGGAGAACCCCGACGGCGTCATCGCCGGGCTGGGCGGCCAGACCGGTCTGAACGTCACGGCCGAACTCGCCGAGGAGGGCGTTCTCGAGGAGTACGACGTCGATATCATGGGGACGCCGCTGGACACCATCTACGCGACCGAGGACCGCGACCTCTTCCGCCAGCGCATGGAGAAGATCGGCCAGCCCGTTCCGAAATCGACCACCATCTCGCTCGACGAGGGCGAGAAAGTCTCGGAACTGACGGAGGACGACCTCAAGGACCGCGTCGAGGCCGCCGTCGAGGAAGTGGGCGGGCTGCCGGTCATCGCCCGCACCACCTACACGCTCGGCGGGAGCGGGTCGGGCGTCGTCCACGAGATGGACGAACTCCTCCGCCGCGTGCGCAAGGGCCTGCGCCTCTCCCGGAACAGCGAAGTGCTCATCACGGAATCGATCGCCGGCTGGGTCGAGTACGAGTACGAGGTCATGCGCGACGCCGACGACTCCTGTATCATCATCTGTAACATGGAGAACATCGACCCGATGGGTATCCACACCGGGGAGTCGACGGTCGTCACGCCCTCGCAGGTCGTCCCCGACGAGGGTCACCAGGAGATGCGCACCGCGGCGCTCGACGTCATCCGCGAACTCGGCATCCAGGGCGGCTGTAACATCCAGTTCGCCTGGCGCGACGACGGGACCCCCGGCGGCGAGTACCGCGTCGTCGAGGTGAACCCGCGGGTCTCTCGATCCTCGGCGCTGGCCTCGAAGGCGACGGGCTACCCGATCGCCCGCGTCACCGCGAAGGTCGCCCTCGGCAAGCGCCTCCACGAGATCACGAACGAGATTACGGGCGAGACGACAGCCGCGTTCGAGCCCGCGATCGACTACGTGGTCACGAAGGTGCCCCGGTGGCCCAAGGACAAGTTCGACGACGTCGACTTCGAACTGACCACGGCGATGAAGTCGACCGGCGAGGCGATGGCGATCGGCCGGACCTTCGAGGAGAGCCTGCTCAAGGCGCTTCGCTCCTCGGAGTACGATCCCGACGTCGACTGGGACGCGGTCAGCGACGAGGAACTCGAAGCGGAGCACCTCGCGACGCCGACGCCCGATCGCCCGTACGCGATGTTCGAGGCGTTCGAACGCGGCTACACCGTCGAGGAGGTCTGTGAACTGACGGACATCTACGAGTGGTACGTCGAACGGTTCAAGCGGATCGCCGACGCCAGCGTCGCCGCCCAGGACGGCGACTTCACGGAGGCCGCGATCGCCGGCCACACGAACGCGACGATCGCCGCGACCGCCGGCGCGGACGTCGGGACCGTCGAAGAGTCGGTCCCCGGCCGCACATACAAGCAGGTCGACACCTGCGCCGGCGAGTTCGAGGCCGAGACGCCGTACTACTACTCCGCGCGCAAATCCGAGTTCGAGTCGGGGCCGCTGAAGGGCGACGCCGCGGCGGGCGAACTCGAGGTCGATCGGGACGTCGAGAGCGTGATCGTCGTCGGCGGCGGTCCGATCCGCATCGGTCAGGGCGTCGAGTTCGACTACTGTTCGGTCCACGCGGTACAGGCGCTCCGAGACCAGGGGATCGACGCGCACGTCGTCAACAATAACCCCGAGACCGTCTCGACGGACTACGACACGTCCGACGGGCTGTTCTTCGAGCCCATCACCGCCGAGGAGGTCGCCGACGTCGCCGAGGCGACGGGTGCC
Organism: Halosolutus halophilus; assembly: GCF_022869805.1. Taxonomy (NCBI): domain Archaea; kingdom Methanobacteriati; phylum Methanobacteriota; class Halobacteria; order Halobacteriales; family Natrialbaceae; genus Halosolutus; species Halosolutus halophilus. Next base: position 3,583,632 of record NZ_CP094974.1, on the reverse strand, counting down.
GACGGCGTGATGGTTCAGTTCGGCGGCCAGACCTCGGTCAACATCGGCGAACCGCTGGAGGACGAACTCGATCGCCGCGGACTCGACTGCGAGGTCATGGGCACCTCCGTCGAGGCGATGGACCTGGCCGAGGACCGCGATCGGTTCAACGCCCTCATGGACGACCTGGGGATCGCCCAGCCCGAGGGCGGGACTGCCTTCTCCAAGGAGGAAGCCCTGGAGCTCGCCCACGAGATCGGCTACCCGGTGCTCGTCCGTCCCTCCTACGTGCTCGGCGGCCGCGCGATGGACGTCGTCTACGACGACGCCGAACTCGAGCAGTACATCGAGGAAGCGGTTCGCGTGAGCCCGGACAAGCCGATCCTCGTCGACGACTTTCTCGAGGACGCGGTCGAACTCGACGTCGACGCCGTCGCGGACGGCGAGGACGTCCTGATCGGCGGCATCATGGAACACGTCGAGAGCGCCGGCGTCCACTCCGGCGACTCCGCCTGCATGATCCCGCCGCGTTCGCTCGGCCGCGACGTCAACCGCCGCGTCCGCGAGGTGGCCGAGGAGATCGCCCGGGCGCTCGACACGGTCGGCCTGCTGAACGTCCAGTTGGCCGTGACCGGTATAGACGACCCGGACGAGGAACCCACCGTCTACGTCCTCGAGGCGAACCCGCGCTCCTCGCGCACCGTCCCGTTCATCTCGAAGGCTACGGGCGTCCCGATCGCCAAGATCGCCGCGAAGGTGATGGCAGGCGAGTCGCTTTCCGACCTCGGCGTCGAGGAACAGGTGCCCACCCAGACCTCGATCAAGGAGGTCGTCCTCCCGTTCGATCGCCTCCCCGGCTCCGACCCGCGTCTCGGTCCCGAGATGAAGTCCACGGGCGAGGTCATGGGCACCGCCGATACGTTCGGCAAGGCCTACGACAAGGCACAGGACGCCGTCGGGAAGCCGATCCCGGAGGACGGAACGATCGTCGTCGACCTCTCGGCCGACGAGTTCCCCGACCCCGGCAGCGAGGCCGGCGAGGAACTCGTCTCCGGCTTCACCGAGTACTACGACCTCTGTGAAGCGGTCGACCTGATCCAGGCCGTCCGCGAGGGCGAGGTGGACCTGATCATTTCCCGGGACCGCGACCTGCTCGAGGTCGCCGTCGAGGAGGAAGTCACCTACTTCTCGACAGAGACGTCCGCGAAGGCGGCCCTCGAAGCCAGGGCGGCCAAGGACGAGCCGATCGACGTCCAGGCGATCACCGACCGTCCGCAGCGCCAGGAGTACTGGGGCCAGCCGAAAGACGACTGATCGTCGTCACGGCCCGACGGCATCGCGCTCGCGTCGCATACAACAGCGAATCGGCCATCTGCGGCGGGCCAGATGCCGCGACCGACGGGGGCGCGGACGGCGAGCACGTCGGCGGATTCGATCGAACGATCGCGTCGGAAACCGACGTCAGTGTATCGATTTCGGGCGTCGAACCCGAGTCCGACACCCTAAAGCGGGCAGACTCTGTGGTTCGAGTATGGAGTACTACGAGGCGGCGGACTTTCTGTTCGGTCTGCGGCGCTTCCGTCCGAAGCCGGGGACGGAGTCGACCGCGCAGTTACTCGCCCACCTCGATGGCCCCCACGAGTCGATCGACTGCGTCCAGATCGCCGGCTCGAACGGGAAAGGAAGCACGGCGCGGATGGTCGAGCGAACGCTGCGCGAGGCGGGGCTCTCGGTCGGACTCTACACCTCGCCACATCTCGAGGACCTGCGCGAACGGGTCCGCGTCGACGGCCGCAAGATCCCCCGATCCGCCGTCGCCGAGTACGTCGGGGCGGTCCGCGGGTACGTCACCGATCGCGGCGCCGACGGCGAGTCGCCGACGTTCTTCGAGACGATGACCGCGATGGCGCTGTGGCACTTCGGCCAGCAGGACGTCGACGTCGCCGTCCTCGAGGTCGGCATCGGCGGCAAGTACGACGCCACGAGCGTCGTCGACCCGGTCGCCAGCGCGGTTACGAGCGTGACCCTGGAGCACACGGGGATCATCGGCGATACGGAAGAGGCGATCGCCCGCGACAAGGCCCACGTCGCCCCCGGCGACGCGCCGCTGGTGACGGGCGTGACCGGCGACCCGCTCGACGCGATCCGCGAGGTCGCCGGCGACGTCGTCACGGTCGGCACGGAATCGGCTGCGGACGTTCGCGTCGAGTACGACGGACTGCGGAATCACACCGAAGCCGCCGTCTCGATCGACGCCGACGAGTGGGCCCTCGAGACGCGGATTCCGCTCCCGGGGAGTCACCAGGCCGAAAACGCCGGAATTGCCGCCGTCCTCGCCCGACAGGTCGCCGACGTCTCGCTCGCGGACCTCGAATGCGGACTGCGCAGCGCCCACTGGCCGGGCCGGTTCGAGGTTATCGACACCGATCCGCTGGTGGTCCTCGACGGTGCTCACAACCCCGGGGCCTGCGAGCAACTCGCCGAAACGCTCGGGGGATACGAGTACGACGACCTCTCGCTCGTCTTCGGGGCGATGCACGACAAGGACCACGGTGAGATGGCCGCCGCGCTGCCGACGCCCGATCGGGCGATCGCGACGGAACCCCCCCTCTCTCGGGCCGAAGACCGGGACGTCCTCGCCGAAGTGTTCGAACGGGCCGGCGTCGAGTCCGTGACGACGGAGCCAGCCGTGCAGGACGCCCTCACGGTGGCGCTCGCGGAGAGCGATCCGGACGACTGCGTGCTGGTCACCGGTTCGCTGTTCGCCGTCGCCGACGCCCGAACGCGCTGGACTGGGACGGGCATCCCGAAGCGCATCCGCGACCTCGACGACGCGACGGCCGCGCTCGAGGGGGCGGACGTCACCGACGCCGGAGTGACCCGTCTGCGCGGGGACGCCGTCCACCGCGTCGTCAAGACGAGTCTGCAGTCCAGACGGGCGAACCACCTGAAGGGGAAACTGCTGCGTCTCGGCGGCGAGTGTGCGATCTCCGGCCTGCAACGCGACGACGAGCGCGTCGATGCCGTCCTGATGGGGACGCTCGACCAGTTCGAGCGCCTCACCGAGACACTCGCGGACGAACCGCACGGACTCGCCGAGATCGGTCGCGAGTTGCGCGAGACGCTGGCGATCGACGCCGGTGGCGCCTCCACCGAGACGGACGCCGATCGCGGCACCGTCGGGGCCGACGGCGACTCCAGATACCCGTGGCACGATCGGACGGCGGTGATGGGCATCCTGAACGTCACGCCCGACAGCTTCCACGACGGCGGGGAGTACGACGCGCTCGAGGACGCGGTCGCCCGCGCCGAGGCGATGGTCGACGCCGGCGCGACCGTAATCGACGTCGGCGGGGAGTCGACCCGCCCCGGCGCGGACCCCGTCCCGGTCGAGGACGAGATCGATCGGGTCGTCCCGGTCGTCGAGCGGATTTCCGATCTCGACGCGACGATTTCGATCGACACGCGCAAGGCCGCGGTCGCCGAGGCGGCGCTCGAGGCCGGCGCGGACGTCGTCAACGACGTCTCGGGGCTCGAGGATCCCGAGATGCGATTCGTCGTCGCCGACCACGATGCGGGACTGGTCCTGATGCACAGCATCGACGCGCCGGTGGTCCCGGACCGGGAGGTCGCCTACGACGACGTCGTCGAGGACGTGATCGACCAGCTTTCCGAACGGATCCTGCTCGCGGAGAAGGCGGGGATCGATCGCGATCGGATCGTCGTCGACCCCGGCATCGGCTTCGGCAAGTCGGCCCGCGAGAACTTCGAACTGCTCGGCCGAATCGACGAGTTCCGTGCGCTCGGCTGTCCCGTCCTCGTCGGTCACTCGCACAAATCGATGTACAGCCACATCGGCCGCGAGGCCGGTGAGCGCCGCGAGGCGACGGTCGCGGCGAGTGCGATCGCGGCCGATCGGGGTGCCGACGTGATCCGGGTTCACGACGTGCCGGAGAACGTCGCGGCCGTGCGAACGGCGCTGGCAGCGCGGGATCCGGACCGGTTCGAGTGGACGTAGGGCCGGGCGATCGATCTCCGCACCTGCCGGTCCAAGCTTCAACCGTCCGGGACGAGTACGGGACGGTCACGATGACGTCAGACCACGATCACGACCCGCAGTCGGACGTCGGAATGGAACGACTCGCGGACCGCGAGGAGGTGAGTTCGCCGATGAAGATGGCAGTGGCTGCCGCCAGGGGCGGTGCCCGAAACGGGGCCCTCGCACTGGCTGGCGGCGGCGTGGTGCTGCTCTCCGCCGTCAGGTCGCTGGCGCGCGGGCAGCCACGGGCGATTCCGAAGGGACTCGTCGGTGCCGGACTGGTCGGTGTTGGCCTCCGGCAGCGCCGATCCGGCGATCGGTCGACGTTCCAGCCGAGGACGGACGAGATCGAGGGCGGGACCGAGGGCAAAGCGGTCTCGGATGCGGCTCACGCGGCCGCCGAGCGCCCCGACTCCGGGCGAGAGTCCCAGATCGACGCGAGCGGCGAGATCGACGACTCGTCACAGCTCGGCGACGAGGGTGATACGGGCTCGAAAATCGAGTTCACGGACGACGCGGCGGAATCGGAGCCGTATTCGAAACCCGGAGTCGAGGGGGGCGAGGAGGACCCCCGACGCGATACCGGCGACGATAGCGTGACGATCGACGTCTCCGACTCGGCCACGGCCGAGGAGATGTCCGAGGCGACGGGCCCCGATCCCGAACAGGCCCAACCGACGCAGACGGACGCGATCGAACCCGAAGAGACGCCCTCGGAAGACGCGTCGGAGATGCAGGTCGACCCCGACGAGGACGACGACGAAGCCGAGGCCCACGACGATGGCGGGAACGCGGCGGACGGCGATCCCGACGAAACGGAGGGAACGGAAGAAACAGAGGAAACGGAGGAGTAACGGGCGACGACGAGCAGGTCTTCGATACGAGCGCGTCGAGACGCCGCCCGACGACGGCCGCCTTGCGCGTGTCGATCGAAACCGGCCCACGGCCGTTCGACCCGATCGAACTGCAAGCGGTGTCCGAGCGGCAGATCGAACCGACGTGAAGCGGGGCGTTATCCGGAGCAGCCGCCCGAACGCGTGCTGGTGGTCCGAACCTGAGTCCTGAGCACCGGAGAACCGACCGACGCGATCGGTGAGACCGGTTCGAAAATGCTCGCGGTATTCGCCGTTCGAACCTCATTTCCCTGATGGGTTTATGTGGTGTGCGGTAGCATACACCAATATGCCACGTTCTAGTCGACTCGACGAGTTGCGCCATCCGGAAGTCGAAGCGTATCTCGACGGTACGGAGACGCCAACAGCGTTGATTCCGGTCGGAACGACGGAACAACACGGCGAACATCTCGCGATGGGTACCGACGCGTTCATCCCGACCGAGATCTGCGAGCGGATCGCCGAGGACGTCGACGCACTCGTCGGGCCACCGATAAACTACGGGGCGTCGGATATGCACGCGGGGTACGATGGCATCACCTATCTCAACTACCGGACGCTGGCGACGGTGGTGCGCGATATCGCCTATTCGCTTGCCGAGAGCGGGTTCACCGATATCGTGTTCATTTCCGGACACCTCACGAACGACTGGGCGGCGAAAGTCGGTGCCAACCAGGCGACACACGACTTGCCCGAAGAGAACTACGTGTACGCGTTCCCCTACTGGGACGCTCTCAGCGGGGAAGACATGGAGGACTACCTCTCCTTCGACGCCGGGTGGCACGCGAACATCGGCGAGACGGCCGCAGTGATGGCCATCGACGAGGACCTCGTCGACCTCGAGAGCACGTCCACCGACGACCCCGACCTGCCCGAGGACATCGAGAATCCCGCGGCGCTGCTTGACCACCTCCTGATCGGCAAAGGTGCATACTACCGGGTCAGCGAAACCGGGACGTGGGGAGACCCGAGCGACGCGACTGCGGACCTCGGCGAGGAGTACTTCGAGACGATCACGTACGCCGTTGCCGAACTCATCAATACGTTCCAGGAGGTTCGAGACGATATTTACCAGCGACAGCGTCCGGACCGCGCCCAGGAGCAGTGGTAGCCCCGACGTGATCGTCTCGAACCGAGAAATCCGTCAGTCCCCATCGATCCGTAGTATCTACTACGTTGTTCGATTCTGATACAACTGTACTTTTCTTTTATAGAACTTTGGATATGTGTATTGAAAAGCATTATTGCTGCGTTCATGGCCCTATGGAATGGGCTTGTTGGCCCGGAGTAACTTATGCCCGAAGTACAATTCGAGGTGGACGTCGACGAGCCACCCGACGAACAGCCAGGGGACAACCCGTTTAATCGCTGGCATCCGAAGATCGAGTCCGTCATCACGGTCGAGCCTGGCGAGACGGTTCGACTCGAGTGTCTCGACTGGACTGGTGGACAGATACAGGACAACGACAACGCGAACGAGGTCCGGGACGTGGACCTCAACCAGGTTCACTACCTGAGCGGTCCCGTGGAGGTAACCGGAGCCGAGCCGGGAGACCTGCTGAAGACGACGCTCCTCGATATCGGGCCGCTGAACGAACGGTCGGAGTTCGGCTTCACTGGGATCTTTTCCCAACAGAACGGTGGCGGGTTCCTCACCGATCACTTCCCCGACGCTGCGAAGGCGATCTGGGATCTCGACGGAACGTACGTTTCCTCGAGACACATTCCGGACGTCTACTACGAGGGGATGATCCACCCGGGATTGATCGGTACCGCCCCTTCCCACGAACTGCTCGAGGAGTGGAACGAGCGCGAACAGGAACTGATCGAGAAACACGAGGAGGATCCCGAGTCCATCCAGAACCACCCGACCGGCGAGTCGGAACCGCCCGTCGCGTCGCCGCCGACCACTGACGGGGCCCTTCCCGGCGAGGCGACCGGCGACACCGCCGACAGCATCGCCGAAGAAGGTGCCAGGACGGTCCCTCCGCGGGAACACGGCGGCAACTGTGACATCAAGGATCTCTCGCTGGGTTCGACGATCTACTTCCCGGTCTTCGTCGACGGTGCGAAGTTCGGCATCGGTGACATCCACGCCTCCCAGGGCGACGGGGAGATCACCTTCTGCGGCGCCATCGAAATGGCCGGCTACGTGGACGTGAAGTTCGAACTCGTCAAGAACGGGATGAACAAGTACGGCATCGACCACCCCATATTCGAACCGGGGCATCGCGGCCCGAACTTCACCGATTACGTCGTCTTCGAGGGCTACTCCGTCACGGAGGACGGCGAACAGCGGTACATGGATCCTCACGTCGCGTATCGGCGTGCCGCGCTCGAAGCGATCGAGTATTTGACCAAGTTCGGATACACGCGCGAACAGGCGTACATGATCCTCGGAACCGTCCCCATCCAGGGCAGACAGAGCGGGATCGTCGACATTCCCAACGCATGTTCGACGATCGCCGTCCCGAAGGACGTCTTCGAGTTCGACGTCAGTCCCGACGCACTCGACGAGCACGACGGCCGCGACCAGATCCCGATCACCGACGATCCGCTGGGCTGATCCGCTCGGTCGTCGGTTTCCGTCGTCGCTCTCAACTCGAATCCCGTTCGGCGGGGTCGAGCAGGTCCTCCCCGTCGAGGACCTCACGAACGGGGGCGGTCAACGGCAGCAGTTGTTCCTCGTCGACGGGTTCGAGTTCCTGAATCTCTCCGGTGGCCAGTGCGTGATAGCGGTCCGCACCGAGGAGCGCGATCCGCATGACGTCGTTCGTCGTGAACACTCGCTCTCCGACGCTGTCGTTGAGTTCGTCCTGGATCGCTCGAAGCCGGTCTCGGGTCTGGATCGACATCGTCAACGAGACCTGAAACTGGTGTGGGACGTCCTCGTGGAAGCGAGTCGCGGCGGCCGCGATTTCGTCGTCGGTCATGGGAGTGTGCCACCAGAGAGACGGACGTAAGTGTTTGGGAGGTTCCGACGGCGAGACGCGGACGCGCGAACGGTACCTGTCGGTTCCGGAGGATCAGTACCGGTGCCGATCGAGTTCTGGCGGGAGCACCGCGGTGTTCTCATTGAAGCTCCACAGTAGCTTTTTGTTCACACCTGGTGAGAGGCACATTCGAACCTCCATGACAAACGGTGGCAACCCTCAACAGGTACTCTCGCGGAGAAACGGGTTCCACAGGCTCGACGGACGCGACGCACAGGCGGACAACGTCGCGGCCGCCAGGGCGCTTTCGGAAACCATCAAGACGACGCTCGGCCCGAAGGGACTGGACAAACTCCTCGTGAGTTCGGACGGCACGATCGTCGTGACCAACGATGGAGCGAGCATCGTCGATCGGATGGAGATCGTCCATCCCGCCGCGAAATCGATCGTCGAGGTCGCGGCCCAACAGGATTCACAGGTCGGTGACGGGACGACGTCGGCGATCGTTCTGGCGGGTGAACTGCTCGAGGAGGCCGAGTCGCTTCTCGAGAAGGGGCTCCACCAGACGACCATCGCGCGGGGGTACACCCTCGCTGCCGAACGCGCACGGGACACGCTGGACGAACGGACGATTCCGGTGGCTCCTGACGACCGCTCTCGGCTTCGAACCGTCGCACGCACGGCGATCACGGGCAAGTGGGATCGAGAGGCGAGCGACTTCCTGGCGGAAAAGACGGTCGCCGCCGTCCGCGCGATCGAACGGGACGGGACGGTCGATCTGAAACGTATCACGCGCACCGCGATTCCGGGTAGTTCCTACTACGACTCGGAACTCGTCGAGGGACTCGTCATCGACATGGAGTCGTCGTCCACGACACCGGTATCACCCGAACCCGGCCTCCCCGACGTGTTCGAAGACGCCACCGTCGCACTCGTCGACGATCAGCTCACGATCGAAACGGCGACTGGACAGGGGGCGGTCACCCTCGAGTCCCCGGAGGACGTACGCGATCTCAGAGAGTACGAGCAGGAGGTCTACGAGCGATACGTCGACCGGATCACCGACGCGGGTGCAGACGTCGTCTTCTGCCAGAAGTCGATCGACGATATGGTCCGGTACTTGCTCGCGAAGGCTGGCATCCTCGCCGTCGAACGGACTCGACAGGACGAACTCGAGAAGATCGGTCGTGCCACGGGAGCGAGTCCGGTCGGAACGGTCGACGACCTGAGGGCTACGGACACCGGCCTGGCGCGACGGGTCGAGCGCCGTGACCTCGGCCCGACCGAAGTCGCGATCGTCGACGGCGGACCGGGTGTCGATCAGGTGTCGTTGCTCCTCCGAGGCGGGACACAACAGGTCGCCGACGAGACGAAGCGAGTCGTCGACGGGTGCTTTCACGTCCTGTCACGCGCGATCGAAGACGGCGCCGTCGTTCCCGGCGGCGGTGCGATGGAGATCCACCTCGCGAGGGATCTCCGCGAGTACGCGGCGAACGTCCCCGGAAGGGAGCAACTCGCCGTCGAGGCGTTCGCCGACGCCCTGGAAGTGATTCCCCGGACCCTCGCCGCATCGGCGGGGCTGGATCCGATCGACGCCATTGTCGAGTTACGAGCCAGACATCACGACGGCGATCACGCGGCAGGATTGCGACTCGAGGAGGAGTCGGGACGGATCGGCGACGTGGTCGAGGGCGGGATCCTCGAGCCCCGTGCGGTCACCGAGCGGGCGATCGCAAGTGCGGCCGAGGCCGCGAACGTGATCGTCCGCGTCGACGAAGTCGTCGCGGTGACCCGTGAAGAAGGTGAGCACGAACACGAGCACGAGCACGAGCACGGCCCGGGAGGCGTCGTCGAGAGTACCGAAGGATACCCGTGGGCGGTCGGTCACTCGATGGGGCACTGATTTGGGAGACGCGGCTCGAAAGATCGATCGCAAAGGGAGACGATCGGCGAATCAGGAGGGCTTGGCGATGTCTCCCTTGTCACCGGAGTCGTACTCGTCAGAGAGCGTATCCGGATCGATGTCGATGTCGAAGGCCTCGTTGGGAACCGACACCGTCACGCAGGTGTTCGGCAGGTCGACGATCCCCGCGATGCGGCTCTCGACGGGGATCGTGCTGAGGAGGATGTACGCCTGTTCTTCGGTGTAGCCGAAGTTCGTCAGGTAGTCGATCGCGTCCAGGCAGGCACGGCGCATTCCGACGTTCGCGTTCTTGTAGTGCTGGGTTCCGTCCTCGTCGACGGAGTAACCCTCGAAGACGACGTAGTTCGAGAAGTCGGGGTCCTGGTATCCGGGTTTGAACATCGCGTAATCAGTTCCCAACTGCTCCATCCCGTTTTTGATGACGTCCACCTTCATGTCGATCCAGCCGGCGATCTCGATGGCGCCGCAGAAGGTGATCTCCCCGTCACCCTGGGAGAAGTGCAGGTCCCCGGTGATGAAGTTCGCACCGTCGACGAATACGGGGAGGTACACCCGGGAGCCGCGACCGAGGTTCTTGATGTCGCAGTTACCAGCGTTCTCCCGGGGCGGGATCGTTCGGGCTGCCTCTTCGGCCGCGTCCTCGACGTCTTCCTCGTCCATGTCCCCGAGGAACACCTCGTTCGGCTCCGGTGGCAGGGCGAGCGGCGGGTCGTCCTCTCGAGTTTCGTGATTGACTGCGGTTTCGGCGTCCGGCCCCCGCTCGATGAGTGCCTGCTCGCGTTCGTTCCACTCCTCGAGCAATTCGTGCGAGGGTGCCGTTCCGACGATGCCGGGGTGGGCACAACCCGGGAACCTGACGTCCTCGATATGACGCGAGTGAGTCATTACGCCGTCGACCTCCCAGATGGCCTTCCGGGCTTCCGGGAAGTGGTCGGTGAGGAACCCGCCACCGTTGTCGAGTTCGAAGATTCCGGTGAATCCCCACTCGTTGTCCGGGAACGCCCCGAGATCCAGAATGTCCATGACGAGAACGTCACCGGGTTCGGCTCCTTCGACCTCGAAGGGGCCGCTCAAGTGATGGTTGGGATCCAATCGCATGTCTCGGATGTCGTTCGCGCTGTCGTCGTTTTTCACCTGGTTCCCCGTCCAGTCGAGGCATTCGATCCGAACCTTCTCACCGGGTTCGATCGTCGCTACCGGTGGAACGTCCGGGTGCCAGCGGTTCACTATCGGATCTGGCTGTTCGTCGATGGACGCGTCGACGTCCACCTCGAATATCGTTTCTGGCATGGTCCGTGTTGACCTCCCACATATCAGTATATATAGCTATTTGACAGCACGGTTTACCCTGATGATTACGTCGATGATCGGCAGAATATCAATTGGAATTCGCGAGTCGACTGCGCGGTATTTCGATTCGGGACCGCGTTCTCTCACCGAGAGTACCCGACAACGTTTTTTATCCGAGCGTCGCCGATTGCGGTACCGATCGATGGCAACGCTCGGCACACTTCCGGCAATCGACGACTGCATCGAGGCGTATCTCACAGCGCATGCCTCCTTCGGTTCCGACCCGTTCTCGGCGGCCGACGTTGCCGACCAGGTAGACGGCGACGAATCATCGGCATCTGACGTCGAGTACCGACTCACACTCCTCGTCGCGTACGGCCTCGTCGACCGTATCGACGACGATCGGTACCGGATTCGCTGTTCACCGGACGAGAGTATCACGCAGTGGCGGGAGCGAACCGCCGAGCGGGCCGAGACGTTACATCGACTGGTCACGGATCCGACGGCGGATCGGCGAACGGCGTCCGACGACGCGAACGTGGAACTGTTGCGGCAGGACGGTGATCCCTTCGCCAGCGTCTTCGTCTTCGAACACGACGACGCCGAGTCCGTCGCGAGGACGGCAGCGACCGCGCTCACTCGGGACGAGTCCGCCGCGGGAGTCGTCCTGCGGGCGTCGGGAGCGCGCGCTAATCACGTCCAGCGGATCGCGGACCAACTGTGTACTTCCGATATCGCCGACCGAACCGACCTCGAGCGGCCGCTCGAGAAGGGGCTTTCCGACGTCGTCGGCGAGTCCAAAGACGCCCTCGAATTTCGGTTGTTCCTGCGGACCGCGTGATCCACCGAGTCGAGTACGTCGTTCACGACGCGTCGCTTGAGTCGGGTGCGCCACCGACGCGATGTAGGGCGTGACGGTCGATCTCGGAAGTGTGTCGCACCCGATCCCCGAAGGTCGACACCCGGCCCGAGAAAACCGCCAGTCCGAGACGAGTCAGTCCACGCCCCGTTCAGCATCGATCCACCAGAGTTCCTCGTGGACGACCCACCCGCCGGTCTGGAGGTTCTGTGATAGCGTGACGCGATTGTCGTTCGGACCGGCGACCGTAACCGAGTATCTGTCCGTCTCGACGACCTCGTACGGGGTGTCTCGATCGTTGAACGATATTTCGTCGCCAACGCTGAGGGAATCGAACCGGTCGGTAATCGTCTTCGGCGGGAGCCGTTCTCGATCCGTGGCGGGGTCAGTCTCGTTCTCGGACATCCGTAGTCGTCCTCACCACGTCCCGAGATATAACCGTTGTACGTGGTGATGATCCGTTAATCGAGATCCGATACTCGATAACTCGAATCGGCTCCCGGGTTCCGGATTGCGGCTGCCGACGCACTGGAACGGGGGGTCTTCGTTTGTTTACGGACTCGAGACGGTATTCGAGCGAAGATAGTTCACAAGTCCTGTGACCAGAATTATTATTCTGTCCGCTGAAGCTGTATTTGTGTGGTAATAACACGCAATATCGAGTGATCATCAATGTCACTGTACATGATCCTGGGCATGGGACTGATTTTCGTCGGTGCCGTACTGGTAGTGAATGGGATATGGTTGCTCGGTAAGGGTGCAGACAGCGACGTCGCGATACTGAATCTGTTTGTCGGGGTATTGACTTTCATTATCGCGATGTGGTGGGCGTTCGGCGAGTTGTGGGCGTTCGGCGAGTACCAGTCCGGAGACGCGTTCGTGGCAGCGGGAACGTTACTGTTCTCGTTTACGTACCTGTGGATCGGAGCGAACGCGATCCGCGGGATCAGTGACCAGCGATCGTTCGGGTGGTATTGCATACTCGTAACCGTAGTCGCCGTTCCGACGGGCTACCTGGTGTTTCTCGGGGGTGATATCGGACTCGCTGCGCTCTGGTGGATCTGGGCGGTCCTCTGGGCGACGTTCTGGCTGCTGTTGGGGCTGGAACGCGATGATTTCACCGAACCAGTTGCCTGGTTCACTACGCTCGTCGGCATCATCACGGGTGCGGCCGGATATCTGATGGCGGCCGGCTTCTGGCCGTGGGCAGCCTGATGACATCGAGTTCGGTTTTCGAGCGCCAGCAGCCAGTCAGACTAGCAGAACCCAGGCGATCCCGATCGCCGTGACCGAGACCAGAATATTGCCGAGCGCGTAGACGACGGCAGTCCACACGTATCCGTCCTCGAGGAGTCGAATCGTATCGACGGAGAACGTCGAAAACGTGGTAAACGCGCCGCACACTCCGACCCCGACGAACAACTGGACCGACTCGCCGACGTCCGCGAACATAACGAGACCGAGCAGGAAACTCCCGATAACGTTCACCATGAAGGTCGATAGCGGGAAGCGCTCCCTCTCGATCGTACTGCTGACGGTGTACCGCCCCAGCGCACCGATCGCGCCACCGAAGCCGACGAGGAACAGCGGATCAATCACGAGACGCACCTCGAATTCGCAGCGCAACCCATCGACCGAGCACGACGCCCGCAAACCCAAACGAGTAATTGGCGACGACGTTGATCAGGCCGAACAGTGGTTCGGCCGTCACCGTTTGGTACGCGAACGTGCTGTAGGTCGTGTACGAGGAGAGAAACCCCGTCGACACGAGCAGTCGGCCTCTGTCGGTGAGATAGTCGGTGTACATCGCTTCGTACACGACGAATCCGAGGACGAAGCTCCCGGTCACGTTTGCGACGAACGTTCCGGTCAAGCCCGGGTAGGCGAGCCCGATCCCGTACCGGGCGTTCGCCCCCAGAAAACCGCCGATCACGATGAGTATTACCACCTCGGTGTCGGCGAATCGGTCTCGAACGGTCATCCCTTCAGACAACACCGCTCTCTGTGAAATCACTGTCGCACAACTGGTAGGTCTCCGAATCGCAAACGGCAAACCGGGCGGATCGTCACTCGTTCTCGACCTGCGTCGGGAAGCAGCGTTCGGCCTTCGATCGATCGAAGTAACACTCCAACCGGCACGGAGGGGAACAGCTTTCGGTCGAACCGAGCGCGGGAACGATCGAGGCGCTTTCGAAACCTCCCTTCGCAGCCAAAGGTTTCAATCCGGCCATCGAACGTCGAGTATGTACGATCGGATCGTCTTGACGACCGACGGAAGCGACGAATCGAACGTTGCCACCGACCACGCGATCGACCTCGCCAGGGCATACGAGGCTCCCCTCCACGTACTCCACGTCGTCGATACGAGACCGTACGACGCGGAGGGCATCACACAGTCGATGATCGAGTCGCTCGAGGAACGAGGACAGCGGGCCGTCGGGGAGATCGCCGAAACCGCGTCGACGCGGGGTGTCGATCGAGTCGAAACGGCCGTCGTTCGGGGCGAACCGCACGACGCAATCCTCGAGTACGTCGACGAACACGACATCGATCTGATCGTGATGGCGACGCACGGACGAACGGGTTTCAAGCGGTATCTGCTGGGGAGCGTGGCGGAGAAGACCATCCGGACCGCACCGGTACCGGTTCACATCGTGCGCGCATCGGCGGCCGATGCCGGGCACTGACGGACGACGGCGCGGATGGCATCCGGTGAGGCGTCTGCTGAGCGGAGGGGAACCGATACGAGAACGGATCTGGTGCTACGGTTCGCGCTCGAGCGGATACTCGAGTCCCGTGGGATACGGACTCGTTTCGGTGGTATCTAACCGCAACGCGATACAGAACCTGTCGAGTCCCACCTCGAGTCCGGCAAACAGCAGGAGTTCGATGATCGCCTCGTCGCTGTATTCCTCACTCAGTTCGGCAAAGAACGCATCCGGCATCTCCTGTGGATCGCGGGACATGTAGTCTGCCACGCGAACGGCGAGTTTCTCGCGCCGCGTGAGTTTGCTCGTATCGATCCGGTCGGAGAAAACTGCGTCTTCTTTCGGCTCGACTGCCTCCTTCACCTCCCAGGTACGAACGGTTCCACAGTAGGCACACCCGTGGACTGCAGCAACCCTCAGTCGCATCAGTTCCAGCGTCTCTGCGTCGATCGAGTCGCTACGAGGGAAGAGCCGGAACGTTCGCACGAGTCGTTTCAAAAGTCGCGGTTGATGCGCAACAGCGCCGAAGTAAGCGGAGTCCTTGTACCACCCGTTTTCACTCTCCTGTAGAATCTCGTTGACTTTCTCGTCGTCCGATTCACCGGGACCCACCGGTTCGATGCGGGGAGGCATATCGCACGCTATGTCACTCGTTCACATAAAGGCCGATCTCGGCACACACGTGAACGGAGGACGCCAACGCTGAAGAGTGGCAGTCGCCGCAGTGCCGTGGGGCGAGTACGATCGGCGAGCAGGTTCCGAGTTTCCGGCCCGTCGCGATCGGTGACCGCAGGCGTCCCCCCGAAACCGATCGGATCCCGTGACTGTCAGTACGACCCTCCAAAACCCTCATTCCCGTGTCGGGTGTACGTGAGTGAAACGCACGCTAGCGTCCGCAACGGCGTCCCTGGAGTCACCCATGAGTGAACCGGAACAGCGCGAGCGCGAGCGCATCGACCCCGAGTACGACCACCTGCGGGACGAGCAGGTCGACGAGACCGAACTCGAGGCGCTGCTCGACGAGTACGCGATCGGGCGGGACGACCACGAGAACGCGCCGGCGTTCGTGATCCGCCCGGACGACGTCCAGGCGGTCCTGGCGCTGCTGCGGGACGAGGCCGGGTTCGATCACCTCTCGTGTCTCACCCCACAGGAGTACGAGGACCGGTACGAGTCGGTCTACCACCTGACGAAGTACGACCGGCGGACCCACGAGGTGACGCTGATCGCGCAGTTACCGAAAGACGATCCCGTCTGCGAGACCGCGGAACCCGTCTTCCGGACGGCGGACTGGCACGAACGCGAGGCCTTCGACCTCGTCGGAATCGAGTACGAGGGACATCCCGATCCGCGCCGAATCCTCCTGCCCGAATCGTGGCAGGGCCACCCCCTCTCGCTCGATTACGACCAGGAGAAGCCACAGGTC
Source organism: Halosolutus halophilus (assembly GCF_022869805.1). NCBI lineage: Archaea > Methanobacteriati > Methanobacteriota > Halobacteria > Halobacteriales > Natrialbaceae > Halosolutus > Halosolutus halophilus. The sequence continues at coordinate 3,567,581 of NZ_CP094974.1, read as the reverse complement.
GTCCGGTTCGCAGCGCACGCGAACCCGTTGCAACCCGACCGGGAACAGTCCGAGTCGGACACGATGTTCCTCAACATCGGACCGCACCACCCCGCGACCCACGGGGTGCTCCACCTCAAGACGACCCTCGACGGCGAGGCCGTCGCCGACGTCGACCCCGACGTGGGCTACCTGCACCGCTGTGAGGAGCAGATGTGCCAGAACGGCCAGTACCGCCACCAGATCATCCCCTACTCGAACCGGTGGGACTACACCGCGAACCTCCCCAACGAGTGGGCCGTCGCCCGGGCGATCGAGGATCTCGCGGACATCGAGGTGCCCGAGTACGCCCAGGTCCTGCGCACGATGGCGACCGAGTTCGGCCGGATGCTCGGCCACTTCCTCGCGCTGGGAACCTTCGCACTCGACGTCTACGGCGATTTCACCGCCATCTTCCAGTACGCCTTCCGCGATCGGGAGGTCGTCCAGGACATTCTCGAGGACCTGACCGGTCAGCGGATGATGTTCTACTACTTCCGGCTTGGCGGGGTCGCGTGGGACCTCCCCCGACCGCGCGACGAGTTCGTCGAGAAGTGCCGGGATTTCCTGGACGAACTGCCGGCGAAGGTCTCGGAGTACCACGCGCTGCTCACCGGGAACGAAATCTTCCAGATTCGGTGCGTCGACACCGGCATCCTGGAGCCCGACGTGGCCAAAGACTACGGCTGTACGGGCCCCGTCGCCCGCGGTTCGGGAATCGACTACGACCTGCGGCGCGACGACCCCTACGGCTACTACCCGAACCTCGACTGGGACGTCGTCACCATGGACGGCTGTGACAACTACGCGCGGGTGCTCGTCCGAATGCGGGAGGTCGAGGAGTCCGCCAAGATCGTCCAGCAGTGTCTCGACCTGCTCGAGGACTGGCCCGAAGACGAGCGAACCGTCCAGAGCAACGTCCCTCGCACGCTCAAACCGGACGCCGGCACCGAAACGTACCGCGCCGTCGAATCCGCGAAGGGCGAACTCGGCGTCTACGTCCGATCGGACGGCTCGAACTCGCCCGCACGGTTCAAGATCCGCAGCCCGTGTTTCCACAACCTCTCCGCCCTCCCCGAGATGGCCGAAGGCGAGTACGTCGCCGACCTGATCGCCTCGCTGGGTAGTCTCGACATCGTGCTCGGGAGCGTCGATCGCTGACGCCGTCGATTCTCGACTGCGACCCGATTTGCGCCGTCTGACGCACCGTGCTCGCACGGACTACTGGAGCCGGCACGTGGCGAAAGCCGCACAGCAGGACCCACGATGTGAGAGTCCCGCAAGCGGAGATGAGAGCACCTATTACGATCGGGCAAGAGTTGCCGGGTATGTCCGACGGAGAGTTCGAGGGATACGGTGGCCGACACGTTCCAGCACCGCTCGAGGAGCCGCTCGAGCAACTCGCGGCCGCCTACGACGAGGTCGCGACGACCGACGCGTTCCAGACCGAGTTCCGCGATCTGCTCGAATCGTACGCTGGCCGCCCGACGCCGCTGTACCACGCGACCAACCTGAGCGATCGGTACGGGGCCGACATCTACCTCAAACGGGAGGATCTACTCCACGGCGGCGCGCACAAGATCAACAACTGTCTCGGGCAGGCTCTGCTGGCGAAACGCGCCGGGCGCGATCGGCTGATCGCCGAGACCGGGGCCGGCCAGCACGGCGTCGCAACCGCGATGGTCGGTGCTCTGCTGGGCCTCGAGACGGAGATCTACATGGGGACGAAGGACGTTCAGCGCCAGGAGATGAACGTTTTCCGGATGCGCCTGATGGGTGCCGAGGTCAACGAGGTCACCCGCGGAAACGAGGGCCTCGCCGACGCCGTCGACGCGGCGCTCGAGGACTTCGCCGAGAACGTCGACGACACCCACTACCTCGTCGGCAGCGTCGTCGGTCCCGACCCGTTCCCGCGCATGGTCCGGGACTTCCAGAGCGTCATCGGCGAGGAAGCCCGCGAACAGTTCCAGGAGCGCACGGGTGATGTGCCCGACGCAGCCGTCGCCTGCGTCGGCGGCGGTTCGAACGCGATCGGCCTGTTCCACGCGTTCCGGGACGACGAGGTCGCGTTCTACGGTGCCGAGGGCGGCGGCGAGGGCGCCGACTCGAGCAAGCACGCCGCGCCGCTCACGAAGGGGAAAGACGACGTGCTCCACGGGATGAAGACGCGCGTGATCGACGACGACGTCGACGTTCACTCGGTGTCGGCGGGACTCGACTATCCCGGCGTCGGCCCCGAACACGCCATGTTTCGCGCCGTCGGCCGCTGTGAGTACCAGGGGGTCACCGACGAGGAGGCGCTGGCGGCGTTCCGGGAACTCAGCGAGACCGAGGGGATCATCCCCGCACTCGAGTCCAGTCACGCGATCGCGCGGGCGATCCAGATCGCCGAGGCCGGCGAGCACGAGACGATCCTCGTGAACCTCTCGGGGCGCGGCGACAAGGACATGGAGACGGCGGCCGCCAAGTTCGACCTCTGACTACACGTCCCGGAGTCGCGACCCGAGCCGTTCCCCGTCTTCGTCTTCGAGGCGATCCCGTAGCAAGGAGAGCGTGACGTCGTCGTCCTCGAATCGGGGGACGAGGTGGACGTGCGCGTGCTCGACCGTCCCGACGAGCGACCCCGTGGTGTAGAACACGCTGACCCCGATCGGATCGAGGACGTGGTCGACCGCCGTCTTGACCGTCCCGACTGCCCGGAAGACGTCCGCTGTCGTTCGGTCGTCCATCTCGAACAGTTCCGATCCGTGTTGTTTCGGAACGACCAGCGTGTGCCCCGTCGTGGCCGGCCGTCGATCGAGAAACGCGATCACCCGATCGCCGTCGTGGACCCGCGCTGCAGCGGCGTCACCGGCGACGATCCGACAGAAGTCACAGTCGTCGTGCATGTTCGTCTCCCTGTTACGAGTCGATCGTAATAGCTGTCCCGCAGCGACGCCCGATCGGCCGGCGAGCCGTACCCGATCTCGATCGGGTCCGACCACCGTTGGCGTTCCTCCCGTCCGCAGAGCCCGGTACATCACCGGCACGACGACCGTCGTCGACGGAGGACGGACGCTTCCGGAGCCCCAACTCGCCATCGACGAAATCGAGAGCACGTACGCCGTCCGTCTGGACGGTAAAACTCTCGAATCCGAGCAGAAAGTATTTATATGCCACTGGTTCGGTATTTAACATGACCGTCGATGCCTTTCCTCGCCGTTACCCGGTTCCGACCCTGGTGACAGCTGCGTTCGCCGTCTCCCTCGCCGTGACGGCGGCCTACTGGGGCGGCCTCCTTCCCACCGTTCCGAAGACGCTTCCAGTGTTCGTCGAACTGCTGTCGGTGACAGTCGTACTCTTTGCAGTCGCGGTGCTGGCGTGGATGGCAACGCTCCTGGCGCAGTAGCCGGGTACCGGATCCGCTCGCGTGACCGCTCGTGGTCGTCCTCCACCACGGCGTTCCGGAGTCCACGTAGGTCTCGGAGCCGGCAACTCGATGACATTCTCGACGGCCGTCACAACACGCCGTGGTCGTCCTGCAACGCCCGGTACCGCTGTAGATATCGATCGGTCACGGCGTCGCCGTCGTACTCGGCGAAGGTCTCGTCGTAGTCGCGGTGCTCGAGGTCACCCGCCGCGAGGATGGCGTCCGCGAGTTCCTGCTCGCTGGTGGTGCGAAAGCCACGATCCCAGCCCTCGACGAGTTCGTGGGCACTCGAGTCGACGTGGTACTCCACGATCCCGACACAGCCCGAGGCGAGCGCCCACAGCATCTCCGTCGGGAAGGCGCAGTGCTCGGCCGTCTGCGCGAAGACGTGGGCGCCGCGGTAAGCGGCGATCCGCTCGTCGAGCGAGAGTTCGCCGGCGAACGAGATCCGATCGTCGATCCGGAGGTCGCTCGCGAGTCGCTCGTAGGTCTCCCGTTCCGGGCCGTCGCCGACGACGGTCGCCTCCCAGTTGCGATCGCGAAGTTCCGCGAGCGCAAGCAGGAGACTCTCGAGGTTGGCTCCCTCGTCGAGCCGCCGGGCGTAGATCACGTCCACGCGCTCGTCGGGCTGGACGTCCCGGATTCGCTCCAGTTCGATCGGATTGGGGATCGTCTCGACGTCGTCGCCGTCCGCCCCGCGTTCCCGGACCCGCGTCGCGACGAGTTCGGAGGGTGTCACGATCCAGTCCGGGCGACCGGCCGCCAGCCGGGTCGATCGATCGCCGGTAACGCCGCCGTCACCGTACCACTCCACGAGCAGCGGGGCGCGAGCGAGCGTCGCCGCGCAGGTCGCCGCGAGGACCTGTCCCGGCGGCTGTGCACTCGCGTGGACGACGTCCGGCCGCGCGGGGCCGAGCACGAACGGCAGCCGCAACAGGAACGAGGTCGTTGCCTCCGGCCCGATCGAGACGCCGTGATAGGTGATGCCGTCGCGTTCGAGTCGACTCCGCTCGCCGGACCAGAACTGCGTACAGAACAGGTGGACGTCGTGGCCGCGTGCCGCGAGTAGCTCGAGGATCGACTGGAACCGCTGGTTCGTCTCGGTATCGCGGTGGAAGACCGTTTCGTACGAGACGAACGCGATGCGCATATGCCATCGGCACGCAGTGCGGGGATAAAAAATCACTTCTTTCGTTCAGTTCAGCGATGCCGCCCGGTCGCAGGACGCGTTCTCACCGATCGCACCGGCCCGAAGGCCGTGGTTGATTCAGTCCTCGTCGAATTCGGACACGAGATCGTCGATGAAGGACTCGATCCGATCGAGCAGTCCGCCGCCCGGACCGTCGTCGGTGACCTCGTCGATCGGATCGACGACGGTGTCGGAGTCGTCATCGGATTCCGCTCCGGTACCGGTCTGGTCGTCGGTACCGGATTCCGCCCCGGTATCGGCGTCGTCGGAGTCGGCTGGCGTCTCGTCTTCGTCGGCCGCGTCACCCTCATCCCCGTCGTCATCGTCACTACTGTCGTCGCCATCACCGGCACCTTCAGCGCCGTCGCCTGCATCGTCTCCGTAAGCGCCGTCACTCGCCGATCCGTCCCCCGTCGGGTCGGACTCGGTCTCCGGATCGGTCGAGGCGGTTTCGTTGCGTTGCGTGTCCTCGACCGAATCGGCACCCGTTTCGGAATCGGTGTCGGTCGACCCGGTTTCCCCGTCGTCGGCTGGCGACTCCCCGATCACGAACCCCGGTGCGACGATCGCGACGATCGTCCCGAACGCGACCAGCACGATCAGCGTCGTCAGGAGGAGCGTGCGAACCGAAACGTCGTCCGTACCGCGTTCGTCCCCGCCGTCGGTCATCGATACCGTCCCTAGGCCGTCCGAACCGCTTTGTTAGGCACACCGATTGGTGCCGCCGCGATCGGCGGCGAGCGGATCACGACCACCGGCGGACGCGTTCGGAAATCGTTCGTCGGCGCAGGGAACGGGTTCCCAACAGCCGCTGTACGCACGGGTTACGCGAGGGCCGGACCGTGTCGATCGGTCTCTGGTCGAGACCGGGACGTCTCTCCACGCCGATTCGAGCGTAACTATCTCGATGATCGATCGAAACGATCGCCGATCAAAACCGAATTGGTATCCTCAACCCGACGCCCCGGTGACGGTTTCGATCGTTTCGGGATCGACGTAGTACGTGAAACAGGGTACTGGCCGATCGGACGAACGCACCCGAAGAGAGTGCCGTGACGACCCCGTTCGGTTCTCTCGTTTCGAAGCCGAGACAGCGTCTATTACGCCACTTCCACAGCTGACTATCCGTCATCGAATCCGAACGCGATCGGAGTCGGCGAGCAGGAGTCCGGGTCCGGCAATCGAGCGAGTCCGAAGGCGCAGCCACAACACAAACCACTACGGGATCGGCTCCGTACGACTCTCCCATGCGTACCTACGACATCGAACGGTATCTCAACATCCGGAGCGCGTACGGCGCGTCGTTCGGCCCCGACGGTGATCGACTCTCGTTTCTGATGGACACGACCGGGACGCCGCAGGTCTGGACGCTCGCGGGCCCCCGCCAGTGGCCCGAACAGCGCACTTTCTACGACGAGCGGGTGACCTTCGCCTCGTGGTCGCCGGAGCGCCCCGAGTTGATCTTCGGGATGGACGAAGGCGGCAACGAACGGGCTCAGCTCTTCCGGCTCGACGCGGATACGGGCACGATCGAGAACCTGACGGCGATGCCGGACGCCAAGCACCGCTGGGGTGGCTGGAGCCACGACGGCGATCGGTTCGCGTTCGCCTCGAACCGGCGCGACGAGTCCGTCTTCGACGTGTACGTCCAGGATCGAGACGAGACCGGCGACGAGGCAACCCTCGTCCACGAGGGCGACGGCTGGCTCTCGCTGTCGGGCTGGAGCCCGGACGACTCCCGGCTGCTCGTTTCGCAGGCCTACTCCAACTTCGACCAGGACCTGTACGTCCTCGACCTCGAGACCGAGGAGATGGAGCACCTCACGCCCCACGAGGGCGACGTCCGCTACGGGAGCGCGAGCTGGGCGCCCGACGGGACGGGGATCTACCTGGTCACCGACGAGGGCGACGCGGATACCCTCTACCTGGCCTATCTCGACCTCGAGACGAACGAACTCGAACCGATCGTGGAGGGCGAGGGGTGGAACGTCGACGGCATCGCGCTGGACGACGAGACCGGCCGGTTCGTCTACTCGCGGAACGTCGAGGGGTACACCGACCTGACCGTCGGCGAGTTCGACGCCGACGATCCGATCGCGTTCGAAACCTTCCCCGAACCCGATCTGCCTGGCGGCGTCGCGGGCGGCGTGAGTTTCGACCCCGACGCGGAACGGTTCGCTCTCTCGACGACGGGGGATGCGGTCAACACGAACGTTTTCGTCGTCGAGTGCGAGACCGGCGACGCCGAACGCTGGACGGACGCGCCGACCGCGGGTATCCCCCGGGCGACGTTCGACGAGTCCGACCTCGTCCACGTCGAGAGTTTCGACGACCTGGCGGTCCCCGGCTTCCTCACGCTGCCGGAGGAGTCCGAAAAGACCGACGACGGCGTCCCCGTCGTCGTCGACATCCACGGCGGACCCGAGAGCCAGCGCCGACCCTCGTTCTCGAGCGTCAAACAGTACTTCCTCGATCGGGGCTACGGCTACTTCGAGCCGAACGTCCGCGGGTCGGTGGGGTACGGTGCCGACTACGCGGCCCTCGACGACGTCGAGAAGCGGATGGACTCCGTCGCCGACATCAGGGCCTGCGTCGAGTGGCTCCAGGACCACCCGGCCGTCGATCCCGACCGGATCGCCGCCAAGGGCGGCTCCTACGGCGGGTTCATGGTACTGGCAGCGTTGACCGAGTATCCCGACCTCTGGGCTGCCGGCGTCGACGTCGTCGGCATCGCCAACTTCGTGACGTTCCTCGAAAATACGGGCGACTGGCGACGGGAACTGCGGGAAGCGGAGTACGGCAGTCTCGAAGACGATCGCGAGTTCCTCGAAGAGATCTCGCCGATCAACAACGTCGAGAACATCGAGGCGCCGCTGTTCGTCCTCCACGGCGAGAACGACCCCCGCGTTCCGGTCGGCGAGGCCGAACAGATCGTCGAGGAGGTCGACGAACAGGGCGTCCCCGTCCGCAAACTGATCTTCGAGGACGAGGGCCACGGCTTCTCGAAACTCGAGAACCGCATCGAAGCCTACGCCGCGATCGCGGAGTTCCTGGACGAGCACCTCTAGCGGCCCGGACGAGAGTTTCTGGACGTGCCTCGAGCGGCCCGGGCGAGTGATACTCGCGCGCGTATTCACGCTCAGAAACTGCTGAGAAAAGCTACAAGTTACGGGGCGGGACGGGGCGTATGGCTGCGATCGAAACGGCCGCCCTGACGAAACGGTTCGGCGAGGACGTCCTCGCCGTCTCGGACCTCGACCTCGTCGTCGAGGAGTGAGAAATCTTCGGCTTTCTGGGCCCGAACGGGGCCTGGAAGTCGACGACGATCGACCTGCTCCTCGATTTCGTCCGGCCGACGACGGGAACGGCGACGGTGCTCGGACACGACGCCCAGGACGAGGCCGAACGGATTCGCAAGCGGATCGGCGTTCTCCCCGAAGGTGCGACCGTTTACGAGCGACTCTCCGCACGAGAGCACCTCGAGTGGGTCGTCGACACCGCGGAAGCCGACGACAATTCCGACGATCTGCTCGAACGCGTCGGTCTTCTCGAGGACGCCGATCGGAAGGCCAGCGGCTACTCGAAGGGAATGCACCAGCGACTGGGCCTGGGGATGGCCCTCGTCGGGGATCCCGACCTGCTGATCCTGGACTAACCGTCGTCCGGACTGGACCCGACGGGGATTCAGGACATGCGCGAACTCCTCCGCGAGGAGGCCTCGGCCGGGACCACCGTGTTCTTCTCGAGTCACATCCTCTCCGAGGTCGAGGCGGTTCGGGCGTGCGGACCTCGGGTGAGACGCGACGCCTCCGGTCGTCAGTCGATGACGCCCGTTTTCGTCGCGACTTCGCGCGCAGCGCGCTCGTTCATCCCGTCACCGAGTATCGTGTAGCGATCGCGGATCTCGTGGCAGGTCGTCAGCGCCTCGATCACGGTCTCGTCGTCGATACCGAGTTCGGCGGCGGTCGTCGGCGCGTCGATACTCGAGAGGGCGTCGCGGATGTCGCGCCAGAAGCCGCGTTCGCCGCCGTGGAGGTAGGCCGTCATGATCGAACCGACCCCGACCTGGTGGCCGTGCAGCGCCGCCCCGGGTGCGAGCCGATCGAGCTGGTGGGAGAAGAGGTGTTCGGCACCGCTCGCGGGCCGCGAGGAGCTGGCGATGCTCATCGCGACGCCCGAGGAGACCAGCGCCTTGGTGACGATCCACGCAGATTCCTCGAGTCCCGGCCGGACGAGGTCGGCGTTGTCCACGAGGATCTCGGCGGTCATCTCGGAGAGGGCGGCGGCGTACTCGGAATACTCGACGTCCTTGAGCCGCTTCGCGAGTCGCCAGTCCATGACCGCGGTGTAGTTGGAGATGATGTCGGCACAGCCCGCAGTCGTGAGTTCCCACGGTGCCTCGGCCAGGATCGCCGTGTCGGCGACGACGGCCAGCGGCGGTTCGGCGGCGACGCTGTGACGCGTGTCCCCGTCCGGAACCGAGCCACGATTGCTGACGATCCCGTCGTGGCTGGCCGCCGTCGGAATCGACAGGAAGCCCATCGAGAGGTGGTCGCTCGCCATCTTCGCGATATCGATCGCCTTCCCGCCGCCGATGCCGACGAGGTAGGCGACGTTCTCGGCCTCGGCGGTCTCGATCACGCGCTCGACGGCGTCGAACGTCGCTCGTTCGACCGTGACGATCGCGGGATCGATTCCGGCCGCCGCGAAGTCGGCGGCGATCGGATCGGCCGCGACTTTCTTCGGGGTCGGACTCGTGACGAACAGCGGCCGCCCCTGCAGGTGGAGATCGTCGATGACGTCGACGACCTCGTCCATGACGCCGTGGCCGACGACGACGTTTCGCGGCAGGCGAATCCACGTCGACTTCTCGAACATAGTTCGTTCCACGGAGGGGAGCACATAAAACCGTTCTCGTCGATCCGAGCGACCGGCACGGAATTCGGTGGCTCGTTCGCGATCGGACGGCCTCGAGTTACGATCGGACGGTCTCGCGTTCCACGCTTCCGTCTGCCCGCGGACGGCCGCCGACGGCCGAGGACGAGTTCACGAACGACTCGCGTCGACGTCGGCGACGGCACGACGGCTCGAGCGGCTCCGGGAGTCCTGATCAGAACGTGTCCAGAATACCCAGCACGCGCTCCTCGGCCTCCCGATCGGGGCCGTGCTCCCGCCCGGTCCGATCGCTCTCCGTGTGGGCCTCGACCGATCGGGCCATGGCCTCCTCGAGCGGCGTCGACTCCCAGCCCAGTGCGGCGAGTTTCGCGGTCGAGAGGACGTGGGGGTACGCCCGGTAGAGGACGTAGTCGTCGAGGGCGATGTCGCCGGCCGCGAGTTCGCGGGGGCCGGCGGTGACGACCTCCACCGAGGTCTCTAGCTGGTCGGCGATCAGGTCGACCATCTCTTCGAGCGTGACGAGTCGCCGATCGCCGACGTTGTACGCCTCACCCGCCTCGCCGCGTTCGGCGACGATTCGCATCGCGCTCGCGACGTCCTCGACGTACGCCCGGTGCCAGATATTCGTCCCGTCGCCGGGGACGACCACGCGATCGAACCGCTCGACCCGATCGATCCAGAAGTCCAGCCGCTCGGTGTAGTCGTGAGGACCGTAGACGATGCAAGGCCGGATCGACATCGCGTCGACACCGCGTTCCGCGGCGGCGAAGACGGCCCGATCGCCCTCGGCCTTGCGAGCGCCGTACGTCTCGTTCGAGTCGTCGGTCGCCTGATCGGGCGTGCACGGTTCGAGCGGCGTCTCTCCTTCGCGCTTGGGGATCTCCTCGCGGCCGTAGGCCGCGCCGCTCGAGATGTAGACGTACGCCTCGCAATCCGCGAAGATCCGGGTCGCCGCCTGCACGTCCTTCGGATAGTAGGCGACGCAGTCGAAGACGGCGTCCGGCTCGATCGTCGCGGCGGCAGCCTCGAGCGCGGAGTCGTTCGTCCGATCGCCCTCGACGTGCGTGACCCGATCGTCGGCGGCGAAGGGATCGTCGTGGTTGCCACGGTTGAAGGTCGTCACGTCGTAGCCGTGAGCGAGCAGGTCGTCCACGAGATGGCGGCCGATAAAGCGCGTGCCGCCGATGACGAGTGCGGTGTCCATGTCCGATCGTCGTCGCTGGCCGGGAAAACGATGGCGAAGCAGGCCGCCGTTTCTGACCCGGTTCCGTTCTCCCCGTCGAACAGTCAGGGCAGTCACGAAGGGGTTCTATTTCGCCGTTCGTCGTAGGGACGGCGTCATGAGTGAGCACCGATCGACGGACCGGACACCCCAGTATCCACTCCGGTGCGATCACTGCCACTACCCGATCCCGGACGAACTGCAGGAGGGGACGGACGGGCAATACTGCTCCGAGAGCTGTCGCGAGGCCGCCGACGACGAGTCGACGATGCCCGATCCCGACGCCTACAAACGCGTCGTGACGGGGATCGAACCGCTCGACTCCCTCGTACCGAACGGCATCCCGGCGGACTCGTTTCTGCTGCTCTCCGGTGACGAGGGCACCCGCCGAAGCGAACTCCTGACCGAACTCGTCTGGCGCGCCATCGAACGGGGCGAGCCCGCGATCGTCGTCGCCTACGCCAACCCGCCGACGGCGGCCCTCGAGCGGTTCTTCGGGAACGGCTGGAACGTCCTCCCGGCGCTCGAGAGCGATCGGCTGCGGATCGTCGACTGTTTCACCCACCGGCTCTCGGACCGCGAGGAGTTCCTCGAAACCTGCAGCCAGTGGCAGACGTTCGTGGGCGAGGCGGCGGCGGACTCGATCGTTGCCGTCGAAGAGCCGAGCGACGGGCCGGCGGTGGCCGAAGCGTTGCACGAGGCGCTGGACGCCCTCGAGATGACCGAAACGGGACTGGTGGCGATCGACTCGCTTGACGAACTCGGACGGCTGCTCCAGCGCGAACGCGTCCACGACTTCGTCACCGAGGTTCGCGGGACGGTCTGTACGGCCCGGTACGTGCCGATCGTTGCGGGGGCGACAACGGCCGGAAGCGACAGCTATCCGGAGGACGAGTACGTCTTCGACGGGATCGTCGATCTGCGGCTGACGGACCAGCTCGCGCCCGAGACCCGCCTCAAGCAACTCGGGGTGCGCAAACTGATCGGGGCACAGTTCCTGCCACAGTGGATCACCTACGAGTACGAACCGGCCCGTGGCCTGTTCGCGTTCGGCCCGTCGACTGACGCGAGGGAGGTATACGATCTTGCGAACGGACCGCGTGTCTCCGACCGCCGGTGAGTCGGGGCCTCGAACGCGTCGCGTCGGAACCCGATCGCCCGTCGAACGGCTGCAAGCGAACGCACGCCGTGCTTTTATTCACCTGATCGGCGAACCATCGCCCGGAGAACGAACGTAGCGACGGCCATCAGCGCCTCACCTGGGCGAGACGTCACCTCACTCCAATCATGAACGACCGATACGACGACGACCGGCGACGGCGGGATCGAGGAACCGTCCGACAGAGCGAGAGCGATCGGTATCGCGGCGACGAGGGCGGCCGGGATCGAGGCGGCGACGATCGCGGCTGGCTCCACGGGCTGTTCAGCCGCGGTGAGAGCGACAGCGAGCGTCGTCGCGGCGATCGAGGCAGACAGCACGAGACGGGTGACCGAACACGGACGGACACACCCTACGGCGAACCCGGTTGGGGTCAGAGCCCCGGCGTGCAGGGCGAACGCGACCGGAAACGAGGGGACCGCCAGAGCCGCCAGGGCCGCCAGGAGGGTCACCAGAGCCGCCAGAATCAGGACACCGGCTGGCGACGGGAGGGCCGGTCCGACGCCCGCGACCAGCGCGGACCGCCACGCGTCGCCGAGCGCGGCCGACAGGGCCGACAGCGGACGGATCGCGGCGACCAGCAACACGGGCGCCAGGAACGCCGCGAATCGAGCCAACCCGATCGCGAGATCCACCAGCCCCAGGGACGGCAGGACCGTGGCCAGTACGATCGCGAGGGCCAACAGCGACGCGGGCAGTACGAACAGCAGCGAGGCCGCGATCGAGGTAGCCGCCGCGATCAGCAGGCGGAGAGACGCGGCGGGGAGCGAGAAGGGTTCCACACCGACGCGATGCAGGAATCGAACCCCCAGTACGGCGGGGAGGCGCGCCGCGAAGGCAGCCAGCAACAGCACCAGCAGGGCCAGCCACAGGGGGGCCGGCGCGGCCAGCGGGACCATCGCGATCGCGAACAGCAGGGCCCCCAGGAGCGCTGGCACGAGGAACGCGACACCCACCAGGACCGACCGGGCCAGCCCCCGGGAGGCCGGCACCAGCGGAGCCAGGGCTCCCGTGGGCAGCAAGAGCAGGGCCGGACCGAGCAGGGGAGTCGCCACGAGTCTCGAGGCGGAGACCGCGGGCAGGACGAATCGCGTCGTGGGACCGGCGAGACGTCGCGGGACCAGCCCCGAGCGGAGGACCGAACCGGCGGCGGCCTCGAGTACGACCCCGATCGGCCACGCGACGAATCCGGAAGCTGGACCGAGGAGCGATCGAGCGGCGATCGTGACCAGAATCAGCGACGAGAACACGACTCGCGAGCTGACGAGGACAAGCGCAATCGGCGGCACGTCCACGAACAGGATCCGACTGACGAGAGCCGACGCGATCGGTACGAATCCGAGTGAGGGGCCACGCTGATCGATCCAGCGCCCCGAACGCGTCCAGAAATCACGCCAGTTTTTGTTCGTCTCGCCCTCACTCCCGGTATGGGCGGCACGTACGTGCTCGTGATCGACGTTCCGGAGGCGATCGAACTCGACGTCGGCGCGCTGGGGACCCGCGAGTTCCCTGCGGGCGCGTACGCCTACGTCGGCACCGCGTTCGGCCCCGGCGGCTTCGCCCGCGTCGACCGCCACCGCGAACTCGCCCGCGGCAGCCGCGACGTGCGCCACTGGCACGTCGATTACCTGCTCGGCCAGTCCGAGACGCGACTCGAGAGCGCGATCACGTTCCCCGACGCCGATCGGGAGTGCGAACTGGCGGATCGGCTGCCGGGCGATCGGGTCGCCGGATTCGGGGCCTCGGACTGCACCTGTGCGGCCCATCTGCTCGCCGCGCCCGACGCCGAGGCGATCCGCGAGGCGGCGACGGCCGAAGGCGGCACGCCCGCAGACGAGTGATGCCGTCGATCGGCACCGTCCGGTTCGGGAGTCGATCGCGTCGCGATCCAGCGACCGAACACCGCGAATTATCACGATCGACTGTGAAGAGGGGGCTATGTCCGAACCGGAATCAGACCCCGACGCCAGTCTCGAATCCCAGCCCGATCTCGCAGACGACGCCATGCACCGATTCCCCGTCCCCGAGTTCGAGAACCTCCCCGACGATCTCCAGGAGCGCATCGCCGACGAGACCGATCGGGCGGGCTTTACGCCGAACGTGTTCTCGGCGATGGCGTACAAACCGTCGCACTTCCGCGCGTTCTTCGCGTACCACGATGCGCTGGTCGAGGACACCGCCCTGGAGCGCGAGGAGATCGAGATGATCGTCGTCGCAGTTTCGGGCGTCAACCACTGTTACTACTGCAACGTCGCCCACGGCGCACTCGTCCGGATCTACGCGGACGACCCGCAACTCGCCGATCAACTCGTGGCGAACTACCGGACCGCGGATATCAACGACGCCCACCGGACGATGCTCGACGTCGCCGTAAAACTCACAGAACGGCCGACGGAGGTCGAGGAGAGCGATCTCGCGGCCCTGCGCGACGCCGGCTTCAGCGAGGAGGCGATCTGGGACGTTGCGGCCGTCACGGCCTTCTACAACCTGAGCAACCGGCTGGCGATGTTCGCGGACATGCGACCGAACGACGAGTTCCACACGCTGGGAAGAGAATAACCGTGACGGGGCCGATCAGTCGTCGCTCGCGGCGAACCCGGCCGACTCGACGACGGCCTCCGCCTCGGGCGAACCGGGCAGTTCGTTGCGCACGTCGTCCGAGCCCTGTTCGGTGATCGCTCGGTGGTAGGCCTCCGGCATGACCTTCACGAAGGCGTCGACCGCACGGTCCCAGTTCTCGAGGATGAGTTCGCCCCGATCGGAACCGGTGTAGGCGACGTGGTTCTCGACGAGTCGGCGCAGCATCGCCTCGTCTTTCTCTTCTAGCTCCTCGTGGAGCGAGACCATCCCGGTGTTGGCTTTCGCTTCGAACTCGCGGTCCGGGTCGTAGACGTAGGCGACGCCGCCGGACATCCCTGCGGCGAAGTTCGTGCCCGTCTCGCCGAGCACGGCGACGACGCCGCCGGTCATGTACTCGCAGCCGTGGTCGCCGACGCCCTCGACGACGGCCTTCGCGCCGGAGTTGCGGACGGCGAAGCGCTCGCCGGCCACGCCGTTGACGTACAGTTGACCGCCGGTCGCGCCGTACAGCGCGACGTTGCCGATCGCGACGTTCTCGGTCGGATCGTAGGCGGCCGTCTCCGGCGTCCGGACCGTGATCTTGCCGCCCGAGAGCCCCTTGCCGACGTAGTCGTTGGCGCTACCGTCGAGGTGTAGCGAGACGCCGTTCGCGAGGAACGCGCCGAAACTCTGGCCGGCCGTCCCCTCGAGATCGACCGAAATCGTGTCCTCGGGGAGACCGGATTCGCCGTAACGGCTCGTGATGCGGTTCGAGAGCATCGCGCCGACGGTCCGATCGACGTTGGTAACGTCGGTCGCGAGCGAGACCGGTTCCCCGTCCTCGATCGCGTCGGCCGCGGCTTCGATGAGGTCCCGATCGAGCTGGTCCTCGAGTTCGTGGTCCTGCTCGCGGATCTTGCGCCGGACCTCGCTGCCGGGATCCGCGAGGACTTCCGAGAGGTCGACGTTGCGGGCCTTCGGGTGGTCGACGTCGTCGCGCTGGGAGAGCACGCCGACCTGGCCGATCATCTCGTCGACCGTGCGGAAGCCGAGGTCGGCCATGATCTCGCGCAGTTCCTGCGCGATGAAGGTCATGTAATTAATCACGTGTTCGGGTTCGCCGGGGAACCGCTTGCGCAGGTCCTCGCGCTGGGTGGCGACGCCGACCGGGCAGGTGTTCTTGTGACACTGCCGGGCCATCACGCAGCCGGACGTGACGAGCGAGGCGGTCCCGAAGACGTACTCCTCGGCCCCGAGCAGGGCGGCGACGGCGACGTCGCGCCCCGTCTTCATCCCGCCGTCGGCGGAGACGCGGATCCGATCGCGCAGGCCGGTCCGACAGAGCATCTGGTTCGCTTCGGCGAGGCCGAGTTCCCAGGGGAGCCCCGCGCTCTTGATCGAGGTGCGCGGCGACGCACCCGTCCCGCCGGAGTGGCCCGAGATGTGGACCACGTCGGCGTTGGCCTTCGCGACGCCGGCCGCGATCGTGCCGATGCCGGCCTCGCTGACGAGTTTGACGTTGATGTCCGCCTCCTCGTTCGCGGCTTTGAGGTCGAAGATCAGCTGTTTCAGGTCCTCGATCGAGTAAATGTCGTGCAGCGGCGGCGGCGAGATGAGGCCGACGCCCGGCGTGGACTTGCGGACGTGGGCGATCATCTCGTTGACCTTCTCGCCGGGGAGGTGACCGCCCTCGCCGGGCTTGGAGCCCTGGGCCATCTTGATCTGGAGTTCGTCGGCCGACGAGAGGTAGGTGCTCGTGACGCCGAAGCGGCCCGACGCGACTTGCTTCACGTTGCACTCGCGTTCGGTGTCGAACCGTTCCGGCGGTTCGCCGCCCTCGCCCGAGTTGGACTTGCCGCCGATGCGGTTCATCGCGATCGAGTTGTTCTCGTGGGCTTCCGGCGACAGGCTGCCGAGCGACATCGCCGCGGTCGAGAACCGCTGGACGATGTCTTTGATCGGTTCCACCTCCTCGATCGGGACCGGGTCCCGGTCGCTGTCGAACTCGAGCAGTCCGCGCAGGGTCTGGAGGGTTTGCTGCTGGTCGTTGATCTGTTCGGCGAAGTCACCGTAGCGCTCGTAGTCGTTCGATCGCACGGCCTGCTGGAGCGTACCGACGGTGTCGGGGTTCCACTGGTGGTGGATACCGGTCGACCGGTGCTCGAACTCGCCGGAACGGGCGAGATTCGAGTTGTCGTCCCCGCCGAAGGCGGTCTCGTGGCGTTCGCGGACGTCCTCCTCGATCTCGGCGAGTCCGATCCCCTCGGTGCGGTTCTCGGTGCCGGTGAAGTAGTCCGCGACGAGATCCGAGTCGAGACCGACGGCCTCGAAGATCTGGGCCCCCTGATAGCTCTCGACCGTCGAGATCCCCATCTTGGCCATGATCTTCAGCAGGCCGTCCTCGACCGCACCGACGTAGGCGTCGATCGCGACCTGGGTGTCCGCGCCGTCCTCGCCGGCGGTGATGTCTTCGATCGTCTGGTAGGCGAGGTACGGGTTGATCGCACCGGCACCGTAGCCGACGAGCGTCGCGAAGTGGTGGACGGTCCGCGGATCGGCGGACTCGACGACGAGCCCGACGTGGTTGCGCAGCCCGTTGCGGACGAGGTGGTGGTGGACGCCCCCCGTCGCGAGCAGGCTCGGGATCGCCGCGCGCTCGGCGCCGACGTTCCGATCGGAGAGGACGAGCACGTCGTGGCCCGCCTCGATGGCGTCGACGCTCTCCTCGCGAACGCGTTCGATCGCCGCCTCCAAGTCGGTCCCGGGCGCGTCGCTCTCGGGTTCGTAGGTGATGTCGACCGTCGCGGCGGTGATCCCGTTGGCCGAGCAGTCTCGGATCGACTCGAGTTCCGCGTCGGTGAGGATGGGGGAGTCGAGCACGAGTTGGCGGGCGTGTTCGGGTGATTCGGAAAGCAGGTTGCGCTGGAAGCCCAGCCGGCTCTCCACCGAGGTGACAAGTTCCTCGCGGATGTAGTCGAGCGGCGGGTTGGTGACCTGCGCGAACAGCTGCTTGAAGTAGGAAAAGAGCGGGCGGTTGAACTCCGTGAGTACCGACAACGGCGTGTCGTCGCCCATCGAGCCGACGGGGTCTTTCCCCTTCTGGATCATCGGCTCGATCATGTTGTCGAGTTCGTCCCGCGTATAGCCGAACGCGGCCTGGTAGTCGCGCAGCCCGTCGACCCTCTCCCGCGGGGTGTTGTCGGCCGTGGTTCGAATGTCGTCGAGATGGACCTGCTCCTGTTCGACCCACTCGCCGTAGCGATCGTCGGTGAGATCGTCGAAGACCTCCTCGTCGGGAATGACCCGTCCCTCGTTCGGATCTGCGAGGAACAGTTGCCCGGGCTTGAGGCGGCCGCGTTCCTCGATTTCGGCGGGGTCGGCGTCGAGCGCGCCGGCCTCGCTGGCCATGATCAGGCGGTTATCGCTCGTGACGTCGTACCGGCACGGACGGAGGCCGTTGCGATCGAGCACCGCGCCGACGCGTTCGCCGTCGGTCGCCGCCACGAGTGCGGGACCGTCCCACGGCTCGACGAGCGAGGCGTGGAAGTCGTACCAGTCCTTGCGGGCCGAATCCATGGCGTCGTCGCCGCGCCAGGCCTCGGGAATGAGCATCCGCAGGGCGTGTGCGAGGTCGCGCCCGTCCTGCATGAGGAGTTCGAGCGCGTTGTCGACGCTCGCGGTGTCGGACTGGTCGGGGTCGTCGATGATCGGCTTGACCGCTTCGAGGTCTTCGAGGACGTCGCTCTCGATGTCCGTCTCGCGGGCGCGCATCCAGTTGATGTTGCCCTGGATGGTGTTGAACTCGCCGTTGTGGATGATGTTTCGGTACGGGTGGGCGAGGTGCCAGGCACCGAGCGTGTTCGTCGAGAACCGCTCGTGGACCATCGCGAACGTCGACGCCGTCCGCTCGTCGGTCAGATCGGGGTAGTAGGCGGGCACCTGCTCGCCCTTGAGCAGGCCCTTGTAGACGATCGTCTTCGAATCGAGCGAGCAGACGTAGAAGCGATCCGCGCCCTCGACGTCACGCGTTTCAATTTCGTTTTCGAGCGCGCGTCGCGCGACGTAGAGCCGTCGATCGAGGTCGTCGCCGTCGACGTCGTCCTCGGGCGTGACGAACACCTGCCAGACGTCGGGTTCGGCGGCGACGGCCGTCTCGCCGAGGTCCGCGTTGTTCGTCGGGACGTCCCGCCACTCGACGACCGAGAGGTCGTACCGATCGAAGACGTCCTCGGCGATCGCGACCAGTTCCTCGCGAGCCTCGTCGTCCTGCGGGAAGAAGATCGAGCCGGCGGCGTAGGGGTCCGGGAGAGATGCCTCGAGGACGCTCGAAAAGAAGGCGTCCGGAAGCTGGAGCAGGATGCCAGCCCCGTCGCCGGTGTTTTTCTCCGCGCCAGTGGTCCCGCGGTGTTCGAGATTGACGAGGAGTTCGAGGCCGTCGGAGACGACGTCGTGGCCTCCCTCACCGTCGAGGTCCATCACGACGCCGACCCCGCAGTTCGACCGTTCGTCCGCCGGGTCGGCGAGACCCTGCGAACGCTCGGTGGATGAGTGTGGCTGTGGCATACTCCCCACTGGCGCGACCGTACATAAGAGGCTACCCCATAATGGCTAAGGGTATTATAATCACATATAATCGGATATAAGGTATAGGGGTGTGGATGTCGATGCAGCGATCGAACGAGCGCGTCGACGGAAGTACCGCGTGGCCGGAACAGAAGTGTCAGAGGCATGTAGTGCTCACCCACCAGAGTGAACACCACACCCGTGGTTCGTTCTGTAACGGGAAGCCCTATTTGGGTAAACGATTAGGTTCCCACGTTCGACACGACGCGAGAGCGGCCGGGAAACCGTCTCGAACGCCCCCGAGAGGCGTGTTTTCGCCCACTGTTTTCATCGCTCGTACTGTCCGTCGGCGGACCGGGGACTCGACAGGTCGAGAGAAACGATCGCGGGTCGGACCACGCGATTCCGGCGAGTAGAATCAGTACGATTTCGCGAAGTACGCGATCTCGTCGGCGGCGTCGCCGCAGACACCACACGCCGCGTCGTCGTCCGGACGGACTGGTTCGCCCGCGCTCGAGCCGCCCTCCTCGGCCAGCGGCTGCATCACGATTTCGGCGGCGATCTTCTCCTTGATCGCCTCCTCGCAGGCCTGGTCGCCACACCACGGCGTCTTCACGTAGCCACCGTGCTTGCCGATCGTGCCGAGGATCTCCTCGGGGCTGTGTGCCTCGCGGACGTTCGCTTCCAGGTTCTCCGCGGCCGCGTCGTACAACTTGTCGTAGATGGCGTCGAGGTTCTCCTCGACGGTCTCGACGAGTCCCTCGCGATCGGCGACGACGTTCTCGGTGTCCGGCCGGTGGACGAGCGTGACCTCCTCGTCGTCGACCTCGTTGGGACCGATCTCCAGTCGGAGGGGGACGCCATTGAGTTCGTGTTCGTTGAATTTGAAGCCGGGATTGCGCTCGTCGCGATCGTCGAGTTCGACGCGCAGGCCCGCATCCTCGAGTTCGGCGGCGATCGCTTCCGAGTACTCGAGGACTTTCTCCTTGGTGTCGGCCTGCCAGATGGGAACGATCGCGACCTGGGTGGGTGCGATCGTCGGCGGGAGAACGAGTCCCTGGTCGTCCGAGTGCGTCATGATGAGCGCGCCGAGTGCACGCCAGGAGAGCCCCCACGACGTCGTGTAGGCGGTCTGCTCCTCCTCGTCTTCGTCGACGAACGTGATGTCGAACGCCTCGGCGAAGGACTGGCCCAGGTGGTGACTGGTGCCACCCTGGACGGACTTGCCGTCGGGCATCAGCGCCTCGACCGTCGTGGTCGTGTCCGCGCCGGGGAACTTGTCGTGTTCGGGCTTCTTCCCGCGAAGCACCGGAATCGCCAGCACGTCCTCGTAGACGCGTTCGTACTGGCCCAGGCGCGTCCAGACTTCTTCCCAGGCCCCCGCGTCGGTCGCGTGGGCGGTGTGGCCCTCCTGCCAGAGGAACTCCTTCGTCCGGAAGAACGGCTTGGTCTCGGTGGCCTCCCACCGGACGACCGAACACCACTGGTTCAGTCGCAGCGGCAGGTCGCGGTGGCTCCGGACCCACTCGGCCATGAAGGGCGCGATGATCGACTCGCTCGTCGGTCGAACGGCGAGACGCTCCTCCAGTTCCTCGTGGCCGCCCTGGGTGACCCACGCCACCTCGGGGTCGAACCCCTCGACGATGTCCTTCTCGCGCTCGAGGTAGCTCTCCGGGATGAACAGCGGGAAGTAGGTGTTCTGGACGCCGGTCTCCTTGAACCACCCGTCCAGCGCGTCCTGGATCGACTCCCACAGCGCGTAGCCGCGGGGCTTCGTGACGATGAACCCGCCCATCGGCGCGTAGTCCGCAAGCCCTGCCTTCTGGACGACCTCGGCGTACCACTCGCCGGGTTTGTGCGATTTCGACTCGGTGATCCCGAGTTCCTGACTCTCGTCGCTCATGCCTCGAACGACAGTCAGCGCGGTCTTAAACCATGCGAAGGCCGAACGGTGATCGCTCGTTCTCTCGGCCCGATCGTACGATCGACCCGATCCGACGGCCGAGCCAACCGCCGCAACGGCTCACGAGTTCTTTCCAGTTGTCGAATGTTTATGGACGTCGGTTACGAATGTAAGTCCATGAAAGCGATCGAGGTAACAGAGTACGGAGACAGCGAACAGCTCGCGGTCGTGGACCGAGAGGTTCCGGTGCCGGAAGCGGGCGAGGTCCGGATCGACGTCGAAGCCGCGGGGATCAACTTCGCCGACATCATGCAGCGCCGAGGGCTCTACCCGGGTGGGCCGGACGCTCCCTACGTCCCCGGCATGGAAGCCGCCGGGACGATCGACGCGACCGGCGAGGGCGTCGGACTCGACGAGGGCGATCGCGTCGTCGCGATGGTGAACACCGGCGGCTACGCGGAGTACACCACCGCCGACGCCCAGATGCTCTTTCCCATTCCGGAGGGGATGAGTTTCGAGGAGGCCGCGGGCTTCCCGGTCCAGTTCCTCACCGCTCACTCCTGTCTGTTCGAGTGGGGCGGCCTCGAGGAGGACGAGACGGTCCTGATCCAGGCCGCCGCCGGTGGCGTCGGGACGGCCGCCGTCCAGTTGGCCACGAACCACGGTGCAGAGGTGTTCGGCACCGCGAGCACGCAGGAAAAACTCGACCTCGCGGCGGAACTGGGCTGTGATCACCCGATCAACTACACCGAGACGGACTTCCGCGAAGTCGTCGACGAGGAGACGGACGGCGAGGGCGTCGACCTCGTCCTGGAGAGCGTCGGCGACGACGTCTTCGATCGCAGCCTCGACGCGATGGCCCACTTCGGCCGGATGGTCACCTTCGGGGTCGCGAGCGGGGTCCCCGCGAGCGCCGAGAACCAGCGGCTCCTCTTCGAGAACAAGACCGTCAAAGGATTCCACCTCGGCCAGGCCGCCTACCACGACCCGAGCAAGATCATGAAGGCCGTCCCCGACCTCACGCAGGGGCTCACGAACGGCGACCTCGAGGTCGTCCTCGGCGACTCGTTCGCGCTCGAAGACGCGGCCGACGCCCACCAGTACATCGAAGACCGCAAGAGTTCCGGCAAAGTCGTCCTGAAGCCCTGACGACTGCCGCACCCGATCGCGCGACCCGGATCTGCAATCCGATCGGGCGACCGGAGACCGCCGTTACTCGTCGTCTCCGCCGTTCTCATCCTCGCCCTCGCGCTCATCTTCGTCTTCACCCTCGCGCTCCTCCTCTCCATCCCCTTCATCTTCGTCCTCGTCGTCTGTCCCGTCCTCGTCTTCCTCATCCTCGTTCTCGTCCTCGTCTTCGTTCTCTTCCTCGTCTTCGTTCTCTTCCTCGTCTTCGTGCTCTTCCTCGTCTTCGTTCTCTTCGTCGCTTTCCCGATCCCCGTCTCCGTCCTCGTCTCCGTCGGCTCTCTCGTCTTCGTCAGCAGCCGCGCCATCCTCGTCGATTTCCCCGCCGACCTCGGCGTCGTCACTGACGTCGATCGACTCGGCGGTCACGTCGCCCTCGACGATCGCACCGGGGCGGATCGTCACCGCCGTGCCGGAGACGCTCCCGTCCACGGCGGCGTCCTCGCCGATCGTCACCGACACGCCGCTGACGTCACCGCCGACCGCGACGCCAGCACGGACCTCGACGGGACCGTCGGCCGAGACGCTCTCGTCCGTATCCTCGTCGATCGTAACGCCCGTCACCGAGCGGTCGTCGGTTTGGGATCGATTTCCACCGACGTCCCTGATCTCGTTCTCGCACTCGCCGTCGCACTCACCGTCATCCTCGTCGTCGCCCAGACAGCCCGCGAGCGCGGTCGTCACCGCGCCAGCGGCCGCCACGAGGACCGATCGGCGTCGAGACGTCTCGCGCATACGAACTCGGGGCTACCACGGCCCCGGTGAAGAACGTTATCGCGCCCTTCGCTGGCCGAGAGCGTCGGTACAGGGCGTTGACAGTCTCGAGCAGCGATCAATCACGGCCGGTCGTCGAACGAGACGCCCCGCTCGAGGTCGTGATCGACGAAGGCGGCTTCGTCCAGCGGCTTGCCGCCCTCGAACCGGAACTCGCCGGCGACGGTGTCCCCCTCGAGGACGGCCGGGAGCCAGAGTCGATCGTCCTCCCACATCCGATCGTAGGGCACCTCGCCGACCGGAACCCACTCCGGGCGGGCCTCGTCGGAGGGGGTCGGCTCGCCGTCGAACGATCGGGTCCGGTAGACGTGACAGAACGTGTGCGGGTCGCCGTCGAGCGTAAACGTGAGTTCGCCGGCTTTCGTCACCTCGCGAACCGCGAGTCCGACCTCCTCGCGGGTCTCGCGAACGGCACACTCCCGGGGCGTCTCGCCGCCCTCGAGTTTGCCGCCGGGGCCGTTGTACCACCCCTCGCCGAGACCGCGACGCTTCTCGATCAGGAGCACTTCGTCGGTCGCGTCGCGTTCGTCCCCGCCCGATCCGTCCCCGGGAGCGCGGTTCCGGAGCGGAAAACACAGCGTCGCCTCGATCATACCGGGATGTTCGTCCGATCGCGAATAAAGCCCACCATCACGATCCGGTGCGATCCCGGACACCCCTTCTCACGACGTGTCGCGATGGTCTCATCGTCCGTCACGACGTCCCGCGATCGATCCCGACGACGGTCAGGTACCCCACGTACAGCAGGGCCGCGACCACGAGCGCGGCGGCGAACACCGTGACGCCGACGTAGCCCTCGAGTGCGACCTCGGGTCGTTCCCAGAGATACGCCCCGCCTTCGACGGCGAAGACGAATAAGCCGCCGTAGACGACGGCGAGCGCGATCGCGCGCGCGAGCGTGATCACGTCGAGGGTCCCCCGCTGGAGCAACTCGAGGACGAACAGGAGGGCGACGGCCAGTCCGTAGAACGGTTCGGGAATCGCCTGCCCGAGTTGTCGCGGCCCCTGGATCGCGACCACCCCGTAGTACGCCAGGGCGAGCAACACGGCACCGACGAGCGTCAACGTGAGACCGTACCCGCTCGTATCCGTGGGCGACGGGACGGCGCTTGAGCTGGGGTCACCGGCGTCGGATCCGCCGTCGAACGTCGGCGAAGACGCCCTCTCGCGATCGTCGACCGGGTCGTCCGGCATACGTTGCGGTCGTGCCTGCAGGGGCTTTGTTAGGGAGTCCGTGAGCGAGTGCCCGGTCGCGTTCGACGGAGTGGGACTGACGACGAGGGTGTCGCCTGGCGCGAACGTCGCGGAAGCCGGATCGTCACCGCCGGCCGTGACCTCGAGCCCGCGTCCGCGGTCCCGACGAATCGCACCGATTGGCCAATCCTTATACTATCCAAGGGCCATCATTGTCTATGGACGATATTTTCGTCGCACGAGTTATGTCCACGTCACTCCACACCGTGACGCCGGACACGCTCGTCGAGGACGCGGGACAGGTAATGCTCGAAAACGACATCGGCTCGGTCGTCGTCGTCGACGACGACAACCAGCTCGAAGGAATCCTGACGACGACCGACTTCGTCAACATCGTCGCGGAGAGCCACCCGAAAGCCGAGACGTCGGTCTCGCGGTACATGACCACGGACGTCGTCACGGCCTCCGCACAGGACAGTATCGTCGACGCGGCGGACGCGATGGTCGAACACAAGTTCCACCACCTCCCGGTCGTCGACGACGACGAGGGCGTCATCGGGATGGTCACGACCTCGGACCTGGCAGCGTATCTCTCGCGCGTGTCCGCACCGACCCCCGAAGACCTGTAGTCGTCACGACCGCCGCTGGCCCGGAGTCGGCACGATCACGGGGATCGACCCTCGAGCGGCCGCACCTGCGAACGGCCCTGCCCGTCGGTTCACCCAGTTTGGTCACCGCGGATCGGTCCTTGGATTCGGTCACTCGTCCACGTCGGTCGGGTCGTCTTCAGTCATCCAGCGTGCGGTCGCGGCCAGCCGCTCGGACAGCTGGCGCGCCTCCGCGGGCGTCAGCGTCGCGTCGACGTGGCCCGTCCCGTGGTCGCCTGCCATCGCGTCGACGCTCAGGACTACCCGCTCGTCCTCCGGCCGGACCGAGATGTCCGCTCGATCGGGATAGTCCCGCGGCGGTCCGATCTCGATGTCGGCCTCGCCGCGAGTGACGCCGATCTGGACGTCGTCCGGATGCTCGAGATCGAGCGTGTCCGTCGGATCCTCCTCGATCGGGTCGGGTTCCTCGGCGCGATTGGAATCTGCTGGCATACCCGGATGTTGGCGGGCCGGGGCCTTGGCTGTACTCCCCGTCAGGGAGCGACCGGACGACGGAAAATCAACGATCGGTACCCATCGTGAGAACGAACTCCGAAGTTCGCACGCACGGGCGGGATACGAGATGATACGATACCGACGCTGACGTCGAGAATCGGCGCTCGCCCCCGCCACGAACGGCCTAACCGACGATGAACTGGCTCGCCAGTTCCTCGACCTCCGATCGGGATCGGGGCTGATCGAACGGCGTCGGGAACCCGATCTCGTCGTTGAGTTCCCGGAGGAACGAGGCGTGGCGAGCTTCGACGCTGTGGATACTGAGCGCCGGAGGGATCAGTTCCGCCGACTCGATCGATGGTGCTGCACCGGCGTACGCCGACACGCCGACGTCCTCGAGCTGGGCACCGGTCGCGATGAACTCGTCGGGATCTTGAACGGCCGTCCCGAAGTCGAACTCCGGCGCTGCGATCGGCTCTCCGCCGAGCAGTTCGACCGTCTCGCCGAGCGCCTGCGCGTGCGTGATTTCGTGATCGCGAATCACGCGAAATCGGTTGACGACCCGATCCTGAATCACACCGTACTCCTCGACGGCCGCTCTGAACTCTTGCTCGCTAATGTTTCGGATTCCCCTCGTGTAGAACGTCGCTTCGAGGAACTCGAGAAGACGAGCGAAGTTGAGGATCTCGATGTCGTTCGCGAACTCGTCCGGGACGGCCTCGGGTGGCTCGTCGACCGGTTTCTCGTCGCCTTTCCGTTTGTCACTGTCCACGTGGTCGTCTGCGGCGACGGCTGACACCCCGCCCAGCGCACCAGCGCTGAGCACTGCAGAGGCGGCGAGAACGCGGCGTCGTGACGACTCATTACTCATTATTCGCTCGTTCGATCCGGAGCCTGTTTCGGACAAATCGTTGTCGTCTGTCATGATCTACCTGTCGGACTGTCCCCCGTCGATAGGACCTTCTCTACCAGTCACCGATCGGGGTCGCCGACGGACAGGTGTAACGAAACCGTTGGAATATAGCTCAGTACTGTATGACGTGATAATCGTGTCGCAGGACACTCTTGCTCACTGACTGTCGAATCGAACGAACTGTCAGGCAGCCGCGATCGTTTGGCGGATC
Source organism: Halosolutus halophilus (assembly GCF_022869805.1). NCBI lineage: Archaea > Methanobacteriati > Methanobacteriota > Halobacteria > Halobacteriales > Natrialbaceae > Halosolutus > Halosolutus halophilus. The sequence continues at coordinate 3,541,283 of NZ_CP094974.1, read as the reverse complement.
GAACGGACCGTCGACCCACGGTCCCCACGCCGTCGCCGGTTTCGATCCACTACAATTACAGTACCGAGAGCACACGCACTGCGAACAGCCTGATCGATCGGGTCGGACACCCGGAGTGACCGATTGCCGCTGGCAGCCGCGGACGGGGTCGTGGCTGCACTCCCCATCCAGCCGTCCTCCATCACCGAACCGAGCCTGCATACATTCGAACCTATAAACGCTGGTGACAGTAACGGATCCTGATAATGCCGGGCAGCTATAACTTCGTTTCATCGGTACACTGGGTGTGGGAGACAGTGGCAGTGTCGTCCAAACCGGGCGACGGGACCGGTGTCTCTCGAAACCCCCACAACCATGGACCGAAGGAGTTTCATTCAGGCGGGCAGCGCATCGCTCGGGGCACTCACCCTCGGATCGACGGTCGTGACGGCCGACTCGACCGGCCGCTTCGTCGTCGATCGATCGAGCCTCAACACCGAATCGGACCTCGAGATCGTCCACGAACTGGAGCCGGTGGACCTCCTCGTGGTCCGAGCGACGGCGGACCGGATCGATCGATCGGGAGCCGCGTTCGCGCCCGACGAACGGCTGTCGCTCGATCGGTACCGGCCGGTCTCCGTCGCCGGTGTCGAAGCCGTCGACGAGGAACTCGACCTGTTCGACTATCAGTGGGACAAACACGACCAGGGCATCCTCGAAGCCCACGAGATAACGCGGGGTGAGGGCAGTCGCGTCGCGATCATCGACACCGGTATCGCGACGGGCCATCCCGACCTCGAGGGGCAAGTCGACCTCGAACTGTCCCGGAGCTTCGCGCCGGACCAGTACGGCGTCGGCGAACCGTACGGCGGGGCCCACGGCACCCACGTCGCCGGGATCGTCGCCGCGTCCGATCGCGCCGGGAGCGTCGTCGGCTCCGCGCCGGGTGCCGAACTCGTCGACCTGCGCGTCTTCGGCGCGGCCCTCGAGAGCCGCGACCGGGGGGACCTGCCACCCGACTACTGGCGCGAGACGTACATGGGCGACGTCATGGCCGCGATCGTCTACGCCGCCGAGATCGGCTGTGACGTCGCAAACCTCAGCCTCGGCTGGACCTGGGAGATGCGGATGGACGGCTGGGGCAAATTCTGGGGCACGGTCCACCAGCGCGTGGGCCGGTACGCCCGCCGGAAGGGGATGGTCCACACCCACGCCTCGGGCAACTGGGGCGAGAGCCTCCAGTTCAACCGGGACGAGACGGACTCCTCCGAGACGGCCGGTGGAATCACCACAAGCGCAACGGGGCCCGTCGGGTTCGATCCGGAGACCGGGGAGTACGACGAGCCACCACACTCTCCGTCGACGTACACAACCCACGGCGTAGGTGCGATCGATCTCGCCGCACCGGGCGGCAAGGGCGGCGAGTTCCGGCACGACAACGTGGTGAACGCGATTGCGATCCCGCGGTTCGACGAAGACGGCACGTATCTCGGTGCGGAGTACGGCCACGCCTGGTTCGCGGGCACCTCGATGGCTGCGCCGCAGGTCGCCGGGGCTGGTGCACTCGTCGCGAGCGAGAACTCCCACTATACCGCGGAACAGGTCGCGAACGCCCTGACGCGGACCGCGAGCGTCCCGGACGAATACGAGCACAAATACTACGGGCACGGATATCTGGATACGGTGGCTGCGGTTCGGGACTAACGCTCTGGCGCAGCGGAAGCGATCGTCCCGTGACCGACGGAGCGAAAACCGCGATCGAGTCGATCGGTGACGGGGATCCTTCGCCGGCCACCCCGGCGTTCGTCAACCAATAACGTGGGATTAAAGATCGGAGTTGTAGAATCAAGCGTCTGGCTGGAGCGAGACCACCATCACCACCTACCACTCCAGCCTACTTTCGATCTTGTGCAGAGACGGTCATGTTGGTTCTGCCTAACTGTTATGGCCGGGCTGGATAGCGTCTCGAACGGGACCGATCGGGTCGACGGTCTGACTCGCCGGGAATCGCCTAATCAGTGGCTCGGACGAATCAGAAACACGAGAATTAATCCGCGTGGGTGTCTTCGAGCGCTTTGGCCGTTGGGCCGCCACTAAGTCGCAGGTACTTTTGTGCGGTCTGGAGGGTCGTCCCACGTTCTCGACATTCTCGACTTCTATGATGTCGATGCGACTGTCGGAGAAAGCGATTCGGACGACATCACGGTCACAGAACCGGATTACGACAAGGCCGACTGGAACTGGAACGCTCCTGGAGGTGACGTCGACGAGGACCCGATCGACGAACAGGACGTGAAGCAGGTCGCGGCCTGGACGATGGAGGAGTGTCGAAAACAAGGCATGTCGGCACGCGAAACCGCCGAATTCGTCCCCTACAGCCACGCTACCGTCTCGAACTGGTGGAAAGAGATCGACGAAGGCGGCGAGAAGCGAGACTGGGTTGACACCGTCGAGCAGGTGATCGCATGAGAGCGTCGGGGTGTCAAGCTGTAAAGCGTAAGCGAGCCCCCCTACACTGTAGCCCACAGCCCACCGCGCGATCTCGTGGCCAGCGGAGGAGTATATATATCGGCGCGCGGAGCGCGTGGTGCCCGTGAGTCGATCGCGCTCGAAGCGCGCCAACCACTTCGAGACGATCGTCGAGAAGCGGATGGCGAAGAAACGCCGGTTCGAACTCGCGCGGTGCAGCTGGCACGACGCCAGGTTCGGCAACGGAACGCCTGTCGAGATCAAATCGACGATGCAAGAGCACGCAAACGGCCAACCGGGGAACTTCAAGGAATATCGGAAATATCACGAGAAACTCCGGCGTCACGACGGCTGGTACTGCTTTGTCGTTTACCGGCCACACGGCCGCTCTGGGCTGACGATCCTCCAGGACAAGATGGTTCGATCGGGCGACCTCCCGTTACTTCGCTGGCATGGAGGTGGCGATCACCGTGGCACTCAGCAGGCGAAGATCCCTATAACAGCCCTATTCTGAACTAAGGTTACATAGTACCCCTTACACGGCTCTGTTGAAACCATATTGTTTAGATTTATTTTGAAGGTAAAACATCCGCTTGTTACCGTGCAAACTTAACGCCGTTACTTCTATCAGCTATCAGTGATGGTGGCAAAGCCGTGCTGAATACAGGGCGCGGGCCGTGTTTAGACGCGGCAACAATCGGCTCTCACGCGTTGTTCTCTACATACGAAACTGGACCGTGAGGTGGCCACCACCGTATTCTGGTTAGATGAAGGGACTCCTGACTCGTCCATTCAGGGGCGTCTAAACAAGGCCCAGGGCGCGTATTCAGCGGATGCCGATGATCACTCGGTGAGTACGGCCGACCGTCGGGACGAAAAACTGCCGTCTCACTAAACTGGTATCAGGAATTTACTCAATTGATCTATCAGCCCGAAGAAAACCACCCTTATCGTGCACCGTGGTGTGCTCTTGCAACAGTTGCATGACCAGCAATGGCTGCCAAATTATCACTAGATGCCTATCTATTCCCTGCGATCGTACCTCGCTTGAGGCGTGACTTATGACGATCACCGCTCCGATCGACGAACCCGAATACGAAACGCTTGCTCAGGAAACCCATGGCAAGGTGCTCCGTCCCGGAGACGACGGCTACGACGAGGCCCGATCGATCTGGAATGCGATGATCGACCGGGAACCGGCCGTCATCGTCCGCCCCACCGGGGCAGCCGACGTGATGACCGCCGTGGAGTTTGCCCGCGATCGCGATCTCCCGCTCTCAGTCAAAGGCGGCGGCCATAACGTCGCTGGTAACGCCATCTGTGACAACGGTCTCACGATCGATCTGTCCTCAATCTCATCGGTACGAGTTGATCCCTCATCCCGAACCGCCCGCGTCGGGCCCGGTGCGACGATGGCCGACCTCGACCACGAGACGCAGGCGTTCGGCCTCGCTACGCCTGGCGGCGTCATCTCGACGACCGGCGTCGCCGGGGTCACGCTCGGCGGTGGGATCGGCTGGCTCAGCCGTAAATACGGCCTTTCGATCGACAACCTTCGGTCGGTCGATGTCGTCACCGCGGACGGGGAGCTTGTAACCGCAAATGAAGACGAGAACCCGGACCTCTTCTGGGCGATCCGCGGCGGAAGCGGTAACTTCGGGATCATCACGTCGTTCGAATTCGATCTCCACGAAGTCGGCCCGCAAGTGCTTTTCGGGCCGATTGTCTACCCGTACGAGGACGCACCTGACGTGCTCGCCCGCTACGAGGAGTTTACTCGAGGCGCACCGCGGGAGTGCACTGTCTGGGCGAACAGCGTCGCTGCGCCGCCGCTTCCGTTCCTTCCCGAAGCGATCCACGGAACTACGGTTCTCATACTGATGGGATTCTACGCCGGCGATCTCGATGTGGGCAACGCGGTGCTCGAACCGCTCCGCGAGTACGGCGATCCCATCGCCGACGCCGTCGAACCGATGCGCTATACCGAGGTCCAGAGTCTGCTGGACGAGTTGTACGCTGAGGGTGCCCGAAACTACTGGAAGGCGCCCAATTTCACTGCCCTCACCGAAGAGACGATCGACACCGTAATCGACTCCGCTGAACGGTCCCCGACCCCGCAATCCGAGGTACTCATCCATCAGGTCGGCGGGGCCGTCAACGATGTCGCGTCGGATGCGACCGCATATCCACACCGGGATACGGAGTACATCGTAACCGTCGGCGCACGCTGGGAGGATCCGGCGAAAGACGACGAGTGCATCGCGTGGGTTCGAGAGTGTCACGATGCGCTCGCTGAAGGTGCGACGGGCGGGACGTACGTCAACTTCGAGGGCGACCGCGAGGGCCGTGAGCGGAACGCATACGGTGAGAACTACGACCGACTCGTCGAGTCGAAAAACGAGTACGACCCGGAGAATCGCTTCCAGCTGAATCAAAACGTGAAGCCAGCGGACTAGGAGGGAAGTGGTTCATAGATTCTTTGTATCCAGCACACCTCTCTTGACAGCGACTCGGGAGTTTGGACAGAGTCTGCTGAATAGAAGGCACATATTCATCAGATTCGACATCGAGTACTGAATTGAGACGGGTGTTAGCCCTGGTCGGGTGGCAATTCGATTTTGCTGCCCACGCCGACGGGGCGGAACGCCTCGGGAAGTCGATCGGCGAGGATAGCTTGTGCTTCGAAGCCCGTGCAGTGGGTTCCAGCGAACAGGTCGAGTTTGCCCTCGAGCCAATCTGCGATCTCGTTGATCGCCCGGTAGATCGTCGCGGGGTGTTTCCCCAACTGGTCGGCGAGGTCGTCGACGGTCGCACCGCCGTCGGTCGCGATCGTCTCCGTGACGTCGCGAGCGGTCTCGCCCATGTCCCGCAGCGTCGTCATCAACAGGTGGTCCGTCTTCGCTTCGAGGCGCGGCGTCGGATCCTCGTACAGTTCGACCGCCTCCTCTCGGGCAACCGCATCGAAGTGATCGTCCGCAACGTAGACGCCGTTGCCGTCCGGGGCCAGCGGGATGTCTTCCCAGTGAAGCGCGTTCAACAGCGTCTCGTCGATCTGTTCGGTCACTTCGTGACGATCGGCCTACGCCCACGCCTGACCGCCGTTCATTTTCTTGTTGACCAGTACCTCGACCTTCGGGTGGTACGACGGGTGGTCCTTCGACACCGCGTCCGGGTCCTTCAGCTGGTAGATCTCGAATTTGCGGCCGTAGGTGTGGCCCGGCAGGAGTTCGGTCACCGACGACGGCTCGAGGAAGAGGCGGTTCTGGTGGTTCATCACCTCCGTGTTGTCGATGTGCAACTCGGCCTTGACACCCTCCAGGTCCGATAGGTAGAGCGCGATCTTCTGGAGAACACCGGCCGACGAGAGCTTTTGCGCCCATTCGCGCCTGATCCGGACGTACCGCTCGTACGCCCACATCGTGCTCGTCGGGTGCGGATCGCTTCGGAAGTACTCCGGATGAACGCGCTCGTTTGCCTCGTCGAAGATCGCCGCGAAGAACTCCGGCAGCAACTCGAGGCCTCGTTCGGCTTCGATGTTGCTCGTGTGGTACTCGACGTCGACGCCTTCGGTCTCGCCGACCTGATTCTCCCAAGGAAGCTGCACTGGTTCGTCGGTCTCCCAGTGGCGCATGTTCGGAAACCGCGGAGAGATGTTGAACGACGCCTTCTTTTCGTTTCGCCCACGGCCCACGATGTCCCACTCGTACAGCCGTTCGGCGTTGATCCCGTCCGACAGTCGCGGCGCGAACCCGGACTTGCTATAGCTCACCTCGAGCCACCACGGCTCGCCGTCGACTTCGGTACTCAGTTCGAGGTATCCCTCGAACGGCGGGCCGAGCATGACCGACGAGAGCGCGTCGTACGGACCGCGATCCCAGTCGGGCCACTTCCAGCGGCCCTCGATCTCGTGCGGTGTCGTCGCTACTTGCAGCACCGCTACTCACCTCGCTCGCGGTCGAGCAGGCCGGTCAGCACCGCCACTGGGTTCCACCACGTCGCGCTCCCGCACGGGTGACAGACGTGTTTGAATGACTCAAGGTGGCGAACCTCGATTGTCATTGGGTCGACCTGCAGGTGCTGGCCTATCTCCTCGAGACCAGCCCGCTTGACGCGAATACGCCCACAACCCACGCAAATCGCGTCGACAGGAATGCCGACGTGGCCCGCACTCGCGCTCGCGAGTTCCGCCTCGAGGTCGCGATCGTCGCCGCTGGCCTTCGGTCTCTCGAGTTCCGACGTCCGCGAACTCATAGCGGACCCTCCCGCGCGTCGCGGACGTCGCGCGTACAGTCAGCACACAGTCGGCGAAGCGCGTCGACGCGATCGCCGCAGCGCTCGCACTCGTCGGACTCGACGAGACGACTCATCGCGACCCCCCGCTCCCGTTGACGGAATCAGCCGTGTGACAGCCGTTTTCCAGTCGAAATGGTGCCCCTTTTCGAGTGTTGTTAAACGTTGTCGTATGTAACTTATCCCCACCCTGCCCGCGTGTGTAACGAGCCGTCGATTCGTTCGGATTCTCGACGGCACGACGAACTTGCTCGTCCGTCGCTTGCGTCACTGGGTGGGCTATGGGCGTCCCGGTTTCGACATCGTACAGCCGATTCGCCGGGACGAACGCCCCGTCACGCATTTGCCTCCCCTCCGTGACGTCCCGACGACGTCTCCGGATCGAGTATCTCGACGTCCACGCCAGCAGCGGACCCGCGGCTCAGTCGGCGGTAGCTATCGCACTCGCTACAGCGATGGGCCCGATCGCGATCGTCACCGAAGACGCGCCGGAATCGATCGGTGACGTGGGCTCCGCAGTGACGGCACGTCGACCGATCGACTGACGACCACGGCGCGATCGTCACGCCGACCACCCCCGAATTCCTTCGGTAAAATCGCAGGACAGCGCGGATGCGAATCCCACATCCTCAATCACTCGATTTCGAGAAGGGGTTTGTACGCTCGACATACGACTGCAGAATTGCTCCTCAGGCGCTACAACAACGACTATCGGAACAATTCGAAATGTTGCAAAATCGGAGTGGACTCGCCGGGATTTGAACCCGGGGCCTCTTCCTTGCGAAGGAAGCGATCTGCCACTGATCTACGAGCCCTCGCACGTTCCTAACCCCGGTTTCTATTTGTAGCTTGTGTTTCGAGGATGGCGTGTGGACCGCCCCCATCCCGATCGCCCAGCCCACGAACCCACTCTCACCGATCAGGCGCGAGTCCGCTTGCCCCGACCTCGCGACCCCGACTCGAGCGCCCCGGCGCGGCCGGCGATCAGCCCGAGCAGGAAGCCGGTGAAGTGCGCGACAAGCGCGACCCCGGGCTGGGCGGTTGCCAGGGTGACGATCGCGGCGAGCACGAGGAAGACGGCGAGGCTCACCCAGCCCGGCACGTCGATCACCGACGCGAACGCGTCGGAGAGCCGGTTAGAGGCGAGCAGGTAACCGAGCAGGGCGAAGACCGCGCCGCTCGCGCCGAGGACGCTGCCAGTCGGCGCGACCGCGACGATCGGGAGCGAGGCGAGCGCACCGGTGACGAGGATCTGGGAGACCCCCGCCAGCGCGCCCGCCACGAGGAAGAACGTGTGAAACCGGATGCGGGTAGTCGCTCGCGCGACGGGCCACCCGAAGAGCACGAGCGCGACGCTGTTCGAGAGCAGGTGGCCGGCCCCGTCGTGGGCGTAGACGCTCGTGACGATCGTCCACGGGTTGTTCGCGAGCGGCGGCGCGAGGACGAAGAGCCCGGCCATCGCCCCCAGGAACGCGGTGATCGCCTGCACGACGAAGACGATGACGAAGACCGCGAGCAGTTCGAGGATGGGACTCGACTCGGCATCCGTCGACGAGCCACTCTCCTTCGGCCGCTCCGCTCCCTTCCGCCCCGATCGCGAGGGCGATCGCTCGGACATACCGAACGATGGGGCGGCGAGCCACAAAAGTCTGCGCGGCTTACGACCGGCTGTGGTCCGACTACACAACGATCGGAGTGAGACCGTTGCGATCGTGACGAACGGGCCGAGTCGGTGGACGCGGGGCGCTCGTGGTCGTGGCACCAGTGACTGCGTGACCCACCACTGTACGGTAGTGACGAACGCACAGCTACGGCTCGGACCCGAAGAAAGCGAAAACTCGCACTTCGATGCGATCGCGATCGTCAGTCTTCGAGGACGATCTCGATCGAGACGTCGTTCGGCACCTGGATGCGCATGAGCTGACGGAGTGCGCGTTCGTCGGCGTCCAGATCGATCAGGCGCTTGTGGACGCGCATCTCCCAGTGCTCCCACGTGGCAGTGCCCTCGCCGTCAGGCGACTTCCGGGTCGGCACCTCGAGGGTCTTCGTCGGCAGCGGGATGGGACCGCTCAGGTTGACGCCGGTGTTGTTCGCGATCTCGCGGACGTCGTCGCAGATATCGTCGAGGTCGTCTGGACTCGTGCCCGCGAGTCGAACGCGTGCCTGCTGCATTTATTTCTCGTCGACGCTCAGGACCTTGCCGGCCGCGATGGTCTGACCCATGTCGCGGATGGCGAAGCTCCCGAGTTCGGGGATCTCGCTGGACGGCTCGATGCTGAGGGGCTTCTGCGGTCGGATCGTGACCACAGCAGCGTCACCCGACTGGATGAAGTCGGGGTTCTCCTCGGCGACCTCGCCGCTCGAGGGGTCCATCTTCTTGTCGATGGACTCGATCGTACAGGCGACCTGGGCCGTGTGGGCGTGGAAGACAGGCGTGTAACCGGCCGTGATGACCGAGGGGTGCTGCATGACGACGATCTGGGCCTGGAACGTCTCGGCGACGCTCGGCGGGTCGTCGGCGGGACCGCAGACGTCACCGCGGCGGATGTCGTCCTTGCCGATGCCGCGGACGTTGAACCCGACGTTGTCACCGGGCTCGGCCTTCGGCACTTCCTCGTGGTGCATCTCGATCGTCTTGACCTCGCCGCCCACGTCGGACGGCTGGAAGACGACGTCGTCGCCGGTGTTCATGACACCGGTCTCGATCCGTCCGACGGGGACGGTACCGATGCCCGAAATCGTGTAGACGTCCTGGATCGGGAGTCGAAGCGGCGCGTCCGTCGGCGGCTCCGGCTCCGGCAGGTCGTTCAGGGCCTCGAGCAGGATTTCGCCGTCGTACCACGGCGTGTTGTCGGACTCCTCGGCGATGTTGTCGCCCTCGAACGCCGAGATCGGGATGAACGAGGCGTCGTCGGTGTTGAACTGGACCTGCTTGAGCAGCTGGGTGACCTCGTCGACGACCTCGTCGTACGTCGACTCCTCGTAGTCGACGATGTCCATCTTGTTGATGCCGATGATGAGTTCGTCGATACCGAGGGTGCGGGCCAGGAAGACGTGTTCCTGGGTCTGGGGCGCGACACCGTCGTCGGCGGCGACGACGAGGACGGCGTTGTCCGCCTGGGATGCGCCCGTGATCATGTTCTTCACGAAGTCGCGGTGACCAGGACAGTCGACGATGGTGAAGTCGTACTCGTCGGTCGAGAACTCCTGGTGGGCGATGTCGATGGTGACACCGCGTTCGCGCTCTTCGGCGAGGTTGTCCATGACGTAGGCGAACTCGAAGCCGCCCTTGCCCTTCTCTTCGGCTTCCTCGCGGTGCTGTTCGATGACGTGCTCTGGTACGCTCCCCGTCTCGTAGAGGAGGCGTCCCACGAGCGTACTCTTCCCGTGGTCAACGTGGCCGATGATGGCCAGGTTCTGGTGTCGTTCGCTCATTGTTGTAGCTCACGCGCAGAGGCGCTTATATCGGTCTCTTTTGCTCGTTGCAGTTAAAACCATTTCGAAAGCGTATTCAGTCGAACCCGACGCCTTCTTGCGGTTTGTGTCACATACACACGGTTTCGGTAACCGCCCGTCCGTCGATCGATCTCGATCGAGTCCGACACAACGCGGTCAGTGACCGGCGTTTTGCTCCCGTCCTGTCCCTCCCCACCGGTCTGCCCACTGGTCGCCAACGCCACCGCGGCGGCGAACGCTCGTGAGAACGGAGTCGCGGATGCGAGACGGAACCGACGAAGAATCGCGGATGCGAGACGATATCGCAGAAATCCGACGAGCAGCCGCCTGCCGTCCTACAGTTCCGGAAGTCGACCGACGTCCGACAGCACGGCGGTGGCCGTCTCCGGACCGCCCGCACCGCGCCCGCTGTTGTGGAGACTGCCGGCGTATTTCGTCTCGATCTGGACGATGTTACGCGTGCCCGTGACCGCGAGCGCGCCGTTCTCGGGGACGAGTCGCGGGCCGACGCGGACGCCGTCGCGGGTCGCCTCGCCGATGAGCCGGATCGTCCGACCGTCCTCGGCCGCGAGGTCGAGTGCGCTGCCGGGGATGTCCTGGATCCCCGTGACGTCGGCGTCGTCGAGCGCGAACCCGCCGTCGGCCAGCACGTTCGCGAGGATGACGAACTTCAGCGCGGCGTCGGTGCCGTCGACGTCGAACGTCGGATCGGCCTCCGCGACGCCCAGGTCCTGTGCCTCCGCGAGGACGTGTTCGTAGTCGAGTCCCTCGGCGGCCATCCGCGTGAGGATGAAGTTCGCCGTCCCGTTGAGGACCCCGCGGACGGCCGTCACGGCGTGTGGCGTCGAGTCCTCGATCGTCGAGAGGACGGGGATCGCACCCCCGACGGTCGCCTCGAATCGGATCGAGCCCGCACTCTCGTCTTCGAGCGCCCGCAGTTCCGCGTAGCGCTCGGCGACCGGGCCCTTGTTCGCCAGGACGACGTGCCGATCGGCCTCGAGTGCACGTTTCGTGTGCGTGAATCCGGGTTCGGCGTCGCCCAGCGTCGTCGGGGTCGCTTCGACGAGGACGTCGTAGTCGGTCTCGAAGACGTCCTCTGGGTCGCCGGTGCCGACGGGGGACCCGCCGCCTTTCCGCTCGAGGGTGCGTTCGACGTCGATCCCGTCGGGGTTGATCGAGGCGCCGGTCGAATCCGCGATCGCGACGACCTCGTGGCCGTACTCGCCGGCGAGGTCGGCGACGGATCGCCCGACGTCACCGGCACCCAGGATTGCGAGTCGCATCAGGCATCACCTCCGAGCAGCGGTTCGACGACCGCGAGGTCCTTCTCCGAACCGATCGACCGGATCGACGCCAGCGCCTCGGTCGTCCGCCCGGAGTCGATCGCGAGTCGGACCCGGGCGCTGGCGACGCCGCCTGTCCCCTCCGGCGCGGCCAGCGAGAGGTCGAGCACGACGGCGCTGGCCTCGTCTTCGATCCGCGAGAGCGTCTCCGAGAGATCGTTTTCGACGAGGTGGCCGACCAGGACGACGCTGATCTCCTCGCCGTAGCGCTCGGCACCGGCCTGGATGACGTTGACGCCGGCCTCGCGCAGCCCCTCGACGATGTCGTCGAACCGATCGGGGGGACACTCCATGTCGACCTCGACGGGGATGTGCCCGCGAGGTGTGATGTTCCCGCGTTCGTGGTGGATACTGAGGAGGTTCCCGCCGTTGTCCGAGATCGGTTTGAGCGCGCGAAGCAACTCGCCGGGCTCGTCGACGAGTTCGAGTCGGACGGTGTAGGCGCGAACACCGCCGTCGGTTTCGGCGTCCGCGTCCGATTCGTCCCCGGCGCCGGCGGTGTTACCCATCGCCGACACCTCCTGCCTGCGGGCGTCCACACGTCGTCATGGTATACGACTCCGTAATGGGCGCGTAAAAGGATATAGGACTTCCCAAAACTGTCCGACCCTGTCAACCAGCGGCATACGGGCTGACGGTGTCGGTTCGACAGCGCGATCGGTCCAGCGGGGCCTGCCGGGTCAGAGGTGGTCCTTCCCGGGGTTCGAGGAACCCCAGTCGCCGCGGCCGCCCTCGGTCCGATCGATGCCCATGATGGACTCGGCCTGGTCGGGGCCGCCGAGGCTCTCGCGGGCGTCGGGCACCCGGATGGTCACATCGTCGATCTCCGGCCACTGGATGAGTTCGGCCTCGATGTTCCCCGTCGTCACGTCGCTGACCGAACAGCCCTTGCAGCCGCCGCCGAGTTCGACGACGACCTCGCCGGTCTCCGGATCGGCCTTGCGGACGGCGCTGGTCCCGCCGTGCATCTGGATGATGGGCATCTCGCGTGCGAGCCACGTTTCGACCCGTTCCTTGAGCGGCGTCCCGTCGTCGGAGTCAGTCATTGGCCGTGGCTAGGGATCGAGCAGTAATAGGTCTGGTCCATGGTGACATACGTTCAGGATCGATCACGAAGGATTCTCGGCGTCGACGATTCGGAATCGACGGGCGTCACTGTTCCCGAGCGCGCCGCCGTCGATCGATCGTCCCGTTACGGGTGCCGGTCGGCCATCACGCGTGCCGACCAGCCCTCACTCGTGGGCGTCGCGGCGGCGCAACCACTTCAGCCCGGCGAGCCCGCCGGCGAGTCCCGCGAGGCTCGCCACGCCGGCGAATCCGGGGATCGTCTCGGCGGTATCGTCGTCCCCGCGCTCCTCGTCGGCGGAGCCGATCGGGAACGTGTAGAGTGCGCCCTCGGTATCTGCACCGGGGATCAACTGGGTACTGCTCGCGACGATCGTCTCGCCGGGGACGGCGACGCGTGCCGTCCAGAAGCCTGCGGTCTCGCGGTCCTCCCACGAGACAAGCTCGACGGGATCGGCCGGGTCGGAGACGTCGTGGACCTTCAGGCCGCCCTGGTACCACGACGAGTAGAGGTGGCCGTTCCGGAGTTCGAAGTTGTGAGACGTCGTCCACTCCCCGCCGCGATAGCTCGCGTCCTCTGTCTCGGGGGGTTCGATCGTCGCGACGCGTTCCGGCGCTTCGGTATCGGTCACGTCGTAGAGGTCGATCCCACCCGGTCCGCCCGCGTCGTCGGCGTCGGTGGCCCAGGCCTCCCGGCCGACCGCCATGAGGTCGCCCGCGTCGTCGACGGCCGCGTAGTGGTCGTTTCCCGGCAGGGCCTGCTGGGCCTCGATGGCGTCCTCGATCGTGCGCTGTTCGTCGAGGGCGGTGTCTCGCACCCGCGAGCGGAACTGGGGATCGGACGGGTCGCTGACGTCCAGCAGGTAGGTGCCGGCGTTCCAGTACGGGAGATAGGCGACGCCGTCGTGGACGTACACGTCGTGAAGATAGCGGGCGAGCCAGTAGACCTCGCGCCACTCGGGGTCGTGGTCCAGCAGCGACCAGCGACCGATCGCGTCCACCTCGTCGTCGCTCACGTCGTAGACGTCGAGCCGGTTTCCGTCGGGCATCTCGGGATCCTCTTCCGGCCCGTTGGCGACGACGTAGAGGACGTCACCGTCGAGATGGCAGTTGTGGATGTGGTAGCCGGTCTCGTACGGCTCGCCGACGCGGACGGGATCGGCGGGGTCGCTGACGTCGTACAGCAGGAACCCCTCGAAGACGTCGCTCTTCCTGTTCGCCGGTCCGGGAACGACCAGCCGATCGCCGTCGGCTGTGACGTCGAGAATCTCGGTCAGTCGGCGGTCGTCGACCTCGATCCGGCGCTCCTCCGCCAGGATGGACGGGTCGGCGGGGTCGCCCACGTCGACGGTCACGAACCCGTTCGTCGCCGCGAGATACGCGACGTCGCCGTCGTCGTCGACGGCCGTTTCGGCAGCACCCTCGACGGACACGCGGCCACGGGGTTCGAACTCGGCCGCGTCCGTTCCGGACGCGGCAGTCGACGATACAGCCGTCGTCTGCAGGGCGGACAGGGACGCCCCGGCGATCGTACCGCGCCGGAGGAGGGCTCGTCGGTACACACTCCCTGTTCGCACCGTCAAGATAAATAAGAGGTGGCAGCGACTGGCGGCGCGCAACGTTCGCGACCGGACCACGTCGATCGGACCCGTCGTCGCCGGTCGAATGACGCCGATCGCTCCCGCTCGGATTCCGCGTCGCTATCGCATCCGCCGTTTTTCGTGCCGCTATCGCACCCCCCTCAGTTCGCGAGCCGTCGTCGATCGCCAGTCCCCTGGGTCAGGGCGCTCGCGAGGGCTCCCTCGAGGACGACGTCGTCGCCGAGGTCGGTGACGCGGATCTCGGGCACGTTCGTCATCACCATCTCGGAGACCCGTTCGCGGATCGGATCGACGACCAGCTCCTCGTTGTTGAGTGCGACCGCGCCGCCGAAGGAGACGACGATCGGCGCGAACGCGTGGACCACGTTCGTCACGCCCATCGCGTTCCAGTGGGCGAGCTGCTCGATCGTGTAGTCGGCCAGTTCGTCCTCACCCGCGAACTCGAAGACGTCTTTCGCGGTGAAGTCCGGTCCCTCGAGGGGGAGATCCGTCGAGATGGTCGGGTCGTCCTCGGCGAGCAGTCGCGCGTAGTGGGGGATGGCGTTGCCCGAACAGTAGGCTTCCCAGTGACCGTCGCGGCCACACCCGCAGGTGAGCCGGCCGTGGGGATCGACGACGCAGTGGCCGACCTCGCCGGCGTTGCCGTCCCAGCCGTTCACGATATTGCCGTCACAGCAGACGCCGGCCCCGATCCCCGAGGAGATCGTGACGTAGACCATGTCGTCGGGGTTGCGGGCCGAGTGGAACCGCTCGCCGATGACGCCGGCAGTGGTGTCGTTGTGGAGGTAGACGTCGTCGCTGTCGATCAACTGTTCAATCGGTCCGGTCAGGGGGATGCGATCGATCGAGTCGGGCAGGTTGGCGGGATCGATCACCGCGCCCTCCGCGAGGTCGAACGGGCCGATCGAGCCGATACCCGTGGCTGCGATCGACTCGGGAGCGATGCCGGCGTCGCCACACGCCTCGCGAAGCGTTCGGAGGACGCCTTCCGTCACGTCGATCCCGGTTGGACCGCGCGGCGTCGCCCGACGACTGGCACCGATCGTCGTCCCGTCGGCCTCGGCGACGATGGCCCGCACGTTCGTCGCGCCGAGGTCGACGCCCGCATAGTAGACCATGCTACCTAGGGGACTGCGGCCGCCGTACTTAACTAAACAGATCCTGACTCGCGGGCGAGTACACCGTCGGCTGGAATCCCGGCGCAACCGAACGAGTGCGAACCGGCGACACACGTATGCTATAGTGTGACATAGTACGTCGTATGGCCACCGACGACTCACCCGCGGAGTCCGAACCGGACCCGACGCTCACCGAGACGGAACTCGAGGCGCTCCACGAGGTCGAACTGGGCCTCGAGTGGGTCCAGCGTGCCCAGGGCTGTCTCATCGAGTTCCACCACGCGACCGGCCACGGGATGGACCACCTCTTCGAGGCCGAACACCTGCTCAGGGAAAGCGGCCACGACGCGCTCGCGGACGCGATCAGGACCGACCTGCTCCCCCACGGCGTCGTCGACGAGGACCGGTGGTCCTACGACGTCCTCGAGAACTTCCAGGAGACCCTGCTGGCCGAGACGACCACCCTCGAGCGCCGCGTCCGCCGTAACCTCGCCGACGGCGAACGCCACGTCTGCGAACGACGACAGGAACGCGAGTGGAAAGACCGGGGGAATCGACGGTGATCGATCGGCCGCGGACGACGATCGGCTGTGGACGGAGCGGACGGCTACGAACATGACGGATCGCACGCGCGAGGCCGTTGCGATCAGTCGGTGATGTGCGATCAGTCGGTGATGTGCGATCCGTCGGCGGCGCTGAGAGCGGCGATCAGTCGGTGGCCCGGGGAGTATCGCTCGCCGTACTCCCGTCGGTACCCTCGGCGGTGGCGTCCGCCCGGGTGCCTACCTGGAGGAGATCCGCGGTGATGTCCGGTGCGGGGGGCAGCGATCGCAGGCCGGGACGAACGGCGACGTAGAGGCCGAAAAAGAGGTTGCCGACGGCCCACCAGTACATGACGAAGCGGCTGCCGATGACGCCAGCGACGGCACCGCCAACTGCGGATCCGACCGGGATCGCGACGGTCGCGACGCTCGTGATCAGCGAGGAGACCCGCCCCAGCAGGTCGTCGTCGACGGCCGACTGGAGCATCGTGAAGAAGAGCACGTTGAACGCGCCGACGGGAACGAACGTGAGGAAGAACAACCCGATCGTGGCGGGAAACCACGCGAGGGCGAGTGCGACGGCGAGCAGGATCCCCGTGAGCACGTTACTGACGACGGCGAACCGGCCGAGCGGCCGATCGTCCACGCGCGAGGCGAGCAGCGTCCCCGCGAGCGTGCCCCCGGCGTAGACAGCCATCAGGAACCCGTAGGCGTCCGGCCCGCCGACCGTTGCTGCGAAGGCGGGTAACACGCCGAGCAACGCGCCGGCGGCGAAGTTCGCGACGACGACGCCGATCAGCAGGACGACGAGCAACGAACCGCGGACGTAGGCGAACCCCTCCCGTAGGTCCGCGAGGTAGCCGCCGGAACTCACCGCGTCGTCGACGGTCGTATCCGCCGCATCGTGGGCGTCGGCGTCGGCATCATCGACGGTCGTATCCGGCGCGACGTCGACGAGGTCGGCGCTGGTCGGGACCGTGACCCCGGCGAACAACAGGAGTGCGACGCCGAACGTGACCGAGTCGATCAGGAACAGCGTGACTGCGCCGACGACGGCGATGAGAACGCCGCTCGCGGCGTTGAACGTCATATCGGCCCCCTGGTAGGCCGCTGACAGCAGCGAGTTCGCCTTCGCGAGGTTCTCCTCCTCGATCATCCGTGGAAGCGCAGCGTTCTGTGCGGGATAGACGAACTGGTTGACGAGCGTCACGACCGGAAGCACGGCGAGGATGACCCACACCGAGAGGTGGCCGGTCCAGGCTGCGAACGGCACCGCGAGCACCAGCACGCCGTTCGTCAGTTGCGTGCCGACGAGGACGCGCCGCAGCGACCACCGATCGACGAGCGGGCCGGTGAGAAAGGAGAGGGCAGAGGGCGCGCGCACGAGAAAGCCGGCGATCCCGGTGTACAGCGGCGATCCGGTCAACTCGAAGACCAGCCACATCGCGGCGATGTAGTAGAGGCTGTCGCCGGCGTTCGTGACCAGTCGCCCCGCGAGCAGTCGGAGAAACGCGGGGTTCGATCGCAAGTCCCCGAGAACCGTCGGCAGCCGCGAACGGATGCGTCTCATGGCGTGACGATGGCGCTACCCGCCCATAAACATCAGCTGAAACGTATTTCTATACGCGAACTAGTAGAAACGAGGTCCCTTATATACTGATACGTCGGACGGGGTCGTCGACGCCGACTCGCTCGCGCTACCGTCGCGTGCGTGAACGGGCCGTCTTCGTCGAGCGTTCGGGGCGTCCGTACCTGCTCTCGTGAGCGAGGGCGCGCACGACGCCTCCGGCGTGAGGCGATCGACGACGATCACCGCTTCCCTCTGGATCCCTCCTGTCTCGACGTCCCGAAACGACCGAATTGTATCGGTCGTCACGACGGGCCGCGACGGGCCGGCAGGGGCCGCCGCTCCGACACCAAACGGGGACGAGAGTCGAATCGTCGGTGACGTGAACTACTCCATGACGTCCAGGTCCCGGAAGTAGGTCACCGGACAGGGGGCCTGGAGGATGATCTCCTGGGAGACCGAGCCGAGTACCGCCTTTTCCGCCGGCGATCGGCGTCGGCCGCCGACGACCATCCGATCGGCGTCGACGTCGATCGCCATATCGACGACCGCCGTGCTGATCTCGCCGAGCGCTCCGCGAACCACGGTTTCGACGCCCGCGTCCGAGAACATCTCCACGAGATCGCCGACGGGCGGCCGACGGGCCGCGACCGCGTCCGGGTCGACGTTCTCGACGCGTTCCTCGAAGCCGAGATCGTCCCGGAACTCCTCGTACTCGTCTTCCGTGAAGGCGTGTCCGATCACGACGTTCGCGCCGAGCGGTTCCGCGACCTCGAGAACCGTGTCGGCGAGGTCCTCGGCGCGTACGGTATCCATCGGACCGACTGCGAGCAGAACAGTATCGATCGCCATAACCCTACGTTGGCGCTGCCATCCGCTTAAGTATTCTCGTCCTTGCAGTATTACGCCGTTTTTTACCGCCGGCGGGGACCGTCCCTCTCCGATCGCTCACTCCTCGCTCCGGACGAACGTCACCGGACACGGTGCCGACAGGAGGACCTCCTGCGCCGTGGACCCGAAGACCGCTTTTCCGGTCGGCGAGCGGCGGCGTCCACCCACTATCACGCGATCCGCATCGACGTCGGTCGCGAGGTCGACGATCGTCGGGCCGTGCTCGCCGACGGCACCGCGCGTGTCGTAGTCGACGTCGTGGTCGTCCAGTATCGTCTGCAGGTCACGGATCGTCGAGTGTCGCATCGCGACCTCGTCGGGATCGATCTCGTCGTGTTCGACGTCGAACTCGAGTCGCGTCACTACCTCGTCGTACTCGCTGCTGGTGAAGACGTGGGCGAGTGCAACGGTCGCGTCTGCCGGTTTCGCGACCTCGATGACGGCCTCGGCCAGTTCGTCGATTCGATCGGCGTCGCCCGGTCCGACGGCGAGCAGGACAGTATTCAGCGTCATACCCCGACAATGATCCGCGACCTACTTAAATTCCGGACTTTTGAAATCAGAACGGTGGGGAAGTGGACACATACTCGGATTCGTGGCGAATTCCGAGTGATTTTTCCATACAGTCACCGTCGTCGACGTATGGACGGACCCGACCTCGAGGGACGGACGGTACTCGTAACGGGCAGTGCGAAAGGCGTCGGTCGCGAACTCCTGCTGGCGACGGCCGACTGCGGCGCGCAGACGGCCGTTCACTACCACACGAGCGCCGACGCCGCTCGCGACGTCGCCGAGCGGGCACGGGAGCGCGGCGCGGCCGAAGCGATGACGGTCCAGGGCGACGTCACCGACCCCGAGAGCGTCGACGGCCTCTTCGCGGCCGTCGAGTCGGAACTCGGATCGATCGACGTCCTCGTGAACAACGTCGGCGACTTCGCACCCGCCCACTGGGAGGACCTCGAGTTCGACACCTGGAACCGGGTACTCGAGACGAACCTCAACGGAACCTACCTCTGCTCGAAGCGAGCGCTGCCTGCCATGCGCGAGAACGGGTTCGGCCGGATCGTCAACGTCGGCTACGCCTCGAGCGAGAAGGGGCTGGTCGACCCGACGAACTTCCCGTACTTCGTGGCGAAGGCGGGCGTGTTGATGTTCACCCGGATGCTCGCGGCGGACACTCAAGACGACGGGATCACGGTCAACGCCATCTCGCCGTACGTGGTGGAAAACTCCGCGGAGTTCCCCGACGACCTGCCGCGCGATCGGCCCGCGTCCTTCGCGGATCTGGTCCAGCCACTCTACTTCTTCCTCGATCCGGACAGCGACTACATCAGCGGAGAGAACGTCGAGGTCGACGGCGGCTGGTTACCCGAAGACGTCTGATCGGCCCCCGCAGAACCCTACGACCCGTTCCGATCGGGTCCGGACACCACGTCCGCGTCCGACGGGCCGTCCGCGTCGAACGTCGCGGCGAATTCGTCGAGGCGCTTCGGATCGTCCGCACCGGGCAGGCGACGATCGGCCGTGACGCAGGGGTCGTCGACGCCGAGGCGCTCTGCAACCAGGTCCGCCGTCGCCTCGGCCATCGCCCGGTAGGTCGTCAACTTCCCGCCGACGATCGACGCGACGTTGGTGACGCCCGCGTCCTCGTGATCGAGCAGGAAGAACCCGCGAGAGATGCCCCGGCCGCCGCGGGCCGCCTCGTCGGGTGCGTAGAGCGGACGAACGCCCCACCACGTTCGGATTGTCTCGGCCTCGGCGACGGGCGGCAGCATCTTCGCACACTCCGCCCGGACGCGATCGAGTTCCCAGTCGGCGGTCTCGAAGTCGTCAGGAGCGGCCACGTCGACGCTCGTCGTTCCGAGGACGACCTGGTCCTCGTGGGGGACGACGATGTCGCCGTCGCCGGGGTCGCGACTCCGGTTGAGCACCGGGCCGAGATCACCGTAGTCGACGGCGATCATCACGCCCCGGTTGGGTTGCATCTCGACGTCGACGTCCGCCATGGCGGCGACCTGACCGGCCCACGCCCCGGCCGCGTTGACGACGTACTCGGCCTCGATCGTGTCGTCGACGCGGCCGCCGACGCGAACGCCGGTGACCCGGTCGCCCGCGACGTGCATCTCCTCGACGGGCGTGTGCGTGAGGATCCGCGCGCCGTGATCGCGAGCGTCAGCGGCGTTCGCGGCGACGAGGCGGGACGGATAGATCACGGCGTCGGGAACCGCCATCGCCCGCCGAACGTCCGGGGGGAGATCCGGCACTCGATCGCGGGCCGCGTCCCCGTCCAGCAGCGTTACCGGGATACCGATATCGACGCAGGCGTCGTGTTTGGCTCGGAAGTAGTCCGGATCGTCCGCCGCCAGTTCCACGAACAGGCCGCCGGTGTCGCGAACGCACGCGCCGGCGATCTCCCCCAGGATCCGTCGTTCCTGGATGCACTCTTCGGCACCGATCGGATCGCCCGGCGCGTATCGCGCGCCGCTGTGGAGCAAGCCGTGCGAGCGACTCGAGGTCCCCCCGGAGAGGCCGTCGCGCTCGACGAGGACGACGTCGACGCCCCGCAGTGCGAGATCGCGTGCGATTCCGGCGCCCGTGGCCCCGCCGCCGACGACGAGGACGTCCGTTCGGAGTGTCATATCCGGGTTACGGAAGCGAGCGGGAAACGTCTGGTCCCGATCGGAAGACGCCGATCGGTGGTTCGATCGTCGAATTCGAAACGGGTCCTGAAGCCGGGTAGCCCCCGTCCAGAACCGAAAACGTCCTTGGGGATGAGTCCGAACCGCCGGATGATGAACGAGCCTGGAGTCCAGTCGCTGATGGACCAGGAGACCCTCGATCGGCGCGTTCGATCGGGCGAGGCGCCGGAGTGGGTCGCCGCCCACTGGGAGTCGTTTCGCGACGGACTGCTCGGCGAGCGAAACGACACGCCGTTCCCGTGTTTCTTCGGCGTCGAATCCGTCCAGAACGGGGATCCGCTCTACACCGCCGTGCCGTCGATGTCGGACGCCGACGCGCTGTTGACGCTGCGCGATCGGATCCTCGAGTACCTCGACGTCTACCGGGATCACTCGGAGCGGGCGTCGCTGGTCACCTTCTTCAGACCGCCCGAAGAGCCCCTCTCCGAGGAGGAGTACCACGACGCGCTGTGGCACGTTCTCCAGACCCTGCACCTCCACGACCCCGAACCCTGGCCGGAGGACATCCCGACGGACCCCGACGATCCCTACTGGGAGTTCTGTCTCGGTGGCGAGCCGATGTTTCCGACCTGCCGCGCGCCGTTCTACGAGGAGCGAAAGAGCCGCTACTGTCCGATCGGCCTCGAGATCACGTTCCAGCCCCGCGAACTGTTCGAGCGCATGGACGTGACGGCCGACACCGAGGCGGGCCAGCGGGCCCGCGAGGTCATCCAGGACCGCCTCGAGGGGTACGACGGCGTCTGTCCCCACGCCGACCTCGGCGACTGGGGCGTCGAGGGCGATCGCGAGTGGCCCCAGTACATGCTCTCGGAGGACGACGCGCAGGCCCCCGCGGAGTGCCCGATCACGATCACGCGACACCACCCGAAGCCGGCGGCTCGACTTCCATGACTCACGAATCCGACGGTACACCCGCACGCGACGACGGGCCACGGGAACCGGCCCACGACGACGACCTGGCGCTCCCGGACGACGCCGTCCTCGTGCTGATCGACTTCCAGCGAGGGTTCGACGACGACGCGTGGGGCACCCGGAACAACCCCGACGCGGAGGGGCGCGCCGCGGCACTCCTGGCCCGGTGGCGGGAGACCGATCGGCCCGTCGTCCACGTCCGTCACGCCTCGACCGAACCGGACTCGCCGCTGCGTCCCGATCGGCCGGGGTACGCGTTCAAACCGGAAACCGAACCGCTCGAGGACGAGCCGACGGTCGAGAAGTCGGTCAACGGGGCGTTCGTCGACACGCCCCTCGAATCGTGGCTCCGCGATCGGGGCTGTGAGACCCTCGTCCTCGCGGGCCTGACGACGGACCACTGCGTGTCGACGACGACTCGGATGGCCGAAAATCGCGGGTTCGACGTCTACCTCGTCGCCGACGCGACCGCCTCCTTCGATCGGACGTTCGACGGCGAGACGTTCGACGCGGAGACGGTCCACCGGACGGCCCTCGCCCACCTCGACGGCGAGTTCGCGACGGTAGTGCGGACGGCCGACCTTCTCGAGGCGTGAGCGAGCGGCCGGGAACGGACGCGACGATCGGAGCGACCGTGACCGACGAAACGATCGTGACGATCGGGAGCGGACGAAACGATCGAACGCGAGCGATCGATCCGGCGTCGGCGGACACCGGGGACTGTTCCAGCAGGTTAACGGTCGTCGCGGCCGTCACGATCGACAATGGCGTCGGACCGACACTCGCTGGCCCTCGTCGTCCTCCTCGGCAGTTCGGCGCTCGCCACGCTGATAATTCACCTCTCGATACTGCCGAGATACTATCCCGACGAGCCGTTCACGACAGGCCTGGCCCTGGTGGTCGGCTGGACGACGTTCGCGCTCGTGTTCTACGCGGCCGGGCGACTGCGGGCCAGTCCCGAGGCGATGCCGAACATGCGGATCGGCGACGTCGGCCTCGCACTCTTTCTCCTCTCCGTGTTGTTCGCGCTCGCGCTGGATTCGTTCGGGCTCACGCCGGAGTTGATCGCCGAGGCGTACGTCCTTCCGGGGATCGGAACCTACGTCGGCCTCGCGTTGCTCGGCTGGGCGATCGGCCGGCGCACGGCGGCGATCAACAGGATCGTCACCGCCGACTGATCGGCCGCTCGTCGATCGATCGCGACGATCAGGGCGACTCCTCGTTCGTGGTCGCGACGAACACCGGAACGTCGCCGAACCGGACGACGTGATCCGTCACGCTCCCGACCGCCATCCGGTGGACGCCGCCGCGGCCGCGGGTCCCCATCGCGACGAGATCGGCGTCGATCTCCCGGGCGTAGTCGAGGATTTCGGACTCCGGCGGCCCCTCGCGTACGGTCCCGGTCACGTCGAGGTCGGCCGGCGCGCGATCGAGCGCGCCGTCGACGGTTTCCCGGGCCTGTTGTCGAATCGCCGCTTCGGCACTCGCCGCGTCACCCGGCAGGCGAAGCGCGCCGAGCGGCCCGACGTCGGCGACACAGAGCACGTGCACCGCCGCGTCGTGGACGGCGGCGAGCTCGAATCCGTCCTCGACGGCGGCCGCGGCGTAGTCGCTGCCGTCCGTCGGAACGAGGATAGTATCGAACATCGGCGGACGTACGACCGCCAGTACCGAGAAACCTCCTGCTCTGCGCGACGTATCGTTCGAACGTATCGACTGGGATCGTGTCTCTACAGGAGGTCGCCGACGCTGAACTCCTGCTTCGCGAACCGCGCGAGCATCGGGAGATCGTCGATGTGGAGCAGTTTTGCGATCGCGGCGGGGTTTCCCTTGTTCGCCTTCGCCAGCGTGTCGTCGTCGAGTCGGTTCAGATCGGCCATCAGGCGGTCGTACCGCTCGTCCGGCGCGATATAGAGCAATTTCGTCATCAGCAGTCGGGCCCGCACGTTCGGCGCGACGTCCCGGTGCCAGAGCGTCTCGTAGACCTCGAGGTTCTCGGCGGTCGGTTCGATGTTGCCGTGTTTGAGACAGCTGTCGGCCGCAGCGGCCGCCATCCGGCCGGACTTCATGCACTTGTGGATCCCCTCGCCCCACAGCGGATCGACCGTCGGGACGGTGTCGCCGATCGCCATGAACCGATCGGTGTAGAGTTGTCCGGGCATCTGGATGTGCGCGGAGCCGCGGTGCATCTTTCCGTCGAGACGCGTCGCGTTCTCGAACCGCGGATCGGTGTCGATCCAGTGGTCCAGGTAGTCGTCGATACTGAAGTCCTCGCGGCCGTACTGGTGGTACTGTTCGTTCCGGATGTAACAGAGGCCCACCTTGGCCGTATCCTCGCCGGTATGGAAGATCCAGGAGTAGCCGCCGGGCGCGAGTTCGTGGTCCAGTCGGAGCATCATCGCGTCGTGGAGGTCCGCGAACCCGGGCCGGTCGATGTCGATGCCCTCGAACTCGTACTCGATGCCGATCGCGTGGTTCTCGTGCTTGAGGTCGACGACGTCGAGTTTCTTCGCGAGCGGCGCAGCGGGCCCCGTCGCGTCGACGACGATCTCGCCGTAGACCTCCCGATCGCCGTTGTAGGTGACGCCGACGATCTCGCCGTTCTCCATGATCGGAGCGGCCACTCGCGCGTCGAAGCGATACTCGGCCCCGTCCTCGCGGCCGTCGGCGACGAGGTACCGCTTGAAATCCGCGAACTCGAGGACGGCACCGGGCTGTTTCTGGACGAAATGCTCGGTCGGCGACTCGAGGACGACCGTGTCGGTGTACTGCATCACCACGTCGTCGGGAATCCCGAACGCGGCCATCATCGACGGGAACGTCCCCGCCGTCGACTTGTTGCTCTGGCGCGGGAACTCGTCCTCCGACTCGGTCTCCAGGACGACGACGTCGTACCCCCGTGCCGCGAGGTCCCGAGCACACTGGGCACCGGCGGGGCCTGCACCGGCGATGACCACATCGTAGCGGTTGTTCATAGGAACGGGACTGTCTCGGACCTTAATTAGTTTATTCAGTCGCGACCGCGTAACAGTTCACTGATACATAAGTAATCGTACCATTTTTCGCGCGTTAGCGAGCGATCGTCACGGGAACGTGTGCCCGGCGGACGATTTGTTCGGCGACGCTGCCCAGCAGGATGCGGGAGACGCCCGTGCGGCCGTGACTGCCGACGACGATCCGATCGACCGCGTGTTCGCTCGCGTAGTCGACGATCGCGTCCGCAGGCTGGCCGCGAACGATCGCCGTCTCGATCGAACAGCCGCGTGCCTCCGCGCGATCCCGGGCCGCCTCGAACAGTGCCGCAGCGTGTTCTTCCCGTCGTTCGAGCATCTGGTCCGTGCCGAGGTGAGCGAACTCGCCGTAGCCGCTCTCCGCGAGATCGATCGCGTGGACCACCGTGATCTGGTCGTCCCCGTGCTCCGCACACGCGAACTCGAGTGCCGCCCACCCCGGCTCCGAGTCGTCGAGCGCGACCAGCAGGTGCATAGTCGACCCTACGGGGGGACGATACTCGAGTGTACCGCCCGATTGGACCGATCGACGTGGGCGGACGGCGTCGCGAAATGCGCTGTCGGGGTCGTGACGACTGCGGCCACTCGAAGACCATCCCGTCTCGATCGTCACTCGGAGTATCCTTCCTGGAGGAACGCCCCTTCCGTCTCGTAGATCGACACCAACTCCTCGATGAATTCCTCGTACGATTCGTCCTCCTCGATGTGGCTGTCGATGCGTTCCTTGAGGTCGTCGCTGATTTCGATCGTGTGGGTCATGGTGGTTCTGTGACTGTCGGCGGGCGTCGAGAGTACTGTCGCTGGCACGGGTCAAATAGCTCCGGGCCGCGTGTGCAGCCCCCGAGCAAGCACGGGAAAGCCCTCCAGTTACGCCGTCCGTCGTCGTAGCACGACCACATGACAGCCACACTCACCGACGACGCGGTCGGGAAAACGGTCGTCGACGCAGCAGGGAAGGAACTCGGCATCGTCGCGAGCGTCGATCGGAACCGGGCCGCAGTCGATCCGAACCCGAGCGTCGCGGAACACCTGCTCGCGAAACTCGGCGTGGAGGGCGAAGACGAGGAAGACTACGTCGTCACCGAAGACATGCTCGCCTCGATCGACGACGAGATCGTCCTCCGCGATACCATCTGACGATCGGCGGGACGAGAGCCGTCGTCCAGCCCGGGTGTCGGGGCGACGCCAGCGACACCCGGTTGCCACTGTTTCCCAGAGCCGACGTGCGGTTTCCAGCGTTCAGCCGGACCGTGGATTTATTATCCAATGTTTTGTTATGGCGTGGCATGGGCCAGTGGTCTCGGGCACACGGCGATACAGCGGACCCGGCGGACGATACCGACGCGACGATCGCCCCCGAGTCGATGGGTGAGCGGCGGTGACCGATCGGCACGAGGCGAGCGTCGAGGACCTGATCGAGCGCGTCGAACGCGAGAAACGCGCGGTCGACGACGAGGGCCGCGACGCCGCCGTCACCGCCCAGCACGAGCAGGGAAAACTCACGGCTCGCGAGCGGATCGACTTCCTCTGTGACTCCTTCGACGAGATCGGCAAACTCGCGGCGCCGGCCCCGACGACGCCGGAGACCGCCGACTGGGAACGGGAGGACGCCCCGGCTGACGGCATCGTCACCGGAATCGGCGAAATCGACGGCCGACCGGCGGCGGTCGCCGCGACCGACTTCACCGTCGAGGGCGGCTCGATCGGCCACACCGGCGGGAACAAACTCAAGCGCGTACTGGACCTCGCCTTGGAGCAGGGGTATCCCGTCGTCTTGCTCCACGACGGCGGCGGCCACCGGATCCAGGAGGGGCTGGACGCCCGGCCGTTCGCACAGGGGGACGCTGGACTCACCACGCTCCAGACGAAACTCTCCGGCTGGGTGCCGACGGTGTCGGCGATGATGGGGCCGGGCTTCGCCGCCGCGACGAACTGGGCCGCGATGTCCGACTTCGTGGTGATGGTCGAGGGGACGAGTACGATGGGCGTCGCCGGCCCGTCGCTCGTCGAGGCCGCGCTGGGAACCGACCTGAGCAAGGAAGAACTCGGCGATGCACGGTTCCAGACCGCCGAGACGGGGATGGCCTCGCTCGCCGTCGCGGACGACGAGGCCTGTCTGGATGCGATCAGGACCTACCTCTCGTACCTGCCACGGAACGCACAGGCGGCCCCGCCGATCGACGACGATCCGACGCCGCCCACGGCGCAAGCGGTCGACCGACTCGTAGACGCGATGCCCGCCGACCCGAAGAAGGGATACGACGTCGACGCGATCGTCGAGGGACTCGTCGATCGGAACTCCTTCTTCGAACTCAGGCCCCAGTTCGCGCGAAACGTCGTGACCGGCTTCGCGCGCCTCGACGGTCGATCGGTCGGCGTCATCGCGAATAATCCCCGGATCAAGGCGGGGACGATCGACACCGGCGCGTCGGACAAGGCTTCGCACTTCGCGAGCGTCTGTGACGCGTTCGGCCTCCCGATCGTGCTCCTCGCGGACGTGCCGGGGATCCTGCCGGGGCCGGACTCCGAACGCGAGGGGATCGCCCGCCACTCGGCGAAACTCCCGTTCGAACTCAACCGCGCGACGGTGCCGACGCTGAACGTCGTCCTCCGGCGGGGCTACGGGTACGGCTACGTCGCGATGGGCGGCGGCCGGTCGACCGACAACGACCTCACCGTCGTCTGGCCGACCGCCGAAATCGCCGCCATGGGCATCGAGGGTGCCGTCGACGTCGCCTACCGCGAGGTCTACGAGGCGGCCGCCGATCCCGCCGCGAAACGCGAGGAACTCGTCCAGGAGTTCGTCGATCGCACCGGCCCCGTCCGCGCCGTCGAGGCGGTCGGCGTCGACGCCGTGATCGATCCTCGCGACACCCGCGATCGACTGTTGCGGGCGCTCGCTCGGGACGGCCCCGAGCGAGAGGAGTCGTGGCCGCCGAAGAAGCACCCGATCAATCCGATGTAGTGGTCCGGCTGAACCCCGGTAGTAGTCCCGTCGAAACCCGAACCGTCCGGTGACTTCGGCGTGACCCAGCCGATCGCTGAACGCCCGAACTGACCGTCGAGATTCCTCCCAGGTACGGCTACTGCTCGTCGGTCGCGCCGAGTACAGAGTGCAAATTCAGTTCGTGTTGACGGCCGTTCAGCACAGCGCTCGCAGGTTGCGATTTAGATACTCGAAACGATATTTCCGATCTGTGTTCGATTATTTGCTATTGGCACAGTTATTTTGAAAGCAATGGTGGCGTTCTTGTAAACGGACGAATAATATCTGGATATGCTCGACCAAATGTTGTCAGCGCTGGCGGATAAACATCGCCGACGACTGCTAGTGGCTCTCCTCGACCGGAATCCGCAAGACGAAGTTCTCGTCCCCGAGATAGTTCACACCGGCGAGAAAGAGCTGGCGATCCTGCGAAGCGAGATGGTGCACACGCATCTCCCCGCGTTAGCGGATGCGGGCTTTGTTCGCTGGGACCGCGAAACACGTTCCGTCTCAAAGGGGCCTACATTCGAAGAGATCCGTCCGCTACTCGAGTTACTGCAAGATCATGCAGACGAACTTCCCCGCGATTGGATCTAATCGCGACGATCTGTCGCTTCTTCCTCAGGGGCCCTTCGAACCACGCGAACTGACAGCAGCGGTCGGTCGGTATCCGTATTCAGCACGCTTCTCTCGAACGGGCCCGGGTAGACGAGCGGATTTCGATCCGTAGCGTTACGTCGTTCACCTGTACTGCCCGTCGGGTATCGGGTCGATCCCGTGGCAGAAGAGGGTTAACAGCGTGGGCAGTGGAAGCGTCGTCGCGTTCGCGGGAATCCGTGCCAGGGCTCGACGGCCAGCGACGGGCGCAGCGGTCGTCCGCCCCAGTCTCGATGGCCTGGAATGATCGTCAGACCGATGTCGGGGCGGCTCAAACGGGTGGAATATGGACCCAACGGAACTTCGCGAGGCCATCCCCGCCCTCGATGACGGTATCTACTGCAACTGGGGTGCCGGCGGCCCCAGTCCGCGTCGCGTCGTCGAAGCCGCGGAATCCGCGCTCGAGCACCACGAGTACGCGTCACCGACGGAGACGGGAATGTACCCCGCGGCGTTCGACTTCTACGAGGAGGCCCGAGCCGTCGTCGCGGACCTGCTCGGCGCTGCTCCGGCCGAAATCGCCCTGACCGAGAGTACGACTGACGGCATCAACCGGGTCGCCGGGGCTATCGACTGGGACGAAGACGACGTGGTCGTCCGGACCGACCTCGAACATCCAGCCGGCGTCCTGCCGTGGCAACGCCTCGAACGCGAGCACGGGGTCGAGGTGCGGGTGCTCGAAACCGATCGCGGGACCGTCGATCTCGACGACGTGAAAGCGGCCGCGGACGACGCCACGCTTCTCTGCGTGAGTTCGCTCACCTGGACCCACGGAACCCGGCTCCCGATCGCGGAGATCGTCGACGTCGCTCACGACGCCGGCGCGATGGTGCTGGTCGACGCCGTGCAGGGACCCGGCCAGATCCCCGTCGACGTCGGCGAGTGGAACGCGGACTTCGTGGCCGCGTCGGGTCACAAGTGGCTGCTCGCTCCCTTCGGGTCGGGCTTTTGCTACGTCGACGAGGACGTCGCTGCCGATCTGACCCCAGCCGCGATCGGCTACCGCAGCGTCGTCGACGCGAACGCTGGCGACTTCCGCTACGAGCCGGGTGCACGGCGGTTCGAGGTCGGGACGACGAGTCCCGTCGCCCACGCCGGCCTGATGGAGGCGATCGACATCGTCGAGGAAATCGGCATCGGGACGATCGCGGGCCGGATCGACGCGCTCACGAACCGGCTCGCGGACGGGCTCCCCGAGGACCGGTTACTGAGCCCTCGACCCCCGGAGAGCGGCCTCGTGACGATCGCCGTCGACGACCCCGAGGCGATCGTCGAGCGCCTCGCCGACGGGGGGATCGTCGTGCGATCGTTGCCCGATCCGGCGGCCGTTCGCGTCTCGCTCCACGCGGTCAATACGCGGGCCGACGTCGACGCGCTGCTCGAGGCGCTTCGAGCGGCGTGAGGGCGACTGACCGGCCTCGCGTGCGCAGTCGAAGTCCCACTGATCGGGAACTGTCGCATAGGTGTAAGTCGCTGTGCGATGAGGGGAGCATATGTTCGAACGGATCCTCGTTCCGACCGACGGGAGCGGCCCGGCGAACGCGGCGCTCGAGTACGCCGGCGAGATCGCGGCCGCGGAGGACGTGACCGTCCACGTCTTGCACGTGATCGATCCGGACGCCGATCCGGGTGACGTCGAAGGGCCGATCGCCGAGGGTCGCGAGTGGGCGGGCGACGCCGGTGCGCCCGTTATCGACGAGATTCACACCGGCGAACCGCGGGACACGATCCTCGAGTACGCCGCGACCCGGGACGTCGACGCGATCGTGATGGGGACGCGGGGACGGCGCGGCGTCGGCCGACTCCTGCTCGGGAGTGTGACGGAAGCGGTCGTCCGCGACGCCGAAGTCCCGGTCCTCGTCGTCCGAGGCGCTCCCGAGGTCGAGCGACGGTATCCGTTCGAGACGATCGTGGTTCCGATCGACGGCAGCACCCACGCCGACGCCGCGCTCGAGCGGGCTCTGGAGATCGCTCGCCACCACGACGCGACCGTCCACCTCCTCTCGGTCGTCGACGTGACGCCGGCGGGGATCGACGAGCGCACCGACCTCAGGCTCGATCGACTCGAGAGTGCTGCACGGCGGATCATCGACGACGGTGTCGCGATGGCCGACGAGGCGGGCATCGATGCGGTGACTGCGGTCCGGTACGGATCGACGGATCGAACGATTCGGAGCTACGCGGACGAACAGGATGCGGCGCTGCTCGTGATGGGGACCCACGGCCGAAGCGGAATCGATCGACTCCTCATCGGAAGCGTCACGGAACGCGTCCTGCGGACGGCGACGGTCCCGGTGTTGACGGTGCGCGCGGCCACCGACGGCTGAGGGGCAGTCGTCACGATCGTCACGACGGATGCTGGTGTCTGAGCTTCTCGGCGGTTTTGCCGGGAACCGGCGTGCCGCAGTCCTTGCACTTCCAGGTCGGGTAGACGCCGGCCCCTTCTTTACGGATATCCTGACGGAACTGGAGGGTTGCACCACAGGTGCACCTGTGGGTCGTGAGGGACATACGCACTAGCTCTCGCCGAAGCAAAATAAGCGATCCCCCGCGCTCACAGGGGCGACGCGTGACGCGGTCGGCGCGAGATCGCGATCGAGCGACCGGCGGCGTTCGCCGGGCGGTCGGGGTCGTGGAACGACGTCGAGATCGGAGAACCAGGGGACGAGGCCGGACCAGCGTCCCGGGGCGCCGATCGTCACTTCCGGTCGGACGAATCCGCTTCGATCGCGGCCTCGCACAGCGTCTGGCGCTCCTCGAAGTAGGCCGGCGCGTCGCGGTCCGCCTCGAACTCGACGACTCGCGTCAGCGCCTCCTGGCCGTCCTCGACCTCGTTCTGGAGTTGTTCGGCGAGTTCGGTGTAGCCGGCGGCGAGGTCCTGGAACGCCTGCATCCGGGCCTGCTTGGCGTCGACGAGCGTCTGTTTCTCCGAGAGATCGCGCTCCAGTTCCTCGATCGACTCGAGGTCGACCTCGCGCTCGTTCGGCCGGGCCGCCGTCGACGGCCCCGCAGTGCCCCCGACGTCGGTGGCCCCTCCATCGAGGCGCGATCGGATTTCGGCCATCTCCGCGTCGATCTCGTCGAGCAGGGCCCTGGCCTCGTCACCCATCCGTTCGACGTGCCCGGAGAGGAGGCCGGCCTGCGTCCGACAGTACTCGACGAACTCCGCGACGGTCAGCGAGGGCCCCGGATCGCTAGTCATACCGGTGCATTAGGGCTGGACCCCGAAGTCAGTTGGGACCGGGCGGCTATCGGCAGCAGTATCGCCCGGTGAAGGGTCGTGTTATCATACGCCACGGTATTGGTCATTCAGACTCGTTAAGTCCGTTCGGCCACTGACGCAACCACGATGGATCGAGCACCGAATCGACCACCCGCACATATCGGTTCCGCGAGCAGACCATGAGCAAGGACTTCATCGAGGTACGAGGGGCGGAAGAGCACAACCTCAAGGACCTCGACGTCTCGATCCCTCGAGAGGAATTTACCGTCGTCACCGGTCTCTCGGGGTCGGGCAAATCCTCGCTCGCCTTCGAGACGGTCTACGCCGAGGGCCAGCGCCGGTACATCGAGAGTCTCTCCGCCTACGCCCGGAACTTCCTCGGCCAGATGGACAAGCCGCAGGTCGAGACCGTCGAAGGGCTCTCGCCCGCAATCTCGATCGACCAGAAGAACGCGGCGAACAACCCGCGATCGACCGTCGGGACGGTGACGGAACTCCACGACTATCTGCGACTCCTCTACGCGCGCGTCGGCACCCCCCACTGTCCGGAGTGCGGTCGAGAAGTCGGCGAACAGTCGGCCCAGAACATGGTCGAGCGCATCCTCGAACTTCCCGAGGGGACGAAGGCCAAACTCGCCGCGCCGGTCGTCCGCGACCAGAAGGGTGCGTTCGAGGACCTGTTCGAGGAACTCGTCTCGGAGGGGTACGCCCGCGTCGAGGTCGACGGCGAGGAACACGACCTCACGATCGACGACCCGGACCTGGACGAGAACTTCGACCACACGATAGACGTCATCGTCGATCGCGTGAAGGTCTCGACCGCGGATCGACCGCGGATCGTCGACAGCGTCGAGACCGCGCTCGACGAGGCCGAGGGGGTTCTGAAGGTCATCCTCCCGGACCCGCCGGAGGAGGCCGCCGAAGACCTCGGCGAGGAGGCGCGCCGGACGGGCGCGCTCGGCGACGAAACCGACGAGGACGATCGGTTCGTCGTCGAGTTCTCGAAGGACCTCGCGTGTACCCACTGCGGGATCGACGTCCCGGAGATCGAGACGCGCAGTTTCTCGTTCAACTCGCCCCACGGCGCCTGTCCCGAGTGCGAGGGACTGGGCGAGACCAAGGAGGTCGACGAGGACCTCGTCGTCCAGGACGAGTCGAAGCCGCTCAAACACGTCTTCGAACCCTGGAGCTACAACCGATCGTACTACCAGACCCGGCTGGACGCAGTCGCGGAGCACTTCGACGTCTCGCTGTCGACGCCGTTCGAGGACCTCGACGAAGGAATTCGCCAGGCGTTCCTCTACGGCACCAGCGAGCAGGTGCTGTTCAAACGGCACACGAAGAACGGCACCCGCCGGAAGCGCAAGCGGTTCGAGGGCGTCATCCCGAACCTCGATCGGCGGTACCTCGAGACCGACTCCGACTCGACCCGCGAACACATCGAGGACTACATGTCCGTCACCGAGTGTCCGGCCTGTGACGGCACCCGCCTCAAACCCGCGTCCCGTGCCGTACTCGTCGACGACGCGTCGATAACCGAGATCAACGCGATGAGCATCGGCGACGCCCTGGCGCACTTCGAGTCGATGGAGGCCGATCTCACCGAACGCGAGAAGGTGATCGCCGAGGAGATCCTCAAAGAGATCCGCTCGCGCCTCGGGTTCATGTGCGAAGTCGGCCTCGAGTACCTCACCCTCGATCGGGAGGCTTCGACGCTCTCAGGCGGCGAGAGCCAGCGCATCCGTCTCGCGACTCAGATCGGCTCCGGCCTCGTCGGGGTGCTGTACGTGCTGGACGAACCCTCGATCGGGCTCCACCAGCGGGACAACGATCGGCTGCTCGATACGCTCGAGGAACTCCGGGACCTCGGCAACACCCTGCTGGTCGTCGAACACGACGAGGAGACGATGCGCCGGGCGGACAACGTCATCGACATGGGCCCCGGCCCCGGCAAGCGCGGCGGCGAAGTGGTCGTCAACGGTCCCGTCGAGGACCTCAAGGGGTGCGAAGGTTCGATCACGGGTGACTACCTCTCCGGTCGGCGGCAGATCCCGGTCCCGAACGAGCGCCGCGATCCCGACGGTGCCCTGACGATCCTCGGCGCCCGCCAGCACAACCTGAAGGACCTCGACGTGGACGTCCCGCTCGGCAATTTCACCGCGATCACGGGCGTCTCAGGATCGGGCAAGTCCACGCTCATGCACGAGGTTCTCTACAAGGGTCTCGCACGCGAGATGAACGACAACACCTCGGTGATTCCCGGCGACCACGACAGCCTCGAGGGCCTCGACGAGATCGAGACCGTCCGGCTGATCGACCAGTCGCCGATCGGCCGCACGCCGCGATCGAATCCGGCCACGTACACGAACGTCTTCGACTACGTTCGGGAACTGTTCGCCCAGACCAAACTCGCCAAACAGCGCGGCTACGAGAAGGGGCGGTTCTCGTTCAACGTCAAGGGCGGCCGCTGCGAGGAGTGTGGCGGCCAGGGAACCGTCAAGATCGAGATGAACTTCCTCTCGGACGTCTACGTCCCCTGCGAGGAGTGTGACGGCGCGCGGTACAACGACGCCACGCTCGACGTCACCTACAAGGGGAAGACGATCGCCGACGTGCTCGACATGAGCGTCGAGGAGGCCTACGAGTTCTTCGAGTCCTCCAGCCAGATCCGTCGTCGCCTCAAACTGCTGAAAGACGTCGGCCTCGACTACATGCGCCTCGGCCAGCCCTCGACGACGCTGTCGGGCGGCGAGGCCCAGCGGATCAAACTCGCCGAAGAGTTAGGGAAGAAAGACTCCGGCGAGACGCTGTACCTCCTCGACGAACCGACGACCGGCCTCCACAGCGAGGACGAGCGGAAACTCATCGACGTCCTCCATCGCCTGACCGACAACGGGAACACAGTCGTCGTCATCGAACACGAACTCGACCTCGTGAAGAACGCCGACCACGTCATCGACCTCGGGCCCGAGGGCGGTGAAAACGGCGGCGAGGTCGTCGCGACGGGGACGCCGGAGGATGTCGCGCGCCTCGACGACTCTCACACCGGCCGCTACCTCCGTGACCTGCTGCCCGACGTGGACCTCGACGGCCCCCGCGGCGAGCGCGTCGAACCCGTGACGGCGCCGATGGACGACGACTGAACCCCCGTCTGGTCTCCTCTCGAGTTGCTCCAGCCGCCGCGAGCGATCGGTCTGATCACGTCCATGGTGGGTGCAGTGCTTATGCCCGTCGGACGACTGACTCTCAGTAGCGCCGCCCGGGGATCGCCGCGGGTGGCCACCCCCAAATGACCGACCGAAACGCATCACTCGACGCGACCGGCTGTCTGAAGTGTGGAACCACGATGACCGCCGCCGGCGACCGCCTCACGTGCCCCGCCTGCGGCTGGGGCGAGCGTGCGGGCGCGGACTAACATCGCGATCCGATCGCGACCCCTCCCATAGCACCCGCGACGATTTCGTCGACGGGTCCCGGTTTTCGCGGTCCGAGTCGCGACTGCGACCCTCCGCTGCCCCATCGCACCGACGCGTTCAGCTCGATAGTTTCAAAAGAGTCGATCGCTCGCGACGACGGAACGGACGACCGTGACGGTCGATCGCTCCCGCTGCGGCCGCCGTCAGCCGCCGAGGTACAGCTTCGATACTTCCTCGTTGTCCAGCAGGGCGTCGGCCTCGTCCTCGAACCGGACCGTCCCCTGATCGAGGACGTAGCCCCGATCGGAGATTCCCAGCCCCTTCTTGGCGTTCTGTTCGACCATCAGGATCGCCGTGTCCATCGCGTTGACCTCCTGGACGTCCGCGAACACGTCGTCGGCGGTGTTCGGTGCGAGGCCCGCGGAGGGTTCGTCGATCAGGAGTACGTCGGGTTCCATCACCAGCGCGCGGGCCAGGGCGAGCACCTGCCGCTGGCCGCCGGAGAGGTTCCGCGCCTTCGCCGAGCGCTTCTCGTCGAGCAGCGGGAACCGATCGTACAGCGTCTCGAGGACCGGTTCGAGGGCGGCGTCGCGTGCGACGCCGCCCATGCGAAGGTTCTCTTCGATGGTGAGCGAGCCGAAGACGTTCTCCGTCTGAGGGACGAAGCCGATTCCCTCCCGGACGATGTCCTCGGGCGCCATTCCGCCGATGTCGTCGTCGTGGTAGCGGACGCGACCGTTCCACGGCGTCAGCATGCCGAAGGCCGTCTTGAGGACGGTCGACTTGCCGGCACCGTTCGGGCCGATCAGGCAGACGATCTCGCCCGGGTCGAGGTGGAGCGTACAATCGTCGAGCACCTGCACCTCGCCGTAGCCGCTGTCGACGCCGTCCAGTTCGAGGACGTGGTCGGCGCTCACGCGCCACCACCTCCGAGGTACGCGTCGATGACGCGCGTATCCGACTGGATCGCGTGCGGCGGACCTTCGGTCAGGACGCTGCCCCGATCGAGGACGACGACCGGATCGGCGAGGTCCATGACGAACTCCATGTCGTGTTCGATGAGCAGGAAGGTCGTGCCCTGTTCGTTGAGCCGACGAACCTGCTCGGCGAGCTTGTTCCTGAGCGTCGGGTTGACCCCCGCGACGGGTTCGTCGAGCAGGAGGATCTCCGGCTCGGCGAGCATCGCGCGGGCCAGTTCGACCAGTTTCATCTGGCCGCCCGAGAGGTCCGTCGCGGGCTGGGTCGCCAGGTGATCGATCTCGAACTCCGCGAGGATGCGTTCGACGTCGTCGAGGTTCTGCTGCTCGTGTTCCGCAACCGTTCCGGGATCGGTGAACAGTTTGACGAACGATTCGCCGGGCTGGTCCTGTGGTCCGACGAGCATCGCCTCCCGGACGGTCATCCCCTCGAGTTTGCGCGGGGTCTGGAACGTTCGGATGAGCCCGTGTTCGGCGACTTCGTAGGGTTCGGCTCCGGTCACGTCGGTTCCGTTGACCGTGACGGCACCGCCGTCCGGCTCGTAGAAGCCGGAGATGAGGTTGAACAGCGTCGACTTGCCGGCACCGTTGGGACCGATCAGGCCAGTGATCGTCCCGCGTTCGACCTCGAACGTCGCGTGGTCGGTCGCGACGAGCGCGCCGAAGGACTTCTGGAGATCCTCGACCCGGAGCACGACGTCGTTTTTCGACATGTCGGCGTTCGTCTGAACCGCACTCGCGTCCGCTTCGTCGGTCGATCGCGTCTCTTCGAGTAGATCAGTCATCAGTGCCACCTCCTTTCGAGTCGCGCACGCCCCGATCGGGTCGGGACGGCGCGGCGTCGTCGATCGCGCTCGGCCAGATCAGTTCCCGCTGCGGCGGCAGGATTCCCTGCGGCCGGAACCGCATGACGAGGATGATCAGGAGCCCGATCGCGAGCAGCCTGAGCGGGGCGCCTCCGAGGAAATCGGGAATCACGCTGATTTCGTTGACGAACCGGGACCCTTCCCGGATGGCCACCACGACGAAGCCGCCGAGCAACGCCCCGCGGTTCGAACCGCTGCCTCCGAGGATCACGGCGACCCAGACGTAGAACGTCGTGATCGGATCGAGTTGGTCCGGCGTAACCACGAGGTTCAGGTGCGCGAAGAAGACGCCTGCAAGCGCCATGATGAGGCTGCCGAGGACGAACGACTGCATCTTGTACGAGTACGTGTTCTTCCCCAGCGCCTTCGCGAGGTCCTCGTCCGATCGGATCGTCCGGAGCAGTCGGCCCCACGGCGATCGCTGGGCCCGCCGGAGGATTGCGAAGGTACCGCCGAGGAAGACGAGCAGCAACGCGACGTTGAGCAGTTGCTGCCAGAACGACAGGCCGAGTACGACCGGCGACCCGGGGAGGAGTTCGATCTCGATGGCCGGCATCACGTCCGGGACGGTTCCCAGCACTGGCCACTCCTCGAAGAACGTCGGGATTCCCCGGAGGCCGGCGCTCCCGTTGGTCAACTGGCGTTCGTTGATCGTGAACAGGCGAATGACTTCCGCCAGTCCGAGGGTCGCGATCGCGAGGTAATCCGCACGCAGTCGTAACGTCGGGATTCCGATCGCCACCGCGATCACCGCTGCGAGCACCAGCCCGACGAGCAGGCCGAACACGGGGTTGAACTCGCCCCCGAGCGGCGAGTTGCTGGCGGTCATCAGGGCCGCGCCGTAGGCACCGAGCCCGAAGAAGGCGGCGACGCTGAAGTTAATCAGGCCGGTAAACCCCCACTGAGAGTTCAGTCCGAACGAGAGGAGCGCGTACATCCCCGCCAGTCCGAACAGGAAGAGGAAGTACGACGCACCGAGCGCGCCGGTGAGCAAGAGGAGGACGAGTGACAGTACGATCAGGCCGATGGCAGCCGTGACGCCCTGCTCCGTGATCGTCAGGTCGTCCCAGTAGCCGCGCGGGTCGGTGAGTGCGCCCATGTTACACTCCCTCCCCGTCGATGGCGTCGCCGGCGATCCCGGTCGGCCGCATGAGCAACACGGCGACCATGATCAGGAACGCGACCGCCTCGGCGTACTCGATGCCGATCGGGATGCCGAGATCGGTAAACAGCGGCATCATCTCGACGACCATCCCGATGAGGAACCCGCCGAGCATCGCGCCGTAGACGGAGCCGATCCCGCCGAGGATCACGGCGGCGAAGATGACCAGCAGGACGTTAAAGCCCATCCGGGGCTCGAGGAAGTTGAACAGGCCGAGGAACGCTCCGCCGGACCCGGCAAGGCCCGCGCCGATGATCCACGACCAGAGCTTGATGCGGTACGTTCGAATCCCGCTTGCGCGCGCGAGATCCGGGTTGTCGGCCATCGCGCGCATTTTCCGCCCCAGGTCGGTGTGTTGTAACAGGACGTGCAGTCCGGTCACGAGCACGGCGGCCGAGATGACGATCGCGACGTCGTGCTGGGTCATCCGGATCCCGTAGGGGAGCAGCGCCTCGATGGGCCGGAGCGTGCCGACGTCGTACTGGATCGCGTCCGCGCCGAACCCCATCCGGATCAGTGCGCGGTAGACGAACGCGACCCCGATCGACGTGATCAGCAGGCCGATCGAGCCGATGTCCAGGGGTTCGTAGACGATCTTTTCGGTGACGACCGCGACGACGGCGGCGACGGCGATCCCGATTAGCATCGCGAGGAAGAAGCCCATCGGCAATCCGAGGACGCTGAACCCGACGCCGCCGACGACGCCGAACGCGACCAGCGTGGCATATGCGCCGACGGTCATCGTATCACCGTGCGCGAAGTTCGCGAAGCCGGCGATACTGTAGATCAGCGAGAGGCCGATGCTCCCGAGTACGATGATGCTACTGTATACCAGTCCGTTGGCAGCGTATTCGATAATAGACATTGTAGGGAAGACCGATTACGATTCCCGGAACTCGATCGAGACGTAATCGTGGTCCTGGACTTCCATCACCACGAGACTGCCCCGCGGATCGCCGTTCTCGTCGAAGTCGATCGGGCCGCTCACTCCCTGATAATTGATATCCGCGGGTGAGCCACCGTCGGCGAGAATCTCGCGGGCTTCCTCGTAGGTGAAGACCTTCTCGCCCTCGGGGCGGGTGACGTCGCGAACGACGTCGCCGAGCGCCTCGCCGGTAAACTCGTCGGCAGCCTGGATCGAGAGCGCCGCAGTGACCACGCAGTCGTACGCGAACGCGGACCAGGCCGTCGGCGCCTCGTCGTACTCGTCTTCGAAGGCCGCGGCGAACTCCTCGTAGTTCTCCTGGCCTTTCGGCGCTGCCGGTTCGACGAGTTTCATCCCGTCCATGCTGCCTTCGGGCGTCCCCTCGAGCACGGTGTCACCACGGTTGGAGTCGGCCCCGTACAGCTGGGCCTCGTACCCGTTCTCGTACATGTTCGTGACCATCGTCGCGAACTCCTGCTGGTAGGTGATACAGAGCCAGGCCTCCGCACCGGAGTTGTTCATCTCGGAGACGAGGCTGGTGTACGACGCCTGTTCACCGTCGTGGGCGCTATCGTAGACGATGTCCCCCTCGTAGGCGTCTTCGAAGGCGTCGAACAGGCTCTCACCGAACTCGTCGTTGTTGTAGGTCACTGCGACCTCGTCGTAGCCGTCTTCGCTGATGATGTCCGCAAGCGCGATCGATTGCGTTCGTCCGCTGGGTGACATCCGGAGCAGTCCGGGGTGGTCGGTCAGGCTGAGTCCGGTCGAGTTCTGGCTCAACTGGACGACGTCGGTCCCCTGAATGACGCTCTCGTAGATGGACACCGACACGCCCGAGCCGACCGCCCCGATGACGAACGGAACGCTGTTCTGGTTGACCAGTTTCTGTGCCGCCGAAACGCCCTGTTGAACGTCACCTTCGGAGTCCTCGACGATAATATCGAGGTCCCGATCCTTGACGCCGATCTCGTTGATGTGATCGATCGCCAGGTCTTTGGCACGCTGGTTTCGCTCACCGAAGTCGGCCAGCGACCCGGACAGCGAGTCGATCATCCCGATCGTGTAGGTGTCAGAGTCTCCGTTTCCGTCGCCCTCTTCGTCAGTCGTCCCGACGCAGCCGGCCAGTGCCGCCACCCCCAGGGCACTGCCGAACGTCAGGACGTCTCTTCGATTCTGTAGTGGTGTGTCATCGTCCGCCATAGCTGTTCGTTGGATTGGGAAGTTCCCCGGTTAGTACCACCACCGACCATGGTCAGCCCGGCCGCTGGACCCCTCGGTGCCGGGTCAGGATCGATCCCGTTCGCCGAGCGATCGGGCGTCACGAGGCCCACGATCGAGGGTTTGCCGCGGGCGAGCGAGTGTGCCGACGGCCGCCGCGGTCCGGTCGGGCGTCTATGGTCGGGTGTCCGTTTACCCCGTTTCCGTCCAACCTTCCGGCTATGCTCCTCCCAATTGCGAACAATTTCGTCGCCGCCGAAGAGCGGTCGGGGGCGCTGTCGCACGTCGCCGACCTCAACGATGACGGTATCGCGGGCATTCTGAATCTGCTCGGCGAACACTACGACGATCCGGCGGACGCGGCCGCAGACGCCGACGCCTACGTCGAACTCGTCGAGGCGATCGACGACGCCGGACTCGACTGCTGTATCTCGGTGAAACCGTCGCAGATCGGCCTCGACGTCGGTGACGAGGTCTTCCGGACCCACCTCGAACGAATCGTCGACGCGGGCGTCGAGCACGACGTTTTCGTCTGGATCGACATGGAAGATTACACGACGACCGACGTCACGCTCGACGCGTTCGAGCACCACGCGCGGGAAACCGACGGGAACGTCGGTGTCTGCATCCAGGCGAACCTGAAGCGAACGCCCGAGGACGTCGAGCGACTGGCCGACGTCCCCGGCAAGGTGCGCTTCGTCAAGGGCGCGTACGACGAACCGGGACGCGTCGCCTACAAGAAGAAGGCGCGGGTGAACGAGGCGTACCGCGACCTGCTCGCGACCGCCTTCGAGACGTTCGACGACGGGATCGCGGTCGGCAGCCACGACCCGGACGTGATCGAGTACGTCGAAGGCCTCGCCGCTGAGCACGACACGCCCTTCGAGTTCCAGTTGCTCATGGGCGTTCGCGAGGACGCCCAGCACGAACTCGCCGCGGAGTACGACGTCTACCAGTACGTCCCCTACGGAGGGAAGTGGCTGTCGTACTTCTACCGCCGCATCCGCGAACGCAAGGAGAACGCGCTGTTCGCCCTCCGAGCGATCGTTAGCTGACCAGTCGGTGCTGGCGTCCCGCACCGGGTCACTCGGGGGCGACGTCGTCGGGATCGAGGAGTTTCGACTCGGCCTTTCGCAGGTGGTCGAGCAAGGTCGTCTTCGAGATGTCGAGTTCGGCGGCGAGTTCGCGGGTCGAGACGCCGCGGGGCCACTGGTAGTACCCCCGATCGCGCGCGAGTTCGAACACTTGCCGCTGGGTACTGGTGAGCGAATCCATTCGGCGTTTGCGCTCGGATTCCCCCGGCGGCCTGCTCGTGATGGTCTCGACCGAGACCTCCGCGCCGCCGGCGTCGCAGACGCCGTCGATCGCGGTCTCGATCTCGTCCCGATCGCCGGGGAAACAGACCTCCCAGTACTCCTGTCCCCCCTCGATTCGAACGGGCGCGCTGTGGATGAAGCCGTGCTCGAGCAGCGTCGGACAGATCATGTCCCGGGGATCGTACTCGAGGAAAAACTCGGTGACGACGTTCCCCGGGAGCGAGGCCGATTGCCGTCGCCCGAACCGTTCCTGGAGTTCGAGCACCTCGCCTGCCAGCGGCGACTCGCGGATCTCGTCGAGCAACGCCTCGACCTCGGCCGTCGTCTCGCCGAACGCGGTGAACAGCCCGTTGACCGGCTGGTCCTCCGCCGTCGGTGCATTGTAAATCGCGTGTGCGAGAATTCCGCCGCCGACCCGATCGGTCGATTCGATCGCCCAGCAGTTCGGATGCCACAGCTCGAGTGTCAGCCGCGTTCCCTGAAGTGGTCGGCTCACGTTCGCTGTCATT
Organism: Halosolutus halophilus; assembly: GCF_022869805.1. NCBI lineage: Archaea > Methanobacteriati > Methanobacteriota > Halobacteria > Halobacteriales > Natrialbaceae > Halosolutus > Halosolutus halophilus. The sequence continues at coordinate 3,499,085 of NZ_CP094974.1, read as the reverse complement.
CAGTGGCGAACCAAATAGTTCTCGTTTCACGGATCACCACCCTCCCATGGGCGGGTTGCGTTATTCTATCCCGACGGTAGAACCGCCGTCCATGAGTCAGCAACAGCAGGTGTACGGTCATCACATCGGCGGCGAGTGGATCGACGGTACCGGTACCGAGACCTTCGCGAGTGAGAACCCGGCGACCGGCGAGGAACTCGCGCGGTTCCAGCAGGGCACCGAGTCGGACGTCGACGCCGCCCTCGAAGCCGCCGAAGGTGCCTTCGAGGAGTGGCGCGAACTGTCGTACATCGATCGAGCGGAGTACCTCTGGGACATCTACCACGAACTCCGCGATCGCACCGAGGAACTCGCCGAAATCGTCACGAAGGAGTGTGGCAAGGAGATCAGCGAAGGGCGCGCGGACGTCATCGAGGCGTACCACATGGTCGAGTGGGCGGCGGGCAACGCTCGCCACCCCCACGGCGACGTGGTTCCGAGCGAAATCGGGAGCAAAGACGCCTACATGCGGCGCAAACCGCGTGGGGTCATCGGTTGCATCACGCCGTGGAACTTCCCGGTCGCGATTCCGTTCTGGCACATGGCGATCGCGCTCGTCGAGGGGAACACGGTCGTCTGGAAACCCGCCGAACAGACGCCGTGGTGCGGCCAGATCATCGCCGAGATGATGGACGACGCAGGGATCCCGGACGGCGTGTTCAACATGGTACAGGGCTTCGGCGGCGCTGGCGCGGCGATCACCGACGACGGTCGTGTGGATACGGTCCTCTTTACTGGCTCGGCCGAAGTGGGCCACGAGATCGCGAGCAAGGTCGGCGGCGAACCCGGCAAACTCGCGGCCTGCGAGATGGGCGGCAAGAACGGCATCGTCATCACCGAAGAAGCGGACCTCGACATCGCGGTTCATTCCGCGGTGATGTCGAGTTTCAAGACGACCGGCCAGCGCTGCGTCTCCTCCGAACGGCTGATCGTTCACGAGGACGTCTACGACGAGTTCAAGGAACGGTACGTCGACGTCGCCGAGAAGGTCGCCGTCGGCAATCCTCTGCAGGAGGATACGTTCATGGGGCCCGCGATCGAGGCCGACCACGTCGAAAAGATCCATCGTCACAACCAGTTGGCACGGGACGAGGGTGCCGAGGTGCTCGTCGATCGAGCGGAACTCGACGACGCGGAGATCCCCGACGGCCACAGCGAGGGCCACTGGGTCGGCCCGTTCGTCTACGAGATCGACTACGACACGGACCTGCGCTGTCTCAAAGAGGAGTGTTTCGGCCCCCACGTCGCCCTCCTGAAGTACTCGGGTGACATCGAGGACGCCGTCGAGATTCACAACGACACCCCCTACGGACTGGCCGGCGCGATCATCTCGGAGGACTATCGCCAGATCAACTACTTCCGCGATCACGCCGACCTCGGCCTGGCGTACGCGAACCTGCCCTGCATCGGCGCGGAGGTCCAGTTGCCCTTCGGCGGCGTCAAGAAGTCCGGCAACGGCTACCCGAGCGCACGTGAAGCGATCGAGGCCGTCACCGAGCGCACCGCGTGGACGATGAACAACTCGAAAGAGATCGAGATGGCCCAGGGCCTCTCGGCCGATATCACGACCTCGGACGACGACTGATCGACCCGGTCAGGTACCGGCGACCGATCGGCCCAATCGGTCTCGGATCCGTGCCTTGTCGGCGGCCTACAGATCGTCTACCGCCCGGCGAATGGGATCGACGTGGCTTCTCCGAGACGATCGTCTCGAAGGTTCGCGCTCAGAACAGGTCGCCCCGATCGCGCTCTCGAACGGCTTGCTCGAACCCGACCTCTTCACAGCGGTCCTTGAACGCGATCCCTTCGGGCGTGTGTCGTGCCATCCCGTCGAAAATGGTCGCCAGCGTCTGACTCGTCTCGAGACCCATGTTTTCGTAGGCCGTGTTGACGGCGAGTTTCTGCATCATCAGCTGATTCGCCGGGATGCCGGCGACTCGCTTCGCGAGGGCTGCGACGGCGTCGTCCAGTTCGTCGTCGGGGTAGGCACGATGGATAAGACCCATGCGCTCTGCCTCGATGCCGTCGATCAGGTCACCGGTCAGGAGCATCCGCTTGGCGTCACCGGGCCCGAGTCGATAGACCCACAGCATCGTGGTCGGACACCCCCACACCCGCGCCGGCGGATACCCGATCGTCGCGTCCTCGCTCATCAGGACCACGTCGGCACAGAGGGCGATGTCCGATCCCCCGGCGACCGCCGGACCGTCGATTTTACAGATCACCGGCGTGTGACTGTGCCATATTCGCATGTAGTTCTCCGTGAATCCCTTCATGAGTCGATAGTCCGCCATCGGATCCCACGGCATCTCCTGGCTGCCGGGGACCGGACGGGGTCGTTCGGCGAACAGTTCGAGATCGTACCCGGAGCAAAACGCCTCACCGGCCCCCTCCAGCACGATTACCCGGACCTCGTCGTCCGCTTCGGCGCGATCGATGGCCGCAGCGAGCGCCCCGGGCATCGACTCGGTGATCGCGTTGAATCGATCGGGTCGGTTCAACGTGACGTGCGCGATTCGGCCGTCGGTTTCGTACAGGACCTCGTCGGTCATGGAAGCCACTCCCACGGCACCCTCCATCAATGATAGTTTTTTGCCACTATCTCGATCCCGAAAACCACCCTCGTACTTATCGGGTATCCTGTTGGCGAATCACACATGAACGTCTACGATCACTTCGAACACGTCGCGACGAAATCACCGACGAAAACGGCGGTTTCGGGGCCCGGTTCCGGGGACGGGATCAGTTACGAAGAGCTCGATCAGCAGGCGAGACAGGTCGCCGCCTGGGTCGACGCAACGGTCCAGGACGGCGGACGCGTCGCGATCTACCTTCCGGACGAGCCCGCGTATCTCCCCGTCGTCCTCGGAATCTGGCGTGCCGGACGCGTGGGAACGCCGCTGAACGCCCGATTCGGGCTCGACGAACTCGAGTACACGCTCTCTGACCTCGACCCGTCGGCGCTGGTCACGAGCGAGGCGTTCGCCGACGAGAGCCGGCAACTCGTCGATCGGATCGAGGCGCTCGAGGAGGATGCCATCGTGACGGCCGACGACGTGAGACGATTCGATCCGGCGGCGTTCCCGCCGGCGACGGACGCCCCCGAGACGGTCCGGCGACTCGACGACGAGACGGCCGTCGTCATGTACACCTCCGGGACGACGGGCCGACCGAAGGGCGTCGTCCAGACCCACCGGAACGTCTCGGCGCAGGTCGACGTCGGCATCACGTTTTACGGACTGGACGAGACGGACGTCGTCCTCGCGCCGGTCCCCCTGTTCCACGTCGGCGGCCTGTACGGGTGTGCCATCCCGGCGCTACTCGCCGGCGGCACCGTCGTCGTCCAGCGCGGCTGGGACGCGACCGACTGGGCGCGGCTCGTCGAGGAGACCAGCGCGACCGTCACCGGCCTCATCCCCACGATGATGATCGACGCGCTCAACACCGACGAGGCGCACGCGTACGACACGTCGTCGCTCCGGATCGCCTTCTACGGCGGTGCCCCCGCGCCGGGCCCGGCACTCGAGCGGTTCGGCGACGCGTTCGACGTCGACGCGCTGTTGAACTACTACGGACAGACGGAGAATACGGGCCTGAGCGTGACCTTCGATCCGGGAACGGAGCCGGAACCGGGTCTCATGGGGCGGCCGACGCAGGCCGTCGAAGCCGACGTCGTCGAGATCGGCGGCACCGAGCCGGTCGACCCCGGAGAACCCGGTGAACTCCTCCTGCGGGGAGACGTCATCATGCCCCGCTACTGGAACGATCCGGAGCGGACGGCGGCGGCGTTCACCGATGACGTCCCCAGGAGCGAAGCGACTGAGGAGTCGGAAGACGGGACTTCCGGACGGTGGCTACGGACCGGCGACGTCGTCAGGCAGGACGACGACGGACGGCTGTACTACGTCGATCGGGTCGACGACATGATCGTCACCGGCGGTGAGAACGTCGCCCCGAGCGCCGTCGAAGACGTCCTCCAAGGGATGGACGAGATCGCGGCCGTCGCCGTCTTCGGGACGCCACACGAGCGCTGGGGCGAGGCCGTCACGGCAGCGATCGTCCCCGACGAGGATCTCACCGAGGACGACGTACTCGAGTACTGGGAGTCGACCGTCGAGATGGCCGACTACCAGAAACCGCGACGGATCGTCTTCGTCGACGAGTTCCCGCGGACGGCGACGCAGAAGATCGACAAATCGACGCTCGCCGAACGGGTGACCGACTGACTCGATCGGCCGGGACAACGTTTCTCCCCGCTGGCACCGTAGTGGCAGGTATGACGATCGGCTACGTCGCGATGCGAGACCGACTCCTCGTCTGCGAGGGGGACGGGACCGACGAGTGGGAGACGTCGACGGCACTCCAGGGCCACGACCTCGAGTGCGTCGCGGCCGCCCCCACGATGCCGGACCGGGTGTTCGTCGGGACGTTCGAGAACGGACTCGTCCGGAGTACCGACGGTGGGGAATCGTTCGATCGGCTCGAAACCGATTTCGTCGGGAACGAACCCGCGGCCGACGGGGACGAGACGCCCGGGGACACCGCCGTGATGTCGCTGGCGATCAGTCCCCACGATCCGGACGTCGTCTACGCGGGCACCGAACCCAGTCGGATCTACCGGTCGACGGACGGCGGGGACTCCTGGATCCACCTCGACGGCCTGACCGACCTGCCGTCCGCGTCGGAGTGGTACTTCCCGCCCCGGCCACACACCCACCACGTGCGCTGGCTCGAGGTGGACCCCTTCGATCCCGATCGGCTCGCCGTCGGCATCGAGGCTGGCGCGTTCGTCTACAGTACCGACGGGGGCGAGACGTGGCGGGAACGGCCCCCCGGATCGCGTCGGGACAACCACAGTCTCGCTATCCACCCCGATCGGGAGGGGCGGATCTACGCCGCGGCGGGCGACGGCTACGCCGAGAGCGACGACGGGGGCGAAACCTGGCGTCATCCACAGGCCGGACTCGATCACCGCTACTGCTGGAGCGTCGTCCCCGATCCCGGCGACCCCGATCGCGTGCTGGTCTCGAGTGCCAGCGGTGCCCGGACGGCCCACGCGGCCGAGCGGGCCGACTCCTACGTCTACCGGCGGGACGGTGCCGACGCCGACTGGGAGCGTCTCGACGGGCGCGGAGTGCCGACGGGCGAGGGAGTCGCCAGGACCGTCTTCGATACGACCGGCGAGAACGGCGTCGTGTACGGGGTGACCAATCGCGGACTATTCGTCACCGACGACTTCGGCGATCGCTGGGACCGCGTCCCGATCGCCTGGGGCGACGACCTCGAGAGGCTGACGCCGCGGGGGTTGGTGGTGCTGTCCGGGTGATTCAGCCACCGACGTGCCGTCGGTCGAGAACCGCGACGACTGCGACCGCGTGAACGGGAGCGACGAGCAGGCTGCTCGGAACGGTCCCCAACGGGGGTCGCGAGGAACAATCCCGTCTCGGTCGGTTCTGACCGGATGTGGAGTTCGCTCGAATCGTCTCGCCGGGGTCGGCCGTCGGACTGGCCTCGTCCGGAGACCAATCGAATCGCGACAATCAAACCGGGTCACAACCGTGCTTCGAGCAGCGAGAGAACCAGCGATACCCGGTGAAGGGGGCGTTACCGCTCCGAGTCGCGCCCGAGGCCCGAGAGCCACCCCTCGCGCCGATCGGGGACGTGGATCGTGTGGTCGTCCTCGTCGACGAGCGTCGCGGTGAGTGCCAGGCCGACGACGCTGGCGAGGATGAGGAACCCGCCGACGGCCACCAGCGGGCCCACGCCCTGCAGAAAGAACCCGAGGACGAGCACCAGTGACCCGACGAGCTGGGTACCGAGTAAGCCGCCGAAGACGATCGATTCTGTGTCCATGCTAGCACGGACGAGCCGTACGAAGGTAAAGGAATTACGCGAAACGCCTGTATTTCCGGACATCCGACCGGTATTCCGCCGTCGCCCGTCGACGGGAGACGCTCGATCGAGGAACGGGGCAGGACGGTGGGTGGTGACGCCCCCCGGCTTCGAAATCCTTTTAGGCGCTACACGGGGATAGTAGGGTAACTGAGTGATATCATGGACGTCGACATCATCTCCGAGGAGGAGAACCCCATGTTGCATCGAACGGACGTTACATTCGAACTGATCCACGAGGACGCGACGCCCTCGCGCCTGCAGGTTCGCGACAGTCTCGCTGCGAAGCTGAACAAGGACGCCGCCGAGGTCGTCATCCGGAAACTCGATACCAAGTTCGGGATGCGCAAGACGGTCGGCCAGGCGAAGGTTTACGACACGGCCGACTCCGCCCGCGAGGTCGAGCAGGACCACATGCTCGAGCGCAACAAGATCGGCGTCGAGGAAGAGAGCGAGGCAGAAGCCGAACCGGAGGAAGCATAGATGGCGCGCTACGAACTCTACAACGAGGACGGTACCACGGCGCGCGAACAGTGCCCCCGCTGTGGCGACGCCTTCCTCGCCGACCACGGCGATCGGACCCACTGCGGCAAGTGCGGCTACACCGAGTGGGAGTAAGGCGATGCGGCGAGCGGAGCGAGACGCATCGTGGAAAAGCGAACGGCGAACGCCGTGAGCGGCGAGGCATCCGGCGCAGCGAGAGGCCTCGGGAAACGCGTCCGGGAAGCGGTTGCCGGCGCGACGCCCCGTAAACCGGCCCGTGAGCACCACTCCGGGCGATAACTACAAACTGTGAGCACTGGTATTCGGGTACTCGGGATCGAGGGTACCGCCTGGGCGGCCAGCGCGGCCGTCTACGATACCGAGACCGATGACGTATTCATCGAGAGCGACGCGTACCAGCCAGAGAGCGGCGGCATTCACCCCCGCGAAGCCGCCGAACACATGCACGACGCGATTCCCCGCGTCGTCGAGACGGCGCTCGATCGCGCCCGCGAGACCGGCGATCGATCGGGAACCGAACCCCCGGTCGATGCCGTCGCCTTCTCCCGCGGTCCCGGACTCGGCCCCTGTCTGCGCGTGGTCGGGACGGCCGCGCGGGCGCTGAGTCAGACCCTCGACGTCCCACTGGTCGGGGTGAACCACATGGTCGCCCACCTCGAGATCGGTCGCCACGCCGCCGGCTTCGACTCGCCGGTCTGTCTGAACGCGAGCGGCGCGAACGCGCACCTGCTGGCCTACCGGAACGGCCGCTATCGCGTCCTCGGGGAGACGATGGACACCGGCGTCGGCAACGCGATCGACAAGTTTACCCGCCACGTCGGCTGGTCACACCCCGGCGGGCCGAAGGTCGAGGACGCGGCGAAAGACGGCGAGTACGTCGACCTCCCCTACGTCGTCAAGGGGATGGACTTCTCTTTCTCGGGGATCATGAGCGCAGCCAAGGGGCGGTACGACGACGGGGTTCCGGTCGAGGACATCTGTTACTCGCTACAGGAGACGATCTTCGGGATGCTCACCGAGGTCTCCGAGCGGGCGCTCTCGCTGACCGGCAGCGACGAACTCGTCCTCGGAGGTGGCGTCGGGCAGAACGCGCGACTCCGGGAGATGCTCCGAGAGATGTGCGCACGACGCGGGGCCGAGTTCCACGCACCCGAACCGCGATTTCTGCGGGACAACGCGGGCATGATCGCCGTCCTCGGCGCGAAGATGTACGACGCGGGCGATACGCTCGCGATCGAGGACTCCCGGGTCGATCCGGACTTCCGGCCCGACCAGGTCCCAGTTACCTGGCGGACGGACGAACCGGAACTCGCCGCCGGTCGCGGCGACGGCCCCCTGCAGGGCGCCGAAGCGATCGTCGATCTCGATCCCGAGGCGGGCCGGGTGACGAAACGACGCGAAGCCAAGACCTACCGTCACCCCGCTCTCGACGATCGACTCCGCCGGGAACGAACCCGCATCGAGGCCCGCCTCACGAGTCAGGCCCGCAGGGAGGGCGTGCCGACGCCGGTACTCTCGGACGTCGATCCACGCGAATCGCGCCTCGAACTCGAGTACGTCGGCGATCGGGACCTCCGGGCGATCGTCCGAGCGAGCGACGCGGCCGCCGCGGCCGATCGGGTCCGTGACGTCGGCCGGTACCTGGCAGTGCTCCACCGGGCGGGGTTCGTCCACGGCGATCCGACCACGCGGAACGTCAGAGTGAATTCGGACCGCACGTACCTCATCGACTTCGGCCTCGGCTACCACTCCGATCACGTCGAGGACTACGCGATGGATCTCCACGTCTTCGATCAGAGTCTCGTCGGCACGGCGGCCGATCCCGGCCCCCTTCGCGAGGCGGTCCGCGAGGGCTATCGCGAGGTCGGCGACGAGGGAGTTCTCGATCGCCTCCGGGAGGTCGAGGGTCGCGGGCGATACGTCGACGACGCGTGATCACGCCGCGGAGCAGGACTCGCCCGTCGTATCGACGCCGAACAGGTAGTTTCCGCCGCAGAATCCGAGCAACGCGTTATTGAGTAAACCGAGGCCGGCTATCCCCGCGATCGCCGCCCGCTCGCGTTCGTCGTCCTGGTAGGCCGCGAGTGCGACGACGACGAGCCAGATGCCGAGAACGCCACGAACGATGCGATCGTATCGGCCGACGTTTTGCTGCATACGCGTTCGGACGGTGGTATCGGAGGAACCGTTTGAGCCGAATATTTCGGCCCCGTTTATTACGGAGCGCGGTGATCGTCCCGATCGAAAGGGATCGATGAAACGCGTTCGCATCACGCTCGCTCCCGCCGGCGAGTACGCTCCGCCGATCTATCGACTGCTCGCGGGCGGTGCCGCGTACCTCGATCGGGTCGAGATCTGCAACTGGAACGTCGCGACGCCGCCGTCGGCGTTCCTGCTGTGGCTCCGCGGCGACTACCGGCGGTTCGAGACCGAACTGGAGCGGCGCGAAAACGTCCACGAGTACGAGATCCTCCCGATCACGGACCGGGAGTGTCACTGTTTTTTCGAGGGGACGGTCTCGTCGGCCGCACGATCCCTGTTCGAGAACTTCACGCGGGGAAGCCTGATGACGGTCCCGCCGATCGAGTGCAACGACGACGGGAGCAACACCTACACGATCATCGGTTCCGAGCGGGACACTCAGGCCGCGATCGATGGCGTTCCCGACGGCGTCGACGTCACCGTCGAGGCGGTCGGCGGCGAGACCGTCGCCCCCGAGAGCGCGGTCGGTCGCCTCTCTCCCCGCCAGCGCGAGGCGATCGAGACCGCACTGGCGATCGGGTACTACGACGTCCCGCGCGAGGCGACGATCGACGACATCGCCCGCGAACTGGACTGCGGGACCGCGACGGCGGCGGAACACCTCCAGAAGGGGGAGTCGAACCTGATCGCGGCCCTGTTCGACGGGTGACGATCGATCGAGTGCCGCTATTCGCGAGAATCGGGCCGTTTCGTACGGCGGCGGTGGTCAACCGGGGTTATTTTGGGATTCCCAGCGGCCGTTTGCAGTTCTTACAGAGGAACAGATTTCGATTCCCGTAGAGGCTGATATTCTTCCCGTCGAACCCGAGTTCGGTCACCTCGTGACCCTCCGTAAGTTGTGCTTTCGATTCGATAGTCGTTTCACAGTTCGGACACGTAAGCTCGGATTCCATCGAGATACGTACGAGAGCCCCGCGTAAATAGCCATCTCCGAACCGTCGAGTGAGGGTTACTATTTTAACGGGTGTGTGGACGGGTATTCCGTGCAGTGGGACCGTCTTCGCAGTAGCCGCCGAACTCGATCGCGACCCGGAGGGTCGGTCGCGTGGGGTCGGTCGCCATCGATCGGAAACCGGGACACTCTTGTCCGGACTGAACCAGATCAGATCGATGAGCGACGTCCTGCTTACGGGGTACGAACCGTTCGGCGACTTCGAGACGAATCCCGCACTTCGGCTCGCGACGCGACTCGACGGCACCGACGTCGGATCGGGGACGGTCGTCGGCCGGGAACTCCCCGTCGCGTTCGATCGGGCGACACCGCAACTCGAGGCCGCCGTGGCGGAACACGACCCCGAGATCGTCTGTGCGCTCGGACTGGCGGCCGGCAGACGCACCCTCACGATCGAACGGGTCGGGATCAATCTTCGGGATACGTCCGGGTCCGGGGTTCCGGACAACGCCGATCGGGAAGTCGTCGACGACCCCGTCGTCGACGACGGGCCGGACGCGTACTTCGCGACGCTGCCGGTACGAGAGATGACGGAGGCGATGCAGGAGGCGGGCGTACCGACGCAGCTCTCGACCGACGCCGGGACGCACCTCTGTAACAACCTGTTGTACGCAGCACGTCACCTCGTCGAGACGACCGATCACGACTTTCGGGCCGGGTTCGTCCACGTCCCGTTCTCGCACGCACAAGCGGCTGCGAGGGCCGACGGCGAGCCGAGTATGGCACTCGAGACGATGGAGACCGGACTCGCCGTGGGTCTCGAGGCGGCACTCGAAGGCGTGACCGATACTGCAGCGACCGCCGACGCGGACGTCGGGGCCGACCCGGGGGAGTGATCAGGAACTGGGACTGAACAATTTCCGGGATCGAGACGGGCACACAATACTCTTATCGGGGGAGGCCGTACGTTCGCCTATGGCAGACAAGCCCACTTCCGGTGAGATTCTCGGGGTGCCGTACAACTTCGAACGACCCAGCATCGGCCGGATGCTCTCCTCGTACTGGCGGCCCGGGGAAGGAATGCTCGTCGAGAAACCCTTCGGCGTCGGCTACACCCTGAACCTCGCCAACTGGCGATCTTGGGTCGTCGTTCTCGTCGCCGGCGCGCTCCTCTGGCAGCAAGAACAGGATACGGGCGGGAGCACCGAAGATACCGACGACGAACCGGTCGAGGTCATCGTCGACGACGAGAGCGGCGACTGAATCGCCGCCGCACGTCGCGGTCGCCGATCGCGATTTTTGTTCGAACGACCGTGGCCGCCGTGTACGGCAGCGCAGTCGCACGTCGCGGCTCGTTTTTGACACCGGCACGAACGTCTCGAATCGCTCCGCTCGCGGTTGGAGACGCATGGACAGCGTGCGTATTCAGGCCCCGCCGGCTGTCACAGTAGCGGGACGACTCAAGCCGGATACTCGTCCACGAATCGATCGAGCGCCTCGTGGGCCGTCGATCGGTACGGCACCGACAGCGGCGAGATGCTGGTCCGATCGGCGAGGATCGCCCGGCGATCGGTCCCGGGTTCGTCGGGGATCGATCCGTCGGCCATCTGCTCCCAGAGCCGGTTGTGGAGTCGGAACTCGCCGTTCTCGACGCTACCGTCCATCTCGTAGACGGTTGACGGGCGCGTGAGTTCGACGGCGGTCGTCTCGCGGTGTGGCCCCGGCGTGTTGACGTTGAAATAGTCGACGCGCTCGAAGACGTCGTGCTCGAGTGCGTACTCGACGAGGTCGGCCGCCAGCGCGGCCGGTTCCGCGAACGACCCGGGAGTGAGATCTCCGTCGTGGCCGAGCGTATCCATCGAGACGGCGACCGACGGCGTGTCGAGAAACGCGGCCTCCATCGCGGCGCTGACGGTCCCCGATCGGGAGAGAACGTACGCCCCGAGGTTCGCACCCGGGTTACAGCCGGCGACGACGACGTCGGGTTCGGGATCGAGTGCTCCCAGTCCGACGACGACGCAATCGCAGGGCGTCCCGTCGATCGCGTAGCCGAGGTCGTGGTCGGCGTGGGGGACCGGACTCGAGAACTGGGCGTTCTCGAATCCGATCGCGGGTTCGTCGTCCTCGCCCGCGGTCCGACCGTACGTGAGCGACCGACCGACCGCGCTCCGGTTGTCCGCGGGCGCGAGCACCCGGACCGTGCCGATCGACGAGAGTTCGTCGGCCAGCGCGCGGAGGCCGGGCGCGTCGATGCCGTCGTCGTTGGTCAGCAGGATGTGTGGGCCGTCGCTCATCTACCGGATGCTGAACCGGCGGCGAGTAAAAGCTAGCCGGTTGGGGACTCCGGTTCCGACCGCACGGAAGCCGAATCAGTCGATCGAGACGGACGTTCCCCGCTCGGCGGAGCGATAGATGGCGTCCATCACGCGCTGGACGGTCAGCGCCTGATCGACGGTACCGAGTTCGTGTGGTTCGCCGGAAGCTACGGCCTCGAGGAATCGCCTATCGCTGCCCTCCCAGCCGGCGTGGTCGATCGATCCCTCGGTCAGCGTCGCATCGAGGTTGTGATCGGTGCCCTGCGTGCCGCTGCGGAACATCGTGAGCGCCTCGCCGCCGAGTTCCAGTTCGGCACCGGCTTCGGTCCCGCGGACGACGAAGTCGGTCGTCTCGGCCTGATTGGCGGCCCACGTAACCTCGAGCGAGATCGTCCGATCGTCCGCACAGCGGATCATCGCCGTCGCCGAGTCCTCGACGTCGAACACCGCCTCCTCGGTTTCGTCGTACCAGTCGCCGGGATCCACGTAGTCGTCGCGCTGACCGAACTCGGTCCGGGTGACGGCGAAGACCTCCTCGACCTCGGGATACCCCAGCAGGTAGAGCGCGAAGTCGATCGCGTGGACGCCGATGTCGACGACGGCACCGCCGCCGGCCAGTTCCTCGCTGGTGAACCACGAACCGACGCCGGGGATGCCGCGGCGACGGACGTAGTTCGCGTCGACGTGGGTGATCTCGCCGAAGTAGCCCTCGGCGCGGTAGTCCGCGAACACCTCGGCGGCCGTCGAGACGCGGTTGTGGAAGTTCACCGCGCAGAAGCCGTCGGCCTCCGCGGCCGCGGCGGCGATCCGCTCGGCGCTCTCGAGGTCGTCCGCGAGGGGTTTCTCACAGAAGACGTCGTAGCCGCGTTCGAGCGCCGCGACGACCGCCTCCTCGTGGAACGTGTTCGGCGTCGAGACCGCGACGGCGTCCAGATTTTCGCCGTCGTACATCTCCGCGAACTCCTCGTAGGTCCGCGCGTCGTACGTCTCCGCGAACTCCGTGCGCGTCTCGGCGACGAGGTCGGCACCGGCGACGACCTCGTGGCCGAACGCCTCGGCGTTGGCGGCGTGCGTCTGTCCCATGAACCCGAGTCCGACGACGCCCAGGCGGACGCGATCGTCTGCATTACTCATACATCGAGTAAATATCTCCCATCGGTGAAAGAAGTATGCGTGGCGGCGACTCCCCAGGCACCGTCGACGGTCGCGGCCTCGTCGGTCGACCGGGGGACTACCGATCGACTTCGCCCATGATGCAGTCCAGGCTTCCGATCGCCGCGATCAGGTCCGCGACGTACTCCCCGCGGACGATCTCGGGAAGGACCGAGAGGTTCGAGAAACAGGGGCTGCGGATCTTGAACCGGGCGGGCGTGTCGGTCCCGTCCGACCGGACGTAGATCCCGAGTTCGCCCTTGGCCCCCTCGACCGCACGATAGATCTCGGCGTCGGCGTCGGGTTTGAGCGTCCGCGGGACATTGGCCTGGATCTCCCGATCGTCGCTGGGCCAGGTCTCGAGGAGGGCACAGCACTGGGCGACGATCCTCGCGGACTCCTCGAGTTCCCCCATGCGGACGAGCACCCGCGCGTAGTTGTCGCCGTCCGGTTCGGTGACGACGTTCCACTCGAGGTCGGAGTAGTAGCCGTAGGGGTCGTCGCGCCGGAGATCGTAGTCGATCCCGGAGCCCCGCGCGACCGGCCCGGTACAGCCGTACCGTCTGGCCGTCTCCGGATCGAGGACGCCGGTGTCGACGCACCGGTGCTGGAAGACCTCGTTCGTGACGAGCAGGTCGTGGTACTCGTCGATCTTCGCGGGGAGCCCGTCGAGGACGTCCCGGACTCCGGTGAGGAACTCCTCGCGCGGCTCCGGCAGGTCCCACACGACCCCGCCCAGCCGGAAGTAGTTGAACATCATCCGCTGGCCGGTCAGGTCCTCCAGGAGGTCGAGCACGAGTTCCCGATCGCGCATGGCGTACTGGAAGGTCGCGGTGAACTCCCCGACGACGTCCAGCGCGTAGGTGCCGAGTGCGATGAAGTGGGCGGCCATCCGGGAGAGCTCCGCGCCCATCGTCCGGACGACCTGCGCGTACTCGGGGACCTCGATATCGGCCAGGTCCTCGGCGGCGCGAGCGTAGGCCCACTCGTTCAGCAGGCCGGCGGACACCCAGTCCCAGCGATCGGGGTAGGGCATGATCTGGTGACGGTAGGTGCCCTGCTGACACAGTTGCTCCTCGCAGCGGTGGATGTAGCCGATGTCCGGGTCGACGTCGACCACGGTTTCCCCGTCCAGGACAGTCTCGACGTGGAGCACGCCGTGAGTCGAGGGGTGATGCGGACCAATGTTGAGAAACATCGTGTCGGACTCGGGGTCGCGCTCGTCGCCGGCGATCGGGTTCGCGTGCTCGGAGAGGGTGACGACCTGTGGCTGATCCTGATCGTACCCGAGCGAGAGCGGGTGGCCCTGCCACGTCTCGGGCAACAGGATCCGTCGCAGGTCGGGGTGGCCCTCGTACTCGATCCCGACGAGGTCGTAAGCCTCCCGCTCGTGCCAGTTCGCCGTCGGATACACCGGCGCGGCCGACTCGCCCACCGGGTCGTCGATCGGTGTCTGGACGACGACGCTCACCTCGCGGGTCGGATCGGCGTAGGATCGCAGGTGGTAGATCGTCTCGAACCGATCGGGGTACTGCTGGGCCGTGACGCAGGCACAGTGGTCGAACCCGGCCTCGTCCCGGAGCGCGGTCAGCGCCGCCTGGACCTCGTCCGGGCGGACGACGAAGCCGGGCGCGTTCAGGTGGTCGTCACGATCGATCGCGTACTCGGCGACCACGTCCGCGACCGGGCGATCGGTGCCCGATCCCCCGGGCGACTCCTCGAGCGACGAGTGTGCGGCCATACCCCTCTGTTGGGACAGGACGGGCGAGTCGCTACTGCGCCACGCGCTAGGCTATTTATATCACCCTCCTGAACCGTACGGCCATGAAGGCCGTTCGGCTCACCCTCCGGCACGACGCCGAGACGGTCCATCCGATGCGCCGGTTCGTCTCGGATCACGACGCCTTCGGGGACTATCGGATGGTCCACGGGAACTTCTCCGGTGCCGACGAGCACGCGTTCATCTTTCACGTCGTGGGCGACCCCGACGTATACGAGACCGCCCTCACGGAGTTCGGCGGCGTCGAATCGTACGACCTCACCCGGACGGGTGACCGATCGTTCTCGGTCTACGTCCGCGACGTCCCCGACGACGTCGGCAGCCAGTTGATCGACACGTTCTCGCAGGGGAGTCTCGTTCCGCTCCCGCCGCTCGAGTACCGATCGGACTGGTCGGTCCGCTTTTCCGTCGCCGGCGAGTCCGACGACCTCAAGCGATCGCTGGCACAGATCCCCGATGGGATCGAGCCGACCGTCGACGGAGTCGGCGAGTACGACGGCGGCGACGCTGTCATCGGGGCGCTCACTGCCCGCCAGCGCGAAGCGCTCCGGGTCGCTCGCGACCTGGGGTACTTCGACGTGCCGCGATCGGCGAGCGTCGAGGACGTGGCGGCGGAACTGGACTGTGCACCGGGGACGGCCGCCGAACACCTCCGGAAGGCCGAGGCGACGGTGATGGGCGAACTCGAGTTGTGAGCGCGAACCGGGAACCGGCCCGACAGCGGTCGAGTCATCCGATCGCCGTCCCGCCGCCCGACTGCTGTCCGTGCGTTCGATCGCCGTCTCTACGCCCGACCGCCGTGTTTGCGATACCAGACCCGTTCGCCGACCGGGGACGCGTCCCCGTCGAGATCCAGCCTACGCAGGACCAGGTCTCGGACCGCGGCCGTGACGACGAGTTCGATCGTCTCCCCGGCCGCGGTCCGGACGGCGACCACGCAGTGGCCGTCCCGGTCGTCGATCCGTTCGATCGTCCCGATCGACCACCGGGCGGTGTCCTGAGTGGGTTTTCTCGCGTGGATCCGATCGTGGGGTGCGGTCACACTGCAGCAGGGTTGGCGGGCAGAGCACTTCCGTGCGTCGCCGACCGGTGCCGGAAGCGCCGCGAGCTAACCGACGGGATTTTGCCACCGCCGGCCGGCCAGTCGTACATGACCATCCGCTTCGTCACGGGAAACGAGGGCAAGGTCGAGGAAGCGCGCGAGTATCTCGACGGGATCGACGACGTCGAACAGGTCGCGTACGACTACACCGAGATCCAGAGCGACTCGCTCGCGGACATCGCGGCCCACGGCGCACGCGAGGCGTTCGAGGCGCTCGGGGGCGAGGACCCGGTCCTCGTCGACGACGCGGGTCTGTTCGTCGACGCGCTCGGTGGCTTCCCCGGTCCGTACTCGGCGTACGTCGAAGAGACGGTCGGGGTCGATCGACTCTGGCGACTGGCGAAGGGGGAAGAGAACCGACGGGCGCGATTTCGGACGGTACTGGCCTACGCGGGGAGCGAGGTCCCACGGACCTCGAGCGACGCGGAGAGCGACGCACCAGCCGTCGGCGTCGAGACGTTCGCGGGATCGGTCGCCGGCACGCTCGTCGCGCCGCGCGGCGAAGGCGGGTTCGGTTACGATCCGATCTTCGAGTACAACGGCCAGACGATGGCCGAGATGAGCACCGCGGAGAAGAACGCGATTTCACACCGGGGCCGGGCGCTGGCCGAGTTCGTGGAGTGGTACGCCGATCGCCACGACTGATATCGTAATTTCTCGATCTGATCATTCCGGAGGTCCCGCCGATTCTAACCAGTAGGTGGATTATTCGAGGGCGTGGAGCGCAACCCTAGACTTATATCGGAGTATCTCGATGTGGGACGTGGAGACACGAGATGACGAATAGCTGCACGACGTCGAAAATACAGATTGGGAAAACCCGATATGTCGTCGGACGATGACCACCTCGCGGACGCCTGTTGCACGGTCGAACAACTGCGCGACGACGTGGCGGACCCCGTCGCGGATCTCGAGGGGTTGCGATCGGACGCGGAGCGAGTCGAGACGCAAACGGCGGTCTACGGCGCGCTCGCGAACGAACACCGGGTCCGGATCCTCGAAGCGCTCCGCGACGGCGAGCGGTGCGTCTGCGAGTTGCAGGTCGTCCTCGACGCACCGCAGTCGACGGTTGCGACGCACCTCCGGACGCTCCGTGAGGCCGGCCTGGTCAAGAGCCGAAAGAAGGGCCGATGGACGTACTACCGGATCGCCGACACCGCGGTCTTCGAGTTGCTCGACGTCGCCGCGGCCGTGGACGTTCCGGACGACGACTGACGGCGAACCTGTACCGACGACGAACGACACACGGACACCAACACGATGACAGACGAGACACCGACCGCACCGACGACGGACGAGACGACACCGACCGATACCGACCCGACGACCCGCCGATCGACCGTCCGCGATGAGTACGGGTCGATCGCGAGTACCGACTGCGACTGCTGTGGCACGGACGACACCACCATCGAGGCCGACGAGACGGCCAGCGATCGGGCCCGCTCGATCGGCTACGACGCGACCGATCTCGAGGGGACTCCCGACGACGCAAATCTCGGACTGGGCTGTGGGAACCCGATCGCGATCTCGAACCTTGAGGTCGGCGAGACGGTACTCGACCTCGGCTCAGGCGGCGGGTTCGACTGCTTCCTCGCGGCGCGCGAGGTCGGCCCCGAGGGACGCGCGATCGGCGTCGACATGACGCCCGAGATGCTCGAGAAGGCCCGGGCGAACGCCCGCGAGAGCGACCTCGAGAACGTCGAGTTTCGGCTCGGCGAGATCGAGCACCTGCCGGTCGCGGACGGGACGATCGACGCGATCATCTCGAACTGCGTCGTCAACCTCTCGCCCGAGAAGCCGCGGGTGCTCGCGGAGGCGTTCCGGGTGCTTCGACCCGGCGGCAGGCTCGCGATATCGGACCTCGTCGCGACCGAGCCGCTTCCCGACGAAGTCCGGGAGAATCCCGAGGCCGTCACCGCCTGCGTGGGCGGTGCTGCGACGATCGACGAGATGGACCGCTGGCTCGACGACGCGGGCTTCGTCGACGTCTCGATCACGATCGAGGGCGAGTGGACCGACGACCTGCCGATCGTCTCCGCACGGATCGAAGCGCGGAAACCGGAGGCCGAGTGACGGTGCCGATCATGCCCGCGGATCCCGATCGGGCCCCGGATACGAGCCACCCTCGACGGCCTCGTAGAGACTTTCGGGATCGAACAGCTGGGCGAACGCGTCCGGCGGCCGGACGCTGACGGACACCCGGGGTTGGAGGGAGAGGCCGGCTTTCGCCGACCGGAGGCGTTCGTCGTAGGAGAGCAGATGGGCCGCGTTGCCCTGGTAGGCCGAGGCCAGCGCCGGGTGATCCTCCTCCGGGTGATCGACCGCGATCCGATCGGCTGCGAGACGGTCCCGATGGGCGGCCGCGAGGTCCGGGTCGGCGAGCCGCGCGACGACGCGTTCCGTCCGATCGAGCAGCGAGTCGCTCGCGACGAGTTCGACCCAGGAGTGGCGGCGAACGTGATCGAGTGCCTCGCGGGCCGCCCCGCCGACGAGCAGGTCGGCCGCCAGCACGTCCGCGTCGGCCACGACGCGGGCCGCGTTCGACCCCTCAGCCATCGATTCCATCCTCCAGTTCGTCGCACGCCTCCCGGACGGCCTCGAGGTCGACGTCGTACTCGCGGCTCCGATCGAACAGGTCGCTCCAGCTCGCGGTCATCGGCGGTGGTTGGACGCGCGGGGTGAAAAAGACCGTCCGTCTCGCAGCGCCGTGGTCGCCGGAGACGGCTATCGATCGAGCAGCCAGAACGCCACGGCGCCGAGCCCGAACGCGACCCCGACGTTGACGACGACGCCGACGAGGCCGACACCGGCGACGAGGGCGATCGATTGCGCATCGCTGACGGGGTCGAACGCGGCCCGGCCGAGTTCGAGGGCGACGACCACGAGCAGGACGCCGAGCAGCGCGAGCGGGAACGCCGCGAGGAGAGCCCCCGCGGCGACCAGCGCGAGCGCGAGGTAGCCTACGCCCAGCAGGACGTTCGCACCGCCAGTACGAGCGCCGAAGGCGTACTTGCCCGCGAGGCCGCCGCTGCCGTGGCACATCGGGATGCCGCCGATCGGGATCGCCGCCAGGCAGGTGACGCCCATGCTCTGAGAGAGGGCGTCGGCCGAGACGTCCCGGTCGTAGAGATCCCCGCAGAGCAGCGCCGTCGCGATTGCCGCGTTGCCGATCGTCATCCCCAGCTGGGCGACGGTGCCCTCGAGTGCAGCCGCGTTGAGCGTCGGCGTTCCGGCCGGGAAGAGGGTGGCCCGCGGGACCGTCGGCGTCGGAACGCCGGTCGTGGCGACCGCGGCGAGGCCCCCGAGCCCGAGGACGACCAGGACGCTCGACTGGCGATAGCCCGCGAGCGCGAGCGTGGCGACGATCGCGAGCCCAGCCGCGGCGATCGGGACGTTCTCCAGCGAGAGTCCGATCGCGGCCTGGAGCAACAGCAACGCGACGGCGAACTGGACGCCGCGAACGACAGGTTCGCCGACGACCCGCTGGAGCCGATCGACGAGGCCGAGACGGCCGATCGAGAGCAATACCCCGCCGGCGAGCAGTCCCGCGGCGGCCAGTTCGGGATAGGAGAGCGAGCCGACGATCGCCAGCCCGACCAGCGCCTTCATCGGCTCGACGGACAGCGGCAGGCCGTAGTGAAGGCCCCAGACGATCTGGAAGACGCCGAACCCCACGAGGACGTGCGGGAGCGAGACGGTCGTCGTCGCGGCGAGCGCCACCAGCAACGGGAGGACCGTAACCGAATCACCTAGCGCTCCCGTCAGTTCGGTCGTCGAAAATTCGATCGCCGAACCGGGCTCCAAACGGGGCGAGTACGCCATCTACCACCGCTATGTCCGGTGACCACTTCATCGTTTTCAGAAACCAGTATCGTTTTCGTTTCCCGGATACGTCGGGGGAATCGGTTACGTGACGGGGCGATCGGGACGTGACGGGGCGACCGAATCGTGACGGACGATCGGGTGGACGTCGGGTGATCGATTCCGCGGCCGGGCGATCGACTACCCCTCGATCGTCTCCGCGAGAACCGATTCGAGGTCGGCGACGGCCGCGTCGTCGAGCGGGCGAAGCGGTCGCCGGGGCGTCCCGACGGGCCGTTCGCGGAGCGAGAGCGCGGCCTTCACGCCGGGGACGCCGTAGCGGGCCGTCACGGCCCGGTTGAGTTCGACCAGGTCCATGTTGCGCGATCGTGCCTCCGCGGCGCGATCGTCCCGGTGGGCGCGGTAGATCGCGCTCGCCCGTTCGGGTGCGACGTTCGCCACGGCGAGCACGCCGCCGTCGGCACCGATCGCGAGGCCGGCCGCGTAGACGCTGCCGCTCCCGACCAGGACCGAAAACTCCTCGCCGCGGGTCAGGCGGACGAGTCGCTGGAGCGATTCGAGGCTCCCGCTGGAATCCTTGATTCCCGCGATGTCGTCGTGAGTCGCGAGCGCCGCAGCCGTATCCGGCGAGAGCGCGCGGTCGGTGAACTTGGGGACGCTGTAGAGGTAGATCGGGATCGGCGACGCGTCGGCGAGGTCGCGGTAGTACGCGGCGAGTACCTCGTCGTCCGACCCGTAGTACGACGGCGTGACGACGAGCGCAGCGTCGGCTCCCGCCTCCGCGGCGCGTACGGTCGTCTCGAGCGTCGGGTCGAACCCCTCGTGACCCGTTCCCGCGACCACGGGGAGATCCGTCGCCTCGGAGACGATCTCGACGAGCCGTACGCGTTCGTCGGGCGTCAACAGCGGCGCTTCGCCGGTCGAGCCACAGGGGACGAGGAAGTCGATTCCGGCGCCTTCGAGCCAGCGGACGAGGTCGGTCAGCGTCGACTCGTCGATCGATCCCGACTCGTCGAACGGCGTGACGATCGGCACTCCGGTTCCGTGCATGGCCGCGGCTACGACGGCGGTGGGTAAAGGCGAGTGGGAATCGATCCGGCGACGCTGGCGACGGGACCAGCACACTCATGATCGATCGACGAAACCCTTCGCGTGTGAGCGACCTCGGCAAGATCGATCGGACCTTCTTCGACCGTCACGTCGCGCCGAACCTCGGCGCGGATCGCAGCGACGTCCGCCTCGGTCCCAGCCACGGCGTCGACTTCGGCGTCCTCGATATCGGCGGGCAGGCGCTGGTGACCGCGACCGACCCGGTGTCGATCCTGCCATCGATCGGGTTCGAGCGGGCGGCCCGGTTCGCGCTGGATCTGATCCTCGCCGACGTGGCCGTCAGCGGCGTCTCCCCCTCGCACCTCTCGATCTGTTTTACCCTCCCCGAGGCGATGACCGACGACGAGTTCGCGACGGTCTGGGAGGCGATCCACGCGGAATGTGCGGCCCTCGGCGTGGCGATCGTCACGGGCCACACGGCCCGCTACTCGGATTCGTCCTACCCGTGGGTCGGCGCGGCGACCGCGATGGGCGTCGGCGACCACGACGCCGTCGTCCGGC
The DNA here is from genome assembly GCF_022869805.1 of Halosolutus halophilus. Taxonomy (NCBI): domain Archaea; kingdom Methanobacteriati; phylum Methanobacteriota; class Halobacteria; order Halobacteriales; family Natrialbaceae; genus Halosolutus; species Halosolutus halophilus. The sequence goes on along the minus strand of NZ_CP094974.1, from coordinate 3,477,714 downwards.
CGGACGGGGCCCGCGAGGGCGATCGACTCGTCCTGACGACCGGCCCCGCCGTCGAGGCCGTCGGCCTCCTGAGCACGCTCTTCCCGGAGCAACTCGACCTCCCGGACGACGTGATCGCGGCCGCCCAGGATCGACTCGACGAGGTGTACGCCGTCCGCGACGCCCTCGCCGCCGCGGCCGCGGGTCCCGTGACGGCCGTGCACGACGTCACCGAGGGCGGACTCGCCGGCGCGCTCAACGAGATGGCCGACGGTGCCGGCGTACGGTTCGCGATCGATCGCGATCCGGTCCCGATGCGACCCGGCGTTCGCGAGGTGTGTGACGCCCTCGAGATGGACCCCTGGGCGGCGACCAGCTGCGGCTCGCTCGTGATCGCGGTCGACCCCGACGGCGTGGACGACGTGCTCGCCGCCCTCGAGGATCGGGGAACGGTCGCAGCCGAGATCGGACGCGTCGAGTCGATCCCGGACGGGGGGAAAGACGTACCGGACGACCGCGGAGACGCGGACGCCGGCGGGGAGGTGCTCGTCGACGGCGATCGGCTCGAACACCCGGGCGTCGACCCGTCGTGGGCGGCCTACGCCGAACTCGCGGGCGAGTAACGGTCTTCGCTCCGGGTACGCCGACGTTACGACTCTTCCAGGTACTTCAGCACGCCGGCGACGTCGCCCTCGAGTCCCACGCTGCCCCACTCCGATCGGAGTTCGTTGGCGATCGCGATCGGATCGTCCGTGTCGAGCCGCTGGGCGGCGTCTTCGACCGCTTCGACCCACCCCGGGAGCGTGCGCTCGTAGGTCTCGAGCCGAGCCATCGCGTCGGATGCGACCCCGAAGTGTGGGTAGCAGTTCACGGCCGGTTCGAGGGTCTGCAACCGCTCGACGGTTGCGACGGCGTCTTCGAGGTCGAAACTCGGCGGCTGGGTCGTCGGATAGACGTCGCCGTCGAACAGCATCCCCGCGGCATCGGCGGTGAACAGCACCCCCGTCGTCTCGTCGAAGAACGCGGCCTGGTGTGGTGCGTGACCCGGCGCGTCGTGGACCGAGAGCGATCGATCGCCGAGGTCGATCGAATCGCCGTCGCCGAGCGCCCGGGCCCGATCGGCGGGGACGAGGTCGGGGTCGCCGTACGGTTCCGGCATGCCGATGGCCTTCTCGACGCCCCGTTTCAGCTTCTCGAGCAGGTCCGGGTCGGTGAGGTAGTCGATCCCGCGCTCGTGACAGTGGACGGTGGCGTTCGGGCACGCGGCCGCCAGTTCGCCCGTGCCGCCCGCGTGGTCGAGGTGGACGTGCGTCGGGATCAGGTGCGCGAGGTCCGCGCGATCGATGTCGAGTTCGTCCAGCGCGGCGAGGACGGCGTCCGGCGTGGTGTTCGCCGTCCCGGTATCGATCAGCGCCGGCTGCGGTGTGTCCAGAAGGTAGACGGCGAGCTGGCCGGCCTGGTGGAACATCCGACCGTCGACGCGGTAGACGTCGTCGGTCCCGGGAACGAGTTCGACGTCGGGATCGAGATCGGTCACGGGGCGACGATCGCGCTACGGCGACTTGAAACTACTGTGCCGATCGACGTGTTCGCGAGTTCGATCCGGAATCGTGGCTTCGGTCATTGATCGGACCATCACTGCTTTGTATAACCGCCGAATATTCTCGTCCATGAAGACGCCAGTACCCGAAACGCGTCCCGTAGCGCTGACGATCGCGGGCAGCGACTCCGGCGGCGGGGCCGGGATCCAGGCGGACCTCGCGACGATGGCGACCCACGGAGTCTACGGCACGTCGGCGATCACCGCCGTCACCGCCCAGCACACCCGCGGCGTCGAATCCTCGTTCGTGCTGCCGGTCGCGGAGGTCGCGGCCCAGATCGACGCGGTCACGGACGACTTCGCGGTCGGCGCGGCCAAGACCGGGATGCTCGCGACGACCGAGATCGTCGAGACGGTGGCCGACTACGCAACCCGGTTCGAGTTCCCGCTGATCGTCGACCCCGTCATGGTCGCGACGTCCGGCGATCGGCTGCTCGAACCCGAGGCCGAACGGGCCTACGAGGACCTGATCGCCGAGGCGACGGTCGTCACGCCGAACACGGACGAGGCAGACGTTCTGACCGGCATCGCGGTCGAGGATCGATCGAGCGCGCGCGAAGCGGGCGACGCACTCCTCGAGATGGGTGCCGACGCCGCGCTGGTCAAGGGCGGCCACGTCCCCGGCGAGACGGTACGGGACGTGCTCGTGACGGCCGACGACGCGACGACGTTCGAACACGATCGCGTCGACACCGATGCGACGCACGGCTCTGGGTGTACGCTCGCGGCCGCCGTCGCGGCCCGACTGGCCCGTGGCGAGGAACTCGACACCGCCGTCGAGGGCGCGACTGACTTCCTCGCCCGCGCGATCGAGCACCACTACGACGTCGGCCGGGGTCCCGGCGCGGTCAACCACTCCGTAACAGAGGACGCGGGCGAATGAGCGGGCTCGGTGCCGACGTCGGCGTCATCCTCCCCCAGTACGGCGCCGACGTTGGAACGGTTCGCGACGTCGCGATCGAAGCCGAGACCCGGGGCTACGACGCGGTGTGGCTCGAGGATCACTTCCAGTCGTGGATCGGCGACCCTCGTCGCGGCGCTCACGAGTGCTGGACGACCCTGGCTGCGATCGCCGAAGCGACCGATCGAGTCCGCGTCGGCACGCTGGTCACGAGCCAATCGTACCGACATCCCGCGCTGCTGGCCAAGATGGCGACGACGGTCGATCACGTCAGCGACGGGCGTCTCGACCTCGGTCTCGGGGCGGGATGGTACGCCGACGAGTACGAGCGCTTCGGCTACGAGTTTCGGGACCCTCCGGCGGAGCGGATACGACGACTCGCCGAAACGATCGTGATACTGCGAGGGCTGTGGACGAACGAGACGTACAGTCACGAGGGCGAGTATCTCGACGTCGACCTCGCGGACGCGTTCTGCGAGCCCCGGCCGGTGCAGGACCCGCACCCGCCGATCTGGGTGGGTGGCGGGGGAGAGGAGTTCACCCTCCGGTACACCGCCGAACTGGCCGACGGCTGGAACTACGGCACCCTCGAGCCCGAGGGGTTCGCGGAGAAACTCGACGTGCTGGGCGACTACTGCGACGCGCGGCGGTTCGAAGAGATCGACAAGTCCGCCGAACTGTTCGCCTTCGTCGGCGAGACGACCGACGCGGCCGAGGAGAAACGGGAGCGGTTCAGAGCAGAGTACCTGCCCGACGAACCGAGCGACCCCCGCGAGTTCTTCCTCTCGGGCTACGTCGAGTCGGCGCCGACGGGGACGCCGGCGGAGATCCGGGAGCGACTCGACGAGTACGTCGACGTCGGGATCGAGACGTTCATGCTCGCGATTCCCGACACGACGGCTGACGGCGACCAGAGCCTATCGCTGCTGGTCGACGGTCTGCTCGACTAACTCGCCGTCACCCGAACGATCTTTTCCCGTCCCAATCGATATCGGGGAACATGGTCGAGAATCCGTTCGACGTCGAGATCCGCGTGGGAGAAGTGCTCGAGGCCGAGTCGTTCCCTGAGGCGAACAAGCCGAAGATGACCAAGCTCTGGATCGATCTGGGCGACGAGTTCGGGGAGATCCAGTCCGCCGCCCAACTGGATCACCACTACGACCCCGCGGACCTCGTGGGGCGGCAGGTCCTCTGCGCGACGAACCTCGGCTCGGTCCGGATCGCCGGGTTCAAATCCGAGGCGCTGACCGTCGGCGTCCCCGACGAAGACGAGTATCCGGTCCTCGTCGAACCCGACGAGGACGTGCCGCTCGGCGGGCTCCTGTTTTGAGCGACTGCCCGACTCGAACGAGCCGTCCCGAAACGACCAGCCTGCATCACGGCCGATCGTGAAAACAACTAACTTATAACCGATCGTGAATATCACCCTCCATGAACCGCCGTCGGTTGCTCGCAGTCGGCGCGGCCGTTGCGCTTGCCGGCTGTTCGACCACCGTCGAGCGCAGCGTCGATCCCGAACCCGAAGATCTGATTCGCGACGCCATCGAGACGCGTACCGGCGTCGACTCGATCGCTGGTCGCCGGACCGTCACCGCCACCGCCGACGATGGAGGGATGAAGCGGACCGAACGCGTCTACGAGCGGCCACCGGCGAAAAAGCGGCTCGAAGTGCTCGACGCGACGAACACCACGGTTTCGCCGGGAGCTGTCTCGGTGACGACCCGTCCGGTCACGTGGGAGTACGAGCCGGGCGCGAACGAAGTCACCAAACGTCACCACCCACACCGGGTGTTCGCCGATCGGGTACGGCTCGTTCTCGAGAACTTCCTCGAGGAGTGCTGTCTCACGTACGACGGGACCGAAACCGTCGCCGGGCGGAAGACACACGCGATCGAGGTCGCGCCACCGGCCGACGCGGACGTCAAGCGCTCGATCGACGTCCTCGTGGGGGACACGAGGTACGTCATCCCGCTGGAAGAGGTTCCACAGGAGGAACTCGACGACGCCGAGGTGACCCGGCGGCTCTACGTCACCGACGAGGAGCGGTACCCGGTCAAGGAACGGAACGCGGTCACCGCCGGAAACACCGAACTCCACAGCCTGACCGCCGCCTTCGAGGAGGTGACGATCGACGGCGACCTCGACGACGGGGTCTTCCAGTACGAGCCGCCGGCCGACGCGACCGTCACCGAAACCGGGCTCGAACCCGAGGGAATCTACGACTCGCCCGCTGCCGCCGAAGCCGTCGCCCCGTACGATCTCCCGGAGCCCGACCTTCCGGAGCCGTACGAACTCGATCGGGTCACGGTGGTCGAGATGCCGGACGTGACGACGACGACGCTGTGGTATCTCGATCCGGAGTGGACCGAACGGGAACTGTACGTGAGTGTCCGCGACGAGCAATCGTTCAACGAGGACGTCCTCGAACGCGTCGATATCAACGGTCACGACGGCTACTATCGCGACGGTCGCATCGAGAGCGTCTTCTGGAACTGTGGCGGCCTGAGTTACGAGGTCTCGAGTCCGGACGTCGCCGAACCGGTCGTCGAGATTGCGGCGACGATCGACTGTGACTAGCCCGAACGGTCGCTCCCGTCGACGGCGATGTCGCGATAGCGGTCACGGGATCCGATCGGCTCCCGACGGTGCGGAGGCCGATCGATCGGTTCCACGGGACGATCGGTGCCGTGGGAGTCCCGAAGCCCCGTCGATCCGGGCCGTGTGAACACTCGGTAAACATAACTGGCGTTGCGAGAGAGAGAGTAACTATGAGCGGCGAGTCGTCGGTGAGCGAGGGGACGAACGTCGAAGGCGAGGCTCCCGTCGTCGAACCGACCGTCGAGACGGACGACGCGACGATCACCGACGAGTCGGAACTCGAGCGGACGCTCGGTCTCACCGGCGGACTCGCGATCGGAATCGGGACGATGATCGGGGCCGGTATCTTCGTCTTCCCCGGGCTCGCGGCCGGTCGGGCCGGTCCTGCCGCAGCAGTCTCGTTCTCGATCGGGGCCGTCGTCGCCCTGCTCGTCGCGTTGCCGACCTCCGAACTCGCGACGGCGATGCCCAAGAGTGGCGGCGGCTACTACTTCATTTCGCGCGGTCTGGGCACGCTTGCGGGAGCCGTCGTCGGCCTCTCGCTGTGGTTCGGGCTGGTGTTCGCGACGGCCTTCTACCTCGTCGGGTTCGGCTACTACGCCGTGGACACGCTCGCAGAACTCGGAATCGCGGTCGGTGAGGGACTGGTCATCCCGATCGCGCTGCTTTTCGGCGCGGGGTTTACCGTCCTGAACGTCACGGGGACGGAGAACGCGGCGAAGCTCCAGAACGGCGTCGTCGCGCTGTTGTTGTCGATACTGATCGTGTTCCTCGGATACGGTGGACTCGAGTCGGTCGGGCTCGTGGGCGACCCGGCGGCGCCCGAGCGGTTCGCGCCCTTCGGCGCGATGCCCGTCTTCACGACGGCCGCACTCGTGTTCACCTCGTACCTCGGCTTCGCCCAGGTGGCGACCGTCGCCGGCGAGATGAAAGATCCCGGCCGGAACCTGCCGCTTGCGATGGTCGGTTCGGTGCTCATCGTGGGCGTCCTCTACGTGGTGACGATCTTCGTCGCGACCAGCGCGTTCGGGAGTGAGACGCTTTCGGGGTTCGGCGAGACGGCGATGGTCGAAGTCGGCCGCGACTACCTCGGCCCGATCGGGGCGTTCGCGATCGTCTTCGGCGGCCTGCTCGCGACGATGTCCAGCGCCAACGCGTCGGTTCTCAGCACGTCTCGGGCCATCTACGCCGTCTCGAGGGACGCCCTCCTTCCGCGGCGGGCGAGCCGGATCAACCTCCGGTACGGCACCCCACACACCGCGCTGGGGATGGCCGGCGGGCCGATCCTCGTGCTGACCGCGACCGGGCGCGTGGAACTCCTCGCCGAAGTGGCGTCGTTCCTGCATCTCATCATGTACGGGCTGATCTGCGTCGCGCTGATCGCACTGCGGCGAAACGAGCCGGAGTGGTACGATCCCGACTTCCGGGTGCCGGGCTACCCCGTCGTCCCGGCACTCGGTGCGATCAGCAGCTTCGCACTGATCGGTTTCATGCAACCCGCATCACTGTACGTCGGCACCGGAATCATGATCGCGACCGCCGGGTGGTACGCGTACTACGCCCGGGACGTCACTCTGAAGGGGCAACTATGACACGGATACTCGTTCCACTGGCGATACTCGAGGGGGAATCGGTCTCGGCCGGATTGACGTCGCTGCTCCAGCCGATGAACGTGACCGTGCTGGGCTATCACGTCGTTCCCGAGCAGACGCCGCCGGACCAGGCACGATTGCAGTACGAAGAACGGGCGACCGACGCGCTCGAGGACCTCGCCTCGGAGTTCGGAGCAGAGGACGGGACCGCCGAGTACCGCCTCGTGTTTACGCACGATCGAACACAGACGATCGATCGAGTTGCCGCGGAGACGGGGTCGGACGTCTACGCCATCAGGGGCGCGACCGGCCCCGTCGATCGCCTCCTCGTGGCGCTGACGGGCGACGTCGCCGTCGAACGGATCTGTTCGTTCGTCGCGGAACTGATCGGCGATCGCGAGATCGGCGCGACGCTTTTTCTTGCGACCGACGACGAGGAGGGGGGGCGGGAACTGCTCGAGTTGGCCGCGACGCCGCTTGCTGATCGCGGGATCGACGTCCGGACCGAACTCGCGGTCGACGAACCCCCGTTCGAGGCGCTCCTCGACGCCGCGGCAGACCACGACGCCGTCGTGATGGGCGAACGGGCCCCGTCGCTCCGATCGCTCGTCTTCGGCGAGGAAGCCGACCGCGTCGCCGCCGGCTCCGTCGGTCCGGTGCTCGTCGTTCGACAGCGAGAAGACGATTCCGAGGAGTCCGCCGATCGGACGGCTAACGGCGACGACTCGTGACCGGTCTCGCGGATTCGGTCGGGATCGTGGTCCCCGAGTCGTCGAACCGGTAGAAAGCGGCCGGGATCACGGGGCGACGTCGCCGTCGTCGCGTTCCGCCGGCCGATCACGCATCCTCATCGTCTCGCACCACCGTCCGATCACTCTCGTCAGGCTCCTCCTCGTCCTGCTCGAGGTATTCCCCGCGGATCACGAGCACCGGATCGACCGTGTCCCTGGCCAGCGTCTCCGCCCGATCGCGGAAGATGAACCGGCGCACGGAGGGCCGGCTCTCGCCGGCAACGAGCAGGTCGTGATCGGCCGCGGCGTCGAGAATCGCCTGCGTCGGCGATCCGTCTACGGCGAGCGAGGTGTCGATCCGATCGCGGTCGACTCCCTCGTCGGCGAACGTGTCGACCGCGGCGTCGAGGAGTTCGGTGCCGCGGTCCCGATCGGCCTCGTCGGACACGACGTGAAAGAACGTCACCGTGAGTTCGGTGCCGGTGAGCAGCGTCCCGAGGAGTCGGGCGATGTACTCGAGGTTGACGTCGCTGCGGACGGCGACGAGCACCGATTCGAGAACCGGTGCGGGATTGAGCAGCAAGACCGCGTCGCACTCGGCCTCGACGGCGACGCGTTCGAACGTCTTGAGACGATCGTGGGTGAAGACGAGTCGGGACGTGACGTCGAGACAGCCGGCGTCTTCGAAGACGGTCACGAGTTCGTCGAGTTCGGCGCGGGCACGGTCCTCGTACTGCTCGCGTGCCTGGTCCGTCCCGGTCTGGTCGGGAATCTCTCGGTAGCCGAGCAGGACGACCGGAACCGACGCGAACGCATCGACGATCGTCTGGGGTACGCTTTCGCCGCCCAGGACGTCGATCGGGACGAGCACACGGTGGTCACGGGGGCGAGCCATTGTAGGCGGGTCGAAGGACGTACGACGGCGAGCGTAATAGAACCCCGTACGACCGCGTCGAAGAGAGTCACAGCCGCCGTCATGTGTACCGGTTCGGCGCGATCACTTTCACCGCGGATCCCGCAGGGTTTTTGTCGTGGCCCGCCAGTCACCGACCATGACCGAGGCGACGGGTATCGTCGGGGAGTTTCTCTCGCTCAAGGAGGGGACCGACGCCGACGTGCTGGCGATGCAGTGTGGCGACTTCTACGAGTTCTTCGCGGAGGACGCCGAAATCGTCGCCGACGAACTGGACCTGAAAATATCACAGAAGTCCTCGCACGGATCCTCGTACCCGATGGCCGGCGTGCCGGTCGACGACCTCACGCCCTACCTCAAGGCGCTCGTCGAGCGCGGCTACCGGGTGGCCGTCGCCGACCAGTACGAGACCGACACCGGCCACGCACGCGAAATCGTCCGCGTCGTCACGCCCGGGACGCTGCTGGAGACGACCGACACCGACGCACAGTACCTCGCGGCCGTCGTCGACGGGAGCGGCGGGGACTCGAGCGGTCGATCGGACGACGCCCGCTACGGACTCGCGTTCGCGGACGTGACGACCGGCCGTTTCCTCGTCGCGGAGGCCGACGACGCCGACGCGGCGCTGACGGAACTGTACCGGTTCGATCCCGTCGAGGTGTTACCCGGTCCGGCGGTTCGATCGGACGACGGCGTGCTGGGCCGGGTCCGCGAGCGCGTCGCGGCGACGCTGACGCTCCACGAGACGGAAGCGTTCGCGCCGAAGCGCGCCGCCCACGCGACCCGCGAACAGTTCGGCCGCGAGACCGTCGATCGGCTGTCGGTCGGCGAGGCGACGATCGCGGCCGCCGGCGCGATTCTCTCCTACGTCGAGGAGACCGGCGCAGGAGTGCTGGCCTCGATGACGCGCATCCAGGCCCACCGCGGCGACGACCACGTCACGCTGGACGCGACCACCCAGCGGAACCTCGAGTTGACCGAGACGATGCAGGGCGACGTCGAGGGCTCGCTGTTCGCGACGATCGATCACACCGAGACGAGTGCCGGCCGGCGGCTCCTGAAGGAGTGGCTCTGTCGGCCCCGCCGCTCGATCGAAACACTGGAACGGCGACAGGAATCGGTCGCCCGCCTCTCGTCGGCGGCGCTCGCCCGCGACGAACTGCAGGGCGTCCTCGGGGAGGCCGCCGATCTCGAGCGACTGGCCTCGAAGGCGACCCACGGGAGCGCCGACGCGCGGGACCTGCTGTCGGTCGGGGAGACGCTCTCGATCCTGCCCGCGATCGCCGAGACCATCGCATCGACGCCTGAACTAGCCGACTCGCCGCTCTCCGGGATCGTCGATCGACCCGATCGGGAGGCCGCCAGCGAACTCCAGTCGACGCTCGCGGAAGCGATCGCCGAGGACCCGCCGTCGACGGTGACCCAGGGCGAACTCTTCCAGCGGGGGTTCGACGACGAACTCGACGAGGTGATCGAGCGCCACGAGGAGGTCAAGCAGTGGCTCGACAACCTCGCCGAGCGCGAGAAGCGCCAGCACGGACTCTCGCACGTGACCGTCGATCGGAACAAGACCGACGGCTACTACATCCAGGTCGGCAAGTCCGCCGCCGACGGCGTCCCGGATTACTACGAGGAGATCAAGACGCTGAAGAACTCGAAACGGTTCACGACCGACGAACTCGAGGACAGGGAACGGGAGATCCTCCGGCTGGAAGAACGTCGCGGCGAACTCGAGTACGAACTCTTCGAGGACCTTCGCGAGACGGTGGCAGCGAGTGCCGAACTCCTGCAGGACGTCGGCCGGACGCTCGCGACGATCGACGCGCTCGCGAGCCTTGCCACCCACGCCGCCGAGAACCGCTGGGTCAAGCCCGACCTGCACCAGGGCGATCGACTCGCGATCGAGCAGGGCCGGCACCCGGTCGTCGAGCAGACGACGGAGTTCGTCCCGAACGACGTGCGCCTCGACGACGACCGCGGCTTTCTGGTCGTGACGGGGCCCAACATGTCCGGGAAGTCGACCTACATGCGACAGGTCGCCGGGATCGTCCTGCTGGCCCAGATCGGCAGTTTCGTCCCCGCGAAGGAGGCCGAGATCGGACTGGTCGACGGCATCTTCACCCGCGTGGGCGCACTGGACGAACTCGCGCAGGGTCGATCGACGTTCATGGTCGAGATGAGCGAACTCTCGAACATCCTCCACACCGCGACCGCGGACTCCCTCGTGATTCTCGACGAGGTGGGCCGCGGGACCGCGACCTACGACGGCATCTCGATCGCGTGGGCCGCGACGGAGTACCTGCACAACGAAGTGCAGGCGAAGACGCTCTTTGCTACTCACTACCACGAACTGACCGGACTGGCCGAGAAACTCCCCCGCGTCGCCAACGTCCACGTCGCGGCGGACGAGCGGGACGGTGACGTCACCTTCCTGCGGACGGTTCGCGACGGGCCCACCGATCGCTCCTACGGGATCCACGTCGCCGACCTCGCCGGCGTTCCCGATCCCGTCGTCGATCGGGCCCGGGACGTGCTCGACCGACTGCGCGAGGAGAAGGCGATCGAGGCCAAGGGCGGCGGCTCGAACGAGCCCGTCCAGACGGTGTTCGACGTCTCGAGCGGCCAGTTCCGCGGTCCGGCGAACGCGGACGGCGGTTCGCGATCCTCGTCGGAGGGCCCCTCTGACGCCGGGAAACCCGAGGAGACGATCGATTCAGATACCGAACGGGTTCTCGAAGAACTCGAGTCGATCGACGTGAACACGACGCCGCCGGTCGAACTGATCGCGAAAGTCCAGGAGTGGCAGCGCCACCTGGAGGACTGAAGGGGCCGCCGATCGACGGCATCGAAGACGCGTTTTTCTCTGCACCCACTGTCACAGCGGTCGGTTGCGCCGCGATCCCAGTCGGCTCAGCGGGTCGTTCGAGCCGATACGAAACGCGGTATCTCGGTGGCACGCGACTGGCGAGTTTTTGCCGTTCGGGACCGTAGACGACGTATGCAAACGCGAGTCGCTGCAGTTGCCTCGGTCGTCACCGGCCTCCTCGCGGCCTGGATCGGCTGGGGGCTCTACGTGATCACGACGACCGAGCGCGTCCCGTCCGAGACGCTCGACCGCGACGGGCCGTTCGAACGTCGACGGTATCCTGCGACGGCGCTGGTCGAGACGACGGCTCCGGACGAGCGGACGGCGTTTCGACGCCTCTTTCGGTACATCGGCGGCGAAAACGGTGCGAGCGACGAGATTTCCATGACCGCACCAGTGACCACGAGTGCCCACGGGCGTTCGGCGACCGCACCGGGTCGATCGAGCCGTCGCGACGGCGAGTCCGTCGCGATGACCGCACCCGTTCGAACCGATCGGACGGGCGAGGCGGTGACGATGGGATTCTTCCTCCCACCGGAGTACACGCTGGAGACTGCACCCGCGCCGACCGACCCCGACGTGCACCTCGTCGTCGAGCCGTCCCGAACGGTCGCCGCCTACCGGTTCTCCTGGTACGCGACGCCCGCTCGCGTCGATCGAGCACGTGCGGCGCTGCTTGCGGAACTCGAGGAGCGGGGCCTCGAGCGTCGTGACGACCCGGTCGTGTTCCAGTACAACGATCCGTGGACGCCGCCGTTCATGCGGCGGAACGAAGTAGCGGTGACGATCGAGAACTGAGCGCGCGACGGAACCGAACGGGAGCATAGACCGTTCACTGGATTTCGGATAGGCTCGAATTTCGTACAACTCCACCGACAGAACTGCTTCCACCGGTAACACTATACGACGATGGACACCCAGTCCACACCATGTACGAACCGGACTTCGGCGTGGCGGGCGAGACCGCCATCGTCACGGGTGCGAGTCAGGGTATCGGACGCGCGATCGCCGAAACGCTCGCGGCGGGCGGCGCGAACGTCGCGATCTGTTCGCGATCGATCGATCGGGTCGGTCCGGTCGCCGATGAGATCAACGAAGTCGAGGACGCGGGCGAGGCGCTGGCCGTCGAGTGTAACGTCCGCGAGCGCGAGCAGGTCCAGGATCTCGTCGATCGGACGGCCGAGGAATTCGGCGACATCGACGCCCTCGTGAACAACGCCGGCGGGGAGTTCGTCGCGCCGTTCGAGGACATCTCGGAAAACGGCTGGAACTCGATCGTCGACCTCAACCTGAACAGCACCGTTCACTGCACGCAACTGGCGGGCGAGGTGATGCGCGAGGGTGACGGGGGCGTCATCGTCAACCTCTCCAGCGTCAACGGGCAGCACCCGGCACCCAACGAAAGCCACTACGGCGCGTCCAAGGCGGCGATCATCCGCCTGACCGAGACGCTCGCCGTCGAGTGGGCCGACGACGGCATCCGCGTCAACTGCGTCGCGCCCGGCCTGATCCAGACCCCCGGCGTCGCGGAGACGCTGGGGATCCGGAGCGAGCAGATGCCCGATCGGGACGAGACCGATCGGCGCATCGGTCACAGCGAGGAGATCGCCGACGTCGTCCAGTTCCTGATCAGTCCCGCCGCGTCGTTCATGAACGGTGAGACGGTCACCGCGAAGGGCGTCCCGCGGCCCGGCAACTCCTTCGACGTCGATCTCGGACTCGAATGAGCTATCAGTAGTTAGCAATACGGGTTCCTTATCTAGTGGGCTGAATCTGAATCGGCCGATTCGTCGTGTAGAGAGTGCGAACTGACCGCCGGGATTTCTGTCAGGGAAAGGGCATCTCCGTTGAGTCGTGCTGAGTAGCGGGCGCGTATTCACCACGTCCTGTAACCCGGTTCGTCTCGGAAGAGGCTCGACGAGAGCGTCACGCACGCCGAGACGCCGAGCCGACACGCGAGGCGTTAGATTCGCACGATCGATTTGACCAGTGACGGTCGACGAAACAATCGATCTTGGCTAATTCTAGGGCTTCGCTTCGAAGACCAGACTGGTCGGCGTCTCTGCCGCTCGGCGAAAGCGTGTAAATCCGCCTTCGGCGACGACTTCACGCGTCCGCTCCTCACCCGCTTGTGCGCCGAGACCGTAGCCGACATCCTGACTGAGCGAATTCGGCGTGCAGGCCACCGTCGAGATCGAGTACGCGAGGCGGCCGAACGGGGTCAGGTTGTCTTCGACCCGGTCCTCGGCATAGGGTTCGACGATCATCCACGCGCCGTCGTCGGTAAGCGTCTCCCGGACGTGGGCCGCCACACCGACGGGATCGCCCATGTCATGGAAGCAGTTGAACATCGTTACGAGGTCGTAGTCGGTGCCGTTGTACTCCCTCGCGGTCGCCACCTCGAAGTCGACGCGGTCGCTGACGCCCGCCGTTTCCGCCCGTTCGCGTGCCACCTCTATCGATGCCTCGTGATAGTCGATACCGACAACCGTCGAGTTAGGGTACGCTTCGGCCATGCGGATCGTCGGTGCGCCGTGTCCACAGCCCAGGTCAGCGATTCGCCCGCCCGCTTTCAGCGTGGCATCCATCCCGTCGAGCGACGCGATCCAGTCGAGCAGATAGGCCCCATAGGACGGTCCGAAAAAGCGTTCGGTGCCATGAAACAGGTCCTCGTCGTGTTCGTGCCAGCCGATGCCCTCGCCCGTTCGAAACGCTTCGCGGAGTTCGGGTTCGATCTTGGCCGCCGACGTGACCAGCTGGAACGCGCCTGGCATGAATACCGGACTCTCCTCGTTGGCTAAAACGTACGCCTGCTCAGGAGAGAGCTCGTAGCGGTCGGTCTCGGGATCGTAGGTCACGTACCCGCCAGCGGCCTGCGAGCGCAGCCACTCTCGGACGTAGCGTTCCGAGGTGTCCGTTTTCTCGGCCACCTCGGCGGACGTGAGCGGCCCAGCGTCGTCCAGGACCGCATAGAGTCCGAGTTCGTCGCCGATGACGGCCAGCGCGGCGTGGACCGTCGCGCCGAGATCGACGAGCGACGTTTCCACGAGTTCGTTCAGTTTCTGTTCGTTGATCGGGTCCGCGTCCGCTCGGGTTTCTGTCGTCATTGGTTCCTATACGATTTTCAGGTGTTCACTTCGGAGTTCCTCGTCCGTGTAGTCCTGCCCGTGGACGTCGCGCATGTGGGTTTTCGTCAGCTCGACCGCCTCTTCTTCGTTTTCCGATTGAACGATGAACCGACAATCGGCTGCTGCTTCACAATCCAGCCTGTGAGCGTGTGCCACTTCTGTCCACCTCCGGATACACCATTGCCAGCGATCGAAATAAGCGTAATTAGAACGACATTTCTATTGGAACGTCGATCGAACCGCGATTCTATAAACAAATCCACATACCGTTCCTCGCTCGATGCATCACGGGGAGGCTCCCCTCGTCAATCGTCGACGCCCTTTGATGGTCTCCGTCTTTGTGTCGTATGTTAACAAGGGGAAACCATCTTTACTGTCGTTCACGTCTACGGTGTATGGACTCCTCGAGTACGAGCGAACCAGTACGGCCGGACCCGTCAGCCGGAAATGAGGCGTTCCACCTCCTCTCGGACGGGACCAGACTCGCAATATTACAGGTTCTCTGGGAAGCATACGATCCCGCGGACCAGACGCCGATGCGGTTTGCCGAACTCCGCGAACGCATCGGCGTTGAGGATCCCGGCCGCCTCAACTACCACTTGAACGAGCTTATGGACCACTTCGTCCGGCGGACCGAAGACGGATACGAGCTCATGGATTCGGGAAAGCGGATCGTCAGAATGCTGCTTTCCGGCACCGCGATCGATGACCCGGAGATTGAACCGGTGGCGGTGGATATATCGTGCTGGTACTGTGGGGGGCAACCTGAGTGGAGCTACCGGGAGGGGTGGCGATATCTGGAATGTACGAACTGTGACGCTCGGTGTGTCGATACCTTTCCGCCCGGCGTCATCAGCAAGAACGAGTTCCCACCGTCGGGGTTACGGGGACGCACGCCGAACGAAATCAACGAAGCGGACCGGATCTGGGGCGCTCATCGACGAGCATCCGTGATGGACGGCGTCTGTCCGGAATGTGCGGGTGATATGCCCATCACCTCGGTCGGGATCTGCGACAATCACCGGCCGAATTGGGACGAGTACCAGTTCTGCGAGTCCTGCGGATCGATCTTCTGGATGCTCGTCTCACACGTCTGCGAGGCGTGTAAATATCAGTGGCGGATGCCGACGTTATTCTACCCGTCGAGACAGCCGGCGGTGATCGCGTTCTATTACGAGCACGGCATCGAATTCGACCTCGCCACGTACGAACAACGCGCGCACCTCCTCAGCTTCGAGGAGGAACTCCTCTCGGAGGACCCGCTTCGCATCCGCATCTCGATTCCGTTGGAGGACGAAGCGCTACGGCTCACATACGACGAACGGATGGAGGTGGTGGATGAGCAACGGCGAGGGTGAAAACACTGACTCAAGTGGCCGGTTGCCTATTTCTCGGTGGCTGGTGCTCGAATACCTGATTCTGTTGGACCGCCTCTGATGACCTGGTCGCGATGGTGAATACACCCTCTGTATTTAGCACGCCGCACCTGCCAGCTTTCGAACGACAGCGAGTCCCTGGAGTCGAGCGCTCGGGGCTTTCGTGGCGTTTCCATCGACCGTGTAGAACTCGCGACATCATCTGAACGCTATCGAGCGGTACGCGTAAGACCTAACCAGCCCCTTTCTGTACGAACTAGGGATGAGTCGATCGGGATCGCAGTCACCCGCGTTCGACGCGACTCGAATCACAGTATGAGCGACGACAGCGCCACACCACCGACCCCGGAGGAAACCGAGATTCACCAGTTAGACGAGGACACCGTCGCCCGGATCGCCGCCGGCGAAGTCGTCGAGCGGCCTGCCAGCGCGGTGAAGGAACTCGTCGAGAACAGCCTCGACGCCGGTGCCGAAAGCGTCGACGTGACCGTCGAGGAGGGCGGGACGGAGCTGATCCGGGTCGCGGACGACGGCCGCGGAATGACCGGAGCGGACGTCCGCGCGGCCGTCCGCCAGCACACGACCAGCAAGATCGACGGCCTCGACGACCTCGAGTCCGGCGTCGGAACGCTGGGCTTTCGCGGCGAGGCGTTGCACACGATCGGCTCGGTCTCGCGGCTGACGATCCGATCGCGGCCCCGGAACGGGGACGGGGCAGGAACGGAACTCGTCTCCGAGGGCGGCGACGTCGTGTCGGTCGAGCCGACGGGCTGTCCGGCGGGAACGATCGTCGAGGTCAAGGACCTCTTCTACAACACCCCCGCTCGCAGGAAATTCCTCAAGACGACGGCGACGGAGTTCGCCCACGTCAACCGGATCGTCACGCGCTACGCGCTGGCAAATCCCGACGTCGCGGTCTCGCTGTCACACGACGGTCGCGAGGTGTTCGCCACGACCGGGCAGGGAGACCTACAGGCCGCGGTCCTGTCCGTCTACGGTCGCGACGTCGCGTCCTCGATGATCGCCGTCGAGGCCGACGGTGACGACCTGCCGCCGGGGCCGATCGGATCGGTCTCGGGGCTCGTCTCGCATCCCGAGACGAACCGATCGAGTCGGGAGTACCTCGCGACCTACGTCAACGGACGCGCGGTGACGTCGGACGCGATCCGCGAGGGGATCATGGGCGCCTACGGCACGCAACTCGGGAGCGATCGGTACCCGTTCGTCGTCCTGTTTCTCGACGTCCCCGGCGACGCCGTCGACGTGAACGTCCACCCGCGCAAGCGCGAAGTCCGGTTCGACGACGACGACGCCGTGCGCCGGCAGGTCGACGCCGCGGTCGAACGCGCACTGCTCGAGCACGGCCTCCTGCGATCGGGTGCGCCGCGCGGCCGATCGGCTCCCGGCGAGGCCCGTCTCGAACCCGGGAGTGTCGAGGAGTCGACGGCCCGATCGGGGGCAGGTGACGGGGCGGAGACTGCCGGAGACGACTCCGACGTACGAGACTCGGCGCCCGGCGACGGTGTCGGCGACGAGTCGATCGACACCATGACCGCTGCGTCCACCCCGGACGACCAGCCGCCGCACTCTGACCCCCGGACGGGGTCCGACGGCGACGATCCGTCCACCCCGGATCCGGCGTCGGACGCGGGGATCGCCCGATCGGGCGCGGACTCGAGCGCGGCAGACGAGTCGATCACCGACAGCGAATCGGGAACCGATGGCGGTTCGGGTGCCGACGGCCGCTCGGGAGCCGGCGAGGAACCGAAGCGCCGGACACCGCCGACGCGTTCCACCGACGCTGGCGCGACGAACTCCGGTACCGACGACGCGTCGAGGAGTCGATCGGCAGCGGCCACCGATCCCGCACACGCCGCCGATCGAGCGCCCGAACGGAAGTTCGACGGGCCGACCGAGCAGCGGACGCTCACAGGCGAGGCGGCGACGGGCGACGAGACCGAGTTCGACTCGCTGCCGCCGCTGCGCGTGCTCGGCCAGGTACACGACACCTATCTGGTCTGCGAACTGCCGGACGGCCTCGCACTGATCGACCAGCACGCCGCCGACGAGCGAGTCAACTACGAACGGCTCCGTGATGCCTTCGCGGACGATCCGGCCGTGCAAGCGCTTGCCTCCCCCGTCGAACTCGAACTGACCGCCATCGAAGCCGAGGCGTTCGAGAGCTACACCGCAGCGCTCGAGCGACTTGGGTTCTACGCCGACCGGGTCGACGATCGGACGGTCGCGGTGACGACGGTCCCCGCGGTGTTCGCGGAGACGCTCGACCCGGAACAGTTCCGGGACGTCCTCGCGTCGTTCGTCGAGGGCGATCGCGAATCCGGCGCCGAGACGGTCGACGCGCTGGCCGACGAGTTCCTCGGCGATCTCGCGTGTTACCCGTCGCTGACGGGGAACACGTCGCTGACCGAGGGATCGGTTCTCGACTTGCTGGATGCGCTCGACGACTGCGAAAATCCGTACGCCTGTCCGCACGGTCGGCCCGTAATCGTCGAGATCGACGAGACGGAGATCGAGGATCGGTTCGAGCGGGATTATCCCGGTCACGGCGGCTGACGTCCCTGGATGCCGTATAAAACACTACTACTGGTGATTTCGATCGAGATACTCGAGCGTCGCCTGCCAGGCGCGGGCTGAGGCGTATCCGTTCGCCTCGTGTGTGCCTCCGAACCGGTGCGTCTCCGCCGGATCGGTGTCGCCCCGGAGCCGGTACGGAACCCGAATTGCGTGACCCGCGTCGGGAAACGAGAGATGCTCGAACGGCCAGGGATGGTCGTGCGCAGCGAGCCGATCAGTGACGCGTTCCGCCAGTAGCGTCGACGGCCACACGGTGTCGTTTCCGCCGGAGACGACCAACACCGGGCCGTCGATCGACTCGACGGGGATCTCGGCCCGTTCCTTCTCGGCGGCGGTCGAACGTTCGATCGCCAGCGATCCGGGATTCGGTTCCGGGACGCCGAGCGGTTCGTCGATGCCGTCATCCTCGTAGACGTACTTGTCGATGGGAAGATGCGGCAACGGCTCTCCGTCGAGCGTCCAGGTTGGCTCGCCTTCGCCGATGCCGTCCATCCAGGACGGAGCGGGCCAGACGTAGCAACTCGGAACGTACGCGGCGACGGCGCCGATCGCGTCGAAGTGTGATCCGACCAGAAGCGACGCTTCGCCTCCCCTGGAGAATCCGTCGACGCCGACCCGATCGCCCGCAACGTCGGGACGCTCGAGGAGCCAGTCGGCGGCGTTTCCGATCTCCTCCAGGGGTACTTCGAGCGGTCTGTCACGGACGCCGGGCGCCTCGAAGTACTCGACGCAAAACGCCGTGTAGCCGTGTTCGGCGAGCAGCGCCGCGTACGTCTGTTCGTACCCGCGGGCACCGCCGCCTCCGTGGAGGACGAGCACGCCCGGCGTCGGATCAGCGCCGAGACCCGGATAGAGTCGCCCGCGCACCGCGTCCGTCTGAACCGTCCTCCCGGAGACGAATTTTCTGCCCATGCGATCGCTTCAAACATGACACTAATTAATTATCTGGTACGCGTCGAGTACGACGTCCCCCGTATTCATCGGAGGCCGCGCACTACCGCCGTCACGACCGCCATTTCGGCGCGACGACGGGTGCGATCGCCGCCGATGCAACAGCGGTCCCGATCGCCCATCGACTCACTCGATCGTGCTGAACTCCTGCCAGATTCCGAGCAGGACGAGTAACAGGAGAAGGCCGAGGGCGCCGAGGACGATCGTATCGGCCACCCCGCCCAGCACCGCCTCGACGAGCCCGCCCGCCCAGCCCGTGATCAGAACGAGCAGGGCGGTGGCCGCGACGACGAGGATCAGCAGTCGATCGGTCAGTTCACTCATGGGTCGTCCTACTGCCCAGCGGAGGATAATCACCGAGCCTGCAGTCGAAGCCCGTCGCTCGCGGTGGTGTGATCGGCCGTGAATGGAACGTGCAGGGCCGAGCGTCGGATCCTGCGCTCGCGACGATCGCCCACCCGGCGCGTTCGGCCGATACAGCCGGGTCGATCGCTCAGTCGGCGCGTTCGTGCCGATACAGCCAGAGCGTACAGGCGAGCGCGATCGCGCCGGCGACGGTCGCGATCCCGAACGCGATCCGGTAGCCCGTCTCGGTGTAGACGCGAACGCCGCCGACGAGTTCGCCCGTCCAGTAGGCGTCGAGCGCCCACCCCATCACTGTGGGGAGCATCGCGGCGCCGAAAAAGGCCGCACCGTTGATCGTTCCGGTCGAGATCCCGCTCGCGCTGCTCGGATGGCGCTCCTTGACGATCGTGTAGCTGAGGACGAACGCCCCCAGCAGCACCCCGGTCAGGAAGAACGACGCGGCGACGACCCACAGTGGCGGGTTTCCGGTCGCGGCGATCACGCCGAGCGCGGCGACGAACGTGACGCCGCCCGCGACCATCAGGTCGACACGCCGTCCGAGCCGATCGGAAACCCAGCCGATCGTCGGCGGGCCGACGATGGTTCCGATCCCGCCCAGCAGGGTGAACACCGAGGCGTACGCGATCGAGACGTCGTAGGTCTGGACGACGTACGGGACGCCCCAGAGCCCGAACAGGGTGAGGTTCACGCCGGTCGTGCAGAACAGGAGGACGCTGACGACCCAGATATGGGGGTCCCGGAGGGCGGATCCGAGGTGCGCTCGAAGTTCCGCAGTGGTCAGCGAGGGCTGTCCCGGGACGCCTTCGATCGGATCGAATCCCGCGTCTTCCGGCGTGTCGCGGACGAGGACGTAGACCGCCACGGAGAAGGCGAGTCCGAAAACACCGAGCCAGCCGATCGCCGATCGCCAGCCGACGGCGCCGACGGCGAGAGCCAGCGGAGTCGTCGCGAGGACGCCGCCGACCCCGGAGACGGCGAACGTCAGCCCGCTCATCGTCGCGAACTCGTCGGCCCGGTACCAGCTCGCACAGAACCGGAGGAGACAGACGAAGATCACGCTCCCGCCGAGGCCGACGAGACTCCGGGCGGCCATCGCAGCGAGGTAGCTCTCCGCGAGCGCGAACCAGATCGTCCCGACGCTCATGACGAGTCCCCCCGCCGTCGCCGTCCGACGAGGGCCGACTCGATCGGCCAGAACGCCCGTGGGGATCTGCATGACCGCGTACACCCAGAAGAACGTCGCGTGAAGCGTGCCCAGCTCTGCGCCCGTGGTTCCGAACGCGACCATGAGGTCCTCGGCGAGCACGGCGGAGGAGAGCCGATTGACGTTGACGAGCAGGAAGACGACGCCCAGGATCAGCCACAGCAGCCACCGACGTCGGAGCGGATCGCGCCAGAGTCGCATTCGTGCCGGATCGCTCCCGGAGCATTGAAAACATTACACAAGCGGAAAGCCGAGCCGGGTTCCCCACCGTCCTCGTAGACGCGTCGCCGTCGTCGAGCCGTGTCCGTTCCGTAGCTCGACTCCAATCCCGATCCCGATTCCGACGACCATCGACAACGGGAGGTCGATCGAACCCGTACCGACCCGCATGCGCGAACTCGACGGCTCGGGCGCCGGCGGCCAGTTCGTCCGAACGGCGCTCGCACTGTCGGTTCTCCGGAACGAACCGATCCGAATCGAGAACGTTCGGGGCGATCGATCGACGTCCGGCCTCCGTCACCAGCACCTTGCGGTTCTCGAGACGATGGTCGCGATCTGCGACGCCGACGTCTCGGGTGCGGAACTCGGCGCGGCGGTCGTCGAGTTCGATCCGGCGCTGGAGGGCGACGGGCGCGTCCCCGGCGGCAGCTACGCCGTCGACATCGGGACGGCCGGCAGCGTGACGCTGCTGTTCGAGGCCCTCCTGCCGCTGGCGACGGTCCTCGATGCGCCGCTGTCGGTCACCGCTACCGGCGGGACGGACGTGAAGTGGTCGCCCCCGATCGACTACGTTCGACACGTCAAGCTCCCGCTGGTGAGACGGTACGGGCTCGTCGCCGCCTGCGAGGTCGATCGGCGTGGCTTCTATCCCGCGGGCGGCGGCCGCGCGACGCTCCGACTGGCACCCTCGACGCTCGACCCGATCGACCTCACCGAGCGGGGCCCGATCGAAGACGTGCGTCTCTACTCGACCGAAGCCGCGTCGCTCGCGGATCGGGACGTGGCTCACCGGCAGGTCGCAGGCGCGCACGAACGGCTACACCTCGACGACGAGGCCGATCGATCGGGTTCGGACGGCGATCGCGACGCGGTCGGCGAGCGATGCGAGACGACGGCGGAGAGCCACTGTCCGGGTTCGGCGATCGTGATCCGAGTCGATCACGGGACCGGACTGGCCGGATTCTCCGCGCTCGGCGAACGCGGCACACCCGCCGAGCGGATCGGCGAGGACGCCGCCGACGCGGCGAACCGGTGGCTCGACGGGAGCGCACCGGTCGATCGACACATGGCCGACCAGTTGCTGGTGATGCTCGCCCTGGCCGGCGGCCGCGTGCGCGTTCCGGCGGTGACCGACCACGTCGCGGCGAGTTGCGAACTGCTCCGGTCGTTCGGAGTCGGGCCGACCCTGGAGGACGACGGCGAGACGACGATCGTCTCGGTCGACTCGCCGATAGACGGATAGCAGGAGCCGATCCCGTCCACGGACAGCAGGTCGAGATCGAGCGGATGGTAGTTCCCGACGGCGATCGAGTTCTGCCAACGAGTCGACAACGTAACAACTTATACCGCACCCGTTCGTTTACCCGGTATGACCGAGTCACGTACCACCGATCGATCGGGGTGGAGGCCCGAGCCGTGAGCGACCTCGTCACGTTCGGCGAGACGATGCTCCGGCTCTCGCCGCCGGACAGCGAACGACTCGAGGACGCAGCCGAGTTCGAGGTTCGCGCCGCAGGGGCAGAGAGCAACGTCGCGGTCGCCGCCCAGCGACTCGGAACGCCGTCGACGTGGCTCTCGAAGGTGCCGGAGACGCCGCTCGGGCGCCGGGTCGTGGGTGAACTCAACGGGTACGGAATCGAGACGGACGTCGTCTGGAGCCACCGGGGACGGCAGGGTACCTACTACCTGGAACACGCGGGCAAACCGCGCGGCACGAACGTCATCTACGATCGGGAGAACGCCGCCGTCACGACCGCCGAGGCGCGGGAGTTCGACATCGACGTGATCCAGGACGCGCGCGTGTTCTTCACGAGCGGGATCACGCCGGCACTCTCGTCGACGCTTCGAGAGACGACGGCGAACATGCTCAAGGCGGCCAGACGGGGCGACACCACGACCGCCTTCGACTTCAACTACCGCCGAAAGCTCTGGTCGCCCGACGAGGCCAGGGAGACGCTGACGCGGTTCTTCCCGGGTATCGACGTGCTCGTGATCGCCGCCCGCGACGCCCGGACCGTGCTCGGATTCGAGGGCGATCCGCGTCAGCTCGCGCACAAACTCGGTTCACAGTACGACTTCACGACCGTCGTCGTGACGCGAGGATCGGAAGGGGCGGTCGGCTGGCACGACAGCGTCGTCCACGGCCAGGAGGCCTACGAGACCGATACCGTCGACGCGATCGGGACCGGCGACGCGTTCACCGGGGCGTTCATCGCTCGCCGACTCGACGGCGACGACGTTCCGACCGCCCTCGAGTACGCCGCCGCGACGGCCGCGCTCAAGCGAACCATCCCCGGCGACGTCGCCCTCGTCACACAGGAGGAGGTCGAATCCGTCGTCGAGGAGAGCGGGACGGACATCTCCCGGTAATCGCGTATCGATCGGTCCCTCCGCGTCGGTCACCGTCCGCGTCGGTCCCCACCAGCGACGGACACCGATCGAGCGGGCCGCAGGGCCGCGTTCTCCCGGACTGTTCTGTGTGCGACAACGGCGGCGAGCGCCCGTTTCGGACGGTCCACTCGCCTACGGACCCGGTAGCGGTCGTTGCACGTTCGCGATTGCCCGGGATCGTCGTCTGGGTCCGTGACCGAATCGTGGCACGCGCGCCGGACGTTTTGACGGGTTTGCCACAACCCACTTTTCGTCCACGGAGACAGTCACCGATAGCATGAAACGAACACTAGCGATCGGCCTGGCGGTCCTGCTGACCACGAGCATGGTCGGGATGGCTGCCGCGGCCGGTGGGACGACGTCGACGATCGACGCCGAATCGAGTACGACGGGGACGACCACCGAGGCGTACGCGGGGGCACACGTCGCCTTCGACGTGGAGGACGACGCCATCACCAACTACGAGGTGGGCGGCGACGAGGCGTTCTCCTCGATCGCCGTCCAGTCCCAGAGCGAGGTCGACGCGACCGCCGGCGTCGGAGCGGACGTCGCGCTCGAGACGATGACGGACCTCGTGGGTGCGGGCCTCGCGCTCGAAACGCGGACGTCGGCCGGCGCCGAGGTCCAGGCCGAAAGCGGTGCGACGCTGTCGGCACACGACAACGAACGCGGGACGCTCGTCGTCGAGAGCGGCGGCGAGAGCCAGTACGTGCAGGCGGAACTCGGTGCGAACGCCGACGCGAGCGACGAGGGCGATCGCGTTCGCGTGGAGACCGAAGACCACGAAGGCGTCTTCCTCGTCGTCGGCGACGGCGAGGTGACCGTCACCGAGGAGGGTGACGTCTCCGCCGCGCTCGAGGAGAACGCGACCCTGGCGTACCGATCCTACGAGGACGGCGAGCGCGACGAGGACGCGAAATACGAGGAGTCGCTGATCGCCGAGGGCTCGGCCGCCGCCGAAGTGTACGTCGAAGAACGCGACGGCGAGACGGCCGAGAGCGCCGTCACATACGGCGAGGGGACCAGCGCCGAGGTTTCGGGGGAGGCACGGAACGGGGTCGAGGTGACCGTCGATCGAACCGTCGACGAGGGGACCGTCGTGCTGACCACCGTCTCCGAGGAGGCCGTCGGAAGCCTCGAGGACGTCGCGGTGGCCGTCGACGGGGAGGCGGCCGTCGAAGCCGAATCCGAGAGCGAACTCGAGAGTGCGATCGAGGGCGGCGACACGCCCCGTTACATGGTCGCCCAGGAGGCGACGGCCCAGGGCGAGGCGACGATCTACGTCGCGATCACTCACTTCTCGGAGCGGACGGCGACGATCAGCGGAGACGGTGACGGCGAGGACGACGCTGGTGGCGACGAGGCTGCCGACGACGACACCGGCGGGAACGACGCGGACGACAGCGACACCGAGACGGCCGAGGACGGCGGCACCGACGGACTGCCCGGATTCGGCGGTGGCGTCGCCGCGGTCGCCCTGCTGCTCGCCGTGGCCGCTCGCGTTTACGAGTAACGCCGTACGGTTCGGAGTCCCCGCTCGACCCCGATTCGATCCGCTCTCGATCGAGCCCAATTCGATTGCGTTCCATCCTGCCCAACTGAGTCCCGCTGACTCGATCGGGTGTGGCCGACGCACGACCGCACGAACGTCTTTTTGTATCGCTTTCGTTGACTGTATATGGTCCACGTCGCGATTCTCGACGGCCTCGTCCGCGAGGCGCGTACGAAACTCGAGGGCGGACGGGAGTGCGTCGGCGACGTCGACTCCCCGGACACGGCCCCGTGACTATCGTATCGCTTCACTAACCGTGAGACGCTGACTGGCACAGCAATCACAAAAGTGGGGAACGTCTGGGTGGCGGACGGAACTGTGGTGGAGTCACCCTCACGTGAGAGGTGGCGTGGGCCGTCCGCGTGCAACCGGTCGGCCGAGACCGAATCAACCGTCGTGACAAACCGATCAAAACGAACGACCGTACGTCGAACCGAACTACCGGGGTTGCCACGGCACCGTCCGACGACGAGGGACCACCGGCCCGGGAAGCGCACCGATACCGGCGGTACCGCTGGCGAGACGACGGGCCATGACACGTCTAGAATAGGTCAGCTGTGATCGTATCCATCGTCGTCGATCAGTCAATTGGCCGCAAACCCGGCGAAATCAGCCATGGTTATTTTTGTCGGCTGGAGTGATAGGACCGGACGTGACGCGAGACATCCGGCAGGCGACGACCGAGGACGTCTGGGCCGTCCACGAGACGGCCCGCGAGAGCTGGCACGCCGCCTACGACGACCTGCTCGGCCGGGACCGGGTCGACGAAATCGTCGACGAGTGGTACGCGATCGGCGAGATCGAATCGTCGATCGACGACACCCGTGGGCGCGACGACGCGGCCTTCCTCGTCGTCGAGTCGGCCGCGGACGCGGGATCCGAACCGACCGAGACGGACGAGCGATGCCGCGGCTTCGCCCACATCGTTCCGTGGCCGGAAGACGAACGGGTCGCCTACCTCGTCCGGATCTACGTCCGCCCCGAACTGTGGGGCGAGGGTATCGGCACGGCGCTGTTAGAGCACCTCGAAGCCGAGTGCGAGGAGGTCTTCGATCGACTCCGGTTGGCCGTCCTCGCCGACAACGAGATCGGCGTCTCGTTCTACGAGTCGCGCGGGTTCGAACGCGTCGGGACCTACGAGAGCGACCTCGGTGTGGACCTCGAGGAGTACGTCTACGAAAAGCAACTGTGAAAGACGAGGTTCTCGGTCGCGTCGCTCACACGACGTCGCTCACAGCGTCTTCTCGGCCTCGCTCTCGTCGACGACTTCGATCCCGCGATTGTTGACCGCCATCGGGTCGAGGCCGACCTCCTGGAGGAAGTTCTTGTACTCGCGTTCGCACTGCTCGGCGGCTTTCCCCTTGTCGCTGGCCCGATCGCAGAGTTCCACGAGGTTCTCGGGGACGTCGTTCTTGTAGACGATCCAGTGGTTGATGAGGTCCGAGAGCCGGCGGATGGGACTCGTGAAGTGGCCGTAGATTTCGAAGTTCAGCGCGTGGTGGCCGCCGAAGGGGTCGTTCATGTAGCGCGCCCGGGGCATCACCTTCATCACCGCCCACTGGATCTTGTCGAGTTGGCGGGCCGGGGCGTCCTCCAGCGTCGCGTTGACCGCTTTCCGCGGGTCGTCCCACGTGTCGCCGGGGATCGAGACGCCGTCGAGATCCTGGATCTCCCGGAGGGCTTCGGACCACTCGTCGGGGCTGGGCTGGGGGTGGACCCGGTACATCGCCTCGACGCCGCGATCCCACATCAGCGTGTGCGTGACGGCCTTGTTGGCCTTCAGCATGCACTCCTCGATGATCGTGTGGGCACGATCGCGTCTCGGATTGAGCACGAGTGAGCCGTCCTCCTTGCGCTGTTCGTGCATCCGATCGGCGAGTTCGTGGACCAGCACGTTCTCCTCGTGCAGCGGTGCGTCGGGATCCTCCAGGCGGTTCTCGGCCTGCGAGTAGGTGAGCCGTTCGTCGGACTCGATGACCGACTTGTAGATGTCGATCGACTCGTAGCCGAGATTCTCCTTGTCGAGGTGCATCTCGACGGTGTGGGCCAGCCGATCCTCGTTGGGCACGAGCGAACAGACCGTCTCGGCCAGTACCGGCGGGAGCATGTGGATCGTATAGCCCGGCAGGTAGACCGTGTTTCCGCGCTCGACCGCCTCGTCCCACATCGCCGTGTCGGGGTTGACGTAGTGGGTCACGTCGGCGATGTGGACCCAGAGGACGTACTCCTCCTCGCGTTCCTCGATCGAGAGCGCGTCGTCGAAGTCCTGTGCGTCGATCGGGTCGGTCGTCCAGGTCGTCAGGTCGCGGAGATCCTCTCGCTCGTCGATCTCGTCGGCGATCTCGGACTGGACGTCCTCCGTCCGTTCCTCGGCTTCTTCGATGACCTCGGCGGGGAATCCGTCGCGAATCTCGAACTTCTCGAACAGTTCCTCGCGCTTGTTCTCGAGGTGGCGCGCGAGGTCTTCGGAGATCTCGACGGGCCCCTGCCCTTCGGCCGTCCCGGCTTCGGCCTGTGCGTCGTCGCTCATACAGTAGGGTACGGACGTGAGGGTGAAAGTCGTGTCGGGATCGGGATGAACGACAACGCCGATCGAGCCCGTACTCAGGACTCTTCCTCGAGCGTTCCGTACCGCTCTTCGACGGTCGCCAGATAGCCTTCGAGAAACGCCGCCTGGGTGTCCTCGCCCGCGTCGAGTTCGACCAGTAGCTCCTCGAGTTCGTCACGAGGGTGGTGACAGAGGTCGCCGTGGCAGGACTTACAGAGGTGCTCGAACTCCTTGTTCTCCCGGTCCCATCGATCGCCGTACTTGTCGTATTCGCGGGCTCTCGAACGGGGGACCTCGCTGCCACAGGCGAGACACGTGACCGTCTCAGCCCGGTTCCGGGAGGGCCACATGGTTCGACCGACACCACGCTATTACTTAGCGATTACCACACGTTTCGGGGGCCGTGATTCTCGCCGCTCTCGACCGGTTTCGGAAACGGGCGTTTTATACCGGGAACAGACGTGGTCCTCGGTATGCAGGTCAAGTCTCGACACCACCTCCGTAGCGACGCCGTCTCCAGTCTCGAAGAGATGCTGGAGGATCAACTCGGCGTCGTTCCCGAGGGTGACGCCTACGAGCGCGTCGAGTTCGAAGACACCGACTGGGAGGTGATCCTCATCGACGGAGAGCCCCAGGTCGCCTACTTCGACGAGGAACCGTTCCTGACGGTCCGCGGAGCGAACGCTTACGATCCCGATCGGCGACTGGTCACCGTCGACGCCGGCGCTGTTTCGTTCGTCAGCGACGGGGCCGACGTGATGCGCCCCGGCATCACCGAGGCCACCGACGACATCTCGCCGGACGACCTGGTCGTGATCGCCGAGGAGTCCCACGGGAAGGTACTGGCCGTCGGCCGCGCCCGCGTCGATGGATCGGACATGGTCGGCGACGAAGGGAAGGTCGTCGACTCGCTACACCACGTCGGCGACGAACTGTACGAGTTCACCGGATAGACGGACTCCTCACCGAGTAGCCGCCCTCCCGATCGCGGCGGGTCGCAGATACTCGAGACGGACGCTCCGGCGTTAGCCGTGGGTAGCCGACTCGTCGGTTTCGTCCAGCGAATCCGCTTCGTACGCCGCTTCGTACCGTTCGAGAGTGTCCTCGTACCCTCGCACCGCGAGGTCGTACGTCTCCCGCAGGTCGGCGATCGGCGTCTCCGTCGCGTCCACCCGGAGGTCGTTGTACGGGGGCGTCACGTCGTACTCCTCGGTGGTCTCGACGACGATCGCGGCGCTCTGGACGGTCAGTTCCTCGCGTTTGTCGCCGCCCTCGACGTCGCCCGCCGCCAGCGCGTCGATCAGTCGCTTCGCGAGCGGATCGGGACCGTCGCCGTCCCGTGGACTGCCGCTCGTGTCGTCGGTCGTCTCGTGGACCGCGTTCGCCTCGTAGGCCGCCGCGGTCGCGTCGACGACGGATTCGCCGGTCAGGAGGTTCCCGGCGACCGTGAAGTGATCGCCCTCGTGGTGGCCGTACCAGTCGCCACACTCCTCGCCGGAGAAGGCGAACGTTCCGTCGGCGTCGACGCCGTGGAGTTGGCGCTGCGGGGCACCCTCGTCGGCGTTGAGCAGCGCCTCAAGGGCGTCCTCGACGGCGAGTCCGTCGTCGACGTACGCGATCCCCCGCCGGCCGAGGTCGACGTTGACCAGGCTCTGCGTCGCGACGGCGCAGTTCTCGCTGACGAACGGACAGAGCGTCCCGACGCCCGGCAGCCGGGTCGTGACGGCGACGCCGAACCGCTGGTGTGTCTCGCCGTCGGGCGTTTCGTACGATTCGTGGACGCAGATGCTGAATGTCATGCTCGACTTCAGGCGACGAACCAGCAAAAAAGTCGGTATCGCGGACAGCCGTGATCCAGGCAGCCGAAACCGTAGTGGACACGGCTTCGGTAGTTCGATGCGGTCGCTACCGCGGGCTCACGACGAGTCCAGCAACTCTCGCGTGCGGATTCCGGCGTGGCCACCGGCACCCACCAGGATGCCGACGACGTACAGCATCGTGAGTGCGACGCCCAGGAGCGCGCTCTCGGCGGCCGAATCGGTCTCGTCCTGTCTGTCCGACAGCGAGGCACACCGGTCCACGATCGATCGGGTGGCCCGGGCCGTCAGGCTCCTGGGGTTCCGTTCCAGCGTCTCGGCGATGGGTGGGCTGATCCGGTAGTAGAGCCCGACCAGACCGCGACCCACCGGCGTCGCCGACATGGACTCGTCTCGGAACCGGCGCAGCGAGTTCAGCGTGTGCCCTTCGCCAGCGGTTGCCGTGGTGATGAAACAGCCGCCGTCGCCGCTGTCAGTCGTGAACGACGCCGTGGCTCCGGTGTCCGAGCTCCCGTCGCTTCCGTTGGCGACCGCGCGGAACTCGTAGTCCGTCCCGGAGTTCAGCCCGGAGATGTCGTCGCTGAACGATCCCGTCGACGTGAGCGTCTGGGTGCTCGTCGTGTTCGGGAGGCCGCTTCCGGCCTCGCCCCACTCGAAGTAGACGTCCGCGCTGCTGGCACCGCCGAGCTCGTTCAGCGTGCCGTTCAACGTCGCGGCCGTCTCGCCGACGCCGGTCGCCGAATCGGTGTAGACGGTGAGGACGGGGTCGCTGCCACCTCCGGTCACCGCAGCCTCGGCGTCGAGCAGGCCAGCGCCCTGTTCGTTGCTCGCGAGTCCGAGGTCCTCGGCCGTGTCTTTCATCGTCTGGCGCGCTTCCGAGTTGGTGTAGCCGTTGGCCATCAACTGGCCCGCGGCGCCGGAGACGTGGGGACACGCCATCGAGGTGCCCGAGAGGGTGTTGTAGCCACCGTCGTTGTACGTCGAGTAGATGTCCGACCCGGGCGCGGCGATCTCGACCTCCGGCCCCGTCGAGGAGAAACTCGACAGGCCGTCGCTGCTGTTGGTCGAGGAAACCGCCATGACCTCGGAGTACGCGGCAGGGTAGCCGACGCAGTCCGAGCACGGCCCGGAATTGCCGGCCGCGGCGATCAGCAACACGCCGTTGCTCTGGGCGTACTGGACGGCGTCCTGGAGCGCCGAACTCCCCGAG
The DNA here is from genome assembly GCF_022869805.1 of Halosolutus halophilus. NCBI lineage: Archaea > Methanobacteriati > Methanobacteriota > Halobacteria > Halobacteriales > Natrialbaceae > Halosolutus > Halosolutus halophilus. Next base: position 3,447,177 of record NZ_CP094974.1, on the reverse strand, counting down.
GAGCCACCGAGAGACATCGACCCGACGTCGTACCCTTGGTCGGCGACCCACTCGATGCCGGCCGCGATGTCCGAGTAGGTCCCGCTGCCCTGGCTGTCGAGCACCTTCACCGCGTGTAGCGTCGCCTCCGTCGAAACGCCGACGACGCCCTCGCTGTTGTCGACGGCGTCGGCGATGCCCGCACAGTGGGTCCCGTGGCCGTTGTCGTCGTCCCACGATCCCGTACCGGTGAAGTCCTCGCCGGTCCCCAGGTTCGCCTGGAGGTCGGGGTGGTCGGCGTCGATCCCCGTGTCGATGATGGCGATATCGGCGCCGTTTCCGGTCTCGCCGTTCGAGTGGAGAACGTCGGCGTCGACGCGATCGACGCCCCACGGGAGCGTCTGCGCCAGCGCCTGCATCGTGCCCTCGTCCTCGACGTAGCGGACGTTCGGGTGTTTCTCCAGCCCCTCGACCGCCTCGGCCGAGAACGTGCCGGACACGACTTTCCCGACCCGATCGAAGTCCAGTTCGTGCGTGACTTCGCTGGCCGCCTTCCTCGCGAGTCCGAACGGTGCGTCGGCGTTCAATCCGACGATTTTCCGTTTCGATCGTCCCTGTGCGACTGCTGTACCTGCCATTCCCGTCGCCGTCACGCCTGCAGCGGTGTTGCGGAGCAGACGGCGGCGAGTGACGTGTTTGTCTGACATAGGTTGCTGGGGTGCACGGCGTCCGTGAAGCGTCCCGATCCCGGCACACCGGCCACCGTCGGCCGGCAGGTACCCTCCTCGACGACGGTTCTCCGCGACCTTCCCCCCGCCATCGAGTCGACACGCTGGTCACACCCACGTCGGGACACGGCTATCGGCGAACTGCGCGTGCCGCCGACGTGGCATGATTGGACGTGACATGCACCTGTTCCCTCCATATATATTACAATACATTAAAGTTATTATATTCATTGAACATTATCCGAACCTACATACGTTCATTAGATAGACGCGTGAGTAATAATCGAAAGATTTGCTGGTACCTTCCGGATCACGGGGACGAGATCGAGACTCGTCTCTCGTCGAGGCCCTACGAACCGATACTCACCGTTTGATTTGTAATCGGTCCGCTGTGACGGTGCCTGCCGCATCGGTGACCGTCAGGTAAACCGGATCGGGCCCGTCGGGGGCCTCCGCAAACAGTCACTGCACCTCGTATCGGGTCACGTGACACTCCGTCTGACGTAAGAACTATACTCGCGGCCCCGGTGGATATCGGCAATGGGACTCATGAGCAAAATTCTCGGCGGCAACCAGTCCCGGACCGCCGAGGATTACGTCGAACTGGGCCTCGACGACGTACCCGCAGAGTCGACAGAGGCGACGATGCAGGTCCACATCGCGGAGGTAGACAACCAGGCCGACGCCATCGACATCAAAGACGCCGTCTACGACGGTGATCTGGTCGTCGCGGACATCACGCGCCTGCGAACCGAGGACAAAACCGTCGAACACATCGTCGACGAACTCCGGCAGGTCGCCCAGGAGGTCGACGGCGACATCGTCCGGAAAGGCGAAGATCAGATCATCATCACGCCGACCGGCGTCCGGATCAGCCGCGAGAAACTGGGCCAGAACTTCTGACGGCGAGCGCGGTCACACGCTCCGATCGAAATCGACCGTTTCGGTATCCACTGACGGACCGCCGGTACTGCGGGAAAAGTTACTTTCCCCGGCGCGATTACTCGCGGGTATGAGCGAGAAGCCGCTCGACGATCTCGATCGACGAATCGTACACAGTCTCCAGCAGGACGCCCGCAAGACGTCGGCGAGCGAGATTGCAGAACGGGCAGGCGTCTCGGCCAGCACGGTCCGGAATCGGATCCGGAATCTGGAGGAAACGGGCATCCTCACCGGTTACCGACCCGAAGTGAACTACGAGAAGGCCAGTTATCAGCTACAGACGCTCATCGTCTGCACTGCGCCCATCCCCGATCGAGAAGCCCTCGCGAAGAAAGCCCTGGAGGTGTCAGGCGTCGTCGCAGTTAGAGAGATCATGACCGGCACCGAGAACGTCCACGTCGAAGCGATCGGATCGGACGGCGACGACCTGAGCCGAATCGGCCGGGATCTCGACGAACTCGGCCTCGAAGTCGTCGACGAGGACTTGATACGAAACGAGTACGAGTGCGCCTTCTACGGGTTCGACGTCGAGGACGTATAGCGACGTCTCGCGGATTCCGTTGCGCGTCCTCGGGAGAGAATCACTGCCCCCCGACGAAGGTTCGGGATTCTCAGTCTCACCTGTATAGGTTGTGTGGCGGAACCGAAAAAGTACGGGTGGAATGTTGGGGATTCCTGAATGAAAACGCCGGTTTTATGCTGATCCGGGACGATCGACCCGTACGGAACTACTCGTGAGCGACGCCCTGCCGGCCCGCACGATGCGGCTGCGTTCGGGGCCATCGACGTTGACACCGTCTGCACGACCTCGATGCCGGTGAAAAGGTAGCCGAACGTTGCTGATCTACATCGCTGCACTCCCGTAATGCCAAAAGAACTCGAACGAGACCTCGGACTGTTCGCGGTCGTTGCTATCAGTATCGGCGCGATGATTGGAAGCGGGATCTTCATCCTTCCCGGCCTGGCACTGAAGACGGCAGGACCGGCGGTCATCCTCGCGTACCTGCTCGCCGGGGTACTCGTCCTGCCGGCCGCCCTGAGCAAGGCGGAGATGGCGACGGCGATGCCGGAGGCCGGCGGTACGTACATCTACATCGAACGCGGAATGGGGCCGCTGCTCGGAACGATCGCCGGCATCGGGACGTGGTTCTCCCTGTCGTTCAAGGGAGCGCTGGCGCTGGTCGGGGGCGTCCCCTACTTGCTGTACCTGTTCGACCTGCCAGTGAAGCCAGTTGCGATCGCGCTGGCAGCCGTTCTCGTCCTCGTCAACCTCCTCGGTGCGAAACAGACCGGACGCCTCCAGATCGCCATCGTCACGGTGATGCTCGCGGCGATGGTGTGGTTCGTCGCCGGTGGACTCCGGTCGACGACCGGGACCTACTACGGCGGGTTCTTCGATAAGGGATCGGGTGGTCTCCTCGCCGCTACTGGCCTCGTGTTCGTTTCGTACGCGGGTGTGACCAAGATCGCGAGCGTAGCCGAGGAGGTCGAGAACCCGGATCGAAACATCCCGCTCGGGATCCTGGCGTCGCTTTCGTTCACGACGCTCCTGTACGTGCTCATCGTCGTGGTGATGGTCGGCGTGACGCCACCGGACCTCTTGAGCGACTCCGCGGTGCCGATGATCCACGCGGCCGAGGCGACGCTCGCCTGGCCGGGCGTGGTCGCCGTCATCGTCGCGGCCGTCCTCGCACTGGTCAGTACAGCCAACGCGGGTGTTCTGTCTTCGTCCCGATATCCGTTCGCGATGGCCCGAGACGAACTCGCGCCGCCGTCGCTGACGGCGATCCACGAGCAGTGGGGAACGCCCGTGCGGGCGATCACGCTCACGGGTGCCGTGATGCTGCTGCTCATCGCGTTCGTTCCGATCCTTCAGATTGCGAAACTGGCGAGCGCCTTTCAGATCGTCGTATTCGCCCTGGTCAACGGCGCGGTGATCGCGTTCCGTGAGGGGAACGTCGGGGAGTACGACCCCAGCTTCCACTCCCCGCTGTATCCGTGGACCCAGATCGTCGGCATCGCCGGCGGGTTCCTGCTCATCGGGTATATGGGAACGATCCCGCTCGTCGGCGCCGTCGTCATCACGGTGGGATCGGTGCTGTGGTACGCCTACTACGCGCGAGACCGCGTCCAGCGCGAGGGCGCCGCCACGGACGTCGTACGGCGGACCGTCGGCCGCAAGGCCGTCGAGCGGACTAAATCGACCTTCGAAGAGGTTGCCGGGTACGAGGTGCTCGTCGCGATCACCGAGGAGACGAGCGGGCGGCGAGAGCGTACACTGCTGCGGATCGCCGCCGATATCGCTCGCGAGAACGACGGGACCGTCACCGTCGTTCAGTTCGACGAAGTTCCCGACCAGGTGCCGCTCCGACAGGCATCGGAGACGCAATCGCCGGCGGACATCGAGTTCGAGGAGCGGACGGCGCCCCTCACCGAGGAGTTCGACGTCCCGGTCCACTACGGCGAGATCGTAAGCCACGACACGAAGCGGGCGATCGTCAACTTCGCCGAACACGAGGGTGCGGACTTCCTCCTCCTCGAACGAAGCGACGACCCGCTGTACGCATCGGTGTTCGGCACTCCCGTGGAGTGGATCACCCGCAAGGCACCGTGTGACGTCTTGCTCATCGAGGACCGCGATCTGGACCGGGTCGACGCCGTTACGGTCATTACCGATCGCGGACCCTTCGATCCGCAGAAGATCACCGTCGCGAACGCGTTAGCGAGCGAGGCCGGGGGTAGCATCGACCTGCTGTACCCACTCGATGACGCGGCGACCCAGACGCAACGCGAGACGATAGACGAGTACCTCGCGGAACTGGAGTCGTTGTGTTCGGTTCCGGTGAACAGTTCGATCGTCGAGACCGACGACCCCGAACGGGACTTCGTCTCGGTGACCACCTCCGCCGACATTCTCGTCATCGGGACGGACGGAGGACGGATACGGGGGAACCTGTTCGGTCGGCCGGCGGACAGGATCGTCAACAGCGTCGACTGCACGGCGATTCAGGTCGAGTCGAACTGGGGGAGTTCCGGTCCCCTTCGTCGGGCCGTCGAGCGGTTCGTGTTCTAACGCATCCGGACGGGTTCTCCTCGACCGCGTGGGGGAGCGAAACGATCACTGAGCAACGATGCACGAACAGGCTTCTCGTGTTTCCTCGACGAACGACGGGTTCGAGTAGCGAGTCCACGAGAAACGCTCACCGTCTCGTAGTAGCGTGTAAGAATACCACTATTTTTTGCCAGGGCGTCAGTATCTTCCCGCATGGACCCCGAACCATCCCCGTCGACCACGACCGATGCACCGGAGACGGACAGGCGTTCAAGCACCGCGGTCAACGCGCTGATCGGCGCGGTCGCCGGGATCGTCCTCTCGTTCATCCCACTGTCGACGCTCCTCGGTGGCGCGGTCGCCGGCTACCTCGAGGGCGGCGACACGAACGACGGACTGAGAGTCGGTGCGATCGCCGGCCTCATCATGCTCGTCCCGTTCGTGCTCATCGGCCTGTTCTTCGTGACGTTCCTCCTCGGCGTCGGGCCAGGCGGTCCGCCCCTCGCGTTCGGCATGATGGCCGTCTTCATGCTGGTCGTCGGCGCGCTGTACACGATCGGATTGAGCGCGATCGGCGGTTATCTCGGCGTCTACCTCAAGTACGAACTGTGACCTCGTGTCCCGCTCTCGTCTCGGTTATCGGTCACCTGCCGAGTGCGAGGTGGGTTCTCACCGCTGACGGGGAGAGGTCTTCTCGAGCCCTGTTCGAGAGATCCCGATTCGATCACGGTACAATTTTCCGAGGTTCGGTACCGTCGACCGTCCGAACGGTCCTCGGGGGGAAGATCTAGCGGTCGGTTCCCCACTAGAGTTTTTGCTGCTAGACCCACAGTTTCCAGTAATGGAATCGTCACGGGGGTGCCCGCGTGCGCTTCGTCGCGCCGAGTTAACCCGTGGAGTGACGATTTCGCTCTCGACGGCGATCCTCCGCAGCGCACCAGCGACAAACGGGTGGTACGACGAATGATCGCCTGCGCGGCCACCGTCGGTGCTCCCCCGCTCGCACCGCCGACGGCGAATACGAACGCCGACCGCGTGTCGCGGTCCAGCGCGTCTCGACGATCGGTGACCGCGAATCAGCGTTCGAGCGCGCATCGCGTGCTCGGCGTCGCGTTCCTCGCTCCAGGATCCGTCCCCTTCTCGCACGGATCGGCACCGTTAGATATCGACGCTCCACACGTCGACCGTCCCTACTATCAGCCGTCGATCCGAATATGACCGACGAGTGTACGCTGTGTGGATTGCCGACACCGACGCCAGCCGTCACGACGACCGACGTTCGGGGATCGTTCTGCTGTCGTGGGTGTCTGGAGGTCGCTCGAGCGGTCGACGAGATAGAAGACGTGGATACGACAGCGGTCAGGGAGTACTCTCGTACCGTCGCCGACGACGACGCAGCCGTCACGGCCGCCGACGAACTGGAGGAGGTCTTCCTCGAGATCGGCGGAATGCACTGTACCACGTGCGAGGCGTTCCTCTCCCTTCGGGGCGAATCCCGCGACGGGATCGACTCCGTCGAGGCGAGCTACGCGACTGACACCGCACGCATACGATACGATCCCGAGCGGATCGACGTGGCGGATATTCCGGCGGTGTTGAGCGGATACGGATACACCGCGAAACGCAGGGACCGAACCGACGACGATCGGCCGAACCGCGACGAGGAGACGCTTCAGCGACTGCTCGTCGGTGGGTTTCTCGCGATGCTCGTCATGCCGTGGTACGTCTTCTTCCTCTATCCGAGCTACGTCGGAATCGAGACGGGTATCCTCACCGCCGATAGAACCTCGGTATTCGGTCTCTATTTCCCGATGGCGGTCATCGGAACGCTCTCGAGTATCGTCGTCTTCTACACCGGATGGCCGATACTCCGGGGCGCGTACGTCAGCGTTCGAGCGCGGCAGCCGAACATGGACCTCCTCCTTTCGGTGGCGATACTGTCGGCCTTCACGTACAGTACGGTCGCGCTCATCACCGGGAGCATCCACCTCTACTACGACGTCTCGATCGCGATCGTGATCATCGTCACCGCCGGCAGTTACTACGAGGGGAAACGAAAGCGACGGGCGACCGGCCTGCTGTCGGATCTCATCACGACGCGGGTCACCGAGGCGACGCGTCGAGACGAAGACGGGGTAACGGAGACGGTTCACGTGGACGACCTCGAACCGGAAGACGAGGTTGTGGTCCGACCGGGCGAGCGCGTTCCGATCGACGGGACCGTCGTGGAAGGCGTCGCTGCGGTCGACGAGGCCGTGTTGACGGGGGAGTCGCTTCCCAGTACGAAACGGCCGGGAGATGCCGTCATCGGCGGGAGCGTCGTCACCGATGACGCGCTCGTCTTCGCGGTAGACGAAGACGCCGAAAGTACGCTCGATCGCATCACGTCGCTGCTCTGGACCGTACAGAGCAATCGGCCCGGAGTGCAGCGATTCGCCGATCGCCTCGCGACGGTGTTCGTACCGCTCGTCCTCTTGTTGGGGACGGGCGTAACCGGTTGGCGTCTGGCCGTCGGTGAACCGATAGCAGGGGCACTGTTAGCCGGGCTGACGGTTCTGGTCGCTGCCTGTCCCTGCGCGATGGGACTGGCGACGCCGCTGGCGGTCGCTGGCGGCCTCCGCGACGCGCTCGGACGCGGCGTCGTCGTCACCAACGGATCGCTGTTCGAGGACGCACCGACGGTCGACACGGTAGTCTTCGACAAGACGGGGACCCTCACGACGGGCGAGATGACCGTTCGGAAGGTGATCGGCGACGCCGACGCGCTGGTTGCGGCGGCCGCCGTCGAGCGGCGGTCGTCTCACCCGATCGGGTCCGCGATCGTCGACCACGCACAGGCTGTGACCGACGGTGGAACGGGCAGGGACGGGGAGGATGACGACGGCGATCGGGGTTTCGCCGACGTCGAGACGGGAACGGTGACCGACTTCGAACGCCATCCCGGAGAGGGCGTGAGCGGCGATGTCGCCGGCGAGGAGGTCGTCGTCGGAACGGACGAACTCGTCGAGCGGCGGTGTGGACCGCTCCCGGATCGCCTCCGGGCGGCCGTCGAGAACGCGAGGGAAGACGGCGACGTCCCCGCCGTCGTCGGTCGAGGAAGTCGACCGGCGGCGGTCGCGGTCGTCGGAGACCGCGAACGGGGCGACTGGCGACGGACGCTCGACGCGTTCGACGATCGAGGGGTGATCGTCCTCACGGGTGACGACGAGACGGCAGCCGCACGGTTCCGCGACCACCCCGCCGTCGATCGAGTGTTCGCAGGCGTTCCACCCGACGGGAAAGCGGCGACGATCCGTCGGGTAGGAGCTACCGGTTCGACAGCGATGGTCGGCGACGGAACGAACGACGCGCCGGCGCTGGCGGCGGCCGACGTCGGGATCGCGATCGCCGGGACGGCCCGTGCTGCGGACGCAGCGGACGTCGTGCTCGTCGACGGGGCGCTGGACGATGTCCCGGCCGTGTTCGAACTCGCTTCGGCGACGCGACGCCGCATCCGAGAGAACGTCGGCTGGGCGCTCTGCTACAACGCGATCGCGATTCCCCTGGCCGTCGCCGGCGTTCTCAACCCGCTCTTCGCGGCCGTCGCGATGGCCACCAGTAGCGTCCTCGTCGTCACGAATTCCCGACGTGAGTTGCTGTGAATCCGAATCTCGAGGAAGGTGATCATTCGCCCGGAATCGTCTCTACAACGCGAACGTATCTCCGCAGGGTCTGGCCGTCGCTATCCCGTAGCTCGACGGTGAACTGTTTCTGTCCGCGGACGGACTCGAGTTCGTCGATCCGGACGTCGAACTCGAACGGGGACTCTTCGACCGTCTCTATCGTTCTATCACTCGACGTGACGACGAGCTGATCGATCCCTCGAGAGTCCGAGAGGTGGCAGTGAACCTCCTCCTCGGACTTCGTACACTGGAGTTGCGGGTTGACGTCCCCGCTCGATTCGCTGCCGGACGGCAACTGAAACTCGAAGGTCATGGGGCCGACGGGAAACGTCCCGAGAACGAGCACGAGTATCAGGAAGATGGTGAGATTCGTTTTCGATCCGTGCCGAGAGATGAAGCGTGCGATTGGCCCGTCTCCGCGTTTCCGCATTCGAATGACGAACGGAACGACGACGAAGTGGGTGAACGGTCCCCAGAAGAGAAGCAGAAATCCGTATGCCATCACGTACCACAGGATCCCCCAGTCGGGACGATACGAGAGCAGCAGGTTCGCCCCCGTCCAGCAGAACAGACCGAGGAAAACGAGGGCTCCGCTCTTGAATACGCGCCAGATGAGCGTGTTCGCGTAGTAGACGCTCAGAAGGTCGTTCCACGACCGCCGGACGACGTTTCGGATCCACGTTACTGGTCCCCCCAGTTCCGGCGGACCCGTGCTTCGTTCAGTCATCGGGACGTCGTAGTCGTGGGGTGCGTTCGAACATCCCGAGACTGCGACGACGATCGGTGGGAATCACAGTCCAACCGACCATAGTTCGGTGAGCAGGTACCAGTTCGCCACGTACGACGCGACGAATACGGCCAGGAAGAGGAGGCAGAGGAGAAAGGTCCCCCGCATCTCGTAGGCGTGGACCGGATCGTCCTCGTCGACCGTCGCGCCCCCGTCCGGTACGATGTCCGCGTCGCTGCCGGTTCCATCGACGCGCTCGCCGACGAGAATCGATGCGACCGCCACCAGAACGAACGCCGCACCGGCGAGGATCGCGATCACGGCGAAGACGCCGAAGATCGCGAACAGCGGAGCGGCCGCAGCGAGGTTAAACTCCGTACCGGGGATGTTCTCGACCACCTCGGCGGTTCGACGGGGCACGCCGTAGAGGAGGCCAGCGTACAGCATCATGAGCGTCGCGATACCCATCCCGCCGGCGTAGAGGTACGGCTGGAGGGTCGCGAGCCGATCGAAGACGAATCGACGCAGAAACATCGTGCGGACGACGAAGTAGACGAGTCCCATGAAGGCGAGCGTCGTTCCGAGCGCGACGGTGGCGTGGAAGTGACCGACCGTCGCGAACGTGTTGTGCCACGTCATGTTAACCTGCAACTGGCCCATTACGACGCCGGTGATGCCGCCGACGAAACCGAACAGGACGATGCTGAACACGGTCGCGGAGAAGACCGGATTGTTCCACGGTGCAGACGTGAGCCAGCCGAACAGCCCGCCGCCCAGCCCCCGCTTGCGTCGACCCGCCTCGATGCCGGCCGGGATGGCGAACGCGTGAATCATGCTGGCGAAGGCAGCGCCGTACATCGCGTAGGAGGCGTTCCAGATGCGCCACCCCGTGGAAACCGCCGGATCCGACAGGATGTGGTGTGCGGCCCCGAGGTTGATGAAGAAGATGTAGAGGATGAACGCGGTCCGCGAGACCTTCTCGCTGACGACCTCGGCCCCGCCGACGACGTGTGTGAGGAAGTACCAGACAGTCACCATCGCCGCGAGGTTGATCTGTTGCGTGCTGTGGCCGATGGTCCAGTACATGTGACGATACCAGGCGGCGTCCATCCAGCCGATGAACTCCATTCGCCAGAGGAACGCGACCACGAACGTGACGAGGCCGCCGACCAGCGCCTCGAAGGCGATGATCGAGGTTGCGAACGCGCCGAAGGCGATGAGCGGCAGGGTCTTGTACGGCTGGCCTCGCTTTTCTCGCCACAGTGTCACGAAGAAGGGTATCGCCGCAACGATGGCGCCGAGTATGAACAGGATCGCCCCGGCGTAAAACCACGGATGAGCCGTCAGCGGCACGTAGGCCGTCAACAGTGGCGCCGTATCCGGCGGGGCCGTCATCCAGACCCCGAGATTGACGAGAACGGCCCCGACGACCATCGTCACCCAGCCGGTCTTTGCGAGCGCGGTCAGTGGCAGTCGACGGCCGAGCACCATCGGCCCGCCGACGTACAGAACCGCGATTTCCATGAACACCATCCAGAAGATCAGCAGGTTCCAGGCGTGAAGCGTGAGGTGAACGTAATAATCCTGGGCCTCGAGTAACCCGATCACCTCCCACCGCGTCATCGCGACGAAGAACGCGAAGGTGCCGCCGATCACCATCGCTACGACCGCCGACAGGCCGAACAACTTGACCAGATTCTCGACGGTTCGATGGACGTTCAACCCTGTCACGGAGCAGCGCCGGAACCCGTCCTCGTCGTAGTCGTTATCGAAGAGACCGAGCGTCGACATCTATGAATCCCTCACGACGATCCGCCCGTGCATCGTTCTGTGTCCCTGGCCACAGAACTCGTTGCAGATGATGTGGTACTCCCCGGGTTCGTCGAACTCCATGGGCAGAACCCACTCGTAACCGGGCAGCACCTGGAAATTCATCTGCTGGCTCAGCGCGTGTTCTGGCCGGATCGAGAACCCGTGCTGGACGTCCAGCGAGCTGAGGTGGAAGTCGTACTCCCGGCCGGTCTCGAGGACGACCGGCGTCCCCTGCCAGGAGAACCGTATCCCGGCGATGTACACGTCGTCGCCCGGAGGTACTAATCCGGCATCGGTCTCCTCCGCGGAATCCTCGTACTCCGAGAACTTGTCCTGAAACTCGCTGGCGCTGACCTCGTACGTCTCCCCGATCGGATTCTGGTCACCGAAGCGGGTGAAACCGCTCATCCAGCCGAAAATGATGACCGACCAGGTACCCGCGAGGCCCAGCCAGATGCCCTCACGCCTGTTGATCGGCTGGTTCCACCAATTGCCGTCCGGCGGTTTGAGTGGTGACGTCACGGAATCACCCCGGCGGTACGGTGAAGATGTCGACGTATCCCCACAGCACGTACGACAGTGCCCAGAACAGGATCGCTGCCAGTGCAATAAGCCAAATACGGTCGTAAAGACGCTGCAACAGCGGCGGATCTGTCTCTACGCCTCCGGACATAGTGGCAACTGTTAGCACGAATGACTTCAAAAAACTATGGGTTCGTCAACGATATCGAACGAAACGGGATCCGTCCGCGCGTACCGTTGCCGCCGATCCCGCGTCTGGCCGAGCAGGGGTGTACGAATCCGTCGGTCCCGACGTCACCGTCGTGTGGTCGATCTTCAAAGACCAGTATCAGCAGTCGTCTCGGTGTCAGCAGGGAGTGACCGGCGCAGGCGGAATACCTGCGCCAACTCGTAGCCCCACAGGACGACGAGGACGGTGTATCCCGGCCCGAAGAGGTACGCCGACCACGACTGATCCTGGTAGAAGAACCCGACGCCCACGAGCAAGATCGCACCGTTCCAGAGCCAGACCATCCACGTCGAGATCACCGACGGGACGTCCACGTCCGGAACGGCATCGGCTGAATCGACCCGGTCCCCGAGTCCGGACCGCTCCTTCCGCAGGACGGGGAGATTTCGGAAATAGAGCAAGAGTCCGCCGAGCGCGATGGGGAGGGCCCAGCCGACGAAAAAGAAGTGGAGAGCCCCGTCTTCGATGTACGCCGGGTCGACCCACTCGACGCCGAACAACACGAACGGGGCGAAGCCCGCCGGCCCGAGCATCCAGAACTGGGCGGCCAGCACCGACAGCGCGATGCCCGATCGGGAATCCACCGATCGGTACGTCTGGACGAGATTGTACAGGTACAGTGCGAAGCCCGTCGCGAAGAGGACGAGCCCGGTTGCCGTGACCGTCCGACCCATTCCGATCCAGGGGCCGGTGATCAGCGGGAAGATGCCGACGACGAAGAACCACGCCGAGTAGTTCTGTAGCTTCTCGCTGTAGAGATCGGTACCGAGCACGCGAGGGAAGAGATCGTAGAGCGTGCCGATGGCCGCGAGCCCGAGGAATCCCCAGGCGTTGGCGTGAACGTGGGCTTCGCGCAGGCCGAGCCAGCCTCCGGGAACCTGCCAGACGTGGGCGAATAGTCCGTACGCGTACGTGATTCCCCACAGGAACACGAAGACCGACGCCAGGTACAGCCCGATCGTCGCGTTCCACGCGCGACCGCTCTGCATGATCATTCGCAGCATCACGACCAGCAATCCGGCGACGAGTAGCCAGATCGCAACCAGACCGCCGTCAAATGCCCAGGTGTGGTTCCAGCCGCGTCCGTACCACAGCAGGAGGAACCCGCCGTTCAGCCCGACGAAGCTCAGCCAGTCGTACCACTTCGAGGGTAGCCGTCGATCGAGCTTTCGAGCCGTGAGTAGGGGGAGCGTCCCGAACAGGAGCTGCGTGAAGCCGCCGATCGTCACGAAGTGGATGTGACTCCACGAAACCCATCCGAGTCGCGGAACGAGATCGAACTGCTCGAGACCGTGGTAGACAGCCAATACGAGGCCGGCGAGCAGGAACAGCGCACCTGCGAGGTAGAACGGGGTGAACCGAACGGGTTGGCGTGCCATAGGTACGCACACGAGCGCAGACCGGAAATAGGCCTCCACGAATAGTCTACTACTCATCAAATATATTTGTACGTAACTGGTAGTCGGGAGGCGATTTCCTCGAACGGAGCGCGGGTGCGAACGCTAGTTCGGATCGAGGCTCGGTACCGTCCTGAAGTGAGACCGTCACTGGAACGAACTGACCAGCAGCACGTCGCGCCGGTCTATCGTCCGCGTGCGATCGGTCCGTAGAGTGAAGTCGATTCCTGGTCTCAGGCTGAGGTATGAACGTGGTACTGATCTCGATCGATAGCCTCCGGCGCGACGTGTTGGAGGTCTATCGGGACGAACCGACGGGCTTCGGGTATCAGGTGGCGACGCCGAACCTCGATCGCTTCGCCGAGCGAGCGGCGGTGTTCGACACGCACTACGCCGGAAGCCTCCCGTGTATGCCCGCTCGCCGTGAGTGGCTGACCGGGACGCAGGAGTTCCTGTGGCGGTCGTGGGGGCCGATCGAACCCTTCGACGCGCCGATCCCTCGGCTGGCGCGGGCCTCCGGTATCGTCACCCAACTGATCACCGATCACTACCATTACTTCCAGCACGGAAGTCACGGCTACTACGAGGACTTCAACGGGTACGAGTTCGTTCGCGGTCACGAGTGGGACGCCCACCGGACGAATCCACGAACGCCGCCGGACCGAACGTTCGCGAGTCAACTCAACGCCGAGACGGGAGCCCCGTCCGATCTGGTGAATCGAACGGTCTACGCTCGAAACGTCGCGGACGTCGCGGACGAACGCGAGTACTTTGCGCCCCGCGTCTTCAGGCGAACCGCGGAGTGGCTCACGGAGAACCGGGAGTGGGACGAGTGGTTCTGCTACGTCGATAGCTTCGACGTTCACGAGCCGTTCGACGTCCCCGAATCGTACGCGTCGATGTACACCGACGAGCCCCTCGACGACTCCGAACTGACGATCTGGCCGTTCTACGGGCGCATCGACGGCGAGGGGGATGGACCCGACTCACCCGGCGGGAGTGGCGAGCGGCTCTCCGATCGCCAGGTCGAGTTCGTGACGGCGCAATTCGCCGCCAAGACGACGATGACCGATCGCTGGTTCGGCCGCGTTCTCGAGACGCTCGACGAGCAGGAGCGCTGGGAGGACACGATGGTCATCGTCACGTCGGATCACGGCCACTACCTCGGCGACCACGGGTGGATGGGCAAGCCGTTCGCCCCGATCTACGACGTGCTCGCTCACACGCCCCTTTTCATCTGGCACCCCGAGACCGCTCGGACGGGCGAGACGATCGACGCGCTCACCTCGGCCGTCGACCTCTACGCGACGATCCTCGACGCGCTCGGAATCGACGCCGATCGCCGACACGGCCGGAGCCTGATTCCGCTGCTCGAGGGTACCACCGAACGGATCAGGGAGTGGGCGATTTACGGCTACTGGGGCTCGTCAGTCAACATCACCGACGGACGGTACACGTATCTCCACCCCTGTGAGGCCGACGACCCGACGTACTGTTACTCGGCGTCGATGATGAACCCGTATCCGGATCAGTTCCAACCGCCCCGGGCGAGGCCCGACGCCGAATGCGGGTCGTTCCTTCCGTACGCGGAGGCCCCAGTCTGGCGCTACCCCGCGGAATCACACGCTCGCCACGCGGATCCCTTGCTTTTCGACGTTCGAACGGATCCGGATCAACTGACGGATCTTGTCGGAACCGATGGGGAGACCGAAATCCGCATGCGCGGCCTCCTGACAGAGGCTCTCCGGGAACTCGGGGCCCCGCAAGGGCAGTACGATCGACTCGCGCTGTCCGGCCGGCGGACCTAACGGCCCGGCAGCGCGCTCGCTTGCGCCGACCGGCGACGGCTTCTGCGCCGAGAGCGTCGCGCGGCCGGATCCGGAGGCGGGTGCCGACTGAGCGCGCGTTCGGAGTCGAGCGTGGCCCGAAAACTGCGCCGCGACGCGAGAAGCGATGACGGGCGTCTGACTACCCGAAGCTGAACACGTGGGCGGCGTCCGCCGTTTCGTCGAGGAACGCGGCCGCGCCGGCGAACTCGGTCGTCAGCGACTCGTCCATCGCCTCGCGGTCCCAGCCCAGCATATCGATGGTCGTCGTGCAGGCCACGGTCGTGACGAGGTCGTCCCCGGCCTCCACGAAGTCCGCGAGCAACCCGTAGGGATCGGGTACGCCCGCCTCGACCATCCGCTCGAAGTCGCCGAGATCCTTCTCGCCCGACAGCAGGTGCGAGAGGCCGTCGAACGTGAAGTAAACGACGACCTCCGTCTCCATCGCCAGGGCGACCTGGCCGAGGTTCATGGCCATGGCGAGGCTCTTCGGATCGTCGCTGTACACGATGATACCGATTTTGTCGACGGTCGCCATGGTTACACCAGCAACTGGATGTCCGCCTCGGCCATGTGCTGCAACGCGGTGGCCGCGCCGACGCCCGTCGTCACGCCGTCGTAGAAGTCGTCTTCGTCGTAGTCCATCAGCTCGATCGTCATCTGGCAGGCCTGCAGATCGACGCCGCTGTCGAGCGAGAGGTCGATCAGTTCCTCGATGGTGGCGGTGCCGTTCTCGTCGATCTTCTTCTGCATCATCTTCGTGGCCATCGAGTCCATGCCGGGGAGCGCGGCGAGCGCGTTCGGCATCGGCATGTTCGGGTTCCCGACGGCGCTCAGCTTGAGGTTCTGGGATTTCTCCTCGTGGAGGATGTCGAGACCCCAGAAGGTGTGGAAGACGACGACGTCCCAGCCGAAGGCAGCGGCCGTGCTCGCGAGGATCAACGGCGGGTAGGCCATGTCCAGCGACCCCTTCGTCGCGATGATGGTCATCCGTTTTTGCTCGTCGTCGTTTTTCACGGCGGCGAGATCCTCCCGGAGTTCGTCGATCTGCTCCTGCAGCTTCGCCACGCTCGGGTCCGCCGTCGCGTCCTCCGTCGGCGAATCCGTGCTCATGCGTCTGTCCTCCGGACGTAGTGTCGGTAGACGGTCTCGCCGTCCTCGTCGGTCTCGTCCTGTTCGAGGAGTTTTACGCTGCCCGTCGCGTTCGCCCATCCCTCGATGTCGGATACGCTCCCGGGGTCCGTCGCGACGATCTCGAGGACGTCTCCCGATTCGAGGCCGTCTACCGCCTGCTTCGCCTTGACGACTGGCATCGGACAGTTCAGTCCTTTCACGTCGAGCGTTTCGGTGACTCTGTGTTCCGTACTCATGTGTCTTGCCAACCTCGCACAATATTTCTCTCGTGTACAAGACAATAAAGATTCGTATTGTTGAAAAATGGGTGATAGTCTCAACCACAGATACCGGTATTCGTGGTTCTAATGTTCGTTTCTGACGGAGGTTCTCGATCGGTTGCCGTCGGTCCGCGCATCCGTTCCGAGCCGTACCCAGACGAAGTGTTCTGTATTCGGTATATTGTACAATTCGCACAAGCTTTAAGTATACTCCCGATCGCATGTTGATCGTTGCCATGACTCAACGGAGGTGGCCCCTATAACGAACTACGGCTTCGTCATCGACAACAGGAGATGTATCGGCTGTCACGCCTGTACCGTCGCCTGCAAGAGCGAGCACGACGACCCGATCGGTGTGAACAAGACCTGGGTCAAGTACATCGAGAAAGGCGAGTTCCCCAATACGAACCGCAACTTCTCGGTGATGCGGTGTAACCACTGCGACGACTCCCCCTGCACCGACGTCTGTCCCGTGACGGCACTGTGGGAACGCGAGGACGGCATCGTCGACTTCGATCCGGAGCGTTGCATCGGCTGTAAGGCCTGCATGCAGGGCTGTCCGTACGACGCGCTCTACATCGACCCGAACACGGAGACGGCTGCGAAGTGTAACTACTGCAGCCACCGGGTCGACACGGGGCGAGAGCCGGCCTGCGTCACCGTCTGCCCGGAGGACGCGATCGTCGCCGGCGATCTCGAGAACCCCGACAGCGAAATCGCCCGCACCGCCTCCCGCGAGGAGGTCCAGGCCCGCAAGCCCGAGAAGGGCACGGAGCCGAAGCTGTTCTACGTCGACGGCGACGAGGGCAGCACCACCCCGGGCACGACCGCCCGCGAGGAACACTACATGTGGAGCGACGCTCCCCACCAGGTCGAGACCGAGGGCGAAGCGGTCCCCGACTTCGACCTCGAGAAGGCCGCCGAGTCGCTCGCGGCGTCCGACGTCTCGCTGGGCGATGCCGGGGGATCGGACGACGCGGATGCCCGCGCCGACGGCGGGCGAACGGACTGTGGCTGTGATTCCTGTGGGTGCGGCAAGGAGGACGCGTCCGCGTCGTCGACGAACACGAGTGACGTCCAGTCCGATGGCGGGTACGGAACCGAGCCCGCAAGACGGAGCGGGTCCGACGACTCGAAAGGCCGGACCGAGCGAGCCTACGAACTCCTCCACGAGGAGGCAACGCGGGTCTACGACATCGGCGAAGACCACTACGGGTCCTGGGGCTGGGAGGTGTACTCCTACACCTGGACGAAGGGGATCTCGGCCGGGACGTTGCTGCTCTCGGCGCTGTTCATGCTGTTCGGCGTAGTCGAACCCGACGTGACCGCCTTCGGCGCGAGCGCGTTCGTCAGCGGTCTGTTCCTGGCGGCGACCGGCGTGCTCCTCGTCCTGGACCTCGAACAGCCGACCCGGTTTCACTGGGTGCTGTTGCGGCCGAACTGGAACTCCTGGCTCGTGAAGGGAGCCTACATCATCTCGGCGGCCGGCGCGTACCTCGGGCTGGCCGTCCTGGGAGCACTCCTGGGAATCGAAGCCGTCGTCCACCCGCTCTCGCTGGGCGCGGCCGCCGTCCTCGGCGCGGCGACGGCGGTCTACACGGCGTTTCTGTTCAGCCAGTCGAAAGGACGCGACCTCTGGCAGAGCCCCGCGATGCCGCTGCACATGTTCGCGCAGTCGATCGTCGCCGGGGGCGCGACACTGATCGTCCTCGGCGTCGCGGGTGTGCCGGGATTCGAGGCGATGGTCGGTCCGTCGGCGCTTGCCCTCGGAGCCGGCCTCGTCCTGCACGCCGTGCTGGTCGCCTCCGAGATCTTCACGCCTCACCAGACCGAGGACGCCGAGGAAGCCGCCGCGCGCATCACCCGCGGTCGGTTCCGGACGGCGTTCTGGATCGGCGGCGTCGTCGTCGGCATCCTGCTGCCGCTGGCCGCGCTGGCCGTCGGCTGGCCCGTCCTCGCGGCGGTGGCCGGCGCGCTCGCGCTGGCCGGCCTGTTTGCCTTCGAGTATTGCTGGATAACCGCCCCGCAGACCATCTCGCTCGCCTAATTATGGGACACGAATTCGAACCGAGCCGCATAGAGAAAGTCGCCGAGCGACTCGGCGTCATCTCGAACCGCACCGAGGAGACGAAGAAGCAACGACAGCGCCGCGGCGTGGACGGCATCGACCGCATCGCCCCGGAGGGCGAACTCGGCTCCTACCCAGACCCCGAGCAGTGGCACGACTGGGTCGAGTACGAGTCCGAGGGCCTCCCGAAGGAGTACTCGGTCGTCCCCACGGCCTGCTTCAACTGCGAGGCAGGCTGCGGTCTGCTGACCTATATCGACAAGGAGACCGGCGAGATACGCAAGATAGAGGGCAATCCCGAACACCCCGGAAGCCGGGGGCGCAACTGCGCGAAGGGGCCGGCCACTATCAACCAGATCAACGATCCCCAGCGTATCCGCTATCCGCTCAAGCGGGACGGGCCGCGCGGGAGCGGCGAGTGGACCCGCGTCTCCTGGAACGACGCCCTCGATGACATCGCCTCCGAGATGCGCGAGACCATCGAGGACGACCGCGAGAACGAGATCACCTATCACGTCGGCCGGCCCGGCCACGAGGGGTACATGGACCGGGTCATCAACGCCTGGGGGGTCGACGGCCACAACTCCCACACGAACATCTGCTCGTCGGGCGCCAGGGCGGGCTACGCCTTCTGGCACAAGTACGATCGGCCGAGTGCGGACTTCGCCAACGCCGAGTTTATCCTGCTGCTGTCCGCCCACCTGGAGTCCGGCCACTACTTCAACCCGCACGCCCAGCGCATCATCGAGGGCGTCATGGAAGGGGGCCAGCTCGCGGTTCTGGATCCGCGGCTGTCGAACACGGCCGCCATGTCGGACTACTGGCTGCCCACTCAGCCCGGCAGCGAGGCCGCGGTTCTGCTAGCGATGGCCAACGTCATCCTCGAGGAGGGGCTTTACGACGAGGAGTTCCTCCGCAACTGGGTGAACTGGCGGCAGTTCCTCGACGAGGAACACCACGGACGCGAGCGGACGTTCGAGACGTACCTCGACGTGCTCCGGGAGACGTACGCGGACTTCACGCCGGCGTACGTCGAGGCGGAGAGCGGCGTCGACGCCGCCACCATCGAGAAGGTCGGCCGGAAGATCGGTCTCGCCGGCGACCGGTTCGCCAGCCACATCTGGCGCTCTGCGGCGTCGGGGAACAGGGGCGGCTGGCAGGTCAGTCGCACGCTGCACTTCCTGTCCGTGCTCACCGGGAGCGTCGGCACGAAGGGCGGCACCTCGCCCAACGCCTGGCACCAGTTCGAGCCGGAGATGCCGAAGGAGCCGCCGCGCCAGAAGCTCTGGGACGAACTCCAGTTGCCGCCGGAGTGGCCGTTCGCCCACTACGAGATGAGCCAGCTTCTGCCGTACTTCCTCAAGGAGGGTCGCGGGAAGCTGTCGGTCTACTTCACCCGCGTGTTCAACCCCGTCTACACCTACCCCGACGGGTTCTCCTGGATCGAGGCGCTGAGCGACGAGGACAAGGTCGGGATGCACGTCGCGCTGACGCCCACCTGGAACGAGACGGCGTACTTCGCCGACTACGTCCTGCCGATGGGCCACAGCCCCGAGCGCCACGACATCCAGAGCCAGGAGACCCACGCCGCGACGTGGGTCACCTACCGACAGCCCGTCCAGCGGGAATACGCCGAGCGCGAGGGCGCGGACATCGAGCGCACCTACGAGGCGAATCCGGGCGAGGTCTGGGAGGAAGACGAGTTCTGGATGGACCTCTCCTGGCGCATCGACGAGGACGGCGAACTGGGAATCCGGGAGTACTTCGAGAGCCCCTACCGCGATCGGGAGACGTCCGCGGCGAACGGCGGCACGACCGAACAGCGGGACGACGGCGCGGCCGATCGGGAGGCGACGGGCACTGACGGGGCCACGGACGAACCGCCCCAGATGACCATCGACGAGTACTACCGCTACATCTTCGAGCACGAGGAGAACCTCGTCGAGGCCGCCGAGGAGGCCGGTATGGAGCCCCTGGAGTACATGAAACACCACGGGGCGTTCGAGGCCAGCCGGAACGAGTACGAACTCCACGAGGAGCCGCTCGATCCGGCACTCCTCGAGGAAGACGACGTGTTCGTCGACGAGTACGGGACCATCCACCGTGTACTGGACGAGGACGCCGACGTCTCGATTCCCGACGGGGCGGCGGAGTCGGCCGAAATCGACGAGGGCTCTGACTACCCCGGCGGGTACGACACGATTCCCCACGGCGGACTCTCGGACGTCGACACCCAGGTGCTAGGCGTGATGGTGGACGGCGAACCGAAACGCGGGTTCCCGTCCCCGACCGGCAAACAGCAGTTCTACTCGAAGACGCTCGCGGAGTGGGGCTGGGACGACGAGGAGTACACCATTCCCCACTACCTGAAGAGCCACGTCCACCCCGAGAACATCGACTACGACGACGGCGAGATGGTGCTGGTGCCCACCTTCCGGTTACCGACCCAGATCCACTCCCGATCGTCGAACTCCAAGTGGCTAGAGGAAATCTCGCACAACAACCCCGTCTGGCTCCACAGCAAAGACGCCGAGCGACTGGGGGTCGAGACGGGCGACCTCGTGCGCGTGGAGACCGACATCGGCTACTACGTCAACGAGGTGTGGGTCACCGAGTCCATCAAACCCGGGATCGCCGCGATGAGCCACCACATGGGCCAGTGGAAGATCGACCGCGACGGCGACGGCGAGGCCGAAGGGGACTTCGACGAGGGCGGCGACCCCTACGGGAAGGTCACGGTCGACCTGAAAGACGATGACAGCAGCTGGGGGATGCGCCAGCAGTCCGGCATCGGTCCCTTCGACAGCGACGACCCCGACTCCGCCCGGGTCTGGTGGACCGACGGGGGCGTCCCGCAGAACCTCACGCACGCGCCCCATCCCGACCCCATCTCGGGGATGCACTGCTGGCACCAGAAGGTCCGGGTCCGGCCGGCGAAGCCGGACGACTACTACGGCGACGTCTACGTCGATACCGATCGGTCCATGGAAATCTACCGCGAGTGGGTCGAGGAGACCCGACCGGCCGGTGGGCCGGACGGCAAGCGCCGGCCGAAGTGGCTCAAGCGACCGATCGCCCCGCCGACCGACCCCGACGAGGACGACGCCTGGTACATGGACGGCCCGGTCGGCCGGGAGGAGCGATGGGACCCGGACGAGTTCGGCCCGCGGGACGGGGACTGACTGACGATGGGTGACTCCGACGACGCGTCCGAATCGGAGAGGGTCGACGGTGGGGCCACAGCGCCGTCCCACGCCGATCGGCGGGACGATGCCGCCGCGGCCGTCCGGGAGGCCATCGCCTCGGCGGACGTGGGGCAGGACGAACTCCACGCCGACCTCGCGTCGATCGATGGCGTCGGCGACGTCGTCGTGCGCGACGGCGTGGCGTCGGTCGAGGTATCGCTCCCCGTGCCGAGCGAGACGCTCCGCGAGCACCTCGCCGCGGGCGTGGCGGCGGCCGCCGAGTCCGTCGAGCGCGTCGAGGCGGTCGAAGTCGGCTTCCGGGCCAGCGCCGCCGATCCGGGAGAGCGCATCGACACGCTCCCCGACGTGAAGAACGTCGTCGCCGTCGCGTCGGGCAAGGGCGGCGTCGGCAAGAGTACCGTCGCGGCGAACCTCGCGGTCGCGCTGGCGGACACGGGCGCGGCCGTCGGCCTGCTCGACGCCGACGTGTACGGCCCGAACGCGCCGACGCTCCTCGGCCTCGACGAGCGACAACCCGACGCGACGACCGACGACCAGATGGTCCCTCGAGATACCTACGGCGTCCGGACGATGAGTATGGGGTTCGTCGCCGGCGAGGACGACCCGGTTATCTGGCGCGGCCCGCTCGTCGACGAGTTCGTCAAGCAACTGGTCGGCGACGTGCAGTGGGGTGAACTGGATTACCTGATCGTCGACTTGCCCCCGGGAACGGGAGACGTACACCTCTCGCTGGTGCAGCACATCCCCGTCGCCGGGACCGTCATCGTGACCACTCCCCAGGAAGTCGCGGTCGACGACGCCGCTCGCGGACTGGTCGGGTTCGCGCGCTACGACACGCCAGTGCTTGGTATCGTCGAGAACATGGCCGGGTTCGAGTGTCCGGACTGTGAAGGGGTTCACGACATCTTCGGGACCGGCGGTGCCGACGACCTGGCCGACCAGTTCGACGTCCCGATTCTGGGGCGGATTCCACTCGACTCGGGCGTCGGAACGGAAGACAGCGACGGTGATCCGGAGCGTCCGCCCGGCATCGACGTCCCGCTCGTCGGTCGCCTCCAGTTGCCCCGCACTCACGAGGAGCGGACGGGGGCCGACAGGGCACCTCCGATCGCGCTCCGAACCGACGGCGGTGCCGCCCGCGATCACCTCCGGACTGCTGCGACCCGGATCGCGGCGAGGCTGAACCAAGCCGCCGTCGAACTCCAAAACTGACGCTAAATCTGCGGATCAGCCCGTCCAGAACTCACCGACGAAAGAGCCGGGGACGACCAGGATGCCACTGTTGCGGGCCGACTGGGTAGTGGGCGCGAACACGATCTCCCTTCCCCGGTCGAGCGGTGGGACGCTCTCGAACACGCCGACCCGGACGGCACCCTCCAGTTCGGCGTCCGGAACGGTGACGCCACAGATCGAAGCGTCGAGCGTGGACGGAAGCACGTCGCGATGGCGAGAGAGCGCTGCTGCGGACCGGTTCGCGGCGGCCGATCAGTGGCTCGGGCGTCTTGTGTCGCAATATCGTTGTACGCGAACGTCAGGGCGAGTTTCAGTTGTCCCTGGTCGGTGACCTGTTCTACGCCACCACACATGATACCCCACTGATATATAGGAGCACTGCAAGTCCCCTTTCAGGTACCAGAACCAATCAGAAATCGATACCTGTTATCAGATAGTCAATTACGGCCGACTGTTCGCGAGGTAGACAGTGATCGTGCCGGATCGGGATCCGATCGAGAGACCCGGACGGCTGTGACACCAGCCTACACGATTTCGACGTCGCCATCCTGTACGGTGATATCGAGAAGCGTCGTGACGTCGTGAGACAGATCCTCCAGCGCGTTCTCACCGCCAACTTTGTGCAAAACGACGACGATATCGACGATGTCGGCACCGATCGTTTCGAGAGCGTCGATAATCGCCCGAAGCGTCCCACCAGTACTGAGCATATCGTCGAGCAGGAGGATCGAATCGGTTTCGTCGACGTCGTTGATATACATCTCACTTTTCGAGTATCCGGTCCGTTGTGTCAACGAAACTTCCCCATCTAACCCGTATTCGCGTTTCCGAATGACGACCAGGGGAATGTCGGAGAGAAGGGACACGGCGGTCGAAATGTGAATCCCCATGGCTGCGGGAGTGACGATCTTGTCTACGGTTTCGAGATCGGCCGTTGCCACGATGTGCGACGCGACTTCACGGAGGAGTTCCGCGTCGAGTTTCGGAACGCAGTTACTGATGGGATGGACGAGATACTCGTACTCCCCCTTGTCGATAATCGGCGCCTCGTGGACCGACCGTTCCAGTTTCTCCATGTGCATACTTTTCGCGGGACAAATAAAGGATGCTGATTACTGCGTCTCGGGAGCGCAAAAGATCGCGTGTCGGACTGTATCGTTCTACCCCTCCAACCAGATCGCTATTTCGCGGGCCACCGGGATCCGCCACCGGATAGTGTACGCACCGCTATTTTTGTCGCAATCTGCTACTATATACTGTATTCGCACAAGATGTGATATAAGATTGCTGCTTTCGTCCCAAAGACAGTAGGGATTATTAAACCCAAATGGCTGAATTGGCCGTTGTTTATCAACCATAAATGTAATAATGACAGTGTATCGTGGTTCATACCTGGAAATATTGGGCATAGAAGTAATATAATGAATGCACAATATTCGAGTTATATGTGTACGTGTTACCATTCTGTTCGGCCGTGCATCGACTACTCCAAGTCCGATCGCAGACTGTCACACCCGTTCAGGTCCGACACGTTTCGAGAAGGGGTTCCACTCCTCCCACGACCGCGTGCCGATACACTCGGCCGGCGCTGTCGAACCTTTCTTCTCCGAATGTATTGGCCGCAAACTAACCGATCGCTACGCGTGCGAACCGATTGCGGCATGGAAATGCAGCTGTCGATTCAAAAAAGGTTATAATCAACCGCGACGCAAAAACTCCGATGCGTCTCTGGGACCGCTACGTGCCGGTCGTCGGTGGAAAGCGCGTTATTATGGCTCTCGGCGGGCTGTATCTCGCGCTCGCTGCCGGATGGGTGTTCACCCGGACGTCTCCGGAACTGTCTGTCCTGAGTGTTCTCATCGTCTCCAGTTTCATCGGTGGCTCCGGTGTCGTTCTTCTCGTCGGCGGCTATCGATTGCCTTACACCGACATCCACCCGCGATTCTATCCCACTATCGCGGGCTGGTGCTTCGTCGGGGTCGGAGTGATGCTCGCCATTCTGGCGCTTTACAACCTCCAGCCCGGACCGGGCCTCTCCAGCCCAGTGCGGTCCATCTCGATACTCACGGGATTCAGTTGCGTCGCCGGATACGGCGTCGGGACGTACAATGCGCAGGCCGAAACGCACGCCTATCGACTCGAACGGCAAAATCAGCTGCTGGAACGGACGCAGACGCAACTCGAAGAGTCGAACGAACGCCTCGAGCAGTTCGCGTACGCTGCGTCCCACGACCTGCAAGAGCCCCTCCGGATGGTGTCGAGTTACCTGGAACTCATCGACCGCCGATACGGTGACGAACTCGACGAAGAGGGCGAAGAGTTCCTCGAGTACGCGATCGACGGCTCGGAGCGAATGAAAGAGATGATCGAGGGGCTGCTCGAATATTCACGCGTGGACACGCAGGGAGAACCGTTCGAACCCGTCGATCTCGACGCGGTGCTCGCCAGCGTTCGCAAGGATCTCGAACTACAGATCGACGAAAACGACGCCACCATCCAAACGGAGGCGTTACCGCGTGTCGAGGGAGATGTGAGACAATTACGCCGGCTCTTTCAGAACCTCCTTTCGAACGCGATCGAGTACAGCGGCGACGAGCCGCCGCGGATCGTCGTTTCCGCCGAACGCGATGCCGAGGAGTGGACCATCTCGGTTCGCGATAACGGCATCGGGATCGATCCAGCGGAACAGGACCGCATCTTCGAGGTGTTCCAGCGGCTCCACACCCGTGAAGAGCACTCGGGGACGGGAATCGGGCTCGCACTCTGTAAACGGATCGTCGAACGTCACGACGGCGAGATCCGCGTCGATTCCAGTCCCGGCGAGGGGACGACGTTCGCGTTTTCGTTACCAGCAGCGACCGACGGGGGAGACAACCGCTCCGCACGGAGCAATTCGGTATCGACCTGACCGGCCCGATCGGATCGGTTCCCGTAACCGATCGGGTGTCTGCGTATCGGACCCGTCGACGTGACGGACTTCACCGGACCCGCTCACGGGACGACTGTGAGCCGATTCGTCTCGAACGAGGAGATGAGCCCCCGATCGAACCGCGTGGTGTGCTCGAACGCCGCCGAGAGGACTTCCTCCGCACGTCTTTCGAGAGCGTCGTCGTCCGCCTTGTTGACGAGCGGGACGATCGTCGCGTCGTCGGGGACGTTCTTTCGCCCACCAGCAGGATGCGCAAGTACTCGGCCAACGGTTTCTGGCGTGATCCGCTCCCCCTCGGCGGTATCGGTACAGCGTTCGATCCGATCGACGCGGTGGGCGACGTCGTCCGTGAGTGACTGGCCGACGGCCTGCACGGACGCGACCGGGACGACGCACGTGCTCGCCCGGGGAATGGGCGGTTCGTCCGGCCCCGGCGCCTTGAATTCGCGCATTCTGGCTCCGTCGGCTTTGACGAGGAGCCAGTCGAGGTCCCCGTCTCGAAACAGCGAACTCAGGACGGCGGGCTCGTAGCCTCGAACTTTCTCGTCGACGCGGTCCGGATCGGCGACGTGGTCGCTCGCCAGCGCGATCGGCGCCGTCTCGTCGTCCAGTACGGTCCGAACGCGGTCGGGGTCGGCGAGAACGAGCGGGAGATCCGTCGGCGGCGGCATGTGCGTCGACGTGGTGTAGCCCGCGTCGAGTCCGCGATCACCCGCCGCTGCGACCAGGTGCCCCATGGCGGTCTTTTTTCCGCCGGCACCGACGAACGAGACGAGTTCCTCGGCTCCGAGGCCGAGCCCGTCGGCGAGATTCATATCTGGACCTCACCGGCTGGCGGGATGAGCGTTACGGCGAGAACGGATGCCGCGGACGGGTGGTGGGGGCGACCTGGCGGCGGCGATACAATTATTCGGACAGCCTCGGTAGGCTACCGTATGGAACGTGTGGACGTCACCGGAGAAGTGTGTCCGCGTCCCGCTCTCATCGTCCGTCGGCGGCTATCCGAACTCGATCGGGACGACGAACTGCTCGTTCGTGGTGACTATCCGCCGGCCGAGAGCAATCTTCGCCGAACGTGTACGAAACGCGGATACGAGGTCGAGGACCGACCGACACCCGAAGACGCCGATGGCGGTTTCGAGTTGCTGATTCGTCCACCCGCGGATTCGAACCGATCGGAGGGGGCCGATGACTGACGAGGGAGACGATCGCTCGCCGGCGCTGACCGAATACGCGGACCTCCACGGCTGCTCGTGCAAGGTCGGTCAGGACGACCTCGACTCGCTGCTCGCCGACGTCGGGTTGTCGGGTGCACAGGCGGAACTGCAGTTCGGCGTCGGTGAGGACGCGAGCGCCCGTTCGATCGGCGACGATCGCAGTCTCGTGACGACGATCGATTTCTTCACGCCGATCGTGGACGATCCGTACGAATTCGGTCGCGTCGCCGCGTGTAACGCCGCCAGCGACGCCTTCGCGTCGGGCGCCGGCGACGATCTGACGTTTCTCGTCGTGCTCGGCCTCCCGCGGGAGGTAACGGACGCGGCCACGGAGATTCTGGGCGGTATCGTCGACGCGGTGGAGGACATGGGTGGCGTCGTCGCCGGTGGCCACACCATCATGAACCCGTGGCCGATCGCCGGGGGAACCGTCGCCGCGACCGCGTCGCCCGAGCACCTGCTACGGATGAGCGACGCGTCGCCGTCCGAGTACCTGTACCTGACGAAACCCCTCGGGACCCAGGCGGCGATGGGCGCCCTTCGAGTACAGGACGGAGAGTTCGGCGAGACGATCGCCGAAACGACGCCCCGTCCCGTCGGGACCGTCGCCGACGAGGCGCTCGCGTGGATGACGACGCCGAACAGGGCCGCGATGCTCGCGGCCCGCGAGTACGCGACGGCCGCGACAGACGTCACGGGGTTCGGCCTCCTCGGACAGGCTCGCGTCCTCGCCGAGAGCGCCGGCGTCGGCGTCGAACTCACGCACCTCCCCGTCATCGAGGGGACCCTCGAACTCTCACAGCTCTTCGGCTACGGTCTCGAGGACGGCGAGAGCGCGGAAACGAGCGGTGGGCTGTTGCTGTCGGTCCCGGAACGGCGGACCGATGCGTTCGAGGATTCCCTCTCGGCCGCCGGCGTTTTCCATCGCGAGGTCGGCCGCGTCACTACCGGTACCGGCGCGGCGCTGGTCGATCCGACGATCGAACGGGTTCGCGGGTAGCAGTCACGCCGATCGATCCGTGCCGAACACTGCAGGCGAGCGACCGGTGCTACGAGAGTTTGAGCACCGCCTCGAGGACGCCGCCGCCGAGACAGAGCGCTTTGTCCGAGAGTTTCGCGTGATCGACGTCCTCGCGAGGGTCGACGTCGCCGAGTTTCGCGTCCGTGGAGACGGGGACGCCCTCGTGGACGAGTCCCCGGACTAGCCCCCCGATCTCCGTGACGACCGGATCGTCGTCGACGTGGCCGACGATCGACTCCGCCTCGACGACGTCGCCGATTTCGACCGCCGGTGACCACTCGCCGTCGCTCGGTGCCCGCAGGACGCGTTCGTGCGTGTATCCCCGTCGGTCACCCGGTTCGCCGTCGTACGGACTCGGTTTACCGTCGTAGATGACGCGTCCGAGTTCGTGTCCCCGATCGGTTTCGACGACCGCGTCCACGTTCTCGCCGGCCTCGAACCCCGGTCCGAGACCGACGACGACGTCGGCGAGATCCCTCCGAGTTCCGGTGTCTGCCTTCCCTTTCGCCATGATCGCGTCGACGACCACCCCGGGCTCGAGTTCGTCGACGATGGCGGCGGTCGGATCCTCGAGGACGGGGACCGCGTCGTCGGCGAGAACGGCGATCGCCTCGTCCACGTCGTCGACGCGACGGCCCGTCACGCCTTGGACGGTGACGTCGTCTTCGTACATCGCCGCCCCGAACGCGACTTCGCGACGGACGACGGTCGGCTGAGCCGTCTCGGTGACGACGACCGGAAACCCGGCCTGCTGGAGGCGGTAGACCACGCCGGTCCCGAGGTCGCCGCCGCCCCGGACGACGATGAGATCCTCGAGGTTCTCGCGGGTCGCGCGCTCGCCGGTCGCTCCGTGGCGATCGCGGTGGATTTCGGCGAGGGTCGAGAGCGCGACGTCTTCTGGCCCGCCACCGCCGAGATCGAGACCGACGGGCGAGCGAACGCGAACGAGTTCGCGACGCGAGTAGCCGTCCTCGAGCAACGAGTCGACGATGTGTGCGGCCTTGTCCTCGCTGGCGACGACGCCGACGTAGCCGGCACCGCCGTCGAGTGCAGCGGCGACGGCCTGCTGGTCGAACGTGCCGCTTCGCGTCGCGACGGCGACCGCCGTTTCCGACGTCATCGGGAGCCCGGCGAGCGCCTCGTCGTAGTCATCGTGAACGACGTCGGTCGCCGCGGGAAACCGCTCCGGGGACGCGTACTCGTCGCGGTCGTCGACGACGGTGACGTCGTAGCCGAGCCGTCCGCCCATCGCCGCGAGTTCGACCGCGATGTGTCCGCCACCCGCAACGTAGAGCCGGGAGCGGCCGCGGATCCGATCGACGAAGACGTCCATAGAGCCGCCACAGACCATCCCCGTGTTGCCACCGGGTCGCAGTTCGTACGTCCGGACTCCCGGCTCCGCATCACCTCGGAGGACGTCACGGGCTTCGTCGACGGCGAGTCCCTCGACCGTCCCGCCGCCGATCGTGCCGAACGCGTCGTCTTCGGTCACGAGCATCTTCGCCCCGACGTCCCGCGGTGCGCTGCCATCTTTGTCGACGACCGTCAGCATCGCGGCCGGTCGGCCCCGTTCGACGAGGTCGTCCACGCGATCGAACAGCGTCATACGAAACTCCTCACCTCGTGGTCGACCATGAGTTCGATCAGTTCGTCGTACGTGACGGTGTCGATCCGATCGGGCAGGCTCGCGCCGCGCATCTCGACGTCCCGTTCGACCGCGAGCGTCGGGACGTCGAGATCCGGATTGAGCAGGACGCCGTCCTGTATCAGGACGACGATGCCGTCGGCGTCGGTCGCTGCGGTTCTGCGTCCGATCTCCGCCATCGGTTCGTCTATCAGATAGAGCATTGTCAAAAGTCGAGCGCGTGATCCGCCCGTTCGATCATCGATGCGACCTCCTCGCCGGACCGGATACTGACGTCGGGGGCGATCTCCTCGCTCGTGACGTTTCGTGCCGTCATCGACGCTTCGTCGACGAACAGGTCCCCGTCTTCCGCCGCCAGATCGGCGAGGTGGTCCGTCATATTGAGCGCATCTCTGTCGACGGCCGCGCGAGCGGCGTAGACGCCGTCCTGCGTGAACACGACCGAGACGTCGTGTCGATCGAACCCGGCCGCGACGCCGCGTGCCGCCCGGAGGCCCTCCGGGACGTGGACCCGTCCGTACGGCGTTCGCGTGAGCACGACGACGACGTCCCGTTTCATAGCGAGATCACCCTGTCGGCCTCGCCGATCGTGTCCGCGAGATCCGGCAGCAAGCCGACCTCGACGCCGTCCGGGTAATCGGTCTCGGCGTCGATACCCCGCGCGTTGACGCATAGCCCGCAACAGATCACGTCCGCACCGTCGGCGATCAACTCCTGAAACTTCTCGGTCGGCATCTCGTCGTACAGTCCCGCGTCCGAACAGTCGGGGAGGCGCTGGTCGGCGACCGGAACGTACGCGCCGTCGAGATAGTGAAAGTACGTGACCTCGTGACCGGCGTCGAGTGCCGCACGCCCGAGTTCGTAGGCGGTGCGCCACCGTTCGCTATCGAAGGGACCGCCGGTGAGCAAGAACCCGACGTGGATCATGTCCGAAGTATTGGCAGAGTACGATAATAAGGGTTAGCATGCGACAACGTCGAAAATCGCGGTGGGACGGGACGATCGGCGTCGGGGAGTCCCGCCTCACTCGATCACGACGTCGACGTGTTCCCAGCGCTCGACGTCGACCAGTCCCCGATTCGTCAGCCGATACTCGGGGATCACTTCGAGTGCGAGAAACGAGAGGGTCATCAGTCCGTGCCGGCCGAGCCCGAGGGCTTCCGCCCGAGCGACGACCGACTTGAACCGCTCGCAGACGTCGGTCAGCGGGTCGTCGGACATCAGACCCGCGACCGGAAGGGGAACCGCCGCAATCTCCTCGCCGTCCCGTTCCGGATCGCACACGGCGACGCCACCGTCGATGTCCCGGAGGTGGTTCGCAACTCGAGCCATCGCGTCGAACGCCGTGCCGGCGACGACGCAGTTGTGCGCGTCGTGGGCGACCGTCGACCCGATCGCCCCGCGCTCCAGGCCGAGTCCGCGGACGAAGCCGCGACCGATACCGGCGTCGCGTCCGTGTCGCTCGATAACCGCCATCGCGAGCACGTCGTCATCGGGCATCGGTTCGATCGTGCCGTCCCCGACGGGAAGTGACGCCTCCGCGCGTCCCGTCTGGATTCCGCCGGTGAGTTCGAGCACGCGGACGGTGGCGCGCTCCGCCGGCGATTTCGGCGCATCGAGCGCCAGGTCACGCCCCGTGACTGGATCGAAGTCGACGGTGCCCGTCGAAAGCGCGGTCGCCGGCGGATCGCGATCGGTACGCGTGGGATCGAGTTGCCCGTCGACGAGAACGCGATCGACGGACCACGTCTCGAGATCCTCGAGCAGCACCAGATCGGCCGGCGCGCCGGGTTCGATCCGCCCGAACGGGAGATCGTAGCTCTCCGCCGTGTTCAGCGTCGCCATCTGTACGGCCTCGACCGGGTCGACGCCTTCGTCGATCGCCTTTCGCACTGCGAAGTCGACGCCGCCGTTTTCGACCAGATCGACCACGTCTCGATCGTCCGAACACAGCGACAGCCGACGCGTGGGGACGTCGTCGACGAGGCCGACGAGATCGGCGAGGTTCTTCGACGACGACCCTTCGCGAAGGTAGACCCGGAATCCGAGATCGACTTTCTCGCGTGCCTCGGCCTCGGTGATGCTCTCGTGATCGGTGTCGAGGTAGCGTGCGGCTTCCTGCAGGTCCGATCCGGACACCCGAGGGAGGTGCCCGTCGACGGTCAACCCGCGCTCTCGGGCGGCGCGGATCTTCGCGTGAAGGTCCGAATCGCCCGAAACCAGTGCCGGGAGGTCCATCACCTCGCCGAGTGCGACGACGTGTTCGTGATCGAGTAACGCCGCGACGTCGTCCGCGTCGAGCGTGGCTCCGCCGTCTTGCAGGTTCGAAGCGGGAACGCTCGAGGGAACGCTAAACCGGACCTTCAACGGCGTTTTCGTCGCGTCCTCGAAGGCGGCCCGGACGCCGTCGACGCCGAGGACGTTCGCGATCTCGTGGGGGTCGTGGACGATGCTGGTGACCCCGCGAGGAACCATCGCTTCGCCGTACTGTGGCACCGTGACCATGCTCGATTCGACGTGTTTGTGTGCGTCGATCAGTCCCGGTGCGACGTATTCGGCCTCGAGTTCGCGGTCCGCCGGCCGCTCCTCGAGTGCGACCACGTCCCCGTCGTCGATGGCGATCGCGCGGTCCTCGAGCACGCCCGTGTTGACGTTGACGAGCGTCCCTCGAACGAGTGTGTCGACGCGATTCATGGGTGGATAGCGGCGGCCCTCCGGCTAGCTGCAGCGGCCGACACCCGAACACATGCGCGATCGATCGGACCCACCCCGTGTGAGGCCTTCGTGAGCGTCAACGCTGTGGTCATGGTTAGTCTTCCTGCACGGCAGAGCGTTCGGCGGGCGACGGCTGGTCGCCGTCGACCGGTTCCTCGAGTCCCATCTCGTAGTCTCCGTCCGGGCGCGGGACGAGAGAGTTGAGCAGGACCGCACAGAGAGCGGTCATGATTATGGCGTTGCCGAAGAAGATGGTCACGCCCCTGGGCATCGCCTCGAATATCTCGGGTCGGACTTCGACGCCGAGGCCGAGACCGATCGAGACGGCGATGATGACCATGTTCCGCCGATTCATGCGTTCGTTCAGGAAGATGAGCCGAAGACCGCTCGCCATCACCATCCCGAACATGACGATCACCGCACCGCCGAGAACGGCCTGGGGAATCGTCGCGACGACGGCACTGACCTTCGGAATGAAACCGAGCGCCAGCAGCACGGCACCACTGATGCCGACCACGTACCGGCTCATCACGCCGGTGAAATTGATGATGCCGACGTTCTGTGAGAACGTCGTCAGCGGGAACGCTCCGAAGACGGCGCCGAGTGAACTGCCGAGACCGTCGACGAACAGGCCGCCGCGAATTTCGGAATCGTCCGGAGTACGGCCCTCTGCGGCCGTGATACCGGACATATCGCCGATCGATTCGATCGCAGCCGTGATGTGAATCGCGGTGAACGTCAGGACGGCGATCGGTTCGAACGCGAACCCGAATCGACCGGGCACCGGAAGTGCGAACCAACTCGCGTCCGCGACCGTGGAGAAGTCGACGATGCCGATGGCAACGGCGACGACGTAGCCGACGACGATCCCGATGAGAATGCTGAGGAGTCGCCAGATTCCCTCCATGAAGAGGTTCATACCGACGGTGATAGCCAGGACGAGCAAGGCGAGGCCGAGGTGGTGGTACGCACCGTAATCGGCAGCGTCGGCTCCGCCGGCCATGTAGTCCATCCCGACCGGAATCAGGTACAGACCCAGGATCATGACGATGAGGCCGGTGACCAGCGGTGGAAACAGCTGTTTGACCCGCTGATACTGCCAGCCGATGAGGATCTCGACCAGGGCGCCGATGATGATCGCACCGAAGACGGCGTCGAGACCGTACTGCCCGCCGATGGCTATCGCCGCACCGACGAACGCGAAACTCGATCCCATTACGATGGGGAGTCGCGCCCCGACCGGTCCGATCGGGAACACCTGAACGAGCGTCGCCAGCCCGGAGAAGATCAGGACCATCTGTATGAGGTAGGTCGTGTCTGCGCCACCGGTCCCGATCGCTCCGGCGACGATGATGGCCACTGCGATCGTCGGGACGAACATCGCCGAGACGTGTTGCAAGCCCAGGAAGATCGCCTTGAGCGTCGGCGGTTTCTCTTCTAACTCGTACGCCAGTTCGATGGACCCATCGTTGGATGACATGGGATAACACGGTACAAATCTCCCCGGGGAGTGATAAATTCTTTGTTACATCCACATTTAACCACGGTGTGCCGGATTATACCTACATTCGTGCACCGTTTCTGGAGAATACGTATTAGGACGACGTATTTGTACGGCGTGTGCCACGTGAAGCCCAGAGATCGAAATCGACCCTCACGTTCCGGATATCACGCCGCCAGCCGAGACGTAGTAGTAGAGCACGAAGGCCGCGGCCAGGACCCATTGGCCGGGGTGGATGTCGTCCGTTTCCCCCATCGTCGCTTTGATGATCGGGTAGCTGATGATCCCCGCCGCCAGCCCATTCGCGATGGAGGCCGTGAGCGGCATCACGGTGATGGTGAGTCCGCCCGAGATGAGCCAGGCCGGGTCCTCCCAGTCGATGTCCGTCACGCCCTGGAGCATGATGATCCCGACGACCACCAGTGCGAGGTACGACGCGTACTGCGGAATCGCGGCGATCAGCGGCACGGCCACGAGCGAGAGCAGGAACAGGACGCCGACTGTGAGCGCCGTCATGCCCGTCCGCCCGCCCTCTTCGATCCCGGTCGAACTCTCGATGAACGTCGTCACCGTCGACGTCCCGACCATCGCACCGAACGTCGTCCCGATCGCGTCGGCCATCAGCGGCTTCTCTATCTCCGGCAGGTCACCGTCCTCGTCGAGGAAGCCGCCGAACTGTGAGACGCCGATCAGCGTTCCGGCGGTGTCGAAGAAGTCGACGAAGAAGAACGTGAACACGATCAGAACGAACGTCGCCGGGTCGATCTGACCGAAGCCATCGAGGAAGGCCCCGGCAAGCGGCGTGATATCGTACTGAGGGGAGGCGAGTTCCGCCGGTGCGAGGACGCCCCGATCGACGACCCCGCCGAGCGTGAGCGCCCACCCCGCGATCGCCGTCGTGATGATCCCGATGATGATCGCACCGGTAATATCGCGTGCGTACAGAACGAACGTGAACGCGAGTCCCGCGAGTGCGACGAGTGCGACGGGATCCGTCGCAACGTCGTTCAACTGAACCATCGTCGCTTCGTACTGGACGATGACGTTCATCTCGATGAGACCGAGCAACAGCAGGAACAACCCGATACCCGCACCGACGGCGAACTTGACCGGTGCCGGGAACAACTCGATGATGTACCGTCTCGCGCCGAAATACGTCAGGCCCATGAATATCACGCCCTCGACGAACACGGCCGCGAGCGCCGTTTGCCAGGGGACGCCGAGTAGTATCACGACCGTGAACGCGAAGTACGCGTTCAACCCCATTCCCGGGGCCAATCCGAACGGTCGATTCGCGTGAAAGGCCATCACCAGGATGGCGACGGCGGACGCCAGAATGGTCGCGATAGCGATCATCTGGAATACCTCCTGCTGAGAGTAGCCTTCGATCTGGATCGCTTCGGAGAGGATCGCGGGATTCACGATGATGATGTACGACATCGTGAGGAACGTCGTCATCCCCGCGAGCAGTTCCGTCTTCAGATCGGTCCCGTGCTCGTCGAATCCGAAGTACTCCCCCAGCCGGGAGTTCGTGCCAGTTGAATCTGACATATACGCCATGCCACACCATATCATCATATAATTTTCCCTGATCGATCCGATTCGTCACCGTCGCACAACTGTTCGGCCACACTGTGGCACACGATTTCGTCGGCGACCTGGGGTCGCGGTGACACCCTCCGTACTGCCGATGCCGATCGGCGTCGGGTCGCTGGCGCGACCGTTTCCGCGATCGATTCGGTTCGACATCGACGTCGAACGGCGAGCGGACGAACTCCGTTCCGCCCTCCGCTGGACAACGTTTAAGCGCTCGTACCTGTATTCGGGCTGTATGAAGCGCATCCTCGGTACCGACGACGCGCCGGCCGCGGTCGGTGCGTACAGTCAGGCGACGACCAACGGCGACGTCACGTTCACCGCCGGACAGATCCCCATGACCGCCGACGGGGAGTTACTCGACGACGAACCGATCGCAGTCCAGACGGAACGGGCGCTCGACAACGTCGAAGCCGTCCTGGCCGAGGAAGACCTCGAGATGAGCGACGTGCTCAAGGTCACGGTCTTTCTCGACGACATCGAGACCTTCGACGAGATGAACGAAACGTACGCCGAATTCTTCGACGAGGAACCGCCGGCCCGGAGCGCCGTCGAGGTGGCGAACCTGCCCAAGGGCGTCGGGGTCGAAATCGAAGCGATCGCGGCGAACCGCTGACTCGACCGCCGCAGTCGCGTTTTCGGTCACGGAGACCGGCGAGCGGCGTCACTGAATCCCCGCGCCGAGATCGCGGCCGTTCGACACCCGTCGTGGACTCCGACCCGGTTTTCGGCACCACAATCGGTGCAGCGATTCAGTCCAGCGAGAACGGACTGACGGAGAATCGTCCCAGTACGCGCTCGTCGGGGGCAACCATAATTATATGTAGCGCTGTCTCTCATCTTTCACTACGACACGTATGCTAGTGATACGCTTACAGGAGGGATCACTGTGCAGTTCACCCTGACCGTCAACGGCGAATCGATGGACGTCGACGCGGCGCCGGAGGACAACCTCGCGTCGGTGTTGCGACGCGAAGGCTACACGGGCGTGAAGTGCGGCTGTGACGGCGGCGTCTGCGGGGCCTCGAAGGTACTCATCGGGGGCGACGCCCGGATGGCCTGCGGGACGACCGTCCGGGAGGCCGACGGCGCGTCCATCCGGACGATCGAGGGCCTCGGCACGCAGGACGACCTCCATCCGATCCAGCAGGCGTTCGTCGATCACTTCGCGGTCCAGTGTGGGTTCTGTATCCCGGGGATGATCATCCAGGCGAAAGCGTTGCTCGAGGAGACCCCGGACCCGAGCGAAGCCGACGTTCGAGCGGCGATCGACGACAACCTGTGTCGGTGTACCGGCTACCAGAAACCAGTCGAAGCGATACTCGACGCCGCCGAGCGGATGAACGGCGACGGGACCGTCGCGACGGACGGCGGCACGTCGCCCGCATCCACCGCTCGAGAGGCGACCGAACGCAGCGGTGAGACGCATGACTGATCCAGACGATCCGAAACCCGACGGCGGTACCGCATCGCGTTCGGAGAGGGAGTCCCCCGAGTTCGAGGACCATCCCCTCGAGTGGGACGAACCCGAGAACAACGACCTGGAACCCGACGAGCGAGCCAGCGTCTCGCGACCGGCCCAGAAAGACGACGATCCGAAACTCGTCACCGGGCAGGCGAAGTACACCGCCGATTACGAGCAACGGTTCCCCGACCTCGCACACGCCGCGGTCGTTCGCAGCGAGATCCCACACGGCTACGTGACCGACGTCGACGCGAGCGCGGCCGAGGGGATGGACGCGGTCCACGCGGTCCTGACGCCGTGGTCCGAGGAGACCCCCGACGCGAAGTACACGAGCGCGGGCCAGTCCTACCCCGAACCGAGTCCGTGGGACATGAACGTGCTCAACGACCACGTCCGCTACGTCGGCGATCCGATCGCGGCGGTGGCGGCGGACGACGCCGAGACCGCACGCACCGCGGCCGACAGCATCGAGGTCGAGTACGAGGAGGACGACTACGTGCTCGACCCCGAGGAGGCCTACTCCGAGGACGCACCGCGGCTGTTCGACGACGACGAGGTCGAGAACGAGATCGTCGGGCACGACTACAGCCGCAACCGGATGTCCCGGATCGACGGCGAGATCGGCGACGTCGACGACGCCCTCGAGCGCGACGACGTCCACGTCCACGAGACCGAGTGGGAGACGATCCGCCAGTCACACGCCCAGATCGAGCCCCACACCTCCCTCGCGTACACCGACGAGGACGACCGACACGTGCTCGTCACGAGTACGCAGGTGCCGAACCACACGCGGCGGCAACTGGCTCACCTGTTCGACATCCCCATCCGGGATATCCGCGTCTCGAAGCCCCGGGTCGGCGGCGGCTTCGGCGGTAAACAGGCGATGGTCGTCGAGCCGATTCCGCTCGCACTGTCCCTCGCGGCCGATCGGCCCGTGATCTACGAAGCCACGCGCGAAGAGGAGTTCCACGCGATGCGCTCGCGTCACCCGATGAACGTCCGGGCGCGCACCGCGGTCACCGAGGACGGATCTATCGAAGCGATCGATCTGTACGCGCTCTCGAACACGGGTGCGTACGGGAGCCACGGGATGACGGTCGCGGGGAACGTCGGCAGCAAGCCGATGCCGCTGTACTCGAAGGTCCCGAACGCACGATTCGAAGCCGACATCGTCCACACGAACACCCCTCAGACCGGCGCGATGCGCGGCTACGGCGCACCGCAGGGAACCCTGGCACTCGAAGGCCACCTCGACGAGGTCGCCCGCGACCTCGACCTGGATCCCGTCGAGTTCCGGCAGCGACACTACATGGAGGTCGGCGACCTCGACGAAATCGCCGGCATGATGGGCGGCGAAGGCGCGGAACGACGGATTCGATCGTGCGGCCTCGACGAGTGTATCGAACGCGGCAAGGAGGCGATCGGCTGGGACGCCCTCGAGCAACCCGACGAGGAGCACCGCCACCGCGGCATCGGGATGGCGCTCTCGGCACAGGGAACCGGCGTCGCGGGCGACGAACTCGGGGCCGCCCAGCTAATGATGAACGAGGACGGCTCGTTCCACCTCCACGTCGGCGGCGTCGACATCGGAACGGGGGCGGACACGGCGTTCATCCAGATCGCAGCCGAAGTGCTGGGTTGTGAGGAGACGGACATCGTGATCAAGTCGTCGGACACGGACGTCACGCCGTTCGACTACGGCGCGTACGCCTCCTCGACGACCTACATCAGCGGCATGGCGGTCAAGAAGGCCGCGGAAGACGCGAAAGGGCGGATCCTCTACTGGGGCTCGAAGCTCCTCGAAGAGCCCGAGTCGAACCTCGACACCGGAGATGGGACGGTCTACAGCGAGGAGACGGGTGCGAGCGTAAGCCTCGAGGAGATCGGCTACGAGGCCGCCTACGGCCACGACGAGCGCGAACACATCCTCGGCAAGGGAACCCACTGTACGGAGGAAAGTCCGCCGCCGTTCGCCGCGCAGTTCGCGGACGTCACCGTCGACGAGGAGACCGGCGAGTTCGACGTCAACAAACTCGTCGTCGCGGTCGACTGCGGCGTCGCGATCAATCCGGGAATGGCGGAGGGGCAGGTCGAAGGCGCGAACCACATGAGCTACGAGATGGCCGTCTGCGAGGGCATCACGTTCGACGACGAGGGTCGAGCGGAGGTGACGAGTTTCGACGAGTACGACTGGCCGACGGCGGCGGAGACGCCCACGATCGAGTCGATCCTGGTCGAGACCCACGAACCGACGGGGCCGTTCGGCGCGAAGTCCGTCGCGGAGGTACCGACGAACACGGTTCCGCCCGCGCTGAGCAACGCCATCCGGGAGGCGGTCGGGGTCCGCATCACCGACATGCCGATCACCGCGGCGAAGATCAAATCCGCGCTCGAGGCCGACGACTGAACCCGCTCCCTGGACTCGTCGCTACCGCCGACTCGTTTTCGGTCGGCCCCGCGATCGGTTGCCGCGTCGGGCAGACGGGGTTTTTTGCACGCCAGTGGAGAGCAGAAACCTCGACAATTATTTAGGTGCCAGCGCGCGATGTGCAACACATAGTGTTAGCATCACCCATAGAGTGAGCGATATGCACATCGACTGTACGATCAACGGTAATGAGCGGACGTTCGAGGTATCGAAGACCGATCTCCTCCTCGACGTGTTGCGTCGAGACGGGTACACAGGTGCCAAGCGAGGGTGTGACACCGGCGCGTGCGGCATGTGTGCGGTCCAGATCGACGGCGAACCGGCGATGTCGTGCGTGACGCCGGTCGTGAAAGTCGACGGCGCGACCATCGAGACGATCGAGGGACTCGGCACGCAGGACGACCTCCACCCGGTCCAGCAGGCGTTCGTCGACAATTCGGCGCTGCAGTGTGGGTTCTGTATCCCCGGGATGATCATGCGCTCGAAAGCGTTACTGGAGGAGAACCCGTCACCGAGCGAGGCCGAGGTGCGCGAGGCGCTCTCGGACAACCTCTGTCGGTGCACCGGCTACAAGAAGATCGTCGAGGCGGTCCTCGACGCGTCGGAGCGAATGGCCGACCGCGGGGTGGCCGCGGACGGCGGGCGATCGTCCGACCGCGGTGACGACTGCCGCTGCGCCGGTGCCACCGGGAAGACCGGACCCGACTCGCGAGGTGAGACGCGTCGATGAGTACACCCGACGAACTCGATCGGTCCGACGCGGACGCCGACGCCGTCGAGGGGGACGGAGGGATGGAAGGCGTCGAGCGGGACGAACCGCAAGCGGCGGACGCCGAGGGATCTCCGATGGAGTGGGACGAACCGGCGAACAACCGGAAGAGCAGGGACGAACGCGTGAACCTCACGACGGACGTCGAGAAGGACGACGCGCGAAAGATCGTCACCGGGGAGGCACACTACACGGCCGACTACAGCCGCCGGTTTCCCGACCTCGCCCACGGCACGGTCGTTCGCAGCGAGGTCGCACACGGCTTCGTGACGGATATCGACGCGAGCGACGCCGAAGCGATGGACGGCGTGTACGCGGTCGTCACCCCCTGGGACGACGTCGTTCCCGACACGCTGTACTCGAGTTCCGGACAGTCGTATCCGGAGCCGAGTCCGTGGGACATGCGCGTCCTCAGGAGACACGTCCGGTTCGTCGGGGATCCGATCGCGGCCGTGGCCGCCGAAACGAGCGAGATCGCGGACCGCGCCGCCCGCGCGATCGACGTCGAGTACGACGAACGGGAGGCCGTCTTCGACGTCGGGGCGGCGACGGAACCGGACGCTCCGCGCCTGTTCGCGGACGACGAGGTCGAGAACGCACAGAGCGGCGCTGACTACGGGCGAAACCTCGAGTCGCACTTCGAGGGGGAAATCGGTGACGTCGACGCCGCGTTCGATCGGAACGACGTCCGCGTCCACGAGACCGAGTGGGAGACGCCGTACCAGTCCCACTGCGTTCCCGAGCCTCACACCACGATCGCCTACACCGACGAAGACGACCGACACACCTTCATCACGGCGACGCAGGTGCCGAACCACACGCGGCGACAGCTGGCGCACGTCTTCGACGTCCCGATCCGCGACGTCCGCGTGGAGAAACCGCGCGTGGGTGCCGGATTCGGCTCGAAACAGGAGATGGCGATCGAACCGATCGCGTTCGCGCTACACCTGGCGGCGGACCGGCCGGTCAAACTCGAGATGACGAGACGGGAGGAGTTCTACGCGCTGCGCTCGCGCCATCCGATGGACCTGACGATGCGATCGGCGGTGACCGAGGACGGGACCATCGTGGCGATGGACCTCTACGCGCGCTCGAACGCCGGAGCGTACGGCACCCACGGGATGACGGTCGCCTCGAACGTCGGGACCAAGGCGCTCCCCCTGTACCCGCGCGTGCCGAACATCCGGTTCGAGGGGGACGTCGTCCACACGAACCTGCCGATGGGGGCCGCGATGCGGGGCTACGGCGCGCCGCAGGGTCACTTCGCCGTCGAGGCCCACGTAGACGAGGTCGCCCGCGACCTCGGCGTCGACCCCGTCGAGTTCAAACGGCGACACGCGATCCGGAAGGGCGACCTCGACGACGTCTCGACCATTCTCAAGGACGACGATCGGTTCGCCCGGCGGATCCGATCGTGCGGCCTCGACGAGTGCATCGAACGTGGGATGGACGCGATCGGTTGGGACGACGTCGAACAACCCGACGAGGAGCATCTCCACCGGGGCGTCGGCATGGCGATGTGCGCACAGGGAAGCGGCGTCGCCGGCAAGGAACTCGGCGCGGCCAAACTCGCGATGAACGAGGACGGTTCGTTCCACCTCCACGTCGGCGGCGTCGACACCGGGACCGGCAACGACACCATGTTCACCCAGATCGCAGCCGAAGTACTCGGCTGTCGGCCGGCCGATATCGTCGTCACGTCCTCCGATACCGACATCACCCCGTTCGACTACGGCTCCTACGCCTCGTCGACGACGTACATCAGCGGGACCGCCGTCAAGAAAGCGGCCGAAGACGCGAAAGAGCGGATCCTCTACTGGGGCTCGAAACTCCTCGAGGAACCCGAAGCGCACCTCGAGACCGAGGACGGCGAGGTCTACAGCGAGGAGACGGGTGCGAGCGTCGACCTCGAGGAGGTCGGCTACGAGGCGACCTACGGCCACGACGAGCGCGAGCAGATCATGGGCGACGGACATCACTCGACGGACGAGAGTCCGCCGCCGTTCGGCGCGCAGTTCGTGGACGTCACCGTCGACGAGGAAACCGGCGAGTTCGAACTCGACAAACTGGTCTACGCCGCCGACTGCGGCGTCGCGATCAATCCGCCGCTCGCCGAGGGTCAGGTCGAGGGTGGCCAGCACATGAGCCTCGAGTACGCGACCAGCGGCGACCTGGAGTTCGACGACGAAGGGGCCCCACAGACCACCGGGTTCCGGCAGTACGGGATGCCCCGGACGACGGATCACCCGCCGATGGAAACGCTCCTGGTAGAAACCCACGAGCCGACGGGGCCGTTCGGCGCGAAGTCCATCGGCGAACTGCCGACCAACGGGATCC
The DNA here is from genome assembly GCF_022869805.1 of Halosolutus halophilus. NCBI lineage: Archaea > Methanobacteriati > Methanobacteriota > Halobacteria > Halobacteriales > Natrialbaceae > Halosolutus > Halosolutus halophilus. Next base: position 3,404,777 of record NZ_CP094974.1, on the reverse strand, counting down.
CGCCGGCGCTGAGCAACGCCATCCGCGACGCCGTCGGGGTGCGACTGACCTCCTTGCCGATCACCCCCGAGGACGTCAAGGCGGCGATCGAACGCCGTGGAGAGCGGACCTAGGTCGACTCCGACGGGATCTTCTGCCGACCCTGGGCGCTCGGCGAACGGCCGTCGAGTAGAGATCGTTTCGTCGGGACCCAGTCCGCGAACGCGTCGCACACGCTACGTACACGGCCGACGGAGGCCGGTTCCGGCACCGCGCGACCCGCTCAGCCGCTCCAACCGGGTGAAGAGGTGGACGATCGACCTCGGCCGTGAGGAACGCCAGTGGATGGAATCGAGGAGATCGAGGAGGCGGTGCTGGTGACGCGGTTCGACGACGCCGACGGAGACGCCCGGCGGAACCGGACGTCGAACGGTGCGTTTTCGGCAGCGATCGATTCCTGATCGATCAGCGGAGCGATACCGTTTCGCTCGTGGACGGATCGGCACGTTCGGTTACGCGGATGCGGAGGGTGAACGTCTCCGCTCCGTCGGTGTCCGCATCGATACTGTCGGCCTCCGCATCGGCACCGTCGGTGTCCGCATCGGTAGCGTCGGTAACGGCGTATCCGTGCTTGTAGCACGTTCGGCAGATACTCCGCTCGGCCGGCGGATAATCCCCAGTCACGACGAGTTCGTCGCCCGGTTCGAGTGCCTCGAGACAGCGGCGGACGATGCTCACCGGTTGCGGACAGACCAGTCCACTGACGTCGATGTGCACGCGAATCGCTACGATCACGCGCGTAATAACTGTTGGTGGCTGGGCTGTCGCAGCCGTTTGTCGGTGGCTGTCGCGGCAGTTCGCGGTCGGTTGGCGAACCCGATCGCGGTATTCGGCCTCGCCGTCGGCGACGGGTACTTCTCGACACGCCCCGAGCAGGACCGCTCTAGGGCCGCACCTCCGCCGCCGCGTCGCGGTGTTCCTCGAGCGAGAGTCCGACGTCGTTCGCCCGTTCGCGGACCGCGTCCGCATCGACGGTCGTCACCTCGCCGTCGTCCATCAGTACATTACCGTCGACCATCGAGAAGACGACGTCGTCGCCGTGGGCCCCGAAGACGAGGTGGGAAAGTGGATCGTGCAGCGGCGTCGCACGGGTCACGTCGGTTCGAACCCCGATAATATCCGCTCGCCACCCCTCTCGGAGCGCGCCGAGCCGATCGAAGCCGGCGGCTCTCGCGCCGTTGATCGTCGCCATCTCGAACAGCGTCTCGGCGGGTGCCGCGACGGGATCGAGCCGATCGACCTTCTGGAGGAGACTCCCCTGGCGCATCTCCGTGAACGGATCGAGCGTGTTGTTACACGGTGGTCCGTCGTTGCCGAGCGCGACGTTGATCCCGCGATCGAGGTAGTCCACGACGGGGGCGACGCCACTCGCCAGTTTCATGTTCGACGACGGGCAGTGGGTGACGTGCGTTCCGGTCTCGGCCAGGACCTCGCGTTCGCTCTCGTCCGTCCAGACGCAGTGGGCGAGGACGACGTCCTCCCCGGTGAGTCCGACCTCGTCCAGCCAGTGGATGTTTCGCATCCCGGTGTCCGATTCGACCGTCTCGATCTCGCTTCGGTTCTCGCTCGCGTGCGTGTGAATGCGAACGCCGTCGTACGTATCCGCGAGTTCGCGAGCGCCGCGGAGACACGCCTCGGAACACGAGACGGCGAATCGAGGCGTCACCGCGTACCGGATGCGATCGTCGAACGCACCGTGGTACTTCCGGATGAGTCGTTCCGTCTCGGCGAGCGCGTCGTCGGTCGCTTCCGCGAGTCCGTCCGGTGACCGTCGATCCATCAGGACCTTTCCGAGCAGCCCGCGGATCCCGACTTCGCCGGCCGCTTCGAACGCTCGATCCGCGTGGTTCACCGACAGATGATCGATACACGTCGTCGTCCCGCTCTCGACGAGTTCGAGGTAGCCCAGTTTCGCCGCGATCTCCATCTCCTCCGCCGAGAGCGAGGCTTCCATCGGGAGGATGTACTCGAAGAGCCAGTCGAGTAACTCCGAATCGTCCGCGATGCCCCGGCCGAGACTCTGGACCGAGTGGATGTGTCCGCCGACGAGACCGGGAAGGAGAATATCGTACGATCGCTCCTCGCGGTCCGGATACCGATCGACGAGTTCGTCCCGTCGCCCCACCGCTTCGATCCGCGTCCCCTCGACGACTACGCTCCCGTCGTCGACGACGGTGTCGGCGTCCGCGATCACCGTGCCGGATAGTATCATATACCTTCTACTCGTCGTCGAAATTGAAAATGATTGCTACTGCTGGCTGGCAGGCCACTCGCGAGTTTCGATCGCGAGCCGCGCGATCGGTCCCTCAGACGGATGCTTGCTCGTTCACGGCCCGGAGGAGGACCTCGGCACCTGTGACGACGTCTTCCCACTCGGTGTACTCGCTCTCCCGGTGGCTGATGCCGTCGACGCTCGGGACGAAGATCATGCTCGTCGGGGTGATCTTGTTGAGGTAGTTGGCGTCGTGACCCGCACCGCTAACCAATCGCGTGTACTCACAGCCGGCGTCCTCGGCCGCGTCCGCGACGGTCTCGATACACTCGTCGTGGAACGGGTCGGCGTCGACGCGCATGATCTCCTCGAACTCGTACTCGAGTCCCTCGCGTTCGGCGGCCCACTCGATCTCGTTCCGGACGCGATCGACGGCCGCGTCGACGACGGCGTTGTCGTACGACCGGAAGTCGAGGGTGAACTCGACGCGCTCGGGGATGACGTTGATCGCGTTGGGCCAGACGTCGACGCTGCCGACCGTGCCGACGAGATCCGTTCCTTCGGTGGCCGTGATCTCGCGGACGGCCTTCGTCACGTCCGCCGTGGCGACGAAGGCGTCGTGGCGCATGTTCATCGGCGTCGGGCCGGCGTGGTTCGCCTGCCCCTCGAAGGTAACGTTCATCCACGAGAAGCCGAAGACGCCCTCGACGACGCCGACGCTCAGGTCCGCCCGTTCGAGGAACGGTCCCTGTTCGACGTGCACCTCGAAGTAACAGTGGAGATCGTCCGGTTCGCAGGGCTCCTCGCCCTTGTATCCGATTCGTTCGAGTTCGTCCCCGAACCGGTTTCCGTCCTTGTCCTCCCGATCGTAGGCGTACTCGAGGTCGAAGACGCCGGTGTACACGCCGCTGCCGAGCATATCCGGCTGGAAGCGGACGCCCTCCTCGTTGCTCCAGGCGACGATTTCGAGCGGGCGATCCGTTTCGACGTCGGCGTCGTTGAACGCCTCGACGACCTCGAGCGCGCTGAGCACCCCGACGACGCCGTCGTACCGGCCGCCGTTGTACTGACTGTCGATGTGAGAGCCGAACAGGACCGCGTCCGCATCCGTATCGCGCCCCTCGCGGCGACCGAAGATGTTCCCCATCTCGTCGATACGCACGTCGAGGCCCGCGTCGCGGAACCACTCGACCAGCGTATCGCGCGCTTCTCTGTTCTCCTCGGAGAGTGCGGGGCGATTCACACCGCCGGCGTCGGTCGCACCGATCTCGTTGAATTCGTCGAACCGTTCGCGGAACCGACGCTCGTCGATCGTCGCATCCGTCATACACCAGTCCACCCAGGCCACGGTCTTTAACATTCCGACGGCTACTGTGTGGCGGCCCGATCGGCACGTCGAGCGGGGTGTGACGACCAAAAGAATCAAACCGACGATACACGATACCACTGGTATGTCGGCTACGAGCACCGAGTCGATAGAGTTCCGCAACGCGCGGGTTCTCGACGGGAGTGGCGGCGACGCGTACACCGCCAACGTCCTCGTCGACGAGGGCCGAATACGTCGAATTGCGCCCGACCCTGCCGGTGCCGATCGCGAACTCGATCTCGACGGATCGTATCTCGCGCCGGGATTCATCGACATGCATGCTCACTCGGAACTGCGACTGTTCGACAGGCCCGGGGCGGCCGAGAAAGTGACGCAGGGTGTTACGACGGAGGTCCTCGGCCAGGACGGGGTTAGCGTCGCACCTGTTCCGCCGGAACGCAAAGCGGAGTGGGCGAACCGGATCCAGTCGCTCGACGGCACGATCGAGGACGAGTGGCCGTGGACGACCGTCGAGGGGTATCTCGACGAACTGGACGACGCCGAACCGGCCGTCAACTGCGCCTTCTACGCCCCACACGGGAACCTCCGCTCGCTACTGGCCGGGTTCGAAGACCGCCCGCTCGACGACGCCGAACTCGAGACGCTCCGGGACGAACTGGCGACTGCGCTGGACGAGGGCGCGTTCGGACTCTCGAAGGGGATGATCTACCCGCCGAGTTCCTACGGCCGCGACCCCGAACTGGAAGCGCTGGCGGCGACCCTCGGCGATCGCGACTCGTTCATGATCTCGCACGTCTGGAACGAAACTGACTACGTCGTCGAATCCATCGAGCGCTACCTCGACATCTGTCACCGCGGCGGCTGTGACGCCCACGTCTCGCATCTCAAAGTCGGCGGCAAGCAGAACTGGGGGGCTTCCGAAGACGTTCTCTCGCTGTTCGACGACGCCGACGCACGCGGACAGCGCGTCTCCTTCGATCAGTACCCCTACACCGCCGGGTCGACGATGCTCACTGCCCTGCTGCCGCCGTGGGCGCGACGGGACGATTCCGAGGCGATACGCGAGCGCCTCCGCGACGAGTCGACGCGGGATCGAATCGCCGCGGACATCGACGAGTCGGGCGACTGGGAGAACCTCGCCCGTGCGGCGGGGACGTGGGACAACATCCTGATCACGCGAACGGCGAGCGGGCAGCATCAGGGGGCAACGATCGCGGAGATCGCAACCGAACGGAATCGCGAACCGATCGACGCGATGTGCGACCTGCTCGTCGAAGAGGACCTCGACGTGACGATGGCCGACTTCATCATGTCCGAAGCGGACATCGAGCGCTTCCTCGCCGATCCGCGAGGAACGTTCTGCAGCGACGGCATCTTCGGCGGCAAACCCCATCCGCGTGCGATCGGGACGTTTCCCCGGATCCTCGAACGATACGTGCGGGAACGCGACACGCTGTCACCCGAACGCATGGCGTACAAGGCAGCGGGTCGACCGGCGGACCTGCTCGGACTTCCCGACCGGGGCTACGTGACGGAAGGCTACGTCGCTGACCTCGTCGCGTTCGATCTCGACGCCATCGTCGAACGGCCGACGTACGAGAACCCGAACCAGTTGACGGAGGACTTCGACTACGTCCTCGTCGGCGGCGCGATTGCGGTCGAGGACGGCGAACCGACCGGCGTCCGGAACGGCTCCGTGCTCCGATCGACGGAGGAGTGGGACGGCCGGGCTCGTCCGTCCCGCTCCCGAAGAGCGTTCTGAGCGGTACGGGACACGTAGTGCGTGTGGCACCGTGTTCTCGGAATCGGGCACTGGCGGAGGCGGCCTCGGATCCGTGTTACCTTGCCCCATAGTTATATATCACCTGCTATGCTATTTGGAACCGACTCCATGAGCTACAGTCACGAGGCAAGCGACGGGAGCGACAGGGTCGGACTCTACCTGCAGGACAAACACCCGATTCGGGAGAACATGGAACTGGTACAGTACGCCGAGGAGCAGGGTTTCGACGAAGTCTGGCAGGCCGAATCTCGCCTCGCCCGGGACGCCATCACGCCGATGGCTGCCTACGCCGCCGTCACCGACGACATCAAGATCGGCTCCGGCGTCATCAACAACTGGACGCGAAACACGGCGCTCATCGCGCAGACGATGAGCACCCTCGAGGAACTTGCCGGTCCGGACCGGATCCTCTGTGGGATCGGCGCCTGGTGGGACCCCCTCGCGGAGAAGGTCGGCGTCGATCGATCGGACGCGCCGCGGGCGATGCGCGAGACCGTCGAAGTGACGAAACGACTGCTCGACATGGAGAACGTGACCTACGACGGCGACCACGTCACCGTTCGCGACATCGAACTCGACGTCGTCCACGGGGACGCCGGACCTCGAACCGTCCCCGTCTACGTCGGTGCCACCGGGTTCAAGATGATGGAACTGACCGGCCACTTCGCGGACGGGGCGCTCATGAACTACCTCGTCAGCCCCGAGTACAACCAGAAGGCCCTCGATGCGCTCGCGACCGGGGCGGATCGATCGGACCGATCCCTCGACGAGATCGATCGGCCGCAACTGATCGTCTGTTCGATGGACCACGACGAAGAGCGAGCGCTGGACAACGCCCGGGAACTCATCACGCAGTACCTCGGCCAGCAGCCACACATCATGAAAGCGAGCGGCGTGAGCCAGGACCTGATCGACGAGGTCGGCGAGGCCATCGGCGGCTGGCCGGCCGACAAGGACGACATCCAGACGGGTATGGATCTCATCCCGGACGAGGTCGTTCACAAGCTGACGGCGAGCGGGCGACCCGAACAGTGTCGCGAGAAGGTCCGGGAGTACGCCGATAACGGGTGTCTGTGTCCGATTCTGTACCCCCTCGGTGACGATCCGAAGCTCATGATCGACGAGTTCGCGGACGGCTACCGCTGACAGGTTGGACGCTGCGACGGACGACAGGTTCGTTCACATCACGATTCGCGGTGCGCTTGCCCGCTAGTTTCAGTTCGATAGGCGATCGACATCGATCGTAGTCTCGACTCGAGGGTGGCCGGCGAAAAACGCGGTCGACGGGCGGACCGATCGCCTGGCTCAGTCGTCGGCCGCAGCCGATTCCGGGACGTCGTAGCGTCGCTGGACTTCGGCGATGTCCGGGTCGATCCGCATCACGTCGCCGGTCGCCCGCTTCGCGCTCTCGGTGTCCTTGAGGCCGAAGCCGGTCGAGTTGACGACGACCGTCTCGTCGGATTCGATGATTCCCTCGGCGATCGCGCGCTTGACGCCGGCGAGCGGCGTCGCACCCGCGGGTTCCGTGTAGATCCCCTCGGTACTGCCGAGCAGTTTCTCGGCCTCGAGGATCTCCTCGTCCTCGACGAGCAGGGAGGTACCGCCGCTCTCCTCGAGCGCGCGGCACGCTTTGATCGTGTTCCGTGGCCGGCCGACGGCGATGCTGTCGGCCAGCGTGTCGGCGATGTCGTCGACGCCGTCGTGATCGTGGAACGCGTCGTGAATCGCGGACGCACCCTCGGCCTGGACGCCGAGCATCCTCGGCGTGTCGTTCACGTAGCCGAGTTCGTGGAACTCGCGGAACCCTTTCCAGGCGCCGGCGATCGTACAGCCGTCCCCCATCGAGAAGACGATCCAGTCCGGCACCTCGCCGCGGACCTTCGACTGTTCGGCGAGTTCGTGTCCGACGGTGCGTTTGCCCTCGACCTGGAAGGGGTTGATCGCTGCGTTGCGGTTGTACCACCCGTACTCGTCGGTGACTTCGACGCTCAGGTCGTAGGCCTCGTCGTAGGATCCGTCGACGGCCAGGACGTCTGCGCCGTAGACGAGCGGCTGGGCGAGTTTGCCGGCAGGGGCGTCGCCGGGAACGAAGATCCGACAGTCCAGACCACCGCGGGCGGCGTAGCCCGACAGCGAAGCCGCGGCGTTGCCAGTCGACGCGCAGGTGATAATCTCTCGCCCGGCGTGTTTCGCTTTCGTCACCGCGACGGAACTCGCACGGTCTTTGAAACAGCCGGTCGGATTTCGGCCGTCGTCCTTGACGAGCGTCTCGACGCCGAGTTCCTCGCTGAGATTCGGCGCGTCGAAGAGGTCCGTCCCGCCCTCGTTGAGCGTCACGACGTCGGCCTCGTCGTCGACCGGAAGGAACGCCTCGTACTTCCACTGGCTGTCGATGGTGCCGTCGAGATCGGCGTCGAAGGTGTCGTGGATGACGTCGTAATCGTACTTCACTTCGAGAATGCCGGAGACGCCGTCTTCCTCCGGGCAGGTGTAGATGATCTGGTCCGGATCGTACTCTTTCCCACAAATGGTACACTCGAGTGTGGTAACGTGATCCATCGCCATGCAGGGAACAACACAGGCGGCTCACATAAAGACTCGCCTCCGGGCTCCCGTGTGGCCGTGTACCACCGAAATCTGTGGCCGGCAGACCGGACTGCAGGACCTACAGTTGCAAAAACGGGAAGAGATCGATACGCATGGCGAATCGATCCGAACCAGATGGCTCTCCACCGTCGTCGGTGGACTTCGATTACCAGCCGGTGTCCGACAGCCGGGACACCCTTGGTCGTTCGAGGAGGTATACGCAGCGTGTACGGAGGTGGGATCGATAGCGTCCCCGGAACGGGGGCGGAGATTCTCGTCGACGCCGTCTGGGAGTACGACACCTACCCGTGGGACGTCAACGCCGGCCTCGTCATCGGCCGGGCGGCCGGCGCGACCGTAACGAACGCCGCCGGCGACCCCTACGATCCGAAGGCCGCTCTCGAGAGAAGGACCGAACTGGTCGGGTCGAACGGACCGCTCCACGACACGCTGCTCGCACACCTCCAGAACGCGGAGACGCTCCAGGCCACGACCACGAGCGCGGCCGACTGACCGCGTCGTTCGGGTTCGCCCGTCCGTTCCGTTACTCCGTCGGTGCGCGGGGACCCCGTGGAAGGAACGATCCGTCACCCGGTTCCGTGAACACGTCGTGATCGCACGCAGCGATCGATCCGTCGGTGATGACCGTATCGACCCGCCACTTCCAGGTCCGCCCCTCGAAGGGGGTCCACCCACCGTTGTACGCCAACTCGTCTGCCGACACCTCGTACGCCTCGTTGCGGAGAAGGACGAGGTCGGCGTCCGTCCCCACCGCGAGTGATCCCTTCCGCGGGAAGATGCCGGCCTCGCGCGCGGGTTGTGCACAGACGAGTTCGAGGAGCCGCGGCCACGAAATCCGCCCCTCGTGAACGCCTTCGCTGACGAGAAACTCGACCATCGTCTCGACACCCGGTAACCCGGCGTAGGGCTCCCAGATGTCCTCCCACCCTCGTTCGCGGTCCTCGCGGTGCGTCGGGAAGTGATCCGTCGCGACGAGGTCGATGGTGCCGTCCCGTACCGCCTGCCAGAGCCGCTCGACCTCCGCCGCGGATTTCAGGCTCGGATTGACCTTCAGGAACGGCCCGCGGTCCGCGACGTCGTCGACGGAGAACGCGAGGTACTGCGGACACGTTTCGAGTGTCACCGGAACGTTCGCACGAGACTGGAAGCGATCGGCGATCGCAGCGCCGCTCCCGCTCGAGATGTGGACGACGTGAAGGGGGCAGTCCGCGTACTCCGCGAGCCACCCCGCGCGGCCGATCGCCTCGAGTTCGGCCTCGAGCGGGCGCGATCGGGGATAGAGTTCCGGATCGGTACCGTCGAGCCGTTCCCGCGCTCGGTCCAGTATCGCCTGCGACTCGCAGTGAACCCGGACCGTCCCGCCGGCGGCACCCACCTCCGTCATCAGATCGAGGATCGCCTCGTCGTCCGCGCGGTACGGATCCGCCGTGAACGTCTTGAATTCCGGCACACCGGTTTCGAGGACCCCCTCGACGTCGACCTCGCCATCCTGGACGTTCCCGGCGACGAGTCCGAAGTCGACGTGGGCCCGTTCCTCGCAACGGGTCCGTTTCTCCCGGAGTTCCGAGGGCGTGGTGACGGAGGTTTGCGTCGGTAGTTCGACGACGGTCGTCACCCCACCCGCAACGGCGCTCTCGGTCTGCGTCCCGATATCGATGTCGTCCGGAAACAGGTCCGGATCGTGCATGTGCGTGTGAACGTCGATCGCGCCAGGAAGCGCGACCGTTCCGGCGGCCCGGACGACCGTCTCGGCGTCGGTGTCGGTCACCGAGAGGTCCGGGCCGATCGCCGCGATCGATCCGTCCTCGATCGCGATCGAGCCGCGCTGGAGCCCCGCGTTCGTCACGATGTGCGCGTTCTCCACGAGACAGTCCGTCATGGTTCGTATACTCATGCGGGAGTCTCATAACAGTTCAGGTACCTCTCCTGCGTCGCTCCGGTCCCTGACGCGCCACCGCGCCGTGGTACCCGACTCCCGATCGGAGCGTGGGGCGGGCCGGAGGTAGTTTTTTGAGGGTCGATAGAGAGTCCCACGTTGTGATACTCAATGCTGGTACGCTCGTCACGATGAACGACGAGCGCGAGGTCAGAGAAGAGGTACACGTCGTCGTCGAGAACGGGGAAATCGTCGAGATTGCGGACGGATACGTCTCCGGTGACGACGTCGTCGACGCGCGTTCCGAAGTCGTCATTCCCGGACTGGTCAACTGCCACACGCACATGTACGCGCTGCCGATCCGGGGTGCTCCGCTGTCGGCGTCGCCACGGAGTTTCTACGAAGCGCTGGTCGACATCTGGTGGGAAGTGGACGAGGCGTTCACGGTGGCGGACGCGCGCCTCTCGGCGCTCGGATCGTGCAAGGAGATGCTCGAGGGCGGGGTCACCGCCTTCTGTGACAACTACTCCGGGCCGAACACCCTCCCGGGCGGACTGGACGCCGTCGCAGAGGGGGTCGCCCGGACGCCGATCCGCGGCCTGATCGCGTTCGAGACCACCGCCCGGAACTCCCGGGACGAAGCCGTGGCGGGACTCGACGAGAACCGACGGTTCATCGACGAGAAAGAGGCCGAATACGATCGTGTGACCGGCCACTACTGCCTCCACACGCTGTTTACGAACCCGGAGGAGATCGTCCGCGAGTGCGTCGACCGGGCGACCGACGACGATCGGCCGATACAGATCCACCTCGAAGAGGGGCTGGTCGACGTCCACAGATCGATCGAGGAGTACGGCGAGCGCCCGGTGCACGCGCTCGACTCGATGGGGTTCTTCGACGCCGACGTCATCGCCGCACACTGCGTCCACGCGACCGACGAGGAGATCGAGGTCCTCGGCGAGAACGAGGTCGCCGTGGCGCACAACCCGTACTCGAATACGAACAACGCGGTCGGGATCGCGAACGTCGAGAAGATGCAAGCGGAGGGGCTCACGATCGGGATCGGGGACGACGGCTGGGACCCGGACATGTTCGAAACGATGCGGACCGCCGTCGGGATCCACAAACTGAAGCAGAACGACCCGAGCGGGTTCGACATGGCGACCGCGCTCGAGTGGGCGACGATCGGGAGCGCGACCGTGATGGGAATGGAAGATCGGATCGGCAGCATCGAGGAAGGGAAGCGCGGCGACTTCGTCACCCTCGACCTCGGACCGAACCCCGTCCTGCGAGAGAGCGCGCCCTACTACGTCGTCAGTGCGGCGAGTCGGGCCGACGTCACCCGGACGATCGTCGACGGCGACACCGTCTACGAGCGCGGCGACGGTGTGCACGCCGTCGATGCCGAAGAGATGGACGCGGTCGGTGCCGCGAGTGCCGAACTGTGGGAACGAATGCAAATCGGCGGTGAATCGCATACCTGAACGCCCCCTCTCCGTTTGCGCTCGAATCCACTCTCCGGACGGAGGACGGGATCGCCTATCGCGCGTGAACGGCGCGTATACAGCTCTCGACGGACTCGAGAGGTGGGGATCGAGGAGGGCCGCTCGGACCGACGCCGGGATTCAGCGACCCGTCACCGTTCCCGATCCACCTCCGCACCACGAGTATACGGCCTTAGGGTGTATATTCAATGCGTCGAAGGAGTGGCATTCCAGTTAGAAACGGCCGATCTAGTATACACCCTTAGGGTGTGAATTCGGACGGTAACGGGACTCGATCGAGCGATTCGTCACGGGAGCGCCGTCGATCGGTCACCGGGGCCACGAACGCCGCCGTGAGCCCCGGAAAGCGCGGTTACCGCCCGCCAACGAACCGTACACGCATAGTCAGGCTTATTAAACCGCGGAAGGTACTTCCGGTAGATGTCCCCTGATCCAGGTTGCAAGGTCGACGCAACGATCGATCAGTACGGCCTCGAGACGGCCGATCCTCGCCACGAATCGCTCGACGATGGACTTCTCGCGCGGTGGACGGGGGCCAGCGGGCACTCCGAGAGCGGGTATCGGACGCTGACCGAGTGGTTCAACAAGCGACTCCTCAAGCGCGTCTACGACGAGCACGGACGGGGGGCACTCGACGCACAGATCGACGCCGACTACGAGGCGCTGACTGCCGGCGACGAACTGGTCCGCGAAGAAACGATCGAGCGCCTCTCGGCGGCGGGGATCGACGGCGAGCAGTTGCTCGACGATATGGTCTCCTGGGGGACGATGCGAACTCACCTGAACGAGTGTCTCGACGGGTCCAAAGAGCAGTCGAGTGCTCGCACGGACTGGGAGCAAAACAGCATCGACGTCGCACGAGATGTCCTCATCGAGAACGTCGACGAAGCGCTCACTTCGCTCGCAAATAAAGGAGAACTCGACGGAACGACGATGTCCACCGTCGAAGTGCAGATTCACCTGCGATGCGACGAGTGCCCCACGCGGGTGCCACTCGCGGTGGCGCTCGAACGCGGATACGTCTGTGACCAGCACAGCGATACGACTGCAAGCACGCGTACACACTCATGACCTGGGAAATCGATATCGAGAACATCGCCGGTATTTACGAGGGGAGTGCACGACTCGAACCGGGCTTGAACGCGGTCAAGGGATCGAACTGGCAGGGGAAGTCGAGTTTCATCGAAGCGATCAAAACCGGCCTCGGAACGGCGGCAACGCTCACCGAAGGGCGAGACCGCGGGAGCGTGCACCTGGAGACGCCCGAGGAGGAGATTGCCGTCGAACTCAGTCGTGCGAACGGCGTCGTGTCCGTCGAGGGGTCCCCCTATCTCGAGTCCGAATACGACATCGCTCGCACCTCGTTGTTCGCCTGTCTCGGCGAGCAAAACGAGATCCGTCGGGCCGTTCGTGAGGGGGAGAACCTCGAAGACGCGTTACTACGGCCGCTCGACTTCCAGAACATCGACGTACAGATCGCAGACCTCAAAAACGAGCGCGAACAGATCGATTCCGAACTGGCACAGGCAAAGGAGGCGCGCAAACGTCTCCCTGCGCTCCAGGAGCGCGTTACGCAACTCGAAAGCGAAGTCGAAGACCTCCGCGATCGACGCGAAGATCTGTCGCCGCCCCCCGGCACCGAGGATCAGGCCGACTCCGTGCAAGGTGAACTGAGTCAAGCGCAAGCGGATCGCAGTCAGGCGAAGAGCCAACTCGAACGCCTGACACAGACTATCGCGCGCGTCGAAAGCCGCCTCGAGGACCGCCGTTCGGAACTCGAGGACGTCGAGGTCGACGAGGACGCCGCCGTCGAGTCCGAACTCGAAGCCGCATGCGAGAAACGTCAGCAGGTGAATCGGGCCCTGGAGGTGTTACAGAACGTCTACTCGGCCAACGAGATGGTTCTCGAGGAGGACCATCTCGATCTCATTACCACCGTCGACCGGGAACTTACCGGCGACTCGGTCGTCTGCTGGACCTGCGATTCGGAGGTGTCCAGAACGGATCTCGAGAATCGACTCGACGCGCTCGGGGAGAAGATCACCGAGAAGCGAGCCCAACTCGAAACCCATCGTGATCGGGTCGAGGAACTCGAGGCGCGACGGGAAGAACGCGCGCAGGCTCGGCGACGGAAACGGGAACTCGAGACGGAGATCGAAGATCTCGAAGAGAAACTCGCCGATCGAAAACAGAGCCTCGAGGAGGCCCGTGATCGCTTCGAACGCGCGGACGAACGCGTCGAGGCGCTCGGCGAGACGGTCGACGAGACCGTCGGAGAGATTACGGACGTAGAGAGCGAGATCAAGTATCGGGAAGCGGAATTGAAAGACGCGCGTACCGAACTCGACGAACTCGAATCTCGTGCGGACCAGATCGAGCTGCTGGAAGGCAAACGAGAGGAGGTTCAACGGGAGATGGAGGATCTCCGCAACCGCAAACGAGAGATCAAACAGCAGGCGCGCGACGAGTTCAGCGAATCGATTCAGGACATTAGCGAACGGTTCGAGACCGGATTCGAGTCGGCTCACCTGACCGGTGATTTCGATCTCGTGGTCGCTCGAGACGGACGCGAAGCGAGCCTCGAGGCGCTCAGCGAAGGCGAACTCGAACTGATCGGGTTCATCGCCGCGCTCGCGGGGTACGAGTCGTTCGACGTCGACGAGGCCGTGCCGATCATGCTCGTCGACGGCGTCGGGAGTCTGGCGGACGAAAACCTGCAAACGCTCGTCGAGTACCTGGACGACCGAACGGAGTATCTGGTGTTTACCACCTATCCGGAACACACGACCTCCGAGGGTCGGACTATCGACCCGACGACGTGGTCGGTGGCGAGTCGTGAAGCGATCGACGTCGACCAGTAGCCGATCCGGTGGCGCCGTTTCTCGCGTACGACGTTTCGACGATCGAACTGCCGACGCGAGCGGTTCGTCGGAGGACAAACCGATTCCCGAAGTGCCACACTACCGGTCGCGACGATACACCGCCATACCTGGCTGCGTTTTCGACACCCCACGAGAGACGCCGTAAACGAAGATTTTATTCTCATCTCTGCAGTACGTCCGGTGTAAATGACGTCCGATCCGAACGACGTAATATCCATCGGAAACCGCCTTCTCAAGCAGTATCCGGACGCGTTTTCGACGGAGTTCAGCGCGAACAGGGATGTCGTCCGGACGATGACCTACGTGAGTTCGAATCGACTCCGAAACCGTATCGCCGGATACATTACCCGGGAAAAACGGTCCAGTTGACGCCCCGAGTCCGTCTCGAGTTGGCTCTACGACTCCCGAGAAGGGGGCTGTATCGCGCTCTCGGACACCTATCAGGCCGACGTTCGATCGAGAAACGGAGCGTAGTGTTGGTACCACCACGACGTCGTATGACAATAGGTAACAAGAGCGTATGGTGGCCAGCGCCGCGATCGGAGAGTTCGCCGAGATCCTCGCACATCTAGAGCAAATCCCCTGGCGGTGGCGTTCGAGTGCGGTATTCGGAGCACCGTGCCGGTCGAATCGCGAGTCAGAACTTAATTCTCACGCGGTGACGTGACAGTTCGCATGCGGATTGACGATCGATACGCGATAGTACTCGGTGAATTTGACCACGTCGTACTGGGCCAGTTCCGCTTCGACGTCCGACTCGACGGCTATCTGGCCGTCCTCACACACGACCCTGTAGAAGCAGTCTTTGGCTGTATCGGAGAGTTCGTCGATGTGGCGGACCTCCAGCGAGGGTGGAATCGATTCGATTCGGGATACTGTAACTCGCGATCGCATGCTAAACGCTACCATTTATCTACACTCTCTCACCGGTAATCAATATACCGGCATCGGTAACTTCCCGCGGAAGTTCCGCGTGATCGAGTAGCGTCCTGGAACGATAGCCGATCCGCGCGTACACTACGAGTATAGTGCGCGTATACGACCGATATTTCGCGAGTGGTCGACCCGGAAGGTGATCCGTCGGCCCCGAAACTGATCGAGACGAGGCGTTCGTGACGCCGATCGACGAAAGTGGTTTTACAGGCCGATGCGCCTCGCACTGGCCGAGGATATAACCGAATATACACACGTCTACTGGGGGATCTTGAATAACGACGGCTGGAAACCGACCGTCCGACGTTCACCGCCGCTGACTGTTTGGCAAACGTTATTGTGTTTGGCAGGCACACGCACACACGAAGATGACAGCCGATTCGGAGAACATCATCAGTGTCGGTGATACCCTTCTCGAACGGTATCCCGACGGGTTCTCGACCGACTTCGAGGAGAACAAGGATCAGGTCGAGAAACTAACTGACGTCGAATCCAAACGGGTCCGAAATCGGATCGCCGGGTACGTCACACGAAAGCGCACTGGTAACGTCCAGTGAACCGATACCCTGGTGGTTCGCGCTATCCGGTCACGGGCCTCTTCGAACGATCGACACTGCGATCGACTACGAGTACGTAACCGGAAGAAACCATTATCTGTGTTTATACGGAGCGTATATGGTATGGCCACGATCAGAATACGGGACTGGACCAAAGAGCAGTTAGAAGAGATTCAGGACGCGGAGTCTCACTCGTCACACGACTCGGTCATCAAGTCGCTGCTGAAAGACCACGAGTTAGCGCAGTTCGCACACGCCACCGCACCGAGTGACGAATCGATCGAGTCCGAATCAACGCCCGAGGAGAAGGCCTTCGACGATTTGACCGTGTTCGACGAACTGACCGCCGTCGATAACGGCGTCGTGTTCCTCTGGTGTCCCAACTGTGGCAAGGAGATGGCGCATCTCTCCGTCGAAAACCCGATCCGGATTCCCGTCTACGAAATGGAATGCCAGCGCTGTCTCACGCACCTCGACCATCACGCGATCGTCGGCATCGAAATCGGCTATCCGATCGAAAAACGGCTGGTCGAGGAGACGTTACAGGACGATCTCAAAGCTTGCGTGATCGATTACTGGGATCGAAAGCTCGAACAACTGGCCATCGAGGTTTCCGACGACGCCGATCTAGATCATCTCGTCTGGCAGTTCGGCCAGTACGTCCGCACCTTCAACTGGGACTGGCCGTCCGACGTCCCCGTCATCGGGATCGAAATCGGTCGAACCTATCGTGACGACGTAACTGGTGACGTCCTCGAAGTACTCGAGTGCGTGACCGAAAACCGGAACGAACTCGATTCCTACCGGGTTCGGCGGTACCGGAACGACGCGGACGACCCGGAAACTGAAATCATGGGGAAAGACTCACTGATGCCGCTTCTCCTTCGTCGAAGCCTGTATGTAGAGGAAGAAGAGGCGTCGAACACTGATCCGTAGTGCGTCGTTCACACTTCACGCCGACTCGCGATCGGTTCGGCCGCGACTTGACGTCCTCCCATCCTACAGGGGAGGATTCTCCGAAGGAAGATCGATCATCTGCGAGAAGCGGTCCGGCTGAGAGGCGTCAGGTGCATCCTCGCACATAGTCGGGGGCGCCCTCGTACATGGAGACCGTCCCGCCGAAGGCGTGGGTCCCGGATCGGCATCTACGGCCCGCTCATTCTCCTTGACCGCCTGCATCAGCGCGCCCGAGTGGACGTGGACGGTGTCCTTCGGTTTGCCAGCGGTTCCCGACGAATAGAGGAACACCGGCTCCTGGGCCGACGGAAGTTCCCTGGTGGCGTAATCGTCGTCCTGCGATTCGTCGGCGTCGGTCCAGTGCTCGTCGGGGTCGTCCCAGGGGTCTCGCCGGCGAGTCCGAGTCGGTCGAAGACGATCGTGTGTACGAATCGGCGATCGGCGATATCCGGCCTCACGATCGGAGACGCGTTCCTCGAAGCGACCTTTGTCCCTGTACAGTCGGTCGTGTTCGACGTCCCATTCGTGTTGTGGCTGATTCGAGTATCCGGCTCGGTCTCTTCGAATTATCAGTTATTGATATTGTTCTGTATTATGGGAATTGCGGTGCCTAACGAGTCCGCTCGAGGATCTATTACCGGGTACGGAAAGTCGACATGCAGTCAGCAACTGGGATCCAACCGGTTCAGGTTCCGATCGACGAAGTGGTGATCCACCACGACGGTCAGCGCGACCGACTGAACGCTGCTGTCGATCCATCATTGAACGAATTTCTCCTCGTACCGCTCTATTCAAACCGAACTACACTATTTTCTTCGATGTTCTACGGTAAACTCATCGAAAACCAGAGCGTCACGAAGAGCGTGTTTCTCGTCGATCCAGTACCGCGGCTTGAAGCCGCACTTCACCGGTCGGGCTCCGATTTCGAGACGGAAAACACGGAAATCGGAGCACCAACGGATAGTTATTCTAAGCGATAAAAAGTCGAACCTCACGGATTAGAAACCATTTAGACGCGGCGAGACAGACACCGTCGAAACGTGGCTCCAGAGCGACACATACTGCTGGAATTACCTCCATTGACCGCTGCCTCGCGTTCGCGTGTCTGTTACGATCCGCCGAGCGATCGATTTTCGTTCGAATCGTACTCACTGGTGCGTACGCGACGTCACGATTGCGAACGAGATGGACGGTGACGATGCCCTGATCGCCCCGTCAGACCCTTCTGTTGGAACGAGGCTCCAATCGCACGCACCGACTCTACGAATCGGAGACAGAGGTGGAGCGGTTCACTTGCTGCGCCCGTAGCGAACCGATCGACCCGAAGAGTGGATCGTTCACTCTCTAAGCGAGATCGGGTGGATTTTCGGCCGGACGCTGTGACCGGGACTTCGCGATCGAGGTCTCGAAGTCGCCGAATCGACCGAAGAGACTTCGACAGCGAGCGGTCTGTATCGAGCGACGGACGGATGCACTCATCATTTTCTGAGAATCTCAAGAGAGGTTATGGGACGTGTATACAAACACCAATGTGGACGGTCCAATGAAACCTACACGTCGAACGCAACTCACGGTGCTGGGCAGTACGGCCGCGATCGAGAGCATAGGGACGGCAACTGCGCGCGAGCAGCCATCGAAAGGACGGATCAGGACACTCGGTCACGCCCTTCTCTCGGACCCGCCCGGAGGATACACCGAGAGAGACGTCCGCGACGACGGCCAGGACGCGCTCACGGGGAAGGTGGTAGCTTCCTCGTCGATACAGGGTCGCGCCTTCGAAGGGGGACGTACCCATGCGTAGTCCCCAGAGACGCGACGTCCTGAAGGCGACCAGTGCGCTCGCCCTCGCCGGCATCGCCGGCGTCGGAAGTGCCAGCGGCCCCGACGACGGCGGCGACACGCTTCGCCTCTTCAGCGAGGTGGCAGTCGGCGGGTCCCTCGAAGTCTCCACCCAGGGTACTCGCGCGTACGTCGCGACCGGAAACGGCCTCGCGGTCGTGGACTGGCGAAACCCGACTCGACCCGAAGTCGTCGGATCGATGACCGCCGCCGACCCCGCGGGAGGTATCCTCGACGCCAAGGTCGAGGGCGACCTCGCGAGTCTCGCGAGCAACGGCGGTCCCGGCATCACGCTCGTGGACGTGAGCGATCCGACCGACCCCACGGAAATCGGGTTCGTGGACGTCGGCCACCACATCCACAACAACTTCCTCGCGGACGGCTACGCCTACCTCACCGTCAACGAGTCCGGCGACGCCGCGTTCAGCGAAGCGCGGACCACCATCGTCGACGTGCGCGACCCGTGGAACCCCGAAGTCGTCGGCGAGTACCGACTCAAGGACGACTTCCCCGAGTTCGCCGCGGGCGGCGTCAATCCGTGTCACGACGTCTACGTCCAGGACGACCTGCTGTATCAGGCGTTCTGGGACGCCGGCGTCGTCGTCGCCGACGTGAGCGATCCGACTGACCCGCAACTGGTGTCGCAGTTCGGGGAGGCGCCGAACGCGGACTCGCCAGGGTTCGACCTTGAGGAGTACCTCACGGCACCCGGAAACGCCCACTACGTCCAGCCGTCGCCGGACGGTGACCTCGTCTACGTCGGCGCCGAGACGTTCCCCGGTGGCTTCGTCGAGAACCCCGACAACGACGACTACGGCGGCATCACGATTTTCGACGTCTCGGACTACGACGAGCCACGGGAACTCGTCCGGATCGACCCGCCGAACGTCGATGCGTTCCGCACGTCGCACAACTTCGACGTCACGGCGAACCGCCTCCACGCCTCGTGGTACGACGGCGGCGTGACGGTCCACGACGTAACCGATCCCGCGAACCCCGAAACGGTAGCGAGCTATCACACCGACGATACGTCGTTCTGGGGCGCCGAGGCCGCTCGAGGCTTCACCGTCGGGAGCAACATCGGCGGCGGCCTCGTGTTCCTCCACGAGGACCGCGGAAAGCGGGGCTCGCCCGGCTTCGATACCACCGGTCGCCCCGACTCGCCCGGCATCGAGTAGGGGATCGCAATAGCGATCCGGCATCGGGATTCCCAGACGGTCCTGCTGTAGTAACGTACGGGTATCTCGATACTGGGGACAGTGTACGCCGGATAACTCGACACGAGTTCACCAGTTCCGAGTTCGAGACGGCGACGACGATCGGAAACAGTGTCGATGCTGTACCGACGATCCCAGACGGCGATGCGAATCGAAGGTTCTACAGGGACGGTCGACCCTCGATGCTCCCGGACGGGCCGGTTCTATCGGAGCAGCCGCCGGTGTTCGGGTTTCATACATCGATCCTGGACGACTCGCACCCCAGCGTCCTCTGCTCGCGCAACCGCATCGTCGTCGTGAATGCCGAGCTGGAGCCAGATGACGTCGACGTCGTCACGTTCGAGTACCTCGTCGACGATCCCGCGAACTTCGTCACTCGGCCGGAATACGTCCACGATATCGATCCTTTCGTCGACGTCGGAAAGCGAGTCGAAGGCCGGCCGCCCCAGGACCTCGTCCGCGTAGGGATTGACGGGGATGACCTCGTACCCCTGCGCCTGGAGGTACTTCGGTATCTCGTGGGCGTCCTTGCCGGGTGTCGACGAACAGCCGACGACGGCGATCGTTTCCCGTTCGAGTATCTCTCGCAGTTCGGCATCCGTCTCTACGGGCATACGTCGTGTACGGACCGAAACGGCAAAACGGCACTGTCGTCGCGACCGCAACCCACGTCCACTCCAGCACCGGGCCCGACCGAGGGATCGTCAGTTGCAGACCGGAACGCGACGCTCACGATTCAGGTGAGCAGATCGGACCACAGCGGGACGGTACCACTGTCACCCGCAATAGCAGTTGCCGTCGGGACAGAACGACGGTTCCCGGTCACCGATCGAGAGACCGAGCGTTGACAGGGAACTCCGCAGTCGCTGGCTGGTGGTCGTCTCGGGCCGAACCATTCCGC
This sequence comes from Halosolutus halophilus, assembly GCF_022869805.1. NCBI lineage: Archaea > Methanobacteriati > Methanobacteriota > Halobacteria > Halobacteriales > Natrialbaceae > Halosolutus > Halosolutus halophilus. The sequence goes on along the minus strand of NZ_CP094974.1, from coordinate 3,384,142 downwards.
CCACGGCACCCGTCGGCGACTCTCCGGCATCGATGGTCGTGAGAACGTCCCGCTGCTCGTGATCGATCACTGCAACGTGGTTCGCCGTCTGGACCGGGACGTACAGTTTCTCCCGAGCAGGACCCCAAGCCCCGGATATCGCACTCCCGCCGACGTCGAGTTCACGGTCGACGGCCCGTTCGTCGAGGTCGATCACCGTCACGGCGTCGATGTCGGGGGTAAAGAGGTAGGCTGCCTCGCTATCGGGGTCGATTTCGCTCGTGATCGGAGGCGCCGATACCCCGTCGTCGCGAGTGATGCGTTCGAGTTCGACTGGCTCCTCGGGATCGGAGACGTCCCAGATGCTCTCGGATCCCCGACGCGGAATATCCGGATCGGGTCCGAGTTCGCCCTCGCCGTTCTCGACCAGGAGACGATCGCCGTCGAACGACGCCGTACACATGAACGGGAGGACGCGTCCCTCTCCTGCCGGATCGCCGACGTCTATCCGAGCGGCGATTTCGAACGGATCGACGCGAACCACGGTCAGCGTCTCGTTCGCGATGTCCGCCACGAATCCGTACTCGCCGCTCGGAGTGAGCGTCATATCACACGGCCCTGTGTACCCGACCTCGATTTCGCCCGTGACCTCGCCGAACGTGTCGCTCTCACGATCGGCATCGATACGAACGAGGACGTGATCCTCGGGATCGTCCGGGTCGGGGTCGATGGTCGTCGTCCCGCCGGCAGCGACGAGTAGATGGTTCTCGTCCGGCGTCAGGTTGGGATAGTTCGGTTCGAATCCGGTTTCGATCGCCGCGATCTCGTCTAGCGTGTGCTGATCGAGGGCTCTGACGCCGCCGGAGACGTTGAGCCAGAGCGTGTCGGACGCCGAATCGACGCCGGTTCCGTACTGGTTGGCCGGGAACGACGCGGTCGTATCGATGAAGACGGTCTCGATCAGTTCGTCACTCGTGGCGTCGATGATACTCAGCGTTCGATCGCCGTTGTTGAACACGTACACCGTCGGCGCACGCTGTCCGTTCGTGTCGGACAGACAGCCCGACAGCGTCGCGGTCGCGCCGATGACGGCCGACGATTGCAGGACTCGTCGGCGATCGATTCCGTTCCGGAACGGGTCCCTCGCCGTCGGATTCGATCGACCCCGTCCTGACTCGCTGCCGATGTCCTCGTCCTCGTGGTGGACCATACGTGAGTTTCGGTCGGAAGCCAGTAAATACTGAAACACGCCTGTGCGTCGATCGCACACGACCAACGTCCGGTTATTGGGTACGCGCCCCCTCCGATACCCATGGGAGACGGACGGATACCCGGCGGCATCTCCAGACGGCATTGTATCGACTCGACCGGAGGCGTCGGTCTCGCCGCCCTGGCAGGGTGTCTGGATAGTTCCGGCGCTTTCGATCGCGGAGCAAGTGACGTGAACGGGTCGACTGGCGGCCCGCCGACTGCCGATCGGTCGCTCCCCGAGGAGTACACGACTCGAGAACTCGACGAGGCGAGCCTCTCCGGCGGCCCGGGACAGGACGGCATCCCCTCGATCGACGATCCGCAGTTTACCTCGGCCGACGATCCACCCACCAACCTGGCTGACGGCGATCCGGTCTTCGGCGTCGTCCTGAACGGCGAGGCGAAGGCCTACCCACAGTACATCCTCGTCTGGCACGAAGTCGTCAACGACGTCGGCGGCGGCGAGTCGATCGCGGTGACCTACTGTCCGCTGACGGGGACGGCGCAAGGCTTCTCCCGCGGTGAGAGCGACGGTGGAACGAAGCGGCGCTCACGGGACCCGGTGGCGATCGGCAGAGCTCCCGTTCGTCAGTGGGGGCGTCCCGTGACCCCCTCCGATCCAGCCCCGGCAACCTCGCCCCTCCCGCTGGTCCAGGAACCTGGAGCCGAAATGGCGACTGCGGGACCACCGGTGATAGCGAGCGAGTCAGAGGAGGGCCCGTTTCGGTGGGTTCCGTCTCGCTCGTCGGCCACCGCCTCCGCCGTGAGAGCGCGCCTCGAAACGTCGGCCGTCGCCGGTCCGCGTGCTGGTCGACGAGCAGCGATCGGTCTCGCGACTCTCGTGCCGGACCGCACAACGGTTTTGTACCGTGCTGACGGTGTTCGCAAACGACGGACGTGCCGGCAGATCGAGACGAGGACAACGACTCCAACGGTCCCCCGACCGGGCGAATTCCCGCGACGGGGGCCACGGAAACGCAGTCCAGCGAGACGCCGCCGGCGTAACGCTCGCCCGCGGCCGACGCGCACCGACTGCTCGAGAGTGTCAGGTGCGCGGGGTCAGCCGAGCCGTCCCTGACCGGGATCGCCGCGGTCGGCGACGACGTACCCTCGGCCGTTCGCCGCGGATGCAGAACCCGAAACCAGTTCGTATGACTCGAATCACTCCCCCGTTCGAAACCGCTCGAGGACAGGATACATGACGCCACGAAGCGTATTCAGGAGAGCCAACGGCGTATCGAGACGAACCGTACTGGCTACCGCGACCGCCGTCGGCGTCGGAACGATCGCGGGCTGTCTGGACGACGCGGACGGGACCGAGCAAGAGGCCGCCCAGGGGACCGGTGACGGAACCGGGGACGACGAAACCGACGTCAGTGAGGAGGAGAGAGCGCTCGCTGCGGAGATGGTCGATGCCATCGACGACGAACTCTCGGTGACGGACTGGGAATTACACGGGATGTTCATCCCGGAGTACGCCGACAGCGGCGGCCTGGAGGCCGACGTCCCGATACTCGGGGACGCCTACGCCGACATCGTCGATCAGGGGTTCGATCGGCGGGCGATGCCGACCGCGCTCGCGGACGACGGAACCGTGGACTTCATGGTCTTTCTCGAAACGGAGTGGGCCAACGCGTACCTCGACGGCGACTGGTCGGAAGACGAGTACTACGCGGAGATCGAAGACTCCGAACACTGATCGACGGCACGGTTCGACCGATGCGGTCCGGTCGACGTGACCCGATCGTTCGGACGAGCTCCGGGCAGCGTCTCCACCCGCTGTCCCGTCGGTCGTGTCTCGCCGGCGAACACCCCCGTTCGCTATTTACGTGTTCTCGGAGTCGATACCGCTGGAATGGGCGATTTTGACGTCCTCGTCATCGGTGGTGGCACAGCCAACAACGTCGCCGCGGCGGCGGCGGATCGCGGACTCGACACGGCGCTCGTCGAACCGGGACCGCTCGGAGGGACGTGTCTCAACCGGGGCTGTAACCCCTCCAAGATGCTCATCCAGGCGGCGAACGCGGTCAATCACGTTCGGGATGCCGAACGGTTCCACGTCGACGCCAGCCTCGAGGGGATCGACTGGGAAGCCGTCGTCGACGAAATGGACGGCCTGCTCGGCGGAATCGCCGAGGACATGGCGCAGCGATACCGCGAGAAAGACCACCTCACGCTCTTCGAGGAACGAACGGCGTTCGTCGACGACCGGACGGTCGAACTCGACGGCCGGGAGGTGACTGGTGAGAAGATCGTCGTCGCGACCGGCAGCCAGCCCGTCGTGCCGCCGATCGACGGTCTCGACGAGATCGACCACCTGACGAGCAAAGAGGCGCTGTACCTGACCGACCCGCCGGAGAGCCTCGTCGTCCTCGGCGGTGGATACATCGCCGTCGAACTCGGCTACGTCTTCGAGTCGATCGGGACGGACGTCACCATCGTCGAGATGATGGACGCGCTCGTCCCGCGAGAGGACGGCGACGTCTCCGCGACTTTCACCGAAATCGCGAGCGATCGCCACGACGTCTACACCGGACATCAAGTAACAGCCGTCGAAGCGGTTGGAGACGGACACCGCGTCCACGCCGAGACCGAAGCCGGCGAGACGATCGCCGTCGACGGCGAAGAGGTCCTCGTCGCGCTGGGCCGACGGCCGAACACCGATTCGCTGAACCTCGACGCTGCCGGTATCGACGTCGACGATCGCGGCTTCGTCGAGACGAACGAGTATCTGGAGACGTCCGCGGAGAACGTGTGGGCCCAGGGCGACGTCGCCGGAAACGCCCTGTTCAAACACTCCGGCGACTACGAGACGCGCCACGTCATCGACAACGTCGTCCACGACGAGCGTCTGGCACTCGATCTCACTGCGATGCCGCACACGATCTTCACCGACCCACAGATCGCCGGCGTCGGTGCTACCGAGGAGGAACTCGAAGAAGCAGGCCGCGAGTACGTCGTCGGCCGCGCCAACTACGCCGACTCGGCGATGGGGCGGGCAAAGAAACTCGAGGAGGGCTTCGTGAAGGTACTCGGGGCTCCCGACGGCGAGATCCTGGGCTGTCACGTGATCGGCTACGAGGCGTCGATGTTGGTACACGAGACGGTCGTCGCGATGCGGACCGGTGCCGCCGTCGACGAGGTGGCTGAGACGATCCACGCCCACCCGACGCTCGCGAAGGTCGTCGAGGCGGCGTTCCGCGACGCCTCGAGGTGACCGATTCCGAATACCGCTCCCTCTAGACGGTGACGACGTCTTCGCGTCGTCCAACCCTACCGATGAGGGCTGTTCGGACTCCTCCCGTGGGCCGTGTTCGTCGATCACCCCGTTCCTACCGCTGGGGCAGCGAAGCTTCGTTCTCGAGGGTGCCACTCGTGCCAGCATCGGTTTGCGTGTGGTACGCTCCGGGACCGATAACAGGCGTCGAGCGTGACTGCACACCCACTCACGATTCGGCAGCCTAAAGCGATGTCCCGGCCACACTCGCGTAAGTGGTTCATGTAACGCTTCAACGGCTCCCACGACGTAAACGGCCAACTGAAGAATCGCGGGTGAGAGTGTCCGCACAGCTTGACTCTCAGCCAAAATAATAATATTACTAGAAATTAAATAATACTTATCTTTGTGTGGAACTCCCTACCACCTATGAAAGACGAGGTTACTACTCCAGACGGTCACGATCGCGCGACTCTCCCGAGCGACGACCTGTTCCGCGTTCTCTCGGACTCGAGTCGACGGACCGTACTGTTCCATCTCCGTCAGCACAGGGCTGCGACGCTCGACGAACTGGTCGACGTGCTCTCGGCGACCAGCACGGAGGACTCTGGTGAGTACGACCGAGCGCACGCGCAAACGTCGTTGCTCCACAGTCATCTCCCATTACTCGAAGATCACGGCCTCCTCACGTACGATCCTGGCGAGCGTATCGCCGAATCGACGAACCTCCAGGGCAAAATCGGCGAGTGGCTCGATCTCGCGGTCCGCCAGCAGATCCGGTTCGAAAACGCGAGCGAAACGCACGATCGATCCGGCGACGAGATCATGGTGTTGCTCGTCGACGACGAACCCGGACTCCCCGAAACCATCGGAGCCTACATCGAACGCGAGAACGACGACGTGGAGGTCACTACCGCGGCGAGTGCGCTTGAGGCGGTGTCGACGCTCGAAGACGAGTCGTTCGACTGTATCGTCAGTGACTACGATATGCCCGCGATCTCCGGGCTCGATTTTCTGAAAGCTGTTCGCGAGGAGGACCCGACGCTTCCGTTCATCGTCTTTACCGCCAAAGGGAGTGAGCGAGTTGCGGGCGAGGCGATCGCAACTGGTGTCACCGACTACGTCCAGAAGGGACCCGACTCCGAACAGTTCGACGTCCTGGTCGAACGTATCCGCAAGGCCGCTACCCAGGATTGAAACTGTCGTACGCTCGTCCGTACTGCATCGTGCCACCCGTGTAACCGCCTGATCGATGACCGACGCCCAGCCCGAGTACGAGCGATTGATCGAACGCGTCTCGGACGCGTACTGTGCCGTGGATTCCGAATGGCGAATCACGTACTGGAACGAACGGATGGAGGCGTGGACTGGCAGTCGGGCAGCGGACGTCGTCGGTGGCGTTCTCTGGGATGCCCTGCCGGCGCTTCGCGGATCGCCCCTCGAGTCACACTGCCGTGCGGCTGTGGAAACGCACGAATCACGGTCGATCGAAACGCAGCTCGGTGAGTCGTCTGACACCTGGTTCGAGGTGACCCTCTATGCCGACGCGGACGGCCTGTCGATCATCGCCCGTGAGATATCCGATCGAAAGGTTCGGGAAGCGGACGTCCACCTCGCGGAAACGGTGTTCGAGAACACGCAGGACGCGCTATTTCTCGTCGACGTCGACGAAGACAGCGACGAGTTCCGGCTCGAACGAGTGAACCCGGTCTACGAATCCCACACTGGGCTATCGAACGACGAACTCAGCGGACGGCGGCTACGGGACGTCTTCGGCGACGAGCAGGGGAGTGCCATCCTCGAAAACTACCGCGAGTGTGTCGCCCGCGATGAGTCGCTCCACTACGAGGAGGTCCTCTCGGTCCCCGACGAGCGGACCTACTGGGAGACACAAATTGCACCGGTCAGTATCGACGGCAAAATCGAAAAAATCGTCGGCGCAACGCGCAATATTACCGACCGCAAGGAGCGAGAACGCCAGTACGACGCTATCCTCAACCAGACCTACCAGTTTACGGGTCTGCTCGACCCCGACGGAACGGTGCTGGAGGCGAACGATTCCGCGCTGGAATTCGGCGGGTTCGACCGCGAGGACGTGCTGGGCGATTCACTTTGGGAGTCCGAGTGGTGGCAGAACGGCGTGGACGCCCAGGAAACCCTAAAAGAGGCGATCGAGTCGGCAGCCGACGGCCAGTTCGTCCGGTGCGACGAGGAGGTCCAGGGCGCCGACGGGACCGTGATCATCGACTTCTCGCTTCGTCCGGTCACGGACGAACGGGGCGACGTCGTCCTGCTCGTGGCCGAGGGACGAAACATCACGGACCACAAACGACGGGCCCGGGAACTCGAGCAAAAACGGGAGTTTCTCGGGCATATCCAGTCGGTCGCAGCGATCGGCGGGTGGGAGGTCGACTTCCGGACGGAGACGATGCGATGGACGAACGAAGTCTATCGCATCCACAATATGCCCCTGGAGTACGAGCCGACGGTGGAAGACGGAATCGGCTTCTATCACCCTCGAGACAAGGCGACGATCACGGACGCGTTCGAGCGGCTACAGACGACGGGAGACGGGTACGATCTGGAGTTGCGGATCATCGCGAACGGCGACGAACCACGCTGGGTTCGAACGCTGGGAACGCCGTGGTACGACGACGAGGGCGAACTGATCGGTGCCCGCGGCGCGTTCCAGGACATCACCGAGCGCAAGGAACGCGAGCGGACGCTTCAACGGACCAACGATCGTCTCGAGGCGTTCGCATCCGTCGTGAGCCACGATCTTCGCAACCCACTCACAGTCGCGCAGGCCGCGCTCGAACTCGCCCGGGAGAGCGGTTCGTCGGAAGATTTCGATCGCATCGAGGCGGCACACGGGCGGATGAACGCGCTGATCGACGACCTGTTAACGCTCGCACGCGACGGCCAGCAGGTCGACGAGACGCACCCCGTCGCACTCGCCGGCCTGGTCGAGACAGTCTGTGAGACGATTCCGGGCGACGACGCCACCATCGACGTCGCGCTCGACGACTACCGTATAGAAGCGGACGAGGCGCGGTTGCGTCAGTTGCTCGAGAATCTCCTCTCGAACGCGCTCAACCACGGCGGCGTAGACGTGACGATCCGAATCGGTCCGCTGGACGATGGAGCGGGATTCTACGTCGCGGACGACGGACCGGGCGTCCCGCCTGCGATACGCGACGCGATATTCGACCAGGGTTTTTCGACGACGAGCGACGGAACCGGCTTCGGCCTCGCGATCGTCAGGGGGATCGCCGACGCCCACGGCTGGACCGTCGACGTGACCGAAAGCGTCGACGGCGGCGCGCGGTTCGAAGTGAACACCGGCCGGTACCCGCCGGACTGACCGGGACTGTCTACGACGAGTCTCCGTCGAAGAGCCGTGAAACCGTCTCGTCGTCCGGGATCCAGCCGACGAACTCGCCGCCCTCGAACGGCAGGTCGACCGACGCGATGTAGTTGCACAGGCCGACGTAGAAGTCGATCAGCAGGCCGGCCGCGACGATCTCCGACGGCGAATACTCGCGAGCCAGCGCGTCGTGGATCTGGTCCGTCACCGTTCCGGACTCGACGGCTCGAACGTACTGGAGCAAAACGAATTCGGCGTCGTCGAACGACGAAAAGTCGTCGCCGCCGATCGCACGCATCTCCGCGGTCGTGACGCCCTTTTCGCGGGCGATGTCGACGTGTTGATGCCACTCGTAGCGAGCTCCACGCGCTCGAGCGACCGTGAGGATGACCAGTTCCTTTCGTCGGTCTCCGAGTTGATCGTAGAGGGTATTCAGGTACTCCAGCGTGGCCTCGAGCACCTCGGGATTGTGGGCCCACGCGCGGAAGATGTGGCGATCGCCGAGGTACTCGTCGGTGAACAGGTGATGGTACTCTTTCGGGATGTCGTCCAGTTCGAGGAGTGGAAGTCGTGACATGGGTTTCGGTCTGTGATCGGTTGTCGTCGTGGTGTATCGCCGTCTCGTGATCGATTACTGAGTCGATGGGCTGTGCCGCGGCTCCGGGACGGTGTACTCGCTCTCGTCGGGCGGGCCGGTCTCGAGAAACGCGGCCGCACGCTCTTCGCCGAGGGTCATCAACTCCCGGACGAACGACGGGCTGCGATCGACCTTCGTCGAGCAGTGGTAGTTCTCTTCCATCGGAATCCGTCGGACGGCGGTCTTCGAAAACTCGCTCTCCGGGAGGTGGCCGGCGTCGATCCACTCGTTGACCCGCTTGATGACGTTCAACTCCTGGTTCAACGAGATGTTTCCGGCGAGTTCGTTGCGCCTGTCGGCGATTTCCTCGAACGACGTGGGTTCCCCGTCGATCTCCTGTGAATTGATCTGGATGACCCACAGTTCGTCCGGCTTGTGCTCGGAATCGACGGTCATGAGGTCGTCGATCGGCGGGTTCTGCGAGAAGAGGCCGTCCCAGTGGAGGTGGCCATCGATCTCGACGGCCTCGAAGAGCGTCGGGACGGCGGCCGAGGCGAGCACCGCCTCCGGCGTCACCTGTTCGTCGACGAACGTCTCGAACACGCCCGCGTTGACGTCGACCGTTCCGACGACGAGTTCCGGCGCGTCTCGCGTGCAGAGATCGGGAATCTCCTCGAACTCGATGTGCCGTTCGAGGGTGTTCCGGATCTCCTCTTTGCCCAGTTCCGGCCCTGGCATCTGGTACGGGCTGACCCGCGGAATCGGCAACCCGCTGCTCTCGAGGCGCGACAGGCCGGTGGCCCAGTCGTTGAGGAACCGATCGGTGACGCCGGTCGCCGACAGGTCCTCCCACAGCGCCTCGAGGAGTTCGATGGCGCGTTCTTCGTCGGCCGTGACGAGTCCGTACCAGGTCGCGAGCGCGTTGAAGGCGCCGCCGGAGGTCCCGCTGATCCCGACCAGTTCGTACTCCTCGGGCCACTCGCGGAGCAGCCCTTTCAGTACGCCCGCGGTGAACGCCGTGTGGCTCCCGCCGCCCTGGCAGGCGACGGCGACGTTCGTCGATGCGTTCGCGTCGTCGTTGCGCTCACTCATACGTCGTGGTGTAGCCGCCGTCCCAGAGCAAGTCGGCGCCGTTGAGGTGCCTCGCGTGACTCGAGAACCCGAAGACGAACAGGTTCGCCACCTCCGCGGGCGTCATCATCTCCTTCGTTCGCGCCTGGCCGAGCATCACGTCCTCGATGACGTCTCGCTCCGAGATCCCGCGCTCCTCGGCGGTGTCTTCGATCTGATCGACCATCAGCGGCGTCAGCACGTAGCCCACGCTCACGGAGAATCCACGGAGGGTTCCGCCGCCCTCGGCCGCGATCGCCCGAGTCAACCCCATGAGACCGTGTTTCAGCGTGATGTAGGCCGGTTTGTCCTGCGTCGCGTAGTGGCCGTGCACCGAGGACATGTTTCCGATCGCGCCGACGCCGTCGTCGGTCGCCTCGACGTGCGGAATTACGTGCTTCGAGAGCAGGAACGGCGACCGCAGCATGAGGTCGTGCATGAAGTCGTACGTTTCCATCGGGAAGTCGGCGATCGACGCGATGTGTTGCATCCCAGCGATGTTCGCGGCGTAGCGCACCGTCCCGTGGTCGGCGGCTTCCTCGACGGCCGCTTCGACGGCGTCGTCGTCGGTGAGGTCGCCCTCGATCGGGACGACGCGTCCGTCCGCGTCGATAGACGCTGCGACGTCGACGGTTTCCTCGAGACCCTCCTCGTCGATGTCGACGGCGGCGACGGTCAGTCCGTTGGTCGCCAGGGCGACGCTCGTCGCCTGTCCGATACCCGATCCGCCGCCGGTGACGATGGCGACGGTGTCCGCTGTGAAATGGTCGTCCGGAATGCGGAGGAAGTCGTCTGCCGATAGCTCCGGGGGTTGCAATTCGAGGGTACCGTTCGTCATGGGGTCCGTACTCCGACGATCGTTATATAGTCCACCCGGTCAGGCAACCACCGTGCACGGGGGCGAAGAACGCCGGAGAGTGCGCTCCGAAACGCGTCACCAGAGGGACCGAACGATCGCCGTCGCCCCGCCGCTGGCCAGGCGACGTCCCTGTTCGTGGACGCGCTCCCAGTCTTGGACGAACCGGGAGTAGACGTCGTCGTCTTCGATCCGGAGGACCGTCTCGTCATTGGTGGACAACCCGTTTCTGCTCAAGTTCTGCGACCCCGTGTAGACGAGGCGCCGGCGTCTCGTTTCGCCGCCCACGTCGACGTCGGCGTCGACGAGCATGGTCTTCGAGTGGACGTTCGGCGACTGCCACGGCGTCAATCGTCCCAGGGTAGTCGACGGGTACTCGAACACGTCCGCGCCCGCCCGTCGCAAGCGGTGGCCGATGTCGGATTTCTCGCCGTTGAGGATCACTTCGACCGTACAGCCGCCGTCGACGAGTTCCGCGACGCGATCGACGATCGCGGGACGCTTCTCGTTCCAGATCGAGTACATGAATCGGATCGTCGCGTCACGCGTCGGAACGACGTTCTCCAGCGCCGCGAGGTGCGTGTCGAAGTCGGATCGAGGAGAAAAGTACACGGTCGCGGAATCGGTCTCAGCCGTGCGATTGTAGTGGGGGTCGGTGTCGCCGACGGCCAGTTCGTTCCAGTACCCCCGGTACACGTCGTACAGGTCGCCGTCGCCGCGAAACACGACCGACGTGTTGTGGAGGTAGCGCTGCGTGTTCGTGAAGTTCGACGAGGACTGCCACACCACGTTCGACTCGCCGTTCTCCAGTTCCTCCACGAGGAGGAACTTGTTGTGATTCCTGCCGTCGCCGAGCCCCCCGCCGGCGGTGATCGAGATGCGATCGACCGACGTCTCGCGGAGTCGCTGCACCGCGTCCGCCTCCGCGAGGTGGTCGTCCAGCAGGACGTTGACGTCGACTCCGCGGTCGGCAGCCGCGATACACGCCCTCGCGACGTTGGTGCGCGTGAACGTGTACGAGGAGAGGTGCACCGCCGTCCCGGGCACGGCCCGGTGCAGCAGGTCGAGCACCGTCCGTTCGTGTACGTCGTCGGGCATCCCCAGCGCCGACGGATAACTGAAAATCGGCTCGATGCGAGGGGCGGATCCGAGACTCGTCCGCTCCCGTCTCGTGCCCGACCCGAGTACGACCGATCCCACCACGCTCATCGAACCGACCGCCCTGAGAAGAGATCGTCTGTTCGTAGTCATGAGAAACGAGTGGCGGATCGACGTCGCGTCGGCGCGATCGAACGGTGATCGGTACGTCGTCTGTTCGATTCGATCGTCGAGCGGGGTCGCCAGGGAGTCTCGGCTGTCATCGGACGGAGGCGGTGTCAGTCGATGGACCCCACCGTAGGCGCATAATCGTCGGCCTGCACCAGTCCTCCGTTTACGTTCGGGATCGCGAATTCGGACGACCTCGTCCGAACTTATTGCTACGCAGATCGTTCCGTGACGTCCTCGTCCGGGTCGTTGACCCGGCGCCGACGCGCGTCGTTCGGCCGTTCGATCGTCGATACTGTCCGTCGTGGCCAACCGGATCTCACAGCAGGAACGTCGTCACGAGAACGATTCCGCCGACGAGGCCGAAGATCACGCCGAGCCCCGCCTCCATCAGGTCGCTCGGAACGTACTTGCCCACGCGGGTACCGATCGTGCCGCCGATCAGGACGCCCGGAATCGACCAGGCGACGACGTACCAGACGGGGGTCGCGCTTAGCGCGTGAACGGCCGCCCCTGCGACGGCGGCGACGCCGAGGACGAAGACCGAGGTCGCGATCGCAACCCGGGGCGGGACGCGACACCGGATGACGAGCTGCGTCGTCACGATTTCCGGGAGACCGGCGCTGATGAGTCCGGTTACGAAGCCGCCGATCGTCGCCAGCGCTACCCCCGGTGGACGCCAGCAGGTGTCGAACGCGTATCGCTCGCCGTCGGCGGCCTCGACGACGGTCTGTCCTCGACCGGTATTCTTCTCTTTCAGATACGGTCCCTCGCCTTCACCGGGAACGCACTTCTCCGGCGGCTCGTAGTAAAAGAGGAACCCGCCGAGAACGAGTAGTCCGACACCGAAGATGCCACGCAAGAGAGCTTCCGGGGCGTACTGTGCGGCGAACGCGCCGACGACGATCGAGGGACGGCCCCGAGCAGGAGCCACTTCGCCGTCGCGTAGTCGACGAGTCCCTGCTTGACGTACGATCGGAGGCCGTTCCCCATCCCGAAGACCTCCGTCAGGAGCCCGGCACCGATCGCCTGGGCCGGCTGCAACCCGACGACCAGCAGGAAGAACGGACTGAAAAAGAGGGCTCCCGAGACGCCGGAGGCGAGCGCGATCGTCGAAAACGCGATCGACGCGGGGAAGATCCACCAGTGTGCCAGGAACGCCGCCGTCGGGAACGAACCGATCAGTGGAACCGTCGCGAGCGGTCCGTCGAGAGACGCCGCCACGACGCCGGTCGAATCGCCGAGGAGCAGCAGGCCGGTCAGTAGCCCGAAACTCGCCAGGCCGAACCGCCGTGGAGCTACATCCCTCATTCGTACTCCGACTGCGCGTTCGCGGAACGGTCCTGAGACGCTACGGAGCCGGCTTCGAGGTCGAACGCTGGGAATCGTATCATGTGAATCGAGACGGGGCCACCAGGTACGTACACGAATCGACGGGTGGATGTATGAATCCGGTCGGTAGCGCGCGAGACATTCGCTCAGGCGAAAATACCGGCACTCAGGACGGCACCGAGGACGACGCCGTAGACGACGTGGACGGCACCGAACATCACCATCGCGTCGCGATCGGGTTCCATCCCGAGCACGGTCCGCATCCAGAACACCATCTCCCCAATCATGAGACTCAACCCGTAGACGAGGCCCAGACCTACCGCGACGGCGATCGAGTCGAAATGCAATCCGATTAGGGGGACCCCGAGGGCAAAGACGGCACCGGCCCCGACGCCGAAGGCCATGTGCAAGAGCATTCCCGGCAGCTTGTACGCCGCAGGCTCGCCATCCGCAATTTTCGCGACGAGTCCGGCCGTCGGCAGCGGCCCGTCGTCACCCAGAATCATCATCCCCGTCGTCATGACGATCGTTGCAACCGCGCCACCAATGAGTCCCGCAAGCAGTGTTACCATACTGTGACAGAAGGAATGGGAACGGAGAATACCTTCTGCGGTAGTGTATTTCGACTACACACCCGACCGAACGACGCGGTGGTCGCTCCCTCCAGATCCGTCGGAAACTGGGCGCTTCAGTGAGGTATCGGAAGACGTTACAACGCAGGGTCACTAGTCCCGGTATGAACGGGAGTAGTCGGTTCGTCGTCGCGACGCACGTGCTGACAGTACTCGCTGTCAAGCGAGGGCAACGCCTCTCGTCGGAGAAACTCGCCTGGAGCCTCGACACCAATCCCGTCGTCGTCCGTCGTCTTCTCGGTGATCTGCGGGACGCTGACCTCGTCACGTCCAAACGTGGACCGAACGGCGGGTTCGCACTGGCTCGAAGTCCGGACGACGTGACGCTCGCCGACGTGTACGAGGCAGTCGAACTGGAATCGCTCTTCGTGTTCCATCCGAACGACCCGAACGAAGAGTGTCCCGTCGGCGACAACATCCAGGAAGTCCTCACCGAGACGCTGGAACCGGCGGAGGTCGCGCTGAAAGACGAACTCGAAGGCGTCACCGTAGCCGACCTCTCCGATCGGATTCTCGATCGATCCGCCACGCCGGACGGAGAGGCCGAGAACCCCGGCATCGGCGAGTAAAAGTGTGCCGCTTTTCGGATTGTCGTCGTAAAAATAACTGCCCGAAAACGGTTCCGTCCGGAGCAAATCGCATCGCCAACGTCACGACCAGCGCCCCGGTTTCGCCTTTCCTCACTGGTTTCGTTAGCAACTGCATCCCCCTCACGCAGTTTCGCCGGGATAGCAATAGATTGTAACATCCGAAGTTACAAATAGTGGGGCGCCGACCGATAGTTCGATGGCAAACGAACCTACCGCTCAGGAATGGACGAACGCGCAAGAAGAGACGACGGTCTCGCTCGACACTCACGAACTGACGGTGTCGTACTACGACGACGGCGCTACCACGGCGACCGAGAACCCGATCGTGTTCCTCCACGGCATTCCGACGTGGTCGTACCTCTGGCGCGACGTCGCGCCGGCCTTCGAGGACGAGCGACGAGTGATCGCGCCGGACTTCGTCGGATACGGTAACTCCGCGATGCACGACGGTTTCGACCGCTCCGTCCGTGCTCAGGAGGAGGTACTCGACGACCTTCTGGCACAGCTCGAGGTCGACCAGATCGACCTCGTCGCTCACGACATCGGCGGCGGCGTCGCGCTGCGCTACGCGGCACACAATCCAGATGCCGTCGGGAAACTCGTCCTCTCGAACTCGATCGCGTACGATTCGTGGCCGATACAGTTCGTCGTCGATCTCGGGCTTCCCGCGACGATCAACGACATGACCGTCGACGACGTGGACGAACAACTCACCGGCATGTTCCGATCGACGCTCGTCGACCCGGACGACGAATTCGTGGAGGCGATGGCGTCCCGATTCCGGAGCGACGACGGCCGGATTTCCCTCAGCCGAAACGCGATCGCGACGAACACGAGCCACACGACCGAAATCGACTACGGTGCGATCACGGCGGAGACGTACTTCATCTGGGGCGAGAACGACGAGTTCCAGCCGATCGAGTTCGCGGAGCGGTTGGACGACGACCTCGAGAACACGGCTGGCATCGCCCGACTGGACGCGAACCACTGGGTCCCGGCGGATCGTCCGTCGCAGTACGTCGACCAGCTCTCGAACTTCCTCGAGTGAATTTCCGGAAGACGACCCTCCGTTCGTCTCCGGCGTGTGGTCGCCGTGCATCGGAACCGAACGGTTGGACACTCGTCACTCGAAAAACGCGTCCGGGCCGTGATCGTCCTGCCAGGCGAACGCGAAGAGACGCCGCGTCGGCAGTCGCGTCAGTTGTCGTCCGTCGGCTGCTTCGCCCGTCGTGCGGTTCCAGGTGGTCGAATCGCCACGAAACTGGCCGTCTTCCGCCGTCGCACGACGCTTTTTTGTGATCCGAACACTCGCGACAGCTCGAGTCGATCACATCACCTGAGAGAACGTGCGAACGCGATGCACGACCGAGAGTGGGTTATTCCGGGTCCTGCTGTACTTCCGATCGAGAACACGATGGTAACAGATCCCGCCTGTGGTATGGAAGTCGATCCGCTCGTGTCCAGCGTGACAGCCGAGTACGACGGCCAGTTGTACTACTTCTGTTCGAACGGATGCAAAGAGCAGTTCGAAAAGGACCCACAACGGTTCGCAGAGGCTGCGATCCCGGCATTCGACCGTCAAGACGGCGTCAGAACGCCGAGACTCTCCTCGGAATCGGCGGGCGGAACGTTCGAACTCCACGTCCATCACGACGATCACGTCGGCGTCGGCGACGAAGTTACGCTGACGAAGACGATCACTGAAGTCGACGTGAATCGGTTTGCAGTGGCGACGAGCGATACCAACGCGTTACACCTCAACGAGGAGTTCGCCGGTCGAACGCGGTTCGGGAGGCGAATCGCCCACGGAACGCTCGTCGCGGGCCTCGTTAGTGCTGCTCTCGCCTCGCTCCCAGGGATTACGATCTACATCTCCCAGTCGCTCGAGTTCTACGATCCCGTCTACATCGGAGAAACGGTCACGGCGCGTTGTCAGATAGACGAGCGAATTGACGGGAACAGATATTGTCTCACCACCCGAGTCGAGAACGAACGTGGAGAGTCGGTTATCGACGGAAATGCAACTGTTCTCGTCGACGGATTACCGTTTGGAACACATGATGAGTGATCCTCACGGGACAGTAACGAGCCGGTAATCTACTAACGGGATCGTTAGACTATATTTTATATTCTTGTGGGGTCGATATTTGATCTGGAGGCGCCCATTGCACCACGTTTCACGTCCCTGCAACGACGAAATCACCCCAATCACCCTCAACCGCTCGAATTTCGAGTAACCCGTTGCTCGAGACTCGTCGAACGCGCGCCGTCTGTCACACGTCGGTACGATGCCGGGACAAATCGATGTCGCGATCCGGAGTCGAAATCGACTGCCGATGAGGTTCGACGCATCCAGACACGCTGCCAGGGTGCCTCCGCTTCGAGCGGATCGTCGGACGCTGATACCCGATTTCGAAGAAACTGAACGATCAATTCATTCCACACCATGCCTGAACTCACAGATTTCGAACTCTCGAACGCAGCTACCGGTCCCGATCCATTTCGACTGAGCGAATTCGCCGCGGATCCCGATCGCGACGCGATCGGCCTGCTGTTTCAGCGGGACTATCACTGCCCGAAGTGTCGTGAACAGGTCCAGACGGTCGCCTCGCGATACGACGAATTTACCGCTCGTCGAGCGGACGTCGTGTCGATCCTTCCCGAACCGATCGAGCGAGCACGGCAGTGGAACGAACAGTACGACCTTCCGTTTCCGCTCCTGGCCGACGAATCGAAGACGACGAGCGACCAGTACGATCAGCCCGTCCGGTTCGGTGCCGTCGGCTCGCTCCACGACATGGTCGGGCGGATGCCCGAAGCGATCCTCATCGACGCATCCGGTGACCGGCCGACGATCGAATACGTCCATCGTGGAACACACCCGGCCGATCGCCCCACCGCCGACGACCTTCTCGAGCGTGTCGACGAACTCGCGACGGCCCGGGTGGACGGGTAGGCCGGATCCGACTCGCCAGAGATCCAACGATAGCTGACACTTCCGGTCGTGCACGAACGACGCACCACCAGTAAACGGATATGTGCCCATACGGACAAGGAGACACGTATGACTGACGTTCCGGATCGACTCTACGACCTCCCGCCGAGTGCGAAACTCGTGTTGAAGGTCCTCGAAGTCGATGGCGCGATGACGCAGGGACAGATCGCAGCCGAATCCCGTCTGAGCAAGCGGACGGTTCGGTTCGCACTCGAGAGCCTCCGTGACGCTGACGTCGTCCACGAAGGCGTGTACTTCCGCGACGCGCGGAAATCGCTCTACTCGATTTCCGACTCGATGCCGACCGACGGGTCGGCAGCGGCCAGCGACTGACTTTCCTCGTCGTTACCTCGTAACGAGGTCGTTCGCGAGTCTTTATCAGTTACTAAGTGTTACCTAGTACTGTACGGTAACCCCTGGAGAACAGCCTCATGTCCGCAGACACCACCCCACGCGACCAGCAGTCGACGATCGGCGTCGACGCAGTCCCGCTCGAGCGATATTCGGCCGTCCAGACGGACGATTCACAGTTGCTCGTCTACGACGAACTGACCGAAGATGCCTGGATCCAATCTGACGACTGGATCGACGCGCTGACGATGGCGTGAGCGATCGACGGGCCGGATTCGCCGTCGACGAACCGATCGCCGATTCAGAAATTCGAACGAACGAGCCTCGAGCGAACCACTTCAATCACCTTCTGCCGACGAGTGAGTGTTCGCTTGCCGCCGTACCTCGGCGGAAATCGCGGGAACGTTCTGCGGTTCGACTGCGCCGTCGGCCTGGAGTTCCGCGAGCGACTTCGGGAACTCGCGGAGGCTCTTGTGAAGCGCGATGCCCGCTTTCGCACCCTGGCCCATCGCAACGGGGATCTGGTTGTGGCCGGGGGTCAGATCGCCGACGGCGTAGAGGCCGTCGACGGTCGTTCGGCCGTGATCGTCGACGACGACCGTGCCGTCCTCGGTGAGATCTGCACCGAGCGACGCCGCCAGGTCGTTGTTGTAGTTGGATCCGTACATCGCGAAGCCGCCGCGATAATCGCGAACGGTGCCATCGGCGAACTCGAGGGCCTCGAGCCAGCCGTCCTCGCCGTTCCGGACGCCGGTGACCTCCTCGCGAACGATATCGACGGGGTGGTGCTCGAGCAACGCGCCCGTCTCGTCGCTCCAGTCGGGGTCGTCGCCCCGCAACAGGAGGTCGACGCTGTCGGTGAAGTTGAGCATGAGCATCGCCACGGTGGCGGCGCTGTCGCCGTTGCCCATCACGTACACCGATTCGTCGACGAACAGATACGCGTCGCAGTGAAGACAGTAGTGCAGTCCACGTCCGGTCCGGGGCAGCGGTGGATCGGGTCGACCGTCGGAGAACCCGGTCGCGAGGACGACGCGATCGGCGGTCGCCGAGCCGTCGGTCGTCTCCAGGTGGAACGACCCGTCGCGGCGGTCGATCCCGGTCACGAACTCCGTGCGGTAGTCCGCACCGTACGATCGGATCTGGTCGACGGCCGTCGCCAGGAAGTCGTTGCCGGAGACGGATTCCGGAACGCCGATGACGTTGTGCGTCTCCTGGATCATCGCGGCGCGGCCGCCGCCGCGGTCGAAGACTGCGGTTTCGTGCCCGAGTCGGGCCGCGTACAGGGCGGTCGTCAGGCCGGCCGGGCCGCCGCCGACGACGGCGACCTCGTAGTGGTGCGTCGCTGCGGGTTCGGTCGATGTGGTGGAGTCGGTTGGTGCCGTCACGTTCAGTTACCTTCTGTAACTCCGTTACCCCTGGTTGGTCATAAGTGCGAGCCAACCGTCCCGTCACCGGGTTACCGATCGGTAACCCCGAGCGGAACGGGCGGAGGTCGGGACGTCTCGGTGGGAGTTATACAGTGACTACTAGTAACTAGCTAACAATACGTAACTATATGGTGATTCGGCCCGTTTCGACGAACATGGACGAGTCGACAGAGCAACTGGAAGTGTGGTGTGCTGGCGAAGACTGGTGTCCCGTCACGTCCACCGCGACGTTGATCGGCAAGAAGTGGCACACCGTGGTTCTCCATCGGCTGCTCGCCAACGGACCGCTCGGATTCAACGCGCTGAAAACGGAAGTCGGGGGGATATCGAGCAAGGTCCTCTCGGACGTCTTGGACGATCTCGAGGGGAAACGACTGATCGACAGGGAGATCGTCAACGAAAAACCCGTCCGCGTCGAGTACTCGCTGACTGCACACGGCGAATCGCTCGAACCGGTTATCCAGGAGATGGCCGAATGGGGGCGAGAACACCTGACGGCTGCAGCCGACGTGGAGAGTTCAATCGCGTAAGAGAGTATCGATCACGGGTTCGATCGACGGCCGTCCGTATCGGTTCGCCCCTGTTGGAACACCCACTCGGCGATGCATGCGCGCCTTCTACGCAGCAGCAATACAGCTGCGATCGAATACATCGCCGAAACACTGTCGGGAGTGACGTGTGAACGGAGCGGATGTCGCTATCACGTCGGGTGTGTTCCTTTCGATCCCAATCAATCGCAGTACTCGATTCGCGTACGTGACGAGTTGTCGACTGCTCGAGTCCGAGACGCCGTCCCGAGAATCGTGGGGCTTCTCGAGACGCTGCGGGTCGTGGTAGGACGCTGGAAGACGCTGCTCGAGTACGCGTAACGCCGGTCTATTGCCCGAGAATCTTCTCACGGGATGGGAACTGTGGGCAAGAATTACCTGCTCTGGAGTGGTTCGGTATTTATGGAAGACGTAACCGACTTCGACGACATCCTCGTTCCGACCGACGGCAGCAAAACCGCCCGCAACGGGGCGAAACAGGCTATCAAGTTCGCACGGCGAAACGGTGCGACCCTGCACGTGCTGTACGCGATGGACATGGGTGACGCCGACTACGTCGCCGTTCCGAGCGACATCGCGCAGACGCGAAGCCGCCTGGAGAAGAAGGGTCAGAAATTCGTCGGGGAGATCGAGGATCTCGCCGAAGACGCCGAGGTCCCCTGCGTCACGACGGTTACGCCGAACACGCCCGTCGAGGCCATCCTCGAGTACGTCGACGAACACGACATCGATCTCGTTGTGATGGGCAAACGGGGGCGCTCCGACCCTGACAAGCCGCTCATCGGTTCGATCACGAATCGAGTCGTCGGCTCGCTCGATATTCCCGTGTTCACCGCCTGATCGATGCGTCCCTCGGCGTCTCGCCGTCCACTGGCGCAGTTCCGACGTCGGAGCCTGAGCGGGAGATGCCGTGCTCGGGGTGGAACGCTTCCGGATCGCCCCGGTAGCGCACTCGAAAAGACGGTTGCGTTATTGTCCGTTCGATACGGGGACTGATATCGGAACCGTCAGCCCGAGAGACGGGATTCGAGTCGTGACGAAAGCGCGGAACGAGTGACCGTTTCCGTCTGGACGGACTCAGACCCCGTTCCCATCTCTTTGAACCCGGTTCCGGTCGGAACGAGTACGACCGTCTCGTCGTCGTCGATCTCTCCGCGCGCGCCGAGTCGAGCGACCCCGGCGAGCGGTGCCGCCGATGCCGGTTCGACGCAGAGCCCGCTCCGCTGAGCGTACTGCCGCTGCGCGTCCCGGATGTCGTCGTCGGTAACGGAACACACTGCGCCGCCGGTCTGCCTGACAGCGGTCAGCGCTCGGGTGCCACTGGGTGGATCCGGATTCCCGATCGAGTGGGCGATCGTCTCCCCGACCGCCTCGGTCGACAGCGCCGATACCTCGTCTCGATTCGCGTCGAACGCGCGGGTGATCGGATCCGATGCAGCCGTCTGGACGAGGTACAGACGCGGCGGGGTTTCGAGTAGCCCGGCGTTCTGAAGGTCGAGGATTCCGCGCCAGAGCCCGCTGGCGAACCCGCCCGAACTGGCCGGCAGCGCGATCGCGTCGGGTGTCTCGGGGGCCAGCGACTCGTAGATTTCGAACAGCGCGGTCTTGTAGCCGCTGATCCGTCCTGGAGCGTCGCTGGGCAGAAACGATACCGGCAGATCCCGGTTCAGTTTCAGCACCTCGTGATACAGGTCGCCGTAGTCCCCTTCGACCTGCAGGATCGTCGGATCGTACTGGGCGATCAACTCCAGGCGGCCGGGCTGAATGTCGGTGGGGACGAGTACGACGCACTCACAGCCGAGGCTGGCGGCGTGGGCGGCGGTGCTCATCGCCATGTTCCCGTAGGAGACTGTCCCGACGACGTCGGTGCCCCGCTGGAGCCCCCGAGAGACCGCGACCGCACTCCCGCGATCCTTGTACGATCCGGTCGGATTTTCGCTCTCGTCTTTGACGTACACTCGACAGCCGGCGACCCGATCGAGCCGTCGGCTTCGGACCAGCGGTGTGCGTCCAGCGGCAGTGGCGATCCCCTCGAGCCCGGAGACTGGGAGAAGTTCCGCGTATCGCCACAACCCCTGTGCCTCCGAACGGGTCGAGAAGTCGACTCCTGTCGAGTCAGCGTCGAACCAGAGCGGTTCGCCACAGTCACAGCGAACTCGATCGTCCTGATACTTCCGATCACACCGATAGCAGACCGCCGACGGAATCATGGATTGACTCTCGGACGAGAACGTGATATAGGTTCACGTCCCCGAACTGTCGGTGTGTTCACCGCTGGGGACCGGTGCTCGTCGGGAACGAGATCCGATCCGATTCGCGGCGCAGTATAGGCGGTCCGATCGGGGGGAGCACATTTATGTGCGCCGATACCGACCGCGGCGGTATGGAGACGCGTTCGCTGGGCGAAACTGGCCACGACAGCACCGTGATGACTTTCGGCGCGATCGCGCTCAACTGGCTCGAACAGGAGGGTGCCGATCAGCTGGTCGAACTCGTGCTCGACCGCGGGGTCAACCACTTCGACGTCGCCCCGACCTACGGAGACGCGGAACTCAAGCTGGGGCCCAAGCTCCGCCAGCACCGCGAGGACATCTTCCTCGGCTGCAAGACCCAGGAGCGGGAGTACGAGGGGGCAACGCGGAAGCTCGAGCAGTCGCTCACCCGCCTCGGCGTCGAGACGATCGACCTCTACCAGATCCACGGCCTCGAGTACGAGCACGAACTGGACACGATTACCGGCGAGGGCGGCGCGCTCGAGGCCTTCCGCGAGGCCAGATCGGAGGGCCTCGTCGACCACATCGGGCTGACCAGTCACGGCGATCCCCAGCTCATCCTGGACGCCCTCGATCGAATCGACGACCTGGCGACCGTGATGTTCCCGTTGAACCCGGTCGTCGTCGGCAAGGACGACGACGAGCACGACTACGAGGCGGTACTCGAGCGCGCGAACGAGCTAGACGTCGGGACGCTCGGGATCAAGGCCTTCGCGAAGGGACCGTGGCCATCGACAGACGAACTACCCGAGGCCGACCGCCCGTACGCGAACTGGTACGAACCGGTCGATACGCCCGCCGAGATCGAGGAACGGTTCGACTTCGCGGCCTCGCAGGGCCTGACGAGCGTCATCAGCCCGGGCGACCCAAAGCTCGTCGCGATGGTACTCGACGCGGCCGAACGCTACGACGGGATGGCCGAGTCGGCCCAGCGATCGCTCGTCGAGCGACTGCGCCACGAGCAGAGCCCCGTTCCGGAGCAACTCCACCACTGACTCCGGAGAGGGCGACAGAGCCAGGAACCCTGCGATGGACGTCCCCGAAACGGTCACGGCCGCGCTCGCGGATCGCCCGGTGACAGGACGGGTTTGTCTCGAAGCCGGTGCGGGCGTCGGCAACGCGACTGCCGGGTTGCTCGACGCTGGTGCGACCCGCGTCTACGCCGTCACGAACGACAGGGAGCACGCGACCGCCGTTCGCGAGCGGGTCGACAACCGTACGGTCGATCGGATCGACGACGAAATCGGTCGGGCCGCCGTTCTGGAGGCAGACCTTCGTCGCCTCCCGCTGACGGCGGATTCGGTCGAACTCATCACCGCTCACGGCCTGTTCAACGTACTCCCGCCAGCGTCGCTCGAATCGGTCGCAGCGGAGTTAACGCGCGTCGCCACCCCCGGGTGTCATCTCGTTATCGACGACTACGAACCGCTTCCCGAGGACGCAGCTGTGCGCGAACTCTTCGCGCTCGAGAACGCGGCGACCGAACTGGCCGAGGGGCGACCCGCACTGACGTTCTATCCGGCAGCGGTGCTCCGGAGGCTGTTCGTCGGCTACGGGTGGCAGTTCGATCGAGAACGGACGTTGCTCGACCCGGTTCCGTGGACCGCGAGCCACGTCGAGGCACACGCCGATGCGACGCGCACGGCGGCTTCGGAGGTGCCGGGCGAACTCGGCGCGGACCTGACGGCAGCGACGGAGCACCTCGCGACGGCGATCGGTGAGGACTCGGTCGGGGAGATGTACAGCGTCGCGTTGCGGTTGCCAGTCTAACTCGATCCGACGGCCGAGTACGATCGAATCGCGTCCGTCACGTCGTACGTACCGACGCCGTTGGCGCGGTGGAACGAGAACGGCCTGAAATCGATCCGGTCCGTTCGGCGACCGTAGCGTGGACTTTCGTGGCCGAGTACTTCGGATTCCATCGTACTCACGCTCGATCCACACGGGACGAGCATCGAACCGCTTTCTGTATCCTTTTTCCCGATGCCCGCCAAGCACCACCAGATGGCGCAATCACTGTCGGAGATCGACCTCGATTTCGTACGACTCGGACGCACCGGCATTCGGACGAGCGAACTCCAGTTCGGGACGTGGCGCTTCGGGCGGACCACGGAAGAGGGCACGCTCGAAATCAGCGAGGAGCGGGCGCACGAACTGCTCGACGCCTACGCCGACGCCGGTGGCCGGTATATCGACACCGCAGACGTGTATGGGGGCGGCGACAGCGAGCGGTGGATCGGTGACTGGCTCGCCGACCGCGATCGAGAACGCTACACGATCGCCTCGAAACTGTACTGGCAGATCCGCGACGGCGATCCGAACAGTAAAGGGACGAACCGGAAGAACGTCCGGCACCGCGTCGACGCCATTCTAGAGCGGCTCGACACCGAGTACGTCGACGTCCTCTACATCCATCGCTGGGACGACGAAACGCCGACCCGCGAACTGATGAAGACGCTGAACGGAATCGTCGAATCCGGAAAGGTCCACTACCTCGGCGCGTCGACCCTGCGACCGAACGCGTGGAAAGTCGCACGCGCGAACGCGATCGCCGACGCCCACGGCTGGGAGCCGTTTTCCGTCCTCCAGCCGCGGTACAACCTCGCCGATCGCGAAATCGAGGGCGATTACCTGGAGTTCGCTCGCCAGCGCGACCTCGCGGTCTGTCCGTGGAGTCCGCTCGGCCAGGGCTTTTTGACCGGAAAGTACTCTCGCGACGAGGACCTCCCGGAAGATTCGAAAGTGGCCGAGTCGAGTCGATTCAGAGAGTCGTATCTCACCGAGGCGAATTTCGACCTGCACGACGAACTGGACGCGGTCGCCGAGGAAGTCGACGCATCGCCTGCGCAGGTCGCACTCGCGTGGCTCATGCATCGTGACGGCGTTACCGCGCCCATCGTCGGCGCACGCACGGTCGAACAGCTCGAGGAGAACCTCGCCGCGGCGACGATCGATCTCTCCGCCGACCAGGTCGATCGGTTGACGGCGGCGAAGGCGGGCCCCTATCAGGGGTTGTAGTTGCCAGCAACGGCCCCTCGGGCCGTCTCAGTACGACGGGTGCGTGATTGGACCGGCACGTTCGATCGATCGCGGGGTATCGTCTCGCACCTTCCCGGTTCGTCGTATCGATAGCTCGCCTATCCGATGCGTCGTACCGGCGGCCTCGCGTTTTTGTAGCTGGCTCACTTGAACCATCACTGTGACCGTTCGAGACGACGGGAGGCCAGGCAGTGAGGGCGCTGGTAACCCGCTCGGTGAGGGACTGGCTGCGGACTCTTCCGACCGGTCTCCGTTCGCCGATCCGGTCGGCGATGCTGGGGGCGAATCCGCCTCCGAATCTCCTGCCGGTGTCGAAGGATCGACGACGGCCAGCCGTGACGTCGCCGTTTCCGTTACCGGTCTGAGCAAGCGGTTCGGTGACGGACCGGAAGCGATCACCGCCGTGGACGACGTCTCCTTCGAAATCGAGACCGGATCGATAGTGGGATTGCTGGGTCCGAACGGCGCCGGGAAGACGACGCTCATCAAGTCGATTCTCGGAATGGTTCTGCCAGAAGAGGGAACTGTCCGGATCCGGGGCGTCGACGTCTACGATCGGCCGCGTGAAGCGTACGCCTACGTCGATGCGATGCTCGAGGGTGCGCGGAACGATTACTGGCGGTTGACCGTTCGAGAGAATCTCCGGTACTTCGCCACGATCAGCGGCGTCGATCCGGATTCGGTGAGCGACCGACACGAACGGCTTCTGGCACAGTTGGGGCTCGCGGCAAAAGCGGACGTCCCCGTCCGCGAGTTGTCGCGTGGCATGAAACAGAAGGTGTCGCTGGCGAGCGTCCTCGCCGGGGGAGCCGAGGTCGTCTTTCTCGACGAGCCGACGCTGGGGCTGGATATCGAGAGCTCACGAACGCTCCAGCAGGAGTTACGACGGCTCGTCGAGGAAGAAGCGCTGACCGTCATCCTCAGCAGTCACGATATGGACGTCGTCGAGACGGTGTGCGATCGCGTCCTCATCCTGTCCGACGGGAAGGTTATCGCGGACGACACCGTCGACGCGCTTCTTTACGGAACTGATCTGCACCGCATTCAGATCACGAGTAGCGATCTCGACGCGGCGATCGTTTCGACCCTCCGGAATCGATTCGACGCGCTCAGTGTCGAGCCACGTGATCGCGGCGGCCGAATCGACGTGACGACGGACAGCGACGGACTGTACGAGTTGCTAGACCACCTCCGCGCCGCGGACGTAACGCTCGAACGCGTGCGGACGATCGAACCGGATCTCGAGGACGTGTTCGTCGACCTGACGACGTTCGAACGGGGGGACCGATGAGTGCACGACGGCACGACACGGATGGGGCACCTCGGGCGGCCGGCTACTATCACCTCGCCCGGGCCGTTCTCTACCGTGAATTCCTGATTTTCGTTCGCTACCCCGCGAACGCTATCGGCGGGATAATCGTCTCGTTGTTCTTCTTCGGAGTGCTCTTCTACGGCGGGCGAATGGTCGCCGGACGAGCGCTCACCGACTCGATCGAGGGGATCATCGTCGGCTACTTCCTGTGGACGCTGTCGGTGGGCGCGTACTCCGCAATCTCGAACGATATCTCGAGCGAGGTTCAGTGGGGGACCCTCGAACGCCACGTGATGACGCCGTTCGGCTTCGCGCCCGTTGCGCTGTTGAAAGGCGTCGCGAAGATCGTGCGGTCGTTCATCACCTCGACGATAATTCTGGCAGTGATGATCGGGATCACCGGCACGTCGCTCGAATTGCCGCTGTTCACGATCGGTGTCATC
This sequence comes from Halosolutus halophilus, assembly GCF_022869805.1. Lineage (NCBI taxonomy): Archaea > Methanobacteriati > Methanobacteriota > Halobacteria > Halobacteriales > Natrialbaceae > Halosolutus > Halosolutus halophilus. The sequence continues at coordinate 3,357,574 of NZ_CP094974.1, read as the reverse complement.
GCGACGCTCAGCATCGTCTCGGTGCTCGGTCTCGGGCTCGCAGCCGGTGGCGTTACCGTGCTCTACAAACAGATCGGCAACTGGCTCAACCTCCTCCAGTTCGGGTTCATCGTGCTCATTTCCGCGCCCGCGTTCGACCTCGGCTGGATGCGATTTCTCCCCCTCGCCCACGGCAGCGCCCTCCTCCAGCGTGCGATGATCGACGGAACTCGGCTCTGGGAGTTCACACCGATTGAGTTGGGGCTTCTGATCGGCGTTGCTGCCGGATACGTGGCGCTGGGGTATGCAGTCTTTCAGTACGCGACCCGACGGGCGAGACGGCTCGGCGTTCTCGGCGACTACTGACGGACACACGACTTCCCGTACGGTCTCGAGTCGTTCCGTGCCGCGAAGCTGTGCTCTCACGATCGACTGGATTTCGTCGGGAGCGACGCCGTCGGGAGGCGTACGACGGGAGGTAATCGGTCGCCCCTTGACGAGAGTGGAGAAACCCGGTCGCCCCGCGACGGGCGGTGTTTTCATCGCGCGGGAATTACGGCACCCGGTTATCAGATTGCGGTGCCAAACGATGGATATGTCCGGGTTTCGAGCAACAGTCGTCGTCACCGATCCCGCGGGGTGTCCGGTCGCCAGCGCGTCGGAGCGTGCCGACGAAACGATCGACTCCGTGACGCGGTCACGAACGGCCACGGACGGAACGGTCGTCGAGGAATTCAGCGTCGCCGCTGGGACGTCGGTCGCGACGGAGAACGACACAGAACTGACACCGGTGCAGGCGAACGATCGAGAAGAGGTCTACCGCTTCGAACGGGAGAGCGCGGCCGACTGTGCGTGTGAACGCGTCGAGCGCATGGGAACGCCGATCTCGTCGGTCCGAGCCCAGGACGGCTCGTTGCTGCTCACCTTCCGGACGCTCGAACTCGAGGAGGTCGCTGCCATCGTCGACGACCTCCGGGAGTACTTCGACGGCGTGCTGGTCGAGGAACTCACCCAGGACCACGAGGAGTCGACGGCCGATCCGGTCGTCGTCGATCGGGATCGACTCACGGACCGCCAGCGCGAGATCGTCGAGACGGCCCACGAAATGGGGTACTTCGAGTACCCGAAAGGGGCAAACGCGACCGACGTCGCCGAGGAACTCGGCGTCGCGAGATCGACGTTTACCGAACACCTGGCCGCCGCTCAGACGAAGCTGTTGAACGCAATCTTGGAAAAATAATCATCACGAACGAATTCCGGTTGACGTACGTCCACCTACCCACCCGGATTCCCCCATCAGTCATCCGTGCGAACGAAAGTAAACGAAGACATCGTACGTGTTCGGCCCTGACAGCGGACAAACGACAATACTTTTCCATCGGGGTACGAAATCCCCACTATGGCTGACGACCTCAAGAAAGGGCTGGAGGGTGTCCTGGTCGCAGAGTCGGAACTCAGCTCGATCGACGGCGACGAAGGTCGGCTGATCTACCGCGGATACACGATCGAGGACCTCGCGCGCGGTGCGAGCTACGAGGAAGTCGTGTACCTGCTCTGGCACGGACACCTCCCGGACGAGGCGGAACTCGCGGAGTTCACCGAGTCGATCAACGAGGAACGCGAGGTCCACGAGGACGTCCTCGCGACGATGGAACGCCTCGCTGAGGCCGACGAGCGGCCGATGGCCGCCCTCCGGACGGCGGTCTCGATGTTCTCGGCCTACGAACCCGAGGACGACGTCGAACCCGACGATCTAGACGCGACGCGACGGAAGGGACGGCGCATCACCGCCAAGATCCCGACCGCGCTCGCGGCCTTCGAGCGGTATCGACTGGGCGAAGACCCGATCGATCCACATCCCGACCTCGGACTCGCCGCGAACTTCCTCTACATGCTGACCGGCGAAGAACCGGACGACGTCGCCGCCGAGACGTTCGATCAGGCGCTGATCCTGCACGCGGATCACGGACTGAACGCGTCGACGTTCACCTCGATGGTCATCGGCTCGACGATGGCCGACATCTACAGCGCGGTCACCGGCGGGATCAGCGCCCTTTCCGGCCCGCTGCACGGCGGTGCCAATCAGGACGTCATGGAAGTGCTCATCGAGATCGACGAGAGCAACCTCGACCACCGCGAGTGGGTCGAGCAGGCGACCGAGGAGGGGCGGCGCATTCCCGGCTTCGGCCACCGCGTCTACAACGTCAAGGACCCCCGCGCGAAGATCCTCCAGGAGCGAAGCGAGGAACTCGCCGAAAACGGCGAGGACAAGTGGTACAACTACACCACGACCATCGAACAGTTCCTCACGGAGGAGAAGGGGCTCGTAGAGAAGGGGATCGCCCCGAACGTCGACTTCTACTCCGGGTCGGTCTACTATCAACTGGGCATCCCGATCGACATGTACACGCCCATCTTCGCGATGAGCCGCGTCGGCGGCTGGGTCGGTCACGTCCTCGAATACCAGGAGGAGAACCGTCTGATCCGCCCGCGTGCGCGGTACATCGGGCCCCAGGATCAGGAGTTCGTCCCGCTCGAAGAGCGGTAGGCCACGACTGACGCGGACTCGGACTCGTTTTTGCGCGTCTCACGTCGACGAGTGGCGACGCCATCGACGCGGCGAGTCGATCGACGATCGACCGACGCGACGCCGTGTCAAAGACGTCTCGTGGATCGTCAGCTGAGTTCCCGGACGATCAGCGAGACGCCGGTCAGGGAGGCGAGCAGGACGACGAGGTTGAACGCGGCGCGCATCAGCGGCTGGTGTCTGGGCTCGATCCAGAGATCGATCGCGTCGGCCACGCTGCCGTAGAACTGGACGAGCGCGAACAGCGCGAGCACCGAGCAGACTCCGAGCGCGCCCCACGCGAGATAGCGCCGGACCGTCGACGACTGGAGATCGACTCCGTCGTCGGGTTCGGGCTGCGGGCGATCGGCAGGCGATTCGTCGTCGGGATCGATCGTCGAGTCGGCTGTCGGATTACTCATTGGTTGACCTCCGTGCGAGTGCGATGGTTGCAAGCAGTGCCACTGCGGCGACGGCGACGCCGAAGCCGGCGGTTCCGTCGGCGCTGTCGGCCCCGTCGTCGTGATCGGCGCCCTCCACCTCGTCCTCCTCGTCGAACGACTCGGCATCCCCTTCGCTGGTCTCGAATTCTTTCGAGGTCCCGTTTTCGTCGAACTCGGCCGTGTCGAGGTCGCCGCCGTCCGTCGCGTTCGGACGGAGATCGGCGCCGGCCCGATCGGTCGCGACGATGGTGCCGTCGAGCCAGAGGATTCCGTCGAGGTGGTAGGCGTACTCGCCGGGGATCTCGAGGGTGGTCGTGGGCGAGACCGTCTCGCCGGGTTCGACGCCCGAGAGGTCGACCGTGGCCGAGTCGGCGACGATGTTCGAGTCCGCCTGTCGGGCTTTCAGTTCGAGTTCGAGGCCGTCAGCGGTACGGTCACCCGCGTTTGTGAGATAACTCTCGACCGCGAGTTCGACCCGGTCGCCCGTCGACGACTCGACCTCGTACTCGATCGCGGGGACGTCGGCGAGTGCACCGGTGTAGCTGTGGAACTCGAGTCCGGTGTCGGCGTAGGCGGGTGTCAGCGAATCGACGCCGGAGACGCGGTGGCTTACCGACTCCGTTCGCGTCCCGTCGGTGTAGACGATCGTCTCGATCCGGTGGGTTCCTTCCCGGGGGACGTCGACGGTTCCCGAGACGACCTCTTCGGACTCGCTCTCCAGTCCCCCGACCTCGCGTTCGGTGACGTCGACCACGAGGTTGGTGTCGGTGTCCGTCGTCCGGTGGACAACCGTGACGTTCTCGACGGCCGGACCCTCGTGTTGGAGGTAGGTATCGACCGCCAGCGTGGCCGTCTCGCCGGACACCTCGTCGGCGGCGATCGTCACTTCGAGCAGCGATGCGGTTCCGGCGCGATCGATCGCGGCACCCGTATCCGGAGCGCTTGGATCGCTGACTGCACCGGAGAGGGCGAGGGTCGTGAGGGCCGCGACGGCGACGACGAGCGCGGCGACCATCAGGGCGGACTCCCGATTCATGTCAGAGAAACTGATGTAGTTGTATAAGTGTTTTGTGTGGTCGGGACGAAAACACGTTCGAGCCCTGGACGGAGGCGACGACCATGTACGTCTTCGTGTACGGAACGCTGACGGATCCCGCGCAGGTCGAGCACGTTCTCGGCCCCGGAGACGAAACCGAGGGCGAGACGGCGTGGGAATTCACGGACTCAGCGACCCTCGACGGATTCCACCGCGTCGACGGTCGGTACCCTACGCTGGCCCCCGGTGGAAACGTCGACGGGCGACTGCTCGCCGTCGACGAGGCCGGACTCGATCGCCTCGATCGCTACGAGGGCGTCGATCGAGGGCTCTACGTGCGCGTCGCCGTCCCGCGGAGCGAGACGACCGGGACGGCCTGGACCTACGTCGGCGATCCCGATCGGCTGAGCGTCGACGTCGAGTGGCCCGGCGATGGGTCGCTGGTGGATCGGGTCCAACGGTATATCTCGACGTCGGAAATTGTGGTAGAAAGTAACGAATGACGATCGTCTGTCCAGCGTCTGACGCCGGAGATTCTCCCGTCGCCCTCGTGCGGTATCACTTTCGGTCCGCCTCCATGACCTTTATATGGTACCGGGCCCCGTCTACACTCGCACGTCACACGCCGTGCAATCCCTGTATTCCCTGTCGTGCTGCCACCGGCAGCACGTCCCTGTTGGGGGGACGACGGCTGTGCGGACCGCCCGCGACGGCCGCACCCCGACAGTAACTCTTACAACACGCGCCGAGTAGTCGGGCGTATGCTCGGACTCTCGGATATTCTCGAGGCACGCGATCGCGTCCGCGAGACCTCGCGGCACACCCCGCTCGAACACTCCCACACCTACTCCGCGATGACCGGTGCCGACGTCCGTCTGAAACTGGAGAACTTCCAGCGGACCGGCGCGTTCAAGATCCGCGGCGCGACGAACCGGATCGCGACGCTATCGGACGCCGAGAAGGAGGCCGGCGTCGTCACCGCCAGCGCGGGCAACCACGCCCAGGGCGTCGCGCTCGCGGCGACCCGCGTGGGCGTCGACGCGAAGATCGTCATGCCCGAACACGCGCCGATCTCGAAGGTCAAGGCGACGCGCAACTACGGCGCGGAGGTCGTCCTCGCCGGCGCCGACTACAACGAGGCCGCCCAGCGGGCCCACGAGATCGAACGCGAGGAAGACCGGACCTACGTCCACGCGTTCGACGACGAGTACGTCATGGCCGGCCAGGGCACGATCGGCCTCGAGATCGTCGAGGACTGTCCCGAAGTCGATACGGTCGTGGTACCGATCGGCGGCGGCGGACTCATCAGCGGGATCGCGACCGCAGTGAAGGAACGGAAACCCGACACCCGCGTCATCGGCGTCCAGGCCGAGGGCGCGTCGAGCGTCGCGACGTCCCTCGAAAAGGGCGAACGCGTCTCCCTCGACGGCGTCGACACGATCGCCGACGGGATCGCGACCCGCAGCGTCGGTGAGAAGACCTTCCCGATCATTCGGGACCGGGTCGACGAAGTCGTCACCGTCTCCGATCCGGAGATCGCGGTCGCGCTGGTCTACCTGCTCGAGCGATCGAAGACCCTCGTCGAGGGCGCGGGCGCGGTCCCGCTGGCCGCACTCCTCTTCGAGAAGTTCGACTTCGAGGACGACGAGACGATCGTCCCCGCCCTCTGTGGCGGGAACATCGACCTCAACACGCTCACGAACGTCATCGTCCGCGGACTGGTCGAGACGGGCCGATATCTCAAGATCCGCACCGTGTTGAAAGATCAGCCGGGCGCGCTCGAAGACCTGCTCGAGATCTTCACCGCCCACCGGGCGAACATCTACGCGATCCACCACGATCGGACCTCCCGGGACGTCGAGATGAGCGACACCGAGGTCGAGATCGAACTCGAGATGCGCGGCCCCGATCACGTCGACGCCTTCCTCTCGGACATGCGGGACGCGGGCTACGAGGTCGACGTGCTCGTCTGAGCGGCGTCCTCGAACACTTCGCCTGCTTTTATGCCCCACCGCCGAGACCACTCGATCGTGAAACGAATCATCGAAACCGACGACGCACCCGCCGCGGTCGGCGCGTACAGTCAGGCGACGACCGACGACTCGCTGCTGTTCACCGCCGGACAGATCCCCATGACCGCCGACGGGGACCTGCTCGACGACGACCCGATCGATCGTCAGACCGAACAGGCCCTCTACAACCTCGACGCCATCCTCGACGAGGCGGGCGCGTCCGCCGAGGACATCCTCAAAGTGACCGTCTTCCTCGACGACATCGACGACTTCGAGACGATGAACGAGGCCTACGCGAACTACTTCGACGACGAACCGCCGGCCCGGAGCGCCGTCGAAGTCGCCGCCCTTCCGAAGGGCGTCGGCGTCGAGATCGAGGCCGTCGCGTCGATCGAGTGAGCCTGCGTGACCACGGATCGTACCGCGACCGAGTCCGAACGCGCCCTCACGGCCCGGCGGAAATCCGCACTCCTGTGGGGTGCCGTCGGCGCGCTGACCTTCCTCGTCCTCCTCCAGGGGTACGCCCTGGTCGTCGACCCGCTCGTGACGATCTCCCAGGGGGTCGGGATCGCCGCGCTGGTCGGGATCGGGGCCACGATCGGGGCGTACGTCCTCGAGGACTCGATCGCGGCGTGGGCCCGCGATCGGGCCGAAGAGTGAGGCCGTCTCGTAACAGTTAAACGACGGACGTGGTTAGGACGAGGTGAGCCAGGATGGCCGAACGGTAAGGCGCACGCCTGGAAAGCGTGTTCCCTTTCGGGATTCTGGGTTCAAATCCCAGTCCTGGCGTTTTTCGACATTTCATAACCGGTAGCGGCCGGTATTCGTGAATTCGGGTGCGGTCGAGACGCCGCGTCGCGACGAACGGAGCACACGGACGCGATTCCGATCGGGCTAGCGGATTAGTCCCGGTGTTCTGCGGCCGTCGTGAGCCCTCGGGAAGCAGTACATTCCGACCCCAGTCCGAGCAGCGATCGACGCGAGCGAGAACGAGCGCCAGCGGTCCGTTCCACTACTGCTCGATCTCCGCGGGGGTATCGGTCTTGATCCACCGGTCAGGATCGTCCGGGTCCCGCAACTCGAGTAACCCGCTCTGACACACCACGAGTTCGTAGCGATCGGTCATCCTGGATCGTGACCCCGACGAGGACTCCATCCCGATCGGGTATCGTAACGAGTGGCCTACCAGCCTCAAAACGGGGAGTAGACGCTCCATAACCGGTTTCGGAGGGAACGGGAGAGGGGACGACGAGGGCCGTGGACGAACAGCGATTAGTACCGGCCGCCCGTTCGGACGTGTATGTGCGGCCGGTACACGCTGATCGTCGATCGAGACGACCTCGAAGACCGATTCGACGCGGCAGTTAGGGGGTCGTTTCGGCCGCGGTACAATATGGCGCCCGGCCAGGAGTTGCCGGTGATCACGGGCGACGAACCCGACGTCGTCCAGTACCTCGAGTGGGGACTCGTCCCGTCGTGGGCCGACGACGATCGCGACGGCCTGATCAACGCGCGGGCGGAGACGATCGACGAGAAGCCGAGTTTTCGGGACGCCTACGAGCGACGCAGATGTCTGGTCCCTGCCGACGGCTTCTACGAGTGGGTCGAGACGGAGTCGGGAAAACAGCCCTACCGTGTCGCCTTCGAGGACGATCGCCCGTTCGCGATGGCGGGGCTGTGGGGGCGCTGGGAGCCGGAGACGACACAGACCGGGCTCGACGCGTTCGGCGGTGGCGTCGAGGACGAGACGGACGAGGGCGGGGCGCTGGAGACGTTCACGATCGTCACCACCGAACCGAACGACCTGGTCGCGGATCTGCACCACCGGATGGCGGTCGTCCTCCCTCGCGATCGCGAGCGAGCGTGGTTGACGGCGACCGATCCGCGGGACCTCCTCGAGCCGTATCCGGCCGACGAGCTACGGGCGTATCCGGTCTCGACTGCGGTCAACGATCCGTCGATCGACGAGCCCTCGCTGATCGAGCCGATCGAGATCGAGTGATCGAGCCGACGGCGTCGATCGCCGGAGCCTACAGCCCCTCGCGCCCGCCCTGCGAGAGGAGCACGAGCATCGAGAGTCCGGAGACGGCGAGCAGGAGGAACGCCGGAATCGCGGTGTACTGGAAGTAGGCGGCTTCCTGGGCTCGCCAGATGATCGTCACGAGGGTTTCGAACCCGCTCGGACGGAGGATCAGGGTCACCGGAAGCTCTTTCATGGTCGTCAGGAACACGAGCGCGGCGCCAGCGGTCACGCCCGGCGTGACGAGCGGGAGCGTGATCTTCCGGAAGGTCCGCAGCGGCGTCTCGCCGAGCGTCCGCGCGGCTTCGACCAGTTGCGGATCGACCTGGAGCGTGGTCGTCCGGATCGAGCCGACGGCCTGGGGCATGAAGCGGACGACGTACGCGAACACGAGCAGCGGAAGCGTCTGGTAGAGCGCGGGGGCGTAGGCGAGGTCGAGCGAGTCGTAGCCCGTCGCGAAGTAGACGAGCGCGAGCCCCAGGACGATCCCCGGCACGGCGAAGCCGACGTACGTCGCTCGCTCGAACACCACCGCCACCAGCGACTCGTATCGCGCCGCGAAGTACGCGACCGGCAACGCCGCGAGGACGGCGACGATCGCGGCCGCCGTGGCGACCAGCACCGAGTTCAGCGCGTAGCTGAATTCGAACGCCAGCGTCTGTCGCGCGTACGGATCGGCGGTGACCATCCAGAGCCCGAGGATCCAGATCGGGACGGCGAGCGCGAGGGTCGTGACCGCCGCAGGGAACGCCGCCGCCGGCCAGCGCCAGACGCCCAGCGAGACCACGGGTTCGTGTGATCCCTCCGCACCGTCGCCCCGGATCGTTCGATCGGGCCGCACCCACCACTCGAGGGCCAGCACGACGAGGACGATCGCGAGCAACTGCAGGGAGAGCAACGACGCGTAGTCCAGTCCGCCGTTGTTGTACTCGACGAAGATCTGTCGCGTGAACACCGGGAACTGCATGATCGCCGGGGTCCCGAAGTCCGAGACGCCGTACAGCGCCGCGAGCAGGGCACCCGCGACGATCGCCGGGCGGATCTGCGGGAGCGTCACCCGGCGGAACGCGTCCCACTCGTCGTGGTTGAGCGTTCGAGCGGCATCGAGCAGCGTCGTGTCGAACGACAGCAGGGCCGCGCGGGTCGTGAGGTAGACGTAGGGATAGGTGTAGAGCGTGATAACCAGCGTCGTACCGGGGAGCCCGTAGATCTCCGGCAACTGTTCGATCCCGAACGGCTGGAGGATCGACTGGAACTCGCCTCGCGGGCCGAACGCGGAGACGAACGCGAACGCCCCGATGTAGCTCGGGACCACGAGCGGCAACGCGACGACGATCGACCAGAAGCGTCGGAACGGGAGATCCGTCTGGACGGTCAGCCACGCCAGTGGCACGCCGATCAGCACCGACAGGACGGTCACCGACGCCATCAGCAGGAGGCTGTTGGTGATGATGTCCACCGTCTCCGGGCGGACGAGCATCTCCCGGGCACGGGCGGGGTCCACCCGTCTCGCCTCGAAGAGCAGCCAGGTCAGCGGAAGGATCATGCTCGCGGCGATCGCGCCGGACAACAGCGCCAGCCCGAGCGGCACGTCGTCGGCTGCGTCGAACCGCCGAAGCGGAGCAAGCGATTTCATGTATCTCGAGTTGTCGACTCTCGGTCCGTGAACGGCAAGTGTCGATCGGTTCGTCCCGGAATCCGGTACCGCGATCGCCGAACGCTGCGCCACCGTTACGGGTCCGTATTTCGACGGACTCGTTCCAACGGGTATAAGGTTTAGGTTTGCCTAATCCGCGATATGGAGTTGACCAGGCGAGACGCGACCGCCGCGCTGGCCGCGCTCGGTGCCGGCGGCGCGGCCGCGGTCGGCCTCCGTCGGTCCCGTCGATCGGCGGATGCGCCCACGGTCGACGACGGGCAGGTCCGCGAAACGCTGGTCGCCGTCGCCGAAGTCGTCTACCCCGACGCGGTGACCGGGACGGCGACGTTCGTCGAGGCGTTCCTCGAGGGACGACTGGACGACCCCGGACACGCTCGGGGACTGCGCGAGGCGGTCGCCGACCTCGAACGGCTGTCGGCGGAGTGGTACGGCGACGCCGTCGCCGATCTCTCCGCGGCCGATCGCGACTCGCTGTTGCGCGAGGTCGGGTCGGACACCGCCGACGAGGATCCCGACGGCACGACCGCCGAGCGGGTGCGCTACTACGTCGTCAACGAACTCCTGCTGGCGCTGTACGCGTCGCCGACGGGCGGCGAACTGGTCGGCATCGAGAACCCACAGGGCCACGCCGGCGGGGTCGACACCTACCAGCGGGGGCCGGAGCCGTGAGCGCCGATCGGCCGCCCGCCGAGAGCGCGGGTCCGGCGGACGCGGAGAGCGACGCCGACGACGTCGATCGGACGCCGGTCGAAGACGCCGACGTCTGCGTCGTCGGTGCCGGGCCGGCCGGCGGACTGGTCGCCGATCGACTGGTCGCGGCCGGACTCGAGGTGGTGATCCTGGAGGCCGGGCCGCGGTTCGATCCCGGTGATCGCCTCGCGCGCCAGGAGCGGGCGATCCGGCCCGCCTACGATCGCCCGGCCGTCTGGGACGGCGACCCGGAGCGTGACGCCCACTCGGCGAGCGGCGACTGGTTCTACCCGCTGAACCACACCCGTGTCAAGGGCGTCGGCGGGTCGACGCTGCACTGGCAGGGGATGGTAATGCGCCTCCACGAGGACGACTTCGAGTCCCGGAGCGCCCGCGGAGTCGGAACGGATTGGCCGATCGACTACGAGGATCTCCGACCGTACTACGCCGAGGCGGAACGGGAACTGGGCGTGGCGGGGGCCGACGACAACCCCTTCGCGCCGCCCCGCCAGAACCCCCATCCGATGCCCGCCTTCCCGCCCTCCTACAGCGACGGGCTGTTCGCGGAGGCCTGCGAGGAACTCGAGATCGCGATGCACTCGGTGCCGAACGCGCGCAACTCGGAGAGCTACGACGGTCGAAGCGCCTGCGTCGGTTACGGGACCTGTCAGCCGGTCTGCCCCTCCGGCGCGAAGTACGACGCGACCGTCCACGTCGAGCGCGCCGAGGGGCGGGGCGCGACGGTGATCGATCGCGCGCCCGTCCAGCGTCTCGAGCACGGGCCCGACGCGATCGAGGCGGCCGTCTACGCCACCCCGGACGATCAGGAGCACCGCCAGGAAGCCGACGCCTTCGTGATCGCCTGTGGCGGCGTCGAGACCCCGCGGCTCCTGTTACTGTCGGATTCGAGCCACTACCCCGACGGGCTGGCTAACTCGAGCGGTCTCGTCGGCCAGTTCTTCATGGACCACCTGTTCGCGGGGATGGGCGGCACGCTCGAGGAACCGACGCGCCAGAATCACGTGGGTTTCCTGACCAGCGAGTGCCACCAGTTCTACGACGACGCCGACGCGGAGGTCGGCCCGTTCAAACTCGAGTTCTTCAACTACGCCGGCCCCTCGCCGGTCGAGACGGCACTCACCGGCGACGACTGGGGCGACGATCTCCTCGATCGGCTTCGCGGGGAGTACGGCACCCACGTGGGCCTGGGCGCGCTCGTCGAGCAACTCCCCCGCGAGGACAGCTACGTCGCGCTCGATCCCGATCGGACAGACGACCGCGGCAATCCCGTCCCCGACGTCCACTGGACCGTCGGCGATCGGGCGCTGCGGACGATCGAACGGGCGAACGAGGTCCAGGAGCGGATCCTCGAGGAACTCGGCGCGGAGATCACCTGGCGAGCGGGCCCCGACGACACCGGGCCGGCGTACCACCACATGGGAACGACCCGGATGGGGTCGGACCAGGAGGAGAGCGTCGTCGGCCCGGGTCTCCGGACGCACGACCTCGAGAACTGCTGGATCGCCTCCAGCAGCGTCTTCCCGACCGCCGGCGCGATGAACCCGACGCTGACGATCGCCGCGCTCGCGCTGAAGGCCGCGGATCACGTTCTCGACGCGCTCTGATCGTCACACTCGTCGTTTTAGGCGAACCTAAAATATAAGTGCGCCGGGCAGAGAGTACCGTCAATGAGTCGCGCAGACGGGCGCGTCGGAGACGACGCGGACGACACGGAGACCACGACGGGGGGCCAGGACGCCGACGGGGACGCCTACACCTTCGAGGACGTCAGCGTCGTGATGGGAACGTACGACGAGGAGGAAGCGATCGGCACGGTGCTCTCGGACATCGAAGCGATCACCGACGGGAAGGCGGAGGTCGTCTGCGTCGACGGCTCCTCGGACCGCACGCCGGAGATCGCCCGCGAACACGGGGCGACGGTCGTCACGCAGCGACCCCAGGGATACGGCGTCGCGGTCCGCGCGGCGATCCTCGAACCGGACCGACCGATCGTCGTCACGACCGACTGCGACGACACCTATCCGATGGAACAGCTCCCGGAGTTCCTCGAGTTGATCAACGATGGTTACGACGTCGTCAGCGGCGATCGTCTCTACCACGGCGCGGAGGCGATGCCCGCCTTCAACCGATTCGGCAACCACGCCTTCGCCGCCATCGCGAGCGTCCTGATGGGCACCCGGGTGCACGACACGACGACCGGGATGCGCGCGTACCGCCGCGACGTGGTCGAGTCGATCGAGTGGACCGAGAACACCGGCCTCTCCGCGGAACTCCTCATTCGGCCGCTGATGCGGGGCTACGACGTCCGCGAGCGCCCGATCGAGTACCGCGAACGCGCCGGCGAGACCAAACTTGACCCCGTACAGGGCGGCGCCGCCATCGCGAAGTCGATCGTCAAAGTCTGTCTCGAGGAGCGGTTCCGGTGAGCCCCTAGAAGCGGACGCTGCGAGTGAGGACGAACACCAGCAGCGCCATCAGCAGCGAGCCGAGCATCGTCTCGACCCCGGCGATCGCCCGCGCCCAGCTTCCGACCGGCTGGATGTCACCGTACCCGAGCGTGGCGAAGGTGATAACGCTGAAGTAGAGGCTCTTGAAGAAGGCCCGGAGAAGGACCCCGCCGGGCGTCTCGGTCGGATCCTCGACCCGGTAGGTCACGGCGGTGTCGGCCCCCACCTCCTGGATACCGCCCGTGAGCGGGAACAGGCCCGCACAGAAGAGGATCAAGAGGATCGACGCCGTCACGACCCGCCAGGGACTCGTCCCGTAGCGCATGATCCAGCGGGAGCCGGCGAATTTGAGCGCGACCAGATAGTTCCTGACACGCCACGCCTGTCGCCGCCGCAGGTCCATCTCCCGAACGTAGTAGTCGATAGCGCGCTCGGAAAACGCGTTTTCCTCGTAGAGGCGCTGGAGTTCCCGGTAGACCCACCGTGCGGATTCGGCCCGTTCGGTGATCTCGTCCGTGGACGGTTCCCCGGAGAGTTCGTCCTCGTAGACCGGCCGCTCGTCGAACGCCGTCTCGAGGTTGAGTCGGACGTCGGTCAGCCCCGCGCGGTAGAGTCTCGCACCGCGGAAATCGGCACTGCGGAGGTCGGCGAAGACGAACACCGCGTCGTGGAGGTTCGCGTCCCGAAAGGAAGTCCCGTGAGCGTCGACGTCCCGGAACGTCGCCCGACGGAGGTCGGTCTCGGAGAGATCGGCGCGGTCCAGCGTCGCACCCGTGAAGTCGGCGTCGACGAGCGAGCAGTCGGCCAGAACGTCCGACCCGCTCAGCGGCGCCTGACGCAAGTTCGCGCCGTCGAGTCGTTCGCCCGCTTTCGGACGATTTTGCTCGTAGGCCGGCGCCGGAACCGTGCTGTCCGTGTGCCAGATGCACCGATCGGTCTCGCGCCACACGGATCGCCAGCAACAGACTGATCCCTTGTCGCCGATACCGCTGATGTTCGCGACGTGGCCGCAGCGATCGTCGGACATACGGTTCGTACCGGCAGCCGATTCCTAACGGTGGTGCCTGAACTGTGCGACGAGTGGCCGAGAACGCACGATTCGTCTTCCGTGTCGCACATTACCCTCGCGGCTCGAGCCGCGTCTCGAACGATTCCCACTCGCGGTGGGTGTCCGGGCGGTCGGGAAGATAGGTTCCCTCGCGATCGCAGTCCGTGACCAGCGCACAGCTCGTCCGCTCGGGCGGCCAGACGACCCTGATCCCGTCGTCGGTCGCCCGGACGGGCGCTGCCTGCCGGTACGTGAACGTCGCGCCGTCGAACTGGACCAGCGTGATCTCCAGTACGACTTCGTCGGTCGGGTCGAGCGGGATCGTCGCGTTCTCGGTGGCCGCCAGCCGTGCTGTGGCGGTGCTCTCGTCGGCACCGGATTCGAGCGCCCACTCGACCGCGATCGAGTTCCCCGGATCGTCGATCCGGGAGGTGGCCGTCGCGCCGCTCTCGTTTTCGAGGCGAACTACCGCTCGATCGACCCGATCGGGAACGCCGACGACCGTCTCGCCCGCGAGCGACTCGCCCTGGCGAATCGACAGCGGTTCGAGTTTCGGCACGACGGGATCGTCGGGAACGGCCGTCCACTCGCCGCGATACGTGTAGCGGTAGTACTCGCGGTCGGAGTAGGCGTCGAGCACCGCGAAGTCCCGTTCTGGCGGGCCGTCCAGCGCGTAGACCACCGCACCGTCGAGATCGGGGTCGTTCCGCAGCGACTGGAACGGGTGATTTTGCCACTGGCCGTACGGCGTCGGCTGGAACACGAGCGCGTTCTCGAGGTCGCGCTCCTCGAACGGCTCGTAGGCCGACTCGAACCGATCGGTGTGGGCCGCGTTGCGCTCGATCGGCGCGGAGAGGAGAGCGACGGTGGCCACGCCGACGACGAGCGTGCTCGCTACCAGCGCCGCGAGGACGACGCTACGGACCGTGCGGGGCGAGCGCGACGCGGCGAACCGATCGCGAATCGCCCCGTCGCGGAGTCGCCGCCAGCCGGCCACGAGGCCGAATCCAGCGAAGATCGACAGGGGGACGAGCACGTCGAAGTGATAGAAGGGGCCGAACCTGGAGACGAGCCCAGTCGTGGGATCGGTCATCCCCGCGAGCACGTTGAAGTTCCCCCAGAACGCGAGGTTGCCGAGCGGAACGGTCACCAGCAGGCCGGCGAGAAGGAGCCCCGCCGTCCGACCGTCCGACGAATCGACGGACGCCGAATCGGCGGAGGGGGCGCTCCCGCGCCACCGATCGAGCGGGACGGGCTGCCACCGCCACAGCGCGAGACCGAGTCCCGCGAGCGCGGCGATCGACCCGATCGGGCCCGCGGTGAACCAGCGCGTCGTGAGGTACCAGAGGGCGTAGCCGTTGGTCTCGAGGGCCAGCGCCGGCGTGTACTCGATCGAGTGATCGAGGATTTCGCGGGTCCCGAAGCCGGGTCCGTCACGCGGTGCGAACGCCTCGTAGGGGAACACCAGCGGCGAGCCTGTGATCCGGGCGTTGTACGCGAGCGTGACGCCGACGAACGCCAGTCCGACGGCGGCGGTCAGCGCGTTCCGCCGGGCCGGATTCGGGAGCGATCGGAGCCTTCGCGGCCGTCCCTCGGCGCGTCGCACCGACCGCAGGATCGACCAGCACGCGTGACAGATGAACGGCGCGGCGAACAGGACGGCGGTGTACGGACGGGCGAAGAAGGCGAGGCCGATCGCAACGCCCGCGAGGACGGCGTCGCGAAGGCGGCCGTCACGGTCGCCGCGGAGGTACGCGACGGCGAATACCAGATTCAGGAGCGTCGTCGGCGCGTACGGCAGGAACACCGACGACGTGAGCAGGGCCATCGGCGAAGCGGCGAAGACGGCCGCGGCGACGGCGCCGACCCGTCGATCGAACACCATCGAACCGAGGACGTAGGTCAGCGCAGCGTTGCCGGCCGCGACGGCCGCCAGCGTCACGCGCGGCTCGTCGAAAAACGCCATCGACACGGCGTACATCGCGGCCGGAACGGGCGAGTACTTCGGGTAGAGTCGGCCTCCGTCCTCGACGAAGAACCACGGTCGGAACGCGCCGGCGAGATCGCCCGCGTGGAGTTCGAGTTGCCCCTCGAGGAGCATGGCCGCCTGCAGCAGGTAGACGGCCTCGTCGTCGTTACTGGAGTGGTACGGAAACAGTTCCGTTGCGAGCGCGAACACGGCGAGTCCCGCGAGGACGGCGATACAGAGCGCGTAGAGGGGGTCACGATCGGCGCCGTCGCGGACGCGGCCGTGCAGGATCGAGCGAGCGCGGCCCGCGAGCCCGCGAACGGCGGCGAGGCGAGTCGCGACGGACGACGACGAGGAGAGCCAACGGCGGGGATCGGGAATCACGGAGTGACGAGAGTGGGTGACTGACCAGGGTGCTGTGACCGTTCGCGGGCGCTCAGGTGTTGATACCGACCTCGCGCATGAGGTCGATCGTCGGCTGACGGTCCGACAGCCGGGACAGATCGAGGTCCGGGACGTCCAGTTCGTCAATCGTCGGCAGGTCGCCGACCGGCTCCACGCCCGGGATCAGCGGGTACTCGAACGTCGAGGTGGCGAAGTACTCCTGGGCCTGCGAGGAGAGCAGGTGGCGGACGAAGTTCTCCGCGAGGTCCGGATCGTCCGCCGCGTCGGTGACGGCAGCACCGGCGACGTCGAAGATCGACCCCGCGTCGCCCTCGGTGAACGAAGTTGCGATCGGCGCGTCGTCTGACCCGTCGCGGACCCGCTGGACGTAGTAGTGGTTCGTGAAGCCGGCGTCGATCTCGCCGTTGGCGATCGCCTCGCAGACCGCGTACTCGTCGTTGTAGTCGGTGATACCCGAGTCGACGACGCCTTCGAGCCACTCGCGGGTGGCGTCTTCGCCCTCGAGGAGTCGCATCGCGGTGACGAAGGACTGGCAGGAACCGTAGGATGGCGCCCAGCCGAGATCGCCGTCGAAGTCCGTCGCGTAGGCGTCGATGCTGTCGGGCATGTCGTCCTCGGAGAGCGCGTCCGTGTTGTACGGGATCGCCCGCGCGCGACCCGAGGTTCCGATCCACTGGTCGGTCCGGAACTCCGAGCGGACCATCTCCAGGAGGTCGTCGGAGAGCGTGCTCGCCCGTCCGTTGTCGGCGAGATCACCGAGTGCGGCCGCATCGACCGTGTAGAAGACGTCCGCCGGCGTTCCCGATCCTTCCTCGCGGATCTGGTTGACGAGGTCCGACGAGTCGCCGTAGCGGGGGTCGATCGAGAAGTCGTCGTAGTACTCCTCTAAGTCGTCGACGAGGCTACCGACGAGGAACTCGCTGCGCCCGGAGTAGACGGTGAGTTCCCCCTCGAGATCCGGTAACTCCTCGACCGGCGTACCGCCGGGTTCCGGCCGACCCGCGCGGCCGGAACCGATCTGGCCGAAGACGTTCTCGCCGTCGTCGTCTTCGCTGCCGATCAGGCCGAGGCAACCGGCCGTTCCTGCCGTACCGAGTGCGGCCGAACCGGCGAGGAATGCCCGGCGGCCCACCGAACCGTCGTGTCGCGTCATATCTTTTAGGCTCGCCTAAACTAACTTATAACCGTCGATTCCGCCGCACGGGACGTCGGCCGATCGAGCGCGTAGAGGCAGTCCAGCCAGTCGAGCATGTACTCGCCGACGTGGTTGAAGAACGCGCCGTTGGTGTACTCGGACCAGTCCCCGCGTGCGAGTTCGCTCCCCATCGCCTCGAAGACGGCAGCGTAGGAGTCCGCGTCGACGCCCACGTCGTCGGACGGCGACGCCGTCCGACCGTCACGTGGAACTTCCGGTTCCACGTCGTCGACGACGCGCCAGAGGTGTTCGTTGAGTTCGAGCCCCGGCACTTCGTTGTTGAGATCGTCGAACGTGCTGCGCGGGGCTTTGTTGTGTTCACACAGCGGCGCTCCGTTGTAGATCCGCTTGCCGAGTACGTCGCAGGCCCGCTTGAGGAAGACGCCGCTCCAGATGTCGTCGAAGCGGCCGACGTTCCACTCGTTGTCGTCCATCGGCAGCTGGTAGAACGCGGGGATCACTTCGCGGCGGAACGCGAGGTTCATCGAGCAGACGGTGAGGTAGTTGCCCCGCGCGGCGACGAAGTCCTCGCCGAAGTCCTCCCGAGTCGTCCGGGTCTGGGCCTGCCCCTCGAGGTCGCCGTCCATGAGAATACGGACGGCATCGAGGTCCGGGACGTTGGTCCACAGCCCCTGCGAGGCGACGACCTCGCCGGACGCGATCGCGGTCGTGTCCGTCTCGATCGTTTCGTCCATCGCCGAGTAGGGGTACCCTCGGGGATAGAGTCCGTGTTCGTCGGCGTTCTGGTAGAGGACGTTCACCCACCGCTCGTCCGAGGAGACCGCCTCGATCTCGCCCTCGAACGCGAGATTTTGCATGTGCGTGCCGAAGAAGTCCACGTCCTCGTGGGGCAGCGTGTCGTCGTCGATGAAGAAGCCGTAGTCGAACTCGTCGTGGGCCCACATGTAGAGCAACCCGAAACTCGTCTCGGCGTGACTCGCCGCCGGGACGACGTGGCCGTACCCCGCGACGCCGTGGTCGACGTACCACTCCTCGCGGCGCGTTCCGTCGAAAACCTCGCCGGAGACGCCCTCCTCCGCGAGCATCGCTTCCATCTCCCCGGTTTCGCAGAAATCCTCCGTGACGAGCACGACGTGGAGTCGCGAGAGGTCGAACCCGTGCTCGCGGGCGTTCTCGAAGTACGAACGCAGGCACTCGTACTCCCGTATCGTCGGCACGATAACGCAGATGTCCTGACTCATTGCCGCCCTATTTTTTAGGTGAACCTAAAAAGTTGCCGGTCTCCGCCGATCGGCTCGATCGGGACTCCTCGGCGGCGGACGATAGGGAAACGCCCAGCGACGCGACCGCGCCGGTGCCGCCGACCAGCGTCACCGCGTTCTTCAGGGCGTGATCGACGAGTGCGGCCGCCAGCGCCGTGCTCGCGCCGACGGGAGTGAGGCCGACGACGAGGGCCGTAAACGCCGCTTCGTAGAGGCCGATCCCGCCCTGGGAGAGCGGCAGGACCTTCGCGAGGTTCCCGACGCTGACCGCGAGGGTGCCGACCGCCAGCAGCGTGCCGGTGGGCAAGCCGCTATCGAGCGCCGCGAGGACGAGCACCGCTGTGAGCACGTCCAGCGTCCACACGGCCAGGCTCGCGCCGCCGATCGCGACGAGCGCCCGCGGCTGGCGGGCGACGATCTGGACGTCCGCCACGAACTGGAGGGCGGCCTCGAGCGCCCCTTCGAGCCGCGGCTCGCCGCGGATTCGCGCTCGGAGCCGCCCGCCGTACCCGTAGTTGGATCGGGCCGACGTCACGACGACGGCCCCGACCCCGAGGGTCGCAGCGCTCACGATCGCCGCGGCGACGAACGCGGTTCGCGCGCCGCCGGTCTCCGCGACGATCTGGAGCGGGCCGGTGTCCCCACCGATCGCCAGCCACCCCATCGCGACGCCGGCGAGGACGGCGATCGACGCCAGGTCGAAGACCCGCTCGACAGTCAGCGAGGCAAATCCCGACGCGTAGGGGACGTCCCGGTAGGTATTGACGACGGACGCGCGTACCGCGTCGCCCGCCCGCGCCGGGATCGCGAGGTTGGCCGTCTGGCTGACGAAGACGGCCAGCGTGAGAAACGTCGTCCCGGCCGGGTGGCCGATCGATCCGAGGATCGACCCGTAGCGACGACCCCGGACCGGCCACGAGACGGCGTAGACGGCGATCGCGGCGACCAGCACGAGCGGGTCGGCCGTCGCGACCTCCGCTGTGACCGCGCGGACGTCGAGTTCTCGCACAGCGACGGCCAGGCCGAGGACCACGAGCACCGTGCCCGCGATCGTCACCCGGCGTCGGGTCAGCGTCGCTGCGATGCCGCCGTTCGTCGCCCCATTTCCGTCGACCTCTCCCGACGTCGCCCCATCTCCGTCGGCGTCTCCCGTTCCCGACCCGTCCCCCCTCTCCCGCACGGCAGACTGCTCGCCGTCGATCCGCGGGGACCCCCGCTCGCCGCTCATGCTCGAAGGCTGCGACCCCAGATATTTAAGCCCACCTAAAACTCCACGGAATCGGGACTTCGGTGACTCTCGGAGGAATTTTCACCCGGAAAACCGATCGCTGTCGACGGACGACGAGGCAGTGAGATCGCCGTCGACGGTCGACCAGGCGATGGCGACGATTTCGGTCACGCCGGCGTCGGGAGCCGATCGATCGGCGGACTCGCGTCCTCTCGCGTGCCGCCGGCCGTTCCGGATCCGCGAGCCAGTCCGCAGACATATAAAAGCACCGTGTGGACGATCGACACGATGCGAACACCGAACGTCGCGTCTCGGATCGGACGCCGACGATCGTTCCGCACTGGTGCGGTTTTCGACGACCGATCGCCGAGCCACGCCCGATCGGATCGAGTCGAGCATCGGAACATTTATTTGGAACCACAAACAATCACTCGCTCGACTATGAGCCAGCGAATGCAGCAGGGACAGCCGATGATCGTAATGAGCGAGGACTCCCAGCGCGTCAAGGACAAGGACGCGCAGGACTACAACATCAGTGCCGCGCGTGCGGTCGCTGAAGCCGTCCGCTCCACGCTCGGCCCGAAAGGGATGGACAAGATGCTCGTCGACTCGATGGGGTCGGTCACCATCACCAACGACGGCGTCACCATCCTTCAGGAGATGGACATCGACAACCCGACGGCCGAGATGATCATCGAGGTCGCCGAGACCCAGGAAGACGAGGCCGGTGACGGCACCACGACGGCCGTCGCGATCGCCGGCGAACTCCTCAAGAACGCCGAGGACCTCCTCGAGCAGGACATCCACCCGACGGCGATCATCAAGGGCTTCCACCTCGCCAGCGAGCAGGCCCGCGAGGAGATCGACGACATCGCCGAGGTCGTCGACTCCGAGGACGAGGACCTCCTGCGCTCGGTCGCCGAGACCTCGATGACCGGCAAGGGCACCGAGGTCAACAAGGAGTACCTCGCGGAACTCATCGTCGAGGCCATCCGTCAGGTCACCGTCGAGGACGAGGAGGGCGAGAACGTCGTCGACCTCGAGTTCCTCAACATCGAGACCCAGACCGGTCGCAGCGCCGGCGAATCCGACCTCCTCGAGGGCGGCATCGTGGACAAGGACCCCGTCCACGACAACATGCCCACCGCGGCCGAGGACGCCGACATTCTGCTGCTGAACTCCGCGATCGAGGTCGAAGAGACCGACGTCGACACCGAAGTCTCCGTGACGGATCCGGACCAGCTCCAGAAGTTCCTCGACCGCGAGGAACAGCAGCTTCGCGAGAAGGTCGACAAGATCGCCGATCTCGGCGCGGACGTCGTCTTCTGCCAGAAAGGCATCGACGACCTCGCCCAGCACTACCTCGCCAAGGAGGGCGTCCTCGCCGTCCGCCGCGCCAAGAAGTCCGACCTCGAGTTCCTGAAGGAGGTCGTCGGCGCGAACATCGTCTCCGACCTCGAGGGCGCGACCGAGGACGACCTCGGCTTCGGTGACGTCACCCGCGACGAGGAGGACGAACTGTTCTACGTCGAGGGCGAGGACGCCCACGGCGTCACCCTCCTGCTGCGCGG
Organism: Halosolutus halophilus; assembly: GCF_022869805.1. Classification (NCBI taxonomy): domain Archaea; kingdom Methanobacteriati; phylum Methanobacteriota; class Halobacteria; order Halobacteriales; family Natrialbaceae; genus Halosolutus; species Halosolutus halophilus. The sequence continues at coordinate 3,336,061 of NZ_CP094974.1, read as the reverse complement.
CTCGACCGACCACGTCGTCGACGAACTCGAGCGCGGCGTCAACGACGCGCTCGACGTCGTCGCCCAGACCGTCTCCGACGGCCGCGTCCTCGCCGGCGGCGGTGCGATCGAGGTCGAACTCGCCTCGCGCCTGCGCGACTACGCCGACTCCGTCTCCGGCCGCGAGCAGCTGGCCGTCGAGGCCTTCGCCGACTCGCTCGAACTCGTCCCGCGCGTGCTCGCCGAGAACGCCGGCCTCGACTCGATCGATACGCTCGTCGACCTGCGTGCGGCCCACGACGAGAACGACGTGACGGCCGGCCTGAACGTCTTCTCCGGCGACGTCGAGGACACCTACGAGGCCGGCGTCGTCGAACCGGCCCACGCCAAGGAGCAGGCCGTCACCTCCGCTGCCGAGGCCGCGAACCTCGTCCTCAAGATCGACGACATCATCTCCGCCGGCGACCTGTCGACGGACAAGGGCGACGACGAAGAAGGCGGCGCCCCCGGCGGCATGGGCGGCGGCATGGGTGGCGGCATGGGCGGCATGATGTAACGTCGGTTCCCTGACTGCTTCCCACTGCCGACCTCGCGCCACACTCGAACCGGCCGTCGATCGATCGCGATTCTTCCATTTTTCAGGTTGTCGGTAGCGACTGCTCGGGAGTCGAGCAGGACCGTCGCCCCGCAACTGGCAGGCCGGCGAATTATTGCCCCCGGGCAGGTACGGTCGGTATGGCCTACCAGACGACGATCGGCTGGTCGCTGTTCACCTCCGGTATCGTCACGCTCGTCCTGAAAGTGCTCCCCGGCGATTCGCTCTGGTGGGGGCTCCTGCTCCTCGCGCTCGGCGCGGTGTTCCTATACGTTCGCTGAGGGTTTGGCGCGCGATCCGCGTCCGCGATGAGCGAAATCGGTGTAGGTTTACGAATCGAAACAGTAGCGAGTCGCCAGTGAGTACGCACGATGACGAGACCCCGTTCGACGCCTACCGCGAGGCCGTCGATCGACCGCTCACGCGACTCTTCCGCGAGTACGGGCCCGGTCGCCTCGGCTGGTTCGCGTCGGGGATGGTCGCCAACTTCGTCGCACGGATGGCGAGTCTCGTGCCGCCGCTGTTGCTCGGGGTTGCCATCGACGCCATCTTCGTCGGCGAGGGGGCGTTCGAACTGCCACTCGTGCCCGGCGGGTGGCTCCCAACGGCCCGGATGGCCCAGTTCTGGTTCACCATCGTCGCGATCGCGGGGTCGTTCCTCGTCGTCGCGCTCTGTACCTGGATCTACGGGGTCACCGCGAACCTGTTCGCCCACGGCGTGATGCACGCGGTGCGGGTCGACTGCTTCGAGAAGATGCAGCGCCTGGACATGACCTTCTTCGACGACAAGGAGACCGGGGAGGTCATGGCCGTTCTCAACAACGACACCCAGAATCTGGAGCGATTCCTCGACGACGCGCTCATGAACTCCGCGCGCTTGCTGGTGATGGTCGGGGGCATCGCCGGGGTACTGATGTATCTCAACTGGCACCTCGCCGTCGTCGCCCTCGTCGCCGTGCCGGCGATGGCCGCGTTTACGGTCTGGTTCATGCGCGCCGTCGAACCCCGGTACGTCCGCCAGCGCGCCGCAGTGGGGGCGCTCAACACCCGCCTCGAGAACAGCATCTCGGGCGTCTCGCTGACGAAGACGACCAACAGCGAGGCCCACGAGATCGGTCGCGTACGCCAGGCCTCGCGGCGGCTCTACGAGGACACGATGGCCATTCTCCGGCTCTCGTACGTCTATCGGCCCGGTATGGAACTGCTCGCGGGGCTCGCCTTCGCCGCGACCTTCCTCGTCGGCGGCCTCTGGCTCGCGACGGGGACCGCGCCGGGACCGCTCACCGGCGAGCTGTCGGTCGGCGACTTCGTCGTCTTTCTCTTCCTGACCCAGCGGATCGTCGACCCGCTCGCCGAAGTCTCGACCATCGTCGACCAGTACGAGAACGCCAACGCCTCGAGCGAGCGCGTTTTCGGGTTGATGGACGTCCCGGCCCACGTCGATGATCCCGACGACCCGGTCGACGTCACGCCCGTCGAGGGGCGGGTCACGTACGACGACGTCTCCTTCAGCTACGCGGAGAGCGAGGGCCGCGTGGACGACGGGGCGGACGCGGCGTTCGACGAATCCGTCGTCGACGACGTCTCCTTCGAGGCCGCACCTGGCGAGACGATAGCGTTCGTCGGACCGACCGGGGCGGGGAAGTCCACGCTGTGCAAACTCCTGCTCAGACTGTACGACGTCCGGGACGGTTCGATCCGGATCGACGGCCACGACGTTCGCGACGTGGCGCTGTCGGATCTCCGGTCGGCCGTCGGCTACGTCAGCCAGGACACGTTCCTCTTCGACGGGACGATCGCCGACAACGTCCGGTACGGGCACTTCGACGCGTCCGACGAGGCGGTGCGCGAGGCCGCGACGGCCGCCCAGGCCCACGAGTTCGTCGCCGATCTCCCGGACGGCTACGACACGCGCGTCGGCGAACGCGGCGTCAAGCTTTCCGGCGGGCAGCGCCAGCGAATCGCCCTCTCCCGGGCCGTTCTCGCCGATCCCGAGGTGTTGATCCTCGACGAGGCGACGAGTGCGGTCGACACGAAGACCGAACTCCGGATCCAGCAGTCGATCGATCGCCTGACCGACGATCGCACGACGCTGGCGATCGCCCACCGGCTCTCGACGGTCAAAGACGCCGACGCGATCCTCGTGCTGGAAGACGGAGCGGTCGTCGAACGCGGGGATCACGAGACGCTGCTGGCCGCCGACGGCCGCTACGCACAGCTGTGGCGTGCACAGGCGGGCGATCGGGAGACGGCGGCCGAGACGCTCGTAGACGGCTCCGGCTGAGGGGTGCGAAGGCCGGGGACTCGCGTGCAGGAGCCCCGCCGATCAGGTCTCTTCGACGTCGAGTTCGAACTGTTCGTTTTCACTGACCGCGTTGAGGACGACGCTGGTGTTCGAGGCCTTGATATCCGGGTCGGTCAGCAACTGTTTGATCTGATCGTTCATTCCGTCGGTGTCCCTGAACTTACCGATCGCGATCACGTCGTAGTCGCCGGTCACCTCGTAGACGCTGGTCATCTGTCGGTGCTCGCGGAGCGTATCCGTGATGTCCGGCAGAGCGTTCCCTTCGACCTGGAGCTGGATGACGGCGGTCACGTCGTAACCGACGGCGTCGTAGTCCACACGCGGCGTGTACCCTTCGATTACGCCCTGTTCCTCGAGATCCGAGAGGTGGTTCGAGACCGTCGTCACGGACACGTCGAGCTCCTCGGCGAGGCTGCGGAGGCTCGCTCGGCCGTCGCCAAGGAGTGCATTCACTAGCTTTGCGTCGAGATTTTCGTACGTCATCACGTTTACCCTCTCACTCTAGCCTTTAGAAGTTTACGAATATCCAATTCCATCCGGGAGACCGAAGAATTGCTCGGAGCAGCAGGGTTTTAGTAGCAGAGATACTTGGATACGCCGACGAGAAAGATGACAAGCGGAAACATCACTGGGGCCGAGCGGGCCGTACTGGACGAAATCGAGGAAAAAGATATCAGTTTCCTCCGACTGCAGTTTACCGACATTCTGGGGACGGTCAAGAACGTCTCGGTGCCGGCCCGCCAGGCCGAGAAGGCATTTACCGAGGGCATCTACTTCGACGGCTCTTCGATCGAAGGCTTCGTGCGCATTCAGGAATCGGACATGCGCCTCGTGCCGGACCCGGACACCTTCGCGATTCTCCCCTGGCGGCAGAAAGAAGACGGGGCTTCGGCCCGGATGATCTGTGACGTCTACGACACCTCGACGGGCGACCCCTTCGAGGGCGATCCGCGCTACGTGCTCAAACAGGCGCTCGATCGCGCCCACGAGATGGGCTACACGGTCAACGCCGCGCCCGAACCGGAGTTCTTCCTGTTCGAGGAGGACGAGGAGGGTCGTGCGACCACCGAGACCAACGACGCCGGCGGATACTTCGATCTCGCCCCGAAAGACCTCGCCTCAGACGTTCGCCGCGATATCATCTACGGGCTCGAGGATATGGGATTCGAAGTCGAGGCCAGCCACCACGAGGTCGCCCAGGGGCAACACGAGATCAACTTCACCTACGACGACGCGCTCGCGACGGCGGACAACGTCGGTACCTTCCGCACCGTCGTCCGTGCCATCGCCGCCCAGCACGACTACCACGCGACGTTCATGCCCAAGCCGATTCCGAAGATCAACGGCTCGGGGATGCACACCCACCTCTCGCTGTTCACGGAGGACGGTGAGAACGCGTTCCACGACGATGACGACGAGTTCAACCTGAGCGAGACCGCTCACTCGTTCCTCGCGGGCATCCTCGAACACGCACCGGCGATCACCGCGGTCGCGAACCCGACGGTCAACAGCTACAAGCGCCTGGTGCCGGGCTACGAGGCACCCGTCTACGTCGCCTGGTCCGACCGGAACCGATCGGCGCTGATCCGGAAGCCGGCCGCCCGCGTCCCGGCGGCCTCCCGGATCGAACTCCGCTCGCCCGATCCGTCCTGTAACCCCTACCTCGCCATCGCCGTCATGATCCACGCCGGACTGGACGGCATCGAGAAGGACCTCGAGGCCCCCGATCCGGTCCGCGAGAACATCTACGAGTTCGACGAACAGAAACGCGAGGAGTACGGCATCGAGACGCTGCCGTCGAACCTGGGCGCGGCCGTCGACGCCCTCGAGGAAGACGAGGCCATCTACGAGGCGCTCGGCGACCACGTCGCACCCAAGTTCGTCGAGGCCAAGCGCCAGGAGTTCGAGGAGTACCTCGTCGACGTCTCTCAGTGGGAACTCGATCGCTACCTCGAGACGTTCTAACCGGCGCATCACCCCGAATCCGGTTCGGTTGCGGTTCGCGTTTTGTTCCCGTTCTCGTATCCCGCGACATCGGCTCCACGGGAGCCGTCGGCGTCGATTCGAACCGCATCGTACCGGCGGTTCGAGGACCGGGGTCTGTCGTTACCGATCGAGGGGGCGCCGTTCGACGGCCGTCAGGACCGCCAGTCGCCGATCCGATCGCGCAGGCGGCCGGGTGCGCCGAGCAGCGAGAGGCCGAACCCGAACAGCACCATCAGCACGTAGACGCCGAGCGTGGACGTCCAGACGACGAACATCGCGAGGATCGCCCAGCCGCCCGAGAGGAAGTAAAACGCGGCGATGGCCATCGCCGTCCCGTACAGGAGCACGATGTAGGGCCCCCAGCCGTGGGCGTGCCCGCGGCGGACCCGGCGGCGGACGTAGCGTTTGAGTTCGCTCTCGATCGACTCCTTCTTGACCGTCCGATCCTCGACGTCCGTCTCGAAGTCGTCGATCCGATCGCGCAGCCGTTCGATCTCCTCCCGGAGCGCTTCGGGGTCGGCCGATCGGTCGCGCGTGCGAGCGGTCGTCCGCGATCGCTGGCCCGTGGGCTCGTCGCCGGGTTCGCGATCGATACTGGCCCCCTCGTCGTGATCGGGTTCACCGCCCGCCCCGGCGCTCTCGTCGTGGCCGCCGCCCTCGCCCTCGTCGGCACCCGTGGCGTCGTCGGTCATCGCTTCTGTGGAAAACTGTCGGGCGCGGGGACTTTGTAGCTGCCGATCCACTTCACGGGTGGCGAGGACCGCGTTGAGGAGGGCTCCGAACACGAGGACGATCGCCCCGGCGTACAGCCAGACGAGGACGAGAAAGACGGCTCCGAGTGCGCCGTAGACGGCGTAGTCGCCGGCGAGACCCGCGTACAGCGAGAACGTCCGGCTCAGGACGTACCAGCCGATCGCGGCGAAAACGGTCCCGGGAAGGGCCTCGCGAAATCCGACGTCGACGTCCGGAAACACCACGTACAGCGGCAGGAAGGTCGCGACCAGGCCCAGCAGGACGAACAGTTGACCGACGACGAAGACGCCGGCGAACGGAAACACGCGGATCCCGATCTCGAGCGCGCCGACGAACGCGAGTCCGAGCGCGATCACGGCGAAAACGATCGTGGCGTCCCAGATCGTGTCCAGCAGCGACTTCGTGCCCCCGGTACCGTACACCAGCGAGAAGGCCCGATCGAGTCCCCACAGGACCCGGCTCGATCCCCAGAGCAGGCCGAGGATCCCCACGATGGTCGCCCCCGTACGGCCGGTTTCGTCGACGATCGTCTCCGCGAGCAGTTCCTGTGCCGACGGCGTGAGCACGTCACTGGCGGCGGTCGAGAGTCGGATTGCGAGTGCTTCCCCGCCGATCGAAGCCGCGAGCGCGACCGTCAGCAGCGCGAGCGGGACGAGCGAAATGAACCCGTAGAACGCGACCCCGGCCGCGAGCAGCGTCAGTTGCTCGCGTTTCGCGAGGCCGGCGAGTCGACGCGTGAACGCGAGTCCCTGTCTGTAGTCGATCACACGTCTCTCTATGCGGGATGGGGCCAAATATGCGATCGTGTAGCAGAGGCTTGCAGGGGAGCAGTGACGGGTACCGACTCTCCCGGAGAGACGATAGTTGTTCGTCGAACGCGTCCCCGATCCAGATCGCCCACACCGGCCGATCCGAGCGCCGTAGTCTCCGGTTTCCGGACGACTCGGCGCTTCGCTCGTGCCACGAGTCGGATACGGCACGCCCAAATCGAGCAGTGCAACGCCGTCGCAAAAATCGGGTTCAGCTGGGTCGACCAGCCTGCGGGTCGCCGGTCTCCGACTCTGAGCGGGCCATTCCCTTGTAGGTGTTGACACCGAGCAACGAGTTCATGGGACACTTCTGCGTGATCGCGGTGGTCGTCAGCACCGCACCGACGACGAGCGCGAGCACGGCGAGGGCCGCGCCGACGGCCCCGGCAGCGATCGAGAGCAGCCCAGCAACTGCGGCGATACCGACGATCAGCAGTACCGGCCCAACGATGAACCGAATTCCGCGGTCGTATCCGCCGACGTTCTTTTCCATGGCGTATTTCACCGTCCACTCGTACGCTACGCAACAGCATAACGTATGCATATCGTTCCCAAATAATCGACCATTTCCGGCGATCGTGCTGCCCGCGTCCCGGCGGTTTCGTCTCTCGGGTGTTTCTCTCCCCGTCTACCGGGCGTTCTGCTCCCACGTACCCGCATTACTCGGAGGCAACCGGTACTTACGGCCGCGGGCCACGGACTTTACGATCGCGAGTCACGGCTTCTCGGGCGGCCGATCGACACGGCGTCGCCGCCCGATCAGTCGAGATTGTCCTCGGTCGCCGCACGGATCTCGCCGACGCTCGCGTCCGTCTTGAACGTCGTTCCGCCGTAGTGGGCCCGCGAGGCCGCGTGGCCCGCGTCGCGAAGGTCGGCGAGAAAATCGTCCATCGCGTTGGCGGGCAGCCCCCAGTTCCGACAGAGTTTGTGCTGATCGTAGTGGGTCGGCGTGTCGAGTTCGGCGGCGAGCGTCTCGCAGAGTTCTCGCGCCTTCTCCGCGGTGCCGAACGCGTCCGGCACCGCCGCACGAACGGCCTCGACGAAGTCGTGATCGTGCACCGGGCCGAGCCAGACCGGCCCCGCCGCGAGCATCCGATCGTCCCCGCAGTGGGGACAGGTCTCGATCGGGTCGGCGATCAGCCCGGGGTCGTGCTCGCGGTAGAGACAGTCCTCGCAGTGGTAGACGTGCCCCAACTCGTCGATCGCGGCGTCGGCCGACGTCGCCCGGTGATCGAGTTCGAGGTAGGTCCGGACGTAGTGGCTGGTCGCGTGGGTCAGGATCGGTTCGACGCCGACGTCGAACCGGGCGGCGCTACGGGCGAGCGCGGAGAGGAGGATCCGGACGCCCATCTCGGGGTGGTAGTCCGTGTTCCGCGGCACGGCGGAGTACGAGCGGACGCCGCTGTCGAAGTGGGCCCCGCACAGCGGCGCGGTGTCGGTCGCGGTGACGCAGACGAGGTCGCGGCAGTTCGCGAAGGCGGCGTCGGCGAACGGCATCGGCGTCCCGTAGGGGTCGAGGTCGATCACGTCAAACACCTCGTCGTGCATCAGACCGTTGACGTTGCGGTGTTCGACCGTCGCCTCCAGGTCGTTGCGCCCGAGGTTCTCTCGGGCGAGGTCGACCGCCTCCTCGTCGACGTCACAGCAGGTGACGTCCCAGCCGTCGACGGCGGCACGCACGCCCCGGATGCCGCTGGCGGTCATCGCGTCGAGGTACGATTCCGCTCGCGGTTCCCGATCGCGGAAGGCCCGCAGCGTCGCGATCGTCAGGTCCCGGTTCAACTCCTGTCGCGGGTTGTAGAACACCGCCTCCTCGACGCCCTCGGTCTGCTCGCCGGGTACCTCGAGTTCGACGCCGCCCTCGGTGACGCGCATACCCGTTCTCGTCGGCGGAGATCGAAAAACGGCGTGGTCTCGGCCGACGGGACTCCGACGTTCTTCAGCATCGGCAGATCGGCTGGCTCGCCGACCGATCGTCCACGCTCGTGTGGTGAGTGGTACCACCGAACGATAGTTAAAGAAATCTGAAAGCTTATACGGGCGTACCGGCACGCTCCGATATGGTCCAAAAATCGCTCTCCCGCCGCCGATTTGGTTCCACGATAGCCTCCCTGACGACGGTCGCACTCGCAGGCTGTTCCGACGAAACTGCGGACGACGAGAACGACAGCGACGAGAACGACGAGTTCGAACTAGACAATCCGGGCGAACTCACGATCAACCTGGAGAACGAGGACGGAGACCCTATCTCGACGGGCGTCGAAGTGACGATCGCTCACGACGAGGAAGATACCACCCTCCACTACGGTCAGGAGATCCAGAACGGCCAGATCGTGGTCTCGACGCTCGTCCACACCGGCGACCACACGATCACCGTCGAGAGTCTCGACGACGAGTTCGAGACCGTCGAAGAGTCGGTCACGGTCGAGGAGGAGACGGACGAAGAAGTCACGATCGTCCTCGAAGGTGCATCGGGAGATTCCGACGACGCAAACTAGAACGGCATGGACGAAGGCGACACCGAAGACGAAGACAACTGAACGGGTCACATAGCCGTCGCACGGACAGGAAGACCCCGCTGGCAGTAATCGTATCGAGGCAGGTCCCGTCCCCGTGGCCCGCAATTCGGGTCCTGATTCGATTCTGTCGCGGATTGTAGCGCCTCCTCGACGCCCTCAGAGTGCTCCCGGGACCCTCGAGTTCGGCGCTGTTCCCGGTGACGCGCATACTCCCGCTGAACGGTGGCGGTCGAAAACCGTCGTGACCTCGTCCGGACCGCGCCGACGAATTCCTTCGGACCGCCTCTCCCGCGGCGTCACTCGCCCCGGTCGGCGGCCGGCAGGGTAAACGAGAACGTCGAGCCCTCGCCGGGTTCGGAGTCCACCCAGATCTCGCCGCCGTGGCGTTCGACGATCCGTTTACACAGTGCGAGCCCGATCCCCGTTCCCTCGTACTCCTCGCGGCCGTGAAGTCGTCGGAACACCTCGAAGACCCGATCGGAATCGGCCGGATCGATACCGATTCCCTCGTCCGCGACCGACACCGTACAGTTCGATCCGTTTCGCTCGGCAGTGACGTGCACCCGTGGCGGTTCGTCGCCGCTGTACTCGATCGCGTTCGAGAGCAGGTTCTGGAACAGTTGGCGTAACTGGTTGCGGTCGCCCTCGACGCGGGGCAACGCTTCGGTATCCACGGTGGCGTCGCTTTCGGCGAGTTGCACTTCGAGATCCTTCCGCACGTTCGCGAACACGTCATCGAGTTCGACCGGTTCGAACGGCTCGCCCTGCGTTTCGACGCGGAGTACTCGAGCAGGCCGTCGATCATCGCGCGCATCCGATCCCCCCCGTCGACGGCGTACTCGATGAACTCCTCGTCGTCGTCGTCGAGTTCGTCGGCGTACCGGTTCTCGATGAGCGTGAGGTAACTCGTGATCATCCGCAGGGGCTCCTGCAGGTCGTGGGAGGCCGCGTAGGCGAACTGCTCGAGACGCTCGTTCGATTCCTCGAATTCCCGATTGGCCACCTCGAGTCGAGCTACCGTCTCGTCGAACCGGTCCTTGATCCGCTGTAGTTCCCGATTGCGACACCTGATTTCGGCGGCTCGTGTTTTGGCCAGTGCGTCGTTGACGCCGACGCCGAAGCCGGCGACGCTCCCGAACACGGTGAGCACGGGCACCGCCCGGAACGGATCGGTCACGCTCGCGGCGGGCTCGAACTGGTAGAGGGCGAGGATTCCGAGCAGCAGCCCGACCCCACCAAGACACCAGTTCGCGACCGTGGGGTAGAACTCGGGCCGGACGTCGGTTCGCGGCAACCGATAGCCGCCGTACAGGAGGATCAGACCGGGGATGCCGATAAAACAGGCGACGAGCGCCACGTTCGAAACCGGTTTGCCAGCGGTCAGTTGTCCGATCGCCCACCCGACTGCGAGGACGACGTACAGCAGGCCAAGGGCGACGACAGCACCCCGTCCTCCGGCAACAGCCGTACTTCGGCGCCAGCGAACCTTCAGTACTCCTCGACGCTGAACCCATTTTTGGGTCACGCTAGGCGTCAGGGAGGCCGAATTTCGTTCTTTCCCGGTGCATCCGGTCAAGCAGGTGATGCGACGTGTCGGACGGGGATCAGCAGCGATACCCGTTCCCGCCCGACTCGCCGGAAATCACGCTTCGAGGCGTCGTTCGGCCCGCCCTGACGGCGACACAACCAAACCAATTTTACAGTTCGGTGCACAGTTCCGCACGTGTCGGAGGCCACACCCGTCGATCGCTGGCAGGCCGCCCTCGAGGAGGCGGGCGAGTTGACGCCGGCGATCGTCGAGCGGATCACACAGTTGCACGGCGATCGCGGAGCCCGTGCCATCGAAGCCGTCAGCGAGAACCGGGTGAAGGCCTACCGCGATTTCACGATCGTCGTCGGCTACGAGGACGAGTACATCGTCGAGGACGGCGGCTGTACCTGCAAGGACAGCGAGTACAACCTCGACGCCGACGATCCGACCGACCTCTGCTGGCACGCGATCGCCGTCGCGATCGCTCGCCGGGTCGGCTACGTCGACTACCACGACATGTGGTACTCGGACGTGCGCGAACTGCTCTGAGAGGAGGCAATTACGGCCGAGGAGAAACATTCACGGCCGTTGTTCGATCCACGGAACGGGCACCGGAGTTCCGCTGAATCAGGTCAAAAATGCCACGATAGATGCGTATTCGGTTGATTTCCACTCCGGAGTGCCGCTGTATCGGGGGGTACACACCCCGTGGTGCCGCTGTAAGGATGTGATGGAATGTGTCGACTCGAAACGGTGGTCGATCGGGGAGTATCTGGGTCCGTCGTATCGGTACGGAGGCCGGGATCGCGACGTAACCGGTGCCAGCAGTAGTGGGCACAGACACCACTACCAACCCGGAACCAGAAGACTCCCACTCGAGAACGGACGAGCGGTCTCCTACCCGAAAACGGGCGGTGCCGTTCGCCTCAAGCGACGAAGCCGAGTCCGATCGCGGTCGACACTCTCCTACTATGCGTGCACCCTAATTCGAGAAGTACAGAGCGTGCATTCACCATCGAAATAGGTGGAATCAACACCGTGGGAAGAGTTCTACGACACCCTCACTCGCTGGCGCAAATTTCGACGAAGTTCCGCAGAATCTGCAGGCCCGTCTCGCCGCTCTTTTCGGGGTGGAACTGCGTCCCGAAGACGGTGCCGTCCTCGCTGGCGACGATCGAAGGGAACTCGATCTCGTAGTCGGTGGTCGCGACGGTCGCGATTTCGTCGTCCGGCACCGCGTAGTAGGAGTGGACGAAGTAGGCGTACTCTCCATCCACACCCTCGACCAGCGGGTGATCGCGATCGACGGAGAGCTCGTTCCAGCCCATGTGGGGGACCTTCTGGCCCTCCGCGAACCGGACGTTGGTGCCGGGGATCAGGTCGAGGCCCTGCACCGCGGACTCGCCCTCGTTTTCGCCTTCCTCGCTCGTCGTGAGTAGCATCTGCATTCCGAGACAGATGCCGAAGAGTGGGGTTCCGGTCTCCGCGACTTCGAGGAGATCCTCGCGGAGGGGATCGGCGTTCTCGACGCCCTCGCGGAACGCACCGACGCCGGGGAGGACGACGCCGTCGGCCGCGTGGAAGGCCTCGGGATCGTCGGTGATCTCCACGTCGGCACCCGCACGCTCCAGTCCGCGGGTGACGCTACGCAGATTGCCGAGTCCGTAGTCGACGACGACCACGGAGGCGAGCGACTGCTCCTGTGCGGACGAGACGCTGCTCATACGCCCACTCGGCGCGGCGCGTTGAAGTGTATTACCTTTCGAGCAATCACCTGGTGCGCACGGGCCGAACGCGACGGCGACTGGCAGTTCGCTTGGCCCCGGCCCGATCGGACGGATTCGAAATGGGGTCACAAACCGATCGGTGACGATCGACTCGACGCGAGAATCCGATCGGTGACGGTCAACACGAAGTGACAAGTCGGTCAGGCGCGGATGAGATCGAGAACGCGCTCGTAGTACTCGCCGAACGCCTCGTCGGCGCGCGATCGGGGGCGCGGAAGATCGATCTCGACGATTTCGCGAACTCGACCCGGGTCTTTCGCCATCACGACGATCCGGTCCGCGAGTTTCACGGCTTCCTCGACGTCGTGCGTGACGAACAGGATGGTCTTGCCCGTCTGATCCCAGATCTCGAGGAGTTCGGTCTGGAGCCGTTCCTTCGTCTGCGCGTCGACGGCACCGAACGGTTCGTCCATCAGGAGGAGCGCGGGATCGACGGCCAGCGCCCGTGCGAGTGCGACGCGCTGTTTCATCCCGCCGGAGAGTGCCTTCGGATAACTGTCCTCGAACCCGTCCAGTCCGACGAGGTCGACGAGGTGCTGGACGCGCCGTTCCCGGTCGTCCGTCGAGACGTCCGTCCGCTCCAGCCCGAAGGCGATATTCCCACGGACGGTCCGCCACGGGAACAGGTGGTACTCCTGGAACACGATTCCCATGTCGGGGTTCGGTTCCCTGACCGGCGTCCCGTCGAGGGAGACGGACCCCGACGTCGGCGATTCGAGGCCGGCGACGACGCGAAACAGCGTCGTCTTTCCGGATCCGGAGGGGCCGACGAGACAGACGAATTCGCCGGGTTCGACCTCGAACGAGACGTCTTCGAGTGCCTGCACCGGGCCCTGTTCGGTGGCGTACTGCTTCCCGACGCCGTCGACCCGGACGCGGGAAGCGTCGGTATCGTCTACCGCCACGCCAGAACCCTCCGCTGGGCCGCGCGGAACGCGGTATCGACGACGAGGAACACGAGACTCAACGCGAGGATGTACGTGATCACCGCGTCGACCTGCAGGTTGTTCGACGCCCGCAGAATTTCACGGCCGATTCCGGGAACGCCGAAGAGTTCGGCGGCGACGACGAGCATCCACGATCGACCGATCCCGGTCCGGATGCCGGTCATGAGTTCCGGCGACGCGGCCGGCACGACCACCGATCGGACGAGTTCGAGGTTGCCCTTGACGCCGAGACTGCGAGCGACGTCCAGCAGGTCCTCCGACACCCCCTCGACGGCGCCGTAGGCGGCGTAGAAGTTGATCCAGAACGCGCCGACGGCGATGATGAACGCCGCGCCGGCGTGGTTGATGCCGAACCACGCGATCGCGAAGCCGACCAGCGCGAGCGGCGGCACCGGTCGGAGCACGCGAACGACCGGCGACGAGACGTCGTCGAGGACCGAACTCCACGCCAGTGCGATGCCGACGCCGATTCCGAGGCCCGTCCCGACGACGGCACCCGGGAGCCAGTGACGGACGCTCTGTCCCAGCGCCGCGGTCAGGTCCCCGCTCGCGGCCTCGGCGGCGAACGTCTCGGCGACGGCGATCGGCGACGGAAGAACGTACGACGGCTGGACGAGCGAGCCGAGCCACCAGAGCGCGACGAACGCGGCGATTCCCCCGGCACCGAACAGGAGCCGTCGGAGGTCGACGTCAACGAACGGGAGCCTGCTCGTCGCGTTCGGCCGGTCGATCTCCTGTGTTACGTCGGTTGCCATCGGTCGGTTCCCTCCGTCGTCACGATGTGACTCCATCGTAGAGGTCGTAGTCGAAGACGTCCTCGGTCGACAGTTCGTCGTCGATCTGGCCGTTCTCGTGTGCGAACGACGCGAAGATCTCCGTCCCGTTCTCGATCTCGCGCGGATCGGTGACGAAATTCGCGAGCGGTCCGTCGAGCGCCCGTCGGGCCTGCTCGGCCGGCATACCGATCCCGTCCTCGACGATGTCGGCCGTCTCCGCCGGGTTCTCGTGGATGAAATCCGTCGCACGGACGTGCTGTTCGAGGAACTGCGACGCAACGTCCGAGTCGCGGACCTCGTCGTGCATCAGCGTGACGGCGGCGGGTTGTCCGGGCATGATTTCGGCCGACGTCCGGAAAAGCTGGACCGGAAGGCCCTCCGACTCGGCGCGAGTGGGCACCGGTTCCATGATCGACGTGCCGTCGATTTCGTCGTTCGCGATCGCCTGGAACACCGCGTTCGCACCGCCGATCTCGATGATATCGACGGCCTCGTCGGGATCGACGCCGACCTCCTCGCGGAGCCAGTACCGGAGCAAGACGTCGGGGACCGACCCCTGCGGGAACGTTCCGAATCGGAACGTCTCCCCGCGGTCGTCTTTCCAGACCTCGAAGGCGTCGGCGCCGTGGTCGTCCCACAGCGTCTGGAACTCCTCGTGGGCCATGATCGCCATCGGTTCTTTGATATTCGTCGCGGTCACCGTCGCCGGAATCCCACGGTCGATGACGATCATCGCGGGCACGATGCCGAACATCGCGATGTCGATTTCGCCGCCACCGTACGCCTGGACGATGGCCGGGCCGTCGGTGAACTCCCGGCTGTCGATCTCGGCGTCGATCTCCGAGAGGAATCCCTCGGACTCCATCACGAAGTACTGCAGATCGGGAAAGATCGGCATGTGCGCGATCGTGAGTTCGTTCGATCGGCTCCCGAAGCAGCCGGCGACGGCCGCCGTTCCGACAGCGCTCGTTCCCGCGAGATACTCCCGTCGTGAGAGAGAAATCGAGTCGTCAATCACTACCCTCACTCGGGCCGACGGCTACTTTCCCGGTTTGGTCACGGTAAGTACGACCAGCAGTCACGACGCCGTCGAGACGGTCTCGCCCCCGAAGACGCGGTACCGCTCCGTCCTGCTTGCTCGACGGACGTTCCAGTCGCGTCATACATATCGGCAATAGTTTCCGGGTCGAACCGGGGAATCGGGCCGAGATCCGGGCATCTTGCGTCCCTGTCGCGCTCAAAACCCGTCGAGTCGGGTCTGTCCGCTCCCGTTGTCGCTGCCGTCGACGCCAGCGAGGTCCGCCGCCCGCTGGAGGGTCGTCTCGAAGGTCTCCTCCTGGCTCCGATCGTAAAGCGTCGCCGCCGGGTGGACGCAGATCAACACTCGCCGCGGCGTCCCCTCGATCCGCACGTCGGCGACGTCGCCGGCTTCCTTCGTCACGGCGACCGATCGATCGAGCAGGTGTTCGCTGGGCACCTTCCCCAGCGTGACGATCGCGTCCGGGTCGAGCAGGTCGATCTCCCGCTCCAGGTACTCCCGGCAGTTCTCGAGTTCCTCGGTCGTCGGGTCGCGGTTCTCGGGCGGCCGACAGCGCACGCAGTTCGTGATGCGGACGGTCTCCCGATCGAGCCCGACGGTTCGGAGCGCGTCGTCCAGAACGGTGCCGCTGCGACCGACGAACGGTTCGCCCTGCTCGTCCTCGTTCGCACCCGGCCCCTCGCCGACGAACAGCACGTCGGCGTCCTCTGGGCCGGTGCCGTTGACGATCCGACTCCGACAGTCGACGAGGTCCGGACACCGGGTGCAGGCGGTGACCCGGAGATCTTCCATCTCTCCCATGGCCGGCAGGACACGCGGCCGCCTCCTACCTCTTTCGAGTCGTGGCAGTCGCGATGCAATCTACTTCGGACGCGATCGCTCGAGAATCTGTCAGGCCCGGACGACGTCGATCGAGTTGTGCTGAATACAGGGCGCGAATGTGGCACGAGTAGGGGCCGATCACGTGGGCTGGTAGTTGTTCACCACAGCGTGTGTAATTCACAGAGATAAGTGCAATTGAGCCACTCAGCTATCGTGTTTCAGCCGAATTATTGTCGGTTGACGGTCCATTCACAGCTACCTCGATACCAGTAAATAGCCCGTGAGCGGCTATGTACAGACCAAAGACGGTCAACATGCCAGAGAACAGGAAGCCGAAGAAGTCGTGCAAGGCAGTTGCCACGAAGTGCATTACGTAAGCAAATACAACGCCCGTCGCCACTTGCAGAGAGGGTATTCCGTAACTCATACTCTCAATCGACCAGGACCTGGGAAAAAGTATTCCTTTTGAAAGAATGTGTGTACTTTTGAATTGTGAATTTCGTCTATAGCCACGGACGTCGCAATGCTCAATTCGCGGGTTCTCTACCGGGAATCCAGAATCAAGGGGCGAAATAACCGAGGTTGCCGTGCTGCATATAACCTCGTAGCCAGCACGCCTTTTCTGACAACATCTCGGTGAGTTGGTCAACCCCTGCTGAATAGAGGGCGCGAATCTTATAATCCAGATCGTGCTGAAATCGTCAGTAATGATACCCGTTTCGTTTTCAGTCTCCCTTCAGTTCATCCATACACTCGGCGCAAACTCTCATATCATCCTCCCCGGCAAGGTCTTCTTCGCCGCGATCGACTGAGTCGATTAGTTCTTTCGTGATAACATCTGGCGTGATGCTTTGAAGATCATCCACATCACGGCCGCATCGAGTACATTTAACCATGGAATGAAGTAACAAGGTCACAGCTTGTTATTGTAGGCCACGAATCCTACCGTTAACGCTGTACCCTATCGTTACCGATCTGCTGAATTCATCCTCTGGGCCGTGTTTAGACGCGAAAATTCGAGGGTAACGAGGTCCACAGACCGAAAGTAGATATATAGGTGTTGGAAATGGAATCGCCATCGTGGAACTGGACTCTACAATTTCGGTTCTGCAGCCGTTTTATCGAGATTGGAGCAACACCATCACCTCGGTCGAGGGGCAAAACTCTCGACGAGGTCTCGTCTGGAAGATCAGAATTGAGCCACAGCACCGCTCTCACTAGCGTCTAAACAAGGCCCATCCGCTGTATTCAGCAGGCCATTTGTGCCAGCCACCGAGGAGTTCAAGGGGCCGACTGATCCAAAACGGTCTGCCGCCGGTGCCACGTGAAGAGATTATCCCGCTTGACCACCGAGGATCTATATGCAGTGGTGCGACCAGCCAACGAGATCGGCCGGGAACGAGAGTGTGAGGGCCAGGAACCGAAGCCCGAAGGGACAAGTGACGTGACCGACGACCCTCTCCCGGCCGAACATCTCTCGCCGCTCGCCACGCTCGTTGACGAGGTACTCGCAGGTGTCGGCTACGAGGTGGCGGCCGCCACCGACGCCATCGACGATGCTGTCCCCGGCTACGGCGGTCTGTTCGACCCCGCAACCACCCCGCCCGAGTTGCGTCGCGCGCTCGAAAGCCTCCTCGCGTCGGGACTCACCCGACCATCCGTCCCCGAACCGACGAGCGACACGTTCGTCCTCTACGTCGATGGCAGTTCACGCGGCAACCCCGGCCCCGCGGGTGCGGGCGCTGTCATCACGGACGCTGCGGAGGACCAACTCGTCCGTCTCGGCCGACCCGTCGGCTCCCGAACGGGGAACAACACCGCCGAATACGTCGCCCTCCAACTCGGACTCTCCGAACTGTTGGCTCGCTACGAGCCACGCAGGCTGGACGTGCGCATCGATTCAATGACGGTCATCCGAGACGTCTGGGGTGGCAATGACCCGACGGAACCGGGCGTCGAGACATACAGCGAGGCCGTCACGACAGCACTGTCGCGCATTCCGGAACACCAGTACACGCATCTGGCCGACAGCGACCCGAACCCCGCCGACGCACTGGCGACAGTGGGAGCCGATATCGCGGCCTTTGGACCTGGATAGTAGCGTTACGCCGCGCAACATCCGAAATCCCCGGCTCCGTTGAAATCCGCAGAAGCTACTAGAAACCACATGCTGACTACCCCGCCGTATTCAGCACGCTGTTTTTGATGAGAACGAGAGAGGTCCTCGTCCGCCAGTGATACCGGTAGCCGTCCGTTCGTCGAAACGGATCGACGATCTCACTCCCGATCACCGAGATACGCGTTCGCCGCCCGCGCCGCCAGCCGGGCAACCCGGAGCGGTTCCGGGCGACCCCCGTCGGGTGTAAAGGCGCGAACGATCTCGCGGGCCTCGTCGGCGTCGCAGCCGAGGTGTCTGACGTAGACGGTCTCGTCGTTGACCGACACGTCGCGACGATCGGGGAGCGATCGGTACGTCTCCAGTCGTTGCTGGAGTTCGGGTCCGGAAAACGCATCTCTGAGGCCAGCCTCGAGGCCGTCGCTCGCCTCGAAGGTCACGGCGAGAACCGGCCGCTCGGCGGCCTCGTGGATCCGCGAAAGATCGAGCAGGTTGTACCACGCGGGGGCGACTGCGCCGAGCAGGACGTACCGGACGTCCGGCCGCGCGACGTCGTCGACGAGCGATTCGACCGCAGCCGTCGCGTCGGTTCCACCGACGGTACACGCCGCGTACCCCAGCCCATCGACGACGCGATCGCGACGGACGACGGCACCCGCGAGCGTGCTTCGATCGACACTCGCGTCGTCACCGCGAAACGATTCCGCGACGCCCAGCGCCCGCACCCCGGATTTCATCCGGACTCAACCGTCGTCTTTGATCTCCTTGAGCCGATCGAGGAGTTCGTCGCTGGACGCGCCGTTCTCGAATTCGATCGTGCCTTCGTGACTGTTCTCCGAGGATTGTACCGCGTCGTCGTCGTCAAAATCAGCGTCGACCTCCTGTTGCTCGGATTCGTCGTAGCTCCCGAATCCCATACGTGTATCCCTTGGGGCTTGCGATAGAAAAATTTCGTGGTTACGAGTTACCGACAGTATTGTCGATATTCGATACGTTCTCCATCGAAACGGGGGACGTAGCTGCCGGTGTAGAATGACAGCAATACGGTACGGCGTCTCGATTCGGCTCGATCGCCGCCGTCGATCGGACGGTACCGTTTTGCCGTCGGCTCACGACGGGCAGGGTATGGAGATCTATCACGTCACCGACGACGCGGAGACGTTCACCTGTAACGCGTTCCTGGCAGTCGGCGATCGAACGACGCTCGTCGACGCCGGCGCGTGGGACGGGATCGTCGACGAGATCCGCAGCCACACCGACGACGTGGACGACGTGGTGCTGACCCACCAGCACGGCGACCACGTCGCGCAGCTCGAAGCCGCAGTCGAGGCGTTCGATCCCGACGTCTACGCCTACGCCGACCACCCGACGCGCACCCACGCGATCGACGACGGGGACACGGTCGCGATCGGCGACGAGGAGTTCGACGTGGTCTACACGCCGGGCCACGCGGACGACCACGTCTCCTTCGTCTCCGAGACGACGCTATTCTCCGGTGACGTGGTCGTCCACGACGACGGGGCCTTCGACTACGGCAGCTTCGGCCGCACGGACATGGCCGGCCAGTCCCGCGAGCGACTCATCGAGAGCGTCGAGGACCTGCTCGATCGCATGCCGGAGGGCGTCGAACACATGTACGCGGGCCACGGCGGCGTCTTCCACGGCGACGTGCGCGACGTGGTGGAGACGGCGCTGGAGCGGGCCGAGAAGCGCGAGCCGAAGTACCCGGACGAGTAGCGCGCCGGAGTACCGCGCCGTTCCCGAGGCGGAATCGAGGTGGGCGGTCAGTCGGCCGTCGCCGGCAGGTCGTCGGCGTGGTAGTCGCGCGCGTACTCCACGAAGTTCTCGAGGAGTTGTAACCCCGTCTCCCCGCTCTTCTCGGGGTGGAACTGCGTTCCCATCACGTTCCCCGCCTCGTTCGCGGCGACGGCCGCGAACTCGAACCCGTAGTCACAGGCGGCGATCGTGTGATCGTCCGCCGCGGTGCAGTAGGAGTGGACGAAGTAGGCGAAGTCGTCGTCCGCGATGGACGCGACCAGCGGGTGCTCGCGTTCGATCGCGAGTTCGTTCCAGCCCATGTGGGGGACCTTCACCTCACTCCGGGGAAGCCGGACGACGCGACCGGGAATCAGGCCGAGTCCCTCGATCGTCTCGCCCTCGGGCGCGCCTTCCTCGCTCTCGGCGAACAACAGCTGCAGTCCGACGCAGATGCCGAGGATCGGCGTGTCCTCGGCGGCCTCGACCAGCACGTCGTGGAACGGCCGCGAGTTCCGCATACACTCCTCGAATGCGCCGACGCCGGGGAGGACGAGCGCCTCGGCGGCGACGATATCGTCGGGATCGTCGGAGACCGTGACCGTGGCGCCGGCCCGTTCGAGCCCGCGCCTGAGGCTGCGGAGGTTACCCACGCCGTAGTCGATAATCGTAACGTTCACACCGGATCTACGGGCGACCGCGGGCAAAATCGTTGCCGTTCGTGCAACGAGCGACGGGACCGATCGGGCCGGGGTCGAAGCCGGGGCTGGGATCGAAAATCGATCGAGCGGGGACCGCGATCGAACGACGGCCCGATCGGCAGGCCGGCGAGGCGGTCCTGCGAGGCAGTCGGGCGAGAATTAGGCTGCGCGGGGTTCCTTCGCCTTGGGGCGAAGGTTCCCGTAGCCGCACTTCCGGCAGTTATCGGCTCGCTTCGGGTTGCGGGCGTTACAGCGCATACAGATCATCTTCTCGAGGGAGCGCTTCTCGGCAGCGTCGAACTTGGGCATACCCCTCGGTTGGCCCGTGGTGCATATAACCGCTGTGGTCCGGGATAACCCCCGAAAGTGGTCACTCGTCGGCGAGATAGTCGTCCTGGACGGCGACGACCTCGCTCGAGTCGGCACACTCGCTGTAGCGTCGGAGCGGTTCCTCGTTGAGCGTCAGAAAGGTCTCGCCCCAGCGGAACGGTTCGAGAAGTTCCTCGGCGCGCTCGCGCTCGCCGAAGATGCAGCAGGCGGCGGCGAGCGCCTCGACGGTGGTGAGCCGGAACGGACGGCCGTAGTTGACCGGGTTCGCGGCGACGAGGAAGGGCAGTGCCCGGTGAACGCCGCGCATTCGGAAGGCGGCTTCTCCCGCGGACTCCCACGAGCAATCCAGTGCGACCAGCGTACCGAACCCCTCTTCGGCGTCGGCCGGCGAGAGCGCCTGCTCGGCGTGGGGGTTGAGGACGACGCCGTAGGGCACCCGGTCCATCTTGCGGTGGAGGATCGCCTCGTCGAACTTCTCGAGGCGCCGCGCGGTGCATTTGTCGGGGTCGTCGTCACCCTCGTAGTAGACGTGACACTCCACACCTGACCTACGATCGGGGACGAAAAAAGACAGTCGATCCGATTACTCCTCGTGGATCGTTTCACCACGGTTGAGCCGCTGAGCGATCGCAAACGTCTGGTCCGCTTCGCGTCGGGTCGGGAAGTGGGCGGCCATGTAACGGGCGGTCGCGATCAACGGCACTCGTCGGCGGCGCTCGAGGTCGATCGAGGCATCCTCCCGGCGGGATGCCAGCGTGTCTGCCAGTTCGAACTGCCGGAACGCCGCCTCGACGTTCTGGAGCGTGTGGAAGCCGGCGTCCTCGCGCAGCAGGCCGCGACCGAGCGTCCGCTTGAGGGCTGCCGGGTCGCCGCCGCAGTCGAAGAACTCCGCCACGAACCGGCCGGCCTCGTTCACCGCACCCTCCCTGTCGAACGTCTCGAGGAGGTGGTCGAGCACGTCGTCGGGATCGCGATCGGTTCCGTGCTCGCCGGGTTCCGGAACGGGCGCTGGCGGCGTGTTGAGGAACCGATCGAGGTAGACGCTGAGCGCGGCGTCGAAGACGCCGCGATAGCACGCGACGGCGTCCGTCCGTCGGGCAAACCCGTGGACCGCGTTCGCGTAGGTGAACGTGTGATGGACGGTGTTCCAGTCCGAGAACTCGTTGGCCGTCCCGAACTGGGCGACGCGGGTCGCGGCGGCGTGGGCGACCTCGGCGGCGAGGGCCTCGGTCGTCGCCCCCGATCGGATCGCGTCCGCGAGCGCGTCGACGATCGCCCCGGGGTCGTCCCCGAGCAGGGTCTCCTGGAGGTCGACGGGGGGCGTCCAGGCATCCCGATCGCCCTCGGCACCACCCTCGGCTGCGAGTTCCGCGAGTCCGCTCGTCTCCGTCACGTCGCCGCCGTAGACGTCTTCGAGTAGCGCGACGAGGTCGATCGGCTGTCGCCACGAGGACTGCTCGTCGCTGCGGGTCGCCGTGACCAGCGGCTCGACCAGTGCCGCCAGCGTCTCGTCCGCATGCGTCCAGCCCACGTGGTCGAGGCTCTCGACGGCCTTGTTCGCGAAGTCGAGCACGTGCCCGTTCGAGAGGTACGGGTGGTCGGTCGCCGCGGTGACCAGCAGTTCGGCGACCTCGGACTCCGAATAGCCCGACGTGACGGCGGTGCGAAGACACCGTTCGGCCCCGTCGGCGTCACGAACATCGACGCAGTCCCGGAACCACGACCGCAGGCGATCGAACTCGACCTCGCTCGTCGAGAACGACGGCTGGTCGAAGTTCGGTGGCTCGTTCGCGCAGTCGTCGGCGACGTGGCGAACCCCGGTGTACAGCGCCCGCATTCGATCGTCGGAATCGAGATCGTCCATCACGTTCGCCGTGCACCCGAGGATCGTCAGTCCGGGCCCCCAGCCGGAGTCCCGGTACCGGGTACCGAATTCGAGCGTCGTGGCCATCGGCTCCCGGTAGTCGACGCCGGCGTCGAGGAGGCCGATCGACGACTTCGCGGCGACGAGACGGAGGTTTTCCTCGAGACCGGTCTCGAGACGATCGGCCCAGTGCTCGTCGGGCGGGCGTTCGCGGTCCGGATTCGGGTCCACGTAGACGGTGCCATCCCGGATCTCCGTCGGGTAGGTCCGGACGTCGTCGGCCCACGGATCGAACGTGTCGCCACAGGAGAGTTCGAATCGCGCGTGGTGCCAGTGACAGGTGAGGATCCCGTCGTCGACGGTCCCCTCGGAGAGCGGGAACCCCATGTGCGGACAGCGGTTGTCGACGACCCGGACCTCGCCCTCGTGGTAGAACGCGGCCAGCGGCGTCCCGTCGATCGTGACCTGTGTTCGGCCCGCCGCCTCGAGTTCGGAGAGTGGTGCGAGTTCGTGAAGCGCATCCGTCGTAGCCATATGCGTGACGTTGCCACACTACCGTGTAAAGATTCGCTGAAGACGCGTTACGTTACTTCGTTGACCGTTCGCCCGATCTCGTCACCGAGTCGCACAGTCACCGTCACACACTTTTCCCGGCGGCGACGAACAGTCCGGTATGGCCACCGACGCAGCGCGGGTCGTCCGACGGTACTACGACGCACTCGACGACCACGAGTACGGACGACTCGAGGACGTGCTCGCGCCCGACTTCGTCCAGCGCCGGCCCGATCGGACCTTCGAGAGCCGCGAGGACTTCGTCGAGTTCATGCGCGACGAGCGGCCGAACCCCGACACCCGTCACGAACTGGTCGCGATCGTTACGGACGAACAGGGGGTGGCGGCCCGCGGCCGCGTGGTGGACGAGGCCGCGGATCGGTCCCTGTTCGAGTTCGCCGACTTCTTCGAATTCGAGGACGATCGGATCGGGACACTCGAGACGTACTCCCGGTGACGATCGGCAGTCACCCCGTTCCGGCCCTTCGGTAGCTTGCTCGACGCTACTCACGGTGCCGGTTCGACGTTCTGGTTCACGTGGAAGACGTTGTCTGGATCGTACCTCGCCTTGATCTCCTGCAGGCGCTCGTAGTTGTCGCCGTAGGTGGCCCGAACCCGCTCGTCTCCCTCCTCCATCATGAAGTTGACGTACGCCGCACCGGCCGAATGCGGGTGGAGCGCGTCCCAGTAGTCGCGGGTCCAGTCGACGATCAGGTCGCGGTTCTCCGGATCCCGATCGACGCCGAAGATGACCATCGACCAGGTGACGTCGCGATGACTCCAGGCGGTTTCGTCCGCGTCCACGTCGTGGACGGCGCCGTCGATGGGATAGAGGTGCATTCCCGACTGTGGCGTCGGCACGTCGGCGAAGCGCTCGTGCTCGGCGATCGCGTCGTCGGTCAGATCGTCCACGAAGTCGCCCTTCCAGTACCACTGGTCGCCTTCCGGGTAGAGATCGTCGAACATGCTCTGGAGTGCCGGATAGGGCATCGGT
The DNA here is from genome assembly GCF_022869805.1 of Halosolutus halophilus. Taxonomy (NCBI): domain Archaea; kingdom Methanobacteriati; phylum Methanobacteriota; class Halobacteria; order Halobacteriales; family Natrialbaceae; genus Halosolutus; species Halosolutus halophilus. The sequence continues at coordinate 3,311,901 of NZ_CP094974.1, read as the reverse complement.
TCGACGTGTTCGAACAGCGGCTCGGCAACATCACGGGCTGGTTGGATCACCTCCTCGGCCTGGTCCTCCGGCCCGAGATAACACCACATCAGGCCGCAGACCTGTTCGCCGTGGATCTCTTCGGGGAAGGGGTCACCTGGCACCTCGTGGATCAGATAAAAAGCGGAGACGTCATCGGGCGCTTCGGGCAGCCACTCGCGGTACCAGCGCATCGTGTCTTCGAGGTCGTCGATCGGCCAGAACAGCGGCCCGGCGACAACCGTCTCGACCGGATGCAACTGGAACTCGAACGAGGTGACGACACCGAAGTTGCCGCCGCCGCCGCGCAGTGCCCAGAACAGGTCCTCGTTTTCGTCCTCGCTCGCGTGAACCAGGCGACCATCGGCCAGCACGACGTCCGCGCTCACCAGATTGTCAATCGTCAGTCCGTACTTGCGGCTCAGATAGCCGTGTCCGCCGCCGAGGGTCAGGCCCCCGACGCCGGTCGTAGAGATGACCCCGCTGACCGTCGCCAGGCCGAAGGCGTGGGTCGCGTGATCGACGTCGCCCCAGGTGCAGCCGGGTTCGACGTGCACCGTCTTCGCGTCGGGATCGACGTGAACCCCCGTCATGTCGGACAGGTCGACGACCAGTCCGTCGTCCACCAGCGCCAGTCCGGGACCGTTGTGACCGCCGCTGCGGATCGCGATCTCGAGGTCGTGCTCGCGGGCGGCGGTCACGGCTGCGATCACGTCCGCGACGTCGGTACACCGGGCGATCACTCCCGGCCGCTTGTCGATCATCGCGTTGTAGATCGTGCGCGCCTCGTCGTACGCCGGATCGTCAGGGTGGATCAGGTCGCCCCGGAAGTCCGCCTGTAGTCGTTCGATCGCTGCCTCCGCATCGTCTCTCGTAGTGGTTGCCATCTGCTAACTCGCCTCACGTCGGGGTACACCGGACGAACTAATGTAGGCAGCTAGTGATATTTGCCCGGGCAGTAATTCCCTTGCAGTGGATGACCGATGAGCACGTGGTGCAAGTTCGTGACCCGATCGACGAGGCCGAAGAATTCGCAGGGACCTGCAGTCTCCGATAGTTCGGTGCTCTCGTCTAATACGCCTGGACGGGGAGTTCCTCTACTCGTCATGCTGGCGTTTCGAGCAAGTGGTTCCGGACATGGGTCTCGACGAACGCCGGTGGAGGACGTCAGACGTCCTCCGTCTCTGTAATTTGCGATTCCGATCGGGATCCCGGGTACGCGAGTACGGCACCCACCACGAACACGATCGTTGCGAGGTAGATGGGGCCGAGGTGCGTCACCCAGTCGTGGGCGAAGAGGTCGGCGTAGTGCATCGGGAGTGCGATGGCCAGCCCGACCACGGCGGCGACGACCGCCGTCGTCCACGCCCACAGTTGCTCACTTCGGACACCGTACCACGCGAGCGCCGTGATGGCGATCCCGGTGGCGATGATAAACGCCGCAGTGGCAACGTGGAGGTGATTGATGTAGCTCATGATGGCCGGGTCGATCGCTTCGAGTTCCGCCGGCGTGACCCCGTTCAGAGTCGCGACACCGAGTTCGAAGCCGGTGCCGAAGAACGTTCTGGCGAGGAAGACGACTCCGTAGCCGACGAAGGCGACGCCCGCGAGCGCCATCAGGAGTGAGCCGATCCGTACTCCCCGATCGAGTTCGTGCTCGGTCCGGTGTCGTGAACCTGTCGCTTGATCCAGACTCATCGTTCCAGTCCTCCGAGTTAGACCTCGACCGTTTCCACGTGACGGGCTTCGATTTCGTCGCGTGTGAATTCCTTCCCGTGCTGTTCTTTGACGTGCTCGCGCGCGATCTCCACCAGTCGTTCCTTGTCGTTCTCCTCGGTACGCATGAGGAAGACGCACCCCGAAACGGCTGTGTCGCACGCTACCTGTAGTGCCATCGTGCTGTCTTCTTCCGATTGCAGGTCGTTTGTCATGGTTTCGCCTCCCAGCGAGAGACGCTACGAGACGGGGGATAGTGTAGGCATCTAGTGATTTCCGTGCACCCGTTGCTTTCCGTGCAACGGCTGCATCAGGGTCATCGGTTGCAAGCGGGCGACCCGGTCGCTACTGGGATCGTCGCCAGGGCCAGGGACCGTCCGTCGACCCGACTACCGACGATAGTCGGCAGCACGTCTCGCGACGATAGCCGGCAGAACGGCTCGTAGCTGGCAGAGCGTTTGCTCGGTCTCGAATCGGTCGACCAGACCCTGCATTCCCGACGTGACGAACGCACCCAGCTGTGTCGCCTCGTACTGGCGTCCGTTCCTGCCTGATCCAGTGTCGGTCCTCGAACTCGCGGAGCGTCCGCCCGACCGCGGACTACGACACGCCGGTCGGTTTCCGGAGGTCGGCCTGGCCTCCCGGGGACGCATAGCCAATGCGTCGAGCGCGGTGATCCGACCGCGCGAGGAACACGATGTCGTCGAGCGGAGATCCTTCGACACACGATAACACGGTATCCGTACGCATGCCGGTGTATAGCTATGGTCCCTCCGGATCACCCGTAATCCATCGCGTCCGCGGCGAATCTCCGTCTCCACGTCCTGTCGAATAGCACGGATTCCTGCCACGGGGCTTGGTGCCCTCATCGAAATGCTAACTCCCACGATCACATCACTCTTCGAGAATGCGTCTTTCGAAACCGGTGTCGTCCGACCGTTCGGGGATCGCAACCCGCGGCAGTCGCAGGCACGATGAGCATTTCGATGCGGTGCGTACGTTGATTCGATCGAGGCGGGTTTCGATACGATTTCCATGAGACGACGAGCGCTCGGCGCGATTTCGGCCGCGTTCGCACTGACACTTCCCTGGGTCGTCGTGTGGGGGGCCGCCGATCTACTCCCCCGGCTCACGGGGGCCGTACTCCCGGGCGGTGGGTACGAAGCACCGGCTGTGTTCCGTCCGTCGACGCTCGGGACGGTGATTGTGACTGGTCTCGCCGTCCTCGGGGCCGCATTTCTGCTCGCGTGGGCCGCCGAAACCGCCGAGAAGGACGTCCCCCAGGCGTTCGCGATCGCAGTACTGGCGGTGCTAGCGGTCGCGCCCGAGTACGCCGTCGACGCACTCTACGCGTGGAACGCGGGCCAGTTCGCGGGGACTCCGCGCGGGATCGAGGCGGGTAACCTCGCCGTGGCCAACATGACCGGTGCGAACCGTATCCTGATCGGCATCGGCTGGGCCGGCGTCGCCCTCTTTACGATCTTCCGCCGGGGCGCGTCGTCAGACCCCGCGGTCGAAACCCGACCCGGCTTCCTCGCCGACGTGGTCGTCCTCGATCGGGAGATCGGCCTCGAGATCGTGTTCCTGTTGATCGCAACGCTCTGGGCGTTCCTCGTGCCGCTCAACGGCGGTATCGACGTCTTCGATATGCTGTTCCTGGTCGGGCTGTACGTCTGCTACATCGCGGTCATCCTCCGGGGCGATGTCGAACCCGACATGGACCACGTCGGCGTTCCGGCGTATCTCCAGCACTTCCCGAAGCGGCGCCGGATCGCCACCATCCTCCTGCTGTTCGCCTACTCCGGCGTGATGATCTTCACGGCCGTCGAACCCTTCGCACACGGACTCGAGCGTCTCGGCGAAGGAGTCGGCATCCCGTCCTTTTTCATGATCCAGTGGATCGCACCGCTGGCCTCCGAAGCGCCGGAGTTGATCGTCGTCGTCTATCTGGTGAACAAGGCGCGCTCGACGGCGGGATTCAACGCGCTCATCTCGTCGAAGCTCAACCAGTGGACGCTGCTCATCGGGACGCTCGTCATCGTTCATTCGATCGCGCTCGCCCGGTACGGCGTCCTCGCGTTCGACTACAAACAGGCGGCCGAGATCTGGCTGACCGCCGCGCAGTCGTTTTTCGCCATCTCGCTTCTGATCAGATTCGAAATCTCCGTGAAGGAGGCGGTGACGCTGCTCGTACTCTTTCTCTCACAGGTCCTGCTCGAGTTCGCCATTATCCGGGAGTTCGTCACGATACCGATCTCGAGTACCGACGTCCTGATCGCCTACAGCGTCGTCTACGTCGTCCTCGGGACGGTATTGTTCGTCCGCCGGCGACGGGCGTTCTCCCGACTCGTCCGGCGAGCCGCGGGCACGGTGGGTGACGCGATGTCGATCGGCGAGGGTCGATCGCACAGTGCCGACGACTGAGCCGACACGCAAACCGGGTCCTCGTCAGTGGTGGTCGTCACCGTCGGCTGCTCTCGATCGGGCTACCGAATACGGACGCGGTGGTTCCAATCGCGTTCGCGGTTTCTTCGCAGGGCGCATCTCTTCCCGAGCAGGGTGCACCTCTTCGCAGGCAGGGTACGGGTCGGTGCTCGTTTCCCCCCGGAGCCGGCGGGTGTCCGTTACGGGCGGCATCTCGATCGCGTACGCGTTCGTCCGTCTCCTCCGACCTGCCCCGTGGATTACCCTTCTTCTGCCGCCCATTCTAGCAACGGCTGGATCCGCGTCTCGAGTTCCCGACCGCGAGGCGTCAGCGAGTACTCGACTCGCGGCGGAATCTCGTCGAAGCTCCGTCGCTCGATCAGCCCTTTCTCGGTCAACTCGTCGAGGCACACCGTCGACGAGCGCGTTCCAGAGGAGCAACTCCATCTCCTGGAGGATATCCCGGAGGTCGGGATCGCCGTAGAACGCAAGCAGCGTGGAGGGCCGAACGGTTCGGACGTGCGTCTCGTCGCCCTCTTCAGATATCGTCACCGAGAGCGGGACGAAGACGGCGACGTCCGGTTCGATCGCGAGGGCCTTGTGCGCCTGACCGGGGTTCCCGACCAGCAACGTGTCGCCGACCTCGCCGAGGACCTTCTGCCCGCGGCGATCGAGGGCGTCACGCACGTCGGCTTCGACCTGCGCTCACGGGAGCGGACTCGAGACGTGGATGCTGTACTCGGCGTCGACCAGCGTGAGCACGAGGTTGAGCGCCTTCTTGATCCGCGTTCGGGTGGATTCTTCGCCGGGCATCAGCGGCGGCTCCTCGCTGAGTACCTCGGCGGCGGGGATCCCTTCCGTGAGAACCCGCCAGAGCACCCCCTCTGTCTCCTGGATGGCTCGCTGGAGGTCGTCGTCGGTGAACAGGGCCAGCAGCGTGGTCGGTCGCACCGCGCTCACCCGGGTCTCGCCGTCGAGGTCGTAGAGAATCACCGACAGCGGGACGAACGCGCCGAGTCCCGGATCGATCGCCATCTCCGCCTCCAGCTCTCGTCGGTTGCCCACACAGAGGATCGTGAACTCGGGATACTCGAGGTTGTAGTGGTGGTGGATGGCCTGGACGTCCACGTCCGCAAGCACCTCGACCCCCTCCTCGGCGAGCTCCTCGCGGAGCGCCGCTTCGGCGTCCGACACGGAAACGGGCGTCGTGACGCGAATAGCCGTCTCGATGCCGAGCCGATCGATTACCGGGTGGAGTCCCTTCTTGACCGTCTCGCGAGTGAGCTGACAGATGGTCTTGTTAGCGATTGTCATGCATTATCCGAGAACAGTTCGAACGATCGTATTAGTGTTTCCTTCGTTACCGATCTAATGGGTGCGTGTTCCCGAATTTCTGTCTCCCTCCTCCCCGATCAGTGGTCGAGTAGCACGGTTCGTCGTGCCTTGCTCGCGGTCCTTACTCCGGAAACAGCTCCTGCTCTCGATCGATCGAGGCGATGCGTGCGCGATCGTCGGCGTCCAGGTCGATATCACCGGCGGCGAAATTCGACTCGAGGTGCGCACGCGAGGAGGCTTTCGGGACCGTGACGACGCCGTCGGTGCCGACGAGCCAGGCGATCGCGACCGATTCGGGCGCGACGTCGTGTTCGTTGGCGACTGCCCGTACCTCGGGCAACTCCCCGACGCGACCGCCGGCCAGCGGCGAGTACGCGACGAGCGGGTAGTCGTTGGCCCGCGCGTCGGCGAGGAGGTCGTTCCGTGCGAACAGCGGGTGGCGTTCGACCTGGTGGGCCGCGACGGGCGCGTCGAGGTGATCTCGGGCCCTCGCCGCCTGGTCGACCGTGAAGTTCGAGAGGCCGACGTTCGAGACGAGTCCGTCGTCGACGAGGGCGTCGAGCGCCGGCAGCGTCGCCGACGGGTCGTACGGGCCACGCGGACGGTGGACGTACAGGAGGTCGAGCCGATCGAGTCCGAGGCGATCGAGGCTCTCCTCGGTCGCTGGTCGGACTCGGTCGGGGGCGAGGTCGTCGACCCAGAGCTTCGTCGCGACGGTCACGTCCTCGCGGGGGACGTCGCTCGCGGCGAGCCCCGCGCCGACGACGCGCTCGTTGTCGTAGATCCTGGCCGTGTCGAGGTGCCGGTAGCCGACGTCGAGGGACGTCTCGACGGCCCCGGGGTCGTCGATGCCCATCGTGCCGAGACCGATCGGTGGGAGGTGCATACGGCTCGTCCGGCTGTCACGGTGATAAGCACCGTCCTTCGGCGACCACCTTCGCGGTCGCTGTCAGCGATCCGGACCTGTCGAAATCGCGACCTGGGCAAGCGTTATGTTGGTTGATAACGTACCACATAGTGTAACGGGCGAAGCCACGAGGAGACACCGAACGACTCGGTTCGATCATTTCGAATCGAGTGCGAGGGACAACCGACGCTCCGGTCACGCGGAACCGAGGTCTCCCCTCGACGGAGTTGCACGCGGTCCACCATCGATCCACGTCGTGGATCGGTGTCACAGCCCAGTACCGGATCTCGCGCGAGTGAGATTCGCGAACCAAACCAGGGCTGACGGATCGTAGAAGAGCGCTCCCGTTCGGCTCCAGATCGTGGCTTCGTCCGGATGTTTTTCACCACGAACCGAGAGCCACCGCGCCGGGTCAGCCGCGTCCACGGCGGTCGAGTTTTGGGCAGTCGCCACCTGGTCGACCGGCGATTCGACGGGCCGGGAACCCACGTGAACGGCACGGAGGTCCAGCACGGACCGTCCCCCAACACGTCCCGCTCTCGACGCTCCGCTCTGCCCCCCTTTTCTTGTGACTGGACGCCGTCGGTACAGCGCATGCTCGTCGCAGTCGCCGGCACCTTCGGACCGATTCACGACGGCCACCGCCTGTTGTTCGAGCACGCGCTCCGGTTCGGCGAGGACGGCGTCATCGTCGGGCTGACCGGCGACGACCTCGCCACCGAGACGCGCCACGTCCCGCGGCCGGTTCCTCCCTACGAGGACCGCGAGCGATCGGTCGCGGCGGAATTCGCGGCGATCGACGAGTGGGACCGCGAGGTGACGATCAGGACGCTCACCGACCCCCACGAGATCGTGACGGACGACCCGGCGATCGACGCGCTGGTCGTCTCGCCCGAGACCGCGGACGAACTCGAGGCGATCAACGAGGCACGGAGGGACCACGGGTTCGACCCGCTTACGGGAATCGTAGCACCGTACGTGCTCGCCGACGACGGCGAACGCATATCCTCGACGCGGATCGTTCAGGGTGAGATCGACGAACACGGGACGGTGATCGAGTGACCGTCGCGGCACGTGACGCCATCGGGTGACACGTCTCAACACTTTTTAGCTCGGTGACCAGTAGTTGTGCGTATGGTTCCCGATACCGCGTCCCTCTCGACGGACGATCGCCCTGCGTCCGACGACGGCTTCGGCATCGTCCTCAACGGACTGATCGGCGGAATCGTCGGTGTCGTCCTCTCGTTCGTGCCGTTCGTCTCGACGGTCGCCGGCGGCGCGATCGCCGGCTACCTCGAGGGCGGCGAGGCGAGCGACGGGCTGACGGTCGGAGCGATCGCCGGGCTGGTGATGGTCGTCCCGTACGCGCTGTTCGCCTTCGTGATTTTGTTCATGCTCGGTCTCGGCGGTAGCCCGCCCGGGTTCGGGGTGATGGCCATCGTCGTGGTGCTGTTCGCTGCGGCGTTCACCGTCGGATTGAGCGCGCTCGGTGCCGTTCTCGGCGTCGCCCTCGCGGAGAACCGCTGAGGTCTTGCGGCGGGCGTCACGGTCCGGTCGACGGCCGCGCACGACTCGATTCAGTCACGAGTCGAACGTCTTCCGGTCACCAGTCGAACGCCTCGTGGAGCGCCCGCCCCTCGTCGTTCAGTACGGGCCCGACGACCTCGCTGACGCCTTCGAGGACGGTGGCCGATCGGACCGGCGTCTCCTGGCCCGCGAATTCGCCGATCTCGTCGCCCCCGACGCTGTAGACGATGCGACCGAGTCCGGCGTAGCGGAGGCCGCCGGCACACATCGGACACGGTTCGGTGCTGGTGTACATCGCGGTCTCGGCACGCGCTTCCGGATCGAGTTCCCGGCGAGCGCGATAGGCGAGGTGCAGTTCCGGGTGACGGCGAACGTCGTTCTCGGTCAGGACGCGATTCGAGGCTTCCATGACGACCGCGTCGTCGCGAACGAGCACGGATCCGAACGGCCGATCGCCCCGCTCGACGGCCGATCGGGCGAGTTCGAAGGCCCGGCGCATGTGCGATTCGTGATCGAAACGGTCGAACTGTGCTGTGGTCACGTCCGAACGTCTCCCTGGACTGGCAAGAAACCGCGGTCGTCGACGGTTCGGCGGCGGTCATCGGTGGCGGCGAACAGGTCCCGGGACGGAGACCTCTCGATCGATCGCGGCGGTCGATCCGTCGGAGTGTTCGGTTCGCTCCGGAGTGCTCGATCCGAAACTCACTGAATGATTATGCCACATAATGGCATAATAGGTATATTGTATGTTTACCGGTTAGGTTTATATTGTTGTTTCCGGTCTTTCGACGTACGATGTCCGTGAACACGACGACGAACTGGTCCGACCCCGGCACCTGTCCGTTCTGCGGCGACGAACTGTCCAGCCCCGGCGTGGGGTTCATCGATCACATCGACGAGAACGCGACCTGCGAAACCAGCTTCGACCAGTGGCGGGGCAATCTCAGCGGCGACCTCGCTGGCGAGTGGAGCGGGTGACGGTCCGATTCACACGCCGGGCACCCCGCTCGTGCTTGTCTCCGCGCTCGTATCGATCGGCCCCCGGTGTCGATCGGCGTCCGTGACCGGCGACGGATTCGCGGTCGGACGTCCGCCCCGTTATATATTCGTAGCACGTGCCACATGCAGGTATATCAGCGCGGGACTGTTCCCACGAGGTGGAGGAACCTGCAATGCCAACCGGTACGGTCGCGTTTTTCAACGACACAGGCGGCTACGGCTTCATCGAGACGGACGAGATCGACGACGACGTCTTCTTCCACATGGAAGACGTCGGCGGTCCCGACCTCGAGGAAGGACAGGAAGTTGAGTTCGAGATCGAACAAGCGGACAAGGGGCCACGAGCGACCAACCTCGAACGCCTCTAGCGGCGACTCGACGGCGATTCGAGAGCGGTCGAGACGTCCAGTCGCGCCCCGAGTCGCTCGCTCGATACACCGACCATTCGGCGGCCCGATAGACGGCGAGCAGGACGGACGAATCGGCACTGAGGCCGGCCGAGGAGCGGTTCGACTGCCGCCCCCGATCGGGCGTAGCGCCACGATTGGCGACCCGGCAGTTCCAGCAGTTCTCACCACATGACTCAGGATGCAGACGACGTTCGGCGTCGATGGGCGGATCGATCGCGGGCCTACTCGCCCGAGTACTACGCGTACTACGGACCCGACGAGCGGAGCGAGCGGCTCCGTACCGTGCTCGACGAGCGGGTTGATCGAGATGCGGCCGTGCTCGAACTCGGCTGTAGTTCGGGTCGACACCTCGCACACCTCGCCGAGCACGGCTACGCGAATCTCACCGGCATCGACGTCAACGACGACGCGTTCGACGTGATGGAACGGGCCTATCCCGACCTCGCGGCCACGGGCACGTTTCACCACGGTGCGATCGAGTCCGTCGTTCCCTCGTTCGACGACGACCAGTTCGACGTCGTCTACTCGATCGAGACGCTCCAGCACCTGCATCCGTCCTGTGACTGGCTGGTCGACGACCTCGATCGGGTGACGGCCGAGTTGCTCGTCACCGCCGAAGTCGAACCCGACGAGGCCGACGCCGCTCGGGCGCAACCGGCCGACGGGATTCACGAGACGACCGTCGACGGAATCCCCCTGTACAAACGCCGCTGGGATCGCGTGGTTGCCGAGTCCGGATTCGTCGAACTCCGTTCGATCGACCTCGACCGGGTCACTGTCAGGGCGTTTCGATCGACGGACCGGTGAGCCGGGTCCCCCTTCGATCCCTCAGTCTGTGTCGGCGTACGCGACGAGTCGGACCAGCGATCGGTCGGGATCCTCGGCGTAGTACCTGACGGTCAGGTCCGCGCAGGCGTCGAGCAATTCGTTCGATTCGAACCGATACTGGTTGCCGGGGCCGCTCGCCGCCGACTCCGACTGGAGGTGGTGTTCGTAGACGAGGGCGCCTCCGGGCGCGAGGGCGGATTTGACGGCGTCCAGCCGATCGCGGGCGTCGAAGAACCGGATCGCCACGACGTCGTAGACGGACTCGGGAAAACAGTAGCTGTCGACGTCGGCGAGGATCCAGTCGATCGATCCCGAACGCCCGGCTGCCGCCGATCGCTCGTCCCGCCGATCGCGGGCCCGATCGAGCATCGCGCGCGAGATGTCGACGGCGTCGACCGACCAGCCGCGGTCGGCGAGCACGCTCGCGACTCGCCCTTCGCCGGTCGCGAGGTCGAGTGCACGGCCGCCCGGCAGGTCGTCGGCGATCGCTTCCGTGAGCGTGGACTCGTCTCCCGGCCACCGCGTGGCTCGTCGTCCGTCGTCGGTCCACGATCCGTTCTCCTCCGGCATCACTGGCCAGTCCCACCCAGACGCACATGAGTCTGCCTGTCGTCCGCACACTCGCTGGAACCACCGTCACCCCCACATTCGATGGAACCGCTGTCACCCGCACAGGAGCCCACGCGTGTCGCGGCCCGATGACCCTCGCGTACTGACCCTCGCGTACGAGTCCGACGTTCACGGCTGACGTCGGCAAGCCCGTCGAGAACGCGGGCGGCGATCGGACCGGGAGGGACAATCGAGAGACGCGACGGGAACGGACCGCCGCAATTCGCTACTGGTATGCGATTTATCGGCAGCGAGCACGGACCCGACGGCTCGATCGAGATCCGGAGAAATCCGGCTCGAAAAACCCTCTCCTGCGTTTCGAACGCTCCGTCGGCGGATCTCGCGTCGATTCCGTCGCGACCGATCGCACTCGCCGGCCGGACCACTAAACCTCTCGCGGTGATACGTCGGGTAGCTATGGCACTGCACGAGGGAAACGGCGGTCCGAGCGGCGTCGACGTCGCGGGCCCCCGGGACGCGCAGTCGATCGTGTTCGTCCACGGCGCGATGTTCACGCGAACGATGTGGCTCCCCCAGCAGCGGGCGCTCGCCGACGGATACCACGTCGTGGCTCCCGATCTCCCCGGTCACGGGGTGTTCGGCGACGAACCGTTCCGAATGGGGGCTGCGATCGAACGGCTACGACGGGTGATCGACGCGGAGACGGACGGGAGTGCGGTACTCGTCGGCCTCTCGCTCGGTGGCTACGCCGCGACGGAGTACGCCCACCGCTATCCCGGGGACGTGGATGGACTGGTCCTGTCCGGCAGTAGCGCCAACCCGGTCCGCGGGTTGGAACTTCTCACGCGGGCGACCGGCGGGATAGCCCGGCTCCTCACGAAACCCGACGTCGGCAAACGCGCGGTCGAACGACTCGCGACGCGGTGGGTCCGCAACCGCGATCTCCCGCCGGACATCGAGACGGCGATCGTCGAATCCGGCTTCTATCCGAAGCAGTTCGGTGAAGCGGGTCCGGAAATCGCCGGGCGGGACTTCCGAGACGCGCTCTCGACGTACCCCGGTTCGACCCTGATCCTCAACGGCGAGAACGACACGCTCATGCGCCGCGGCGAGCAGGCGCACGCGGCGGCCGCACAGGACGGCCGCATCGAAGTCCTCTCGGACGTCGGCCACATCTGCAATCTCCACCGGCCGGAGACGTACTCGTCTCGCGTCCGCAACTTCGTGCAACGCCGGGTTCCACAGCGGTGAGCGGGGCCTGACGGCTGCGATCGGTCTCTCGGCCCCCAAAACCGTCAACTACGTGGCCGGCGGAGTCTCGAACATGGCGATCGACGAACTGCACACCGTGGCCGACATTCCCGTCGGTGACGCGACGCTCGAGGGCGAACTCGCCGTGCCCGCCGACGCCGGCGGACTGGTCGTCTTCGCTCACGGAAGCGGCAGCAGCCGGCACAGCCCGCGAAACAACTTCGTCGCGGAGACGCTGCGCAAGCGCGGACTCGGAACCCTGCTGTTCGATCTGCTGACCGAGGAGGAGGATCGCTATCGGGAGAACCGCTTCGACATCCCACTGCTGACCGATCGGCTCGTCGCGACGACGACGTGGGCCCGCAATCGAAGCCAGATCGGGGACGACACCTCGATCGGCTACTTCGGCTCGAGTACGGGCGCTGCGGCGGCACTGCGCGGAGCGGCCCGGCCGGAGACGGACGTCGACGCGGTCGTCTCGCGGGGCGGCCGCGTGGACATGGCCGAGGACGCGATCGACGACGTCACGGCGTCGACGCTGCTGATCGTCGGCGGCGAGGACGAGTCGGTGCTGGAGTTGAACCGGGCGGTCCACGACGCGCTGTCGTGCCAGAAGGGCCTCCGCGTGATCGAGGGTGCTGGCCACCTCTTCGAGGGCGAGGGCGAACTCGAAGCGGTCGCCGATCACGCCGCGGACTGGTTCACGACGCACCTCGGGTGACTCCCGGTTCGAGGCTCGTGGCCTCACTCGATCGAGTCCCGATCGTGGGCCGTCAGTTGGAGCGTCTCCGGATCGAGCGTGTAGTACCGCTCCCACGCCGGTGCGAGGCTCACGACGCGGGTACCCGCTATCTCCGCCGCCCGGTGCTGGTGGTGGTGCCCTACCAGACAGAGGTCTGGTGAGACGGTTTCGAGCAGGTCGGTCACGTGCTCGCAGCCGGGATCGTAGCCGTACCAGAGCAGGCCGGTCGGGGCCTCGTGGGTGAGGAAGACGTCGATATCCGAGAGTTCGGCCGCCCGATCGACGTCTTCGTGGGTGAAGTGCCGCCGGCGATCGCCCGACAGCGCCGCCCGTGACAGGTCGTACTTCGTCGGAGCGTGATTCCCGGAGAGTCCACCTACGCGGAGGCCGTCGATCGTGGCCGCCGTACTCGCGAGGAGGTGGACGTTTCGCGTTCCGTCGGGGTCCTCGCCCGCCCGGAGCGCGTCGATCACGTTCAGGTCCTCGTTGTTGCCCGCGACGAACCACGTCGGTGCAGGGAGGTCGTAGTGTTCGAGGTCGCCGACCTGCAGCACGCGGTCGGGATCTATGGCTCGATAGTACGCGAGCAGCGTCTCGCGGCGGTCCGAATCGGACGCGTGGGCGTCGCCGAGGACGAGCATGCCGAGCGTCGCTTTGCGACCGAGACGGAAACACCTCCTGCTGACACGTGCGCGTTCGCCCGATCGCGGCGCGATGAGTTGCGCCGCGGCCCACGACGAGATCGATTCGGTGCGGGCAGGTTCAGGGTCAGGATTTAGGGCAGCCATGGCGGTACCCCAGTACATGGCTACCATACCCGGCGTCGACAACGTCGAGACCGAAGACGACTACATTCACGTCCGATTTCGCGATCCGGACCGGTACGACGAGATTCGAACGCCCGACTGGGCGGAGAACCCGGCGGAATCGGTCTCCGAGGGGAGCGAAGTGCGAACCGGCAAGGTCGAAGGCGAGGACGACTGGGAGGTGACCAGCGTCCTCATCAGCAAGAACGTCGGCGAGGACAAGGCGGAAGAACAGGCGCGAGAAATCGTCGAGAAGATCGAATCGTAACGCCCGGGCGGAATCCGAGTGATCGAGGTTCGAGGGGCGTATCGCGTCGACACGGTCGCTGGAGTCGCGGACGATTTCCGGACCGTGACGGTCACGATTTCGCCAACGAACGCTTATGAGCGGCGTCGTGGTCGAATCCGGTATGGTCGACAGCCGAACCTACGAGTTCGAGGGTGCCAGCCCCACCATCGACGATGCGGCGCACGTGAGTCGCGATGCGGTGTTGGTGGGTGACGTCGAGGTCGCAGCGGACGCGAGCGTCTGGCCGGGCGTCGTCTTGCGGGGTGACATCGCTCCGGTTCGCGTCGGTCGTCAGGCACACGTCGGCGATAACGCGACGATTCACGCGTCGACGCTCGAACCGGAAGTGATGGTCGGTCACGGGGCCGTCCTCAACGAGGTCACCGTCGAGGAGCGCGCGCTGGTCGGGTTCAACACGACGGGCAACACCGACGCCACGATCGGCGAGCGAAGTATCGTCGCCGCGGGGACGGTGATCCCCGACGAGTACGACATCCCGCCGGAGTCGTTCGCCCGTGGCGTTCCCGCAGAGATCACGCCGCTCTCCGAGACGGGGATCGATCCCGAGGCGATCTTCGAGGAGTTCTCCTCGGGCGAGTACACGAACCTGGCTCAGCGCCACGAGGACCTGTTCTCGTAGCCGATCAGGGCCTCGAGCGGCCCGCAGGCGGGGTTCGGTGCCCCAGTCAGAACAGCCCGATCGAGTCGCCCCGATCGGCGAGCATCGATCGATCGAGCGTGAGCCGTTCGAGGCCCACCTCGCGGGCGTGATCGACCACCTCGTCGTATTCCTCGGCGGTGATCGGCCGGCTGATCTCCTCGTAGAACTCCTCGTCTTTGGCCTTGTAGTACGGCCGGTACTGGGCCATCACGTCGACGAACGTCGCCTCGGAAATCTCCTCGGCGACGAACGTTAGTACCCGTTTCGCGCTCTCGACGTGGTTCGGCATCACGAGGTGGCGCACGAGGAGGCCGCCGGTCGCGAGTCCGGTGTCGGCGAGTTCCAGGTCGCCGACCTGCCGGTGCATCTCCCGCAGCGAGTCGGTGACGTTCGACCAGTAATTGGGCGCTTTCGAGTACGTCGCCGCGGCCGCGTCGTCGCCCCACTTCACGTCGGGCATGTAGACGTCGACGATCCCGTCCAGTTTCGTGAGGATCTCGGGTCGTTCGTACCCCCCGCAGTTCCAGACGACCGGGAGGTCCAGACCGCCATCCTTCGCGATCTTGACGGCCTCGACGAGGTGCGGCGAGTGGTGGGTCGGCGAGACGAAGTTGACGTTGTGACAGCCCTTCGACTCGAGTTCGAGAGCCATCTCGGCGATCTCCACGGGCGTCGCTGGCTCCCCCTTCGCCTCGTGGCTGGTCTCGAAGTTCTGGCAGAAGACGCACTTCATGTTGCAGTTGGCGAGGGAGATGGTCCCGCTACCGTTGTGCCCCTTCAGGCAGTCTTCCTCGCCGAAGTGTGGGAAGTACGACGAGACGTACGCGGTGTCGTCGACCTGGCAGGTGCCGACGTTTCCTGCGGTCCGATCGACCCCGCAGTCGTACGCACAGAGGTCGCAGTCTTCGTACCGGTCCCAGAGGTCCGCGATCCGTCGCTCGAATTCCTCGCCCCCGAGTGTGCGGTAGTTCGGCGTCGTATCCGGCGTGCCGATGCTCATGTCGCGTGTGATGGCGACCGATCGGCAAAGCTGTGTTGCAAGGCATCATATACCACGACCGTCCGGGACGGCTACCCGCTCACTCGTCGATCGAAATCCCCGAAACCTCCGCTTCAGGGCTGCTGTGGTGCGTCGCCGATCTCGAAGATTTCCTCGAAAAGGCTCTCGGCGACCCGATCGAGGTTCGCTTCGGCCTCGCTCGCGTCCATCCCGTCGCCGACGCCCTGCCACTCGACGGCGAGTCGCGAGATTGGGACGAGCGCGACGCCGCCGATGGTGATCTCGCCGTCGGGCGTGTGGACGGTCCACTCGGTTCGCATTCCCTTCGAGGAGCGGGTGACGTCGGTGATCTGCGCGCCGGCGTCGAGCCACCGCTCGACGAGGCCGTCCGTGATCCGTCTGAGTTTTCGCTCGCCCAGCAGGTGGACGACGCCGCCGCCGATCGCGAGGAGGGCGAACGCGACGCCAGCCATCAGGAGGCCGCCGTAGGGGACGTTCAGCGACGCCGCGAGCGCCGCGATCACGACCACGAGGCCGAGGACGCGCCCGTCGAACGCGTTCGGAACCGTGCCGGACCAGGTCGCGTCCTGGGTCGGCTGTTCGAGTTGCATGCCGGCGCATCGTGACGACGGTCTCGTAGTCTTTTCCGTGTCCGATTCGCCGCTTTAAGCGGGTGTGGGGACTTCTATTCGAGATCGAGTAATTCGTGGTCGCCGTGACTGTCGCGGAGATCCTCGAGGTACTCGCGCTGTTCGTCGAGCCGCGGCGTCGGGTCCTCGTACGTGAACTCGAACATCTCGCGCGGATCGGCGTCGACGTCCTCGGTCCGATCGACGATCGTTTCGAGCGTGTCCTCGATCTCCGCGTCGATCTCCCGGATCAGGTCGTCCCCGAGCACGCTGCGATCCCGGAGGTACGCCTCGAACCGGTCGATAGGGTCGCGCCGTCGCCAGCGATCGACCTCGGCCTCGTCCCGGTAGACGTCCGGATCGTCCGCCGTCGTGTGCGCCCCGTAGCGGTACTGGATCGCCTCGATCAGCGTCGGTCGGCGCCGATCGTCGCCGGCGTCGAGGGCCTTCTCCCGGGCGGCCCGCGTTACGACGTAGGTCGCGAGCGGATCCATCCCGTCGACCTGGACGCCCTCGAAGCCGTAGGCGTGAGCCTTCTGGGCGAGCGTCGCACTCGCAGTCTGAGTCTCCCGCGGCACCGAGATGGCCCACTGGTTGTTGTTACAGAAGAACACCGTCGGCGCGTCGTAGACCCCGGCGAAGTTCATCGCCTCGTGGAAGTCGCCTTCGGAGGTCGACCCGTCGCCGAAGTGAACGACGGAGACGCGCTCGTCGTCGTTCAACTTCGCCGCCCACGACCAGCCGACGGCGTGGGGAAGGTGCCCGCCGATCGAGATGTTCAGCGGGAAGACGTCGACGTCCGCAAGTGCCGCGTTCCCGTCCTCGTGGCCCATCCAGTACAGCAGGTACTCCCACGGGAGATCCCGGGCGACGAGCGCGCCGTGTTCGCGGTACTGGTAGGAGAGCATATCGTCGTCGGCCAGCGCGTACGTCGACCCGATCTGGGAGCCCTCCTGACCGGCCAGGGACGCGTAGGTCCCGAGCCGACCCTGCCGCTGGAGGCTGATCATCCGCTCGTCGAAGCGTCGACAGAAGCGCATATCGCGGTACATCGATCGCAGCGTCGCCGGTTCGAGGTCCGGTTCCAGCGCCGGGTCGACGACGGTCCCGTCCGTGTCGAGGACCTGCACCCGATCGTCCGGCGCTCGATCGAGGACGTCCCGGGCGGACACGTTTCGTGACATGTCCCCACCGTGGCACCGGGTCCCCATAACAGTATTGCGATGGCAGGCGGGCAGTAGCCGGGACCGACCGACGCGAGTCATCGCGTCGACGTGTCGAAAAACGCTATGCGCTGGCCGCGGAACGTCCGCACATGAGCTGGACGGTCATGCCGACCTTCGAGGACTACGATCGGGCCCGCGAGGCGTTCGCGTGGGACCTCCCGGACGAGTTCAATCCCGCCGTCGATTTCCTCCGGAAACACGACGACACCAGCCGGGTCGCGCTGCGATACGAACGGCCCGAGCGCGGCGACGTCGAGACGTCCACGTTCGACGATCTCGACGATCGATCGGACCGCATCGCCGCCGCGCTGGCGGATCTGGGGGTCGAGGCGGGCGATCGCGTCGGCGTCGTCGTCCCCCAGAAACCGGCGAACCCGATCACCCACCTCGCGAACTGGAAGCGCGGTGCGATCTCGGTCCCGCTGACGGTCCTGTTCGGCCGCGACGCCCTCCAGTACCGCCTCGAGGACAGCGGGGCGACGGCGGTCGTCGTCGATCCGGGCGTCCGGGAGGCGATCGACGAGATCCGCGACGACTGTCCGGCGCTGGAGCACGTGATCGAACTCGGCGACGGCGACGCGGTCGACGGTGACGCACACGCCTTCGACGATCTTCTCGGGAGCTACGAGCCGGGAATCGACGTCTACGACGCGACGCCGGAGACGCCGACGGCGATCATGTACACCAGCGGCTCGACGGGTCCGCCGAAGGGGGTCCTCCACAGCCACGCGCTGTGGCTCGGCCGGGCCGCGGCGGCGTACAATTACTTCGATCGGGGGCTCGTCGAGGGCGAGGCGATCCTCTGGACGCCGGCCGACTGGGCGTGGGGCGCTGCGCTCGGCGGGACCCTCTTTGCGGCGTGGCACCACGGCTGTGCGGTCGTCGGCTGGCCGCGTGACGACTTCGACCCCGAGGACGTGTTCGATCTGCTGGAACGCCACGGCGTCACCCACTCGTTCATGCCGCCCACGGCACTCCGGATGCTAACGTCGGTCGAGGACCCCGAGCGCGAGTACGACCTCGAACTCGAGACGTTCGCATCAGCCGGCGAACCGCTCACCTCGGAGGTCGTCGACTGGGTGGACGGGACGTTCACGGACGTCGCGATCAACGACTTCTACGGGCAGACGGAGTTGAATCTCGTCGTCGGCAACTCCGAGGCCTGGTTCGACACCCGTCCCGGCAGCATGGGTAAGCCGTTCCCCGGCTACGAGGTCGCGATCCTCGACCCGGACACGCGAGACGAGGTGCCGACCGGCGAGGTGGGCGAACTCGCGGTGAAGCCGGCCGATCGACGCGTCTTCTTCGACGAGTACTGGGGACTGCCGGAGAAGACGGCGGCGAAGCGGACGGCGGAGGGATGGTTCCTGACGGGTGATCTGGTCGAGCGGGACGCGGACGGCTACCTGTGGTTCGTCTCCCGGACCGACGACGTGATCCTCACCAGCGGCTACCGCGTCGGACCGATGGAGGTCGAGGAGGCGATCCTCCACCACCCGCTCGCCGAACAGGCGGGCGTCGTCGGCGTCCCCGACGAGACCCGCGGGGAGGCGATCACGGCGTTCGTCCAGCCCGCAACGGACGAGTACGACCCGGAGACGGTCCGCGAAGAGATCCGCGACCTGGTCCGCGATCGACTCGCCGAGTACGAGTACCCCAGAGCCATCGAGTTCGTCGACGAACTGCCGACGACCACGACCGGCAAGATCCGGCGCCGATCGCTGCGCGAACGCGAGGGCGTCGCCGACGAGTGAGCGGGGGACGGTCCGATCGCTCGTCGACGGGTGCACACTGCCGGTTCGCCCGACTCGGGAATTGTAACTCGTCCGGAACTCACTAGCGGTTTTATAGGTCGACCATGCGAACTGTTCGGTATGTACCGCGTGCTGATACCCGTCGACACGACCGAAGAGCGAGCACGTGCACAGGCCCGGTACGTCGCGTCGTTGCCCGACGCCGACGAGTCCGTCGAGGCGTACGTCCTGTTCGTCTTCACCGACGAGGGCGAGGACCTGCCCAAGGAGTTCGAGCAGTTCAAATCCGCCTCTCGGATCGGATCCGTCCGGACGGCACAGGAACACCTCGAGGACCACGACGTCGACGTGACGATCCTCGAAGACAGCGGTGACACGGAAGACGACATCCTCGACTGGGCCGAGGAATACGACGTCGACGCCATCGTCCTCGGCGGCCGGAAGCGGTCCCCGGTCGGCAAGGCCGTGTTCGGAAGCGTTACGCAATCGGTCATTCTCAACACCGATCGACCGGTCGTCGTGACGGGTGCGGAAGCCGACTGACCGGAATCGAGGCCACGAACGCCCGGACGATGCGAACCGGTTCGCTCTCCGTCCTGGGGCAGTGATTTAGGGTTCGATACCCTACTCCGGGACATGACGGACGATCCTGACGTCACCGCAGACCCGCCCGAAAGTCCGATTCGACTCTCCGGAACCGACCACATCACGCTGATCGGCAGTAACGAGGAAGACACGATCGCGTTCTACCGCGACCTGCTGGGGATGCCCCTGGTGCTCAGACAGCCCAACCTCGACGATCCGGACTCGACGCACCTGTTCTTCGACACGGGTGACGGCCGGATTCTCACCCTCTTCGTCAGCGACGATCGAGGCTCGAATCCGCGTCCGCTCCAGCACCAGATCGGCTCTGTCCACCACCTCTCGTTCTCGGTCGATCCCGAGCGGTTCGTCGAGACGAAGGAGGCGCTCGAGGACGCCGGCCGCGGCTACAACGAGTTCGATCGCGGCATCTTCCACTCGCTGTACACCCGCGACCACAACGGGCTCACGATCGAACTCGCCACCGACAAGTTCTCGATTCCGGACGATCGCCGCGGTGAAGTGCTGGCGACGGCCCAGCGACTCCGCGAGGAAGACGGCGTCGACTTCGCCGAAGAACGCCACCTCGAGGCCGCACTCGAGGAACTGGATATCGAGGTCGAGAAACACGACTTGCCGGACGCGCCGACCGGTGCCGGCGTCTGAGGACGCGTCGGTCGGCCACCGGCGTTCGATTTTCGGTCGATCGGTCCGAACCCGGCGAGCGGCGGTTCATCGCCCGCCGCGGGCGCGATCGGTCACCGCGGGCGTCTCCTCGCTCCCCGGGTCGGCCCCGACCGCCGCCTCGGGGCCTTCGTAGGGCCGCTCGAGTTCCGGATCGCCGCCGAGGAGTTCGCTCAGACCGCGCGTGAGGAGATCGAAGACGAGCACGAGCGGATAGAGGAATCGCTGGATCGCGGCCAGCGGTCGAGCGATCCGGAGACTCCACGTCTCGGCGTGACCCAGGCCGTAGGACTTGGGGAGGATCTCGCCGACGATCAACACGAGGGAACTGGCGACGACCGTCGCTACGACGGTCGCCTGCGTCGGAGGCAGGTAGGTGACCGCGAGGACGGTCGTGATGCTCGAGATCGCGACGTTGACGACGTTGTTCCCCACGAGCAGGGTCACGAGCAGTCGGTGGCTGTTCTCGGCCAGCGCGGCGAGCGTCGTCGCGTCGGCGTCGCCGGTCGCCGTCTTCGACGCTATCCACTCGGGTCGCAGCGAGAAGATCGCGATTTCGCTGCTCGAAAAGAAGGCGCTGATCCCCAGCAGCACACAAACCGCGACGATCCCCGCGGGGAGGAGTCCGAAGTCAGTCATCGACGGTCGTTGGGCCACCCGGGACAAAAAGCCACGCGTCGATCGGGCTGCGAGCCACGGTCGCGGGCCGCTACCAGCGACCGACCCCGACAATTATACGCGCGGTCGCGAATACTGGGGTATGTCACTGGAGAAACCGGATCTGTCGGGCCAGACCGCCTTCATCACCGGAACGACCCGCGGAATCGGCAAGGCGATCGCGCTCGCGCTCGCCGAACGGGGCTGTAATATCGTCTCGACCGGCAAGACCAGCGAGGAGGACGACGACTACGAAGACGGCGACCTCGAGGGCTCGATCGAGGAGACGGCCCGCCAGGCTCGCGATCACGGCGTCGAGGCGCTCCCGATCCAGCTAAACGTCCGCGACGAGGCGAACGTCGAGGCGGCCGCCGATCGCGCGATCGACGAGTTCGGCGAGGTCAACATCGTCATCAACAACGCGAGTGCGATTCAGTTGGCGACCGTCGCGGACCTGCCGCCGAACCGGTTCGACCTGCTGACCGACGTCAACGTCCGGGGCACGTACCTCACCTCGCGAGCGTTCGTCGACCACCTCGCCGACGTCGAGAACGCGTGGCTGCTCGCCAACGCGCCGCCGGTGACGGTCGATCGGGCACCCGGCGAGGCCCCCTACGCGTGGTCGAAACTCGGGATGACGTTCCTGACGCTCTCGCTCGCCACCGAACTGAGCGGGGACGACGTCGGCTGTAACGCGTTCTGGCCCGTCACGGCGATCGACACCCGCGCGACGCGGTACTTCGGGCTGGGGACCGAAGACGACTGGCGGACGCCCGACATCGTCGCGGACACGGTCCTCGAGATCCTCGGCCGCGATCCGGCCGAGTTCACGGGCAACGCCGTCTACGACGAGGACTTCCTCCGGGAGGCCGGCGTCGAGGACTTCTCGCGGTACAACCTGACCGAGGGAGACCCGGCCCCGATGTCGGCACAGATGTTCGATCCCGACTACAGCCGTCCCGAGTAACGCCTCCACCGGGTCGATCGGACAGAAAATATATACAGGTCGACAGGCTCGGCGAACACATGCCGGGTGCCCGCATCCAGGACGGTGACCGTGTCACGCTCCGGACGGTCGAGCGGGAGGACGTTCCGTTCCTTCAGCGCGCCCACGCCGATCCGGCGATTCGATACCCGCTCGGCTCACCGGTCAAGACCCAGTCCCAGATCGAGGAGTGGCTCGCGGACTACGACGGCGAGCAGTTTCTCGTCTGTCTCGACGGGGACCGTGACGTGCCGGGACAGCCCCGATCGGACGGAACGACCACCAACGAGCGTCCGATCGGCGTCGTCTCGGTCGAAGACGCCGACTGGCGTCGTCCCGAACTGACGTACTGGCTGGTTCCCGAGGTCCACGGCGAGGGGTACGGACGGGAGGCCGTTTCGCTGGTCGTCGAGTACGTGTTTCGGGTTCACGACACGCCTGGCGTCGGGGCGGTGGCCTACGATTTCAACGACGCGTCGCGCGGGCTGCTGGAGTCGCTCGGATTCACGGAGGAAGGCCGCATCCGAATGGATCGATTCGTCGACGGCGAATACCGGGACACGATCCAGTACGGACTGCTCCGGGAGGAGTGGCAGAACTGACGGACCGCGATCGCGATCGGTAACTCCGGGGGCCCGCCTTTCGAAGGCGGACTTACGACGGGGCGGACCGGGCCGCGAACGCGTCCGCTCGTCCGGGAGCGCGCGGCGACACTGTGGCCGGTGACCCGTCCGCGGTACTCGGATCCGACCCGGTCTCGTCCGTCTCCTCGATGACGTAGCGCTGTCCCAGCATCGGATCGAGCAGACTGTTGACCTCGCCGCGATCGTCCGTCAGCAGCGGTGCGTCGTCGGTATCGGGGTCGGACATCCGGTTGTCGATCGCGTTTTCGAGGTCGACGCTCGTCTCTCGCGCGGCGTTCCGATCGGCGAGTTCGGCCTGCGAGAGTTCGGTCTCGTCTTTCGTGGCCACGAGCTGGATGTTCTGGACCGAGTTCGAGTCCGACGTGCGGAAACTGTACACGGAGGGGAAGACCTCGTCCATCGTCTTGTACTGGGCGTGATAAAACTCGGCGGCCGGTCCGCTCGGGGAGGAGATCACGTTCGCGTGTACCATCCCGTCCTCGCTCAATCGCTCGGTGAGCAGTTCCATGAACTCGACGGTGGTCAGGTGAAACGGGACCTGCTCTTTCTTGAAGGCGTCGAGGACGATCAGGTCGTAGGTCTCGTCGGTCCGCTGGAGGAACTGTCTGCCGTCCTCGGTGTGGACGTTTACCTCCCCGCGATCGAGTCCGAAGTACGTCTCGGCCGCGTCGGTCACGTCGGGATCGATCTCGACGACGTCGACGGTCGCGTCGTAGTGGTCTGCGAAGTCCTGCGGGCCGGTGTAGCCGCCGCCGCCGACGAACAGGACTCGATCGACGTCGTCGGGATCGTCGGTCAGCAGCATCGGCAGGTGGAAGTACTTCGTGTAGGTGAAGACGTGGCGATCGGGGTCCTCGAGATCGATCGCGCTGTGGCGGGCCGCGTCGAGGTACATCGTCCGGACGTCCCCGTCGTCGACGACCTCGAGTTGCTGGTAGGGCGTCTGGGTCTCGTAGACGACGTCACCGCGGTAGTCGTACGCGACCGGGCCGCCGCCTGCGGCGCCGACGAGCAAGAGCGCGACGAGCACGCTCGCGACGGCTGGCTTTCGCGGGAGCGACGGCAGCGTCAGCGCGATTGCCGTCCCGACGAGGGCGAACCCGAAGAGGACGCCGATCTGCGGGATCGTCAGGGCCGGAACGAGGACGAACGTGGTCGCGGCCGAGCCGAGAATGCTTCCGATCGTTCCCAGCGCGTAGACGTGTCCGGACGCTTCGCCCGTCCCGTCCTTCCAGGAGAGTTCGGCCGCGTAGGGGCTGATGAAGCCCAGCAGGTACGTCGGCGGACCGAACAGGACGATCACGGCCGGCAGCGAGGCGTACCGCGGCGGCAACGCCAGCGTCGACGTAGCGGTGAGCAACAGGTCGCTCCCGTAGACCACGACGGCGACGTACAACGCCGTCGCGAGCATGATCCAGGCCATCTCGCGGTTCGTCGCCAGTGCCGATCGCTTGCCGCCCTGCCAGTAGCCCAGGCTCAGGGCCCCGAGAAAGACCGTCAGGATGCCGCCGACGGTGTAGATGTGGCTCCCGAACTGCGGCGCGACGATCCGCACCGCGAGGATCTCGAGGCCCATGCTGGTGATCCCCGAGACCAGGACGGCGAGTTCGGGTTTCGTGGGTCGGTACGTCGAAATATCCCGTCCTCCCATTCTTGTCGGGACTGAGTCGATCCGTCCGTGAGTACCTGTCGTCTCGTCGCGAGGGTACGATCCTGCCGGAGAGACCCGTTTCCGCGGCGCTACTCGGCGGCTGTGACTGCGGTGAGGAGGTGAGCGGGTCGACACGCGGCGCTCCCGTTCCCGTCAACACCGGCAGGCCCCCGATCGATCGATTCCGGCGGCCGGATATCCGGTACCGCTATACGAAATCTCGGCACCGTCCGGCAACCGGACCCGATCGAGGGGGCGGTTCCGCCGGCGAGCGGGACCGTGTCCGCGGCCGTCCGGCCGTCAGTCACCGATCGAGACGATACTCTCGGTCGAATCGAAGTGAACGCGGTGGTCCGGACTGACGGTGAAGCTCACGCGAGCCAGGGACGTCCCGCCGTCGGGGCGCTCGACTTCGAGGACGGACAGTCGGGTGTTCATATCGGCGAGTCGTTCGTACGGCATCGCGTAGTACCCGTGGAGGTGGACGCCGTCGTCGACGTCCTTGACGCGCGCCCAGCGATGGACGACAGAACTGGAGCCGTACCCGGATTCGACGACCACCAGGACGGCGTCGTCGAAGTCGACTGCCCGGAGCCGATCGCGAGTCGCCTCCTCGACGTCCTCCGTCTCGAGGACGTCGTCGCGCTCGGCCGGGGTTTCCAGTAGTCTGACCCGGAACTCGCCGTCCGGGTCGGCGTCGGTGGTCGCCTCGTCCGGCACCGTGATTTCGTGTGGCGGTTCGTCGACGTGGGGGTCCGATTCGACGCGGTCGACTTTGCCGTCGGCGGTGCCATCGTCGCTCTCAAGCGGGACGCCCGCCAGTCGTGCATCAGGAATCGTACTGAACTCGAGCGACGGCGTCGTCGCCATGTGTTCGCCGAGGTACTCGTCGTTCCACTCGTCGCCGTCGTCTTTGCTCCCGTCACTCCCGGGGTCGTCGTCTCTCGTGTCGTTTTCACCGGGTTCGTCGCCCGTTCCCGTATCGAGACCGTCGGCATCGGTCAGACAGCCGGCGAGCGCGACCGCCAGCGTACCGCCTGCCGTCGTGAGGGCCGTGCGCCGGTGCATACGAATCCCACGGATCGATATCGGTAAAGGCGTTCTCCAAGCTAAAAGAGGGCCTTCAGCGGGGGTCCCGGCGATTTGATGGGTACGGATTCCGGTCCGCGTCGCGCCGAGAGCACCGTCTGATCTGGACGGTCGCGTCCGGCCTCTCCGATCGCGATCGGTACGTTCGAAGCCACGCGGTCGATCGGACTGATCACGTCCACATTCTTCCGTCCGGGCAGCGGACTGTCTACCATGTCGAACTCACCGGACGACAGCGTACGCGTGTGGCTCGTCGAGCGAACGTACTCCGACGACGAGCAGAACCTGATCATCCTCACCTACGCCACGACGGATGGCGACCGGTACTTCCGCAAGGAACGAGCGCTCACGTCGTTTACCGACGCGCGCGAGACGACCGCTGCCGTCGACGCCGACCTCGACAACCTCGGCACGACCGACGATCCTGCCCTGCAGGAGCAGTACGCGGCGGAAGCCCGGCGAATGGCGGACGCCCACGAACCCGACGACGTCATCTAGCACCGCGGCGGGGTCACCCTCGCTACGTGGATTTTCGGGCCGCGGTCGAGTCAGAACGACGTCGTCGCCAGTGCGAACAGTGCCGTGACGATCGCTCCGAGGGTCGGTCCGGGGGTTCCACGACGCCTGCCGCGGACGCGACCGGGAGGCGTACGGTCGCGGCGACCGCCGTGGCGAAATGTTACCGGAAGCGGCCGTCTTCCGCAACGATCGCCCGCTCGGATGCCCTCTTGGGGAGGGTGGTCGTCGCCGCCTCGAGATACGGCCGGAACAGTTCGAGGCGGTCTGTCGATCGGACGATTCCGCGCGGCTTGTCGTACTCGATGACGCCCGCCTCGTCGAGTTTCGGGAGGTGTGACTGGTACAGTGGAATGTAGACGCGCTGGCGCTGCGTCGGCGTCAGGTCGGCCACGCTCGTCTCGTGTTCCCGCGCGGCGACGTGGTCGGCGACGTCGCCCATCTTGACCACGTCGTCCGCATCCAGCAGGTATCGAATCGTCTCCCGACGCCGGAACGGCCGGAGGACGTGAAACGCGTCGTCGGGGGAGAGGGACGCCCCCTCGGATCGCGGTTCCGCGGAAGGTGCGTCCGAAGCGCGGAGTGGGCGGTCTGTGGCTGTCATATCACTCGGTCGAGTGGGAGAACCGGCACTACCTAAACTTTTTTGTATGGGTTTTTAAATATATGGTTATAGACAACTCTCGGGGATGGAACCGCGACGCGATCCACCCGTCTCGACGCCGTGATCCGAGCCGGGCGAACCCGGTTACCGGGCGGCTACGAGATGGCGCTCTTCCACGCTCCGTCCCGGGGCCGGCCGGACCTGTCGCCGAACGAACGGTCTCGAAGCCCGTTTCGATCCGACGGGTCCGACCCGACGATGCGACGGACGAGGGGGCGGCCGATCATTTCGATCCCGCCTCCTGCTTGCCGTCGCGGGCCGGTCGGACCTCGAGATACCCCTCGCCGAACACGGCGATCCGAAATCCGAGGTAGGAGAACCTGACCGACCGTCCGGCCGCCGTCTCGTCTTCGCCGGCCGACGCCAGAATCCGATCGAGTGCGTCGGGATCGATCGCATCGTACAGGGGGTCGCCGCGTTCGAGTCGGCCGGGGGCGATCCATTCGAGGCCCGAGAGGACGGCCGCGCTCGGCGCCGTCGTCGCCGTGTCGTACGTGATCCGATATCTATCGGCGTCGGAGTCGTACTCGAGCGACTCGACGGGATCAGTTGGACTCGTCATCTCTGGGGTCGTCGACGATTTGCTTGCCGAAGTGATCGAACGGCTGGACGTGCGAATTCGTGAGGACGTTCGAGTTGACGACCGTCAGACCGAGGTCGCTCAGTTCGTCGCTGACGCGGGCGATGTCGTCCGTATTCGTCCCCACGGCTTCGATCTGGAGGTTTTCCCGGCCGTCGAGGACTTCCTGAACCGTCACGACGCCGCTCACGTTTTGTGCGTTTTCGGCGAGTGCTTCGCGGTCGGGATGCGGTACGTGACAGATAAAGACGATGTGGAGCTGAAGGCCCGCCTTCTCGTAGTCGATCTTCGGATAGTAGCCCTGAATGATCCCCTCGTCTTCCATCTTCTCGATCCGATTCTGTACCGTGCTGGCCGATACGCCCACCCGGTCTGCCATTTCACGCGTTGTCATCCGGCGAGAATCCTGTTGGAGTAGAAACAGAATTCCCTTATTCACGCCGTCTAACTTCATAAATCGCAATTTCGCAGTCTCCCGGGCCTGTGATGATAGTTTCCCCAAATCACGATGGTACGCCTTACAATTCGCAATCGGAGGGAGAAATAATGCTCGTGGCTCGGGACCGAACTGTGTAGATCACAGCGCGACCGGGACGAAGAACCGAGCGTGACCGGTCGCCGGTCGTGACAGCGCCGTCGAGACCGACGCTCGCTCGGCACGCGCCGGGGCACTCCCTTGCAACCCCGCGAGGCGAATTCGCCGCGCGTGCGATCGGCAGGGAGCGATCCCGGTCGATCGAACCGTCAGTTGGTGGTGATAACCTCGATCACGTCGCGGTCCTCGACCGCGTAGTCCTTCCCGAGTTGGCGGTTCGATCGACAGTCGATCGCGTGGAGGAAGCCGTCGCCGATGTCCGAGTGGAGGCTGTAGGCGAAGTCCTCCGCGGTCGAGTCCGGCGGGATCAGGTAGCAGTCGGGCAGCACCTCGCCGCGTTCGTTCCCGAGTCCGTTCGCGCCGCCGGGGAAGACGGGCGTGACGCCGAGCACGTCGAACAGGGCGGTCTCGAGGGCCGCCTGGACGCCCGTCGCGCCGTACTCGGCGAGGAAGTCGCGGATCTGCTCGAGCCCCCGTTCCTGGTCGCTCGAGACGTCACCCGCGATTTCGAAGTCCTCGTCGCCGGGCCGGTAGTCGACGACGCCGGCCTTGTCGGCCGACTTCAGGGCCTTCTCGGCGTGGGCGCTGCAGGGAACGATCGTCAGGTGGTCGTACGCCGGATCGGCCGTGATCTCCTCGTAGTTCGCCTGCGCCGCGGGCGTGTCCATCTTGTTCGCCGCGATGACCATCGGCTTGGTCTCTTTCCGGATCTCGCGGGCGAGTTCGAGCCTGTCGGCTTCGTCCCACGCTTCGGGCTCGAAACCGACGCCGACCCGCCGGATCAGGCGCTTGATCTCGTCCTCGTTCGTCTTGAACGCGCTCATCTGCTCGGCGAGTTCTTCCTCGATGGCGTCCTCCTCGGTCGTGTAGCCCGACTCGTAGCGCTCGATCCCCTTCTCGAGGACGCCGAGGTACCACTGGTCGAGTTCCTCCTCGAGGAAGTCGATGTCCGTCCGCGGGTCGTGGCCTTCGGTGGGTTCGCCCTCCGCGTCCGTCTCGCCGGAGAAGTCGACGACGTGGACGAGGACGTCGGTCTCGTTCAGGTCCGTGAGAAACTGGTTGCCGAGGCCGTTGCCCTCGTGTGCGCCGGGAATGAGACCGGCGACGTCGACGAGTTTCGTCGGGACGAACCGCATCCCGTCGTCGCAGTAGCCGACGGTCGGGGTACACGCCTCGTCGAACTCCGGTGCAGCGCACTCGACGCGAACGTAGGCCTCGCCCACGCTCGGATCGATCGTCGTGAACGGGTAGGCCCCCTCGGGGACGTCGTTCATGGTCGCTGCGTTGAAAAAGGAGGACTTGCCGACGGAGGGTTTGCCGACGAGTCCGATACGGTAACTCATTGGTCCGTTTCGGCGGGCGTCGCCTAAACTGGTTTCTTTTCGTCAGTGCAGTGGGACGCATCAACGTGGCACGCGTCTACCGGCCAGCCCGCGGTACACGTCCTGCTGCCCGATCGGATCGGGGGCCGATCGACTCAGACGTGTGTCGGCGTCTCGGCGACCGTCTCGATGTCGAGTTCGTCGGCGACGTCGTCGAGGAGGTCGCCCTTGACCTCCGCGACCCGCCAGCCGATCTCGGCGACCAGCGGCGGATCGAACTCCTCGCGGATCGTCTCGAGGTGGTTCCGCTCGGTCTCGACGCGCTCGCGGAGGTAGTGCGCGCCGCGGCCGTTCTCGTCGGGATCGGGCGCGGGGGTAAGTTTGTTCGCGACGAGGCCCCTGACCGCGAAGTCTTTCTCACGGAGGTCGGCGATCGATCGCTCCGTCTCGTTCAGGGAGAGTTCGTCCGGGTTCAGGACGAGGAAGAACGCGGCGTCGTCCCGCAGCGCATTGCCGGCGAACTCGAAGAACTCCTTGCGCCCTTCCAGTCGGGCCAGCACGGGATCGCCCTCCATGACGCGACGCGGTTCGTTGCTCCCGACTGCGGCCTTCTCGAAGAGGTCGATGCTCTGTCGGCGCTTGTACATGAGCCGATCGATCCAGTTCTCGAGCAGGTCCGGGAGGCCGAGCAGTCGGAGCGTACTTCCCGACGGCGCGGTGTCGAAGACGACCCGATCGTAGGCTTCCGAGTTGCGCATCACGTCGACGAATCGATCGAACAGCGCCGATTCGTACGCGCCGGGCGTCCCGTGGGCCATCTCGAGTTGCCGGTTGATCTCGTTGACCATCGCGGCAGACACCTGTTCGGAGAGGTCCTGACGGATTTCGTCCAGGTGTCGCGTGACCTCGTCCTCGGGGTCGAGTTGCATCGCGTCGAGACCGTCGACCCCCTCGACCGGTTTCGGCGAGTCGTCGAACGGCTGGTCGAACACGTCGGTGACCGAGTGGGCAGGGTCGGTCGAGACGACGAGCGTCCGGAGTCCGTCGCGGGCACAGCGGAGCCCGTAGGCACACGAGACGGTCGTCTTGCCGACGCCACCCTTGCCACCGAAGAAGACGAACGGTTCCATCAGAAGTGGTACTGCTGGCCCTTTCGTTCGATGAGCGAGCCGCGATCCCACAGCCGCCGCTCCCACGCCTCGAACTCGTCTTCGAGGTACGGCAGCAGTTCGGCGGTGTAGTACGAGACCGGCGACGGGATCCCGAACGCGTCGGGGAAACACGCGAGCAGGAACGCGTCCTCGGCGTCCTCGGCTTCCTTCTCGATCTTCTCGTAGGACGGGTGCGAGATCATGCCGTGGTAGAGTCCCCGGAGCCACTCGTCCAGCGTCTTCCGGAACGTTTCGATCCGGTCGGCCAGTTCCATGCCAGTATGTCCGTTTCAGGCGAGTAAAATCTGTCGAGGGTCGCTTTCAAGGCGCCTGGATCCCAGTGTCCGGTATGGACGCCGACGGGACCATCCCGGTAACGATCCTCTCCGGAAGTCTGGGCGCTGGCAAGACGACGCTGCTCAACCACCTGCTGTCGACCGCCGGCGATCGGACGCTGGCGGTGCTGGTCAACGACATGGGCGAGGTGAACGTCGACGCGGAACTCGTCGCCGAGGGCTCCGAGCTAGAACTCGACGACGGCGTCGCGGAACTCTCGAACGGCTGTATCTGCTGTGAGTTGCAGGACGACCTCGAGACGGCCGTCGTCAGGTTGGCCAGCGATCGCTCGTTCGACCACCTCGTCGTGGAGTCCTCGGGTATCTCCGAGCCCGCGCCCGTCGCGCGGCTGTTCACGACGGAGTCCCGCGTTGCCGCACGCTACACGGTCGATACGCTCGTGACCGTCGTCGACACGCCCGCCTTCCTCGACGCGTTCGCGGGCGAGGAGGTTCCGGAGCGCCGCGGCGACGAGGCCGATCGGCCGCTCTCGGACCTGCTCGTCGAACAGGTGGAGGTCTCGAACGTCGTTCTGCTCAACAAGGCAGACCTGTGCAGCGAAAGCGAACTCGCGGAGGCCGAGGAACTCGTCCGCGCACTCCAGCCGGACGCCGAGACGATCCGCACGGAATTCTCGGCGGTCGATCCCGATCGGCTGCTCGGCAGGGGGTTGTTCGAGCCCGATCCGCTGAACGACCTCCCGGGCTGGAAACGGGCCCTGGACGCCGCCGAGGAGGGAGACGAGGGAGAGCACGATCACGGGCACGATCAGCGACCCGGAGACGAGCACGGTCACGAGGAGGAGGAGCACGGTCACGACCACGATCACCACCACCCCGACGAGGTCTACGGCGTCTCGTCGTTCGTCTACCGGCGTCGACGACCGTTTCATCCCGATCGATTCGCGTCGGTTCTCCGCGACTTGCCGCCCGAAATCGTCCGCGCGAAGGGGACCGCGTGGCTCGCGGACAACGAGATGCGGGTCGCGATCGCCCAGGCCGGGCCGTCGGTCAGGGCGTCCGCACAGGGGCCGTGGATCGCCAGCCTCCCCGAGATCGAACGCGACATGTACCGATCGAACCGGCCGGACCTCGTGTGGGACGACGAGCACGGCGATCGGCGAACCGAACTCGTCTTCATCGGCACCGACTACGACGAATCGGCGCTTCGGGCGGCGCTCTCGGAGGCGCTCGTGACCGACGACGAGTGGGACGGGACGTTCGACGGTCCGTTCCCCGACGAGCAGGGCGCGGAGACGGTCGTTCGCGAGCCCTGAGCCGGCGTCAGCAGGCGCAGCTACGGCCAGTGGAGCGCTCGAAGCGCATTTCGTCGCCGCAGTCGGGGCAGACCGGCTCGCCCGTCTCGTGGGTCGCTTCGCTCCCCTCCAGATCCACGTCCCTGATCCGGACGCCGCAGTCGTCACACCAGTAGGCACCCGTGGAGCCGTCGGTGGGGCGGTTTCTGGAACCGGTCGAATCGAGCATCGCTTTCACGGACGCGAGCAATCCCATGGTCGAACGTTCGACGTCATCCCTAACAACTCTTTGTGAGTGTGTCTCACTCGTGCACGATCGGTTCGACGATCGCCGATCGGGCGGTCGACGCCCGATCGACGACGCGCGGTGGCGGATCGATCCCGGGCGGCGAACCGATACCGAGTTGGACGCGGACGACGCCAGTGAGCGTACGAGACTGCACCGCTCCGCAGCCCTCAAACGAGTAACGGGATCGCGAGCCCGACGATGAGTGCCGCGAGAACGAGGATGAGGTAGAACAGCCGCTCCGCGCGGACTCCGGCCGGGACGAGGTGGACGGCCTCGGGGCGAGCGGTCCACACCTGCCTGTAGTACGCGCTGACGGTGACGAGGACGAAGAGCGCGGCCGACGCTGCGATCGATCGGTCGAGCGATGCGCCCAGCGCCTGGCCGTACAGCGGGCCGAACGACAGCAGGATCATGAACGCGAGTCCGACGACGACGACGAACGGGACGGGATCGACGGGACTCCCCTGGCGGTTCCGCGGGCGCATACTACGGGGACGCCGTCGAGCGGCAAAGAGCTAAGTGTTGCACGGACAGTTGTCCCGTATGAACGACCGGGACCAGGAAGCCGAGGGATTCAGCGCCGGCGTCTCGTCCTCCCGGGGTGATCCCCGTATCCTGTTCGTGATGAACGCGATCCTGTCGACGCTGTTCGGCTGGACGATCGTCTGGGGGCTCTCCTTCCTGGGGATCGTCGAGTTCGGGCTGATCAACGTCGCGACCGCAGCGATACTGTTGTTTGCGATGACCTACGCCGTGACGATGGCGTAAGCCGGTATCGTGAGGATGGGGCCGCCAAGCCTCGTTACGGTGGCGGAAGTCCGTATCGTGTGGACGGCGTCGGTCACCACCGCCCGACGCAGTCGACGAGTCGCCGATCGCCCCGACTACCGTCCGTAGATGAATCGCTGTGCGGCGTCGTCGATCCGGGCCGTCACCCGCCCTGCCCACGCGGCGGGTGATACCCGTTTGAGCGTCTCCTCGTCGATTTCGATCGCGTCGTCGCCGAACGGGTCTCGATCGGCGTTCTCGGCTCCGTCCTCGGACTCGGCGACGTCGACGACCGACGACATCGCACACCGGCCGCAGGACTCGGTTTGCTTTCCTCCCATGGGATTCTCTTTCACGATAGTACGTCCCCAGCGGCTAAAACGTATCGCCCGGCGGGCCGGAACACGGCCCGTTCGTCGTCGAGTCCAGCCATCGACGCATATTTGCGATCCCGGCCGGTACGCGGTGGTATGGGATACCGAATCGTCGATCCGGACGCTATCGATCCGGAACCCGATCGCCCCAGCGAGTGTCGGAAACTGTCCGAGCCCGCCGGCCTCGAGACGATGGCGATCAACCGGTTCCACGCCGAACCGGGCGAGGAGCTTCCGCTCGCCTACCACTACCACGACACCCAGCAGGAGGCGTTCTACGTCCTCTCGGGGACGCTGTCCGTCGAAACGCCCGACGAGACGTACGAGGTGCCGAACGACTGCCTGTTCGTCGTCGACCCGGAGAGTCCCCAGCGCGCGTACAACCCGTCCGACGCCGACGATCCGGTGACGGTGCTGGCCGTCGGGGCACCGTCGGCCGACGACGTTCACGCGTACGACCCCGACGACGCATGAACGAGGAACCATCGCCGGCGGCCGACGACCTGCCCGCGGAGATTCGCGAGGCGGTTCCCGAGTGGGACGACGAGTACTTCGATCGGGTCGCCCACCGGCTCGTGTACAGCTACGATCTGGAGAAGGATTACCGGCTCGACGGCCAGCGGTGGGATCTCTACGCCGAGATGCGCGTGGTCAACCAGAAGCAGTTCTTCCACCCCGCGCTGAGTTACGCCGATCACGAGGCCGAGGAGTACGTCTTCGCCCGTCGGGAGTCCCGACCGACCGTCGCGGAACTCGATCGGCTCGTCGACCTCGGTCACGACGTCGCGGACGAGCGCATCGTCGCCGACGAGGAGCACTTCGGGACGGACGTGAGCTTCGTGCTCGTCGCCGACGAACTGCCCGACGACGTCCGCGAGTACGTCTCGGGGTTTCGCGATCGGACGCTGCTGAAGTTCGGTTACTACGGTCACTACGACGTGAACCTCGTCGTCGTCGTTCCCGACGCCGAAACGTACGTCGGCAGCGAGGCCGCTGACGTCGCCGAGGCGTTTACGCTCTGGGACGACGTGAGCGAACCCGAGGACGGCGTGCTCTCGCGGTTCGCGAAGCGATTCTGGCGATAGCCGACGAGCGGTTTTGCGGATAGCCGACGCTGTTTCCGATCGATCGACCCAAAAAAGCGACCGGATCCGCGTTCGAACTGCGTTCAGTCGTCGCCCGGTGCGGCGGGCGCTTCCGGTCCGCGACGGACGTCGCGGATGTTCCTGTACCCGAGTCTGACGAGCGCGAGCGCCAGCCCGATCAGGACGAGGCCGATCCCCATCTGGACGATCGATGAAATCGTCGCCTCGGTGGTTCCAGCCCCTCCCTGAATCAGATTCAGGTAGAGGTTCTCGTAGAACACCAGGATCGAGAGCCCGAGGATGGTGATCGTCACCATGATCGCCATCGGGACGCCCGTGGAGACGAGCTGTTTGCTGTCGTCCCAGTTGGCCAGCCACACGGTCGCGGTCAGCAGCGCCAGCGCGGCGAGCAACTGGTTCGCACCGCCGAACAGCTGCCAGAGGACGACCCACTGACCGGAGACGACCAGCAGGTACGCGGGAACGGTCTGGACGATCGGGTTCGTGTACCGTCCGCGAGCGAACGACGCGGGATTGGCGTTCAGACCGGTGTCGGTCCGCCCCGCGGGCGTGCCGACGATCTCTTCCATCATGTATCGACCGAGACGGACGGCCGTGTCGGTCGACGTGAGCAGGAAGCTACACAGCACCAGCGCCATGAACACGGCGCCGACGGTCTCGGGAACGCCGAGGCTGGTGAGGATGAGCCCACCACCGGACGCGAAGTTCGGCAGCGCCTGGCCGATGCCGCCGCCTTCGGTGAAGCCCCACACTGCGAGCGTCGAGAGTGCGACCGCGGCGAGGAGACCCTCGCCGAGCATCCCGCCGTATCCGATCAGGCGGGCGTCGGTCTCCTTGTCGAGCTGTTTGGCGGTCGTCCCCGAGGAGACCAGTGAGTGGAATCCACTGATCGTCCCGCAGGCGATCGTGATGAACAGCAGCGGGAACAGCGGCGCGTAACCGGCCGTTTCGACGCCCCAGAACCCTTCGAACGCGCCGATCGAGCTGTCGATGACGAGCGGTTCGGACGAGGTTCCGAGGACCGTCCCGACGATGATCGCGACGATCGCCCCGCCGACGCCGGTGTACAGCAGGAACGACGACAGGTAGTCACGCGGCTGGAGCAGGACCCACACCGGGAGCGCGCTCGCGATGGCGGCGTACACCATCACGACCGGGATCCACGCCGCGGTGTTCCCGCCGAGGTCTGCCGCGCCCGGGACCCAGGATCCGTCGCCGCTGAGCAGGACCGTCACCGAAATGTCGGCGGTTCGCTCGGCGGTCGGTTCGAAGATCGCGACCGGGTACTGGATCCCGACCCAGACGGCCGCGAACACGCCCAGGACGAACACGATCGTTCCGGGAATGAACGGGCCGTTGAACTGGTACAGGTAGACCCCGAACGCCAGCGCCAGGGCGATGTAGATGAACGACGCCGTCGTCACCTCCGGATAGGCGTTGAACACGATCCCGACGACGAGCGCGAACACGGCCACGACCAGGATGATCGTCAGGAACGCGAACCACAGCAACATGTTCTTGCCGCTCTTGCCGACGTACTCGCCGATCATGTAGCCGATCGACTTCCCCTCGTGGCGCAGACTGCCCGACAGCGACACGAAGTCGTGAACCGCGCCCATCAGCGGGTTGCCGATCGCGATCCACAGGAGCGCGGGGACCCAGCCCCAGATTGCCCCGGCCGTGATCGGGCCGACGATCGGGGCGCCCCCCGCGATACTCGAATAGTGATGCCCCAACAAGACCGGTTTCTTCGACGGGACGTACTCCTGGCCGTCCTCGTACTTGTGTGCCGGTGTCTCGCGGTCCGAGTCGAGTTCGACGAACTGAGTGAGGTACTTCGAATACCCCACGTACCCCACTGTGAACGTTACCAGTACTGCGGCAACGATCCATATCACCTGTGTCATGCTAGATCCACACAAGCCAAGGGAGTGCGAGAACCTTAATAGTTATTTATTCTTCTGCGGCAAGCTCCCTGAATCTGTTCGAATTGCGGCGGTAATATCCGTATAGAAGAATGTAACTCTACGTATAGAAGAATGATCTCCAGTTTGACCCTTTATCTCGTCCGACCGAGGACCGGCCACGACGGGTTAGCCGACGATCGCGCTCCAGCCCCAGCCGGCGAGTGCGATCACCCCGAGTGCGAGGACGGCGAATACGCCCCACTGCTGGGCCTCGGTGTCCGCGAACGGTGCCAAGACGTCCACGAGCCCCGTCGCCTGCATCATCCCGAGTGCGAGCAACAGCAGCCCGAAGATCGAGACGGCGGCGATCCCGACCCAGTTTCGGATCATCCACTGATCTTCCTCCTTGGCCTCCGCTTTGGTGTTCGTCGGCTTGTCCGTCGGCTCCCGATCGGGCTCGGACATACGTCTCGATTGTAGCGAAGCGGAGGAAACGGTTCTACCTGCAGGCTCCGGCCGTCCCCGCGGGCGGTCGGCGTCGCGACCCTCGTTCGTCGTCAGTCGAGTACGGCTGCCAGCGCATCCATCGTCTGCTCGACCCGATCGACGCGAGCGTTGTGGCCCATGTGTCCGATTCGGAGGACGTCGTCTTCGAGATCCCCGAGGCCGGTCGCGAGGACGACGTCGTGCTCCTCGCGCATCGCTCGCTGCAACTCGCCGGCCCGATCGTCGACCGAGACCGCGGTCACGGTCGGTGACGAATCGTCCTCGGTCGTCGGATACGTGTCCAGCCCGAGGTCCGCGGCTCGCTCGCGACACCGCTGCGCCGCCGTCTCGTGTCGATCGAAGACGGCCTCGAGTCCCTCCTCGAGGAGCAGGTCGACCGCGGCGTCGAGGCCGTACAGGTTCGCGGTGAGGTGGGTGTAGGGAAACCACTCGTCGTCGGCCGCCGTCCGCCACGGTTCGAGGTCGGCGTAGAAGGATCGCGTCTCGACCGACTCGATGCGGTTCCACGCGCGATCGCTGATCGCACAGGTCGCGAGCCCCGGTGGCGTGCTGAAACACTTCTGGCTCGCGCCGAGACAGACGTCGATCTTTCCGGTCGGGACGGGCGTGCCGCCCAGCGAAGAGACCGCGTCGACGACGGTGACGACGTCCCGATCGTCGAGGAGGTCGAGGATCGGCTCGAGGTCGTTCAGCGTCCCCGTCGGCGTCTCGCAGTGGACCATCGTCGCGACGTCGAACGGCCCGTCCGCATCGTCGAGGAACGCCGTGACGGTCTCCCGATCGAGCGTCTCGTCCCAGGGCACGTCACAGACGGCCGCCTCGCCGCCGTACTGCTCGACGAAGTCGGCGAAGCCCTCGCCGTACAGACCGTTCGAGAGACACAGCACTCGATCGCCGGACTCGACCAGCGAGGCGACGGCGGCCTCGAGGCCGAGGATCCCCTCACCGCCGAGGACGACGACGTCCCGCCGTTCGTTCGACTCGGTCGCGGACCGGTCGTGCCCGTCGGACCGATATATCGTGGCCAGTTTGTCCGTCAACTCCCGGTAGAACGCGAAGAACTCGGGTTCGACGTCGGGGTTCGGGGTGGGCTGGGCCATCCGCTGGCGCACCGCTCCGGGGACCTCGGTCGGACCGGGCGTCATCCGCAGTCTGTCCGCGGTTGGATCGGTCATAGGCTGTACAGGAACTCGCTTACGGATAAACCCCCGGCGCCGTCTCGGCGTCGTTCCAGCCGCCCCCGGACGATCGGCGTCGCCGGAAAGAGCCCGATCGAGAGTCGTTCGATCTCGTCGACGTCGAAATCGTCGTGGCAGACGAACCGTTCGACGGTGGCGCGATTCAACTGACAGCCGCCGGCCACCCGCTCCCAGAGCGGATTCAGGAGATTCTGCCCCGCGGCACGCCAGCCGTCTGCCCGGACGTGCTCGAGGAAGCGGAACTCGCCGCCCGGTTTCAACACCCGTGCGACCTCCGCGAGCGCCGCGTCGGGGTCCCGGATCGTACAGAAGACCAGGCCGGCGACGACGACGTCGAAGGCGTCGTCGGGATAGGGCAGCGACTCGGCGCGAGCGTCGCGGAGGTCGACGGCACAGCCGACCTCGCGCGCCTTCTGCGCCGCCCGGCGGCGCATGTAGGGATCGGGTTCGATCGCGTGAAACTCGACGTCCCGGTCGCTGGCGGCGACGTGCGGGAAGTTCGCCCCGGTTCCCGCCCCGACGTCCAGTACCCGTCCGGCGAGGTCGGCGGTCAGATACCGTCTGTGTGGCGCAAACAGGGTTCGTTCCGGAACGACCCAGTCGTAGACCGCCGCCACGAGCGGGTGTGAAATGTCGTCGCTCGCGTCGCCGGAGGCCGTCCGGCTCACGTCGTGCGTGAACATGATCTACGCCGATCGACGTGGGGCAGCGGGAAATCGATTGTGCCGCGAGCGTACCAGTGTTTGTGCGGCGCGAGCGTACCGGTGTTAACGGACCGCGCACGCGAACGAGCGCCACGGGCCGCGGCGTGCGGTCCGTGGCTCGCGCGCCGGCGGCCAGCGGTCTTCGGCGGCGGCCGCGTGACGCCGCTCACCGGATCGCGTCCGGAATCCGATCGATCACGTCGGTCGCGACGACGCCGGGACCGTACTCGGCCGTCGCCAGTTCGCCGGTCTTGCCGAGCACCCACGTCCCGAGTTCGGCGGCCTCCGCGCGGTCCATTCCCTGGCCGAGTAGGGACCCGACGATGCCGGCCAGCGTGTCGCCGGTTCCGGCAACGGTGAGCGCCGAGGTGCCCGTCTCGTTACGAATTCGCTCTCCGTCGCCGATGATTTCGTCGACGTCGCCGGTCAGCGTGACGACGGCGCCGGTTTCCGCCGAGAAGGCTTCGAGCGAACCGTACGACTCGCGGATCGGATCGACTTCGGCGCTGCTGGGCGTGAGGACGGTGTTCGAGAGGTCGACGTCGAGTGCCGGTTCGATCGCGAGCGCGTCGACGACGGTCGGTACGTCGACGGCGTCGACGGCGTCGCGCAGGGCAACGGGATCGGCGTCGACGAGACCGGGGCCGATCACCAGCGCGTCGGCCCAGTCGCTCAGCTCGCGGGTGCGCTCGACGGCGCTCGCCTCGAACTGCTCGCCTGCGTAGCGATCCACGAGCAGGTTCGGATCGTGACTCGCGACGACCTCGTAGATCGGGTCGGCGACGAACGCGCGGACGTGGTCCGACCCGGTCCGGAGCGCCGCCCGCCCGACGAGCACGGG
The DNA here is from genome assembly GCF_022869805.1 of Halosolutus halophilus. Lineage (NCBI taxonomy): Archaea > Methanobacteriati > Methanobacteriota > Halobacteria > Halobacteriales > Natrialbaceae > Halosolutus > Halosolutus halophilus. The sequence continues at coordinate 3,272,403 of NZ_CP094974.1, read as the reverse complement.
CTGGTTGGGGTACTCGATCGAACCGCCGACGATGCCGACGCGACCGTTGTCGTTCCCGCCCTCGGAGACGTTCGAGAGCGTCCGCTGCAGGCGTACCATACCACCGTTCGCTCCGCCCGACTGGTAGCGGTTCGGCAGGCGTGTTCCGGTCGCCCAAACCCGACGTATGCTACGTCAGATCATAGTACGTGGCCCTCGTACCGTCGTCCATGTTCGACGACAGAACGGACGCCGGCGATCGACTCGCAACGGAACTCGAGCGCCGCGACTTCGAAGCCGACGTCGTCCTCGGCATCCCGCGCGGGGCCCTGCCCGTCGCCCGGCCCGTCGCGGACGCGCTCGACGCCGACCTGGACGTCGTCGTGGCCCGGAAGATGGGCGCGCCGGGGAACCCCGAACTGGCGATCGGCGCGGTCGCGAGCGACGGGAGCGTCTGGTACAACGACGACCTCGTAGATCGGTTAGGCGTGGACGACGCGTACCTCGAGGAGATCCGCGAGGAAGAGGCCGAGAACGCGGCGGCGAAAGCCGATCGCTACCACGACTCGCCGGGCCTGCCGGATCTCGCGGACAAGCGCGTGGTGATCGTGGACGACGGCGTCGCCACGGGCGCGACGGCGACCGCCTGTCTCCGACAGGTGCAGGATTCGGACGCCGAGTACGTCGCGCTCGCCGTTCCCGTGGGCTCGCCCCGATCGGTCGCGGAACTCGCGGACGAGGCCGACGAGGTGATCGCGCTCGAGACGCCGGACCACTTCCGGGCGGTGGGACAGTTCTACCGGACGTTCGGCCAGGTGACCGACGAGGAGGCGATCGAGTACCTCGAAGGGCGATAGGGCCACGATACGTCGTCACCCGCGGGAAAACGGCGGCTACGGGGGATCGGTGTCCGTGTCTCAGGGCCAGAGCCCGCGCATCTCGTGGGCCTCGCTGATCCGCGAGAGGGCGACGATGTAGGCGGCGTCGCGCCAGGTCACGTCCCGCGCTTCGACCTCCTCGCGGACGGCGTCCCAGGCCGCGACCATCTCGGCCTCGAGTTCGTCCTGGACCCGATCGAGGCTCCACGCGCGGCGGTTGATGTCCTGGAGCCACTCGAAGTAGCTCACAGTGACGCCGCCGGCGTTGGCGAGGATGTCGGGGAGGACGTCGATCCCGCGCTCGGCGAGGATCGCGTCGGCGGCGAACGTGGTCGGGCCGTTGGCCCCCTCGACGACGAGATCGGCGCGCACGTCGTCGGCGTTGTCCTCGGTGATGACGTTGCCGACGGCCGCCGGAACGAGGACGTCGACGTCGAGTGCGAGCAGTTCGTCGTTCGAGATGCGGGTCCCGTCGGCGTTCTCGGTGACCGCTTCCGGCTCCTCGTCGTGTGAGGGAATCGCGGCCACGTCGATCCCGTCGGGATCGTACACGGCACCGTTGACGTCGCTGATCGCCGCGACGGTCGCGCCCCACTCGTCCAGGAGGCGAGCGGCGTTCGCGCCGACGCTGCCGAACCCCTGGACGGCGACGGTCGTCTCCGCGATCGGCTCGTCGTAGTAGTCGAGCGTTTCGCGGGTGACGATCGCGACGCTGCGGCCCGGGGCCTCCTCGCGACCGTAACTACCGCCGACTGCGGGCGGTTTGCCGGTGACGACGCCCGGGATGGTTTCGCCCTCCTGCATGCTGTAGGCGTCCATCAGCCAGGCCATCGTCGCCGAATCGGTTCCCATGTCCGGGGCCGGGATGTCCGTCGTCGGGCCGATCACCTCGCGGATTTCCTGGGTGAACCGGCGCGTGAGCCGTTCTTTCTCCTCGTCGCTCAGGGACTTGGGATCGACGACGATCCCGCCTTTCGCACCCCCGAAGGGGATGTCCATCACGGCACACTTCCAGGTCATCCACATCGCCAGCCCGACGCACTCGTCGCGGGTCACGGCGGGATGGTACCGGAGGCCGCCCTTGTACGGCCCGCGAACGCTATCGTGCTGGGCGCGATAGCCGGTAAAGACGTCGACGCTCCCGTCGTCGCGCTCGAGGGGAACGGTCACCTCGTGGACTTTCCCGGGATATCTGAGTCGCTCGAGGACGGTGTCGTCGATCTCGAGGTAGTCCGCGGCGCGGCCGAGTTGGCGACGAGCGGTCTCGAGTGCCGTCTCGGGTTCGTCACCCGACGATCGCTGTGGCTCCGGGCTCGGTGTCGAACGCTGGTGAGACGCCATCGCTACTCGATCGGTGTCCGCCGGTTACGCATGTCGGCCCCGCACTCCGGGCACGTACCCGGTGCCGACGCGCTGACGACGGTGCCGCAACTGAAACACTCGTAGGTCGATTCGTCCTCGGGATCGTAGTTGACGTCTTTCATGGTAGTCACGACGAACGGATACGGGGGGCGATCGTCGCATTAGTATTGTACTAGGGATATTAGGATGAGTGTGTCCATCAGATAACTAGCGCCGGACTGGCGAGGGGGTTCACTATTCAACGGCGGGCGCAGTATTTGCCGGGAGTCCGACGTCCTCGAACAGTACTTCGAAGAGTTTCCGCTGCACGGTTCGGGCGTGACGGTAGAACGCGGCTGGCGAGATGTCGAGCGTCTCCGCGACGTCTTCGCCCGTCTTCGCCCGCGGCGATTCGAAGTACCCGCCGTAGTACGCTAGCTGGACGACCTCGAGTTGTCGGTCGGTCAACCGATCGAGCAGCGTCGATCGAAGGTCGCGGGCGGTGGTCCGGTCGACGGTTCGTTTCGATCGGAGTTCGATCTCGGAGAAGGCGTTCGAGACGACGGCGGCACCGCCCCGTTCGTCGACCGTGCTCGGAACGTCCACGACGACGCGTGCACGCTCCGGCGTCGCTTCCACGCTTCGCAACACGACGCCGTGGTCCGCGAGCCGAAGTGCGAGAAACGGCCGTGACAGTTCCAGGAGTACGGCACCGCCGTCGCGAGTATCGCTTCCGTTGTCGCCGTCGTCGGCGCTGATCACCTGTACGTCTTCGACGGCGACGAGCCCAGCCGCTGCAGTCGCGACGGCCTCGGGGGACGCACCGTCGACCGTCACGAACACGGACGCCCCGCCTTCGTGCTGGCGGACGCCGCCGTCGAACGAGAGACGGGCGTCGGCCTCCCGTGCGAGGCGGGCGAAGATGAACCCGTCGTCGTGGACGTCGAACTCGAAGCGCGTCCGCGAGTCCGTCACCAGGGCGCGTTTGCGTTCGACCGCGGCGATGGCGGCCGCGATCGTCTCGCCGAGTTCCGCGAGCACGGCGCGCGTCGTCTCGTCGAAGGCGTCGGGTCGATCGGCGTAGACCGTCAACACCCCGTAGGTGAACTCGTCGTACGCGAGAGGGACGCTCGTGACCGATTGGTAGTCTCGCACGAGCGCGGCCTCACGCCACGGTTCGTCGTGGAGTCGGTCGACCACGTTCGAGACGACGGTGACCTCGCGTTCGGTCGCGGTCCTGACCGCTGGTTCGGTTCCGTCCGCGAGGCCGAGGCGGACGCCGTCGAGGTAGTCCCGCCCCCGTTCCGACCCGCTGTGGGCGGTCGACTCGAGGCGCTCGTCCGCGGGGTCGGCCGTGCCGATCCAGGCGAACGAGAACCGCTCGGCGGCGGTGAGCCGTTCGCAGACGGCCTCCTCGATCTCCGCGCGAGTTTCGGCCCCGACCAGCGCCTGATCGATTTCCCTGATGACCTCGTTCATCCCGTCGAGGCGAGAGAGCTTTCGGTTCTGGCGCTTGAGCTCTCGATCGCGTTCCCGTAACGTGCGTTCCCGCTCGACCCGATCGAGCGCCGCCTCCGCGGTCGCCGCCAGCAGGTCCGCCAGTTCCCGGGTGACCTCGTCGAAGGCGTCGACCTCGGCCGAGCCCGCGACGAAGACGCCGTGATCCCCGAGCGGGACGAACCCGGCGCTGCGGACGTCGGTCGTCGGATCCGACAGCGTGGGCGACTCGTGGACGTCCGCGAAGAACTGCCGCTCCCCCTCGACGAATACCTGCCCCGAGATCGTGTCGCCGTTGGCCCGTCTGGTCGAGAACGGTCCGTGTAACCGTTCCATCGCCGGCGAGGTGGCGGCCGGCCGCAACAGGTTCTCGTCGGTGTCGAACAGGAACGCGGCGCTGGCCTCGAGGTCGAGTACGTCGGTGGCGTCCGCGACGATCCGATCGGCGATCTCGCGATCGGTCTCCGCGTAGAGCAGTTCGCGGGCGGTTCCGTGCAGCGCCGTCAGCGCTTCCTCGCGGCGTTTGCGTTTCGTGATGTCACGACAGCTGTAGAGGAGCGTCCCGCCCTGGATCGAGACCTCGCGGACGTTGACCAGCAGGGTGTGTTCGCGTCCCGCCTTGTCGGTCGCCGTACACTCGACGTTCGTCAACACACCCTCCTCGCCGAGTCGATCGCGATCGAAGAGGTCCGGTTCGAGCAGGTCGTCGATCGTCCCCATCTCGTGGATCTCCTCGTCCGTGTAGCCGAAGATGAAGTGGACGTTCGGACAGACGTAGGTGAACTCCCCCTCGTCGTTCGTGATGAGGACGGTGTCCGTCATGTTGTTGAGCGTCACGCGGTGGAGTTCCTCGGACTCGCGGAGTTCGGTCTCCAGTTGGACCCGTTCGGTGACGTCGGTCGCCTGTGCCAGCAGCGAGACGATCGCACCCGACTCGTTTCGGACCGGCCGGATCGTCACCTCGAGCGTCCGCGACTCCGCCTGGGCGCTCACGCCGTCGGCGGTCGACTCCGCCTGCGTCAGTTCCCGGTGCGTGACCGTCCCGTTTGCCGCGCGCTCGACCGCGTTCCGGATCACCGCCCGCCCGTCCTCGGCACCGTTCCACCACGGGAGCGCCCAGAACCGTTCCCCGCGGACGTCCCCCTCGGTCGCGTCGATCGTCGCGAGCGCGACCTCGTTGGCCCGGCGAACTCGCCCGTCCGGTTCGAGCACCCACGAGTACGTCTCCGGGTCCTCGAAAACCCCCTCGAACTGGCGCGCTCGCGCCCGACGCGCCCGGCGGTCCCGTCTCCGATCGAGCGCCCGGTCGACGGCCGCCGCGAGCGCGTCCGGACCTTCCTCGCGGGGGACGTACTCGGTGACGTCGGCGGCGATCGCCTCGCTCGCGAGCGCCTCGTCGCCGTCGGCCGGCGCGAGCACGACGGGGAGTGCGGTATCGCGCTCGCGAGCCGCCTCGAGCAGGTCGAGTCCGGTCCCGTCCGGGAGCGTCGCGGCGGTCAGGACGCAGTCGATCGAACCCGAGTCCACCATCTCGACGGCCTCGTTCGCGGTCGATACCTCGCGGACGTCGTCGACGCCATCGGCCGTGACGGTCGCCGCCACTTCCGTCTCGAACCCGACGACGAGGAGGGTGCTATGGATCCCTGCGGTACCCATTCGTCGTCACTACGCACGTCACGGGATAGAAGGTATCGGTTATCGTGCCGATCGAGGATGGGGGCGGGCCGGGGTCTGGCGATCGAGGACGGGGCAGGGGAGCTCTGTGACGGTGAGCGCGCGTGCGAACGATCCAAAAAGACGAAAGGACGGGTAACTCGGAGGACGGGGAAGTCGGCGCGCTCGCACGCGGACCGAAACCGACACTCGTTCACGGTTCGACGCCGTACGGCACGGTATGTCCGTCGCCGTCACCGTCGACGATCGGGAGCCCGCCGGCCTGCTCGCCGCCGTCAGAGACCATCCGGACGTGACGTCGGTCTCCACCGATCGACTCCCCGCTGGCGATATCGCCGTCGATTCCGTCGGGATAGAACGGAAGACGCCCCGCGACTACGTTTCCAGCGTCATGGCCCGGTCCGGCCCCGACCTCTACGATCAGGCCCGCCTGGTCGACTACGCGATTCGGCTGGCCCGGAAACACAGCGAGGAGCCGTCGACCCGTCGACTTCCCGTCGGTGCCGTCTCGAGCCGTCGCGAGCCGACGGCGAAACGGATGTACGGCTGTATCGAGGGCATCGGCCCCGAACTCGCCGAAACCCTGTACGAGGCCTACCCGGCCGTCGCGGCCCTGGCCGACGCGAGCCGCGCGGAGCTACTGGCGATCGACGGCATCGGCGAGACGCGAGCGCGGGCGATCCGGGCCGCACTCGACGACTCCCGGATCGAGATCGAATGAGCGCCACGATGGAACGAGTATGACGACGGATCACAGCACTCGGATCGACGAGGAGGTCGTCGACGCGGTCGCATCGCTCGGGAACCGGCAACGGCTCGAGATACTGGTGGCACTGGCCGACAGGGAACGGGAACTGGGCGTCGACGGGCACTCGATGACGTTTACGGACCTGTACGACGCGGTCGACGTCGATAGCACGTCCCAGTTCTCCTACCATCTCGATCGGCTCGTCGGCGAGTTCGTCGCCGAGACGGCCGGCGGCTATCGACTCACCTACGGCGGTGACAGTATCGTCCGCGCGATCCGATCGGACCTCTACGAGAGCGCGACGTCGTTCGAGGACCGGCCGATCGACGGCACGTGCGTGTTCTGCGAGGAGGACGCACTCGTGGCGAGGCTCGTCGACGGCCGGTTCGTCGTTCGCTGTGACTCGTGCGCGTCGACCCTCGTAACCGACTTCTTTCCCCGAAGTCAGTCCGCCCACCGATCCCCGTCGGAGATCGTCGCTAGCTTCGGCTACCGCATCTGGAGCACCGTCGTGTTGATCCAGGGGGACGTGTGTCCCGAATGTTACGGGCTGGTCGACACCCGGATCGACGGCACCGAACGCGGCGACCGATCGTTCTACGTGCACGTCAGTACCTGCCGCGAGTGCGGGCTCGTGATCACGCTCCCGATCGAGGTGACGGCCGCATTCCATCCGTCGGTCGTGGGGTTCCTGTGGGAACACGGCATCTCGCTGTTTTCCGTGCCCCTCTGGGAGTTCTTCGAGTTCGTCACGACCGAGACCGTCCGGACCGCGGTCACCTCGACCGACCCGTTCGCCGCGACGGTCGAAATCGCGTTCGGCGACGGGACGCTGCCGATCGAGGTCGGCGAGTGCGGCGTCGTCGACGTCGGCGATTCCGCCGACCCCGCGTAGGCGGCCCCGATCTGTGCTCGTCTCGACGTCGCGCCCATGCTGTTCAGGCGCGTTCTCAAAGATATTTGAGTACGCGTGCTGTCAATATGTAATCCGAATAACAATACTTATCCTCCGGTGACGATCTAGTCGTTCTATGCATCTCGTCACGTGGACCATCTACGGCGTAGAAGAGTGCTGGAGTGGTGAGCATGGCCGCAATTGAACTCGACGGACTCACGAAGCGGTTCGACGACGTCGTGGCCGTCGACGACCTCGACCTGACCGTCGAGGAGGGCGAAATCTTCGGCTTTCTCGGCCCGAACGGCGCGGGGAAGTCGACGACCATCGACATCCTGCTCGATTTCATCCGGCCGACGGAGGGCAGCGTGACGGTGCTCGGTCACGACGCGCAGGCCCAGGGCGAGGCGGTCCGGCGACGGACGGGTGTCCTGCCCGACGCGTACCACGTCTACGATCGGCTCACGGGCCGCCAGCACGTCGAGTTCGCCATCGAGATGAAAGCCGCCGACGAGGATCCGATGGCGCTGCTCGAGCGGGTTCGGGTCGCCGACGCCGCCGATCGGAAGGCGGGCGGCTACTCGAAGGGGATGCGCCAGCGACTCGTCCTCGCGATGGCACTGGTCGGCGATCCCGACCTGCTGGTGCTCGACGAGCCCTCGACCGGACTCGATCCGAACGGGGCCCGCGAGATGCGCGAGATCATCCGCGAGGAGAACGCCCGCGGGACGACCGTGTTCTTCTCGAGTCACGTCATGGAACAGGTCGAGGCGGTCTGCGATCGCGTCGCGATCATCGATCGCGGGAAACTCGTCGCCGTCGACACGATCGACGGGCTTCGCGACGCGACCGAAATCGGGGAGACCCTGTACGTCTACGCCTCGTCGCTCGACGAGGAGATCGTCCGGCAGGTTTCGGCGCTCGACGGCGTCGGGAGCGCGTCGATCCACGACGGTCGGCTCCGGGTGTCCGTCGACGGCGTCTCCAAGTTCGCCGTCTTGCACGCGATCGACGCCGAGGTAGTTCCGATACAGGACTTCTCGGTCGTCGAGTCGTCCCTCGAGGACCTGTTCGTCCGGTACACGAACGAGGTCGGGACGGTGGAAGCATGACCTGGGTCGCGATCGCGAAGAAGGACTTCCGGGACGCCGTCCAGTCGCGGGCGCTGTGGGCGCTCGTCACCATCTTCGTGATACTGTCGGTCATCTCGACCTACGCCTACGTCGAGGCACCCGAGTTGCTCGGCTCGTCGACGGCCGCCACCTTCGGCGGCCTGATCTTCTTCACGATCGGTCTCGTCGGACTGTTCGTGCCGCTTTCGGCGATCGTGGTCTGTTACAAGTCCCTCGCCGGCGAGCGGGAACTCGGGAGCATCAAACTGCTGCTCTCGCTCCCGACGAACCGGCTGCACGTGTTCGTCGGGAAACTCGTCGGCCGGGCCGGCGTGCTCGCGTTCGGTCTCGGCGTCGGGCTGGTAGTCGGACTCGGGATCGGAGCCGCGCTCCTCGGCGAGATCGACCCCGTCGCGACTCTGGTGTTCGTGCTGACGACGCTGGCGTTCGCGGCCATCTACGCGGGAATCGTCGTGAGCATCTCCGCGACGACCGGGTCGACGTCGCGGGCGACGACGCTGGCGCTCGGGTTCTTCGTCGTCTTCGAACTGCTCTGGGACGTCGTTCCGATGGGTCTGCTCTACGTCGCCGAAGGGTTCACGCTTCCGGCACGGCCCCCTGACTGGGTGTTCTTCGTCATGCAGCTCTCGCCGTCGTCGGCGTACCTTTCGTCGGTCGTCGCGCTGTTGCCCGATCTCGCGGACGTCGCCGGGGCCGATCCCGGGGGAGCCGGTGTCGGCGTCGAGGCGGCCCCGGCGGAGGCCGAGCCGTTCTTCGCCTCGCCGGAGATCGGTCTCGTCGTGCTCGCGCTCTGGCTCGTCGTCTCGTTCGTCGTCGGCTACTACCGGTTCGACGCCGCCGACCTCTAGGTGGGTATCCGATCGCAGCCGAGGGACCTGCGACGAGAGTGGCGTGCCCTTTCGATCGGCTTTTCAACAACCACGGACGTCAGGCGTCCTTCGACCAGACGTCTCGCACGGGTACCCAGCCCTTCTCGGGGTCGGCCCGATCGGCGAGGACGGCGTTGAGGACGGCCCCGAGGAGCAAGCAGAGTCCGCCGAGGTAGACCCACGTGAGGATCAACGGGATCGCGCCGGCGATTCCGAACAGGGCGATACTCTCCGAGGCGGCGACGTAGACGCGAAACCCGATCGCGAGCGCGGTTCACGAGAGTGCGGCGAAGACCGTCCCGGGGAGTACCTCGCCGATCGAAACGTCGGGCTGGGGAAAGAGGTAGTACATCGGGAGAAAGAGTCCGGTCAGGAGCAGCGCGAGGAGGAGACTACTGACAACGACGGCCCGGACGCCGCCCACGAGGATCGAGAGACTGACGCCGAGAACGCCGACCAGCGTGACGCCGACTGCGAGCGTCGCCGTGACGAGCGCGGCGTTGACGATCGTCACGATCGTTACCGTCACCGCGTTCTCGACGTACGACTGGTCCTTTCGAGCCCCGTACACGTCGGTGAAAGCGCTGTTGACCGCCTGGAACAACCGGACTGCGCTCCACAGCAGGATCACGAGTGCCAGGATCCCCGCCCGGACGAGGTTGCCGCCACCGTTGCCGGTCACGCTCTCGAGTCCGTCGTCGGTCACTGCACCCTCGAGTCCGGTCGCCGACTCGAGCGCCCGGACGAGCGGTTCGAGCGCATCGAGGAGCGTGATGCCGACGAGCAGCAGGATGACGAGCGGGACGAGCGTGTTGAACGCGTGGTAGGCCAGGCCCGCGGATTTGACGGTGATCTGGCGCTCGCGAGCGACTGCGGTGACGTCCCGGACGAGCGTGACCAACCCGGAGTCAGCCATACCGTGTCGACGACGGCCCGATAGAAATCGATTTGGCCGGCAGTGGAACCGGATCGACGACCCGATCGAACCGCGAATTCGCCCTCCTGTCCGCCGTCAGTCCCGGGTCGTCGACTCGTCGTGGACGACCGACCGGACGTGACCGACGACGCCACTCTTCGGTTCGACCTCCGGTCCTTCTGGCTCGTCCCCGTAGATCGTGCCGATTTCGCCGACTATCGGCTCCGTCTCCGTCGACTGCACGTCCTGATCGCCCCGGACGATTTCGACGGTGAGTCCCTGGCGTAGGTCGTCTGCAGTCGGGCGTTCCTCGGACACGGGTGATGGTGTGCCGTTTCGACGGAAACGGATACTGTCTGCAATCGTCTCGATGGCGGCCGGTCAGAAATCGTTCAGGGATCGCTCTCCCTCGCGTCCGTTGCTCCGACGCTCCCCCGTGTCGAACTCGAGCGTGAGGGTGTTGTGACAGTAGCGCGTTCCGATCGGCCCGGCACCGCCGTCGAAGAACGGTCGAGGCGTCCGCCGCAGTTAGTACACACGCCCTCGATCCGGCGCATCCAGTGGCTGGTGTCGACTCGTCTCGATCCGGTCGTCGCCGAATCCGGCCCGCCACTCGGCGTCGATCACCGGCAATCCGTCCGGATCGTGGTCGTACGACATTCCGGTCGGTACGATCGTGAGGAGCAAGAGCCAGTCCGGTGGTCCGTTCCCATCGCGTCTCGGTCCCCGTCGCCGGACGCCGATCGGGGAGTCCGTTCGGTTAGCGTCGTGTGATGACGTCCGTACTCTCACAGGCGGGACACTGGGTCATTCGACCGAGTTTCGGGACGTCGATCCTGATCCACTCGTCGGAACCACCGGGTGCCTCGAAGCCGCAGTTCCGACACCGTGAGTGCTCGACTGTCGCAGATTCACCTGCCATACCGTGTCATATGATGTAGAGTAGCATATAAGTTAGTCCTCTCCGACAGCGAGTGAACGCACGGCGTCGTCTCCTCGATCGGCGCTGGTCGCGGGTCCGCGCCGGGCCTCGGATCGGCCGGGCGACGGACCGGGACGCGGGTGACAGGTGGTGCGCGTGACGTGGGGTCGGTTCGAACCGGTCGGCGACGACCCGACGACTCGGCTCCGTCGGCGGGGGCCGTCCCTCGTCCGTGTCCGGTCGGAGATCCCGTCGTCGCTCTCTCGACTTCCCTCGTCCGTACTCACCGGATCCGTCGCCACGTCGCGCTCGAGGGCCCGCTCCTGGGTCGGTTCGGTCGCCACGGGTGCGAACGAACGGATCCACAGTTCGATCGTCTTCGATCTGGGCTGGTGTTCCGACACGAGTGATCTCCGTCGAGGGTGTCCACGAAGAGGGAGACAAACGTTTGGCAGGGCGCCACTCAATGTGAGCGTTTCATAACTACAGTCCGGACGCGTCAGATCAATTGTTCGAGGCGGGTATCTGCCGGTTCCGCCCGGCAGTGTCACTGGTTCACGATCGGTGAGACGTTCGATTCACCGGTAGACGTTCTATCCGGTCTCGAACGTCGATCCGACTGACTCTACCGGTGACGGTGGTAGACGAGCATCGTACCGGCGAGCGCGGCGACCGCCACCAGCACGCCGAAGCCGGGAACCGAGTCGTCCGCGTCGTCGGATTCGTTTCCGGCCGGATCTTCGGACTCGTCTTCCCCGTCGTCGGCATCGGGGTCGACCCCTTCGACGGTGACCGCCTCGGACGTCGTGTCCTCGGCCACGGCGGTCAGTTCGTACTCGCCAGCCTCGTCGATCGAAACCCTCGCCGAACCGTCGGCCGCCGTCGTCGCGACCGCGTCGCCGTTCAGGCGCACCTCGGCACCCTCGATCGGTTCGCCGTACTCGTCGGTGACGTCGATGCCGACGCCTTCGCCGACGAGAACGCGTTCGTTCATCGCCTCCAGGGTCACCGCGGTTTCCCGCACGACCCGGTAGTTGACGGTACGGTCCGACTCGCCGACGACGATTTCGCGTGCGGGTTCGCCGTAGCCGTCTTTCTCGACGACGACGGTGTACTCCGTGTTGACGTCGAGCGGGATGGTCCGCTGGCCGTTTTCGTTCGTCGAGACCGTCGCGTCGTGTTCACCGTCCTTGCGGAACGTCACCTCCGTCTCGAGGGGTTCCTCGAGGTAGCGGTCGGTGATCGCGACCGACACGTCGACGGTACCCGTTTCCAGCACCATCGACGTCTCGCCGGTCGTGCTGAAGTCGACGACCGCCGATTCGTCGTAATAGCCCGTTCGTTCGACCGTGACGTCGTACTCGCCTTCCTCGATCCCCTCGGCCGTGATCTCGCCGTCACCGTCGGTCGTTCCCGTTGCGGCCGGGCGGTCGTCGTCGATCTTGGTGAGCGTGACCGTCGCTCCGTCGATCGCGGCCTCACCGTCGGTGACCGTGACCGTCGCGTTGGTTTCGGGGAAGAGTTCGACCGCGACGTCGGTGTGGTCTTTGACGGTGCCGAGCTCTTTCGGATTGTTCTGGACGAGACCATCGTGCTCGGCGGTAATCGCGACGTCCGCGCCGCTCGGGACGTCGATGAGCGTCTGGCCGTTCGAGGCGGTCTCTTTCGTCTCGCTGCCACCGTCCCACGACGCGGTCACCGTCGCGCCGGCGACGTCCGCACCAGCGTCGTCGACGACGTGAACGCTAACTGTCAATTCTTCGCTCGCGCCGACGGCTCCCGTTGTGACTATCGGCGTTGCGAGGACGCATACTGTGACGAAAAGGACGAATCGATACATACGAGCGGATGGATACCGCAATTACTTAAATTCTCCTCAGTTGAGTTGTTAGGTTCGAGGTCGGGCCTGGTCGATCGGTGTCGCCGGTCCGAGACGCACACATTCACGGTCCCGGACCGCCAACCCCTTCCCGATGACAGTTTCGCGCACCGTCGAACTCGAGGGGCACATCATCGACTCGGGGACGATGGGCAATTGTTTCGGGGTCGTGATGGACATGGGCGGCGAGTTCGAGGTCGAGGAGTTCGAGGTCGGCCGCCACAAACACGCCGAGACGTACTGCCGGATGCGGGTGCTGGCCGACACCGAAGAAGACCTGCGAGCCATCCTCCACGAACTCAACCAGCAGGGCGCGACCGTTGCCGATCCCCGCGACGCCACGCTCGAGGCCGCACCCGACGACCAGGTCGTCCCCGTCGACTTCTACTCGACGACGAACCACCCGACCTACGTCCGCGTCGACGGCGAGTGGGTTGAGGTCGAGGGCCCGGAGATGGACTGCGCGCTCGTCGTCGAGCGAGCGGATCCGGAGGATCCGCAGGGAGCCGGCACCGCCGGCGAGGACGACTCCTCCCCGCGAGTCCACACGAAAGTGCTCAACGCCGTCGAGGAAGGCGATCTCGTCGTCACCGGCGACACCGGGATCCGCGTCGAACCGCCGGAACGACCGCGCAACGGCAGCGGCTCCTTCGGCTTCATGCAGGGCGGCGTCTCCAGCGAGCGCCCGTCCGCGTCGCTCATCGCCGAAATCGCCGACGAGATGCGCGAGGTCAACGAGAACGACGGCACCGTCCTCGCGGTCTGCGGCCCGGCGATCGTCCACTCCGGCGGCCGGGACGCGCTCGCCGATCTGGTCCGTGCGGGCTACGTCGACGCGATCAGCGCGGGCAACGGTTTCGCCGTCCACGACCTCGAACGGGACCTGTACGGCACCTCGCTCGGGATGGACACGGAATCGCTCGAACACCCCCGCAAGGGTCACAAACACCACATCTACACGATCAGCGAGGTCGGCCGCGTCGGCGGCATCGAGGAGGCCGTAACGGAGGGGATCGTCGACGAGGGCGTGATGTACGAGTGCGTCGCCAACGACGTCCCCTACGTCCTCGCCGGTTCGATTCGCGACGACGGGCCGCTCCCGGACACGATCACCGACGCGATCGAGGCCCAGGACGCGATCCGCGAACAGGCCCACGAGGCCGATCTCGTGCTCATGCTCTCGACGCTGCTGCACTCCGTCGCCGTCGGGAACTGTCTCCCCTCCACGACGAAGACCGTCTGCGTCGACATCAACCCCGCCACCGTCACCCAGTTGCTCGATCGGGGCAGCGCCCAGGCGATCGGCATGGTCACCGACATCGGGACGTTCATCCCGATGCTGCGCGACGAACTGCTCGCGTAGGTCGGCGCGATCGGACCCGACGCTACGCGGGTGGCCAGATCACGTCCGGTGACCGACGACGGGGCATGCGTGTTAAGCCGATTCGCGACGAAGCATCTCCTGATGGTCCAACGGCACTCGCTCGCCGCAGCGACCCTCGATACGCTCCCCATCACAGTCGCTGTTCTCGACGAAAGGGGTACCATTCTCCTGACGAATCGCTCGTGGCGGGAATTCGGAGCCGAGCAACGAACCGACGCCGACGACGTCGGCGTCAACTACATCGCCACGGCCGCCGACGCCGACGACGAGCACGCCGCGCGGGCGGTCGCCGGCCTCGAAGCCGTCCTCGCAGGTGATCGGGAGACGTTCGCGATGGAGTATTCCTGCCACTCCCCCGAGCAAAAGCAGTGGTTCCTGATGCGGGCCAGCCGGTTCACGGTCGGCGACGAGATCCGGATCTCCGTCGTCCACCTCGACATCACCGATCGGAAACTGGCGGAACTCGAGACCGAGGCGACGTCCGATCGGCTCCGCGACGAACGGGCGGCGCTCGAACACGTGCTCGAGCGGATCGACGGGCTCGTCCGGGACGTGACCGACGCCGCGGTCGGTGCCGGGACGCGGCCCGAGATCGAACGGCGGGTCTGCGAGCGGCTGATCGGGTCCGACTCGTACGTCCTCGCGTGGATCGGACGTGCAGACGTCACGAACCAGCGGATCACGCCCCGGGAGTGGGCCAGTTCGGCCGACCTGCCGCTGGAGGACGGCGAACTCGCCCTCGCGTCGGCTCGATCGCACCCGGCCGTCCGGGCGCTCGAGGAGGACGAGCCAGCGGTCGTCCAGGACGTCGACGGGTTCGAGGACGCCGATCGGTGGTGGCCCTCGGGGGCCGGATCGGGGTTCCAGTCGGTGGCCGCGCTGCCGGTCGTGTACGGCGACGTCACGTACGGCGTCCTCGTCCTCTTCGCCGACGAACCGGACGTCTTCGGGGAGCGGGAACTGCTCGTCCTCGAGTCGCTCGCCGGGACGATCGCGACAGCGATGAACGCGATCGAGGCCCGCCGCATGCTCACGATCGACACCGTCGTCGAACTCGAACTGGCGATCGAGGACCCGTCGCTGTTCGTCACCGCACTCGCCGACGAACTCGGTTCGGTCGTCTCCTACCGGGGGCTCACCGCAGACGAAGACGGCACCCCGCTGGTCTTCTTCCACGTCGATCGGGTGGACGACGTCGCGGCGATCGTGGAGGGGCTCGACGCGGTCTCGTCGGTGACGGAGCTGACGGAACACGACGGCGGGACCTTGCTGGAGGTCGCCGTCGACGAGGACGTCGTGACCTCGCTGAGCGAGCACGGCGCGGTGATCCGCCGGTTCGACGCCGGCGATGGGATCGCCGATCTGACCGTCGAACTCCCGAGCGGACAGTCGGCACGCTCGGTCTACGACCTGCTCGCGAATCGGTACGACCACGTCGAGTTGATAAGCTACCACGAGAGTGAAGAACCGACGCGGACGCCGCAGGACCTGGCCGCCCGGCTCGAGTCGGAACTGACCGATCGCCAGCTGATGGCGTTGCGAAAGGCCTACTACGCGGATTACTTCGCGTGGCCGCGAAACGTCTCCGGCGAGGATCTCGCCCAGACGATGGGCATCTCTCGATCGACGTTCCACCAGCATCTCCGAACGGCCCAGCGGAAGCTGCTCGACGAACTATTCAACAGCGAATACTTTCACCCTACTAGTGAGGGATAGCCCTTTTATATACTCCTGTCGTATCGTAGACACCCGACTGAAGTTAGGTTGATACGAGGACGAGAATGCAACAGGAACACATCGACGCTGGCAAAGCAATCCAGAAACGGACCGGCAAAACGTTTTATCTCGCGACGCGATTCCTCCCCGAACGGGTGCGTAACGCGACGCACGTCCTCTACGCGTTTTTTCGGATCGCGGATGAAGTCGTCGACGACGCGGCTGGCGTGTCGCCCGAACGACAGCGGGCCGAACTCGAGCGGCTCCGGGCGCAAGCGCTGGGCGAGGTCGAGCCGGACGATCCCGTCCTCGAGGCGTTCCAGGAACTGCGCGAGCGGTACGGGATCGCTGACGAGGAGGTCGAGGAGTTCCTCGACGCGATGGCCACCGACATCGATCGACGCCGGTACGAGACCTACGCCGACCTCGAGGAGTACATGCGCGGTTCGGCCGCGGCGGTCGGCGTGATGATGACCGCGATCATGGAACCCGACGACCCGGAGACCGCCCTCCCGCACGCGATCAAACTCGGTGAAGCCTTCCAGATGACGAACTTCCTGCGGGACGTCCGCGAGGACGTCGTCGAACGCGATCGGATCTACGTCCCCCAGGAGACCCTTCGTGCACACGGCGTTCCGGACGAGCAGATCGAACGGCTCGAGTACTCGGACTCGTTCGGAGCGGCGATGGCCGAGGAACTCAGGCGAACGGAGGACCTCTACCGTGAAGGCGTCGCCGGAATCCGGTATCTCCCGGAGGACTGTCAGCTTCCGGTCCTGCTCGCGGCCGTGCTCTACGCCGAACACCACGCCGTCATCCACGACCAGGGGTACGACGTGCTCTCGACCGAGCCGTCGCTGTCGACGGCGCGGAAACTGTGGTGTCTCGCGAAGACCCGCTGGCACTGGCACTGGAACCGCGACCCTGAGGCGGTGTTCCAGCGCGTCTCGGCGATTCCGGCGGTCGAACAGGACCGCCACAGTCCGGGCCCGAGCGATCACGTGCCGACGCGATAACGTCAACCCCCTCTATATTTTGGGTCGAAATTCGTTGGATCGGCGATCCTGATCGTCACGTATGCGTACTGATTCGGGACACGATCCGCTCGCGATCGATCGGGAAGGCGTTCGAACGACCGCGATCAGCCTCGCCGTCTGGCTGACGATCACGCTCGCAGCCGTGCTGTTGTTGCTCCAGTTCGGCGAACCGCTCAGTAACCTGTTCGTCTAAGTGCGCTGCAGCTGCAGGTCGTCCCGATCGTCGATCGAAGACGAACGACGGACCGCTCTCTCCGGTCTCGGAACAGGTAGATACATCCGACTCGTCTCGCGCTGTTCGGTCACCACCCGTCCGGCGAGGGACCGTCATACACGGGACTAATTTCAAAGAATATCCGGAGATATGTTTATCTCTCGTATGAGCTAGTTACTATGCCGACTACGGGTGCGCGTTCCAGGATCCGCGAATGGGCCACGACACAGCGTACTATTACAACGCTTACGGCGATCGTCGTCGCTATCCCTACGGCGAACGTCTTTCAATCCAACACGGACGGGATAGCCGGACGTTTCTTCCTCTTGACGGCGCTGGCGGTCGGAGTTCCCACAGTTTACGAGGATCACTGGCCGAAGTACGATCGGACGCGGAAGGCCGTCGTGTGGATACTCGTCGCCTGTGCGCAGACTACGATCGCGTTCACCGCGCTCTACGTTGCGGGAACGGTGATCGCCGGCGCTCCGTCGGTTCTCGCGGCTATCGGTGCTTTTCTGGTCGTCTATCTTTCTGCGAGGAGAGAATCCCGCCGTTTACGGCGGGAGTGAATCCGACAACGCCTCCACAACCCACCGCCGATGGCAGGACGGATATTCCACGTTAATCCACACTATTAAGTAAGTTTGTCTACATAGGCTATGTATGGCGATTGAGGTTACGCGCACCTACGTTGGTTCCATCCAGAACCACCGACAGGTGTGTGGTGGCCTCGACTCGCTCGGAGATTCCGCCTCCAAAATTTGGAACGTCGCACGCTGGACAGCCGATCGCATCTGGGACGCAACCGGCGAAATCCCAGACGAAGGGGCGCTGAAAGCATATATGAAGAACCAGTCGTGCTGGAAAGACCTGAACGCGCAATCCAGTCAGAAAGTCATTGAAGAACTTTCTGACGCTTTCCAGTCGTGGTTCGACCTACGACAGAAAGACCCAGAGGCGAATCCGCCCGGCTACCGCAAACACGGCGACACCCGACCGCGTTCTACGGTGACGTTCAAAGCAGACGGCTTCAGACACGACCCCGAGAACAACCGCGTCCGACTCTCGAAAGGCTCGAACCTCAAAGAGAACTGGTCGGACTTCATCCTCTGCGAGTACCAGACCCGACCAGACGTTGATCTCTCGGAAGTCAACAAGGTGCAGAACGTTCGTGCCGTCTGGAACGGCGACGAGTGGGAATTGCACTTCGTCTGCAAGGTCGAACTCGAAACCAACGACTCGGCAGGCGACGAAGTTGCAGGTATCGACCTTGGCATCGCGAACATCGCCACAGTCGCCTTCCCCGACGACTACGTCCTGTACCCCGGCAACTCGCTCAAAGAAGACAAGCACTACTTCACGCGAGCAGAGTATGACACTGAGGGTGAGAACGGCCCCTCGGAGAAGTCGATGTGGGCACGTCGGAAACTTGCGGAACGTGAGACACACTTTTACCACGTTCTCACGGACGCCATCATCGCCGAGTGTGTCGAACGTGGTGTTGGCACGCTTGCGGTGAGTTGGCCTGAAGACGTGCGAGAGTCGGACTGGGGCAAGATCGGCAACAAGAAGTTGCACTCGTGGGCGTTCGACCGTATCTACCAGTACCTCGACTACAAAGGCGAGATACGCGGCGTTGAGGTGCTGAAGGAGAATGAGTGGGACACCTCGAAGACGTGTTCACGATGTGGCGACGATACGAAGTCGAACCGTGTTGAACGTGGCCTGTACGTTTGCTCGTCGTGTGAGTTGGTTGGAAACGCGGATTGTAACGGGGCGGAGAATATGCGTCAGAAGATAACTCCGAGTCCTCACAGTGAGGATAGGAGTAACGGCTGTGTGGCACAGCCATCGGTACACCTGTTCGACCGCGAGAGCGGGACGTTTCGGACGAGAGAGCAGGCCGTCTCGTAGACCAGCAAATATCCCAACGTGCGGTACGGGAAGCCTCGCCGTTTACGGCGAGGAGGATGTCACTTCGGGACTCCCGTGTTGCTCTCGTTACGACAGTCTCAGTAACGATTCGAGTACGGCCGTCTCGTCGCTTCGAGATGCTGCTCGAGAGCGGCCCCAAAACAACTCGATCGCCCGTGGCGAATCCCCGTCACGAACTGGGTCGGTACTCCCGTCACCCGACTCCCGGGAGCGCCGTCCGGAGCAGGTCTCGATCGTACCGATCGGTACGCAGCAGGCCGAGACAGAACAGGCCGGCGACGCCGGCCGCGAGCCAGTTCCCGTAGAGGACGTTGATCGACCCCCACAGCAGGACGAAACTCACCAGGTCGTCGAGGACGAACTCGCAGGCTCGAACGCGCTCTCGGAGGGCTGCCCGATCGAAGGCGAGATCGACCAGCACGACGGCGACGGAGCCCGAGATGAGCCAGCCGACGTAGTTCGAGACGGGGACCCCGTAGTACCCTCCCGGCGGGAGGAAGGCCCAGAAGCCGATCGCGACGGCTGCGGGGTCCAGCACGAGGTCGATCCCGACGATGGCGGCGATCGCGGTCGCGAGCCGAACCACGGGGTTTTCGGCCCACTCGCGGAGGACCAGCAAGGTGAGCAGGTACGCGTTCAGCACCAGCGGGACGAAAAACAGGGGCAAGGCGAGAGGGATCTCCCCGAACAGCATCGGCCCGAGCCGGATCCCGTACTCGAACGCCCCGTAGGGCCAGTCGGTTCGTACCCCGACGATCTCGATCGCGTACGTGAACGCCGTCAGGGCCCCGAGGACGCCGAGCGCCCGCCGGTCGATCCGCGGGAGGAGCCCCACGACGAGCGGCGATCGCATGACCAGCGTCCCGAACAGGATCAGGAACGGGTTGTACGAAAGCGGGTCGGGGAGCAGTCCCTCGGCGCTCGCCACGAGCGTCACCGCGCCGACGATCGGAAACACCACCGCGATCGTGAACCGGTTCTCGCGGACGATCGTCTCGAGGCGCCGCTGGACCGTCGCTCGCGTCCAGTCGTGGGACCCCGTCGAGAAACTATCCATAGAGCCTCCAGAGTCCGCCCATCGTCAGCGCCGCGCCGACCGCGGTATTGATCGCCGGGAACCACCAGTAGGCCCGATCGACGGCGACGCTCGCGGTGGCGATCGACACGACGAGCACGGGATACACCGCCATGAGTACGCCGAGCCGGGGGTCGAGCGCGCCGAAGGCGACGGCGCTGGCGAGCCAGCACGCCCCGCAGTACGCGTAGCTCCGCCCTTTCCCGAGGACCGTCGCGGTCGTCCGGATCCCGGTCGCCCGATCGGGCTCGATGTCGGGAATCGCCGAAAAGGTGTGCATCCCCATCGCCCACAGCCAGCCGCCACCGATCGCGAGCAGCGGCGGTTGCGTCCCGGCGACGGCGGCGTAGGCGGCTGCACCGGGGGCGACGTAGAGCCCGTTCGAGATCGAATCGAGGAGCGGGGTCGTCTTGAACCGCGCCGGCGGCGCGCTGTAGGCGGTCCCGAGGACGAGGAAGGCCGCGAGCCACGGCCACGCCGTCGACTGGACGAGTGGCAGGAACAGGATCGGCAGGACGGCACAGCCGGTGACGACGGCCGGAACCCAGCGCTGTCCCCGGTACCGCGCCTCTCTATCCTCCTTCTTCGGATTCGTGGCGTCGATCTCCCGATCGTAGACGTCGTTGATTCCGTAGAGGAAGACGTTCGCCGGGAGGAGGAAGTAGGCGAACAGGACGGCGGTCGCCGGCGAGACGAGGTCGCCGACGCCGTCGGCGGCGTAGGCGACGCCCACGAGCACCGGGCCCGCGAGGTAGAGCCAGAACCGCGGTCGCGAGAGCGTCAGCAGGTACGCGAGTCGGCTGCGTAGCCCCCGGTCGTCGCCGTCGGCGATCGCCGGCTGCGACGCTGGTCCGGAGCCCGATCCCGCACTCGAATTCGACGCCGGATCCCCGGTCACGACCGTCACCGGCGGCCGTCCGCCAGTACCGGTTGCCCGTAATCCTCGATCACCTTCTCCGCGGTCAACTCGCCGCTGATCAGACACATGGGGACGCCGATCCCGGGCGTCGTGTACGAGCCGGTGAAGTACAACCCGTCGACCTCCTTCGATCGGTGGGGCGGCCGGAAGAGGGAGGTCTGGCGGAGCGTGTGGGCCATTCCCAGGGCAGTTCCCTTGAAGCTGTTGTACCGATCGGCGAAGTCCTCGACGGAGAACGACTCCTCGACGACGATCCGATCGCGCAGGTCGGTGCCGGTGTTGGCGGCGACGTCGTCGAGGATCAGGTCGCGGTACTCCTCGCGGCGTTCGGGCGTATCCTCGAGCCCCGGCGCGATCGGGACGAGGACGAACAGGTTGCTGTGACCCTCCGGGGCGACCGAGTCGTCGGTCTTCGAGGGCACGCACAGGTAGTAGGCGGGGTCGTCGGGCCACTGTGGATCCTCGAAAATTTGGTCGAAGTGCTCCTCCCAGTCGGTCGGGAGCACGAGCGTGTGGTGTTCGAGGTTCTCGACCTCGCCCTCGACGCCGAGATAGAGCAGGAAGGCGGAGGGCGCGTAGGTCCGGGACTCCCAGTAGTCGGCGTCGTAGCCGCGCCGTTCGGGCGGGAGCAGTTCTTGTTCCGTATGGGCGTAGTCGGCGTTGCTGACGATCAGGTCCGGTCGCAGCGGCCCGTCCGGCGTCTCGATCAGGAACGCGCCCTCGCGTCCCTTGATGGCGGTCGCCGGTCGATCGGTGTCGTACTCGACGCCGAGTTCCCGACCGAGGTCGGCGATGCCGTCGACCACGCCGCCGAGGCCGTTCTCGGGGTACCAGACGCCGAGGTTGAAATCGACGTGGCTCATCAGGTTGTACAGCGCCGGGGTGTTCTTCGGTGAGCCGCCGAGGAACACCAGCGTGTACTGCACGATCTGCTGCAGCTTTGGGTGGTCGAAGTACTTCTCGACGTGGCCCTGCATCGACCCGAGCAAGGAGAGGCCGCGGGCCTGTCTGGCCACGTCGAGGTCGAGGTAGTCCCGCAGTCGGGACCGGTCCTCGTAGACGAAGTGTTCCATTCCGACCTCGTAGTTCTCCTTCGACTTCTCGAGGTAGCGTTCCAGGGCCTCTCCCGCACCCTCCTCGTACTCCTCGAAGAGTGCTTTCGTCCGGTCGATGTCGGCCGTAATGTCCACCCGATCGCCGTCTTTGAAGAAGATCCGGTAGTGGGGATCGAGGTGCGTGAGGTCGTAGTAGTCGGTCGGCGTCCGATCGAATTCGGCGAAGAAGCGCTCGAAGACGTCGGGCATCAGGTACCACGACGGGCCCATGTCGAACCGGAACCCGTCACGTTCGAGGCGGCTCGCCCGGCCGCCTAGCTGCTCGTTCTTCTCGATGACTCGCACGTCGGCACCCGCGTCGGCGAGGTAACAGGCCGTCGACAGCCCGCCGACGCCGGCTCCGATCACGACGACCGACTCTCCGGCCAGCGATTCCATGTGGTACTCTCAGTGTCGGTTCCGTGTTAAATGTGTGTCATACTTACGTAGGGTTTCGCTATCGCCGATCGGAATCGACGACCCGACGAACGCCGAGCCGTGGGTCGGGATCGGTCGATGACCATCGCCACGACCGCCTGACGGACCCGATAGATCGATTCGAAAGCCAAACGCTTAGTTCGTTACCCGATTCGATCCACCAATGAGTGATTCCGAACGCCCTCAACACGTGGATGCGGGGCCGCCCGATCAGGTAGACGCGGAGTCACCCGATCAGTCCGGGGAAGACTCCGTTCGCGAGGCGGTCGAACGGTCCAGACACGGCGCGCCTGCGGTGGGATCGGTCGTTCGCGATCGATTCTCCTCCGACGAGGTGTTCCAGCGGATCATCGCGGCAGCCGACGAGGAGATCACGTCCGGAAATCGCGAACTCTTCTTCAGCGGTCTCGCGGCCGGGTTCGCGATCACGATCACGTTCCTGCTGTACGCCTCGTTGTACGGCGCGACGGACGGGCATCCGATACTCAGCTCGATGCTGTACCCGCTCGGGTTCATCTACATCATCATCGGCGGCTATCAGCTGTACACCGAGAACACGCTGCCGCCCGTCGCCCTGACGATCGAGCGACTGGCCAGTCTCCCGGCGCTGCTCCGTCACTGGGTCATCGTGCTCGCGGGCAACTTCGCCGGTGGAGCGTTCGGCGCGGCCGCGCTCACCTGGGGCGGCGTGTTCGATAGACCGGCGGAGGAGGCGGCGATGAGCATCGCAACCCACGGACTCGAGACGGCGTGGTGGGACCTGTTCTTCAAGGCCGCGTTCGCGGGCCTGATCGTCGCCGGCGTCGTCTGGGTCACCTTCGCCTCGCGGGACACGATTTCCCGCCTCGTGATGGTCTACCTCGCGTTCCTCGCGATTCCGCTCGGCAACCTGTTTCACGTCGTCGTCTCCTTCACCGAGATGCTCTACCTGGTCTTCGCCGGCGAACTCGGACTTTTCGTCGGGGCGACCGAGTTCGTGCTCCCGGTGTTGCTCGGCAACACGCTCGGCGGCGTCCTGCTGGTGACGGTTGTCAACTACTACCAGACGAGCGAGAAACGCCTCGAATCCGCACGCTTTGCGGGCAGCGAGCGACGGCTCTCCCCCCGCGAGTGGCTGTTCGGGGGATTCGCGGGTCGATCGTACGTCCCGCTGATCGACACCGGCGAGCGGACGGCCGCTGACGACGAGTCCTACCGGGTGCTGGTGCCGATCGCGAACCCCCGGACCGAGTCGAGGATCGTCAAACTCGCCGCGATGCTCGCCAGCGGCCACGAGTCGGGCACCGTTCACGTCGCCCACATCGTCCAGGTTCCCGAGCGTCCGTCCGCGAACTACGGGAGTCGCCAGCACCGGCGCATCGTCTCGGAGTCGGACAACCAGCTCGAGGACGTTCGCGACCTCGTCGGGGACTACGACGTCGAGTGTGAGACCTCGACGGTCGTCTCCCACCGGTCGTTCGAGGAGATATTCATCACCGCGGAACGCATGGGGACGGATCTCGTGGTGATGGGATGGGGTGCAAACCAGCTGTGGGACGCCGCGCGCGCCGAACGCCCGCTCAGCGAACTCACCAGCGAGCTTCCGTGTGATTTCCTCGTGTTCAAAGACCGCGGTCTGGACACCTCGCGGATCCTCCTCCCGACCGCAGGCGGGCCGGATTCGGACCTCAGTGCCGAGGTCGTACGGACCCTTCGAACGACCGCCGGCGCCGAGGTGACCCTGCTGTACGTCGCCGACGAACCGGCGGAACCCGATCGGGCGGAACAGTTCCTCGGCGAGTGGGCCGTCGATCACGACCTCGGCGATGCGAACCTCGTCGTCGACGACTCCGGCGACGTCGAGGCGGCGATCTGTCGCGAGGCGTCGGATCACACGATGATGCTCATCGGCGCGACCGAACGCGGTCTCCTCTCGCGACTCGTGACCGGGACGCTGCACATCGACGTGATCGACGAGGTCGGCTGTTCGGTCCTGCTCGCCGAACGACCGACCGAGCGCAGCCTGTTCCAGCGGCTGTTCGGCCGGTAGTGACGCCGCTGCTCGCGCTTACTGATCCGGACGCGTTTGGATTTCTCGCCGTCGGGTCCGACGCCCGTTCGAGCCGTTCCACCTTGCCGGGAGACCGTGGTTTCCTGAGGGCGCCCCTCGTAGCACGAGTATGGACGAAACGACCGCCATCGTGACCGGCGGGACGGGTGGCATCGGACGTGCAGTCGCCGAAGCGTTCGCGGCCGAGGGTGCGACCGTCGTCGTCGGCGCGCGAGACGGGGAGGCGATCGACGACACCGTCGCGGCGCTCGCGGAACTCGACGAGAGCGGTGCCGTCGACGGGGTGCGAACCGACGTCCGCGACGAGTACGACGTCGAGCGTCTCGTGGAGACGGCCGCTCGAACCGGCGAGAGCGGCGGTATCGACGTCGTCGTCCCGGCGGCGGGCGTCTACCACGGTACACCGGGCGAGACGCCGACCGATCGGGAGTCCTACTCGTCGTTCGACGACCACTGGCGGACGAACGGGCGGGGCGTCTTCGCGACGATCCGCGAGGCGCTGCCCCATCTGAACGAGGGGGCTCGCGTCCTCGTGCCGACAGGTGGGGTCGCTCGCGATCCCGGTCCAGGATACGGCTCCTACGCGATATCGAAGGCCACTGCCGAGGCGGTCGTGCGCGGATTCGCCGCCGACACCGACTACGCTGTCGGCTGTCTGGAACCCGGGCAGGTCGCGACGGATCTCACCGGCGGGACGGGGCGCGATCCCGACTCGATCGCGGGGCTGTTCGTCTGGGCGGCGACCGAGGCCGATCGGGACGCCCTCGACGGCGAGATCCTCGGATTGAAGGAGTGGAAGCGGGCGACGCGGTGAGTCGATAGCCCCGTTGCAAAAGTAAGTCGAACCGTTACGCCGGTGGCGGCCCCAGGGTCGTCCGATGAGTCACTCCGATCGACAGCCACTCGAGGGAACGACGGTGGGGATCTTCCTCGCCCCGGAAGGAAGCGAAGAGGTAGAGTTCACGGAACCGAGGCAAGCCGTGTCCGACGCCGGTGCCGCGGTCGAGGTTCTCGGTAGCGAGACCGGCGAAGCACGAACCGTCAACAACGATCTCGAGTGGAGCGACTCCTACGAGGTCGAAAACACCTTCGAGGGAGTCTCGGCGAACGACTACGACGCCCTGATCGTTCCTGGTGGGACCGTCGGGGCGGACACGCTCCGGACTGACGAGGACGCGGTCGAACTCCTCCGGCAGCACCTGGCGGACGGCAAGCCTGCCGGGGTCATCTGTCACGGGCCGTGGACGCTGATCGAGGCGGACGTGATCGACGGTCGGACGCTGACGTCCTACTCCAGCCTGCAGACCGACGTTCGGAACGCGGGCGGGGAGTGGGTCGACGAGGAGGTCGTCGTCGACGACGGACTGGTCACGAGCCGCGATCCGGACGACCTCGACGCGTTCTGCGACGCGATCGTCGACGAGTTCGCTGCGACTGCCGAGTGACCGGCCGCGTCGATCGACCTGCGGCCGGCTCCGGTCGATCTCGCGATCGTCTCCGTTCCTGAACTCGTCGCTTGGGAGTGGCCGCGCCGTCGCTCACGACGTCGTCGAGAAGAGTGGTCTCGTTTCAACCCGCCGGACAAGGATCGCTATCAGTCGATGTGGCCTTCGCGGCGCAGCTGGTCGGCGTCCTGACTGGTGTAGCGCCACTCGATCGTGGCCTTCTCGTCCTGCCAGTCCCAGGGCTCGGCGACGACGATGTCGTCCTGTTCGATCCAGGTGCGGTATTTCATCCGCCCGGGAATGCGGCCGAGACGCTCTTCGCCGTCCTCACAGCGGAGCTGTACGTGGTTGCCCCCGAGGTGTTCGGTTACGACGGCGAATACTTCGTCACTGTTGGGCATACGGAGGTTCCGTCGCCCGGAGTTTTCTGTCACACCTCCACTACGAGCGGCGCACATTTAAATGGTCGGAGAGACGTGGTAGCACGACTCCATATTCTGGCGAATCGTTCGGTCGGTCGAACCTGGCCTCGACGTGTCCCGATCGAGTCCCGGCTACAGTTCCCGGTCCGAATCCGGATTCTCGAGGTCCCACAGCAGTTCCGGCAGGAAGGCGTCGAGGTTCTCGATCACCCGCCGGTCGCTGACGTTCAGCCCGTCGCAGTGGTCGTGTGCGGAGTCTCGGACGTCGACGTGGAGCTCGCCGTCTTCGCGCCAGACGCCGAGCGGAAAGACCGAACACCGGGTCGGTTTCCAGTCCTCCTCCAGGTGGAGCGAACAGAGGCCGTCGTCGCGGAGGAAGGCGCAGGCGTGCCCGTCGTCGGCGGCGTGCTCGTCGCGACCTTTCTCCTCGCGGGTGACGAACTTCTCGCCGCGAAAGTCGGTCGTCGTCTCCGCGAGGTTCGCCCGCTGGGCCAGCTCGAGGAGGTCCCGATCGTAGAGCAAGACCCCGTGGTGGCAACACCAGGTGCAGTCGTCGACGCACTCGAAGGTCAGGTCGGGATCGAACTCGACGACGACTTCCCGATCGGGGTGGACTTCGACGCGGCGCGGGGCGTCAGCGCTCACGTCGGAGGGGAGGGGATACGGGCGGAAGTGCCTTTCTTCCTGGGTCGGGACGGGCCCGTCGATCGGCGTCGTTCCTCGGAGAGCGAGCCGCCGTCCCGCCGACCGATCGAGAGGCGAATATATTTCGGTCAAGACTCTTCCGGGTGTCGCGCCGATATTCGGATATGGTCGCGACTGACTTCGACGCCGAGCGAACGTACGACGACGAGAAATTCTCGACGCGAGAGATCTATCGGAGCGATCGGCTGAAAGCGGTGCTCGGCTACTTCGAACCGGGACAGTTCATCCCCGTCCACGCACCCGACAGCGACGTCGTCATCGACGTCGAATCGGGACGCGGACTCGTCAGGGACGGCGACGAGGACCGGCACGTGGAACCGGGCGACGTGGTCGTCGTCCCCGCCGGCGAGTCCCGGGGCGTCCACGCGAACCGGGACGAACGGCTGGAGGCCCTGCTCGTCACGTCGCCGCCGCCGTCCGACGCCGAGCACGAACCGGTCCGGGTCGGCCTCCGCCGCGGCGAGTTCGATCCCGAGTGAGCGACGCCGGTTTTCGAGGCGATCGGATCGCCCGTCCGGCGCAGTCGCGGTTCCGATCTCGGATACGTTCGGGTCAATCGTTTAGGGAACGGCGTCGTAGTATCGGGCGATGAGCGACCTCAGAACCCACGACGTGCCGGCCGACGTCGACCCCGACGGGTGGGCGCTACGCGTCACCGGGACGGTCGATCGATCGCTCCGGCTCGCACCGGCCGACCTCGCGTCGTTCCCGCTCGAGACGGCGGCCGACGACTTCGCGTGCGCGGAGGGGTGGGTCGCGAACGGGCTCTCCTGGCGCGGCGTCCGCGTCGGAGCCGTCCTGGACCGCGCCGGCCCGACGGGGGACAGCGAGTACGGCCTCGTCCGCGCGATGGACGGCGACTACGCCTGCTCGTTCCCCATCGATCGCCTCTCGGAGTCGATCCTCGCGCTCGAACTCAACGGCGAGGCGCTTCCGGTCGAACACGGCGGCCCGGCACGGTTCGTACCGATCGATCCCGGGCGGGACTGCTGGGAGAGCATCAAGTGGGTGTCGGAGATACGGATCGGCGAAACCCCGTTTTCGGGGGCCGATACCGCGAAGGGACTGGCGCTGTCCCGGATCGAATAGCGACGGTCCGGGTCGGCGAGGTCACTCTCCCGCGTGTGGGCGATCCGCGATCGTATTCCGCAAGGTCCCGACGCCCTCGTAGGTGATCTCGACGGCGTCGCCGGGTTCGACCAGTCCGGGGTTCGCGGGGCTGCCGAACGCCACGACGTCACCGGGCCGGAACGTGAATCGTCGGGAGAGGTACGAGACGATCTCGTACGGATCGAACAGCATCAATTCCGTGGTGGCCTCCTGCCGGCGTTCGCCGGCGACGTCGGTCCACATGTCGATCGCCGTCGGGTCGAGATCGGTCTCGATCCACGGCCCGAGCGGGCCGGAGCCGTCGAAGGCCTTTCGCGCCGTGCGTCCCTGCTGGTCGAGCGCGTCCACGTCGTTCATGATCGTGTACCCGCGCACCACGTCGGAAACCTCGTCTTCCGGGACGTCGTGGCAGGACTCGTCGATGACGGCCGCGAGTTCACCGGCGTAGGTCAGTTCCTCGGTGAACTCGGGGTACGGAATCGGCTCGCGGTGGCCGAGCAGCGAGGCGGGCGGCTTGATAAAGAAGTCGGGTTCCTCGGGTCGCTCGTATTCCATCTGATCGAGCGTTTCCGCGTAGTTGCGGCCGACGCAGTACAGCGCCGAGGGCTCGCAGGGCGGCAGAAACGCGGTGTCATCGTCGTCGACTTCGTAGGTTCCGTGATCGCCGTGGACGACGCCGTCTTCGTACCGTCCGGTGACCGGTCCGTCGGGGGTCGAAATCCTCGCGAGTCGCATCGCCGGTGGATGGGCGGCCCGCGAATTAGTCCTACCGGTTTGATTTCGGACAGGAGCGGTTCGAAGCACCCGTGTGAGGTTTTTGTCGTTCGTCGTGGGAGCAAGGCCAGGCATGCCCGAATACGATACCGACGTCCTGGTTTCGGCGGACTGGGTCGAAGACCACCTGGACGAGTTCCAGGCGGACGATCCCGACTACCGCCTCGTCGAGGTCAACAGTCCGGAATCGCCCGACGAGGGGGACTTCCCCTCCCGGTACGACGAGGGACACATTCCCGGCGCGATCGGACTCCAGTGGGACGAGGACCTCTCCGATCGGGACCAGCGAGACATTCTCAAGAAAGACGAGTTCGAGGAGGTCGTGGGGAGCCACGGTATCAGCGAGGACTCGACGGTCGTCTTCTACGGCGACGGCTGGATCCCCAACTGGTTCGCGCTCTTCGCCTACTGGGAGTTCAAATACTACGGTCACGACGACGCCCGCGTCCTCGACGGCGGGAAGGATTACTGGGTGAACGAGGACTACCCGATGACCGACGAGGAGCCCGATTTCCCAGCGCAGGAGTACGCCGCGAGGGGCCCCTTCGAGAGCATCCGGGCCTACAGGGACGACGTGGACAAGGCCCGCGAGGCCGGCATCCCGATGGTCGACGTGCGATCGCCCGAGGAGTTCACGGGCGAGATAATCGCGCCGGAAGGGCTCCAGGAGACCGCCCAGCGCGGGGGTCACATCCCCGGCGCGTCGAACGTCCCGGTCAAGACGAACCTGCGCGACGACGGCCGGTTCAAGGGACCGGACGAACTCGAGGAACTGTACGCCGAGGAGGGGATCGACGGCGACGAGTCCGTCGTCACCTACTGTCGGGTCGGCGAGCGATCGGCGATCGCGTGGTTCGCGCTCCACGAACTGCTCGAGTACGAGGACGTCCACAACTACGATGGCTCGTGGACGGAGTGGGGAAATCTCATCCGTGCCCCGCTGGAGAAGGGCGAGGGTGACGGCTGAACGGCGTGAGGGAGTCTCTCCGCGAGCGGCGTTCGCGATCGACCGCCCGCTCAGTCTTCGCCTTTGGTCTCCCAGGCGAGCGACACCGTGAGTTCCTCGCGATCGCCGCCGAGCATCGGCGATCGTTCTTCGACCTCGACGTCGTACTCGAGGACGGACGCCGGTGTCAGCGTCAGGGTCTTGTTACCGATGCGAACGTCCGCCCGGCCTTCGCCCCGGAGTTCGCGCGCGATTTCCTGGAGGAGGTCGGCCGCTTCGTCGCGCGTAACCTCGTCCGAGCTACTGGTAGTTTCTCCCATGGGCGAACTGACACCGACGGGACAGAAATAGGTTGGCCGGGAACAGGCAGGCCCGCCTCTGGCCGCGGTCCAACCGACCCGTTGCGCTCTCACCGGAGCAGGCTCTCGAGGTTGCGAGGAACGATTTGTTGCTCGTCGGCGGCCTGTTCGGGATCCTCGGCTTCCTCGTGTTCTTCGTCTCCGACGGCTTCGGCCTGCCGTGTGACTCGATCGCGATGGGGGTCGTGATCTCGGCGCTCGGCCACCGGATCGCCTTCGACTACGACGCGATCGGCCTCCGCGTCTCGGCGGCCGATCGACGGCGGATCGGCGACCGGCGCTGCTCTCGGGCCTTCTCGATCGATGGAGCGACGAGCAAGCGTTATCTTGCTATGTGTCCACAACCAACGTGGGACATGAAGAAACTCATTAACGAACCGGCGGACGTCGTCGACGAGATGCTCGAGGGAATGGTCGCGGCCCACGACCTCCGGCGCGTCGACGGTACGGAGACCGTCGTTCGCAGCGACGCACCGGTCGAGGGAAAGGTCGGACTCGTCACCGGCGGCGGCAGCGGTCACGAACCCACGCACGCCGGGTACATCGGTGACGGCATGCTCGACGGCGCGGCTGCAGGGGAGGTGTTCACGTCGCCGACGGCCGACCAGTTGAGCGAACTGATCCAGGCCTGTGACGGCGGCGAGGGCGTCTTCTGCGTCGTCAAGAACTACGAGGGCGACGTGATGAACTTCGAGACGGCAATCGAGATGGCCGAGATGGAGGCCGATACGGAGGTCGAGCACGTCGTGGTAAACGACGACGTCGCGGTCGAAGACTCGCTGTACACCTCGGGTCGTCGCGGCGTCTGCGGGACGGTCTTCGTCCACAAGGTCGCCGGCGCGATGGCCCAGCGGGGCGGCGATCTGGCGGAGGTCAAACGCGTCGCCGAGAAGGCCAACGAGAACGTCGGGACGATGGGCATGGCGCTCACCTCCTGTGTCACGCCCGAGAAGGGCGAACCGACGTTCGACCTCGGCGAGGACGAGATCGAACTCGGGATCGGCATCCACGGGGAGCCGGGCACGGAACGGACCGACCTCATGTCCGCGGACGAGATCACCGACCACCTCACCGAGGCCGTGCTCGAGGACCTCGACCTCGGGGCGGGCGCCGAGGTCGCGACGATCGTCAACGGAATGGGTGGCACGCCGCTGATGGAGCTGTACGTCGTCAACCGTCGGCTCCAGGCGGTACTCGACGACCACGGGCTCGAGACCTGGGACGCCTGGGTCGGCGACTACATGACTTCCCTCGACATGATGGGGTGTTCGATCACGGTACTGGAACTCGACGACGAACTGAAGGAATTGCTCGCCGCCCCGGCCGAGACGCCCGCGCTGACGGTACCCGAGTAACCGACTGGTGACGACAGGATGGATCAAGAGACTCAGTCCGACGCGGTTCAGACGGCAGTCGAAGCGATCGCCGACCGGCTCTCGGTCGAAAAGCAGTACCTGACGGAACTCGACTCCGCGATCGGCGACGCCGACCACGGTGCCAACATGGATCGCGGCTTCCGGACCGCACTCGAACGCGTCGAGGAGACCGACGGCGACCCGGCCGAACTCGTCAAGACGGCGGGCGTCGCGCTCGTCTCGGAAGTCGGCGGCGCGTCCGGCCCGCTGTACGGCGGGTCGCTGATGAAGGCGAGCCAGGAACTCGAGGACGGGATTACCGCCGAAACGACGGTGGCGTTCGCGGAGCGGTACCTCGAGACGGTCGAGGAGCGCGGGAAAGCGTCAGTCGGCGACAAGACGATGGTCGACGCGCTCACGCCCGCGGTCCACACCTACAAGAAATCGATCGAGGTCGACGACTGCGAACCGATCGAGGCCCTGGGACGGGCCGTCGACGCCGCCCGTCGTGGCGTCGAGTTCACCACGCCCATTCACGCGAAGAAAGGGCGAGCGTCGTACCTCGGGTGGCGATCGGTCGGTCACCAGGACCCGGGCGCGACGAGTACGCTGTACCTGCTCGAGGAACTGCTCGACGTCGCGACCGAGTACGTCGACGGCGAGGTCGTGATCGACGCGGAGGCGGACGAGGTCCCCGAACCCGACGCCGAGGACGTCCCCGCGGACGGGGGTGAGTGATGGTCGGCATCGTCGTCGTCTCTCACAGCGAGCGAGCGGCCGCGGGTATTCGCGAGGTCGCCCGGGAGATGGGCGGCGACGCCCGTATCGAGGCCGTCGGTGGAACCGAAGACGGCCGAATCGGAACGACACCGGGGCCGATACGGGAGGCGATCGAGGCAGTTGCCGACGACGGCGGCGTCGTCGTCCTCGTCGATCTCGGCAGTGCCGTGATGAACGCCGAACTCGCGATCGAGGAGACGGCCGTCGACGCCGTCGTCGCCGATGCGCCCGTACTCGAGGGTGCGCTCAACGCGACCGTCGCGGCGACCGCGCCGTCCGCGACCGTCGAGTCGGTTCGCGAGGCCGCCGAGGACGCGCACGACGTCTCGAAGGTGTGAGGGCGTCGGCGATCGGCGGTCGAGTGGGGTCAGCGCGACTCGTCCTCGTAGCGCGCTCGAACCTCTTCTCGCGTCGCCGCGTCGAGAACCCGATCGGCCAGGTCCGTCGCGGCGTTCGCGTCGAGGTCCTGCACCTGCCGCTTGACCGCCGGAACGGCGATCGGACTCGCACTGAGTTCGTCGAGACCGAGGCCGACGAGGAGCTCGGTGACCGCCGGGTCGCCGGCCAGTTCGCCGCACATTCCGACCCACGCGCCCCCCTCGTGGCCCGCACGGACCGTCCGGGCGATCGCCCGTAGCACCGGTGGAGAGAGCGGATCCTGCAGGTCCGCGACCCGCTCGTTCTCCCGATCGGCGGCCATCACGTACTGGGTGAGATCGTTCGTGCCGAGACTGAGGAAGTCCACGCGGGCTGCCAGTTCGTCGGCGACGAACGCCGCAGCGGGCGTCTCGATCATCACGCCGAGTTCCGGAACGGCGTTGTCGACGCCCGCCGCGGTCAGGTCCTCCGCGATCGCGTGGAGTCGCTCTCGAGCCGCATCGAGTTCCTCGACGGTCGTGATCATCGGGAACATGACCGCGAGATCGTCCCCGTTCGGCGTCGCGGCCGCCCGCAGGAGCGCTCGCAGTTGCGTCTCGAAGAGGTCCGACTGCTCCTCCAGCGAGAGGCGGATGCCTCGCGCACCGAGGAACGGGTTCCGCTCGGTCCCGTCCTGCCGGTAGGGCAGTGGCTTGTCCCCGCCGACGTCGAGCGTCCGGACGATCACGCGACCGGAGACGGTCTCGAGGGCCTCTCGGTACGTCCGAAACTGCTCGTCCTCGTCGGGCGGTTCGTCGCGATCGAAGAAGAGGAACTCCGTCCGGAACAGGCCGACGCCGTCGGCACCCATCGCGACCGCCCGGTCGAAGTCCGCGGGTCCGGCGACGTTCGCGGCCACCTCGATCGATCGTCCGTCGCTCGTCGACACCGGTTCCGGGATCGGCTCGGCGGTTCGATCGGCGGCGGCCCGCTCGCGCGTTTCGTCGTCCGGATCGGGGACGACGACCCCGCGGTCGCCGTCGACGACGACCGGCGTGCCGTCCGAAACCGTCCGCAACACGTCGCCGACGCCGACGACGGCGGGGATTCCGAGCGCCCGCGTGATGATCGCCGCGTGGGAGGTCTCGCCCCCGGTGCTCGTCGCGATTCCCGCGATCCGGTCCGGATCGAACGCCGCCGTCTCGCTCGGGGTGAGTCGATCGGCGAGGACGACGGCACCCCCGGGAATCGACGGCTCCGGGTCTTCCGCCGCGGCCGTCCCGTCCGTAGCAGCGTCTCCGGCGTCCGCCTCGTCGGCGAGCAGCCGACGGAGCAGCCGATCCCGAACGTCGCGCAGGTCGTCCGCTCGCTCCGCCATCGGTCCCTCCAGTCCCTCGAACTGGTCGACGTGCTCGTCGAACGTTTCCCGGACTGCGTGTGTCGCGGGGAGTCCGTCCTCGATCGCCGCCGTGACGCCGTCCGCGATCTGGGGGTCCATCAGGAAGGCCGCGTGCGCGTCGAAGATGTCGGCTTCCTCGTCACCGACCCGTTCCGCGATTGCTTCCCGTTCCCGTTCGAGCGCTTCGCGAACCGCATCACGGGTTCGCTCGAACCGATCGCGTTCGACGTCGGCGTCGACGTCGTCCGGATCCGGCGGTGGTCCGAGTTCGACGCTCGTCTCGAGCCAGTACGCGTGTCCGACGCCGACGAGCGGTGTGACGCCGGTTCCCGCGAGTTCCCCCTCGTCAGTCATTGTCGTTCGGGTCGGGGTTCGCTTCGTCGGCGTCGGCGACGGGGGTCGTGACGATCTCCTCGAGGGCGTCGATCGCCGCCGCCTCGTCCGGCCCGTCGACTCGTAGCGTCACGTCCTCCCCGTGTCGGACGTTCAGCCCGGTGACTGCGAGCATGCTGTTCGCCGGAACGAAGTCGCCGTCGTCGGCGCGTGCGATCGTTACGTCGGCCTCGTACCCGCTCGCCGTCGAGGTGACCGTTGCGGCCGGCCGGGCGTGTAATCCGTCCGCCGGCACGACGGTGACCGTCCGTTCGATCATGCGATTCGTCCTCCCGGGAGACCGGTGCGTGTAAATCCCATGCAGGACTAGTCGCGGGAACGACCAAAACAGTTCCCCGGTTCGAGCACGGCGTTTACTCCTCGATTACGAGGTAGGTTCGCTCGCCGCGGTGTTCGAGCGAGACCCGATCGGTCTCGACGTTCGATCGGACGAAGGATTCGATCCCGGCCGCGTGCAGATCGGTGACGTCGATCCGCCGGCGGCGGTCGGGATCGCGGCGGTCGTGTTCGTGCGTCACCAGTTTCTCGCGCGTGCTCTGGGCGTCGGTACCGTCCATTATCAGTGCCATACTCGTCAATCGGCCTGATAGTACGTCAAACCGATCCGTCCGCGGTGAAAGTGAAAGTGCGGGACGGAGCGGCGCTCTCGACGAAATCGTGGCTCGGACCGTCGCCCATCGCGATCGACGCCTCAGCCGAGTCGCTTCAGTTCGACGCGATGTGGGCCGTCGTCGGTCTCGAGCGTGACCGACCCGGCGATCGCCTCGCGAGCGCGGTCCTGCCACGCCGCGACCGCCTCGGCGTGCCGTTCCCGGATCCGGTCCGCGTCGTCCGGATCCGCGTCCGCGAGCGCCGCCTCGAGTCGGGGATACTCCGCGACGACGTCGTCCTCGAGGATGTCAGCGGGCGAGAGGTGGACCGCGCCGGTCAGTTCGGTGTCGTCGACGCGGTAGACGTGGATCCGCGCCCGCATCCGGCCGTGAAACGGCGGCGTCACCCGGAGCACGGCGTCGCCCGGATTCTCCTGGCTGTACACGAAGGCGTCGACGGCGTCGTCCGGCGACACGGCGAGCGAACGGATCACCGATGGATCGTCCTCAGCCATAGGGCGATCGTACGGCCCGCGACGGTTTAGCGTCCGGGTTCGACGCTGGTCCGTGTCACGGGCGACGGTCGCCATTTCCGATCTCGATCCCACCTCGATCCCGATCGGTGCGGGCTACGTCAGTCGCACTCCGCGAGCGGCGGTCGAAACACGTCGGCCCGGACGTCCGTCGAGACGCCGTAGGTCGCCTCGGCGACCGACGACGGGAGTTCCGGGTCGTTGCCGTCGTAGTGGGCCCGCAGCGATGCCCGGACGGCCTCGCGGACGCAGGCCCGCGTCGCCGCGCCGACCGCGGTGGCGCTCCCGGAGAACGACGCGGCGGTCCCCGACGGATCGTGGCCGACGACGATCGCGTCCGTCGTCGTCCCGGGGAAGCCGGTCTCGGCCAGCAGGGTCGCTGCCTTCGCCTCCGCGGCGACCGCGATCAGGTTGGCGAGCGCGCCGTCGGCGAGCGCCCGCGTCGTGCCCACGACGACGTTGACCGTCCCCTGGGTCGCGTCGGGGTCGGTTTCGGCGACCACCTCGCGTCCGACCGTCCCCGTCGGATCCATCGGCAGCGCCGCGGGATTCGAGACGCCGGCCGTCGCGTAGGCGGTGACCGGGCCGCAGCGTGCGCCCCGGGCGTCCTCGATCGCGACGCCCGTAAACAGCACGGGCCCGTCGCCCACCCCGTCGAAGCCCGCCCGATCGAGCCGATCGGTGGCGTAGGCGTCGAGTGTCGTCTTCTCCCACTCGGCGGGGACCGAGACGTTGTACGCGGCGTCGGCCGTGACGCGACCGCCGTCCGGGCCAGTCGAGAGCCACTCGGTGTCGGGGCGGGCGACCTGGAGCACGCCGTCGCGACGGGACGCGCCGTAGGCGGGGTCGACCGGTTCAGCCATCGCTCTCGAGTGCGTCGAGGAGTCGATCGTTCGATCGCCGATCCTTGATCGCGACGCGGACGTGCGAGTCGAGCGCGCGGAACGTTCGCGCGTCGCGGATCGCGACCCCGTCGTCGCGGGCCGATTCGATCACGCTCTCGACCCCGCGATCGCCGACGTCACACAGGAGGTACGGCGCGTCCGACGGATGCACGTCGAATTCGGTCTCGAGCGCGGTCCGTACCCGCTCGCGCTCGCTCGCGACCCGATCGCGAGTCGCCCGGACGAACGCGTCCTGGCGGAGACAGTGGGCGCCGACCCGCGCCGCGGGCGTTCCGAGCGACCACGCCCGTCTCGCGGTCTCCAGCGCGTCTCGACGATCGCCCGTCGCGACGGCGAAGCCGGCGCGGAGTCCGGGGAGGCCGAACAGTTTCGTGAGCGATCGTGCGACGACGACGTGCTCCGCGTCGAGACGGGCCGCCGACGGCAAGTCGGTGAAGCCGAGAAACGCCTCGTCGACCAGTAGCGTCGTCCCCGCCTCCGCGCAGCGATCGGCAAAGGCCGCCAGCGCGTCGGGGTCGGCGGCCTCGCCGGTCGGGTTGTTCGGCGTACAGACGACCGCCAGCGCACAGCCGTCGAGGACGTCGGTTCCGATCGAGAGCACGTCCTCGTGGTAGACGAACTGCGGACTCGCTCCCTGCAGCCGGACTTCGCGGGCGTACTCGCCGAAGCTGGGGTAGGGGATCAGCGCCCGATCGCCGGGTGCGAGCACACTTTCTATCGCCAGCCTGATCGCGGCCAGTCCGCCGGGCGTCGGGATCACCCGATCGGGCGCACAGTCGACGAACGCCCCCGCGGCCACCCGAAACTCGGCGTAGTCGTCGTCGGGATACCGGCGGGAGTCCTCGAGCGCCGCCGCGTAGACGTCGGCCGCGCCGTCCGGGGTCGCGGGGTTCGTGTTGGCCGAGAAGTCGAGCAGGTCCCGATCGGACTCGCCGCCGTGAGGGACCCGCTCCCCGGACCGGATCGCGTCAGGATCCACGATCGGCCTCCGTGGCGGTGTCGTCCGAGTCGCCGGTCGCCGCCGCAGACTCTTCGTCCCCGTCGGCCGCCTCGATCCCGAGTCTCGCACAGACCGTCTCGAATCGGTCCCGCACGGCGGCCATCCGTCCGTCGGGGACGAGCGAGAGCGCGCCGCCCATCGCGACGCCCTCCTTGGCTTCGCCCGCACAGTACCGTGCCATCGCGACGTGATCGCGTTCGTCGAAGCCGGGATCGGTCACGACGAGGTCGCAGTCGAGTCGATCGCAAGCCGCCCCGAGGCTGTCACCCTGCTCGGCCGCGACGAACGAAGTTGTCGCGATCGACAGCGGCGCGTCGATCCCGGCGTGGCGCAACAGGGCCGCGACGGCGACCATCTGCGTCCCGCCGGCCAGCGTCACGTCGGTTCCCGACTCGATCGCGCCGGCCGCGATGCCCAGGACGGTCGGCTGGACGGGATCGCCCACCGCCTCGATCGCCGCGAGCGGGTCGCCCTCGCAGGCTCCCGCCTCGAGGTCGCTCGCCGCGAGACCCTCGTCGACGACGCGGCGCTTGCGCTCGATCGGGTTGGTAGGGAGGGACGACGAGACGCCGATCGGCTCGCCGAGGGCGGTGAGGACGCCGAGGGCGGTCGTCGTCCCGCCCGGTACGGTCTCGCCGATCACGATCTCGTCGTCCGGGAGGCCCGACCCGTAGCCGAAGGCTCGATCGAAGACCGAGGTCGCGTCGGGGACGGCGGTCTCCTCGCGGATGTCGGCTCCCGGACGCGCGTCGAGGTCGATCGTCGGCGCGGCGGTCGACCGGGCGAGTCCGGCGTCGACGACCGCGAGGTCGAAACCGACCACCTCGCGGACGGCCCGCGTGACGGCGGCGGGCGTCGGACACCCGTTCGGGCTCACGGGGGTGACGGGCGCGGCCGTCGGCTCCCCGTAGACGAGGATCTCGACGTCGGCCGAGGGCGTGTGTTCCATCAGCTCCGGGGCTGCACCGGCCGCGCTGATCCCGTCGATCAGCGCCGTCTCGGTCGTGCCGGCGGGGAGGATCACGCGCACGGATCATTCCTCCCGGCCAGGCGTTCGGCCGCGAT
Source organism: Halosolutus halophilus (assembly GCF_022869805.1). Taxonomy (NCBI): domain Archaea; kingdom Methanobacteriati; phylum Methanobacteriota; class Halobacteria; order Halobacteriales; family Natrialbaceae; genus Halosolutus; species Halosolutus halophilus. The sequence goes on along the minus strand of NZ_CP094974.1, from coordinate 3,233,672 downwards.
GTCGGCGTCTGCACGTCGGTTCACGTTCACCGCGAGTCGTGGATCGTAGGACACGTCAGTCATGGTCCGGTCAGTACTGCCGACGACGTTGATCCCCGTCGGCGCGAGGTGTGTTTGCGGTTCGAGGCGCGAGTCGATGCTCGCGCCGAGCCGTCGCTTCAGTGCGACGGGGACGGCGACGGTCCGCGATGGCGCGCCGTCGCCGTCGTCGCTTCCGTCGGAGCGATCGAGGACGCGATCGATCACCGGTCCCGCGAGCAGCGGCAAATCAGCTGCGACGGTGAGGATCGGCGGCTCGATCTGGGGTCGATCGAGCAGGGCCGTCAGGTCGGCGACGTAGCCGTCCCCGGCCGTCTCGATCGTTCTCGCGTCCTCGCTCCCGTCGAGGTGGGCGCGCGTCTCCGGCGCGTTGGGCGAAACGGCCGCGTACGCGGTCCCGACGCCGCTCTCGTCGAGGGCCGCCAGAACGCGATCGACCATCGGGCGGCCGGCGATCGGGTGCAGCGGCTTCTCGTGGCGGCTCTCGAGGCGGGTTCCGCGCCCGCCACACATCACAACAGCGTCCACGCGATCACCCCCGCGTGCACGCCGGCGACGCGTCCGATCTCGTTGGCCGCGCCGAAGATATCGCCGCTGAGACCTCCGAGGTGGCGGGTCGCCCAGTACCAGGGGAGGCCGATTCCTCCGATCGCACCGCAGAGCGCGATCGCGGCGGCCGGATGCGGCCACGTGAGCGCGACTGCGGGGAGGCCGACGACCGCGGGCGCGACGAACGAGCGAGGCGCGGCACCCGCCGTGAACTGCCGCCCCATCCCCTCGTAGCTCGCCGTTCCGAAACAGCCCATCGCCGCCATGCCGAGTTTCGTCCCCACCTCGGCCGCGATCGCGATCGCGACGGCCGCCAGGACGGGGAGCCCGGCGAGGCCGAGTCCCCCGAGCGCGAGTCCGACGACGGTGATCGACACCGCGAGGAGCGCCCCGACGCCGGTCGTCGTATCTTTCAGCACCTCGCGGCGGCGGTCCACGTCGCCGTGGACGACGAGCGCGTCGCCGAGGTCCGCCACGCCGTCTACGTGGTGGACCCCGGTCACCGCGTAGACGGCGAGCAGGTAGCCCAGCGCGACGCTCGGTGCGGAAAGGGCCTCCGCCGCGACCAGCGGCAGGGCTGCGATCGCGCCCGTCACGAACCCGACGATCGGGAAGGCCGCCGGCGTCGTCCGGAACGCCTCCCAGTCGCCCTCGCGGTGGGGCGCGGGGAGTCGCGTCAGGAAGCCGATCGCGCCGCGGACGGCACCGAGCCAGCGTCGCATCACGGAGTCACCTCCGTTCCTGCCAGGACTGCGTATCGGAGTAACTCGAGTCGGTCCCAGCCGATCGAGGCGGCGATCGCGAGGAGGACGGCGATGGAGACCGCGACGGCCGCTGCCAGTCCCACGAGGGAGACCGCTCGCTCGCCGTCCGCGACCGTCGGCAACGCCAGATCGGGCGCGAGATCGTAGACGCCCGGTTTCGTGAGTCGGACGTCGAGCGCGCAGGCGAGCGTCGCCATCGGCCACCCGGAGTTCGGCGACGGGGGCTCGCGAGCCCACTCGCGCGCCCGTCCCAGCACCAGCGGATCGGCCGCGGCGACGGCGATCGTCACTGCCGCGACCCGGGCGGGGAGCCACATCACGGCGTCGTCGAGGCGGGCGCTCGCGGTCCCGATCGGTTTCGAGGGGTAGCCGAGCATGGAGTCGAGCGTGTTGACGCCTTTCACCCACGCGGCGGCGGCCGCGGCGGCCGGGAGCGAGAGCGGGGCGAGGACGGCGAAGGGAAGCAGCGTCGCGACCAGGCCGTCGGCGAGGTTCTCGCCCGCGCTCTCGATCGCCGCGCTGCGGATTTCGGCCGACGAAAGCGCCGACGCGTCCCGTCCGACGAGGCCGCGAACCCGCTCCCGAGCCGTCTCGAGATCCGTTTCGGTCGTACCGACGACCTCCTCGGTGAGATCGAGCAGCGAGCGCAGGCTGACCGACAGGAAGAGGACGACGCCGGCGGCCACGGGACCGGCAGTCGGGTGACCGGCGGACGCTACGAGGACGGTTCCGCCGGCAACGCCCGCCGGGACGAGCGGCGCGACGAGCGCGATCCCGACGCCGACCAGTCGCTGGACGCGGGCGTCGTCGTGCCAGTCCCGATCGAGGACGGCGACGAGGCGGCCGAACCACGCGACGGGGTGGGACGCGGTGGGCGGCTCGCCGACCAGCAGGTCGAGGCTGAACGCCAGCCCGAGCACGGCGAGCGTCACGAGGATCACGGGGTCGGTCCCCTCCGATCGGTCGGTCCGGTTTCGGCGACGGCTATCATGGCTCGTCCCCCAGGTCCAGGGTCGCGAGTCGCTCCGGGATCTCGTCGATCGACACGTCGCCGAGCAGCAGTGCCGTCCCCCCGACGGCGTCGACGCCGCCGTCCGTCGCCGGATCGTCGCCGACGTGGACGAGATCGGCGGGGTCGACGTCGAGTTCGGCCGCCGTCAGTTCGAAGATTTCGGGCGCCGGTTTTCGCCAGCCACAGCCGACGCTCGTCACGACGGCGTCGAAGTCGTCGCGATCGAAGTCGGACCTGACGAGCGTCCGGCCGACCAGTTCCGGGACGCTACAGTTCGAACAGAGCGCGACCGGACCCCGCTCCCGGGCGGCCGCGACCGCCTCGGGGGCACCCGGTCTCGTCTCGACGGCGGGATCGAACGCGGCGACGACGGCCCGTCTGGCCGCGTTGTGTTCGTGGTCGACGTCGCGGCTCGCGAGCGCGCGCGAGACGTGGGCCGGAAGGGGAACCTCCGCCCCCTCGGGCGCGTCGACGTGCGGTTCGGCGTACGCGTCCGGCCAGTCGTCGGGGACGGCGACGTCCCGTTTCGCGAGTTCGGTCGCGATGGCCGTCGCTGGATCGGCCGGCCGATCGACTGTCACGAGGGTCCCGAAGAGGTCGAACGATACGGCCACGTTCGTGTGACTAGCACAAGCTGACTTTAGCTTCGCGGTCCGATCGCGCCCCGCGAACGTTTGGACGGGTTTGTGAATACCCCTTTGACGGGCTGGATTCGACGAACGAGTATGACGCAGCGACAGGCACCGTTCGTGTCCCGACTCTCCGGCGCTGTCAGACGAACCGTCCGGCGCTGTACGACGGCCAGTGGAGGAGTGGCGGAGGCGCCCACAGATCGGGCTGGCGCGGACCACGGTGGGGCGGGGGTTGACACTGCGGCACGGGCCGAGTCGACGGATCGATCGGCACCGACGGCACGGTCGAGACCGAGCACGGAACCGTCCAGACGGCTCCTCGACCCGGAGCAGGGACCGACCAGCCGGAGCGAGATCCTCGAGTACGGTATCTCGCCCGAGGCGTACGTCCGGGCCGTCCTGGAGGATCGCGACGGTCGGCTGAAACAGCGCCGCTTCGCGGACGAGTACGGCTGGTCACCCTCGACGGCGAGCCGCCTCCTCTCCGACCTCGAAGCGCGAGGCGCGATCGAACGGTACCAGCTCGGTCGCGAGAAAATCGTCTGTCTGCCGGACGACGTTCCCGCACCGCTCTCCTGATCGGGTTCCGAGGTCCCGCGACCGGGACGAGAACGCGATTCGCGTTCGGACCGTGCCACGAACTCGGTGGTTCGGTTCCGGTGTCGACGAACGGGTACGCTCGATCGGTGAGGAGACGTCGAAGAATCGAGAGCCGACCGCTCAGGCGAGCCGGGCGAACGCGAGGTTGCCGGAGATGTTCTTGATGTATATTTCGACCACGTCGCCCTCCTCGGCCCCGGGGACGAAGATCGTGTACTCGCCTTTCTCGGCGACGCCGTCGCCCTTGCGGCCGGTACCGGTGATCTCGACCGTGTACGTCTTGCCCTCCTCGACGGCTTCCTGTTGCTGTTGTTGCTGGCTGCTGGTCGAGCGTTTGGTCACCGGCCGGAACGCACCACAGGCGTCACAGCGCAGCATCGGGGTGCGGTCCTCGCGGACGAGGCGGGTGTCCGGCAGGCCACACTCCGAACAGAGGACGTACTCGTCCACGTATGCGTCGATCGCCGCGTCGAAGTCCTTCTCGGAGAACGAGCCGTTGTAACGGGCGCGCCCGTCCTCGAGTTTGCCGCTGGTCCCGAGTTCGCGCTGGATGAACCGGTGGAGGTGCTCGTCCTCACGGGAGAGCACGTCGGCGACGTCGCCGAGGTTCGTAAACCGCGTGAATGCGCCGTCTTTCTGCGCCTGCGGGTCGGGGATCTGTAATCGCTGCTGGTCGCCCCCGATGTCGGGGACTTCGTCCATCGCTCGGTCGAGACTCGATTCGTAATCCATACACGAACGCAGTGCCCCGTAACGTAAATCCGTTCTGCTATCGTCGCTCCCTCGCCGGATACGGGCGTCGATCGGAGCAAAGCACCCGGTTCGGATCGGGACCCAGTACCCGGTTCCAACTCGATCGCGGGTGACGGCTCCGGCCCTAGAACTGGTCGTTTCCGCCGTCGCTGATCGATCCCTGTTTCTCCTCGTCCAGCCGGCCCAGGTCGCGTTCGGGGTTCGCCTCGTTGGGACTGCCCGCCTCGCCGGTGATCTCGCCGTAGACGGCCTCGCGGACCTCCTCGGGCGACTCGAACTGTTCGTCCGTCAGTCGATCGAAGACGCTCCCCAGCGACTCCGTCTCGTTCGGCATGTCGATCGGCTCGCTGCCGTACTCCGTCGCGAGTTCCTCGCCCGTGACCGGGTACTCCACGTCGCCGAGGTGACGCTCGACGTCGTCGAGGATCGACTCGGTGGTGTCGGCCCGCCGGGACTTTCGCTGTTCGGCGCGATCCTGGACGCGATCGCGGCTCGGGGGGTCGTCGCTCATGGCCGGTACTATCACGACAGCGTGTAAAAGCGGCCGGCCGGCGATCGCACGTGTCCGGTCGCGACGAACAGCTGTCGAGCCAGCGGGCCGTCACGCGGCGTCGCTCACTCTCGTAGCCACTGAAACGATGTACACACTGATCGCAAAGCCGTCCTGCGATCAGGTGTGCATTGACGTTCAGTGGCTACTATCGTAGGCCGTCGCGACGTACGGCGAGGCCGCGCTGCGGGCGAGCGCACCGTAGTCCAGTTCGAACGCGAGGGTGTCGCCCGGTCGAATCGACTCCTGGACCGCAGTGACGTCGAGGACGGCGTGGTCGCTGCTCGCTCCGAGGACGTCGATGCTCTCCCGAACCGCCGTCAATCCATCGACGGGGGCGTCGACGCGGCCCATCGCGACGATCGCACGGTCCCGGACGCCCCGATCCTCGACCGTCGGCGACTCCCCGAACGCGTCGCGGCCGGTCGGCCCCGCCGGTGTGGACGGTTTGGCCTTGCACTCGATCACGTCCGCGGACAGGACGACGGCGTCGGTCTCGAACCCTGGCAGTGGCTCGCCGGTGGTCGGATCCGTCCCCAGCAGGATCGCCTCGCCGATCCGGAGCTGGGTCACGCGCTCCGGGAGGTCGCCGTCGAAACACAGCCCCAGGGTGTTGGAACTCCCCGCGGAGCAGATCGGGAACTGCCGACCGATCGACTCCTCGGCCCGCTCGAGGCAGTCGACGAACCGCGATACCGACTCCACGGTCGGAACGACGCCGTTGAGCGAGCCGGTGTGGGCGGCCACCCCCGCGACCTCGATTCCGTCCATCTCTGCGGCGACCGAAAGCGTCGCCGCGAGATCGTCGAGCAGGACTCCCTCACGTCGGTCACCGACGTCGACCGCGAGCACGACCCGATGATCGATGCCCCGTCGCGATGCGGCGGCCGCGATCGCTCGCAGCACCGACGGCTCGGACTGGAACGAGACGTCCGCGTCACGGACGACGGCGTCGATTTCGTGGCGCATCGGTGGTCTGAGCAGGTAGCGGTCGCAGTCGACCCGATCGCCGAGCCGTCGCAGGTTTGCCAGCCGCGAATCAGCGATCGCGGTTGCGCCGCCGTCGACCATCGCCCTCGCGACCCGGGGATCGCCCCCAACGCCCTTCGTGACGCCGACGAGATCGCCGTCGAACCGATCGGCGATCCGGCGCGCGTTCCGCTCGACGATCTCGGGTCGAATCGTCAGGATCGGGGCGTAATCCTGCCGATCCCGACTGGGATCGTCGATCACGGCTCACCCCGCGAACGCGGTCGTCGCGTCGACGAGAATACGAGCCACGTCGACGACCTCGTCGGTGTAGACGAACTCGCCGGCGCCGTGGATGTTCTCGCCGTCCGGACCCACGATCACCGTCGGGAGTTCCGCGCGGTGGCCGAAGTAGCTGAAGTCGCCGACGCTCGAGAAGTAGCCGATCGCGGGCGTTTCGCCCGTGACCGACTCGGACGCGGACTGCAGCGACCGGACCAGCGGGTGGTCCTCGTCGGTGACGTACGGCCCGTAGCGGACGTCCGGCGCGGGGGCCTCCCGGAATCCGATCTCGACGTCGGAGCCGAGATCGAGGTCGTCGACGACGCGCTCGGCGTCGGCCAGCACGACGTCGGCGTCCTCGCCGATCACGACGTGGCGATCGACGATCAGGCGACAGCTCTCCGGGACCGAGAGCGTCACGCCGCCGCCCTCGATCGACAGCGGACAGACCGATCCGTCGCCGAGCTTCGGGTGCGATCCGACGTCCATCTCCGCGAGCGCGCCCGCCAGCGCGCCGGCGTCGACGACTGCGTTCTGGCCCTTCTCGGGCTGAGAGCCGTGGGCGGCGTGGCCCCGAACCGTGATGTCGTAGAGGAACCGTCCGCGCGCGCCAAGCAGGAGCGCCGGGTTCTCGATCTCGGTCTGGGCGAGGATCGGGCCCGGCTCCGTGACGATGACCGCGTCGCAGTCGTCGGTGATGCCGTCGCGGATCATCTGATCCGTGCCGAGCCCGTGGGGGCCCTCCTCGTCGACGACGGCCGAGAGGACGACGTCGCCCCGCAGGTCGGCGTCGGCGAGCGCCCGGAACGCAACCATCACGGCGGCCAGCCCGCCCTTCATGTCGCAGGCGCCCTGCCCGTAGAGCTTCCCGTCCTCGATCCGCCCGGAGAGCGGGTCTTCGTCCCACTCTTCGACAAGCTGTACGGTGTCGACGTGAGCGTTCAACAGCAGTGTCGGCGCCTCGGAGTCGCTCCCCTCGATGCGGGCGAGAACGTTGTTGCCCTCGAAGCCCGTGAGATCGGGTTCACTCACCGGGTGGTACTCGGGGTCGAGCCCCTGATCGTCGAGCCACTCGTGGACGAACTCGACGATCTCCTCCTCCTCGAAGTACGGGCTCCGTATCCTCACGAGGTCCTGCAGCAGTTCGATCGTCTCGTCGGCGTCGATCTCGTCGGCCGGCGTGCGCGTTTGTTCGCTCATGATAGTCAGTCGTCCGCGGGCGTCCCGTCGTCGGCGATCGTCGGTTCGTCGACGAGCGCCGGGCTGTACTCGTCGGTCGGCACGCCCGGAAGCGTGTCGAGGATCGCGTCGACGTCGGCGTCGGAGCGCTTGCCCAGGTACCAGTAGACGGCGAACACGGCGAGGCCGATCGCGAGCCACGGGACGTAGATCACCATCGATCCCTGGTAGGACTGGGACAGCAGGAGGACGCAGCCGCCGAACCCGAGCAGACCCGGGACGAAGATCCACCGGCCGGGGTCGAAGGCCGCCTCCTCGCACAGTTCCGGCCGCCTGAGGTAGACGAACATCGCGGTGAAGGACGTCGCCCCGTACGCGATCAGGTAGCTGAACGTCGCGATGGCGATGACCTGGCCCAGCCCGCCCGTCCACAACGTCAGGCCGACCGACACCGCAAACAGCGTAAACAGCGACCAGTGGGGCGTCCGCCAGCGCTCGTTGACCTCCGAGAACTTCTTCGAGAACACCTCGTCCCACGACCAGCAGTACGGCAACTTGATGCCGGCGGCCATCACGGCGTTGACGCTCGACGCGGTCGCGAGCAGCCCCCCGAAGCCGACGACGGCGGTCGCGTTCAGCGAGAGGAACGTCTCGGCGGCCGTTGACAGCGGCCGGTCCGAGGCCGCGAGGACGGTGTAGTCGCCGACGACGCCGTAGATCACCGCGGCGGTCCACATGTACAACACGATCAGGACGAGCGTCCCCCCGGCCATCGCGAGCGGCAGGTTCCGCGAGGGGTTTTTCACCTCGGCGCCGATATCCCCGGCGACGGCGATCCCGATGTACGCGTAGAACAGCGGGACGGCGGCGGCGAGCGCGCCGTCGAATCCGCCCGTGAAGAACGGCGTGTAGTTCCCGGCCTCGATGGAGAACGTCCCGGGGATGACCAGTACCGCGATCGAGACGAGCAGCAGGATGAAGATGACGTTCTGGGAGATGCTGTACCGCTTGGCGCCGAGCATATTGATCACGAACAGGACGCTGATCAGCCCGATCCCGGCGAACCGCGGATCGACGGCCGGGTAAAACACCTGCAGGTAGCTGCCGAACCCGATAGCGAGCACGGAGACGGCTGCCATATAGCCCAGCCAGAGCGACCACGTCGCGACGAACCCGGCCAGCCGGTTCCGGAACACCCGCGTGACGTAGGAGTACGTCGACCCGGCGGCGGGGAAGATCGTCGCGAGCCAGCTGTAGTTGACCGCGATCGCCATCGCGATCACGCCCGACAGGGCGATGACCAGGATGACGCTGGGACCGGTCGTCGTACTGGCTGTCCCGAGCGTTACGAACAGCCCGGCGCCGAGCGTCCCGGCGACGACGGTCGCGATCGCGCCGAGCGGACCGATGTCGCGCGCGAGACTTTGACCGGACTTGTCATCAGTTGCCATGGGTGATAATAACAAGGTGATCCCTGGGGTTAACCCCCCACCCTAGGTACACAGGGACCGGTCCAGCCGGTCGCTTCGGCGCGTCTACGTCGACTCGGGATCGAGAAGCTTCGCTTCCGCTTTCCGGAGGTGTTCGAGCAGCGTCGCTTCGGAGATGTCGAGTTCCGCCGCGAGATCGGCGGCGGCCACTTCGCGCGGCCAGGTGTAGTAGTGCCTGCTGCGGGCGAGTTCGAACACTTCACGCTGGCGCTCCGAGAGCCGGTCGGTCCGGAACAGTCCGTTCGTTAGGCCGTCGTGAAGCGATCGCAGCGACTCGATCCGAACGCTCGCTGACTTCTCGTCGCGGATCTCGTCCAGTCGTTCGGCGATCGTCTCCCGGTCCTCGTGGATCACGACCGTCCAGTACTCGCGTCCGTCGGCCATCCGGACGGGTTCGTCCGGGATGAACCCCCGCGAGACGAGCGCGTCGTCGATGCTGTTGGTCAGTTCGTACTCCACGACCAGCCCGGTCGTGACGCTCTCGGGATCCGGCGTGCCGACGTCGGTCGCGTAGTGGTGGTCGGCCTCCCAGACGGCGTCGGTCAGCGGCGAGGCGTCGACGGCGTCGACGAGCGCCTCGACGTCGGCGAGCGACTGCCCGTACGCGGTAAACCGTCCGGTAGCCTTCCCGTCGATGGCGTAGACGCCGTGACCGAGCAGACCGCCGGGAGCGCTCTCGGTGACCTCCAGCGCCCAACAGTCGGGGTGCCAGATGTCCAGCACCAGCCGCGAGCCGGCGGCCCGCTCGTCGGCCTGAGTGATGGTCACGGTGTGTGTTGCCATACGACAAGTAACGACAAAAAGGTGGCCGCGCACGCGTCGCACAACGGGGTTCCCGTCCGCTCTCTGCTCCTTGCCCAGTCTCCGCTGCGGTGCCTGCGCGCCGACTCGGCGTCTACTCGATCGAAATCACGTTCGCCTCCAGGTCGCGCGGATAGTAGGTCAGCCACTCGATCCCGTCGTCGGTGACGGCGATCGTGTCTGAGTGTCGATAGCCGTACGTATCGGTGTAGATCCCGGGCTCGATCGTCCAGACCTGGCCCGGCCGCATCACCGCATCGTCCTCGTCGTAGCTGGTGTGCTCGCTCTCGCAGTGGTCGCCCCAGCCGCGATCGATGTACGGCGGTTCGTGGCCGCCGAGGCCGATGTTGTGTCCGACGTGGTGCTGGGCGAGGTCCGCGACCCCCTGCTCCTCGAAGTACTCCTGGACGGCTCGATCGACGTCGGCGATCGGAACGCCCGGCCCGAGCGCCTCGATCGCGATCGTCTGGGCCTCGCACATGAGTTCGAAGTAGTGGACCTGTTCGTCCGTCGGGTCGCCGACGAACATCGTCCGCTCGAGTTCGGAGTAGTAGCCGTCGACGGTCGCCGTCGCGCCCGTGATCAGGACGTCGCCCTCCTCGAGCCGGCGATTCGCGGTGTGACCGTGGGGCAGTCGCGTCTGCTCGCCCGTAATGTAGCCCGCGTGAACCGGGCCGTCGCCACGGGTCCGCGGGACGTACCGTTCGCCCAGCGTATCGAGCATCGCCCTCGAGGCGTCCATCGACGCGCGCTGACTCACCGTCACCGGGTGTGCGCCGGGTTCGGTGTACTCCGCGAGGTACCGATGGCCCAGGTTCGCCCACGTCGCCGACTCCCGGATCAGGTCGATCTCCGCGTCGGACTTCTCCCAGCGCAGCCGCGAGATCCACGACTGCGTTTCGACGTCGACGTGGTCCGAGAGCGGTGGCCCCTCGTAGCCCATGGTGCCGGGCGCACCCTCGGCGTCGGCCGCGACGCGTTCCGCGCCGAGATCCGCCAGCATCTCGACTGCGACCGCGATCGGCCGCCCGCCCGGGTAGTCGCGGTAGTGATGCACCGCGTCGATCCGCGGGTTGGACTCGACGCGCTCGACTTCGAGTCGCGGCACCGTGATCCCGGCGCGATCCTCGGTCACCGCCAGCACGACGGGGCGCTCCGTCTGGATGTGATCGAAGCCGGTCAGGTACTCGATGCTCGTCGCGCCGAACCAGAGGCCGGCGTCCGCGTCGGTCTCGGCGATCCGGTCGCGAATCCGCTCGAGTCGATCCTCGTATTCCGCATCGGGGAGTTCGGTGGCCATAGGAATCCCTCTGTGCGGTAGCTAAAAAGGATTCAGGAGGCGGTGAGCGGGGAACCGGTCGGAGTCCAGTCGCGATCGGTCCGCAGGATCCCCACGCTAGCTGCGGCTGGCCACGCAACTCGGGCAGCAGATCGTGGCGACCCGCTTTACGGAGTACCCGAGAGCGGGGCGGACGAGACGGGTACCGGCCACCCGCGGCCGCAATATCACTCACCCGGTGCTCAAATTCATCTGTTATGACAATATTTATTAGCACATTTTATAGTTATGTTCATATACATGTCATCAATTCGCGGAAGTACACAGTCCAGTCACTACCACCCCACAGTCGATGTTCCGAAGGTCGCGGGGATTGCAACCGTGCTCGTCGCGGTGAACATTCTGCTGATGCTGGCGGGCAGTTACACACCGATCGCGGACCTCGGACTCGTCCTCTTTTCGAACTTCTTCGTCGGCGTTGGCACGTTCGTCGTAACGATCGGTGGCGGATTCTGGATTTCGAACAGGGGTATCGAACGGGGTACCCTGCCGGTTGCAGGCGCTGGCGTCGCACTGATCCAGTTTGGCTACACGCTTCTCGGTTCCGCAATCCTCGTGATCGCACCGTCCGCGCTTCGAGTTCCGGCCCTCAGCATCACGACGATCCTTACGGGTCTCCTCACGGCCGGCGTCGTGGTTCTCGTGTACCGCACCGATCGGTCGTTCGAGCGCTGGCAGACTTACTCCAGAGGGCTGTTCGTCGCTGGGTTCGGTGCTGGCGGAGTCGGGTTCTTCCTCAACTCCTCGCTCATGATTTTCGCTTTCGTCCTGTTCTTCCTGGGGTTCGTCACGGATCTCACGTACGAAATCTGGGCCGTGAAGGAGCACAAGTATGCGAGCGCGCTCCGGAACGCGCTCGGAATCTACGTCGCCGTGATGGGCGTCTTCGTCCACATCCTGCAATTGGTACTGCGCGTTCTCTCCCTTCTCGATAACTAATATCAGCACACAGATCGCGCGAATACCCCACAAGGGCATCCTCCTCAGGGTAGTGTTCCCGGTTGGGTCCCCCTGAAGGTCGCTTCCGGAAACAGTCCGTCGACCGCTCCCTCGTTGAGCGCCTCGATGAGCGCCCCCGTCGTCCCTTCGAGTAATACTATCCCCATCTGGGCCGACGAATCGGCGATCGCGAGCGCATCCATATCCTCGACGGACGATTCGAAGTCCTCGATGGCGGCTTCGATCAACTCGAGTTGCTCCTGTTGTATCTGCTCGAGTTCCGCCCGGTACTCGGATTCGTTGAGTTCCGTCCGCTGTCGACTCAGATTGAGCTGGCGCTGCTGGAGTTCGACCAGGTCCTCCTGATCCGGCTGGATGTACGCCGTGACCGTGGACGTCGGTCCGAGGGTCTCGCCCGAGCCGTCGCCGTCACCGTCGTCGGTGGAATCGTCTTCGCCGTCCGAGCCGGTCGGACTGGCACTGTCGAGTTGGCTACACCCAGCTACGGAGACCGCCGCTCCGGTTCCTGCGAGCCCGAGAAACCGACGGCGGTTTGGAAAGAGATCCATTACGCGTCTGTTCTCGACCACTGAAAAATAAGTCTACCTCTCAGGAGTCGATCCCTTCGAGCCGCGTTCGCCGTCGCGGCCCCGAACCGATCGTCGCGAATCCGTCCACCGTCGGGGCGAATATCGACTACAAAATCTCACACGGAAGACGGCGGCTGCGGGCGTTACAAGGGGATGGATTCGTCGAATACTACGAAAACCGGGGGCTCTATCAGATCGCTAGTCGCGGCCACGCGTATCTCGATCGTCGGCTATCGAGTGAACTTGCCGCGAAAGAACTCGAATGAAAAGGGGTACATTTCCCCTAGTTTTCTTGGAGGTCCGTTGTGAATTCGTTACTATTGATTGAGTTCTCGTCGTCACCAGAAACTGCGACGGCATCAATTCGAACAGTAACAGTATCGCCATCAGACCAAGCAGAACTGCCTCCTGCATTTGCGTCAACAGTTTCTGTGTTGCCTACATCTGTAAGTCCCCGCTGGCTTTCGGACTCTCGGGGGGGCGACGTCCGCGTCACGCGGGAGGGTCCGCTATGAGTTCGCGGACGTCGCGCGTACAGTCAGCACACAGTCGGCGAAGCGCGTCGACGCGATCGCCGCAGCGCTCGTCGGACTCGACGAGGCGGTTCCTCGCGAATCACCGTCCTCGTGGCCAGAAAGGGTGTTTCCTGAAGGATCAGCGGTCGACAATCCGGTTTTTGATCCAACAGAATTTGGGGCTACTGTGATTACGATACGCCACGCTGGACCAATTGCGATGTCAACCGCAAGCGGACGGAAGAAACTCGCTGCGAGGTGTGAAAACTGCCACTCTATCTTCGCTTCCGAGATCGGCGCGGATGGGACTATTCGCCCCATCGGAATAAAGCAAGGTTGTAGCTGTGGCAGCGGAGACTTCCGGCCGTTAGGGTGAACGGTACCGTCCGCACAGTGAGCATCGTCGTTCGCGCCGACTCACCTCGATTCTCGACGGCAAGACGAACCTGCTCATCCGTTGCCTGTTCGGCAGGATGGGAGATCGCCGTCCGGGACTCGACGTCGTACAGCAGACTCGTCGGGCCGAACAGTCCGTCACGCAGTCGCCTCACCTCCGTGACGACCGGGAGACGTCTCCGGATCGGGAATTCCGACGGCGAGCCAGCAGCGGACCCGTGGCTCAGTCGGCGGTAGCTATCGCAGTCGCTGCAACGATGGGTGCGATCGTCACCGAAGACGCGACGGAATCGATCGGTGACGTGGGCTCCGCAGTGACGGCACGTCGACCGATCGACTGCCGACCACGGCGCGATCGTCACGGCGACCACCCCGTTTCTGCTACTACTTTCGCAAGACGGCGGCGATCCGCGACGTGGAACCAGTTCAGTTCATCGTTTCCTCGGGTGATCCCAGACAGAAAAACTGGCAGTAGATAGCTTGGAACGGATGATAACGAAGCTTCAGCAGTATGCCACGCTTCGATCGAGAACGAAGTCCGCCCTCCCCGATTTGAACGGGGGTCTTCAGCACAAAAGAACGGACTGCGTCGGCCTAACTGGCTCGGATTTTCCGACCATGGGTTCGCAGAGATGACCTGAAGCGTCGATCCCATCGCATCAAAGCGAGCAGCCGATCTCTCCGTCGTACGACGGGCAGCCGACGCTTCAGAGTAGAAACCCGCGGAGCTCTTCCAGTGTCCGCTCTGGGGCTTCCTCTGGTAGGAAGTGGCCACACGAGAGCCCCTGGCCGGTGACGTCGGTCGCCCAGCGCTCCCAGACGTCGAGAGGATCGAACGAGACGGTCCCTGAACCGGCGCCCCACAGGGCGAGAACTGGGCACTCGATACGTTCACCCGCCTCACGTGATGCGCGATCGTGGTCGAGGTCGATGCTCAATCCGGCGCGGTAGTCTTCGCAACTGGCTCTGACGACCGACTCCTGCTCGAAACAGCGGTGGTACTCGGCCACGGCCTCGTCGTCGAGTTCCTCCGGATGTTCGGCCCAGTTCTCGATGAGGTGGTCGACGTAGAACGTCGGCTCGTGACTGATAAGCCGCTCGGGAATCGGATGGGGTTGAGCGAGGAACAGCCAGTGGTACATCGCCTTCGCGTACGCGTAGTCCATCGCCTCCGCCGTTTCGAGCGTGGGGACGATATCGAGGACGGCGAGCTTCCGGATACGCTCGGGGTGGTCGAACGCGAACCGATAGCCGACGCGTGCACCGCGGTCGTGGCCGGCGAGCAGATATTCGTCGTAGCCGAGTGCCTCCATGACTGTGACCATATCCTCGGCCATGACCCGATTCGCGTAGTCGGCCGTTTCCGGATCGTCGGGGCCGATACTGTCGCCGTACCCGCGGAGGTCCGGCGCGACGACGGTATACTTCTCCGCCAGCTGCGGGGCTATTTTGTGCCACGTAACGTGGGTCTGGGGATAGCCGTGCAGGAGGAGCAGCGGCGGCCCGTCCCCGCCCTTCTGAAGGTGGATCTCGGCCTCGCCAACGTCGATGTACTGCCCATCGAAATTTGTGAACACACCACATAGATGTGTCCGGCATCGCTTGAAGCTTCGGCCGCTACTGAACCGTACTGTGAGATGACGTGTCCGTCAGAAAGCGGAGTTAGTCTCGTGGCCGGGGACGGATCCGGCACGACCATCGGTGAGTACGGTATCGAACTCTCCGGTGGTCAGCGCCGAGCGGCCGGTATCCCCGGGACGCTGTTCAGTGACTCTGCAACCATCTTCGGTAAGGAACCGGTTACCTGGTCACGGAGACGGACTGTTACTGTTGCTGCCAACGATCGCTCAGGCCCGCGTGCCCGTCGGTTCCGGAGCGGTCCGGCGTCCCTTGGCCCACGAGCCGATCGCACCACCCAGGGCACCGGGGATGGCGTAGAAGGCGAGCATGAGTATCCCGAGGACAAGCACACTGAACGACGCGACGAGACCTGCGAATAGCAGGGTCGTGAACGTCGCAAGGGCTAACAAGACCAGGGACCCGAAGACGGTCGCGATACCGCCGTGGATCGCACCGGAACTTACCGCCCCGCCAGCGAGATATCCGGCGGTGAGGCCACCGAGGACACCGATTCCACCCCAGTACAGTAGCACGACCGAGGCTTCCGATCCCACGTAGATGAGCCCGCTGATGAACCCTAACGCGAGGGTCGTGACGAATCCGGTTATTACAGCCGTCCAGTTGATGCTCATAATCAAGCGTTAGTACGCTGTTAGTGGTGATAAAGAGCGTTTCACAGGATACGGACAGTACGATCCCGCGGACTGTATATACAGTAGTACTCGGGTATCGATACGGGCAGTCTATACAACGATTTCAAACAAAACTCCCCCCTCATACACGAACGTGTCGTTGCCTGGAAGCCTGTTTCTTGGTAATTCAGCCTGAAGATGCAATTTCGTTAATACTCTCACTGTGGAATCACTACCATGGGCGAAACTGACTCTCCGGTTCGTAACGTCCGCGTCTGGGCGGCGCGCGAACACCTCGGATGGTGGGGTCTGGGGGCTGTGCTACTGGCCGTCCTTGGACTCGTCGTCAACCAGTATCTCCCGTGGCTCGTCTTCGGCCTGTTTATTTACTACGTCGCGCGGCCCATCACCCGGCGACTCGAACAGCACATCGCCTCGCCGACTCTCGTCGCGGCCCTGACGCTGCTCCTGATCATCGTCCCGATCGTCCTGGTGGCCGGCGTGATCTTGCTCGTCGCGCTCGGGCAACTCGTGACGGCAGTCTCGAACGTGCCGGTCGACAGGATCGTCGCGCAGTTACCGATCCCGATCTCGGATCTCCCGAACACGCCCTCGGAGGTGTACGACACGACGCTCGTGCTGATCCAGGAACCGTCCGTCCAGAACCTATTGGGCACGGTCGGCGGCGTAGTCGGTGCGATCGGCGCAGTGCTTTTCAACGCGTTCATCTCGCTGTTGATCGCGTTCTTCCTGCTGATCAGCGACCGCGACATCGCAGTCTGGTTCGAATCGAACGTGTTCGGCGAGGACACCCTCACATCGGAGTACCTGTCGGCCGTCGATCGCGGGCTGGGTTCGGTCTACTTCGGCTACACGATGACCATCTTCGCGGTCATCATCCTCTCGGCGGTCATCTACGCGGTGTTCAACCTCGCCGCTCCAAGAGGAATAGCGATCCCCTCAGCGGTGCTGTTTGCCGTCGTCACCGGCCTCTTCACGCTCGTCCCGCTCGTCGGGCGATCGATCGTTTACGCCATGATCGCCGCGATCCTTGCCGTTCAGGCGGTCGCTGTCGATCCGATATTCCTCTGGGTTCCGCTGGTGTTCCTCGCGGTCATGATCGTTGCGTTCGACAATCTCGTCCGGACGTACATCCGACCGTACCTCTCCGGCCGGTTGCTCAACACCGGGCTGGTCATGTTCGCGTACCTGTTCGGTCCGCCACTGTTTGGCTGGTCAGGGATCTTCCTCGGACCGTTCCTGATGCTGTTCATCGTGATATTCGTCCAGATGATTCTCCCGGTCCTGGCCGATCCGGAGCACGAGCGCGCCGACGGCGAACCCGAGCACACGCTCGACGAGTACTCCGATAGCGTGGCCGACCAGCAGGACGACCGTCCGTCCGAGACAGACCGTTCCGACGTCGGATCTGGGGGAGATCCGGCGGCGTAAGTTCCGCGCGCTCGCCAAACGCGACCAAGATAAGCGATGGGAAGGCCAGAACCAGAAGTGTAAGCGAGATGAATGTCGTCCGCTGTACGTCGACTGTAATCCGTTCGCAGGAGAAGTCCGCCCTCCCCGATTTGAACGGGGGACAAGTCGATCTACAGTCGACTGCTCTACCAGTCTGAGCTAAGGGCGGGTACACCAGAACGTAGTCGCCGGTGCAAACATAAGGGTTACCATTCATCCTCGAATGCGAGTGTGTAACAAACCGTGAACGGAAGAATGATTAATATGGGTGAAGTGTTAACATGCAAGGTACCTATCCCCCATGAGCAAGATCACGTTCCGCGCCGACGA
The DNA here is from genome assembly GCF_022869805.1 of Halosolutus halophilus. NCBI lineage: Archaea > Methanobacteriati > Methanobacteriota > Halobacteria > Halobacteriales > Natrialbaceae > Halosolutus > Halosolutus halophilus. The sequence goes on along the minus strand of NZ_CP094974.1, from coordinate 3,216,218 downwards.
CGATCTCGTCGACGAACTCGAGACCCTGGACGCCTCGAAAAGCGAAGTGATGCGGGAGGCGCTCCGGGCATATCTTACGGACGCGGAGCAGCGCGAGGGGAACCAGAACGCGGACGAAGGCGTTCGACAGGACGGGACGGGTCCGATCGACGATCTGATTCGCGAGCGCGTGGACACACTGTTGTCGGAGCGAGTCGGAGAGCGACCCCCACGAGAACCACAGGACGTCAACGTGTCAATCACACTCGACGGGAACGCCGCGGACCGTAATACAGATGTCTCACAATCGACTGGCGTCCCGGCGGAGCCCGCCGACCGCGATCGCCGGTGCAGCCAGTGTGGCGAAGACGTCGACGCGGACCACGTCTACTGCCCCAATTGCGGGGAGAAAGCGTCTCGGCGGTCGTTCTGTGAGTGCGGCGACGAACTCCGATCGGACTGGGCGTTCTGTCCCAGCTGCGGTCGCCGAACGCCCGCCGCGGACGTGCTCGACTCGAAATAGTCGGAACCGACGACAGTCGTAAGACACAGAAAGTGATGATGGACGAAAGTTTTATTGTATCGGCCAGTCTCTTCCTTATTCGCGTAAGACGGTTGTCTTACAGCGGTCGGCTGGGGCCGGAAAACGCCCGATGTCGGGCGGTTCCGACGTAAGACACGCTGCGTCTGACAGGGGCGCGCGATCCGTCTTACCCTCAACGGGGAATACAATCATGGAGCGTGTGACACTGCGAATCCCGAAACAGCAGATCGAGGAGGTAGAACAACTGGTCGACTCGGGCGAGTTCCCGAACCGGAGCGAAGCGATTCGGTCGGCGGTCCGAGAGATGATCAACGAACAGTACGACGGACACAGCGAGCAGTCCGGTAAACGCACCTGGGCGAAGGTGTAACGATGCAGGATATCGTTCAGGACGCCCTGGAGAACGCCGAGGAAGAGGCCCGCGAGATGGACGCCGAGATGGACGGCGACGAGTTCGGGGATCCACGAATCGTCATCGTCGGCTGCGGCGGCGCGGGTAACAACACGATCAACCGACTGTACAACATCGGCGTCGACGGTGCGGACACGATCGCGATCAACACCGACAAACAGCACCTCAAGATGATCGAGGCCGACACGAAGATCCTCGTCGGCAAGTCCCTCACCAACGGGCTCGGGGCGGGCGGCGACCCCTCGATGGGCGAACGCGCCACCGAGATGGCCCAGGGTACGATCAAGGAAGTCCTCGGCGAGGCCGACCTCGTGTTCGTGACGGCGGGCATGGGCGGTGGTACCGGCACGGGTGCCGCCCCCGTCGTCTCGAAGATCGCCAAGGAACAGGGAGCGATCGTCGTCGGGATGGTCTCGACGCCGTTCAACGTCGAGCGCGCCCGCACGGTGAAAGCCGAAGAGGGCCTCGAGAAGCTTCGCGATCGCGCCGACTCGATCATCGTCCTCGACAACAACCGACTGCTCGATTACGTCCCGAACCTCCCGATCGGCAAGGCGTTCTCGGTGATGGATCAGATCATTGCCGAGACCGTCAAGGGAATCTCGGAGACGATCACCCAGCCCTCGCTGATCAACTTAGACTACGCGGACATGTCCACGATCATGAACCAGGGCGGGGTCGCGGTCATGCTGGTCGGAGAGACACAGGACAAGAACAAGACCGACGAGGTCGTCAAGGACGCAATGAACCACCCCCTGCTCGACGTCGACTACCGTGGGGCCTCGGGTGGCCTCGTCCACATCACCGGTGGGCCGGATCTCACTCTCAAGGAGGCCGAAGGGATCGCCGACAACATCACCGAACGCCTCGAGGCGTCGGCGAACGTCATCTGGGGTGCCCGGATCCAGGAGAACTACAAGGGCAAGGTCCGCGTGATGGCGATCATGACGGGCGTCCAGAGCGCACAGGTGCTCGGGCCGACGACGCAGAAACAGGCCGACAAGTCGCGCCAGAGCATCGAAGGCGTCACGGAGGCCGACTTCGACGCGAGCCAGAACGTCGAGAGTCGCGAGTTCGGTGCCCAGAGCGACGGGGGCAAGCGCGAACTCGAGAAACAGAACGGCGTCGACGTCATCCGCTAGCGGTCCGACACACTTCCGGTCCGACGTTCGAACCGGCTGTTTCCCTCTCGATACGACGCTCGGATCGTCCGACACACCACCGATCCGTACACCCGGATCGACCGACACACCGCCGGTTCAGCGTCGGTTCGACGCTCTCTTTGGAACCAGTGGCCGATTCAGAAAGATCGAAGCGCGAGAGCGACGGCGATCGTGATTGCGATCGACGGACGACGCTCATCGCGTGCACATTCGGTGCCCGTCCGACGTGCGCAGTCGTTTTTCCGGCCGGACGTGGTACGAGAGTCCGCCCGCTGACGGACGACGGGCCGAAGCAACTTCGAGATCGCGGGGACTCTACTGCTCGCACACCGTCACCGTGCCGTGGTTGATTCCGGCGTCGACGAAAACGTCGTCGCGATCGGCGACCGTACCGGCGACGGGAGAGACCGCGACGGGTGGCACCTGTCCGTCACTACGCCGGCAGACGTGCCGATTGCACGCGGGTGCCTGGAGCTAATTCCTCGTAAACGGGGGAAATAGCGCGTTTACGATCGATCCGATGATCGGCGGTGCGGACTGCCGATCCGGCCCGAACGGACGAGCGACCGCGTCCGATCGGTCGAGGACCGCAGGTCAGGCCAGCGACTCGAGGAGCGAACACTTCCGACAGACCTCGCGGGTAGTGGTCGAGCCACATTCGACGCACTCCTGCAGGTCGGCGCCGTCGTCGCCGCCGTATTCGTCGGCGGCGATGCCGGCGAGTTCCTCGTAACCGGCGAGGATCGAGTGGCGCGTCCCGGGATGGTTCTCCTCGAGATCGTACAGCAACTGCTGGATCTCGCCCCGGTAGGCCTCGCTGGCGTGGGGACACTCGGTGATGTGGGCCGGGAGGTCGTCGATGTGGGCGTAGAGGGCGACTTCCTTCTCGGGAACGTCACGAAGTGGTTTCGCGCGCGGGACGAACTCCTCCTGGTCGTCGCGTTCCGACAGCGGGCCGAGGCTGGCGTCGAAGTGTTTGGCGATCTGGGCGACGTCGCCTTCGAGGACGTTCATCAGCGCCGTCTGGGCTTCGTCGTCGAGGTTGTGGCCCGTCAACAGGAGGTCGGCCCCGAGGTCCGCGGCGTACCGAGAGAGCACGTCCCGCCGGAAGACGCCGCAGTAGGCGCAGGCGGCCATATTCTCGGGGTCGTCTTCGACGACGTCGTCCATCCGAACCCCGAACTCGTCCTCGTAGGTGACGAGTTCGTGACGAATCCCCAGGTCGTCCGTGAGTTCCACGCAGGCCTCGACCGATCTGTCCCGGTAGCCCTCGATGCCCTCGTGAATCGTCAGGCCGACGAGTTCGATGCGGGGGTCCTCGGAAAAGGTGTCGTGGAGGATCTGCGTGAGGACGACGCTGTCCTTTCCCCCCGAGAGTCCGATCACCCACGTCTGGGGGTCTTCGGGCGTCGCGTCGTGTGGGACGAGGTCGTCCCGACGCACCCGACGGCGCACCCGCTTCTCGACCGATTCGCGGAAGTGATCCGCACAGAGGTGCGCTCCGGAGTAGGCGGCGTGCATCACCGCCTCTTCGTCACACCGGTTACAGTCCATTAGCGGTCCGTTGTGGGTCGCCCTCCATCACGGTTTCGTCTGCGAGAGCGAGCGAGGTCGATCGGGCGGCGGCGGTCGTCAGGCGGGGATCTCGTCTTCCTCGTCTCGCTCCTCGACCGCGGCGGCACCCTCGTCGAGCGCCGCGAGTAGCGTGTCGACGTGGGCCTCGCGACTCCGCGAGGAGAACAGTTCGTGGCCGCCGTCGTACAGCACGACGTGTCTGGCAGGGACCCGCTCCCCGATCGGGCGCAGGCTGACGACGGGATCGCGAAGCGAACAGAAGACGACGGCGTCGTGGTCGATCGTCAGCAGTTCCTGCTGTGCGCGGCGGGTCTCCCGGACGAACGCGGGCGAGACCCAGCGCGGGGTCGTCGCGATCTGGTGGTCGGTCGCCAGTTCGCCGAGGGCGTCCGCGTCCAGCTCGGCGATCGGCAGGCACGGGAACGTCGTCGGGACGGTCGCGACCAGATCGAGAACCGTCTCCGGGTAGTCCTCGCTGTATCCCCACCACGGACTCAGGTAGACGTGGTTGTCCGCGCCGTCGAGGGCCTGCGCGACGAGTGCGCCGGCGCTGTGGCCCAGCAGCTGGTACCCCTCCAGGTCGAGGACGTACTCGGCGATCGGCTCGAGCCAGTCGGCTTTGAAGTCGTCGATGTTGGTCGGCAACTCGAACGCGTGGACGCGATAGCCGGCGTCGGTCAACTCGCCGATGAGCCAGCTGACGTTCTCGTGGGTCCATCGGTTCCCCCAGCCCATGACGAAGACGAGTTCCGTCTCGCCGTCCTCGTTGAAGACGCGGTGTCTCATACGTCTCAGTTTGCCGGGAACGGACAAAAATGTGGTCTCTTGACACGAGCCTGGGAAAACGAGGGCGAACCGATCCGCCGTTTGACAAGGACTTTCGCCGTTGCACACCAGTAACGGGTATGTTCGACGCCCTGCGGGCCCGCCTCTACCGGATCGCGTTCAACCTGTTTCCCGCCTACCGGGGGACCGGCGCGCGAGTTACCCACATCGACCCGGACTGGCGGGAAATCCGGATCGAACTGCCGCTCTCGTGGCGCACGCGAAACTACGTCGGGACGACCTTCGGCGGGAGCATGTACGCCGCGGTCGACCCGTTCTACATGATCATGCTGCTCAAAACGCTCGGCGACGAGTACGTCGTCTGGGATAAAGAGGCCGAGATCCGGTTCAAGAAACCCGGACGCGAGACGCTGTACGCGAGGTTTACGCTCTCCGACGCGGAACTCGAGGCGATCCGTGCCGAACTCGATCGGCCGGACGCGGAGTCGATCGATCGCCACTACACGGTCGATCTGGTCGACGCGACGGGCGAGGTCCACGCGACTGTCCGGAAGACGATCTACGTCACGACGGACCAGTCGAAGAAAGCCTGAGACGCACCGAGAGTGGGCGGACCGTCGGACTGAGAAACGGTTTTGCGCCTCGAGACCGAACTTCGGCCGATGACTGGCTTTGACCGCAGCGACGCGGTCGATCGGCTCGAGGACCTCGTCGACACCGTCGCGGAAGAGCGGATGCCCGTCCCCGTCCGTGAAGTCTGGGCGTTCGGCGACGTCGCGCTCGGACTCGATCCCGTCGATCGGCTCGACGTGTACCTGACGAAAGACGTGCTGATGCGAGACGATAGCAGGGCCGCGTCGGACGCTGGCGACGACGATCGGGAGCCGGCGGCACGGTTCCGCGAATCACACGGGATCGAGGGCGTCGGCAAGTCGGTTCGTGCCGACTGGGCCGCCGACCACCCGGAGTACCTCCGGGCGAACGCGAACGGCCACGCCGCACCCGAGAAGTGCCTCGCCGCCCACCTGCTCGGCGAGAACGAACCGATCCACCTCGAGGTCTGTAACGCGCCCTTCGAGGACAACGTCACGCAGCGCCTCCGGGGGGCGAAACTGCGCGAGGATTACACCCAGTTGCTCGATCCCCGCGGCGTCTGTCTCTGGGCCGACGGTACCCGAAGCGGCGAGGCGTTCCGCAAACTCCGCGAGAGCGAACTGGCGCTACCGACGCTGTCGGCGGCCCTGGAGATGCTCGGGATGGACGAGGAGGAAGCGACCGAGGCCGCACGGGAACTCCACGCCTGGCGGGAACGACAGGACGGCGTGACGGTGCGAGGGGACGTCGTCTGAGCCGATCGCGAGAGCCTACAGCATGATGCCCATCATCTGCTCGGCGACGTAGTCGTCGTCGATCTTGTAGTGGGCCTGCCGGAGCGCTTCGGTCTCCCAGCGGTGATCCTCGAGGAACCGAACGGCGTCCTGGTTCGTCGCCGGAACGCTCTGGTATACCTTCTCGAACCCGTTCTCCCGCGCCCACCTGAGGCCTCGCTCCATGAGGTGGCTGCCGATCCCGTGGCCGCGGTACTCTTCGAGCACGCCCATCGTGAGTTCGGCGGTGTGTGCCAGTTTCTCGTAGTTCGGCGCGTGCAGGTGGGCCCAGCCGACCACGTCGTCGTCGACTGTGGCCACGAAGAAGATCCGGGACTCGATGTCGTTGTGCCGGAAGACGACCTCCTCGTGGTCCAGCAGGTCCACGACGGTCTCCGCGACGAGGTAGTCGTTCTCCTCGGCGACCTCGCGCATCACGCCCACGATCCCCTTGAGGTCGCCCTGGTTCGCCGGTCGAATCGTGAACGTGAGGTCGTCGGTCGTGTGTTCTACCTCGGCACCGGTGTCGATCGCGATCCGTAACAGGCTCCCTTCTTCCTCGAGGTATTCGTCTCGTTTGAGTTCGTCGATCGCTTCTCGCAGGCGGTTCGGTTCGATCGAGAGTGCCGTCTCGAGTTCTTCGATGGCGACGGCACCGTTTCGCTCGATGTAGTCGTAAATGTCTCTGTAGTCTCTGGTCTCGAATCGCGGCTGGTCGATGGCTTGCATGGCGGGACTAGTTCTCCGCCGGCGTATTTAGAGATTGTCAGATGTTACCAAACACCATAATAGTGCGCGTCGACAGGTTCGAGACCGGAGAGTCCGTGGAGTCGGAGACGGTCAGACGGGACGACGCTGCCGTCGGACACCAGTCAGCGATCGCTCGCTCGCGTCTCAGCGATCGTCGCAGCGGGTGACGACCGTTCGGGTGCGATCGATGCGGACAGCGGGTCGTCCGACGGCATCAGTTCAGATCCTTCCGGACGAACCAGAACTGGCTGAGCAGTACCAGTCCGATCGTCATCGCGAGCAGGGCGCCGACGCCGGCGAAGTCGTACTGTCCGTCGAGCAGGATCGCGTTCGGGTCGTAGTACCGCATCGGGGCGATCGCACCCAGCGCCTCGGAGTCGGTTTCGGCGAGCAGCGACTCGAACAGGTAGAGTCCGAACGTCACCCCCAGCGCGACTCGCTGGGCGATACTCGTTCGATCGAAGACGACGGACGCGAGCAGGCCGATCCCCGCGCAGGCGAAGAGATACGGGATGGACAGCAAGTGAACGGCGAGCACGTCGCTCGCGGCGACGGGGTGGTCGATCAGCCGGGAACCGACGTAGACGACGAACGGCGTCGGAAGGTTGACGACGACGATCGGGACGACCATCGCGCCGAACTTCTCCCCGACGACGCGGGCCCGCGAGATCGGCATCGAGAGCAGGAGGTCCATCCGCCCGCGTTCGACGTCGTCGGCGATCACGCCCGCCGTGGCGTAGGCGACGTACAGTCCCAGCAGGATGATCCAGCCGAACATGTAGAGTTCGAACGCGAGAAATCCCTCGAGGCTGGCCATCGTCTGGACGTCGAACAACTGGATGATCTGCTCGGGATAGGCCTCGAGGAGCGCGTCGGCGTCCTCGAACGCCTCCCCGAAGGAGGGATAGACCCAGATCACGAGCGCCGCGAGCAGGGCCATCCCGACTCCGAGGACGGCACTGCCGGTGAGTCGATGTTCGCCGTCGTAGCGGGCGATCTCAAACATCCTCTTCACCCCCGTAGAAACGCATGAAAACGTCCTCGAGCGGCGCTTCCTCGATCGAACAGTCCTGCAGTTGATACTCGGACAGCGCCGCCAGCAGCTCGTTGACGTTGCCGGTGAACGTGAACGTACACTCGTCGACGGTGTCGGGTGTCGAACTCGTAACCGTCGCGGATCCGTCCGATCCGCCCATCGTCTCTACCCTCGTCTCGTCGGGGTTTCCCGCCGCCTCTACCGTCTCACGTTCGGGCCCGTCGTGCTGCCCGACTTCGAGGTCGTGGACGCCCGGCAGATCGAGCGCGTCGACCGGAATCGGCTCCGAAGCTTTGAGCCGGACGACTTTCCCGCTCCGATCGAGCAACGCCTCGACGGGTTCGATGGTGACGATCCGCCCGTTGCGAATGATCCCGACCCGATCGCAGAGCCGCCGGACCTCGCCGAGGACGTGCGAGGAGAAAAAGATCGTCACTCCGCGGGCTCGTTCGTCCCGGACGAAGCTCGCGAAGCGCTGTTTCAACAGGGGATCGAGGCCGTTCGTCGGCTCGTCGAGGATCACGAGGTCGGGTTCGTGCATGAACGCCGTCACGAGTCCGAGCTTCTGGACGTTTCCCTGCGAGTACTCGCGGATCGGTCGGTCGAGCGGCGGATCGAACAGTTGGAGCAACTCCTCGCTGCGCTCGTCACCCTTGATGCTGGCGTGTAAGTCGAGCACCTCGCGGCCGGTCGCCCGCTCGTCGAACGCCGGATCGTCCGGGAGGTAGCCGATCCGCCGTTTGGCCTCGATGAGGTCGCGTTCCGCGTCGATCTCGTGGCCGAGCAGGCGCACCGTGCCGGCGGTCGGCGAGAGAAAGCCGAGCAGGGTCCGGATCGTCGTCGTCTTCCCGGCGCCGTTCGGGCCGAGGTAGCCGAACACCTCGCCCCGTTCGACGGTGAACGTCACGTCGTCGTTGGCGAGGACCTCGCCGTAATCCTTCGTCAGTCCTTCGAGTTCGATCGCAGCCATACGATGGCTACGGACGGGGGGATCAAGGTGTTGTCGACAGGAGAATAGGTCGGTCGAACTGACCGGTTGCTGTCCCCGTACTCCCGGCGATCCGTCGCGTCGACGAGTGCCTATGCGTCCGTCACCCGGCCGACGGTCACGTAGAACGGCACCGTCTCGGTGCGGCGGTACTCGCGGTTGCCCATCTGATCGATCACGTCCCGGCCCATCTCACGCCAGGCGCCCCGGAGTTCGTCGTACTCCGGCCCGGTCAACTCGCCGTCGAGCATCGTCTCGCGATCGTCGGCCAGCCCGGCCCCCGTCGCCTTGCGGCGGGCGACGGTCAGGGCGTGCTCGTCGTACGGCGGTTCGATCGTCCGGACGTGATCGTAGCGCCGCGTCTCGCACACGTCGAGTCCGGCGTCCGTAAACGCCGTTTTCGCACCGGATCCCAGCGTGACGTCGGTGTCGACGCCCTCGAGATAGGCTCGTCGCGCCCGCCGTTCGAGTGACTCCTCGGCGTCGACGCTCGAGTCGACGGCGACCGCACCGTTGTCGGGTTCGATCGCTGCGACGAGGGTCGTCGAGACGCGAGCGAACTCCGCCAGCGCAGCGGCCGGATCGGGCAGGTTGATCAACAGCGCCTGACAGACGACGAGGTCGAACGCGTCGTCGGGAAACGGTAGTTGGAGCGCGTCGCCGGCGACCACCGGGACGTGCTCGCCGGCGACCGCGAGGAGGTCCCGATCGGCGTCGCAGCCGATCACCTCGCCGGGACACTCCGATGCGAGCACGCGGCTCAACTCGCCGGTCCCGCAGCCGACGTCGAGAACGCGATCGCGGGACGACAGGTCCAGCGGCTCGAGGGCCTCCCGGGAGTCGTCCCACATCCCGGAGCGGGTACGGCGCAGGTAGTCTTCGGAGAACTCGCGCACGGCGACAGGTAACGGGGTCGCAACCAAAAACGGGTCGATCTCGGATCCGGTCGCGGGGTCGCCCCGGCCGATCGTCGTCCCGATTCGCGGCGTCTACTCCTCGCGCAGTTCCTTGACCTTCTCGATGTTCCAGGCGAACCCGCGGCCGTCCTCGGTCGGCGTCTCGAGCGCGAACGGCAACTCCCGCAGGTCGGGGTGGTTGACGATCGCCTTCATGCCGTCCTCGCCGATGTAGCCCTCGCCGACGTGGGCGTGTTCGTCCTTGTGAGTTCCCACGTCGTGTTTCGAGTCGTTGAGGTGGACGTACTCGAGATACTCCAGGCCGACCACGTCGTCGAACCGCCCGACCGTCTCGTCGACCGCCTCGGGGGTCGTGAGGTCGTTGCCCGCGACCAGGGTGTGGGCGGTGTCGATGCAGATGCCGATGTCGGTCTCGGTCCGATCGATGATGCCGGCCAGGTGCTCGAACTCGCCGCCGAGTTTGGTGCCGCTGCCGGCGTCGGACTCGATGAGGATCCGGACGCCGTCGGGGACGTCGAGTTCGTCGATGACGCTCGCCGCGTTGTCGAGGCCACCTTCGACGCCCGCGCCCGTGTGCGCACCGAGGTGAACGTTGACGTACGGAAGGCCGAGTTTGTCCGCGGCGTCGAGTTCGGCCTGCATGCTCTCCATCGACTTCCGGCGGAGGTCGTCTTTCGGCGTACAGAGGTTGACGAGGTAGGCCGAGTGAATCACCCACGGCCCCTCGAGCAGTTCGTCGGTCTCTTCCCGGAACCCGTCGGCGGCCTCGTCGCTGATCTCTGGCTGTTGCCAGACCTGCGGCGAGGTCGTGAAGATCTGCCCGCAGTTACCGCCGAAGGCGCGCTGGCGGTGGACCGCGTTGCGGATGTCGTCGTACGGCGGTGTTTCCTCGTCGGACGAGACGCGCGAACCGGAGATCGAAACGTGTGCGCCGACCTTCATAGCCACTCGTCAGTCCCGGGTCGTGATAGGTACTTCGGAGGAACGCGATCGATGCGTGACTGGATCTCAGCTGTCGGTAATCACTGTTCGCCCGCCTCGAGGACCTCTCGATCCCGCACCCACGCATCGGTACCGAACTTCCGGTCGGCGAGGTCGCGAGCGGCCTCGAGTTCGTCGTCGTTCCAGGTCGACTCGGCCGCGTCACACCAATCCCGCAGCGCTCCCGCGATCGTCTCGACCGCTTCGTCGCGGTCGATTCCCGCTTCGTCGCGGATGGCGGTCACTCGACCGGTAAACGTCGATTCGTCGATATCCGCGTCGAAGACGCCGACGTGTGCCCGCGGCTCGAGAGCGTAACTGATCGAGCCGTGCTGGATGACGACGTCCCGCTGTCGGTACTGGGCGTTGCCGCTGATCTTCTCGGCGTCGTCGCCCGCGTCCGCCGGCGCGACGATGTCGTGGGCCGGGTTGATGTCCCGAAGATAGCACGAGGGCTGGTAGATTGCGTCCTGCTCGACCGACGCGAAGGCGGCGTCGACGCCCATCCGATCCAACGCCTCGAGGATCGGTTCGCAGAACAGTTCGTAACAGTCCATCAGGTCCCCCGGAACCTCGTCGGCCGGGGCGACGATGGTGTAGGAAATGTCGGCGTACCGGTCGTGATAGATCCCGCCGCCGCCGGTCTGTCGGCGCGTGACGTCGATCCCCTCCCGTTCGCAGAAGTCCCAGTCGACAGTGTCGGCGTCCTGTCGATACCCAAGCGAGAGCGTGCTCGGCTCCCACGAGTACGTGCGGACGGTTCGAACGTCGTCCTCGAGCGCCGTTCGCGCGGCGACTTCCTCGAGTGCCATCTGCGTCGCTCCGTCGCGAGGCTCGTCCCGGATCAGCCGCCAGTCCCGATCCGCGAGGTCCGTATCGGTCGAACGGTCTGTGGTGTCGCTCATATCCCCCCAGTTGCGCTCGAGGAGGTTAGAGGTAGGGTTCGGACGGTCCGTGGACCTGCATCCGGAACGGGGCCGTGTCCGCGGATGGGTCACCTGCGTGTTCGATTCCCAGTTCCCAAGAACGGCTCGAGGTGTTTATTCGCTGTCGTGATCTCGGTCGGCGTATCGATGGCGATGATCTCGGAACGCGTTGCGGACGGCGTCTACCGGTGCGGGAGCGAGCGAGTGAACTGGTACCTCGTGGAGACGGCCGACGGCATCACGGTCGTCGATACTGGCTTTCCGGCACACTGGGAACAGTTCGACAGTCAACTCGAGACGATGGGCCACGGCGTGACGGACGTCGACGCCTGCATACTGACTCACGCGCATCCCGACCACGCGGGGTTCGCCGAGCGACTCCACAGGGAAGCCGGGGTCCCGGTGTGGGTCCATGAAGCCGACGCCGCACACGCTCGAGGCGACGCCGAGGTGGCTCTCACCAAAGGAATCGTTCGCCTCTGGCGGCCGGAGCTCGCCCGGTATGCGGTCGAATTCGTTCGCTCGGGTGGCCTCTCTGTCCCGCCGCTGACGACGTTTCGTACGGTCGCGGACGGCGAGACGCTCGACGTGCCGGGCTCGCCGCGAGTCGTTCACACCCCCGGCCACAGCGAGGGGCACGTCGCGTACCACTTCCCCGAGCAGGAGGCCCTCTTCTGCGGCGATGAACTCGTCACGACCGATTTCGTCGCCGGCCGCGGCCACCGGCCGCAACTGCTCGCCGACTGGTTCAACCCGGATCACGACCGCGCGTACAAGTCGCTGTCCCGACTCGAGTCGATCGGCGAGGTCTTCATCCTGCCGGGCCACGGCGAGCCGTGGTACGGTCACACCGAGACAGCCGTCGAACTCGCTCGAGAGCGAGAAAAACGGAAGTAACGATTCATCCGCGAACAGCGATACCCGTCAAACCGACGCCCGGTCCCGTTCGTTGAGAACACGATGAAATCCGACACGAACACGCACAGTGAACGGACTGCCATCCGGAGGAAGTAGTACGGTAGGGGTAGCTAATTCGATATACCGACATCTGATTTATACCACGGTGGTGCATCAGTAGCCCAGCCGACGAGAGCGACGGACACGACTCCCTCGCCGACTGTGACGCACTCGAGCGTGCGTCACGCCGTTTTTACGTATACGACGGCTACCCACGCCTATGGTGCGAAACGTCGCCGGGCTACTCCCGGAACTCGACGAGGAAGACTTCTATCTCCTCTCGGGGGTCGAACAGGGGATGCGGTTCTCCGAGTGGGTCCAGCGAGAGAAGCTCCCGAAGTTCACCAATATGACCGAGGAGGAGGTCGACTACCGGCTCGAGCGCTGTCTCAAGCGCGGGCTAGTCGAGAAGGAGACGATCCAGTACGAGGGGTACACCCTCCAATTCGAAGGGTACGACGTCCTGGCGTTGCGAGCACTCGTCGAACAGGATACGATTTCCGAGTTCGGCTCGCCGCTGGGCGTCGGCAAGGAAAGCGACGTCTACGAGGTTCGATCGTACAAACCCCTGGCCCTGAAGTACCACCGCGAGGGGTACACGAACTTCCGGGAGGTCCACAAGGAACGCGACTACGCGTCCGACAAGGAACACGTCTCCTGGATGTACACCGCCCGCAAGGCCGCCGAACGGGAGCACGACATCTTGGAGGACCTGTACCCGGACGTTTCGGTCCCGCAGCCGATCGACCAGAACCGTCACGCGATCGTGATGGAGAAGATGGACGGCGTGGAACTCTCCCGGACGAAACTCGAGGACGACCAGGTGGTCGGAGTTCTCGATCTGCTGGTTTCCGAGATCGAACGCGCACACGAGATCGGATACGTCCACGCGGACATGAGCGAGTACAACGTCTTCGTCGACAAAGGGGGCGTCACGATTTTCGACTGGCCACAGGCCGTGCCGACGGACCACGAGAACGCCGACGAGTTCCTCCGTCGCGATCTGGGGAACGTCGTCGGCTACTTCCGGCGAAAGTACCCCCAGCACGTGCCGGACGACGTCGCGAGCGACGATCTCGCGGCGTCGATCGAGGACGGCTCGTTCGAGACCGTGACCGAGTTCGTGTGACCGGGGCTGTCCTGCCGCGTGGACGCCTCGACTGGTAGTCGATCGACTCCGGAACCCGAACCGAATTCGAACCCGGACCCAGTCCCGTCCGCACGACGTCGCCGGTCAGCGCTTTCATCAGTCCGAACACGCGACCTGCCGGGTCGATCGTCCCGGGTCCGCGCGCATTCGCGTCGGTTTCGTCCGTCGCCAGTTCGGCCCTGGTGTCGCCGACTCAGCCCGGGTGTGGCCGTTCTGAATCCCGCCCGCATCAGGAGTTGGCTGCGATCGTTCCCCCGACACTGGACGACGGGGACGTTCCTGCTCGTCTGGTGGTGTCCGGTGACTCACTCGAAGCCGCCACCGACGCCGTTCTACCGCCTCCCCGGTTCGACGACGGGTGACGGGTCGATCGGAACCCGCCCGATCGGCGCGGCGGTCGAACCGCCTGTTTCGGCGTCTGTGAAGCTGCTACCGCCTGTTGCTCCGATCGCCGTCGCAGCCGCTCGCTGGCGGTGGTAAATCAAATATCGATATACGAAATCGCGTGCTTCCGGTGCCGGACGAGCCGAGACGATGGCGTCCCGTCGGTTCAGACCGGCGTTCCCGAGAGGTCCGGCTGTCGATCCGGCTCGATCGGCCGTTCGGGGTGCCGGAGCTGCTCGTACGCGCGAGCCGTGGTCGCGAGCGTGTAGACGGTGAGGGCCGCCCCGGCGACCTGCGTGAGGACGAGCCCGAAGACGCCACCGATCAGGAGCGCCGGGAGGCCGACGACCGCGTTGACGGCCAGCCCGATCGCGAGGACCGCGACGCCGAGACCGAACAGTCGGAGCCGACTGCCGCGGGTGAGAGCCCAGCTACTCCGGAACGCGCGAACGAAGTTCTGATTCTCGACTGCGACGAAGACGCCCCAGTAGTAGAGACTGACGAGGAGGAACAGGCCCGGCAGGAGGAGAAACAGACTCCCGAGGGCGACCACGAGCGCGAACACGATCGCGCCGACGAGCATGTTGAGCGCGACGAGACCGACGTTCCGGCGGACGAACTCGCGAGGGATCGTCTCGGTCTCGTCGGAGACGAAGGTCCTGAGCGCGACGATCGTCGCGACGAGCGTCGCCAGGGCGAGAACGATCGAGAGGAGTCCGGCGCCGAAGGTCACGAGTCCGCCCGCCGGCGCCTCACCTGTGCCCATCGGACCGAGCGTCGATCGGGTTACGAGGGCGTTTCCGACGGCGAGAACGGCGAAGATCGCGGCGAGGAGCAGTCCGTTTCGCTGGCGAGTCCGGTCGAATCCCTCGGCCATCGCGTCGATGATACTGAAGACCATACGGGTAGTACGCGCCCCGTACAGATATGTGTAGCACTCGTTATGTGTATCGGCGAATCTGATCGATCGGTATTCCTGGGAATAGCGGGTTGTTCGAGGGGAGTTCGAATTTTGTTAGCCAGTACTATCAGCATGTGTATATAGATCGAACCCGGGATCGAGTCGTCGGTTTTCGACGACGTCGGGATTTACGCCCGGTGCGAGGACGAACTCGGCCCCGGCGTCGATCACCGACTGGGCGGTCGCCTCGTCGAGGACGGTTCCCGCCCCGACGACGGCGTCCGCGTCGGCCAGCGCCTCGTCGACGGCCGCCACCTTCTCGCTCACGTGCGGGTCGTTCGCAGTGACCTCGATCGCGCCGACGCCGGCGTTACGCTCCCCGACTACCGCGTACGCGAGGACTGAAGTCACCGGCGTCACGACGTTTTCTCATGTCGACACCGAAGACCGCGATCAATCTCTACAGCGTGCGCGCCCTCGACGAATCGCTCACCGAGGTGCTCGATCGGGTCGCCGCCGCCGGCTACGACGGCGTTCAGTTCGCCGGTCAGTACAGCCCGATCGCCGCCGCCGACCCGGACGCGATCGCGGACGCGCTCGCCGACCGCGACCTCGAGGCGACGCCGCCACACGTCGGGTTCGAGGCGCTGCGAGACGATCGCGAAAGCGTCCGCTCGGCGTACGGGCCGTTCGACGTCGACGGCGTCGTCGTACCGTGGCTCGACGAATCGCACTTCGAATCGGCCGCGGCGGTCGACGAGGCTGCGACCGAACTCGACGACCTCGCGGCGGCGCTCGCTGCCGACGGATGGGACCTCCACTACCACAATCACGCCCACGAGTACGCGGCCCTCGACGGCGAGCGGGCGTTCGATCGCTTCTGCGAGAGAACCGCGATCGGCATCGAACTCGACGTCGGCTGGGCGCTCGTCGGCGGCGACGATCCCGCCGAACGCATCCGCGAACTCGGCGATCGGGTGTCTCAGGTTCACATGAAAGACATCGACGTCGGAGGGGTTTCCGGTCCGGTCGCCGCCGACTCGGACGCCGTCGAGTTCGTCGAAATCGGACAGGGCGACGTCGACATGGGGGCCTGTGCCGACGCGGCCGCGGCTGTCGACGCGGAGTGGCTGATCTACGAACACGACGATCCGGCGGATCCGGCGGGGTCGATCGATCGAGGGGCGGCGTTTCTGGACACCCTGTAACGACAGCACGCCATTCGCGGCGTCGAGCGAGGTCGGACACGGTCACACTGCCGATTCGGATCGATGGGACGGTCTCTGGGGGACCCTGTCCAAAACGCACTGCGTTACGGCCTTTCACCGCGAGCGGCCCCCGACGTCCCTCGAAAACGAAATCGGATTCCGAACGCGTCTCGACGAAACTGCCCACGGATGCCCACGGCGTCGAGACGGCTAGACCCGTCTACTCGAAGCGATCGACGGCCTGCTCGTAGCGGTCGGACGGCTCCTCCCAGTCGACGACCTCGAAGAAGTTGTCGACGAAGTCGCCGCGGCCGGGTCCGTAATCGTGGTAGTAGGAGTGCTCCCAGACGTCCAGCGCGAGCACCGGGTGCGAGCCCCAGAGCGCGCCCTGGTCGTGCTTGTCGACCACGACGTTGCGGAGTCGATTGGAGAAACTGTCGTAGACGAGCAGCGCCCACCCGCCGGCCGCGGACGCGGCGGCCTCGAACTCCCCCTTCCAGGCCCCGTAGGAGCCGAAATCCTCCTCGATGCGGTCGGCGAGCGCGCCTGTCGGCTCGTCGCCGCCGTCGGGACTCATGCTCTGCCAGAACAGGTCGTGGAGGACGTGACCCGATCCGTTGTGCGTGACGTTGCGGATCGCGCCGGCGGACGAGGAGAAGTCTCCCTCCTCGCGGTTCGCGGCCAGCGTTTCCTCGGCGCTGTTCCAGCCGTCGACGTAGCCCTGGTGGTGCGTGTCGTGGTGCCAGGTGAGCGCCTGTTCGGAGATGTGCGGTTCGAGCGCGTCGTAGTCGTACGGTAGCGGCGGCAGTTCGTAGCGTGTCATGGATTTGATCTCCGGTAGGATTCCAGGTGGCAACGGAGAATAAGGATTTCCTGAAATTCAGTTTTGTACCCTGAAACGCACATTTCGCGTTACACTACCGGTCCCCGAACAGGCGACTCAACAGCTCTTTCTGGCCGAGCCGGAGGTGCCGATTGACGGTCGGCTGTGACACGCCGAGCATCTCGGCGATCTCTTCGCCCGTGCTCTCGCGTGGCCACTCGAAGAAGCCGCCGAAGTAGGCCGCGTTGAGCACCTCCTGCTGGCGGTCGCTCAGTGCGTCGACGAGTTCCCGTTCGGTATTCGTCGACCGCTCGACGTCGTGACGGGAGACGAGTTCGACGGTCGGGAATTGCTCGCCGAGCATCTCGACGAACTCTCGGACGTCGGTCTCGATCGGAACCTCGACCACGACCTCGGCCCCGTCGGGAGCCGCGACGATCGACTGGGGGCTGCCCCCGTGGCGAACGAGTTTTGCGGCGACGACCGGCCCCCTTGCCCGGATTTCGAACCGGTGGTCGCCGTCGACCGAACTGATGCACCTGTGTTCCGTGACCGAAACCAGGTCGTCCAGGCTGGTCTCGATCGTCTCCGCCGCCGCGCCGGTGACCGTCACGAACAGCTGCGTCTCGTCGTCCGAGGCGGCGACGAGTCCGTCGTATCGGACGCGGGCGTTCGCGTCGCGGGCGAGTTGCATCATGAACGAGTCGGCGTCGGTGAATCGCAGTTTCAACTGGAGGGTGGTACTCGAGTGGAGTCCGCGCCGGGTCTCGACCGCGTTTATCGAACTGGCGATCGTCTCGCCGAGTTCCTCGAAGACGTTTCGTTCGAGGTCGCTGAAGGCCGACTGTTCGGTGGCGTACACCGCCAGGACGCCGTAGGAGTACTCGTCGTACACCAGGGGCACGGCGATGAGAGACCGGAACCCGAACGAGAGCGCCGTTCCTCGCCACGGCTCGTCTCGCATTCCCTCGACGACGTTCGAGACGACCGTCGACTCGTCGGTCCGCGCGGTTTGCCACGCCGGCTCGTCGATCGGCACGCGTCCGTCGACCGCGATCGCGTCGAGGTAGTTCAGCGTGGTCCCGTGCCACGTTCGCGGGACGAGGTCCCGGCCGTCCGACTCGACGTCGCCGATCCAGGCGAATTCGATCCCGTCGCTCTCGACGAGCTGTTCGCAGACGGCCGCTTCGATCCCGTCGCGGGACGTCGCTCGAACCAGCGATCGATCGATCGTTCGCAGTAGTTCGTTGATCGCGACCTGCCGCGTGAGGTTCTCGTTCCGGGCCTCGAGTTCCGCGTCGCGTTGCTCGAGATTCGACTCGCTTCGCAGTCGATCGAACGCCGCGACCGTCGTCGCGACGAGCGTTTCGACCAGCTGTCGCGTCGCGTCGTCGACGGTCGGATCGTCCGAAACGGCGACGAAGACGCCGTGATCGCCGATCGGCACCAGGAGACCGCTCCGGTCGTCGCCGAAGGCGTGCGATCCGTCGGACCGGTCCGACGGGTCGAGAACGGTCCCGGTGCCGGTGACGAAGGTATTCCAGATGGGCGATTCCTCGTCGCCGATCGCGACGGGCGGCGGGTCGTCACAGAGTTCGTCGAACGCCGGTGTGGTCACGACCGGTTCGAACTCGTTCATCTCGGTATCGAGCAGGTACATTGCGACGCCGGGAAGATCGAGGACGTCCGCCGCGACGTCGACGACGAGTGCGGCGGTGTCGGATTGCGACTCCGTGTTGAGCAAGCCGCGCGTCGCGTCGTGGAGCGACTGCAAGGCCAACTCGTGGTGCTTTTGCGCAGTAACGTCCTGCAGCGATCCGCGAAGCGCGACGAGACGATCTCCTTCGAACACGGGCGTCCCGATCGTCCGCACCCAGCGGACGTTGCCGGCTGCCGTGATCAGTCGCGCCTCGAGATCGTAGCCCTCTCCGTCCTCGATCGCACCGGTGACCGCCGTCCGGATCCGGTCCCGGTCGCCCGGATGGTAGAACTCGATGCCGCGCTCC
Organism: Halosolutus halophilus; assembly: GCF_022869805.1. NCBI lineage: Archaea > Methanobacteriati > Methanobacteriota > Halobacteria > Halobacteriales > Natrialbaceae > Halosolutus > Halosolutus halophilus. The sequence goes on along the minus strand of NZ_CP094974.1, from coordinate 3,197,365 downwards.
ATGTCGTGGACCGTGTCGAGCGGCAGTTCGTGAATCCGGTAGAGTTCGTCGGTCCACATTCCGCTGTAGGGCGGGTCCGATCGGAGGTCGAGTTCCCAGCCGCCGACCCCTGCGAGCCGTTGTGTCTGTCGGAGCAGGTCACTGGTTCGCTCGAGCACCTGCTCGTGCTCCGTCCGATCGGTGATATCCAGCGCGGCACAGGTCAGGCCCGCGATCGTCCCGGACTCGTCTCGCAGTGGCTCGATGATCAGGTCGTAGGTGACCGCGCCGCTCGGTACCTCGTAGGTCACCACCTCGCGGACGCCCGTTCCCGTCTCCAGCACCTGCCGTTTCGGTGCCATGACCGTCTCGGCTGCGGCCGTCGGCAGCAACTCGTCGTCGCGCTTCCCGAGCACGTCTTCGGGCCGGAAATCGGGGTGTGGGCTACTGATCCACGTGTAACGGAGATCGGTATCCAGTCTGAACGCGACCATCGGCGAGTTCTCGAGCGCCACCCGAAAGTGCTCCTTCTCCGTGCGGAGTTCCGTCGCGAGGCGGTTGCGCTCGCTCACGTCGCGACCGATTCCGGCGACGACCGGGCGGCCGCGTGCGTCCTCGAGTTCGACGCCGACGAATTCGAACGGGATCGGCGTTCCCGCTTTCGTCAGGAGATCGACCGCCAGTCGGTTCCGCCCGTCGTCGATTGTCTTCTCGAGCGCGTCCGCAACCCGCTGCGTATCCTCGTCGCCGAAAAATTCGAGGGCGTTCATCGACGCGACCTCCCGATCGCTGTAGCCGGTCACCTCTGTCAACCGATCGTTCCAGCGTTCGAGATCTCCGTTCGCGTCGAGTACGTAGAAGACGTCGTCGAGCGCGTTCAGGATTTCGTTCGTGTAGGTCTTCTGGCGGCCGAGTTCCTGCTCGCGTTCGTACAACGCGTGCCAGCGGCGAACCTGGGCCGGAACCTCGCGGTCCGGTGTCATCGCGGCCCGTAGGTGAACAGCAGTAATAAAGAGGTCGGGCGATCGGGCCGAGCGTCGGAGCGTCTGCGTTCCGTACTGCCGGCCGTCTCCGTTCGTTCGACTGGCCGAGACCGGCCGACGAATCCGCGCTCCGGCTGGGGGAGTCGACAGACGACACGGCTCGGCCCGCTTGCCGAACCGTTGGTCCTCGATCGGTCCCGAGACCGGTTTCGATTCCGAAGAGCACCGTCGCCGTCACTCGATACGGCGACCGGGGGTATACACGTAATAGCCATCCGTCCGCTGGTGAATACACGTAACAGGTAGCGACTTTTTCTCCGTCGTCCTTCGCTGTGGTAATGGCTCACAACAGCAGGCTCCGACGACTGGCCGACCTCGCCGACGAACGCACGAGTATGCGGATCATCGAGGCGCTGGCAACTGCACAGCACGTTCCGCCGGAAGAACTCGAACTGCCGCTCTATCATACCGTCGATCCGGAAGCGCTCGATCGTCTCTTCGATGCCGATCCCGCAACCGACCTCCGGGTGACGTTCGAGTACGCGGACCACACCGTGCAGGTCCGGAGTGGCGGCCGGGTTTCGATCGACGGCGTCGGGTACGACCCGGGCGACGACCCCGAACGAAGTCTCGGTTGATGGCGCGGGCGAATCCACCGCCGTCGGAGTTTCCGGTGATCGAAGAACGCTACGAGGAGTACGCGATCGGCTCGGTCAGGCTCGCGTTGATCGGGCATCCGACGGACGGACGCGCCTGGATCATGTCCGATTACACGCTCCCGATCGACCGGTGATCGTTATTCGGTCCGGTCGACCGAGAGCCAGTCGACGAGTTCGCCGTCGGCGACCGCCACGTCGAACGCTTCGACGGTCGGGCCGCCGACGAGCCACGAGACGTCCTCGGCAGCGACCCGATGCCGATCGCTCGAGAAGTTCGTCACCCACGTCCGGCCGCCGCGCTCGCAGACGCGGAGCCCGTCGGGGAGGCGGTCGCTGTAGGACACGCCCGCACGACTCAGCAGGGGGCGGACGATGGTCGTCCCCGCGGCGACCGGGCGACTCTTCGGCGACGCGGCGGCGCTCACGGGCGGGTCCGATCGACTCGACGTCTCGGAACTCGCGGACGGCACCCTCCGGGCCGACGTCGACGGCTCGGACGTGGGCTTCCACACGGTGTGACGCGGACCCGATCGGGTTTCGCCTCGACGGTTCGAAGCGCTTATACACGAACGCTGGGTACGTTCGGGCAGACTCGCTGGGTCGCGGGCACCAGCGGGCACCTGTTCGGCACGACGCCGCCACAGGACGGGATGTGATCCGCGGGGCTTCGCCCCGTTCGGATTGAACCAGGAAACGCCCGCGGTGATTACGATGGCAAAAAGCTTCTACTCCCACATCAAGGACGCGTGGAAGGACCCCGGCGACGGGAAGCTCGGGGAACTCCAGTGGCAGCGCAAGCAGGAATGGCGAAAGCAGGGCGCGATCGAACGGATCGATCGCCCGACGCGACTCGACAAGGCTCGCGAACTCGGCTACAAGGCCAAACAGGGGATCGTGATGACCCGCGTCTCGGTCCGCAAAGGCACCGCTCGCAAGGAGCGGTTCACGGCCGGACGCCGGACGAAGCGCCAGGGTGTCAACCGCATCGGGCGGCGCAAGAACATCCAGCGCATCGGCGAAGAGCGCGTCTCCCGGAAGTACCCCAACCTGCGGGTGCTCAACAGCTACTGGGTCGGTGAAGACGGCAGCCAGAAGTGGTTCGAAGTGATCCTCGTCGATCCCAACCACCCGGCGATCGAGAACGACGACGACCTCAACTGGATCTGCGACGACAACCACCAGAACCGCGCCTTCCGCGGCCTCACCAACGCGGGCAAGGCCAACCGCGGGCTCAACAACCGCGGCAAGGGTGCGGAGAAGGTCCGGCCGTCCAACAACGGCGGCCAGGGTCGCGCGAAGTAACGTCGTCGCGACCGCACACGCACACTCGCCGCCGTACTCGATCCCGTTTTTTTATCGCGCGTTCACGGTCAGGAGCGACGGCTCGGGGTAACAGGCCCCGCCCGATCGACGCCGAGCGGCGATCGATTGACACCGGTTCATCTCCCTGACCGCTGTCCATCTCCCCGATCGGTGGGAGACGGGGTGGGCGTTTATTTCGGGGGCCGTCGTACGCACGGCTATGCCGGACCACATCCTCGTTCCCGTCGACGAGTCGGACCGATCGACCGACGCCATCGACTTCGCCTGCACGGAGTACCCCGACGCCAGGATCACGGCGTTGCACGTCCTCGACCCGGGCGATTTCTACACGGCGACCGGCGTCGAAGGCGGCGCGATGGCCAACTACGAGGAGATCCAGAAACACCACGAGAGTCGAGCCGAGGAGATCCTCGAGGGTGCCCGCGAGCGGGCGGCCGAACACGGCGTCGAAATCGACACCGAGCAGGTCATCGGCGGCGTCTCCCGTTCGATCGTCACCTACGCCGAGGACCACGACGTCGACCACATCGCGATCGGTAGCCACGGCCGGACCGGCGCGAGTCGGATCCTGCTCGGCAGCGTCGCGGAGACCGTCGCCCGGCGGTCGCCGGTTCCGGTGACGATCGTTCGCTGAGAGAGCCGGATACGCGATCGATATTCGATTCTCGATCGGTTTCGTCGGCGAGACGACGGTCGACCTGGGGGTTACGGCCGACCTAGCCGACCAACGACGGCCGCCTCAGTCAACGCGCGTCGAGGCGGTGTTCGTGGATCCTCAGTCGTCGGTGTCGTCTCCGGTCTCGGCCGTCGCGTCGGGCCACCGCTCGATGTACACCGTTTCGTCGGTGTAGAAGCGAATCACGTCCTCGGCCTAGGCGTGGAGGTCGCCGAAGAACGAGTCGTTCTGCCCGCCGAAGTGGAAGAACGCCATCGGGGCCGCCGTTCCGACGTTGACGCCGACGTTGCCCGCTTCGACGCGCGTCCGGAACTCGCGGGCCTCGCGACCGCGTTCGGTAAAGAGGCTCGCGGCGTTCCCGTACCGGCTTGCATTGACCGTTTCGAGCGCCGTCTCGAAGGTTTCGGCGCGAACGAGGCCGAGCACGGGGCCGAAGATTTCCTCCCGGGCGATCGTCATGTCTCGGGTCACGTCGCCGAAGATCGTCGGGCCCAGGTAGAACCCGTCGCCCGGGACGTCGGCGTCGCGACCGTCGAGCAGGAGCGACGCACCCTCGTCGACCCCGGTCCGGACGTACTCCCGGACGGTCTCGACACGGTCCGCCGAGACGAGCGGCCCCATCTCGGTCGCCGGATCGTCGCCGGGGCCGACCTCGAGCGCGGCGGCCCGCTCGACGATGCGATCCGCGAACTCGTCGTAGACGTCCTCGTGGACGACGGCGATCGGGTTTGCGAGACAGCGCTGGCCGGAGTTGGCGAACGCCGAACTGATCGTCTTTTCGGCGGCGTACTCGAGGTTCGCCGAGTCCGACACGACGACGTGGTTCTTCGCGCCGCCCTGTGCCTGGACGCGCTTGCCGTTTTCCGCCGCGGTCTCGTAGATGGTCCTCGCGACCGGCGTGCTGCCGACGAACGAGGCGCCGACGACGTCCTCGTGGTCCAGCAGTCGATTCACCGTCTCCGGACCGCCGTTGACCAGCGAGACGACGCCGTCCGGAAGGCTGGTGTCCGCGAGCACCTCGATCAGTGCCCGCGCCGTCAGCGGCGTTCGCTCGCTGGGCTTGAGGACGAACGCGTTCCCGGTCGCGACCGCGTAGGGTAGAAACCACAGCGGGATCATTCCCGGGAAGTTGAAGGGCGTGATCGCGGTGAAGACCCCGAGCGGGTGGCGGATCGCGCTCTCGTCGATCCCCGGTGCGGCGTGCTGGATCGATCCCGCCTGCATCAGCGTCGGCGCGCCACACGCGACCTCGACGTTCTCGATGCCCCGACGCAGTTCGCCGCGGGCCTCGTCGTGCGTCTTGCCGTGTTCGGCGACGATCACCGACGCCAGGTCGTCGATCCGCTCCTCGAGCAGGTCCTTGAACTCGAACAGCGGTTGTACGCGCTCCTCGATCGGACGGTGGCGCCACTCCTCGAAGGCCGCCTGCGCCGTTTCGACGGCCGTATCGACGTCCGCGTCGGAACTGAACGGCGTCTCGGCGACGCGCTCGCCGGTCGCCGGGTCGACGATGCCTCGACTCCCGTCGCCGGCCGGTGCCACCCACTCGCCGCCGACGTAATTTCGAACGGGCCGTTCGAGGGTCGACGTCGCTGGTTCGTCGGTCATGGCTGGATCCGTTGGCCCTCGATCGCGATGTCGCGCTTGCGGAGTTCGGCGATGAACGCCTCGGGGTCGAGTACCTCTTCGGGTGGCTTCGCCCCCGTCTCGAGGGCCTCGCCGCGTCCGACGGCCGCGGCCGCGACGCCCATCGGGACGCCGGTCCAGACGGCCGTAGCCTTCAGTCCCCAGTCCTCGAGTCGGGACTCGACGACGACGGTGTAGCGGTAGTGAGCGGACTCACCGTCTTCGGTGCCGTGGACGTCGACGCGGAACGACTTCCACTCCTCGACGGCACCGGGCTTCGGCTGTCGATCGAGGTGCCAGTCGAGGAACTCGCGGGGGGTCGTCTCGACGCCCTTGAACTCGACCGTCTCTTCGCTGGTGAGGTTCAGGCCGATGAGGACGTCGCAGATGTTCACGAGGTCCGGCGAGAACGCCACCCGGAAGTCGACGGTCTCGACGCCCTCGAACGCGTAGGGCATCGTCGCGAGTTCGGAGTGAATGCTGTGAAAGCCCTCGACCTCGCCGACGGGGTCGGGCATCTCGTACGTTTCCCGTCCCGAAAGCGGGTCTAGCGTCTGGAACTCGCCGTCCTCGTAGACGATCGGCTCCATGGTCAGTTCGTCGAGGATCGTCTTCGCGGAGTAGGCAAAGCCCTCACCGCCTCCTTTCGCGCCGGTGCGAATGTGGATCTCCTCGACCGAATCGAGTTGCTGGGCGCCCCGTGCGGTCGCGACGTTCGTCAGCCCCGGACTCGCGCCGATGCCGAGGACGGCCGTCAGCCCTGCCTCGTCGAACTCCGCGTCCAGTTCGAGCTGGTCCTGAGTCTTGTGATACAGTCCTCCGAGGTCGAGGTAGTGACAACCGGCCTCGAGGCAGGCTTCCATCACGTCGACGTTGAACGCGTACGGGAGCGCGTTCGCGACGACTTCGCCGTCCTCGATCGTCGCCACGAGCGCCTCGTGGTCGGTCACGTCGACTCTCTCCGTCGTGATCTCGCCCGTGTACTCGTCCTCGCGCAGTTCGTCGGCGAATTCCGTCGCCGCGTCGAGATCCGCGTCGGCGATCAGCAGTTCGTCGACCGTGTCGTTCTCCGCCAGTTCCCGTGAGGTGGCCCGCCCCATCGCGCCGCAGCCACCGAGTGCAGTTACCTTCATGTCAGTAGTCCTTGTAGTTCAGCATGACCGCTTTCACTTGCGTCATCGCTTCGAGGTGCCACTTGCTGCCGTAGCGCCCGCCCGATCCCGATTCGCCGTAGCCGCCGAACGGGAGCAACCGTTCCCAGTAATTGTTCGTCTCGTTGACGAACACGCCGCCGGCTTTCAGTCGGTTGGCGGCGTCGTGTGCGCGTTCGAGCGAGTCGGTGAAGATCGCGGCCTGGAGTCCGTACCGCGATCGGTTGGCGACGTCGATCGCCTCGTCGTAGCTCTCGGCGCGGACGATCGGCGTCACCGGGCCGAACGTCTCCTCTCGCGCGATCGCCATCTCTTCGGTGACGTCATCGACGACCGCGGGTTCGTAGAACAGGCCGTCGGTGTCGCCGCCGGTCTCCAGCGTCGCGCCCTGATCGATCGCGTCGTCCACGTGTTCGACGGCCTTCGACTGGATGCGTTCCGAGACCATCGGTCCGACGTCCGTCCCCTCCTCGAAGGGATCGCCGAGCACGAGTTCGTCGGTCTTCTCGACGATCGCGTCGACCAGTTCGTCGTGGACGCCGTCGGTCGCGACGACGCGTTCGGTCCCACAGCAGACCTGGCCGGCGTTCCAGTTCGAACCGACGACGATGCTCTCCGCGGCGTGGTCGACGTCGGCGTCGTCGAGGACGAGAATCGGGTCCTTGCCGCCCATCTCGAGGAGACACTGTGCGTTTCGATCGGCCGCGGTCTTCGCGATCTCCTGGCCGACCTCGGTACTTCCGGTGAACGCGATCAGTCGAATATCTCGGTGGTCGACGAGCGCCTGTCCGGTCTCGCCCGCGCCGGTGATCAGGTTGAACGCGCCGTCGGGAAGGCTCGACTGGGCGAACGCCTCCGCGATGTGGTAGGCCGTAAGCGGCGTCTCCTCGGCCGGCTTGAACACGACCGGGTTGGCCGTCGCGATGGCCGAGTAGATGCTCCCGCCGGGGACCTCGAGCGGGAAGTTCCACGGACTGATCACCGCACACGGCCCGTACGGTTCGCGCTGAGTGTAGGCGAATCGGCCCCGGTGCTCGGAGGGGACGACGTCGCCGAACAGTCGGATGGCGTCGTGGCCGTAGTCGTCGCTCGAGGAAATGACGTATTCGGTCTCCTCGTAGGACTCGTGAAGCGGTTTGCCCTCCTCGAGCGTGATGAGTTCCGCGATCTCGTCTTCGTGCGCTTCGAAGTAGTCGGTGACTTCGTCGAGCACCGCCGCACGCTCGAAGGCGGTCATCTCCTCGAGTTCCCGCTGTGCGCGCCTGGCGGCTTCGACCGCCTCGCGGACGTCCCGTTCGGACGCCGCCGGGACGGTGTCGATTACCGTTCCGTCGACCGGGGACTCGACGTCGATGCCCGTCGAGGACTCCGCGTCGACCCATTCGCCGTCGATGTATAGCCGTCGCATGCGTGTGTCGACCTACCAAATGAAATGGGGCTGGAAAAGTTTTTCTGAATATCTGCCGATAGATCGGAAAACAATCGGAACTATACGTTATTCATACATCATTCTTCGGCCCACTCAGGCCGACGCGAACTCCGCGAGGTCGAGCCGTTCGAGCGTCTCCGGCGTCGGTTCGCCGTCGCTCGTCCATCCCCGCAGTTCGTAGTACTCGGTCAGCATCGTCTCGAACGTATCGTCGGTGATTTGATTGCCGTCGGCCGGACCGCCCCGTTCTAACGGCCGTTTCATCCGCTCGGGTAGCTCGTCGTCCGATCGGTCGAACCCTTCTCGGACGTTGAACAGCCTGGCGAGGTTCCAGGCCCGTTCGCCGACGGTCTCTAGCTCGCCTGCGTCGACGTCGTAGCCGAGCGCGTTCAGCCACTCGGCGACTCGATCGTAGTTGTAGGCGGTGAAGTCACAGGTCACCATACTGTACGTGAGCGCGCGTTCGTCTTGCTCTTCGACGACGACCGTGGCGTGACCCTCGGTGTCGTACGGATCTCGCTCGCCGCCCATCGCGTCGGACCCGATCGGCCAGGCGCGCTGGTGACACGCGCCGCGGTCGGAGGTCGCGTACGCGAGCGCCATGCCGAACGACGCTCGCGGTTCGTACGCCGGGAGTTCCATGCCCTTGACCTCGACGGCGGCCTCCCGGGCACGCGGATCGCCGTCGCAGAGCCGTTCTGCGGCGACGGCGGTCCCCTCGGCGAGCGCGTCGCCGATTCCCTCGCGGTGGGCGACCTCCTCGATCAGGCGGGCGGCCGCCGCCGCGTCGCCCCAGTCGATGTCGTACTCGAGGAGTCCCGCGTCGACGCACTCCATCACCCACGAGAGGACGTTCCCCAGCGAGATCGTGTCCATTCCGAGCGTATCCGCGCGGCTCGCGAGTTCGGTCACGGCGGTGACGTCGGTAATGTCGGCGTTCGCGCCCATCAGGCCGATCGTCTCGTACTCGGGTCCCCAGTCGACGTCCGCGTCCTCGAACGCGCCGTCGACGTCCGACTCCGAAAAGTCGGTGACGTGGCCGCAGGCGACCGGGCAGCTGTAACAGGAGTCGGTGTCGACGTGGCCCGACGAGAACGCCTCGATGTTGAGGTCGTCGCCGTCCTCGATCCGGCCGCGCGTCCAGTTGTGCGTCGGAAGCGCACCGATCTCCTGGGTCCAGTCGACGACGAGTTGCGTGCCTCCGTTTCGCGCCCAGCTCACCTCCTCGCTGGTGCCGAGTCGCTGTGTGTGCTCGACTCGCAGGTCGCGGACGTCCGGCGCCTCGGGCGGTCCGCCCGCGGTGGCGACGACCGCCTTCAGGTTCTTGCTTCCCATGACTGCACCGACGCCGCCGCGCCCGGCGTGGTGGGTGGCTTCATCACTCGAAATCGTCGCGTACCGAACCAGGTTCTCACCGGCCGGTCCGATCGCGGCCGTCTTCGTTCGCTTCCCGTCGAAGCGTTCGGCGGTCTCCTTCGTATCGAGTCCCCACAGATCGGTGGCGTCCTCGATGGTCACCCCGTCGTCTGTGACGCGGAGCGTGACGGGTTCGTCGGCCTGCCCCTCGAAGACGATGCCGAGGTAGTCCGGCAGGGCCCACCGCAGCATCGTCGGGAAGTGCCCGCCGGAGTAGGAGTCCACGAACGCGCCCGTCAGCGGCGACTTCGTCACCACGGCGTACCTGGAGGTCCCCGGCGCGAAACCGGTCAGCGGTCCGAGCATGAAACACAGCCGGTTGTCGGGGCTCAACGGGTCCGTTCCGGGCTCGAGTTCGTCCAGGAGCAACGCCGCTCCCAGTCCCTTCCCGGAGATGAATCGGTCGCGGTACGATTCCGGGACGGTCTCGGTTTCGACGGTTCGCTCGGTGAGGTTCACCCGGAGAAGGTATCGCAGGTCCTGTTCCTCGGTCGCCTGATCGGCGCTCCCTGACATGCCGTCTCAAACGTTGGCCTCCACGAACAAATACTTATCCGAAAATCGATCGGGCGTTCCCCGATAAAGATAAAATATCTTCGGCCACCGGTCCAGGAGCCGACTTCCCGATCGCGTCGCCTACTCTGTGAGCACGACCGCGTTCTCCCGGGACCAGCCGACGCGAACTGTCTCCCCGGTCGATCGATAGACGCCCTGATCGCGGATCTGCATGTCGACCGTGAGCTGCTGGCCGTTCTCGAGGCGGACGACGAACTTTCCGAGGTTCCCCTTGTAGATTTCGTCGATCACCTCGCCCTCGAACTCGTTGTCCTGCCCACGGGCGTCAGCACCGAGTCGGAGCTTTTCCGGCCGGATCGCGAACGATGCGTCGTTCGTGTCGGCGGCCTCGGCGTCCGGTGAGACGGCGAACTCGAGACCGTCGGCCGCGATCACCGCGCCGGCGTCGGTCTCTCGGTAGCTCCCGCGAACGAGATTCGTCTCCCCGATGAAGTCCGCGACGAACTCCGTCTCGGGCTGTTCGTAGATCTCGGTCGCGGTGCCCAGTTGCTCGATCCGGCCCTCGTTCATCACCGCGATCTTGTCGCTCATCGTCAACGCCTCCTCCTGGTCGTGGGTGACGTAGACGAACGTGACCCCGAGTTCCTCCTGGAGGTTCTTGAGTTCCACTTGCATGTTCTTCCGCAGTTTGAGGTCGAGGGCACCGAGCGGTTCGTCGAGCAACAGCACGGCCGGTTCGGTCACGATCGCCCTGGCGAGTGCGACTCGCTGTTGTTGCCCGCCCGAGAGTTCGCCGATCGATCTGTCTTCGTAGCCCGGCATCTCGACGAGTTCGAGGACCTTCGACACGCGCGCGTCGATTTCCTCGCGACCGTGGCGGCCGATCAGCCCCCCGAGGGACTCGCGCAGCCCGCCGGACCGGGTAACCGTTCCGCCATCGGTAGCGTGGGACTCCGGGATTCCCTGTCTCTCGAGGCCGAACGCGACGTTTTCGCCGACTGTCATGTGCGGGAATAGCGCGTACGACTGGAAGACCATGCTCGTGTCGCGTTCGAACGGCGGCACACTGTTGACGCGCTCGTCGCGGATGGACACGTTACCCTCCGTCGGCGTCTCGAACCCCGCGATACAGCGTAACGTCGTCGTCTTGCCGCAGCCGCTCGGACCGAGCAGCGTGAGAAACTCCCCCCGTTCGATGTCCAGCGAGAGGTCGTCGACGGCGATCACGTCCCCGAACCGCTTCGTGATGTCCGACAGTTGAACGTCGTACTGAGTCATTCGTTCACGCGTTCTGGATCTCCGTCCAGGCCTGATCGTACGTTTGCGTCGCCTGTCCGATGTTCTCGATGAACTCGAGGTTTTCCAGCGTCTCGTCGTCCGGGTAGATCGATTCGTTCTCGAGGATCTCGTCGTAGATGTACTCCTCTGCGGCTGCGTTCGGGCTGCCGTAGTACGTGTAGTTCGTGACCTCGGCGGCGTTTTCGGCGTCGAGGAAGTAGTCGATGAACGCGTGTGCGGCGTTCGGGTGACGCGCCTTCGCGGTCACGGCAGCCGTGTCGACCCAGACGACGCCGCCTTCGGTTGGGATGGTGTAATTGACCGGGGAGTAGCCCTCGTCCTCGTCGTACGTCTCCCAGAGAGCCACGAAGATGTCCCCTGACCAGCCGTGAAGGGGACTGTTCTGCTTGTTGATGAGGTTCGTCTGGACGTTGGTCGAGTCGTACGCCCGAAGGAGGTCTTTCTGCTGGATGAGCGTCTCTTTGGCCTCCTCGATCTCGTCCTCGTCGGTGGTGTTCAACGAGTATCCGAGCCGTTTGAGCGCGGCGCCCATCGTCTCGCGCATGTCGTTGAGCATCGTGATCTGGCCCGCCCACTCGTCGTTCCAGAGCGCGTCCCAGGAGTCGATCTCGACCTCGCCGATCATGTTCTCGTTCCATCCGATCCCGGAGGTTCCCCACTGGTACGGGGCGGAGTATCGATCGTCGCCGGGATCGTACGGCGCTTCCTGGAACATTTCGGAAAGGTTCCCGAAGTTGGAGAGTTCGTCGAGGTCGAGCGGCTGGATCATGTCCTGCTCCTGGAGGACGTTGACCATGTAGTCACTCGGGAAGATGAGGTCGTACTGATCGGTCCCACCCGCCTGCAGACTGTTGAACATCTCCTCGTTCGACGCGAAATTCGAGACGCTGACGGCGACGTCGTGTTCCTCCTCGAACGACTGGACGAAGCCGTCCGGCCAGTAATCTCCCCACTGGAAGATGTTGAGGCTATCTTCGAGGTCGTCGGTGTCGATGTCCGCACTGCCGGTATCGTTGTCCTCGTCACCGAGACAACCGGCGAACCCGGTGACTCCGATCGTCGCGAGTGCGCCGGTCGACTTGAGAACGGTTCGTCTGTCCTGGTGTATGTCGTGCGTGTCCATCACAACCAACCTTATTCTTTTCGTCAAATGTATCTCACAGTGATAAGGTTTATGGATAAATGCCGGGCCAGAGGAACTATTTATGTTACCAGACTGGCCCTTCGATCCACTGTGCGAGTCCGACGAGGAGTAGCGTCGCGATGAGAATGAGCGACGCGATGACGTTCACTCCCGGCGAGATTCCCTGCCTGACCATCGAGAAGAAGAAGATCGGAAGCGTGTTCTCCCGGCCGATGACGAAGAACGTGACGACGAAGTCGTCGAAGCTCATCGCGAACGCGAGCAGCGAACCGGCGACCACGCCCGGTTTGATCACCGGGAACGTCACGTACCGGAACGTCTCCAGTTCGTTCGCGCCGAGGTCCATCGCTGCCTCCTCCAGCGTCCGATCGAACGACTGGAGCCTGGCGGCGACGACGACGGCGACGAAACTGATCCCGAAGGCGATGTGCGCGATCATCGCCGTCTGAATCCCCAGGCTCATGCCGACGATATTGAAGAACAACAGCAGCGAGATCCCCATCACGATGCTCGGGATGATGATCGGCATGTAGACGAGGCCGATGAACAGCCCCTTTCCGGGGAAGTCGTATCGGTCCAGTGCGAACGCGAGCATCGTACCGAAGACGGCGCTCACAAGCACTGTCACGACGGCAATCTCGAGCGAGTACAGCAGCGACTGAAACGCGGCGTCTGGATTGATCCGAGCGACGGTCTCGCCGGCGAGCAGGGCTTCGTACCACTCCGTCGTGAACCCCTGCCAGACGACGGCGTGTCGGGAGTCGTTGAACGAGAGCGCGATGACGACGACGATCGGAACGTACAGGAACAGATAGACGAGCAGCGCCTGAAAGGCGAGGGCGACGGACGCGTATTCGAAGAGACGAGACCGCACCCGGCGCACCCGTTTCGAGAACGACGGGCCGTCGGCGAGGCTCACGCCAGATCACCGTCCCCGTAGCGCTGGTAGATCCCGATCGCGGCGAGCATGACCCCCATGAGGACGAACGACGCGGCGGCCCCGAGCGGCCAGTTCCCGGCCGAACCGAACTGGTTCGCGATGAAGTTCCCGATCATCTGGCTCCGTGTCCCGCCGAGCAGTTCCGGAATGACGTACGCACCGGTCGTCGGTATGAACACGAGAATGCTCCCGGCGATTACGCCGGGCATCGAGAGCGGGAAAATCACTCTGCGAAACGCCTCGAACCGATCGGCACCGAGGTCCATCGCCGCTTCCTGGAGGGTGAAATCGATCTGCTCGATGCTGGCGTAGACCGGCAAGATCATGAACGGAATCCAGATGTAGGTCAACCCGACGATCACCGCAAACTGCGTGTTCATCAACGACTGTCCCGTCTCGTAAAACGGCAGAATTCCGAGGGCGTTCGTCAGGATGCTGTTTCGCGCCAGCAGGATCTGGATCGCGTACACGCGAACGAGATACGAGGCCCAGAACGGCAGGATGACGAGCACGAGGAGCACGCTCTGGTAGCGAGACGGCGCGACGTGACCGATGTAGTACGCCGTCGGATACCCGATGGCGAGCGAGACGGCGGTCGAGAGGAGTCCGTACGCGATGCTCTTTATCGTTAGCTGGACGTACGGGGTCGGTTCGCCGGCGGCGAGTCCGAGTTCGATCGGAACCAGTCCGTCGACGATCCAGGCGATCGTCCACCAGATCGCCTGCAGAACCGACGCGTCCGATGGCACGACGAAGAGCCTGTACTGCTGGAGTCCGAGGTGTTCCGCGCCCAGCAGCACCTCCCCGAACGCGCCACGCTCGCCGAAGCTGTAATAGAACATCACTCCCAGCGGGATCAGGAAAAACACCGTCAACCAGAACAGGCTCGGTGTGACGTTCACGACTAGTCCGGTCCATCGATTCCGGCGGACAGCCCGGACCGCTCGACGAACCGACGACGGTTCTCCGCTCTCGATACTGTGCTCGGCTCCCATGGGTGTCCTTCTCGACCATTGCCCCTCCAAGCACCAAATAAGTTTTGACAGTGGTCCAATTACACCGATAATCTTCCCCTTCAGTGGTATTTTTGACAAACGTTATACTGTAGCTCCGAGAACGACGAGTAACAACCGAAATGTAAACCGATGAAAACACATAGGACACGAGAGCCGAAAGGAATCGGTATGGAGCTCGACGAAGTTGACAGGAAGATTCTGAAGATTCTTCAGGCCGACGGACGAACGGCTCTGTCGGAGATCGCGCGTCGACTCGATATGGGCTCGGCGACGATTCACGAACGTGCGAATCGCCTGGAGTCGGAAGGATACATCCGGGAGTACCGAGCCGTACTCGACCCGGAACTGCTCGAGATCAACCAGGTCGCGTTCGTTCGTATCAGCACCGAACCGGGCCGGTTCTCGGAAGTCGCGGAGCGACTCGTCGAGGAACCCGACGTCCAGGAGATCCACGAGATCACCGGCGACGCCGACCTCCAGCTGAAGGTCCGAGTCCGCGAGCGCAGCGAACTCACCGAGTTGCTCCGTCAAATCGGCTCCTACGAGGGCGTCCGCGAAACCTCGACCGACGTCGCGCTCCGGAACGTCAAGGAAGAACAGGCACTCAACCTCGACACCGATCGATGAGTACGATGTGGGAACTCTCACCTTCCGTGAGCTCGGAAGTCGGTCGCCTGGAGCGGGTACTCGTCCACGAACCGGGATCCGAGTTCAACACGGTCGTCGACCCCGACGCGTGGAACTGGGACGGCCTCCCGCGCCAGAAGAAAGTCGCCGAGGAACACGGGGCCCTCGTCGACGAACTCGAGGACAACGGCGTTACGGTCCACTACCTGGGCGACGTCCCGGAGCAGTTCGCGGAGTCGCTTTTCGTTCGCGACGTCGGTTTTGCCGTCGAGGGCGGGATGTGCATCGGCAAGATGGTCGAGGAAACGCGACGCGGTGAAGAATGCCACGTCACCGAACGATGCGTCGAACTCGGCTCCCCGATCTACCATTCGGTGCACGGTCCCGGGAGCTTCGAGGTCGGCAACGTCGTCTGGGTGGACGAGGAGACCATCGCGATCGGGCGCTCTCAGACGACCAACGCCGAAGGTATTCGACAGGTTCGAACGCTGCTCGAGACCTACGACATCGACGTCGTCGAGGTACCGATCTTCGGCAGCACCGACAGCACCGGTCAAACCCACCTGGCGCTCGTGTTCTCGATGGTCACGTCCGAACTCGCGCTCGTGTACCCGGAGGCAGTTCCGGACGAGTTCCTCGAACTGCTCGCGGATCGCGGCATCGACGCCATCCCGGTTCCGATGCGCGAACAGCGAAACCGGGCCACGAGCACCGTCGTCGTCGAGCCCGGGTCGGTTTTGCTGCCGGCGGGGAACCAGACCGTCCGATCGGCGCTTCGCGACCGCGGGATCGAGGTGACGGAGTTGTCGATCAGGGAGACGAAGAAGGCCGGCGGTGGCCTGAAGGGACTCGTACTGCCCCTCGAGCGCGCCCCTCCTGAGTGATGTTTACGGGTATTTCGGTTTTGTTTCGTACTAATTTCGGCTAGCCTCCAGTAACTCCAAAGATTTATTGGACACCCCTCCGTCGTTGTCGCCGATGAGTCTTGGTGACGAGGAACACGAGTACGACCACGCCGAACTGCTGCGCCAGCGAACGCCGGAGAGCGAACGACTGCACGAGCGTGCAGCGGACGTAACGCCGCTCGGAGTCGAGTCGAACGTCCGTGCGTTCGATCCGTACCCTTTCTACATCGACGAAGCCGACGGTTCGTACGTCTACGACGTCGACGATAACGAGTACCTCGACTTCTTGCTGGCTCTCGGGCCGATCATCCTCGGACACGGCCACCCCGACGTGCGCGAGGCAGCGAAGACGCAGGTCGACACGTGCGACCTCACGGCGACGCCACAGCCGATCGCCATCGAGTTCATGGAGAAGATCGTCGAGTTGACCCCGAGCATCGAGATGGTTCGCCTCGCCAACAGCGGCACCGAGGCGACGATGCACGCGCTCCGGGTCGCCCGTTCGTACACGGGGAAAGAGAAGATCGCCAAACCCGAGGGCGGGTACGCGGGCGCACACGACTACGCGCTCCAGAGCGTCTACGCCAGCGAGGAGGCGCTCGGTCCCGCGGATCGACCGAACACGGTCTCGTACGGCACCGGAATCCCCGATGCCGTCAGCGATACGGTCGTCGCCTTCCCGTTCAACGACAAGGAAGCCACGGAGGAGATCCTGCGCGAACAGGCCGACGACCTCGCGGCGGTCATCATCGAGCCCGTGATGTTCTCCTGTGGCTGTCTCAAACCGCGTGACGGCTACCACGAGTTCCTTCGCGACCTGACCGAGGAACTCGGCATCGTCCTCATCTGGGACGAAGTGATGACCGGCTTCCGGCTGGGCCTCGGGAGCGCACAGGAGCGATTCGGCGTCACGCCCGACATGACCACTTTCGCGAAGGTCGCCGGCGGCGGCTACCAGACCGGCGGCTTCGGCGGGACAGCCGAGATCATGCGTGAAATCGAGCCGCCGGAGAAGAACGAAGACGAGAAGTGGCACTCCTCTGCGTTCCACGGCGGCACCTACAACGGCCATCCCGTCTCCGCCGCGGCGGGGCTGAAGACCCTCGAAATCCTCGAAGAAGAAGACGTCTACGACCACATCGAACGCCTCGGCGATCGGCTCTTCACCGGCCTGCAGGAGGTCGCCGACGACGTCGGCCTTCCGGTGAACGTCCAGCACGTCGGGTCGATGGGGCAGGTGTACATGACCGACGCGGACATTCACTTCTACCGCGACAGCTGGAAGTCGAACGACGAGCAGTTCGCCGACTGGTGGCTCGAGGCCGCCGGTCGCGGCGTGCTGTTCGGCAATCCGATGCAGGGAGAACGGTTCTTCACGACGTACACGCACACCGACGAGCAGATCGACGATGCGCTGGAAGTCGCCGAGGAGGCGTTCCGGGCGGTCGATCATCCGTACGATAACTGACCCAACTTATGGCCCCAAATCAGGAATCCACGGCCCGGACCGACGACGTGATCGAAAAGTACGACGAGTACGTCATGCCCATCGCCAAGGGGTACGATCCGTTCTCGATCGAGCGAGCGGAGGGAACGACGATGGTGACGGCCGACGGCGAGGAGTACCTCGATTGCTTCTCGGGTATCTCGGTGACGAACGCAGGCCACAACCACCCGGCAGTCGTCGACGCGGCGAAGGACCAACTCGACGACCTCGTTCACACCTGTTCGTACGTCTACCGGAATCGGCCGGTCGCGGACCTCGCCGAGAAACTCGCCGAGATCACGCCGGGCGACCTGCAGAAGTCGTTCTTCTGTAATTCCGGAACCGAAGCCGTCGAGGGCGCCGTCAAACTGGCCCGCAAGTACACCGGCTCGACGGAGGTCGTCGCCCTCGAGATGGCCTTTCACGGCCGCACTCTCGGGAGCCTCGCGCTGACGGGTAATCACGGCTACAAGCACGGGATGGCCCCGACGCTCAACGACGTCACGCACGCACCGGCGCCGTACCAGTACCGCTCGCCGTACGGGGACTGCTCGGAGGAGGAGTTCGCCGCGCGCGCAGCGGCGGAACTCGAGCGGGTGATCGGCACGCACACGAGCACCGATCTCGCGGCGATCGTCGTCGAACCGGTCATGGGCGAGGGCGGGATCATCGTGCCGCCGGCGGACTACCTGCAGCGGGTGAAAGACGTCGCTCACGACCACGGCGCGCTGTTCATCGCCGACGAAGTCCAGACGGGGTACGGCCGGACCGGCGACCTGTTCGCCTGCGACGGCGCGGGCGTGAACCCGGACATCCTCACGCAGGCGAAGGGGATCGCCGACGGCCTCCCCCTCGGGGCGTTCACCGCACCTGCCGAGATCGCCGACGCGTTCGAGGCCGGCGACCACCTCTCGACGTTCGGCGGCAACCCCGTCTGCTGTGCCGCCGCGCTCGCGAATATCGACGCGTTACGGGACGGCATCGTCGACAACGCCCGCGAGCAGGGCGAGTGGCTCGGCGACAGACTGGCAGCCCTCGAGGCCGAATTCGATCGCGTCGGCGAGACTCGCGGAACAGGACTCATGTACGGCGTGGAACTCGTCGATCCGACCGACGGATCCGGGGTCGACGGAGACGATTCGGCCGCTCCTGCGCCGACGAGCGAGGCGGCGAAAGCGATTCAAACGCACGCCCGCGACGAACACGACGTCCTGATCGGGGTCGGCGGCTACCACAAGAACGTGCTCCGGTTCCAGCCGCCGCTGACCATCGCCCGCGAGGAACTCGAACGCGCGGTTACCGCGATCGAGGACGGACTGGGGACGATCGGGTAAATCGCGATGACTGACGAAACACACTGCGACGTTGCGATAGTGGGTGGCGGCGTCATCGGCTGTGCAGTGGCGCGGGCGCTCGCGCCGGCGTTCGACGTGACGCTGTTCGAACGAGACGTGATCGCGAGCGGCGCGACCGCCCGCGCCGCAGGTGAGGTCACGACGATCCCGTCGTACACCGACTACCCCGGCATCGGCGAGTACGCGATGGACTTCTTTCGCGAGTACGACGGGCACGAACGCGTCGAATTCAGCGAGCGGCACAGTCTCGAACTCGTCGTGCCCGCTAGCGAGGATGCGGCTCGACGGCGAACCGACCGCCTCTCTTCGGAGGGGTTCGACGTGTCGTTCCTCGAGCCAGCCGACGTCGAACGTCGATACCCCCGATTCGATCTGGAGTCGTACGCCGGAGCGGTCCGTCACGGCGACACGGGGTTTATCGACCCGTACACGCTGACGATGGCCCTCGCGACGGACGCCGAAGAGAACGGCGCGAACCTGCGAACGGGAACGCAGGTCGACGAACTCGTCGTCGAGGACGGGCAGGTCGCGGGCGTCGACACGGCGTCCGGTATCGTCCGCGCCGACCACGTCGTGGTGGCCGCGGGCTGGCGGACTCCGGCGTTTCTCCGCGACCACGTCGAACTGCCGATCCGACCCTATCGAACGCAGATTCTCGTCCTCGAACCGGACGAGCCTATGGGCGAGTCGTTCCCGATGGGCTGGATCCCCGGCAAGCACGTCTACTTCCGTCCCGAACTGAACGGCGACCTGCTGGTCGGCGGCTGGTCGTTTGCCGAGGACGACCCGGCGGGCGCGAGCAGGGACGCCGACGGGGAGTTCGTCGAACACGTCGCCGACCTCGTTCCGGCGTTCCTTCGATCGCTCGACGAGGCCGGTCTCAGCGGCGACTGGGCCGGAATCGACGCCGCGACGCCCGATACCAGACCGATCGTCGACGCGCCGACCGACGGTCCCGACGGTCTCGTCGTCGCGACCGGCTTTCACGGGCGCGGCGTGATGACCGCACCGGTCGCCGCGGCACTCGTGCGCGCGCTGGTCGTCGACGAGGACGTACCGTTTCCGACCGCTCCGTTCGAACTCGATCGGTTCGACGATCGGTCGGGGGACTTCGAATTCGTCAGCATCAGCGATGGGGCGGACAATCACTGACGGGTCGCTGGTCCGGATTCCCCATCTGTCCACCTGTCTGGCCCACTGCTCGCCAGTCGATATCGGACGCTAAAACGTAATCCGACGCGTCCGGATCAGGCCGAGAGGGTCTGATTCTCTCGTTCGGCCTCCGTCGAGCGCATATCCAGATCGGCTTTCAGCGCCTCGATCGCCTCTTCGGGATCGGTTTCGGAGTCGAAGACCCGATCGAATCCCATCTCGCGGAACTTCGTGCGCGTCTTCTCGAAGTCGTCCTGGCCGACGGCGAGGTTGCCGCCGATGTAGGTGGTGACGTCGAGGTCTGACTCCGCGATCCGCTGGTGGAACCCCTGACAGTCCTGCTCGGCGTGGCCGTACAGCGACGAGACGAGTACGGCTTCGGCGTCCCGGGACGTTGCGGCTTCGATGAACTCCTCCTGGGACGTCTGGACGCCCAGGTTGACGACGTCGAACCCACTCGCCTCCAGCGCCTGTTCGAGAATGGTAATCCCGACGACGTGCGCATCGGAACCGATCACGCCGAGGATGACTGTCTGCGTCATGGTCGTACCACCACAAACTGCGGGGACCCACATAAACTTAATCATTAATCATGTGTGGGTCGATCACACGGTAGCCGTCTTGCGATAGTGCCCATTCGTCGAGCGCAACTGCCGGTCGCGAGACCGAATCGATAGCTCGAATGCGAACCGGGCATACGAGAGCAATCGTTCCGCGAGGGAACTCGACGAACGTCCGTTCCACTGCCGTCTCCGTCGTACCGGTCGCGGAGACTCTCCGCGGATCGAGACGATCAGACGGTCGTGAGCGCACCGACCGGGGCGTCGGTCCGTTCGCGCGCCCGCTCGATCCCGTCTTCCCCGGCGGCGATGAGGGCGAAGACGCCGGCCACGTCCGCTTCGGCCGTCTCGACGATGTCGAGGAGGAGTTCCTGCGTCTCGCCCGATCGGATGAGGTCGTCCACGACGAGGACGGATTCCCCGGAATCGATCGCGGCGGCGGGCAGGTAGTAGGTGAGTTCGATCCCGGACTCGAGGCGCTCGCGAGCCTCGATGAAGTCCTCGACGGCGGTTTCCTTGCGTTTCTTCGCGTAGGCACACCGCGTGCCGTAGTAACTCGCCAGCGCCGCGGCCAGGGTGATCCCGTCGGTCGCGGCGGTGAGGACGACGTCCGGCCGATCGAACTCGTAGCCGTTCGCGACGACCGGGGCGACGAGATCCAGGAACGACTGGTCGAAGACCGTTCCGGAGTTGTCGACGTACCCTTCGTCGTCGACCCGGATCCGGGCCTCGAGTTCGTCGGCCAGCGCCTCCCGTCCGAGGTCGTCGACGATCTCCCGCGCGCGATCGGTGCCGGGGAGGACGTGCCCGTTGACGTACCGGTTGAGATCGCCCGCCGGGAGTCCGGTCGTCGCGGCGAGTTCCTCGTAGGTCCGGGTCTCCTTCAGCATCCGCAACACGTCGACGGCCCGCAACTGGAGGGCAGCCTTCTCGGCTCTGTTCATGCTGGATATCCACGATTCCACAAGTATGGGTATTTCGATCCTTCTCAATCCGTACGATCAGCACGAACGTGGTTCTGCCGGGGAACCGGACGATCGAACACCGGATCGTCGATCGCGGACCGGGGCGCCGAGAAACCGAGCCAGAGTGGCTCGAACGTCGAAGCGATCCCGGTGCGGTCTCAGTCCTGCAGGAAGTCCGGTTCCGTCCGCTGCTCGTCCCGTTCGGCCTCGAGATGATCGCGGAACGCCTCGATTTCGACGTCGTACTCCTGGTCCTCGAAGCGATCGCGGACCGAGATGTTCCCCGCTTCTTCCTCGTCGTCGCCGACGATGATCTGGTAGGGGACCCGATCGTCGTGGGCCGCGCGGATCTTGCGCTCGAGCGTCGAGTCGCGATCGTCGACCTCGACGCGGAAGTCGTCGAACTCGTTTGCGATCCGATGGGCGTAGCCGAGGTTGTCGTCGGAGATCGGCAGCATGCGGACCTGTTCGGGAGCCAGCCACAGCGGGAACCGTCCCTCGTAGTGCTCGATGAGCATCATGAAGAACCGCTCGTAGCTGCCGTACAGCGCGCGGTGGATCATGACGGGGCGGTGCTCCTCGTTGTCCTCGCCCACGTAGGAGAGGTCGAACCGCTCGGGCATGTTGAAGTCGAGTTGCACCGTCGGGCCGTCCCACGAGCGCCCGATCGCGTCCTCGAACGCGAAGTCGATCTTCGGCCCGTAGAACGCGCCGTCGCCCTCCTCGAGTTCGTACTCGTGGCCGTGGTCCTCCAGGACGCTCTCGAGTTGGGACTCCGCGCGCTCCCAGATCTCGTCGCTGCCGACGCTCTTCTCGGGGCGCGTCGCGAGGGCCATCTCGTACTCGAGGTCGAACGTCTCGAGGACGTCCGTGATCATGTCCATGATCTCCTCGACCTCGCGCTCGATCTGGTTGGGGCGGATGAACAGGTGGCCGTCGTCGATCGTAAACGCCCAGACCCGGGAGAGGCCCGACAACTCGCCGCGCTGCTCTTTCCGGTAGACTTTGCCGTTCTCGGCGTACCGAACGGGGAGGTCGCGGTAGCTCCAGGAGTGGTCCTGGAAGATGGCGGCGTGGCCGGGACAGTTCATCGGCTTCAGGCCGAACTCGTCGTCGCCGACGTCGAAGATGAACATGTCGTCCTGGTAGTTCTCGTAGTGACCCGATCGGTGCCAGAGATCCGTCTTGAAGACGTGGGGCGTCTCGACGTAGTCGTACCCCGCGTCCTCGTTCAGATCCCTGACGAACGCCTCGAGTTCCGAGAGGACGGTCTTCCCGGCGGGGTGATAGAGCGGCAGGCCCGGCCCCGTCACGTCCTGAATGGAGAACAGATCCATCTCGTTGCCGATCCGGCGGTGATCGCGCTTCTCGGCCTCGCGTTTGCGCTCCAGGAACGCCTCCAGATCGCTCTCGTCCTCGAAGGCGGTGCCGTAGATCCGCGTCTGCATCGGATTTTCCTCGTCGCCGCGCCAGTAGGCGCCGGCGATCTCGAGCAGTTCGACGACGCCGATCTCGCCCGTCGAGTCGACGTGCGGGCCGGCACAGAGGTCTTCCCACTCGCCCTGGCTGTAGAACGTAACGGTATCGTTCTCGTCGGCGAACTCGGAGAGCAGTTCGAGTTTGTACGGTTCGTCGGCCAGTCGCTCTTCGGCCTCCTCGATCGAGACCGCCTCGCGCTCGATGTCGTAGTCGGCCGCGATGATCTCCTCGATCTCGTCTTCGAGGTCCGCGAGGTCCTCCTCGTCGATTTCCAGGTTGTCGAAGTCGTAGTAGAAGCCCTCGTCCGTCGGCGGCCCGATCGCGAGATCGACGTCGTCGTAGTGGCGCTCGACGGCCTGGGCGAGACAGTGGGCCGCGGAGTGGCGCATGACGTCGAGATACTCGTCCGACTGATCGGTGACGATCTCGAGTTCGGCCCCGTCGTAGACCGGTTCCTCCTTGGCGACGAGGTCGCCGTCGAGTTTGCCGGCGACGGTGTCGCTCCCGAGGCCGGGCCCGATCTCGTAGGCACAGTCCTCGACCGCCGCGCCGGGGTCGACGTCGAGTTCGGATCCGTCTGGCAGTACGACCGCGATCTGCTCCTGTGATTCTGATTCTGACATGGCTGTTACTGTGGCTGTCGCTGATCTGGGAACTTCGGTGAGAAGTTCGGTGGGTGGTCCGCGCGTCCCGCTCGGCCGTGGGTCGGTTCCGACACGGCCGGCGGTAGGTGGAGATTAGAAGCGGGCGAAAGCCCCTGTAAAGCGGACACCTACCATCGTGGATACGCGTAGTCTCGAATGGGATAAAAGCGTTGTGATGGTGCTTGCGCGATTCAGAACTGGTCGATCGTCGTCGCGATCGTCTCGTCGTCTCCCATCTCGTTCTCGAGAGCGGTCGGATCCGGTGCGGGAAACGTGACGACCGGATCGTCGTCCGTGACCGCGTCGACGAGACGATCGATCTCCCGGAACAGTTCGTGGTGGGACCCGGACCCGGTGACCCGACACCAGGCGCGGGTCCGGGTGATGCCGACGAACGCCTCGTTTCGCGGCTTCACTCGCGTGTCGTGCCAGTAGGGATCGTCGAGATAGTCGAGGGACGTCAGGTAGACGGCCGCGGCCTCGTTTCCCTTCGCCCGATTGACTCCCGAGATCGTTACGGCTCCCGGTTCTCTGAAGACGCTCTTGTTTCCTTCCCAGACGAGGTTCGTCTCGAGGCCGCGGTTCCGGAGCCGGTTCGCGAGTTTCTCGCCGGTCGAACGCGTGTCGAACGGCGACCCGAGCGGAATCGCCAGCACGTTCTCGGGTTCGAGCCCGTGCTCGTGGACGTCCGCGGCGATCGCGTCCGCGACGGCGTTGAGTTCGGCGGTCTCGTTCTCGTAGGCCTCGAAATCGACGAACGGCTTCGCTTCCGGAACGTCGGAGAGCGGATGCGGGGAGTGAGCCGCCGGTCGGCGGATCGAAACCGGCTCTCCGGTCCGACGAAAGTCCCCGTCGAGCACCTCGTACCCGATGTCCTCCCACCCCTCCTGTGTCGTAATCGCCTGCACGGCACCGCGCTCGCTCGTGAGTCCCATCCCGAAGACGTGCGCGAGCATCAGGACCGATCGTGGCGTCCGGTAGGACTTGCGCATGACCTGGCTCTTCTGGATGCCACCGGGGTACGAGCCGCTCAGATCGACCGTCGGCTCTCCGTCGTCGTCGACGCCGAAGATGTGTTTCGGACTCGGCGCGGAGAGGCTCGTGAGATTCTGGGCCTCGTCGTAGGCCCAGATCAACCGCTTCGGCGGCGTCAGCGCCCGGTAACACATCTCGTAGAACGCCGGTTCGAAGTCCTGGGCCTCGTCGATGAGGATCGCGTCGTAGCGTTCCTGGATCGGCGCGTCCTCGACGAGTTCCCGACAGCAGGCATCGAACAGGTCGCCCGGGCCCAGATCGCCGAACTCGTCCTTGGCAGTCCCGACGGTGCGAGGAGAGACGCCCGCGTCCTGGGCGACCTTGTAGTACATTCCGTGCTCGCTCTTGCCACCCCACCCGTGGAGGATCTCGAGCCGATCCCAGTCGGGGTCGTCGCCGCCCAGACCGGTGTAGAACCGGCGGACGGATTCGCGAACCGTCTGATAGAGGCTCCGCGTGTTGAACGTGAGGGCGATCCGCCAGTCGGGGTGTCTTGCGTGCATCGCCGCGGCCTTCCGCGCGATGAGCGCGGTCTTGCCGGACCCGGCGATGCCGCGGATCTGCTGGGGGCCGTCCGGGATCTGGATGCCGATTTCCTCCTGTCGGTCGTCGAATCGTTCGAGCCCCTTCTGGACGGTCTCGTAGAGCCCCGCTTTCGTCGTCCCGTCCGCCAGGACCGGGCCCCGATCGCCGCTGATCGCCTGCCCCCCGCCGAGGACCGCCCGCGCGTCGGCGTACTGTTCGCTCGTCAGTTCGGTCTCGCCGGGCAGCGACTCGAAGACCTCGCGCAGCGACGCGCTCGTGAGATCGTCCTGCAGGATCACCCGCGGTGCCGACGGGAGGTCGTCGAACCCCCGTTCTTCCCACTCCCTGCGGCTGACGTTCGGCAACGCGACGAGCGGGGTCATCGTGATGTGGCAGTTGCCGCGCTCGTCGACCAGCGTCGGTTCGCGCATCATCGGCGATCGGAGCCGGAACCCGTGGTCACGCGCCTGCGAGTACGGAGCCGCGTGATCCTGTCTCGTCCCCCGCAAGGACCACCGTGCGCCCGCTATCGACTCGATGTGGTCGATCCGATACCCCTTGCACTCGATCACGACGAGTCCGTAGCGCCTGTGCAGGAGGACGAAGTCCGCCTCCCGGTCTAACTCGTCGTTTTGCTGGTCGACGATCGGATATCGGTAGTAACAGATGCCGTCGTCCTCTGGCGTGAAACACCGCTTGAGCCGCCCCCAGACGGTCAACTCGGCGTCGACGCCGGCCGTAGCCGGGTCGTATTCAGATGAGATGAATTTCACGGCTGGTGGCAGGAATCGGGCCGTGATAAACCAACCGGGATTCCCGGACGATCGGGATTTCGCCGCGACCTCTCGGTTCGGAGCGACGCCGTCCACGCAACCGGTACTCGTTTTTCCCGCCCGGTCGACGTACGCGTATGACTGCGAACGCCGTGTTGTTCGACTTCGACGACACGTTCTACCCGTACCCGCCGTGTAATCGCGCAGGGAAGGACGCCGCCCGGGAAACCGCCCTGGAACTGGGCTACGAGTTCGACACCGAGTCGTTCGAGGCCTTCTACCAGACAGGTCGTCGGAACGTGAAACGAGAGGTCCCCGGGACGGCCGCCTCCCACGAGCGGTACCTCTACTTCAAAGCCGCCATCGAGGAACACACGGGGACGGCGAAGCCGGACGACGCGCTGGCCCTCGGGAACGCCTACTGGAACGCCTACTTCGAGGCGATGGAGCTCTTTCCGGGCGTCGAGGACACGCTCGCCGCTCTCCGGGAGGCGGGGATCGACGTCGCCATCGTGACCAACCTCACGACGCGGATTCAACTCGAGAAACTCGATCGACTGGGTCTCGGGCCCGACATCGATCTCTTGCTCACGTCCGAGGAGACCGGCCGGGAGAAACCGGGGGCGGTCATGTTCACGCTCCCGCTGGTACGACTCGATCGCCGAGCGTCGGAGACGGTGATGGTCGGCGACGACGTCGCGGCCGACGTCGTGGGAGCAAACGCCGTCGGTCTCGAGACGGTGCTGTTCAACGCCGACCCCGACGACCCCCTCGAGGGCCAGCGGGAACCCGACCACAGGATAGATGCGTTCGCGGAGCTAACGGAGGTGGTACTGTGATCCTCAAGTCCGAACGACGACTCGTCGTCGAGTACGCTTCGGATCTCGCGACGCTGACGCCCGGTCGAACGGGCAATCTCAGCGTTCGCGACGGGACCGACGGCGACGCCTTCACGATCACACCGACGGGCGTCCCCTACGCCAGTTTCGACGACGCGGACGTCCCCGTCGTCGGCGTCGACGGCGAACAGCGCGACGGCCGGATGGCACCCAGCAGCGAGGTGCCGATGCACGCCGCCATCTACCGGCGCGAAGACGTCGGCGCGATCGTCCACACCCACTCGCCGTGGTCGACGACGATGGCGGTTGCTCACGAACCGCTGCCGCCGATCCACTACATGATCGTCGCCGTGGGCAAGCGCGTCCCCGTCGCCGAGTACGCGCCCTACGGGACCGACGAACTCGCGGAGAACATCGTGGCGGCGATGGAGGCGGCCGACGCGACGGCGTCGTTCATCGAGAACCACGGCCTGGTCGTCACTGCCCCCGATATCGAGGCCGCCCTCGAGAACACGGCCCACGTCGAGAGTCTCGCTCGGCTCTATCTCGAGGCGCGATCGGCCGGTCTGGAGCCTGAGACGCTCTCGGACGAGCAACTCGAGACGGTGATCGAGAAGTTCGAATCCTACGGGCAGTGACTCGCCGCGCTCCCGCGAATAATAGCGTCGTCGAGTCCCGTTTCGGAACAGAACGCCATCGAGTCGAGATCGCTCACTCCCGGAACGCCACGACGCGATCGTGAGTCGCGACGTATAGCGTCGAGTCTGCAGCGGCGAGTCGGACGACGCCGCCAACGCCGACCACGTTCCGCTCCCAGAGCCGCTCGCCGGATTCGCTGTCCAGTGCGATCAGCGGGTTCCCGGCGTACACCGTACCGTTGGCGGAGATTGCGCTGGCGTGCCCGCTCACGTCGGCCGTCCACCGCCGGCCACCGTCGGGACGTATCGCGCGGAGTCCCGCTCCGATCGTCGCTGACGGCACGACGACTGGTCCGTCCTCGGTGGTGGTGAGCTGGAGCGGATTGTAGTCGAGTTCGATTTCGGTCCGGTCCTCCCCGGATGGCTCGGCGACCAGCACGGCGCCATCGTCGCGGCCGGGAGCATACAGTGGAACGTCGATCAGCTCCTCCCCGACGACGGGTTGTGCCGATTCGATCGGGTAGTCACGCCGCGTCCGCCAGCGTGCCTCCAGTACTCGACCGTCGACCTCGTACCTGACGAGAATGCCCGAAAATGCTGCGTACAACGCATCGCCGGCGGACGCCACGTTCCGCACCCAGTCGTCGCGCTCGCGCACGACCTCGCCGGTATCCGCGTGGAGCGTCCAGTACCGATCCCGGCCCGCGACGAACGCGTATCCGCTCTGCTCGTGTACGCCCCTGATCCGGGACGGTGGTCCGCCATCGTTCCTCCCCGTCGAGCGATCGCGCCACCAGATCCGGCTCTTGAAGCGCCCAGTTCAGCTGATACAGCCGCCCATCGACGTACTTCAGCCCGGCAGGTCCGGCGATACCGTGCTCCCACCGTACCCGTTCGTCGCGGGCGTCGAGTGCCAGCAGTCGACGCTCCGTTGCAACGTACACCGTGTCGTCGACGACGACGAGCCACCCGTCACCGAGCGGCGCGTCGAGGTCGTGTTCCCAGTCGACGCCGGGTTCGGTTCGCGGTGGCGTCGCGCGGGGGTTGTGCCGGCGTTTCGCGGGCCCGTAATCGCGTTCGGCCCACGTTCCTGCCTCGGGACGCCAGTCGGGATCGACGCGGCGCTCCGGCGGACTGCGGCGGACGTCACCGACGCGTTCCCGAGCGGTGGCACATCCGGCGAGGCCGACGATCGCGGCGGATGCGCCCATCAGCACCTGCCGCCGACGCACGGAACGCATGCGTGATGATTATTTTCCCACACCAAAGGGTACGTACATCGCCCAGCATCGGCAGTTCGTCGGCAGTCACGAGCGCATCTCTCGAAATCCGCGTTCGCGAGGGGTTCGCTCAGAGGTACGGTTCGAGCAGGGCCCGGTCGTGGAGGTTCTCGGGAAGCGTTTCGAACCAGCGCGCTGCCGCGATTTCGTCGTCGGTGACACCCAATCGATCGGCGTCGGGGATCGTCCCCTCGGCGCGGGCCGAATAGACGACGTACTGGCCCGAAAACTGCTCTCCGCCGTCGCGTCTCGAGACGTACGTCTGATCGACGACGACGAGCGGCGATCCGATCGTCGCACGCAGCCCCGTTTCTTCGCGGACCTCGCGCCGGGCAGCGTCGATCGGGTCCTCGTCGGGTTCGACGCCGCCCCCGGGCAGGATCCAGCCGTCGGACCAGCCGTTTTCGACGAGTGCGATCCGCCCGTCGGGATCGATCACTCGCGCCGCGGCCGTCAGTCCGGATCCCTCGATCGCCCACGCTCGAAGGGACGCCAGTCTCGATCGTGACAGTCGAACGGTCTGCCGTTCTCGAGGAACGTCTGACGAGATTTCGTGGCTCATTGCGCCGATTCGTTCGATTTCGAGTGCGTCGACGGGATGGTGCCGGTCAGCGTCAGTCCCGATCGGCCAGCAGTTCCTCGGCCGTCACGAGCGCCTCCATCTCGACGCCCGCGTCCGCGACGTTCTCGCGGCCGCCTTCCTGCCGATCGACGACGACCAGCGCCCGATCGACGGTCGCGCCGGCGTCGCGCAGCGCCTCGACGGCGTCGACGAGACTCGTTCCCGTCGTGACGATGTCCTCGACGACGACGACCGTCTCGCCCTCTTCCAAGCGGCCCTCGATCTGGTTCGCGGTGCCGTACTCCTTGCGCTGTTTGCGGGCGATGACGTAGGGGACGCCCGCGGCGACGCTGGTCGCGGCCGCCAGCGGGACCCCGCCGAGCGCCACGCCGCCGAGTTTGTCGTCGTCCGCGAGTCGATCGGCGAAGGCCTCGGCGATGGCCTCGAGACAGCGCGGGTCGGTCTCGAAGAGGTACTTGTCGACGTAGTACTCGCTCGTGCCGCCGTGGGCGAGTTCGAACTCGCCGAACTGCACGGCCTCCGACTCGCGCAGGGCGTCGATGAGATCCTGGGTCGTCATTGTCCGGACAGGCGCGTTCGACCGAAATAAGCGGTGTGGAACCGCGACGTCGACTCGCCCCGTCACCCGCTCGAACGAATGTACACACTATCCGTTTTCGACATCTACGAAAAACTTTTACCACTCCTGATCGACTGACTCGGTAGAGCACGCGTTACCATGTCTCAGGATATTTTCGACGAGCGAGAGTACGAACGACGGCTGACCCGGACGAAAGAACGGCTCCGCGAGGAGCGCCTCGACGCGATCGTCGTCGCCGATCCGGCGAACATGAACTACCTCGCGGGGTACGACGGCTGGTCGTTCTACGTCCACCAGGCGGTCGTCGTCACCCCGGACCGCGACGAACCGGTCTGGGTCGGCCGCGAGATGGACGCGAACGGCGCTCGGGCGACCACCTGGCTCTCGGAGGAGAGCATCCGCTCCTACAGCGACGACCACGTCCAGTCGCCGTACGACCTCCATCCGATGGACTACGTCGCCGGCGTCCTCGAGGAACTCGACGTCGCGGACGGCCGGATCGGTCTCGAGATGGACGCCTCCTACTTCACGGCGAAATCCTACACGCGCCTGCAGGAGAACCTCCCCGAGGCCGAGTTCGAGGATACCACCTTGCTGGTCAACTGGGTTCGCATCACGAAGTCCGAACAGGAACTCGAGTACATGCGCGAGGCCGCCCGCATCTCGGAGAACGCGATGCAGGCGGGGCTCGACGTCATCGAGGAAGGGGTTCCGGAGTACGAAGCCGCGGCCGCGATTTACGACCAATTGATCACCGGCACCGAGGAGTACGGCGGCGACTACCCGTCCATCGTCCCGCTGATGCCCTCCGGCGATCACACCGGCACGCCGCACCTGACTTGGACCGATCGGCCGTTTCGGGACGGCGATCCGGTCATCATCGAACTCTCCGGCTGTCGGCACCGATACCACTCACCGCTCGCGCGCACGACCTTCGTCGGCGATCCGCCCGAGGAAATCGAACACACCGCGGAGGTCGTCGTCGAAGGACTCGAGGCAGCCCTCGACGTGGCAGAACCGGGCGTCACCTGCGAAGCCGTCGAGAAAGCCTGGCGGGAGACCATCGCCCAGTACGACATCGAGAAGGAGGATCGAATCGGCTACTCGATGGGACTGGGCTACCCGCCGGACTGGGGCGAACACACCGCGAGCCTGCGGCCGGGCGACGAGACGGTCCTCGAGGAGGACATGACCTTCCACATGATCCCCGGCATCTGGACCGACGACTTCGGCGTCGAGATCAGCGAGACGTTCCACGTCACCGGCAGCGGTGCCGAGACGCTCGCCGAGTTCCCGCGGGAACTGTTCACCACGTAGGATCGAGTCGCCGAACGCCCACGAACGCCGTTTTCCGTTTTGAGCGACGGACGGCGAATCCGGATCAGCGATCGGCGACGAGTCGGCGCTCCGCCGACTCGAAACGCCGACCGGCCCGCCGCTCCGACGAGTCGAAGCGGCCGACCGGCCCGCCGTGATCGCTCTCACGCCGAAAGCGTTGCAGCGACTTTCTCGATCGGATGCGGCGGCTCCCCACAGCCGTCGTGGGCCGAGAGTTGCGTTCGACAGGACGCGCCGGGCGCGACGACCGTCTCGCCGTCGCTCTCGTCGACCTGCTCGAACAGGATCCGACCGATCGCTCGGCTCAGCGAGTAGTGTTCGGCCTCGTAGCCGAAGGAACCGGCCATCCCACAACAGCCCGAATCGAGCGCGTCGACCTCGTAACCGACCGTCTCGAGGACGGTGGCCGCGTGCCCGTCCTTCTTCGTCGCCTTCTGGTGGCAGTGGCCGTGATAGGTCAGTCGCTCCGCCGGTTCTTCGCTGGCTGCGGTGGGCAGCCCGGACGCCAGTTCGAACCGATCGAGGAACTCCATGACGCCGTAGGTACTCGCTGCGACTCGCTCCGCGTCGCGGCCGGTGAGGAGGTCCAGGTAATCCGACTGGACCATCACCGCGTCGGAGGGTTCGACCAGAACGATTTCCCAGCCGTCCGCGACACGGGGTGCCAGCGCCTCGACGTTGGTTCGGGCGCGCTCCCGTGAAACGTCGAGAAAGCCCTTCGAGTGCGCCGGACGGCCGGTCGAGGTCACCCCGTCGGGAATCGCGACGTGGACACCTGCGGTCTCGAGTACCTGAACGGCCGCCTTCCCCGCCCGCGGGTAGTTGTAGTTAGTGTACGTATCGGGGAAGAGGAGGACCTTCCGGGAGGCCTCCTCGAGCGGAATCCGGGAACCGCCGCGCGCGTCGAACCAGTCCTCGAAGCTCTCGTCGGCGAACGACGGGAGGTCGCGTTCGCGTGCGATGCCGACGGTCTTCTCGGCGATCGTCCCGGCACCGGGGAGCGACGCGGCCCAGTTCGAGAGCGGCGCGAGCGCGGAGCCGATCGCGTTCAGCCGATCGACGTCGGCGAAGAGCCGATCGCGGAGGCTCGCGCCGTTTTCCCGGTGGTTCGCGTGTTCGACCTCGGCCTTGAGTTTCGCCACGTCGACCTCGCTCGGGCAGTCCCGCGCACAGCCCTTGCAGCCGATACAGAGATCCATCACTTCGGCCAGGAACTCCGGATCGGTGGCCTCGGCGTCGAGTTCGCCGTTCATCGCGCCTCGGAGCATGTTCGCGCGCCCGCGAGTGCTCAGCCCCTCTTCCTCTGCCGCGCGGTAGGTCGGGCACATCACGCCGCCGGTCGTCTCCTGGGACCCGCGACACCCGGCACAGCCGTGACAGAGTTCGACCATGCCCTGCATGCCGTTGTCGGTGTTCCACTCGAGAGCGGGCTCGAAGCCGGCGTCGAACTCGTAGTCCGGCGAAAAGCGGAGCCGTTCGTCCATTTTGTGGTCGCCGCAGACGTTTCCGGGGTTGTACAGCCAATCGGGATCGAACGCCGTCTTCAGGTCGCGGAAGAGCGACCAGACGTCGTCGCCGTAGAGTTTCCGGTTCCACTGGGTCCGGGCGCGACCGTCGCCGTGTTCGCCCGAGACCGACCCGCCGTACTCGACGACGAGATCGGTGACGGCGTCCGAGATCGCCTCGAACTGGTTCAGGCCGGCCGGGCTCTTGGTGTCGACCAGCGGCCGCATGTGCATGCAACCGGGACCGGCGTGGGCGTAGAAGCTCGCGAACGTGTCCCGTTCCTCGAGTACCTCCTGAAAGTCGGCGACGTAGTCCGCGAGGTTCTCGGTCGGGACGGCGGTATCCTCGATGAAGGAGATGTGCTTGGCGTCCGACGTCCTCGAAAGGAGGATCGGTGCCGCGCTCTTGCGGAGCTTCCAGAGGTCGGCGCGGGCGTCGGGTTCGTAGGCTTCGATGGCGTCGAACGCGCGGACGGGGTCGTCCGCGGTATCGGTTTCGGTGCCGGCCGCACCGGGCCCGCCGTTCGGTGTCGGAGCCTGCGGGTCGGGGAGCCGATCGGCGAGCAGTTCGGAGACCGTCGCCCGAGCGTCGGCCTCGCTGTCGGCGTAGAACTCGACGAGCAGCGCCGTCTCGGTTCCCGCGGGGAGGGTCGCAGCCACGTCGGCGAACTCCTCGGTGTCGCGGGCGAGGTCGAGCAACACGTCGTCGATCGCCTCGATCGCTGCGGGGTCGTGGTTGCGGACGATCGTATCGACGTCGGCCATCGCCTCGAGCAGGTCCCCGTAGGTCAACAGGACGACGCCCGTCGTCTCGGGAATCGGCTCGAGCGAGACCGTCGCTTCCGTGACGACGCCGAGGGTCCCCTCGCTGCCGGCGAAGACGCGGGCGAGGTTGACGGTCGCGTCGGGATCGGGATCGCCGTCGATCGCGGCCGCGCCGTCGGTGTTCTCGTCGAATGCGTCCGGCTCGCCGTAGGCCTCCGCGACCAGTCGATCGAGGTTGTAGCCGGAGACGTTCCGTTTGAGTTGCGGGAAGACGTCGCGAACGGCGTCGGCTTCCTCGTCGACGACGCGGCGGAGCGCCTCGTGAATTCGCCCGAGCAGGTCGCCGTCCGGGTCGGCGCGCTCGCGGAGTTCGGCGACCGTCACCTCACCGAACCGTTCGACGGAGCCGTCGGCGAGGACGCCCTCCACGGCCTCCACGTAGGCGTCCGTCTTGCCGTACTGCAGCGAGTGCGCCCCGGTGGAGTTGTTGCCGATCGCGCCGCCGATCGTGCTCCGATTCCCCGCGGCGGGATCGGGCGCGAATTTCAGGCCGTGTGATTCGAGGTCGTCGTTCAGGTCCGCGAGGACCGTCCCCGCCTGTACGGTCGCCAGTCGTTCGTCGGGCGCGACTGCGAGCACGTCGCCCATGTGCGTCGTGAGATCGAGGACGACGGCCTCGTTGACCGCCTGGCCGGCGAGGCTGGTGCCGCCGCCCCGCGGAAGGACCGGAACCCCCTCGTCGGCACAGTAGTCGACGACGGCGGCGACGTCGCCGGTCGACGCCGGAAAGACGACGCCGACGGGCGTCGCCTCGTAGGCGCTCGCGTCGGTCGCGTAGAGTCGTCTGTTGTAGTCGTCGAAGCGGACCTCGCCGTCGATGCGGTTTCGCAGCGCCGACACGAGTTCCGGGCGGTCGACGTCGCCACCGACGTAGTCGTACTCGGCTCGCGGGTCCGCCGCCGGATCGCTGGCGTCGGTCGGAGAATCGTCGTTCGTCGCCATCGATCTCAGCTCGAATCGGGCTGGTACACCGCGTTCTCCAGGTCACCGCCGGTCTCGAGCGCCTCGACGTTGTGCGCGACGATGTCGGCCAGCCGCTCCCAGTGCTTCGGCGTGTGGCCGCCGGTGTGTGGCGTAATGAGACAGTTCTCGAGGTCCCAGAGCGGGTGGTCGTTCGGGAGCGGTTCGGGGTCGGTGACGTCGAGGGCGGCGCCACGGATCGTGCTCGACTGGAGCGCCGAGACGAGCGCGTCGGTATCGACAATGGCGCCGCGCGCCGCGTTGACCACGACGGCGTTCGGCGGGAGCGTCGCCAGTTCCTCCTCGCCGACGAGCCCGCGCGTCAGGTCGTTGAGCGGACACGCGAGGACGACGTAGTCGCTCCGGGCGAACGCGTCGTGGACGTCGTCGGCCTCGAAGCCGAGCACCTCGTCGGTCGGACCCCCCTTCTCGGGCGTGTAGCGGATGCCGATCGTCTCGACCTCGAACCCCCCGAGGCGCGTTACGATCTCCTGGCCGATCGAGCCGAGGCCGACGATCGTCACGGTGCTGTCGGTGAACTCGAACGACTGGAAGTGTCGCCACTCGCCGTTTTGCTTGCGCCGCCACCCCTCGTGAAGCCGCCGGGAGAAGACGAGCATGTTCCCGATGGCCTGCTCCGCGATTCCGGGAGCGTGGATTCCACCCGCGTTCGTCACCGTGACGCCGTGGTCAGCCAGCGCGTCCGTCGGCACGTGATCGGTGCCGGCGAAGGTGCACGCGAACAGTTCGAGTCGGTCGGCCCGCTCGAGGAGGTCCGCTTCGATCGTGATGCCGGTCACGACCCGCGCCTGCGGGACGAGGTCGCGCTCTTCTTTCGGCGTCCGCGCGAGTGCGACGGTGTGATCGGACAGTCGCTCGCGCAGGGCTTCGGCGTACGATTCCATCGACAGTCCTTCCGTCCCCTCTCGGAGAACGACGACGTCCGGATGTGCGTCTGAATGTGCGTTCATGTGGGGTCTCCCGCGTCGCGGTGACGCGTTTCGTTGCCACTGGATCGAGACGCACCCGATCGCGAACCCGCGAGCGGGCGCGTCCGACTTTCAGCGGCGACTATAGGACACGATTGTCATCGGCTCTCTTATCCTTTTTGTGTAACCGACGTAAACACTGATTGTGTATAATTAAGTCACTGGGTCGCGTCAGCAACTCGCATGACCGACCCGATTCGGGACCGACTCGCGACGGTTCGTCGCAGCTTCCACCGCCACCCCGAACCAGCGTGGCGCGAATTCTTCACCACGGCCCAGCTCGTCGAGGAGATCCGTGCGATCGGCGTCGACGAACTGGCCGTCGGCCCCGACGCCTACGACCCCGCCGATCGGATGGCCGGCGGCAACACCGGCGCGGTCGCCGTCCTCGAGCGCGGCGAGGGACCTGCGATCGGGCTGCGCGTCGACATCGACGGCCTGTTCATCGAGGAATCGACCGACGAAGCACACGACCCCGCGGCCGAGGGCTTTCGATCGGAGATCGACGGGACCATGCACGCCTGCGGCCACGACGCCCACATGACCTGGGGGCTGGCCGTCCTCGAGGCGATCGAGGCGAGCGACTTCGCGGGCCGTCTGGTCGTCTTCTTCCAGCCGGCCGAGGAGATTTCCGGCGGCGGCTTCCCGATGGCCAAGAGCGAGTTCGCCGACGATCTCGACTACCTGCTGGCCGTCCACGTCGGTCTCGACCACCCCACGGGCGAGGTCGTCGCCGGCATCGAGAAACCGCTCGCGATGTGCCACGTCGACGCGACGATCGAGGGGACCTCCGCCCACGCCGGGAAGGCACCAAACGAAGGGGCCAACGCCATGCACGCGATGGGAACGGCGATCGAGAACGCGTACGGGATCCCTCGCCACAGCGACGGGATGACCCGCGTGAACGTCGGCAAGGCCGAGGCGGGGTCAGCGAGTAACGTCATCGCCGAGCACGCCCACATGGCGGCCGAAGCGCGGGGCGAGACCACCGAACTGATGGAGTACGTGAAACGGCGCCTCGAGCGGACGATCAGGTCCGCCGCCACGATGCACGGCTGCCGGGCCGACGTCGACGTGGTCAGCGAGTCGCCGCGGGCCGACAGCGACGCCGAACTCCAGGCGCTGGTGAGCGAAATTGCGACCGGCGTCGGGGGAATCGAGCGCGTGCTGCCGGCCGCCGATTTCGGCGCGAGCGAGGACGCGACCTTCCTGATGGAGCGCGTCCAGGACGACGGCGGACTGGCGACGTACGTGATCGTCGGTACCGATCACCCGACGAGCCACCACACGCCGACGTTCGACGTCGACGAGCGCAGCCTCGAACACGGCGTCGAGGTGCTCGTCGGGACGATCCGCGAACTCGAGGCCCGACACCCGGTGGCGCAGGCGGAGGACGGAATCGAGGTATGAGCAGAGATCAAAGCACGAGCGATCCCCCCGTCACCGTCGCGGACGTCGAGGCGGCCCGGGAGCGCATTACAGACGTCGTCCACCGGACCCCGCTCGACACCTCGCGGACCTTCGCCGAACTGAGCGGCGCGACCTCGATCGGGCTCAAACTCGAGAACGTCCAGCGGACGGGTTCGTTCAAGATCCGCGGGGCGTACAACAGGATGGCCCAGCTCTCCGCCGCGGAACGGGAACGGGGCGTCATCTCCTCGAGCGCGGGCAATCACGCGCAGGGAGTGGCGCTGGCCGGCGATCTGCTCGACATCGAAACGACGATCGTCGTCCCGGAGGTAACCCCCGCGGCGAAGATCGAGGCCACCCGCGGCTACGGTGCCGAGGTCGTCGTCGAGGGCGACATCTACGAGCGGTCCTACGAGTACGCCCTCGAACGAGCCGCCGAGACCGACGAGACGTTCGTTCACCCCTTCGACGACGAGGCGATCGTCGCCGGCCAGGGGACGATCGGGCTCGAACTGCTCGAGCAGTACCCCGAGATCGACACCGTGCTGGTCGCGATCGGCGGGGGCGGGCTCGTCGGCGGGATCGGAACGGCCCTGAAAGCCGCCGAGCGTGACATTCGTGTGATCGGCGTACAGCCGGAGGGCGCCGCCCACGCGAAGCCGTCGCTCGAGGCCGACGCGATCCACGAACTCGAGGACGTCGACACCGTCGCGGAGGGGATCGCGGACACGCGCATGCTCGAGACGACCTTCGAAATCGCCCGCGAGGTCGTCGACGACGTGGTCAGCGTGAGCGATCGGGAAATCGCCGCTGCAGTCACCTTGCTGGCCGAGCGCGCGAAGACGGTCGTCGAGAGCGCCGGGGCAGCGCCGCTCGCGGCTGCGTTGTCGGACGAGGTGGCCCTCGATGGCGAGCACGTCGGCGTCGTCGTCTCCGGCGGGAACGTGAACCTCACCGACCACGCCGAACTGACTCGGACCGGCCTCCACGAACTCGAGCGCTACGCCGAGGCCCGACTCGCGCTCGCGGACTGGCCGACGGCCGTCGGCGACGTCGCTGCCACCGTCGAATCGGCGGGTGCCGAACTGGACGCCCTCGAGCGCGCCCGTCGAACCGCAGTCGACCACCCGAATCGGACGCCCGTCACGATCGGACTCGAGGGAAGCGGTCCCGAACACGTAGACGGCGCGCTCGAGGCGCTCTCGGAACTCGAGGGTGTCTCGATCGTCGACCGATCGCTCGAATAGTCCCTCCTCGCACGACACTGGACCAGGGACTCGCGTCGTGATCTCCCGTCGGTGAGGTCGGTAAAACAGTATCCGTTTATCGAACCGACCAGAGACGATCGGTGGACGCGCTCGCGCCGAGCAGAAAAACGAAAATCGATCAGCGAAACCCGAAGGCCGTTACGCCACCCTGGCACTCGGACCGACGGCCTCGATCGCCTCCAGGAAGATACCGATCCCCAGTTCGATCTCGCGGTCGGTCGAGTCCAGCGGCGGGAGCAGCCGGATCGTCTTCTCGCCGCAACCGAGGGTCAGCAGGCCGCGCTCGAGGGCCGCCTGGACGACGGCGGTCCGACGCTCCGCAGTATCGAATTCGACGGCGAGCATCAGGCCCTTGCCGCGGACGTCCTCGACGTACTCGGGTGCGTCGTCGCGCAGGTGCTCTTTGGCCTGCTTCCCGCGTCGGGTGGCGTTGTCCAGCAGGTCGTGTTCCTCGATGGCCTCGAGGGTGAACGCGCCCATCATCGAGCCGAGCAGGTCGCCGCCGCCGAAGGTGGAACCCAGGCGATTCTTCTCGTCGGGGAAGATTTCGGTGCGGGAGATGGTCGCGCCGACGCGAAGGGCTTTCGCGCTGGCGATGACGTCCGGTTCGATCGGGTAGTGGTCGGAGGCCCAGATCTCGCCGGTTCGGCCGACGCCGGACTGGATCTCGTCGACGACCAGCGGGATGTCGTAAGTATCGGTGACGTCCGCGACCTCCTGCATGAACGCCTCGCTCGGGAAGCGGTAGCCGCCGACGCCCTGGATCGGCTCGAGCGCGAGGAACGCGACCTCGTCGGGTTCGACGTGGCCGCCTTCGGGTGCGAGCATCGACCGCAACTGCGAGTCGCCGCCCGCGAAGAAGCCGCAGTCACAGCGACTCGCGTCACAGCCCCGATCGGCACAGAACGGAACCGTCTCGATCCCACTGATTTCGGGGTAGTGGTGCGTGTAGACCGCCTTGGATTTCGTCAGCGACAGGGTGCCGAGGGTGCGGCCGTGGAAGCTGCCGCCGAACGCGACGCCGTATTTCGCCGGTGCCCGGTAGTCGTGGGTAATCTTCATCGAGTTCTCCATGGCCTCCGCGCCGGAGTTCGAGAGGAAGACGGTGTCCATTCCGTACTGGCTCGAAACCTCGGTCAGCTTCTCCATGAGGTGACTCGAGCCAGGGAAGGCGGCGTCTTCGGGGTCGGGTCCGGATCCGAAGTACATGTCCTGGCCCGCGATCTTCATCGGTTCGACGAGGTCGAACTCGCGGACCTTTTCGAGGACCTTCTCGTTGTTGTAGCCGAGCGGTGCCGCGCCGATGTGGCAGGTAAAGTCGAGAAGAACGTTCCCGTCGACGTCGGTGACGAACGGTCCGTCGGCCTCGCGAGTCACGTCCCAGACGAATTCGTGGGAGTACTCGCTGGGAGCCGAGTACTCCTGGTGGAAGTCGACCCACCGCTGCGCGTTCGGACCCGGAAGCGCGTCCGCGTCGGGTTCCGCCGTGTCCCTATCCATACACAGTTTATGTGTACCTCGTACATTAAAACTTGTTATGGATTGGCGAGGGTAACGGAACCGGCCGTCAGAAAAACGGGACGGCGCGACGGCCGACGCGGGACGTCGGTCCGCGAGGTGGTGGGCAGCGAACGGTTCAGTCGTCGTCCGACTCGACGGGGCCGCCTGGACCGGTCGGCGGTTCGGTTTCCGTTTTCGTACTCGAGCCGACGAGGACGGTCTCGTCCTGGAGTAACACCTGGCCGTAATTCGATCCGAAGTCCCTGATCAGCGAGAGCATCGCGATGAAGCAGACGAAGGCGAAGGGCGTGCCGGTGATGATCGCCGCCTGCTGGAGCGTGTTCGCACTGCCAGTCCCGCCGAGAATCATCAGGATCGCCGCGGTCATCCCGAGGACGACGCCCCAGAAGATGCGGTTGATCGACGACGGCCGGGCCTTCCCGCCGGTCGTCATCATCGAGACGGCCAGCGTCGAGGAGTCCGCGGACGTGATGAAGAACGTCGTCACGAGGATCATGAACGCGATCATGAACACCGTCCCGAACGGGAACGCCTCGAACAGGATGAAGCCGGAGACCTCCGCGCCGGCTTCGCCCGCCATCACCGCGCTGAAGTCGGCGACGCCGTTGTGATGGGCCCAGACGGAGGTGCCGCCGACGAACGTGAACCACGGGATGGTGGCCGCAGACGTCGCGACGATACCGGTGAACGCGACTTCACGGACGGTCCGACCCTTGGAGATGCGGGCGATGAACAGGCCCGCGAACGGCGACCACGAGAGCGCCCACGCCCAGTAGAAGACGGTCCAGTCGTTCATCCAGTTCGTGGCTTCCGGATTGCCTCCACCGAAGGCGCCGGCGCCGGTGAAGAGGCTCATCGAGACGAAGTCGGTGATCATCCCGCCGAAGGCCTGCGTCCCGAGCAGGATCAGGAACAGCGTCGGGCCGACGATGAACGTCGCGAACATGAGGATGACGAAGAGGACCATGTTGAAGTTCGAGAGTCGGCGAATCCCCCTGTCGACCCCCAGCACCATCGAGGTCGTAAACAGCAGCGTCATCATCGTCACCACGAGGAGGATACCGGCGTTCCCCATGTTGATGCCCCACTGGTAGTCGAGTCCGGTGATGAACTGGCTACCGATGAAGCCGAGCGACGTGGCCACGCCACCGATCGTCGCGAAGACCGCGAGGATGTCGACGACCTTCGCGAACGGCCCGTCGAGGTTCTCGGCACCGATGATCGGCGTGAGCGCCGAGGACACCCGCAGCGGGACGTTCTCGTAGTTGTACGCGAAGTAGCCGATCGCGATCCCCA
Organism: Halosolutus halophilus; assembly: GCF_022869805.1. Classification (NCBI taxonomy): domain Archaea; kingdom Methanobacteriati; phylum Methanobacteriota; class Halobacteria; order Halobacteriales; family Natrialbaceae; genus Halosolutus; species Halosolutus halophilus. Next base: position 3,156,670 of record NZ_CP094974.1, on the reverse strand, counting down.
TGATCGTAAACACCGCGAGCTGGGGGAGCGCCCAGTGGAACAGCGTCTGCTGGACGGCAACGGTCATCGCTTCGGCCGAACCGCCCTCGACGCCGCCGAACAGCGGCGAGGGGTTGTCGTAGTAGAACAGCGCCTCGGTCGGCCCCCAGAACACGACGCCCGCCGCGAACCCTGCCGAGTACAGCATCGCGAAGAACGACAGGAAACTGTACTCCGGCGACTCGTCGCCGAGCCTGATCTTCCCCCAGGGGCCCACGATCAGGAACAGGAGGAATACGACGATCAGGAACACGATCACCAGCAGCGCCCAGTTAAACGCCCCGAGCAGCGAATCGTTCAGGGACGTGATACCGCTCTCGACGGAACCCGGACTGACGAAGAACGCGGCGATCACGCCGACGGTCAACAGCGCCCCGAACAGGAAGACCGTCGGATCGATCTCCTCGAGGAAGGTGTCGACCGCTCCCTTCTCAGCGTCACTCATTCGGTCTCACCTCCGGAATCGACCGATGGCTCGCTGATTGGTCGTGACCCCATCTACCGTCCACCATGATGCGTGATGGCATACCGAGTTGGTCGACCGTGTATACAATAAACGTTTCCCTCTTGGCAGAACCATATACAGATTATGTTTATTGGACGATCGAGCGACGGCGAGTCCCGGAACGCAGATAGGATCGTCCGCTCGTCCACGAATATCTCCAAATGTCCCACCTTTTAGAAATTATTCGCCACTCGTGCCCTGTTCACCCAGTCTCTGTGCGTACGAGCAACACGATCAGTCGTAACGGGACGGTCTCACGTCGCAGCCGGTACCCGCGGTACTGTATCGAATCCGGGCCACGAAAACCAGGAGACGGATCGAGTTACCGCGTCTCAGCCCGATCACGACCGACAGTGCACTGGCGCGGCCGTCCACGATCGGACGGCGAGGTTCCTTCCGGATCGATCGAAAAGACGGGCCGTCGGAGTCCCCGAACGGACACGAACCGCTCAGTTCGTCAGTTCCTCGAACTTCTGCTCGCGGACGTCGGCGCTCTCGGACACTTTCTGGCTGAACTCGTCGACACGGTCTTTGATCTCCTCGCGGGTCGCTTCCGGTGAGAACGCGTCGGACATCGTCAGGAGTCGGACGAACGCCCGGAGTTCCTCGTCGGTGAGCTGGGCGAACTCCTCGTTCTCGAGTTTTTCGACGACCTCGTCGACGTCGATCTGGCCGACCGGTTCGACGTTGAACTCGACGTTGACCATCCGGTAGTTCGAGCCGGCGAGTTGCTGTTCGGCCTTCCCGACGCCCTCGGAGAGCATGTCCTTGAACGGGGTGTAGTAGCCCATCGTCCCGAGGTGGAGGAAGGCGAGCATGTCGGTGATTCCCCGGGTGTACGCGTCGCGGTCCTCGTCGTTGGGGTCGAAGACCGTCTCCCGGTCGCGCTCTTCCATGTACTCGAAGAGAATGCTGAAATCGAGAATCGCGTTCCGGACGCGGCGTCGGATCCGGTTTCGCTTCTGTTTTTTCGAGTGATCCGTGTAGTCCGTCTTCCGGCCGAGCAGGAAATCGCGGTCGGAGGGCGTGAGAATTCCGCGCGGGCGATCCGAGTCCGCTGCCGTCTGCAGCGACTCCGGCAGGTCGTCCTGACTCATATACGGTACACGGAGAGCGCGCGAATTAACGTTTCTGATCCGGCGAACGTGATATCCGACGAACAAATCGCAAGGCGGGGCCGCTCCCTTACGGGCGCCGGCGGGAGAGTTCGATAGCCGTCTCGGACAGCAGCGCCACCCCGATATCGAGACTGCGCTCGTCGACGTCGAACGTCGGCGTGTGGTGGCTCGTCGGGTGATCGGTGCCGATCAGGACGTACGTCGCCAGTCCGCCGTCGTCCTGGACGCGCTCCATCAGGTAGGTGACGTCCTCGCTCACGCCGAAGTCTTCCGTGGAGACCACTCGTTCGACGCCCTCGACCTCCCACGCGACGTTTCCGACGAGGTCGCGCAGGGCGGGATGGCTGTCGACGCGGGGCGACTCGCTGATCACCCGCGGCGTGACGTCGCAGTCGTGCATCTCGGCGGCAGCGTACAGTACCCGTTCGAGTTCCGTGCGCATGTACTCCATCAGCGCGGTCGTCTCGCCGCGGACCTCGGCTTCGATCGTGACCTCCTCGGCGACGACGTTGCTCGCGGTGCCGCCTTCGATGCAGCCGACGTTCACGCGGGTCATCCCGTCGCTGTGCCGGGGAATGCCGTACGCGTTCTGAATAGCTGTCGCCGCCGCCTGCATGGCGTTGGCTCCTTCGTTCGGTGCCTTCCCGGCGTGGGCGCTGGCACCCTCGAACGTCGCGGTCAGGTGGGCCATCGCGAGCGGTTTCTCGATGCCGGCGACGACCTCGCCCGTGGGGTGGCCGAGGCCGATGTGAAGCGCGAGGAGGTAGTCGACGTCGTCGAGGTAGCCGCTCTCGGCCATCGCCTTCCCCCCACCGGAAATCTCCTCGGCCGGCTGGAAGAAGACTTTCAGCGTGCCCGCGAAGTCGCTCTCTTTGACCGCCTCGAGCGTTCCCAGCGCCATCGCGACGTGGGCGTCGTGGCCGCAGGCGTGCATGTAGCCGTCGTGTTCGGATCGGAACCCTTCGGCGGCCGGCCGGTGGTCGCTATCGTCGGCCTCCCGCATCGAGATCGCGTCGAGGTCGACGCGCAACCCGATACAGGGCCCCGCTCCCTGCTCGAGCACCGCGACGACCCCCGTCCGCCCACCGGCAGTGCGCTCGAGGATATCCGATCGAACCCCCGCCTCGCGGGCGCGCTCGAGCCAGGGCTCGAGTTCGGACTCCGGGGGCACGGCCATGCGCTCGTCGATCGCCAGCGCGTCGCGCCCGACGGCGATCTCGTCGACGCCGATCCGCTCGAGTTCCTCGACGACGCGTGCGGTCGTTCGGAACTCGCGCCATCCGGGTTCGGGATGGCGGTGAAACGCCCGCCGGAGATCGCGCAATCTGTTTCGCACGTCGTAGGACATTCTTGCCGGTTGTACGCCTGGAGGATACTTAATCGTAGTCGATAATCGGACGCCGTTTACGGACGATCGATGGAGAGCGTCACGAATTCGATCGGATTCGGCTCGATTTTGCACGCGGGAACGAACGGTGACCGACGCGTCCGGTCCGGGACGCGTCGAGGATCACGAAACACAGCCAGTGCCCGATGTTCCGGTCGAACGCGGTTTGCAGTTTGGAACCGGTCGATCGTCTCTGCAGTTGGTTCTCGCCTCTCGAACCGGCTACCCGAGGTACGCGGTCGCGTCCAGTTCGATGCGGACGTCCTCGGGGAGTCGCGAGACCTCCACGCAGACTCGTGCCGGCGGAGCGTCGTCGAATCGTTCGCCGTAGGCCTCGTTGACCCGCTCGTAGTCCGCGAGGTCGGTCAGGTAGACGGTCACTTTGACGAGGTCGGCGAGGCCGTCGCCGCCGGCATCGTCGACCACGGCGGCGATGTTGTCGAGCACGCGATCGGTCTGGGTGGCGATGTCGCCGTCGACGACCTCGCCCGTGTCGGGATCGACGGGGCCGTACCCGGAGACGTAGAGCGTCTCTCCGGCACGGACGCCCTGTGAGTAGGGGTTGTCGTTGCTCGGTGCGTCGTCGGTTTCGATAGGAGTCGCGTCAGTCATGGCCTGCGTGGTCGGGTCAGGCGGTCCGTGCGGCCTGCTCGGTCACGTGTTCGATCGCCTCGACGACGACGTCGAGGGCCGTCTCGGCGAGTTCGTGGGTGAGGACGAGCGGCGGCAGGAGCCGGAGGACGCTGCCGTGTCGCCCGGCCGTCCAGACGAGGACGCCGCGTTCGAAACAGTACTGCTGAATGGCGTCGACGAGGTCGCCGTCCGGGGAGCCGTCGGCGTCGACGAACTCGGCACCGATGAACAGCCCCTGTCCCCGGACTTCGACGAGTCGATCGGTTTCCGCGGCGGCTTCGCGCAGTCGGCCGCGGATCGTCTCGCCCAGATCGCGGGCGTGGGCCAGCAGGTCGTGGGCCTGAATGTACTCGATCGCCCGTGTGCCGGCCCGCATTCCGACGACGTGACCCCGGTAGGTGCCGGCGTGATCGCCCGACCCCCACGTGTCGAGGTCCTCGTGATAGATCGTCGCCGACAGCGGGAAGCCGACGCCGCCGAGCGCTTTCGCGGAGGTCATCGCGTCCGGCGTGACCCCCGCCCAGTCGCAGGCCCACCACTCGCCGGTGCGCCCCAGTCCGCTCTGGATCTCGTCGAAGACGAGCGGGATCTCGTTGTCGTCCGCGATGTCGCGAAGCCCCTGCAGGAACCCTTCCGGCGGCGTCACGACGCCACCCTCGCCCTGGATCGGTTCGACGAAGATCCCGGCCGGGTTAGCGAGACCGCCGTACGGATCTTCGACGATCGCCTGGACCTCCTCGAGCGCGTGATCGACCGCTTCCTGGGGTTCTTTCCCCTGATTGACCGGGTACGGGTACGGCGCGTGAACGACGTCCGACAGCAGCGGCGTGTAGTGGCCTTTGAACTTGGTGTTCGAGGTGATGCTCATCGCGCCGGTCGTCGCACCGTGGTACGCACCGCGGAACGCGACCAGACCGTCGCCGCCGGTGTTGTACTTGGCGAGTTTGATCGAGGCCTCGATCGCATCGCTGCCCGTGGGACCGCCGAAGACGACCCGGGTGTTCCCTTGCAGTCCGTCGGGCGCGATCTCGTCGAGTTTTTCGATCAGTTCGAGTCGTGCCTCGGTCGGGAAGTCGACCGTGTGGACCAGTTTGTCCGCCTGCTCGTGGACGGCTTCGAGCACGTACGGGTTCGCGTGGCCGACGTTGAGGACGCCGATGCCGGCGAACATGTCGATGTACGTGTTGCCGTCGGCGTCGCGGACCGTCGCGCCGCTTCCCTCCTCGAACGCGACGGGGATGTCCTCCGGATAGGCGACGGCATTGCTGTCGATTTCCCGCTGTTTTTCGAGCAGATTCCGGGAGTTCGGTCCTGGAACGGTGCCGACGTCCGGCGCGTCGTCGTAGTGAAGTTCGTCGATCGGTGGGCCTACCGTCATACGTTGGAGCAAGTGAAACAACGATAAATAGTTTGTCCACAATATCCATATAGCACATACACAATAATCGGTTTTTGATATGTGGCCGGACTTCGAGGGGTTCACGGTCGATACGGGCCGCGATCGGCGATTTTCGAGGTCTTCAGCGAGCTACGAACGGTCGTTCCGTAGTCGTCGCCACGATCAGTTCGGGGTGCGTATACCGGACAGGACGGCCCGTCTTGCGAGGAGGTCACGTTTTTTGACGATCCGGTTCGATTCACGGACGATGACGCCCACCGCTGCGGACGAGCCACATCCCGAGGCACAGGCCGTCCTCGATGCGCTCGAGGCGATGGACGTTCCGTCGCTCGCAGATCTCACGCCCGAGCGGGCGCGCGAGACGATGGCGGCGATGTTCGATCGAGACTCCGACATCGCGGTCGCGCGCGTCGAGGACCGCCGGATCGACGGGCCGGCCGGCGAGATACCGATCCGAATCTACGATCCCGATCCGGGTTCCGATTCCGATCGGGCTGACGACGAGTCCCGACCCACGATCTGTTATTTCCACGGCGGCGGCTGGGTCGTCGGGAGCATCGACGCCGACGACGCGACGTGTCGCAAACTGGCGACCGAGACCGGCTACCCGGTCGTCAGCGTGGGCTATCGCCTCGCCCCCGAACACCCGTTCCCGGCCGGGCTCGAGGACTGTTACGCCGCGCTCGAATGGGCCGCCGACAGCGTCGACGACCTCGGTGGCGATCGGGACCGGATCGTCCTCGCGGGCGAGAGCGCGGGCGGGACCCTCGCCACGGCGACGTGCCTGCTGACGAACCGTCGCGACGGACCGCCGGTCGCCTACCAGGTGCTCTTCTACCCCGCGACGGGGGACGCGACCGGAACCGACTCGTACGAGGCCTACGGCGACGGCTACCTGCTCTCGACCGAGGAGAGCGAGTGGTTCCGGACCCACTACTTCGAGCGCGAGATCGACGAGGCCAACGTCTTCGCCGCCCCGCGACTCGCGAGCGATCGCCTGCTCTCGGACCTCCCGCCGGCGACGATCGTCACGGCGGGGTTCGATCCGTTGCGGGACGACGGGGCGGCATACGCCGATCGGCTCGCGGAGGCGGGCGTTTCCGTCTCCGACCGGAACTATCCCGACATGATCCACGGCTTCGCGGGGATGCTCGAGCCACCGGTGGAACTCGAGGTGGCCCACGAGGCTCACGCCGACCTGGCGGCAGACCTGCACGAGGCGTTCGAGTGAGTCCTCAGTTCTCGGCGGCGTCGGAGATCGAGGACGAGATTCCGACCCGCGGACCGTGCCAGTCGGTCTACTCGAAGATCGTCTCCGGCCGCTTGAGGTACACGTCTTGCTCGGTCACGCGTTCGTAGATCCGGTACAGCGTGTCGACTGCCTCGGCGTCCGGTTCGAAGTGGACGTGTGGAGCCGAGTGATAGCCGCGGCAGGTGACCAGGAAGAAGTAGAGCGTCCGGTGGTGTTTCGGCGTCGCGTCGACGACACCGAGTTCCGCCCCGGCGAGGTCGTCGGAGAAGTCGTTGAGCATGCCCGCGATGTCGTCGTGGAGTTGATCGTCCAGCCGGTACTGGGGCATCCCGAACGTCTGCTGGAGGAACTCGGTCGTCGCCTTGAGAAACGGGTTCGAGTCGATACCGGTCGGGTCGACGGCCGCGAACGTCTCGTAGAGCGAGAGGAGCGTCGACAGTTCGTCCCGCGTCACCGCGATCGGCAGTACGGGCTCCCCGTGCGGGAGCGAGTAGTCCGGAAAGCTGTGGGATCGCGGGTCGGGTGGCTTCGAGAGGATCGTCTCGACGTCCATGACCGGATCTACGCGGTCGAAGGCCTAAAATCCGGGACCGGACTCCGAGTGCCGATCGGCCGCCGAACCGGCGGCCGCCGGTCCGTCATTGCCGGCCGATCGGAGTCGTTCTCAGTTCGATCGGAGCCGGTCACGCGACTCGGTACTACGCGTCCGGCGCGTACGCCTCGTAGAACCGGTCCATGCGGGCGGCCATGATGAAGTCGGTCTCGAACAGCCCGTCGATCTTGTGGGTCCACATCTCGATCACGACTTCACCCCAGGAGAGGTGGATGTCGGGGTGGTGCCACTCCTCCTCGGCCAGCTCGCCCACCTCCTTCGTGAACTCGAGGGCGTCGCGAAAGTCCTCGAACTCGTAGGTCCCCTCGAGGTGGTGTTCGTCGACGATTTTCCAGACGTCGGTGTCGAGGTTCTCGTACAACTCGTCGAGTTCCGCGCCGTCGAGCGGATCGTCGTCGCTGGTACAGGCGATACACTCCCGATCGGCGAGTGTCGTCTCGGTCATACGGGTGACTACGCCGACGAACCACATGTAGGCCACGCACGATGGTGTGACAGTCAGTCCGGACGAAGCAGGAACCGCCGTCGTGGGCCGGACGGAGAGTGGTCCAACATCGGCCCACTCCCGTCGTCGGCCGGAGATCGCTCAGCGGCTGATCTGTCCCGACTCCCGGCCACGCGTGCGGCTCTCCCGTCGTCGGTGACAGATCGTGAGAAGTGTGCACGTGGGACACAGTAGTCGTTCGCCCGACATTCGCAGGGATCCGCCACCGGATCCGAAGGACGTCGCACCGGCGAACGGCGAGTCCTGGCGGCTCACCAGGGTTCGTTCTTCAGTCCGAGCTGGTACGCGATCACGTTCGTCGTCACGTGCAACAGCGGCGTGAGCACGACGACGACGAGGATCACGTCCCAGGTGAACACCTCGCGGAACCACTCCGTCGCGAGCAGGGCGGTCAGCGGGAGCGAGACGACGACGAAGTCGAGCTGATCGAGTCCGGGGAACATCGCCCCGCGCTGGCGGCCCGTCCGGCGTTTGAGAAACGACGCGAGGACGTCGCCGAGCATCGCCCCGGCCGCGAGTCCGATCGCGGCCAGCGGATCGAACGCCGGCACGTCGATCCCGATCGCAGCACTCACGTCGTCGGCGAGCAGCGAGAGCACGGCCGCGAGCGCCACGCCGGCGAGGATGCCTGCGGCCGTCCCGCGCCACGTCTTCCCGTTTCCGAGGACCCGCCTGTCCCCCCACGTCCGACCGCCGTCGATCGGCCGGCCGCCGCCGGCCAGGACCGCGGCGTTGTTAGGGACGTAGGCGGGCAACATCGCCCAGAAGGCGACGACGATCGTCTCGATCACTGCCATATCGACCGGGACGAACCCCGGTATCTTAATCGCCGGTGGTTCGTGCTCGTCGGCCGCCCGCTCTGTCGGTGAGAAGTACCACCAACTGCCTTGGTGATGGCGTTACATTGGTGACGTATGATCCCGCCGATCGCGAATCGCTTCGTCGCGGGGGAGTCACCGGCCGAAGCCCTCGATCACGTCCGACAGCTGAACGAACGCGACCGCAAGGCGATCGTCAACCTGCTCGGTGAACACTACGACGATCGGGAGTCGGTCCGGGCGGACGCTGCGGAGTACCGATCGCTCGCGGCCGACATCGCAGCGGCAGACCTCGACGCCTGCATCTCGATCAAACCCTCGCAACTGGGGCTGGATATCGGCGAGGACGTCTTCCGCGAGGAACTCACCGAGATCGTCGACACCGCTGCCGAGGAGGGAGTCTTCGTCTGGATCGACATGGAAGATCACACGACGACCGACGCGACGCTCGACGCGTTCGAGGATCTCGCCTGGAAACGCGAGGGCGGAGTCGGGGTCTGCGTCCAGGCCAACCTCAAACGCACCCGCGAGGACGTGAAGCGACTCGCCGACGTCCCCGGCAAGGTCCGCTTCGTCAAGGGCGCCTACGACGAACCCGCTGCTCTCGCTTACAAGGACAAGGCCACGGTCAACCGCGAGTACGAGGCACTCCTCGAGTACGCGTTCGAGCACTTCGACGACGGTATCGCGGTCGGCAGTCACGATCCGGCGATGATCGACCGCGCGATCGAACTCCACGAGGAACACGGGACGGACTTCGAGATCCAGATGCTGATGGGCATCCGCGAGGACGCCCAGGACACCCTCGCCGAGGACTACGAGGTCTGGCAGTACGCCCCCTACGGCGACCGCTGGAAGTCGTACTTCTATCGGCGGGCGATGGAGCGAAAGGAAAACCTCTGGTTCGCCGTCCGGGCGATCGTCGGCCGGTAAAGGGAAGGGCTCATTAGCCTTTGGTGAGAGAATCTCTACATGGCTTCGTGGAAGCGGGATTTCGCGAGCGGGCTGATCGTCCTCGGCCCGATCCTCATTACCCTCTACGTCATCTTCTGGCTCTACGGACTCGTCGCCGGGGTGACTCCCGAACTCATCCTGAACGAAACAGCCCTTCAGCGGCTGATCCCGGGTGGCAGCGAGCAGGCCCAGCAGACCCGCGAGCAGCTCGCGCAACTCATCCGCGTGATCGTCGCGCTCACCGTCTTCATCATCCTCACGTTCTCGGTCGGCTACCTGATGCGGACGACGATCGGCGGCCTCGTCGAACGCCTCGTCGACGACGTCGCCAACCGCGTCCCCGTCGTGCGGGTCGTCTACAACGCCTCGAAGATGGCCGCCGAGACCGCCTTCGGCGAACAGGAGTCGCTCCAGAAACCGGTCAAGATCGAGGTCTGGGACGGGCTCCGGATGACGGCGTTCAAGACCGGCAAGACCTCTGAAGACGGCAGGGAGGTCCTCTTCCTGCCGACGTCGCCGAACATCACGACCGGATTCGTCGTCGAAGTCGCCCCGGAGGACATCACCGAACTCGACGAGGACGTCGAGGACGCGCTCACGCGAGTCCTCAGCGCCGGATTCGGCGACGCGAAACGCAATCGCGGCATGGACGCCGGGGTCTCGATCGACGTCGTCGACGAAGCGAGCGCGAACTCGACGGGGAACCCGGACAAGGCCGACGACGACTAACGACCGGTTACTCCGATCGCTCAGTAGCGCGACCGACACCGGTCTCTCCAGCCGATCGGGACGATTCCAGACCGGTGGGAGCGAAGCAAGGACGTTTTGAGATACCGTCTCCTTCCCTCGGTACGAAGCGACGAGCGGTCCTCGCTTCCGTCTCGAGCGTTCCCCTCCTTGCGGGCTGTCTGGTCGAGGAGACGACCGTCTCGGCCGCGGGAGCATCGACGTCGTCGTGAACGGGGTCCCGATCGATCTCTCCGCGGACCGGTTCCAGTCCGAACACGCCGAGAACGACCCGATCGCGTTCCACCTCCACGAGGGTCACGACGAGTGGTTCACGGAAGGCGAGGATCCGGTCACGTTCGCGGAGGGGATCGACCTGCTCAAGCATTTCGAGTATACGGACGCCGACGGTGATCACGTCGTGAGGATCGACGGCGAGACGTACGACGCCGGTAATCCGGGGACGACGATGACGTTTACCGTCACCGTCGACGGCGACGAGATCGATCCGACCGCGTACGAACTGCAGGACGGCGACGACCTCCGACTCGAGGTTTCGACCGGAGACCGATCGATCGGAGACTGAACATCGGAATCCAGAGATTCGTGGCCGAGAGCGTGCTCGCCCGGTCTGGGCGAGCACGCGATCCGGGGGAGGGCAGGCTACTGATACCGACACTCGCCGCGAGCGTCGTCGCAGGCGACGCGAGCGGGCCGACGACTGATGTGGAGGTGAGCTTCGCTCACCGGAACGGAGGGAGGAGTGCTTTTCATCAAAATTTTCCCGTGGAGTGCCTCCGGCGCCCCGCAGCGCAAAAGTTTGCGTCTAGACGTAGTGGAACCACTCGTCGTACTCGTCGGTGCGCCGCTCGACGACCTCGAAGAATTTCGACTGGATTTCCTCGGTGATCGGACCGCGGGAGCCGTCGCCGATGACGACGTTGTCGACCTTCCGGATGGGCGTGACCTCGGCGGCGGAACCGGTGAAGAACAGTTCGTCGGCCGTGTTGAGTTCGCCGCGGGAGATCGAGACGTTGTCGTGGACGGTGTAGCCGAGGTCCTCGGCGAGCGTGATCACGGTATCGCGGGTGATGCCGTCGAGAATGGACTCCGAGAGCCCGGGGGTGTAGAGTTCGCCGTCACGCACGAGGAAGATGTTCTCGCCGGGGCCTTCGGCGACGTTGCCCTCCTTGTTGAGCACGATCGCCTCCGCGTAGCCGTTGCGGCGGGCTTCTTCGCCGGCGAGCATGCTGTTGACGTAGAGGCCGGTCGTCTTCGCGTTCGTCGGGATCTGGCTCGAGGCGTGTTTCCGCCACGAGGAGATCATCACGTCGATTCCGTTCTCGAGGGCGTCCTCGCCGAGGTAGGCCCCCCACGGCCAGACGGCGATCGCCGTCCGGGTGGGACAGTCCTTCGGGCTCACGCCCAGCGAGTTGTAGCCGTAGAACGCGAGCGGTCGGATGTAACAGGAGGGCAGTTCCTGGCGCTGGATGAGTTCGATCGTGGCCTCGGTGAGTTCTTCGTTCGAGAAATCGATGTCCATCTCGTACGGTTTGGCGGACTGGAAGAGCCGATCGAGGTGTTCCTCCCAGCGGAAGATCGCGGGCCCTCGCTCGGTGTCGTAACACCGCGCGCCCTCGAAGACGCCCGTTCCGTAGTGGAGTCCGTGAGTGAGCACGTGGATCTGTGCCTCGTCCCAGTCGACGAACTCCCCGTCCATCCAGATCGTGTCGACGTCCATCTCGTCGAATCCCATGCTCGGAAGTGTTGCAAGCCACCGTACTAAGTGTTCGCGATTCGGGGGCCGAGCGGTCGACCGGGAACGGTCGGATTGCGCGCCTGGCCTGCAACGAGGCGTTCAGTCGGCCTCGGTGGCCCGGTCGGCTTCCGGCGCGTTCTCGAGGAGGCCGTCGACGAGTCGGGTGAACCGATCGACCAGCCGATCGGGAACGGTCGGCGTGACCTCCGAGAGCAGCGGGGCGGTCCGATCGGGGTTCGCGAGGCGGAGACTGACGCGGTTGCGATCGTCGTAGCGTTTCTCGACGACGTCGTGGTCGGTGAGCCGGTCGAGGTGGTACTCGAGCGTGCTCCGGGCGATATCGAGGTCGGCGGCGACCGTGGCAGGATCGACTGGCTCGTGTTCGATGAGGTAGACGACGATTTCGCGGGCGGTTTCGCGCCGGAACAGCGCGAGGACGGCGCGTTCCCACTCGTCGTAGCCGGGCGGGTAGTAGTGGGTCTGCCCGTAGAATTCGTTGCGGACGAGTTCGTCCGCGTCCAGCAGTCGACGGACGTGGTACTGGATCTGTCCGGGTGCGAACTCGGATCTGCGGACGAGTTCGTTGAAATGGACTCCGGCGTTCGTGTGGATGCGATCGCGTATCTGTCGTCGCGTCTCGCTCATGTGAATCCGTCCCGGAATCTCGACTAGGGACTATTGGCACCTAGCAGTGAAGCCGGCATAAGGCGGGTCGATCGTTCCCGGCGGCTGAGAATCGACGGTGGACAGGCGGGCGAATGGTTCGACTGACGATCGAGCCGGCACCTGGTGGCGTCCGCAGTAGCCGGCGCTGGTGGGTATCGCTGGCGGTCGCGGTAGCCGGTGCTGGGTGGCGCTACCGGTAGCAGTCGCCGCCGACGCCTCGTGTTCGACTCGATCGCTGACCGAAGCACCTACGGTACTCTTCGACCCAGCTAGAGTATAGCGGACATGGACTACACGAGCCCGTTCGACGTCCCGTGGCTGGATCCACAGCTGGCGCCCGTTCTCATCGTCATCATCGTCCTCGCCGTCCTCGGGACGACGGTGCTCTTTTGCTGTGGCGTCGTCGCGTATTGGCGGCGTCGATCGACCCGGTATCTGCTGATCACGATCGTCCTCGGGTTGCTCGTGGTCCGATCGCTGGTCGGTCTCGGGACCGTGTTCGGACTGGTGCCGATGACGGTCCACCACCTCGTCGAACACAGTTTCGACTTTACGATCGCCGTGCTCGTGCTGTACGCGGTGTATCGGGCCGGGACGACCTCGGGTCGGGTCTCGATCGGGACCGACGACGATTGAGGTGCGAGAGACGAACCCGAGGCGATCGTTCGGCCCACGTGCGGCGAGGTCAGCCGAGCCGTGACGTGATATCGCTGCCCTCGAGGTAGGCGAAGCCGTGGCGATCCGCGTAGGCGCGGGCGTCGGCCGGCGTGAGCGCCTCGCCGGTCTCGTCGTCGAGCATCTCGCAGACGACGACGGCAGAGGGGAGGTCGGCGACGTCGGCGAGGGCGATTCCCAGTTCGGTGTGGCCCTCGCGCTGGGCGAGCAGGTCGGGGGCGGCTTTCAGCAGGTGGACGTGGCCGGGGACGCGGAACTGCTCGGCGAAGTCGACGTGTCCGGGAGCGGCGGCGGCCGCGCCGAGCGCCTGGATAGTTGTCGATCGATCGGCGTCGGTGATCCCGGTGTAGGTGTCGCGGTGGTTGACCGTCAGCGAGAACGAGGAGCGTTCGTCGTAGCCGAGGTCGTGGTCCCCGGCGGCGGGGTGGTCGACCTCCTCGGTGTAGAAGGGGAGGTCGAACGCCTCCGCGACGTCGTGGCCGAGCGCGACGCAGACCAGCCCGCCGGCGTCGTTTCGCAGGCGGGCGACGGCGTCGGGCGTGACGGCGTCGGCGTGATAGATGAGGTCCGTCTCGCCTTCGCGATCGGCCGCGTCGTGGACCAGGATCGGGTCGCCGGTCCGGAGCGCGTCGAGGGCTCGATCGAACGCATCGAGGTCGGCGGCTCTCCCAGCGTCGCCCGGCCCCGCGTTCGAGCGGGCGCCCGCGTGACGGCCAGTCATCGCCGATCACCCACGGAGACGGTGACGCGGTCGCCGTCCTCGAGGGCGAGTTCCTCGCGGAGTTTGTCGGGCGCGATGACCTCGAGTTGGTCGTCGTCGTGGTGGGTCCGTTCGGGGGCGATGACGTGGGCCCGATCGTAGCTGTCGCCGTCGGCCGTCTCGATCGTCGCGGGGTGACAGACAGCAGGGCCGTACGTCCGTTCGTCGTCCTCCCAGCCGTCGATCGGGACCGGTTCGAGCGAGGAGACCGCGCTCCGCCGGCGGACGCTGTCCTCCCGGAGGTCGACGTTCAGCGTACCGGGGAACGGCTCGTACCCCAGCCGGTCCTCGAACTGGCGGCTGTAGCCCGGCAGCGAGATGTAGTGTCGGCCCTCGCCCATCCCGCTGGTGACGGTGCCGTCGAGTTCGACTTCGGAGTCGCTCTCGAAGATGCGGCGGTAATCCTCGTACTCGGCGTGGAGGGTTCGTTCGCCGTCGTCGGTGATCGCGACCCACTGGCCGTCGCTGACCGTATCGCGCTCGAGCAGGTCCGCACTCTCGAGTCGCTGGAGCCGTCGCGAGGCGGTCTGGTTGGACGCGTCGAGCCGATCGGCGAGGTGAGAACAGGAAATCTTGACGTCGCCCTCGAGCCCGCCCTCGAGAGCGAGCAGTTTCAGCACGGCGAGTTCGTCGTGACCGACGGCGGACTCAGTCGTCAGTGACATGGGTGTGGATTGGGAGCCCCTCCCTAAAAGCATACCGAATATGGCATGCGTAACGAAACTGTGATGCCGTTCACGACGGTTTATCGCGTACTCCGGAATTCCGGTCCGGACGCAAAAAGCCACCGGTCGGAGCACGACGCTCCTCGTCGGTCGGTGAAGCGATCGGTGCCCGCTCGCCATCGCCGCTGTCGTTCGGCGCTGGGACCGGATTGCCAGGGGCAACGACCTTCCCTTGGACAATGCAAGCCGTCTGGCTATATACCGATCTGTTGAGGGTCTACGCGTACTCGTATGAAGCGGCTCCTCGAGGCCCTGTTCGGTCTGATCGCACTGACGGGACTTCCCTATCTAATCTACCTCGGCGTGTACTACCTCCGGCGTCCCTCGGGTACGCCCGCCGACACGTGGCCTCGAGAGCCGTCGGTGAGCATCGTCCTGCCGACGTACAACGAGGCGGCGATCGTCGAGTCGAAACTCGAGGAACTGGTCGAACTGGACTACCCCATGGATCGGGTCGAACTCGTCGTCGTCGACTCGAGCGACGACGGGACGGCCGACCTGGTCGAGACCTTCTTCGCCGGCCGCTCCGACCCGGACCTCACGCTCATCCGAAAAGACGAGCGCGAGGGGCTCGCGATCGCGCTGAACGAGGCCTACGCCGCCGCCGAAAACGAAATCGTGGTCAAGACCGACTGTGACTCCCGTCTCGCACCCGACGCCGTCAGGCGGGCGGCCGCGAACCTCGCGGATCCCGAGGTGGCCGCGGTGACCGGCCGCAACGCCGACGTCATCGGCGGCAGCGAGGTTGAGCGGGGCTACCGGGACGTCCAGACGATGATCCAGGTCCTCGAGTCCCACATCGACTCGACGCTGATCTTCCACGGGCCGTTCTCGGCGTACGAGCGCGACGCGATCGTGCCGGTCGACGCGGACTCGATCGCGGACGACACCGAACTCGCCCTGCGAATTCGCCGTAACGGGGGGCGGGTCGTCTTCGATCCCGCCATCCGGTACCGGGAAGCCGCCCACTCCTCGTTCGGCAAGCGCCGCGACCAGAAGGATCGCCGCGCGATGGGGCTGTTACGGCTCCTGTGGCGACAGCGCGACGCGCTCGGTCGACACGGAGCCTACGGCCGCGTCGTCTTGCCGTTCAACTGGTGGTTCATGGTGATCTCGCCGTGGCTCGTCGCCGGATCGCTCGCGCTCGCGACGGTCGGCTCGCTGGCCGTGCTGGGCCCCCTCGGACTGATCGTCCCCGCCGGCGTCCTCGCGTTCACCGCGCTCGGCTCCCGGGATGCGCTCGGTCCGGTCCAGCCGCTGTACTCCCTGTTCGACACGCAGATATCGCTGTTTCGCGCGAGCGTGGCGCTCCTTCGCGCCGAGGACGAGACCGAACACGACGGCACCTGGACGCCGGATCGGGAACTCCGGGAGGTGTTACGGTGACCGACGTCGCGATCCTCCACGATCGGTTCCCCGGCGTCGGCGGCGGCGAGGAGTTCGCGATAGAGGCCGCGCGGGTGCTCGACGCGCCGATCTACACGACCTACGTCGCCGAGGGGACGGCCCTGCCGGACGACGTCGAGGTGATCCCGTTCCGGCAGGCCAAGTACACCTCGCTCCCGTGGCGTCCGTTCCTCGAGTGGAAAAACGAGGGAATGAACCCCCTCGAGACGCTCAACGTGGCACTCGACGTGACCGACGCCCACGAGGACCTCACCGGGTACGACGTGATCCTCGAGAGCGCGCCGCTCTCGAAGAACTACGTCCCGACGACCGACCAGCGGATCGTCCACTATCCGCACAGTCCGCCGCGCTGGCTGTACGACCTTTACCGCGATCGGCTCTCGTCGTTCCGAAAACCGTTCGTCGAGGCCGGCGTCAAGGCCTACGCGAAGGGCTGGCGGGCGCTGGACAAGGAGGCCAACGATTACGTCGATCGGTTCGTCGCGAACAGCGAACTCGTCCGGGACCGAATCCGGCGCTTCTACGACCGGGACGCGGCGGTCGTCTACCCGCCGGTGACCGGCGACTGGCGCAACGAGGGCGACGACGGCTACTTCGTCACGTGGTCCCGACTCGCCCCCGAGAAGCGGACCGACCTGATCGCGAAGGCCTTCGCGGGGCTCGACGAGCGTCTCGTGATCGCCGGCGACGGGCAACAACGCGATCGAATCGAGCGGATCGCAGCGACCCACGACAACGTCGAGGTGCGGGGCTACGTCGAGGACATCGAGTCGCTCGTCGCACGGGCGACCGCTGTCGTCTACGCGCCGAAACGTGAGGACTTCGGGCTCGTCGGCGCAGAAACCATGATGGCCGGCAAGCCCCTGCTCGGCGTGGACGAGGGGTTCACGCGGTACCAGATTCAGAGCGGTCGGACGGGGCTCCGCTTCGACCCGACCGTCGCCTCGATCCGGGCCGCCGTTCGACGATTCGATCCCGACGACTTCGATCCGGTCGCGATCCGCGAGGAGGCGAGGCGGTACGAGTACGAGCGGTTCGCACAGGGGCTCCGTGACGTCGTCGCGGAGACGGCGTCCGCGGAGCCGCATTCGAGATCCGGCGGGGACCGGGACCGGGACCGGGATCGGTCGCGATGGGGCGACGCGGAGGGACGGCGCACCGACGAAACGGGATCGACCCGGCTCGAGGGGGTGACCGACGAGTGACGGAACCGCCGGTCTCACGCGTCTCCCGCCCGATAGACCACCCCGATCCCCGCGTATCGGTGGTCGTCCCGACGATTCCCGCGAACAGCCACGACGCCGTCGTCGAGCACCTCCGCGAGCAGACGGTCGACGCCTACGAGGTGATCGTCGTCGACGACGCGACGCTCGACATCTGCGAGGCGCGCAACGAGGGAATTCGGGCCGCCCGGGGGAGTATCGTGGCGCTGACGGACGACGACTGTCGGCCGCCCCGTGACTGGCTCTCGCGCGTCGAGCGCGCGTTCGATCGCGACCCGGGCCTCGTCTGCCTCGAGGGGGCCGTTCACGGCGGGCGGACCTACGACGGCGAGCGACGCTACGTCGGCTGCAACCTCGCGTTCGATCGCGAGGGAGCGGTCGCCGTCGGCGGCTTCCGATCGGCGTTCGCCGGCTGGCGCGACGACACCGAGTTCGGCTGGCGGATGGAGCGCGACGCGCCGGGTCACTGCGCGTACCACGACGACGTCCGAATGCTCCATCCGGAGCCGCCGCGAGCGACGCTCGACCGGAACCTCGAGGCCCGCCTGCGAGAGGAGTATCCCCGTCGGTACGAAGCGGTGCTCGTTCCGGACACCCTCCCCGGCCGAGTCAACGACTGGCTGTGGCGCAAGGGGTTCTGGAACCTCGTCGACGCGATCCGGTACGACCTCCCGAACGCCGTTCGATCCGACAGATGACCACGACTCCCGATCACGATTGCACTCTCCACCCATGACGAACGTCGCACTCGTCATCCTCGACACGCTCCGGGACGACGCCTTCGAGGAGCACTTCGACTGGCTTCCCGGCAGGCGGTTCGATCGCGCCTGGAGTACGAGCCACTGGACGGTCCCGGCGCACGCCTCGCTGTTCACCGGCCGATACGCGAGCGAGGTCGGCGTCTACGCCGGCGCACAGACCTTCGACTGTCCCGAACGCCTGCTCGCGGAGCGGCTGCGATCGGCCGGGTACACGACGCGGGCGTTCAGCGCGAACCCCAACCTCTCCCCCGTGTTCGACGCCGACCGCGGCTTCGATCAGTTCGAACTGAGCTGGCGCCTGGAGCACCACGGGGAGGACCTCTTCGACTGGGACGGCTTCATCGCGGAGACGCGCGAGCACGGCCCGGAGCGGTACGCGATCGCGCTCAAGGAGGTTCTGCTTGGGGACAGCCGGACGCTCCCGTCGCTGAAACACGGCGCGAAGCTGAAGCTTCGCGACACGCCGCTCGCTCGCCACGTCGAACACGTCGACGACGGCGCGAGCACCGCGCTCGAACTGGTCCGCGACGCGGCGTTCGGCGACGACGAGTTCCTCTTCCTGAACCTGATGGAGGCTCACTCGCCGTACGATCCGCCCCCGGAGTGGAAGACCGTCGACGTCGACGTCGACGGGCTGGCCGCCTCGCTCGGCGAGCCGACGGACGACCCCGCGGACCTCGAACGGGCGTACGACGACTGCGTCCGGTATCTCTCGCACGTCTACGAGCGGATCTTCGCGTCCCTGCGCGAGTCGTTCGACGTGATCGTCACGGTCAGCGATCACGGCGAACTCCTCGGCGAACACGGCGGCTGGGAACACCTCTCGGGCATCTACCCCGAACTCGCCCGCGTCCCGCTGTCGATCTACGACGCGCGCGACGGGGCGGTCGAGGACGTCACGCACGACGATCGATCGGTGTCCCTGATGGACGTCCACGAGACCGTCCTCGCCGCGGCGGACCTCGAATCCGATCCCGACGCGCGAGGGCGCGACCTCACCGACCCGGACCGCCTGGAGTCAGCGGACCGAAACGGGTCGGACGACGGGTTCCGCGGCTGCGAAGTGCTCGTCGAGTACCACGGGCTTCCCGAGCGGCACCTCGACGCCCTGCGGCGCAACGGGTTCGAGGACCTCGAGTACCGCACCCGGTGGCTCGACGGGATCGCGCTGGGCGACTATTTCGGCTACGAGACGTTCGACGGGTTCGAGGAGTGGGGCGAGCCCCCCTACGAGGACCCGCGAGCGCGGCTCCGGGACCTCGTCGACGCACTCGACCGTCGCACGGACGTCGAGGAGGACCGCGAACTGGACGAATCGGTGATGCGACAGCTCGAGGATCTGGGATACGCATGACGGGGACGGAGTCGCTCACAGAGCAGCGGTCGTGCTCGCGGACGCCATCGTGGCGATCCGAACGAGTGGACCCGGGGCCGAGTCGGGAGGTGGTCGACTGATGGGCGTCGGACGGTTCGCGCGAAAGCTGCCGGAACGCGGCGTTCGACGATCGATCGAGGTCGTCGTCGAGTGGCTGGGACGTCGGCTGTGGATGGGCGACTTCGCCGACGAGACCGTCTTCGAGCGCGAGTGGGACGTGCTCGTCCTGCTGGACGCCTGTCGGGTCGACCTGATGGCCGATGTCGCCGCGGAGTACGGCTGGCTCCCGTCGCCCGGCGCCGTCGAGGCGGGCGCGATCGACTCGGTCGCGGGATCCTCGAAGGAGTGGATGCGTCGGACGTTCCTCTCCCGGGATGCCGAACTCGAGAACACGGCCTACGTAACCGGGAACCCGTTCTCGGCGGAGATCCTCGACGACGAGCATCCCCTCGGACTGGTCGACGAAGTGTGGCGGTACGCCTGGGACGACGACCTCGGCTCGATCCGGCCGGAACCGATCACCGATCGGGCGATCCGCGCCTGTCGCGACGGCGACTTCGATCGCGTCGTCGTCCACTACATGCAACCTCACGTACCGTTTCTCGACCGACCGGATCTCCACGCGGGGTATCGGCCGGACGACTGGGGATCGCCGGATTCGGTCGTCGACGCCGACGAGACCGGGCTGAACGTGTGGGGTCGCGTTCGAGAGGGCGACCTCGAGAGAGACGAGGTGTGGGCGGCCTACGCCGACAACCTGCGGATCGGGCTGGATGCAGTGCAGACGCTCCGGCGGAACGTCGACGGGACGCTGGTCCTGAGTTCGGACCACGGCAACGCGATGGGCGAACTCGGGATCTGGGGTCACCCCGACACTCCCGTTTCGAGTATCCGCCGGGTGCCGTGGATCGAACTCGAGGCCCGCGACGAGAGGACGAGAGAGCCGACGATCGAACCCGAAGCGATGGACGACGAACGCCCGGTCGACGCCGACGTCCAGGATCGACTGGCGTCGCTCGGATACACGGAGTGAGAACGATGTTGCAACCACCAGAGACGGTCGACGGAACGATCCGGGCGGAGGGTGGGTCGTCGTGAGCGATCCCGCCGTCGCCCTCGGGGTAAAGGTCTTCAACCGCACCGAGAAGCTCGAGGCCCTCCTCGAGTCCGTTCCCGCGGACGAGTACGACGTCGTCTACGTCGCGGACGACGGCCGGACCGAAGAACGCACGCACCTCTACGAGCGAGCGTGGCCGTTCGACCTCGAACTGATCGACCTCCCCTACGACGCCGGGCTCGGTCCCGGCCGCAACGCGATCGTCGACGCGCTCTCCGAGGAGTACCTGACGATCGTCGATAGCGACCACGAGGTGCCGACGAACGCGGCCATGCTCGTGCGACAGCTCGAGGCTCGCCCCGATTTCGGCGGGATCAGCGGGCTGTTGCTGGAACACGGGCGAATACAGGGACTGTGTCACGACCTGTTCGAGGAGGGCGACGTGCTCGTCCGCGACACGGGCTCGAAGACGGCCGAGACGGTGGCGGGTTACCCCCTCGTCGCGTTCGACTTCGTCCCGAACGTCGTGACGTTCCGCCGGGCGTGTCTCGAGGAGCGGGCCTGGGACGAGAACTACGTGATCGGTCGCGAGCACCTCGACTTCTTCGTCGGTCACTGGCGGGGAACCGACTGGCGGTTCGGCACCTGTCCCGCGGTGCTCTTTCCCCACCATCCCGGCGGCGGCAGCGAGTACGACTCGAACCGGCTCGATCGCACCAAGCTCCTCGCGAGCAAGTCCTACTTCCGGGAGAAGTGGGGGTACGACCAGATCGTCGCCCGCGAGTTCTGGCTCGGGAACCAGTCCATCGACAGGCCGCTCGCCGTCCTCGACGGGTCCGTCCCGGTTCCAACGTGGGTCGGTGCGAAAGTGATGGACCTGCGTGACGTACGGATGCGCATCGAGGCCGCGACTGCGAGCGCGAGCGAACTACTCCCTGAGGTGGCCCAGCGATGACCCCAGAGGTGAGACGACAATGACGACTGATACGGACACGGCTTCGACCGAGACGGCGCGGACGACGCTGCTGGTCACCGTCGACTCGCTCCGCGCCGATCGGTTCGACGAGATGGATCGGACGAGAGACTACCTGGAAGAGCGTCACCCGCGGGCGTTCGCGACGTCGACGGCGACCCTCGGAAGTTTCCCCGCGATCGTCGGCGGCGAGTACGCGACCGGCGACGGCCTCGGGCGGGCGACCAGCGTCGCCAGCGAGTTCGACTGTCGACGGATCGCCATTACGACGAACCACCTCCTCTCCGCGGAGTACGGCTACGCCGACGCCTTCGACTCGTTTACCTCGCCGAAAGGCAGCGGGGAGACGCTGAAGGACAAGGGTGCGATTATACTGGAACGCGGCACCCTCGCGTACGATCTCGCCAGCTGGGGCTGGAACCGGTACCAGGCGGTCCGGAGCCGGTTCGGCGAGATCGAGAAATCGTTTCGGCCTGCCGACGACGTGATCGAGTCGTTCCTCGCGGAACTCGAACGCGAAGACCGCGACGAGTGGTTCGGCTGGCTGCACTTCATGGAGCCGCATCACCCCTACGACCCCGACGGCGCGAGCGTGGGCCGAGCCGAGGCCCAGCGGGTGAGCCGCCGCGTACTCTCGGGTCGCGGCTCGGCGGACGACGAGGACCTCGTCCGCGAACTCTACCGCCGGGAGGTGGCCGAACTCGATCGGAAACTGGCGCGGCTCTGGGAGGCCATCCCCGACGAGACGCGGGTCGTCTTCTGTGCGGACCACGGCGAGCTACTGGGGGAAGACGGCCTGTGGGGCCACCCCGGCGAGATGCGCCCGGAACTCCTCCACGTGCCGTTCGGGACGCGAAACGCGCCCGACCTCGGCGAGGTCGTCTCGCTGATCGACGTCCCGACGATCCTCGCCGGGGGCGAGCACGGCGTCGGCACGCTCGATCGCGAGGTGGCCTTCGCCGCCTACGGCGAGAAGAAGGCGGCGATGAACGCCGACAACATCGCGACGAGCGAGGGGATCGTTCGACTCTCGGACGGCGACCCGGCGAGCGATCCGGCCCTCGAACGCCAGTTTGATCGGTTCGACCCCGCCTACGTGGTCACGGAAGACGCGCTGCAGGAAGACCTGGAGGATCTGGGATACGCATGACGGACGATCGACGACGACGGCCGATCGGCGGAGGGATCGACGGATGACAGTGGTGGTGCTGGCGCTAGACGCTCTCGACGCGGGGCTGGTCGAGTACTTCGACCTCGACGAGGTGCGACTCGAGACGAGCGGCGACCTCGAGACGTTCGCGCGGACGCAGGACCTCCCGTACACGCCGGAAGTGTGGGCGACGGTCGCGACCGGCCTGCCCCCGGAAGATCACGGCGTCACCGGCGGCGGTACGAGCGAGTGGGACAACCCGGTCCTCGAGGGGCTCTCCCGCGTATCGGGGCGGCTGGACGAGTCGACCCGCGGGACGCTCGGGAAGTTCGTCCGGTCGCGGACGGGCGAGCGCGAGCGGATCGGCCGCACGGACGCCGAGTCGATGTTCGACGCCGACGGCGCGGTCGTCCACAACTGGCCGGGCGTCGCCGACGGCCGGCCGCTCCAGCGGGCGTGGGACCTGATGAACGCCGTCGCTCAGGGCATGCCCCGCAGCGAGTTCGAGCGCGAACTGTTCGGCCAGTGTGCCCAGCAGTTCGCCTGGGCACGCGAGATGCTGAACCACCCCGTCTCGATCGCCGGCGTCCACGTCCACGCGCTGGACGCGGCCGGTCACGCCTACGCCGACGACGAAGACGCGCTCCGGCACGCCTACGCCCGCGTGGGGGAGTTCGTCCGGGACGTCGTCGACGCGCTCGGGGAGGGCGACGACCTCCTGATACTCAGCGATCACGGGATGCGAGCGGCCTTTTATCCGCCCGACGCCGACGAGAACCCGGCGACCCACTCCTGG
Organism: Halosolutus halophilus; assembly: GCF_022869805.1. NCBI lineage: Archaea > Methanobacteriati > Methanobacteriota > Halobacteria > Halobacteriales > Natrialbaceae > Halosolutus > Halosolutus halophilus. The sequence continues at coordinate 3,133,394 of NZ_CP094974.1, read as the reverse complement.
CGGGCGTACGCGAGTACGACCGCGGAGACGCGTCCGGAGTCGGTGTTCGACGTTCGCGAGTGGGTCGAAGCGCGTGCACGCCGGACGCAGGTCGGCGGTTCCGGCGCCGTGGCCGGCGAGGAACGCATCGACGTGCCGACCGACCACCTGCGCGAACTCGGCTATCTCGACTGATCGACGGCGCGCTCGAGGGACCGCCGACGGACGCGGTGCGAACTGCCGATCCCCGCCGGCGTCACTCAAGGTAGCCCAGATCCCGGAGCTGTTCCTCGGTCGTGTCCATCACGGCCGATCGACGATCGGCTCGCTCCCTGCCGGAGTCGTCGACGCGCGTGTCGACCCACTCGCGAACGTCGAACACGCTCGCTGGCGGATCGTCGTCGAGAGTCGTCGACGCGAGCGCCCGAAAGCTGTGAAAGCCCGGTTCGGAGTCGCCGTCGATCCACTCGACCTGCATCCCGTGGTCCGAGAGCACGAGCAACTCGTCGACGTGCTCGCGGACGGACCCGAGCAGGCGATCGACCCGCTCGTACACCTCACAGAGGCGATCCGGGTGCGTCGCGAAGGCGTGCCCGGCGGCGTCGAGGACGTGCATGTGAACGCCGGCGACGGTCACGTCGGTCTGTCCCATCCCCTGGAGCCAGCCGATCTCGAGGCCGGCGTTCCCGTAGAGTCGCCGCCAGAGTTCGTCGTCGGTGATTTCGCCGCTCGAGGCGAGGTTGAGCCAGTGCCAGGTCTGGCTCAGGTGTTCTGCCGGGGTGACGCCCGGCCACCACCGCACGACGCGGCCGTCGGATCCGAAGAGGTGGGGATGTGCGGTCTGACGCAGCGTCATCCCGCCGCCGTCGCTGCCGTTGCCCCCGCTCCCGGCCCCGGAGTCGCCGCGCAGCCACGTGCCGAGTTTTATTCGCGTTTCCTTCGGGAGGAGATAGGGCGCTACCTTGCTCGCGTACTCGAGCACCGGATTTTCCCACTGCTGTTGCTCACCGGTCGATGCGAGGCCGTGGTCCGCCGGCTCGACCCCCGTCGCAACCGACGTCCAGACCTCGAGCGTGTTCGGGTTCGTACCGGAGTGGGCGAACGTCTCGAGTTCGCGGTGGGTATCGCACAGGACGTTCTCGCAGTTCCACTCGCGAGCGAGGGCGTAGTCGGCGGCGTCGAGGGCGACGATCCCGAGCGTCGTCATACGTGACCAACCACGAGCCCGGTATTCAACGTCCGGGGGACCTGCGGACCCCGGGGTCGGGATACGGATCGGGTGCCGGCGAGCGTCTCAACAGCCGTAGTAGGCGGTACACTAATACCGTCGGGTGATGCAGTGTTTCCCGACGCGAACTCGTCCGCTGATATCGATGGTGACGATCCTCCTCTCACCCGAGTCACGTCGATCGGACGCGAGCGATCGAGCGACGGCCGAAGCCGCCGGTCACGCACCGCTGGCGGGACAGAACGGAACGGACTGTCGGACGTCTCACTCGCCGCGCCCCGATCGAGACCCATGACGGACGCAACGTCGGTTAGCCTCGGCGGAGAGACGGTGAAGGCGACGGTCGCGAAGTTCACGATGGCCGTGATCGGGTTCGCCGGGACCGTCGTCTTCGCGCGGATGCTCGGGCCGACCGGGTTCGGCGGGTTCTACCTGCTCTTCTCGCTGGTGAAGCTCGGCGACCGGGCGGTCAACGGGTGGGGAACGGCGATCATGAAGCGATTCTCGGAGGTCGACGCCCCGGAACGGGAGCTGATCGGGGGGCAGTTGCTGTTCACGCTCGCGTGGCTCTCGGCCACGGGAGTAGCCGGTGTCCTCGCGTCCGGGTGGCTCGTCTCCTACACCGGCCTGCCCGAGGCACCCGTGCTGTTCGTCGTCTTGATGGGCGCCGTCACGCTCTACGAGCCAACCGATCGCGTCGTTCAGGCCCGCGGACTGGCCGGCGCCTCGATGTGGATCGACACGTTCCGATCGCTGCTGACCTTCCCGCTGCAGCTCGCGCTCGTCCTCCTCGGTCTCGGTGCCGCCGGCATGGCCTACGGGCTGGCCGCGGCGACGTTCCTCTCGCTACCCGCCCTCTGGCACTTCGTCCGGACGAGACCGACGGTCCCAAGCCGCGAGACGCTGGGAGGCCTCTGGTCGTACGCGAAGTACAGCATCCCCAACTCGTTCCTGGGCCAGGCGTACGACCGGTTCGACATCCTCCTGCTGGGGTACCTCCTCGCGCCCGCGGCGGCCGGCCGGTACGAGGTCGCACTGAAGCTCACATTGCCGGCGACGTTCGTGATGCTGGCGGCCCAGAGCGTGCTGATGGCCCGCGTCAGTCGGCTCCACAGCCAGGGCGAGGACGTGAGCGAGGACGTCTCGAACACGCTCGCGTTCTCGAGCGTCGTCGCGATTCCGATGTTCTTCGGTGCCGTCGCGATGCCCGAGCTACTCGTCGTGACGGCGTTCGGCCCCGAATACGCCGACGCCGCCGCGTTGCTGGTCGGACTCGCGCTGTTCCAGATCGCGAGCACGCAGAGCGGCCCGCTCACCAGCGCGATCGGCGGCATCGACCGACCGGACGTCAACACGCGGATCTCGGCGGTGACGCTAGCGCTCAACATCGTCCTCGGCGTCGTGCTGACGCTCGCGTACGGGGCGATCGGAGTCGTCGTCGCCACGATCGTCGCCGAGACGCTCCGGTACGTCCTCTCGGCGCGCGTCGTCGGGCGGGAACTGCCGGGCGTTACGTTGCTCCCCCGGACGCTGCTCGAACAGGTCGCCGCGGCGGTGCTCATGTTCCTGGTCGTCGTCGCGATCGTGCGGACCGTCTCCGTCGACCGGTGGTACCACCTGCTCGCCGTCGTCGCGGTCGGCGCGGCGGTGTACTCGACGACCCTGGTGGCGATCAGCCGGAGACTCCGGGTGACGATCCGCGGCGTCCTCCGCGGGTCCCGTTTCGAGCAGTACGTCGTTCGATCGGCCGATTGAGGTGGCCGGCGTGCGACCTGCTCGCCGACGCGTCAGTCGCCGGTCACCGGATCGCGCGCCCAGAACTCGCTGTCTTTCTTCAGTTTGGGAACCCAGGTATCACTGGTCTTCGAGAGGAGGGCGACGCGGGAGGCGGGGACCTCCTTGAGTTCGGTGAACTCCGGCATGTACTCCCGGACGCCCTCGGCGAACTCGACGACCGTCTCGTGGTCGGGCATCGACGATCGATCGAGTCGGCCCCGCGAGTGACCGACGTGCATGTAGGCCTTCAGCTCGACGAAGTCGGGATCCGCCTGCTGGTAGAAGCCGGCGTACCAGTCGGGGTGGTGCATGTTCTCACCCTCGACGAGGGTCGTCCGGAGGACGGTCCGGGTCTCGTCCTTCGCGGCGAGGACGGCCATCGTCTCGAGCAGTTTCTCCCAGGCGTCGTCCTCCATCGCGCCGACGACCTCGTCGAACGTGTGTCGCTCGGGCGCGTCGACGCTGACGTACAATTGGGTGGGATCGCACTCCCGGAGCACCTCGGGGCGGGTGCCGTTCGAGACGAGGAAGGTGGTGATGTCCCGATCGTGGAACGCCTCGATGAGTTCGGGCAGGTAGGGGTACAGCGACGGTTCGCCGTCCAGCGAGATGGCGACGTGGCGCGGTTCCATCGCCTGGTCGAAGACCTCGCGGGGAACCTCGTCGTTTCCGCCGAAGCCCGACAGGAGCTTCTTCTGGAGGTCGATCGAGGCGTCGACGACGGCCTCGGGGTCGTCCCACTCGACGTCGTCCATCTCGTAGGCGTGGCCCTGGTGATCGCGCCAGCAGAAGACGCAGCGTTCGTTGCACTTGACCACGGGCGTCATCTGGATACAGCGGTGTGACTCGATCCCGTACCAAATGTTCTTGTAGCACTTCCCCTCGCCGCGCATGGCGTTCGCGGTCCAGCCGCAGGTCTGGGCGGCCGTGTGGTTCTCGCTGTGGTAGTCCGGGCTCGAGACCTGTGCCGGCCCGCCGTTTTCCGTCCCCTCGCCCTGGGCGCTGGCGGGCGTGCGGCCTCCCCCGGGATCCGCGGAGTCGCTCATGTTGCCGGTCGTTGGACGGGCGTGATGAAAAGGCGTGTGGTCGTGACCATCGCTTCAGCGGCTATTCGAGAACCACCACGCCCTCCCGCGTCCCGAGAACGATGGCGTCTTCGACGAGCGCGAGGGGATGGGGGCCGAACGCGCCGGCCGTCTCCAGTTCCCAGCGAACCGCGCCCGTTTCGACTTCGAGCGCGAACAGGCGGCCGGTTCCGCGCGCCGATTCGGGGTGGCTCCCGCCCAGGTAGCACAATCCGTCCGCGACGGCGGGCGGACCGGCCGGTTCGGGGACGGTCTCCTCCCAGACGTGATCACCTGTCTCGAGGTCAATCAGCCCCACGGGGCTTTCGTCGAGTTCGCTCCAGTTGTTATCGTAGCCGCTGACGAGCAGGCGGTCTTCGAGGATCGCGGGCGTCGAAACTGATGGTTCGAACGGCCGCTGCCAGACAGTGCCTCGAGTCGATAGTGTCCGAATCGGGGCTTTCGGATCTGGGCCCTCCGATTCGCCACCGAGAGCGATCGTCCCGTCGACCACGGCAGGGCGGGACGGTGATATCCACGACTCGAAGCCGTCGAGCGAAATGGTCTTGATCTTCCGTTCGGCCGGACGATGCGGCCCGTTCGGCGAGAGGATGTGGTACGCTTCCCACGTTACCCAGTGGAGTCTGTTGTTGGCGACGGCGAGAGTGCCACGAACCCCGTCACTGTCGATCGTCCACCGGTGGTCGCCAGTGTCGGCGTGCAGTCCGTGCAGGTCGCCATCTGTGGTACAGTAGACCGTTCCGTCGATCTCGACGAGGTCCCGTGATCGGTCCGGTAATTCGTGTCGCCACTCCTCCTCGCCCGTGCTGGCATCCCGAGCGATGAGTGTCTCTTCCAATTGGGTGTAACAGCGCCCATCGATTACGACGACGTCGCCAGGCCTGTCCTCGCTCCAGAGCCGCGCTCCGTCTTCGAGTCCACGGGCTTCCACCCCGTCGGGACCGCCGGCGAAGACGACGCCGTCGGCCACGGCGACGTGATCGACGCGTCCTCGTTCCCTTCTCGCCCACCGTTCGGTCGGTCCTTCATGTGGCGGTGTCGCTGCCGGAGCGACCAGGTCGTTGGCGAACGATCGGGTCGAGCGAATCCACTCGTCCGCCCCGGGTTCGTACGAGAGCGGGACGTGTCGGTCCGCCGGTGACGTGTCGTGCTCATCGGTGGCGAGCCGATCCGCACAGCCAGCAATACCGCCCGTCGTAACAGCACCGAGAAACGCGCGACGGCAGATGGAGGGCATGGAATTGCGTATTCAGGTATGAGTGATAGTAGTTGCGTTGATATGTCCCACGTGGGGACACGATCGGCGTCCCATCCGACACTGCCACCGTCCTGTTCGAATGGACGTCCCCGCCGTCATCGCCGGCGGTTTTCCACGCGCTTTCGTCGGCGTTCGCGACCACGATATGCCGAGGCTACTTCTTGTGTGGCAATTGCCCCGGTTCGGCCGGTTCGTCGTCCTCCGTCGCGACCTCCCGCTCGAAGGTGTACAGTACCAGCCCCGTGTTGGCGGTGAGGATGACGCCGGTCATCGGCGCGGCCGGGACGAACAGGTACAGCCCGAATCCGATCGCGACGGGGGCCGCCGCGATCGCCGCCCACAGTCGGGGCCGTCCGATCTCGACCCCCGTCGCGTCCCGGTAGACGTACGCGAACGCGGCGATCGTCGCCGCGAGGCCGAGAAGTGCGATCGCGGGTGACGTTACCGGTCCCATACGTCTCGGTTCGGGTGCCAGTGCAAAAGCGTTCCGCGTGCGGACTCTCGACTGGAGATGACGTGACTACGTCCGTCTGAGAACGACGTGAATCGAGTGGGACTCGTCCATCGCACGCAGCTCGTCGAACGAGTCCCACGGGAGCCGGACCTCGTACCACATCGGGCCCTCGAGGTCTGTCACGGCGACGATTTCGAGATCAGATTCCTCCAGCGTGTCGAGCAGCTGTTCGAACGTCTCGTCGGCTAACCTGGAGCGATGGAGTTCGAAGAAGACCACCAGCGGCTGGTTCGACTCGAGGACGGCAGGCATTCCCCGGAACACCTGTGCTTCGTACCCCTCGACGTCCATCCGGACGACGTTGATCGCTTCCGGTGCGACGTCCCGCTCGTCGAGGAGCGTCGAGATCCGTTTCTGGGGGACCTCGATCTGTCGCTCGATATGATGTTTCCGGTCGAAAAAGTCCTCGTCGACGTGTGACTTGTTGCTCAACGGCAAGATATTGAACGTGACGGTGCCGTCGCTGTCTCCCACCGCCACCCGTTCGACGTCGATCAGGTCGCCGTACCCGTTGCGTTCGATCGATCGCGAGAGGAGGTCGACGTTTCTCGGATCGGGTTCGAACGCCAGTATCCGACCCCGGTCTCCGAGCACGTGCGCCTCCAGCAGTGCGTAGTACCCGATGTTGGCGCCGATTTCCAGGACGGTCACGGTCGAATCGATCCGATCTCTGAGCCGTTCGAGTTCCGCCTCGAAGATGCTGGCCGACAGTTCTTCGCGCCCGCCGTACATGAGCAACTCCTGCGAGATGCCGTCCATCGACGGGTCGAGAACCATTTCGCTGCCGTTGATCTCGCGCACCACGAGCCCAGTATCGCCTCTCCAGGCGAGGTACTCCGTGTACGCGTTCCAGTCGAGGAGACCGCCCGTGATCCCGCCGAGTAGCGGTCCCACCTCCCCGCGACGGATCCAGCGCTCGACCTTGCGCCGATTGGTCTCGACCCACGGCTGGACGGTCGATGGATCGCTGACGGCCCGATTCACCTTCGCGATGATATCCGCCATGAATACGGTATCGACGCCGGATCGTTTGAAGATATTTCAACTTGCGTGGTTAGTCATCAATTCGTGTCAGTACTAGAATTCTAGACGATGTCGACAGCGCGTCCCGGTGGCGCGATTTCGCGACCCGATAACGCTTATCGCGCCTCGCTGGAGCGGTCTCGTCTTCGAACGTCCCTCTCAGAAGATGCTATTCCGACCCGCGAACCCGATCGAGCACTGTCAGCGTTCCGTCTGCGTGTTGCTGATCGAGCACGTCGTCGGCCGCGGCTTTCGCGGCCTCGTCGGCGTTCGCGACCGCGAAGCTTCGGCCGACGCGCTCGAACGTCGAGACGTCGTTCATCGAGTCGCCGACGGCCACGCACTCGGCGAGGTCGATCCCGACGTAGTCTGCGATCGTCTCGACGCCGTCGCCCTTGTTCGGGCTGGGGTCTTTCACGTGGTAGGCGTAGCCGGTGTCGACCACCTCGAGGCCGTGGGCGGCGGCGATCTCGCGCAGGGGTCCGATCGGCTGCTCCAGGTTGACGGCGATCTCGGTCTCACGCCACCGGTTGACGGTGTCTTCCGGCCCCCAGCCGAGCGAGTAGCCGCGGGCCCGGTACTCCTCGACGACGGCCTGGGCGGCCTCGCGATCGGCGGTGAAGTGGACGTCGTCGCCGGTGTAGACGACGCCGCCGTTCTCGGCGACGACGAGTTCGGGCACGCCGACGAAGTGACAGAGGGCGACTGGATAGGGGAACGCCTTCCCGGTGGCGATCACGACGGGGGCGTCCCACTCGCGGATCGGATCGAAGACGCGGGGATCGATGCCCCACCGCTCGGGGCGGGTGAGCGTCCCGTCGATGTCGAGGACGAGCGGCGGATCGGCAGTCATACCCTGAGGTGAGCAGTGTAGCACCTAAAAAAGTCGGATGCGAATGCTTCGGTCGAGTTACAGCGTCGGGACCCAGACGGCGTCCGGGAAGACGCCCGCGAAGTACAGGATCGCGATCAGGAAGGTCCCGAAGACGATCGCAGCGGCCGGCGGGTCCCAGTGGGTGTCGCCGTGGGCGTAGAAGACCCGCTGGAACAGCTCGCCGAACAGCGCACAGATCACGCCGAAGACGCCGCCGATGATGAGTGCGGTCGGCTCACCAGCACCGGCGATCACGGCACCGCCTTCTGCGGTGACGGCGAGTGCGGCCGTCGAGGCCGGCAGCGTCATGTGGTGAGTTACTGGAATCTGTTCGACGCCGCAGTTGAGGAACAGCAGCGTCGCGGCGCTGATCCCGAAGGCGAGAAACGCGCTCCCGGTGACCAGCGCGGTGTAGGCTCCGAGCAGCCCGGCCGCGAGGCCGATCATCGCGACGTGGCCCCACTGGTACTGGTGGGGAAGCCACGGTTCGACCGCGAAGCGACCGGTCTGGGCGGCAGCGGCCGCGGACTGTGCTTCGCCCCCGTCGGTCATCGCTTCGCCCCCGTCGGCCGCGGCGCGGCGCTCTTCGCGCTCGAACGGGCCCATGTCGAGGATGCCCGAGCCGCGGACCTTGCCGATGACGCTGTAGCCGAGGATGAGCCGGTGGAACAGCGCCGAGAGGACGACGCCCATCGCGATCGGGTCGTACGGCAGCGCCAGTTCCGCCGAGGCCGTCTGGAGCCAGTAGCCGAAGATCCCGAACGCGCCGCCGACGGCGAGCACGTCGGGCTTGGTCCCGAGCGCGAACGCGATGTTCTTCGCCTCGTGGTAGTCGAAATCGGTATCCATGTAGCCTTGCCGTGCGGCGTAGGCGGTCGCGGCGACACCGCCGGCGAAGGAGATGGCCGGCGAGAACGGCGGGCCGAAGGCGACGCTGCCAGTGATCGCGCCGGAGCCTTCGATGCCGGTGATCGCCGCCGCTTCGCCGGCGATCACCATGAAGCCGGTGAAAATAAAGGCTGGCAGCGGACCGAGCGCCGCACCGAACGCGCCGCCGCCGAAGGCGGCGATGATCTCCGCGAGGTCGAGTAACGCGTCGATCATTCGCCCCCACCGTCCGTTGCCCAGTCACGCGATCGCTCGAGCGCGTCGCCCCAGCGGTCGTACATCTCGTCGGCCTCGTCCCGGTTCATCTCGGATTCGAACTCGGCGTCGACCTGCCAGTTGTCGCGCAGGCTGTCCACGTCGCTCCAGTAGCCGACGGCCAGCCCGGCCGCGTACGCGGAGCCGAGCGCCGTCGTCTCGTCGACGACGGGGCGGACGATGTCCGAGCCGATGATGTCGGACTGGAGCTGACAGAGGTAGTTGTTCTTGACGGCACCGCCGTCGACCTTCAGCGACGTCATCTCGATGCCCGAATCCGCTTCCATAGCCTCGGCGACGTCGCGGGTCTGGTAGGCGATCGACTCCAGGGTCGCACGCACGATGTGCTCCTTGCGGGTGCCGCGGGTCATCCCGACGATGGTCCCGCGTGCGCGCTGATCCCAGTGTGGCGCACCGAGCCCCGTGAAGGCGGGGACGACGTAGACGCCGTCCGTCGAGTCGACGCTGCGGGCGAGTTCCGCCGTCTCCGCGGGATCGTCGATCAGCGTCATGTCCTCGAGCCACTCGATCGCCGCGCCGGTGATGAAGATCGAGCCCTCGAGGGCGTACTGGACGTCCTCGCCCGACTTCTGGAAGCCGATCGTCGTCAGGAGGCCGTGGTCGCTCTCGACGGCCTCGTTGCCGGTGTTCATCAGGAAGAACGAGCCCGTCCCGTAGGTGTTCTTCGCGTCGCCGGCGTCGAAACAGGTCTGGCCGAACAGGGCCGCCTGCTGGTCACCGAGCGCGCCCGCGACCGGCACCTCGGCCTCGAGGAAGCCCTCGGGATCGGTCGTCCCGTAGGTGTCGTCGTCGCTGGACGGCCGGACCTCGGGCAGCATCTCCGCGGGGACCGAGAACTCCTCCAGGAGGTCGTCGTCCCACTCGAGGTCGTGGATGTTGTACAGCATCGTCCGCGACGCGTTCGTGACCTCGGTGATGTGGTTGCCCGTGAGGTTGTAGATGAGCCACGTGTCGATCGTGCCGAAGAGCACTTCGCCCTTCTCCGCACGGTCGCGAATGTCTTCCGGCCGCGATCGCTCGAGCTTGATCGGGTCGGCGTTGTCGAGCAGCCACTCGGCCTTGGTCGCCGAGAAGTACGCGTCGGCCTCCAGCCCGGTCTTCTCGCGGATGGTCCCGACCAGCCCGTCCTCCTCGAGTTGCTCGACGCGGTCCGTGGTTCTGCGGTCCTGCCAGACGATGGCGTTGTGGACCGGCTTGCCGGAGTCGGCGTCCCACAGGAGCGTGGTTTCACGCTGGTTCGTCACGCCCAGCGCCTCGAGCTGGTCGGGACTGATGCCCGCCTGCCCGAGCGCGGTCGTGATGACGCTTTTCGTGTTCTCCCAGATCTCCATCGGGTCGTGCTCGACCCAGCCGGGTTCCGGGTATATCTGTTCGTGTTTCTCGTACGCGCTGGCGACGACCTGGCCCTCGTGATCGAAAACGATAAACCGCGTACCGGTCGTCCCCTGGTCTACTGCGCCGACGTATGTATTGTCAGTCACTTCTGGTCACCCCATGTGAATTCCCACGCGACGTCTTTACTGATGGTCGCGTGCTACTGGTAAACAGTAGCGACGATCATTATAAATGTTACCGAAACTCTAACACAGATTTTATAATAAATGCTATATTTCTCGGCGGAGATTCGCCCGGTTCACCCGGATGTCGAGTTAATCACGCGTTCCAGAATTTGTCGTATCGCAACCCGGGAGTTTCTGTTGGAACGGACTGGTCGCAATACCTGCAATTCGTTATGGGTGTTGGGCAAGCGCCGATAAAATAAAGACGGAGGCGTCCTAGATGGGAATGAAGGGATGGCACACGACACCGAGGTCCTCGTTCTCGGCGGGGGGTCCACGGGCTGTGGTATCGCCAGGGATCTGGCGATGCGCGGGCTCGAGGTGACCCTCGTCGAACGAGGCAATCTGACCGACGGGACGACTGGCCGGATGCACGGCCTCCTGCACAGCGGTGGCCGGTACGCCGTCTCCGACCAGGCCAGTGCGACGGAGTGCATCGAGGAAAACGAGGTCCTGCGGGAGATCGCCGGCCACTGCGTCGAGATGACCGGTGGCCTGTTCGTCCAGCGACCCGAGGACCCGGACGACTACTTCCGAGAGAAACTCGAGGGGTGTCGGGAGTGTAACATTCCCGCACGCGTGCTCTCGGGACGGGAAGCCCGCGAGGTCGAACCGTACCTCGCGAAGGACGTCAAGCGGGCGATCGAGGTCCCGGACGGCGCGGTCGATCCGTTCCGGCTCTGCGTCGCGAACGCGATCGACGCCGAGAACCACGGCGCACGCATCGAGACCCACGCCGAAGTGGTCGACCTGCTTCGCGACGGCGACGACATCTACGGCGTGAAAGTGCGCCACGACTCCGGGCCGGGCAAGCGCACGCATGGGGCCTCCGGCACAACCGAGGAGATCACCGCCGACTACGTCGTCAACGCGACGGGCGCGTGGGCGGGCCAGATCGGCGCGATGGCGAACCTCGACGTCGAGGTCCGGCCCTCCAAGGGCGTCATGACGATCATGAACGTCCGGCAGGTCGACACCGTGATCAACCGCTGTCGGCCGAAAGGCGACGCCGACATCGTCGTCCCCCACGAGACGACCGCCATCCTCGGGACGACCGACGAGGAGGTCGACGACCCGGACGACTACCCCGAGGAGGAGTGGGAGGTCGACCACATGATCGACACCCTCTCGGAACTCGTCCCGATCCTGCAGGAGGCACGGACGATCCGCTCGTTCTGGGGCGTCCGGCCGCTGTACGAGCCGCCGGGGACGGGGACCGACGATCCGACGGACATCACGCGGGACTTCTTCCTGCTCGATCACGACGAGCGCGACGGCGTCGCGGGGATGTCCAGCATCGTCGGCGGGAAGTTCACCACCTACCGGATGATGGCCGAGCAAATTTCCGACCACGTCTGCGACAAACTCGGCGTTACCGCGTCGTGTGCCACCGCCGAGGAACCACTGCCCGGCAGCGAGAACATTTCGGTGCTCGAGGACGGGATGGACGACTTCGGGCTCCGATCGCCGATCGCTCGGCGCAGCAAACAGCGGCTGGGAAGCCGCGCGGCGGACGTGCTCGATACCGACGCGGCGAACCCGGTAATCTGCCAGTGTGAGGGCGTCACGAGGGCGGAGATCCAGGACGCGATTTCCCAGTCCGGCTCCGACCTCAACGCGGTCCGCATTCGGACGCGCGCCTCGATGGGGAACTGCCAGGGCGGCTTCTGCTGTCAGAACATGGCCAACGAACTCCACCCCGAGTACGACGAGCCGACGGTCAGGGCGGCGCTCGACGAACTCTTCCAGGAACGCTGGAAGGGGGAGCGCCACGCCCTCTGGGGCGAACAGCTCTCCCAGGCGATGCTCAACTACGCGCTGCACGCGACGACGATGAACCGCGACAACGATCCGGCCAGCGCCGCCGACCCGATCGGGTACGAGGCGTTCGACGGTGGCCGAACCCGGACGGAACCGCGAACCGACGGAGGGCAGTGAGATGGCGATCGAAGACGACGTCCTCGTGATCGGCGGCGGCATCGCGGGCGCGACGGCGGCGCTGGCCGCGGCCGAACGCGACGCCCGGGTGCGGCTGGTCACGTACAAGCAGAGTACCCTCCGCCACGCCAGCGGTCTGATCGATATTCTCGGCTACACGCCGGCGGGTGACGGGCCGCTGATCGATCCGTTCGACGCGCTCGAAGACCTCCCCGAGGGCCATCCCTACGAACGCGTCGGGGCGGAGACGGTCCGGGACGCGCTGTCGTTCTTCGACGACGTCGCGGGTGACGCGTACGCCGGCGAGCACACGGACGCGAACGCACTCGTCCCGACCCACGGCGGCACCGTCAAACCGACCGCACGCTACCCCGCTTCGACCGCCGCCGGACTGGCGAGCGATCCGCGGGACGCGCTGCTGGTCGGGTTCGAGACGCTCCCGGACTTCGAGGCACCGCTCGCCGCGGCCCACCTCGAGGCTGCGGGCGCGCCGTTCGAGACCCGTGGCGTGACCCTCTCGTTCCCCGGCATCGTCCGCGACGACGCGAAGGTGACCCGGTACGCCCACCTGCTCGACCAGGACGAGACGGTCGAGACGGCCGCCGGGACGACGACCGCCCGCGAGGCGCTCGCAGAGCGGGTTCGTTCACAGCTCGACGACGAGCCGCGGGTCGGCTTCCCCGCCGTTCTCGGCGACGAACGCGCCGACGAGGTCCGGGCCGACCTCGCGGACGCGATCGGCGTCGACGTGTTCGAGGTCCCGATGGGGCCGCCGAGCCTCCCGGGGATGCGCCTCGAGGATCTGCTGTACGACGCGCTCGAGGCGGCCGGCGTGGCCGTCACGTCGGGCGTGCCCGTGATCGACTACGAGACGAACGGCGACGCCGATCGGATCGACCGCGTCGTCGTCGACCGACACGGCGCGGAGATTCCCCACCGGGCCGACCAGTACGTGCTCGCGACGGGCGGTCTCGTCGGCAAGGGCGTCCGATCGGAGCGGGACCGGGTGTTCGAACCGATCTTCGACTGCCACGTGTCCCACGCCGAGGACCGCTACGACTGGTTCGTCGACGACGTCTTCGGCGACCAGCCCTACGCACGGTTCGGACTCGCTCCCGACCGGGAGCTTCGACCGCTCGACGCGACCGACGACCCCGAGTTCGCGAACCTGCGCGCGGCGGGCGCGGTGCTCGGCGGCTACGACTTCGCCGCGGAGAAGTCCGGTGCCGGCGTCTCGCTCGCGACGGGCTACGCGGCCGGCCGGCGCGCCGGCGAGGAGTGCGGTGACTGACGATGATCGAGACAACTGTGATGACTGACGAGACGACCGACCCGATCGATCGACGACCCGATCGACTGACCCAGGTGATTCGATGAGCGACGCAGAACAGCCGACCGACGACCACGTACCGGGCGACGACGAGTTCGAACCGATCCAGGTGTTTCCCCAGGCCGAAGACATGGACCTGCGGCCGGGGGCGGACAACTGTTACAAGTGCTCGACCTGCGACACGAACTGTCCGGTCGCCGAGGTCGACGACGAGTTCCCGGGGCCGAAGTTCCAGGGGCCCGAGCAGTGGCGGCTCAAGCGCCAGGACGACCACGACATCGACGATTCGGTGATGAAGTGTTCGAACTGCATGCGCTGTGACAGCGCCTGTCCCTCGGAGGTGCCCCTTTCGCAGATGCACAACACGGCCCGGGGCGAGTACGTCGACGAGCAGATGAGCACAATCTCCCGCGAGTACCTGCGAAACCGGATGCTCGCGAACTACCGCAAACTCGCCCCGCTGGCGGCGACGTTCCCGCGCACGGCGAACTTCGTGATGGGGCTCTCCGCCACCAAGTGGATGGGCGAGAAACTGCTCGGGATCACGAGCGAGCGGGAGTTCCCCGACTTCGCGACGGAGACGTTCCGGGAGTGGTGGACGAAGCGGGGTGGGGCACAGGTCGAGAGCGAGGAGAAACGCATCGCCTACTTCCACGGCTGTTACTCGAACTACAACACCCCGGAGGTCGCGAAGGCGCTCGTGCGCGTCTACGAGCACTTCGGCTACGAGATCATGGTGCCCGAACAGTCCTGCTCCGGGACGCCGATGTTCGCGAACGGGATGTTAGACGACGCCCGCCGTGCGGCCGAGACGAACGTCCGCGAACTCGGGGCCGCGATCGCGGACGGGGCCGATATCGTCGCCTCCTGTAGCTCCTGTTCGATGTCGCTCCGCCAGGAGTACCCCGAACTGTTCGATTTCGCGGGGACCGAAACCGTCGCCGAGAACACGTGGGACGCCGTCGAGTTCCTCCGCGTTCACGAGGACCTCGAGGGGGCACTCGAGGGGACGTCCGTCGAGGACAGCAACTTCGCCTACCACGCCCCGTGTCACTCGCGCAATCAGGGACTCGACGGCCAGACGATCGAGATAATGGACCGCATCGACGGCGTCGAGGCCGAGGACGTCGGCGATTCCTGTTCCGGCATCTCCGGCACCTACGGCTGGAAGGCGGAGAAATACGAAACCTCCATGAAAATCGGCGAGGAAATGTTCGATCACATGGAAGACGCCGACGCCGAGACCGGCCTCACCGAGTGCCCGACCTGCTCGATGCAGATGGAACACGGCACGGGCTACGAGATCACGCACACGCTCGAAGTCCTCGAAGACGCACTCGTCGGAGCTAGGTCGGAGTAATGAATCTGCAGGAACGGATCGCTCGACGACGCTCTGCACACCAGGGCCAAGACGTCGTCGTCGATCGGGACCACCTCAGTCCGGTCGTCCATCGATCGGAACCGGTCGGGCGCGGCCCCGTTCTCGAGCAGTTACTGGACGAACTCGAACCGGTGTTCGACGGTGATCTTCCGCCTCCGGTCGCGGTGGTCGGCCCGGCGGGTGCCGGCACGTCCGCGATCGTGACCGCACTCTTCGACGCGATGAACGATCGACTCGGCGAATCGTCGCGCACGATCGGCACGACGACGCGGGCCGGTAGTCTCGGTCCGGTGACGTGGTTCGTCTACGTCGACGCCCGCCGCGTCGACAGCCCCTTCGCTTTCTACCGGGCCGTCCTCTCGGTCGTCTCGAGCGACACCGTCCCCGAGAGCGGCGTCGGAACCGACGACCTCCGTGAGCGGCTCTGTGAGCGACTCTCCCGGCCCGATCGGCGAGCGATCGTCGCGATCGACCACCACGACGAACCGGAGACGCTCACCTACGATCGGGTCCGGGAACTCCTCGAACCGGCGGCCGAGAGCGTCTCGACGCTCGCGGTCGGCCAGGCCGAACCCGACGACTGGCGGGGTCCGACCGTCGCGGTGCCGGCCTACCGACACCACGAACTGGTCGACGTCGTCACCGATCGGGCGTCGACGGGACTGGCCGCGGGCGCGCTCGATCACGAGTCGGTCCGCGACCTGGCCGTCTGGGCCGACGGAAACGCCCACGACGCGCTCGCGGCGCTGTTCGGTGCCGCGGTGGTCGCGAGCGAGGAAGCAAGCGACCGGATCGAACACCGCCACCTCGAGACGGCGAAGGCCGACGTCCCCGAGGACGGGGTTCACGTCGATCGGGCACTCGCGCTCTCGGAGACGCGCCAGCGGGTCCTGCTCGATCTCATCTCGGTCGAGACGGCCCAGCGGCCGATCCGCGAGGTCGCGGCCCAGATCGCCGACCGGTCGTCGCTGACGGCCGGCACCGTCAAACGGTTTCTCTACGAACTCGCCGATCGCGGCGTGATCGAGCGCGTGCCGCTCCCCTCGAGCGGCAGCGGTCGCCGCCCCAGTACGGTCGAACCGCGGTTTCCGACGATCGCGTTCCGATCGCTCGGGCCGTCCGACGATCCGGCGCCGTGACCGACGCCGATCGAACCGTTGTGTGAGGACGAACCGTTCGAGTACAGGAATCCCGTTCCCGACGAGATTCTATCCGAATGTTACGCGGTATCCGGACGAGCTACGGGTGGTTCTAGTACTCCAGATCGTCCGTGTACCGATCGACGACCAGCACGGCGACGGCCCCGACGAGCGCGGCGAGCACTGCGATCGCCGGCGAGTTCGTCGTCCCGTCGCCGAGTGCGCCGTACACTTTCGCGACGGGAAGCCGAAGCGCGCCGACCATCAGGCTCACGAGGAAGGCGAGCGTCGCGGCCCGGAACCGATCGAGCGCGCGACTGACCGCGTGGGCCATCGTGAACAGGCCGATCGCGGCCCCGACGCCGAAGATCACGACGATCGTCCCGGCCTCTACCACCGGTGCCAGCGAGCCCCCGTTTGCCAGGCCGACGATCCCGTCGACGAACCGGCTGAGCGTCCCGATCATGTACTCGTACTGGCCGAGCACCAGTAGGAAGAACGAACCCGAGACGCCCGGCAGCACCATCGCACAGATCGCGATCGCGCCGGCGAGAAAGATCATCGGTACCCCGTGGGGCGCATCGCCCGCCGTAACGCCCGTCACGGCCGCCGCGATCGCGATGCCGGCGATCGAGACGGCCACTCGCGGGACGGTCCAGGTCCCGACCTGGCCGTAGAGGACGATCGCGGACGCGGCGATCAGCCCGAAGAAGAAGCCGTACGTCGGGACCGGATACACCGTCACCGCCTCGTGCATGAGCTGCGAGAGCACCACGATCGCCGTCGCGATACCCAGTCCCAGCACGAGCAGGAACGGCAGGTCCATCCGGTCGATTGCAGCGAGCAACTCCGCCCGGCCCTCCGAATCGTGGACGCGAAGGACCGGCTCGAACGCACGGGGATCGATCGCCGTGACCGCGGCGATCAGTCGATCGTAGATGCCGACGATGAGCGCGATCGTCGCCCCGGAGACGCCCGGGACGACGTCCGCGGACCCCATCGAGAAACCCTTGAGGTAGACGGCGAGAAGTTCCCGCATCGCTCGTGGGTATTCCGAATGCCGGTAAAAGCTTTCTTACTTTCGGACTACCGTGTGACCGACTCCCAGCGAGTCCGATCGCGGACCCGATCGGCCGGAACCCCGCGTCGGTGATCGAAGCCCAGTCGACGGGGTCGTGAGTCAGCCCGCGAAGCTGTCGTCAGGCCCGGAACCGGGAAACAGGAGGCGGAAAACGGGAAGGGGAAACACGAAGCGGGAAACGGAGAGCGGGAAATGGAAGCGGGAAACGGAAAACGCGGGTCAGAACGCGGGTTCGGCAGCGATCGGTGCGATCGCCTCGGTCGTCTCGTTGCCCGCCGTCTCGTTATCCCCCGTCTCGTTGCCCGCGGTTCCCTCGTCGCCGGTGCCGGTGCCGGCGTCGGTCTCGTTTCCGGTATCGGTTTCGTTGCCGGGGTCGACCTCCTCGAACTCGACGCTCTCTACGTCGACGTCGATCGTCTCACCGTCGACCACTGCCGTCTCGGGGACCTCCGTCTGTCCCTCGTACTGCACCCCGGTCGCGTTCCGGTCCGGGTGTGGGCCCACGACGGAGACGTTGTACGCGCCGAGCGTCTCGACGCTGCTGTTCGTGTAGCCGTCCTCGACGCCGAGTTCGTCGTCGGTCGCGTACGGGACGGTCAGTTCGAAGCTCCCGTCCTCCTGGACCGTCGCCGTCTGCTCGTAGGTGAACGCGTCCAGCTTGGTTCCGGGTTCGACCTGGACCGACGCGGTGACGGTCGCGTTCCCGTCCCGGAGGTGCTCGTCCTCGACGGTTCCAGTGAGCGTGGCACCCTCGACGCGTTCGTAGGTCTTAATTGCGGCCCCCTGACGCACGTCGAAGATCTGGAGTTGGAGCTGTGGGATCTGCTGGAGGACGCTGTACTGTTGCTGGATCCGCTGTGGACCTCCCCGCTGGTTCATGTAGATCTGGGGTTCCCACGCGGTGTCGGACGGGGCATCTACCTCGCCCTCTCCTTGCTGCTGGACCATGCGATCGATCACGGTCCCGAGGTCCTCCGTCAGGACGTTGCCGGTCTGGGTGTTGACGATCGCGTAACTCGTGAACGCCATCACGTACTCGTCGTTCTCGTGGACGAGCCGGTAGTGTTCCATCCCGCTGGCGTCGTCGAAGTACAGCCGGGACTGCATCGTGTCGTGGTACGGCGCGTCGGTGGACGCGTTCCGGAGCGCCGACACCGGGATCGTATCGCCCTCCTCGTAGCCGTCGGGCGTCACGTAGTGGCTCCGGTCGGGGCCGGTCCACCGGGTGATCGCGCTGAACTTGCCCCCGACCATCTGGTCGTCGATCATCACGTAGCGGATCTCTTCGTCGCTCTGGTCGGACTCGGCGACGATCGATTCGAGTTCATCGTTGGATTGCTCGTTGACGTTGGCGCCGGTGGCGATCGCGTCGAGAATCAGTTCGCCGCGTTCCTCGGACTGGGCGGTGAGGTACGCCGACGAGGAGCGGGCGTTCTGCTGGAACGGGTTCGAGTGGGGGATCCGTTCGCCCTGGGTCGTTATCAGGTGGCCGTAGTCCCACCACGACATCACGCCGTAGGTTCCCTCGGGGTAGTCGTAGTCACCGTTCGCGGGATCGTAGGTGCCGTAGTAGTCGAGCTTGTCGGCGTTTTCGGCGTCGCCGTAGTTCCCCGGCTCGGGGGTGTTCTCCTCGAGCCAGTGGTTCGACTCCTCCCAGACCATGGCGTCGCCGTGTGGTCCCACGCCGTCGCCACGCTCCATTACGGTGGCGCTGGCGAGCGGTGGGAGCAACGGTGCGAACAGCAGCAGGACGATCATGAACAGGACGATGACCTGGTAGGTCTCGATCTGCCGGAGCCTCCGGACGCCGCCCTGGACGTCCAGGTTGAAGATCCGAACGACGTCCGCGACGAACACGGCGTTGACGACGGCCACCGCGAGCACGAGGTAGTACGCGAAGCGGATCTGGGTCGCGGTCATGCTGATCAGGAACAGCGACCAGACGAGGACGAGCGTGTACTCCGCGCGGAACTCGCGGCCGAGGAACGGCCGAGCGACGAGCAATGCGAGCCCGATGAGCATCGTGTAGAAGGCCGTGCCGAACTCGCTTACCGCGTACTCCGAGAGGAAGTTGTCCGGCGGCTGTGCCTCCTGAATGGTGAGGTCAGTGGCCGCGTTTCCGAACGGTAGCATGCGCCGCGTCGCGTTACCCACGATCGTGTCGAATAGCCCGGGGAGGGCGAGCCACATCACCAGGAACGTCGCGGCGATGAGACCCGCGATGGCGGCGGGATAGTACCGTCGCTCGAGGCCGCGATCGTTCCACTGGCGGGCGAGCCAGGCCATGAAGACACAGCCGACAGCCACGAGCAGGGCGAAAAGCGGTTGGAGGTAGCCGAAACTCGTCGTTCCCATGCTCGCCCGCTCGAACAGCACTGTCGTCACGATGGTCGTGACGCCGAGGCTCACGGCGCCGACGAAGGCGACGTGATCCGGGGAGACGCCGCGGAGGTAGTCGAGACAGAGCTGGACGGCGAAGAAGACGCCGAATATGCCGACGAGTACGACCGCCGACGGCCAGACCCAGATGTACAGGCCGAGCGCGAGTCCGGCGAGGCCGCTGTACAGGGCCGGAGCGCGGAGGGCGTCCCAGTCCCTGTCGACGACGAGTTCGTAGATCGGTTTCTCCTCCTCCGCCACGCGAAGCGCGGCCATCATCGCGACGACCGCGATCGCCATGAACAGGACTTCGCCGACGTGGTGGTCGAGTTGGCCGACCGTCGATCGGACGAAGAACTGACCGGGTGCGAGCGCGAGCACGATCACGGAGACGATGCCGCCGATCGTGCCGCCGAGTCGCCGGCCCGCGTAGAAGACGGGGATGGCGACGAGCGCGGCCATGATCGGAATGGCGAGCAGGGAGACCGCGTAGAGCGTCTCGGCCGACGGATCTCCGAGGCCGACGATCATCGCCAGGGTGACGATCAGTTGATCGAACAGCGTCCCGAACTGACCGACGTAGGTGCCAGTCGGGAATCCGGTCCATACCTCGTACGGCATCGTGTGCGGATAGTTCTCGGCCGTCCACTGGATCGTGCGCCAGTGGTACCACGAGTCGACGCCCGCGAGGGCGGGCGTCCCGTCGTCGGTGACGAACTCGCTGTAAGATTGTGTCCGCGCCCAGAACATGAACAGCATCACGACCCCGATTACGGGGAGATGATACCAGTCCCGCCACGTTTCGAGGATGGACGTCTCGGCTCCTTCCTCGACGCGTTCAGTGTCGGTACTCATTGAATTGCACCAGACCGAACCCAAGAATAAGTCTTTTTATATACTCGTGGTGGGTTGATATCCGGGCCCCAAACCGATCGTCCGCGCTGATCTGTCTCACGTAGCTGACGTCGACTCCCTCGAATAAGTCGTGATCGATTGAACGAAAAAGCTTATTCAGTATTCCCTACAATCACTCGGCGATGAAGGTCTCCGTCGTCATCTGTACGTACGCGATGGACCGCTACGACGTCTTCTCCGAGTGTGTCGATAGCGTTCTCGACCAGACCTACGAGCCGCTGGAAGTCGTTATCGTCGTCGACGGGAACGAGGACGTCTTCGATCGCGTTCGCGACGACTACGGCGATCTCGAGGACGTCGTTCTCCGCTGCAACGACGAGAATCAGGGGATTTCGTACAGTCGGACCCGCGGAGCCGAAATCGCGACCGGGGAGGTCGTGGCGTTCATCGACGACGACGCCGTTGCGGAACCCGACTGGGTGGACGAACTCGCTCGCGTGTACGACGAGACCGACGCGATCGCAGTCGGCGGCCACGCGAAACCTGACTGGGTGACCGAGAAACCGGATTTCTTCCCCGAAGAGTTCTACTGGCTCGTCGGCTGCGACGAACGCGGGATGGGCGAGCACATGGAAGAGTTGCGGAATACGTACGGCTCCAATATCTCGTTCCGGCGGGACGTCTTTCTCGGCGTGGGCGGGTACGACGAGAACACGGGCCGGAAGGGCGATCGGCACATCCAGGCCCACGAGGCGCCCGTCTGTATCCGGATGGCCAACGAGTACGGGCAGGGCGTGATCTACAACAAGGAGGCCGTCGTGAATCACAAGCTGTTCGACTATCGCGGGGACTTCCGGTGGCTGGTGTTTCGATCGTTCTGGCAGGGCTACTCGAAGCGAATTATGGATCTGCTCCTGCCGGAGGCGAAAGGCGACAAGAACGAGTACCTGAAACAGCTCATGCTCGAGTTCGTCCCGATGCGACTGAAAGAGTTCGTCCGGCGACCGTCGGTGCCGAAGGTCAAACAGCTGGTGACCATCTTCGTTTTCACTGCCGCGGTCGGCTTCGGGTACCTGTACGGGTTGGTCCAGTCGGACGACGCGCTCGTTCGGGACGAACCGAGCGAAGAGCCGACGGCCGCGTGAGTCAGTCGTCGGACTCGAGTTGCGGTATTCTTCCTGGCGAATCGTCGTCGGCAGATCGTATCGACTCGAGGTATTCGCGGTAGTAGCCGAGCCCGCGAACGGCAGTAAGGATTCTCGAGAACGCACCGAAGGTGAGGCGATCGCGTATCTCAAGGTCGGGGTCTTGACGCCGCTCGGCCGCGATAAAATGCACGGCATACTATTGGTAGTATATGCGCTCCTCTGCTGCAAACCAGTCCATGTTTTCTAAACGGAGTCCGGAGATCACGACGAATTATACTCGTTGTACCACCTTGGTGTGGTATCTGCCCGTGAAATAGCTTCAGCAACGACTTCTCGGATACCTTCGTGGAACTCGTCTACCGAAAATCGTTCGGCGAACGATGTGATTTCCGTCTCCGACCACTGCACGCCCTCTGTTTCGAACCGATGAACAGTGTCTTCCAATGATGGACCAGAGGAATCCGAACGTGTGTGTTTGTATCCGTTTTTTCCTTGGATAACCTGATATTGCGTCATTCCTTCGTCAACGCCCAGCAACGGCGTTCCCGCCGCTAATGCTTCGACGGGTGCGATACCGAAATCCTCGTCTCGACCATTGAACACGAATGCCTTCGCACCAGAAAGAAGGCGACGTTTCTCGTCTTCATCGACAAATCCGAGGAACTCGATGTTGTCCCGAGCGAGTCCCTCTAACCGTTCTCGCTCAGGACCATCACCAGCAATGAGCAATCGCTCGTCCAGTTCATTGAACGTCTTGACGATACCGTCGATATCTTTGTGCCAGTCGAGGCGCGAGAGTGTCACGTAGTAGTCTTTCGTTGGAGCATCATTCGGGGTGTAGACGTGTGTATTGACGGGCGGGTACACGACACGGATTTTCGCCTCGGGAACGCCCCAGTATCGGACTACCCGTCGCTTTACGAGTTCAGAATTCACGACGAAGAGATCCGGTTTGTGTGTATTATGGTCGAAGGCGACACGAATTGCGTAGTGGATGAGCAATCGGATTCTTTTGAGTCGCTTCGATTCAACCTCGGTGATCTGATCTGATTGGCGCCGGTTCGTGTGGTGAATGTAGGCGATCCATGTCTGCTCGTCAGGAGCCATATAAAATAGCGGTTCATTGCCGCTGGTGAGTAGCACGTCATAATCTCGAAGCGGAGACGCTATCTGCCATCCAAGTAAATGGGCTAGCTTCCGTGGAAGCCCGCCGTATTCCAGCGCGCGGTTCATCATCGTCCCGTTGATGAACTGTTCTGCGTTTATATCGTCCGGCTCGATCGATTCGTTACCCCATCCCACGTAGAACGCGGAATCGTCGAATACGCGGGCAAGTTCCCATGCGAGTCGATCCCCGCCACCATTCGCGTGCTCTCCCCAGTGAGCGATAGCGAAGTTCGAGGGGGAATCACTTGATCGATCCCCGGATTCGTCCGTCATCTCTCATGGCTCTCGATTCCAGATCCATATCGTTCACGACTTGAGAGCCCTACTATCTCAAATCGGGACTATAAACTACATTACCTCCGAGGAAACTTCGAGACGTATACTCAATCAACGCATTTTCGTGGCCTGTGGTGCGGGGTTCCTTGGATCGACTTCGCGGACCACCTCGCAAACGAGAACGAGGTAATCGCCCTTGCCGACTGCTCTCTCGGGACACCCGAGCACCTTTCGGTCGATATTGAATTTTACGAAGGTAGCGTCGATGATGAGCTGCCGACGAATGTCGACGTCGGTAGGAGACCGTCTTCGACCAGTGATGTTTCGACGAAGTCACCACCCTCACCGAGATTCACGAGCGTATTGAGGTGGGTTTCGTCGATCGTAATCACTTCGTTATCTATTGCGAGGTGGTTTGCGGGGTTCAATCCAATAAATGTCGCGTCTTCCGTGACGAGAACGCGTTGGTCGTGCATTAGGATGGGTTGTGAGAGAGGAGTAATGATAGCTTTAATCGGGGAATCGAGAAACGAGGTATTGATACGTCGGCAGTGGGAACCAGTTCGCACCCGCGAATCCCGCGTGAATACGTATGAAATACGGCCGCACGTCGATGGTGAACTTCCTGTCACAGCTCGCGATGTCGTTTTCGGGATTCGTCGCGACAATCGTTCTCACTCGTACGCTCGGCCAAGAGCGATACGGAACGTACGTGGTGGTTCTTTCGGTCCTAGCATGGGTTGCGATCGCTGGCGACCTCGGACTGGGCCCGGCCGTGAAAAAACGGGTCAGCGAAACGACAGATGGAAACTACATCGTGGCTGGCGCGATCGCACAGTTCGGGCTCTACACAGTCGTCGCCGTCTGTCTCTGGCTCTTTCGCCCACAATTGAACGAGTTCATCGGATTCGAAGCGACGTCGTTTCTCATCGTACTTCTTGCGGTGCGACTGGCGGCGAACTTCGTCCAGACCATCCTCGACGGCCAACACCTCGTACACGTTTCGAGCATTCTCACCCCGATCGAGTGGACGAGTCGAAGCCTCGTTCAAGTCTCCCTCGTGCTC
The DNA here is from genome assembly GCF_022869805.1 of Halosolutus halophilus. Taxonomy (NCBI): domain Archaea; kingdom Methanobacteriati; phylum Methanobacteriota; class Halobacteria; order Halobacteriales; family Natrialbaceae; genus Halosolutus; species Halosolutus halophilus. The sequence continues at coordinate 3,109,174 of NZ_CP094974.1, read as the reverse complement.
TCCGGATTTGGAATTGCTGGAGCACTAACGGGCTATGTCGTCGGTGCAGTCGTCGGCTTACTCATCGGAGCGTACTTCGTCTCGGTCAGACCATCGCACCCGTCAAGACGGGACTTCGCTATGCTCAAATCCTACGCGCAGTTTTCGTGGCTCACTTCTATCAAAGGACGAACATTTCTATCGATGGACACACTCGTACTCGCGGTGTTCGTGTCGAATAGCCTCATCGCGGTCTACGAGATTGCCTGGAACCTCGCTTCGTTGTTTGCTATCTTTGGCTCCTCTATCCGGCGAACGCTGTTCCCCGAGATCAGCAAACTCTCCTCCGAGGCTGGCGTTAGTGGTGAAATCACAGGACTCCTTCGTGCAAGCCTCACCTATTCCGGGCTGTTCATCATTCCCGGTCTCGTCGGCGGTGCGGTCGTCGGCGACATCGTGTTACGGATTTACGGACAGGGGTTCCAAACCGGATACTACATTCTCCTCGTGCTGACGTTCGCGCGGTTGTTGTACGGTTATCAAGGACAGTTTCTTAATACACTCGACGCGATCGACCGCCCTGATCTTACGTTCCGTATCAATGCAGTGTTCGTCGCGGCGAATCTGGTTTTGAATGTACTCCTCACATGGCAGTTCGGCTGGTACGGGGCAGCGGCAGCGACCACGGCCTCTGCTGCGCTCGGACTAACGCTCGGCTACCATTACGCGTCGAACGTCATGAACGTCGTCGTCCCACTAAGCGAAATCGGGAAACAGTGGGCTGCTGCAGGGGTGATGGCGGCCGTCGTGTACGGACTTCGACTCCTCGTCGGAGATGCGCTGCCAGTCGTAGTGGTGCTCGTCGGTGTCGGCACAGCAGTCTACTTCGCCGTCTTGTTAGCGCTCTCCCGGGAATTTCGGACCACCGTCGCAGAGAATCTCCCCGTCAGTGTGCCACTGCTGGCCGCGGAATCTCCGTAATAATTGGGATATGAACATTCGCCTGCCTTCCGACAAAATATATGAAATCGCAATTAATGAGGGATCTGGACGCAGATCGAACTCGATGAAGCCGACGAATACACCGTCGTGAAAAACCGCGAGTAAGCCGAACCTGTGGCAGGTACGAGCCTTGAGAGTAGCTCCACTGGCCAGTGGTCAGAAGCGTTTGGCTACCCCTACGCCAAGGCACTCCTTTGTTCAGTTATACTTTAGTATTTGTCTTCAAATATAGATGCAATAGGTGATCTGAACGATGACTGATTATATTGGAGTCGTTATTCCTGCATATCAGCCGGATATCCCGACTCTCAAAACGTATATTGAACACATAGAGTCGGAAATTTCTCCTACAGTCGTCCGAATCGAAATTGACGTCCCTACTCAAGAACACATCGATCAGCTTTCTGAGATGGGTGTTGAAATCGGAGTTTCTAAACAACGACGTGGTAAAGGCGCCGCGATTATGGCCGGCTTCGACGCCCTTGGTACAGATATCTGTCTCTTTGCAGATGCTGACGGGTCGGTCCCTGCATCCTCGCTCGCCGGCATCATTCAGCCGATTACAACTGGCGAGGCCGATGTAAGTATTGGATCTCGACGACACCCATCGTCGAATATCATCACCCACCAGACAGTCCTCCGTCGGTTCCTCGGCGACGTTTTCGCTCTCGGAGCCCAATATATGCTACCTACCCAGTGCCAGGACTATCAGTGCGGTGCGAAAGCAGTGACAGCCGATGCATGGTCGTCAATCGCCCATCACTGCTATGAACCTGGCTTTGCGTGGGACCTTGAGTTTGTATCTGTTGCAGGGTCGCTCGGATACAAAATTGCGGAGGTGCCGGTCACGTGGGAAGACCATCCAGAATCGACAGTGAATCCACTAACGACCTCGGTTGAATTGGGAAGCGCCTTGATCGATGTGAAGCGCCGAACCGATGCGATCGCGACAAGTCCGCGGTATCGGGATGTGGATTCAACAGATGAATCAGACCTCATGGGGATCGGAAGCGATGGCGACTGAGTCGAAAATTGACGCGCTCGCTCAGACAACTCGGATTGGGCAGTTCGTTTCTGTTGGGGTTGTTGGTGCGGTTATTGAGACGATCATCGTCGCGATTTTGACCACATTATTCGGTGTCGGGCCGCTCATCGCGAAAGCAGCGGGTTCCGAGACGTCAATTTCGACGATGTTTGTGGTCAACGATCGGTGGACATTCGCAACCCACGGGACCAATGGATACCTTGCTACCCTTCGCCGATGGGGGAAGTCCCATATCGTCCGTATCGGTGGGCTATTTGTCGCATTTGCTGTGCTTTTTGTACTGACGAGCCTAGTCGAAATATCGCTAACGGTGGGTACTGTCGATCTCTGGCCGACAGTTGCAAATTTGATCGGAATTGGCGTGGGGATGGTACTTAATTACGTTGCAGAATCGCTGTTTACATGGCGTGTTTAAGGAGACAGATGGTGGGTCTGGTCAGTCGGTACGCGAGTCGTCTGGCTGAGTAACCGCCAAAGTGGGAGTGCAAAGAGGATCAAAGATGCCCATAAAGCGGGTGATAGTGCTGGAAGTGCTGGAAGTAATACCTCTGCGATCGCCCCTACGACGGGCAGACCCCTCGTGACATCGCCAGCTAAAAACTCTACCAGAAATGGATGAGTGGCAATCAGCGCCGCAGCACCAACCGGGATAATCGGTTGCCCACCCGATCGTTGATTTTCGAGAGCCGTCAAGACAAGTATACCCGGGACCGCTATCGAGAGGTCCAAAATGCCCGGTGATGGCGTTGCTAACGGAACTGTGAAAAGCCCGAGAGCGAGTACATATAATTCAGTTTCCCGATCCCGCTGCGCCCATGTTAGGAAGGTTGCGAGGAGCGTCGTTAGGATAACTGCGGCGTTCGCGAACAGATGATGAGGGTAAAGATAGTACCAGGGCATATACGTCGTCACTCGCCATTCATTCGGTGAGAGATGAGACTCGGTCCCCCATCCCTTTCCGTCTTGCAGGACTTCGAGATAGACGATGTGTTGGTCAAGCCCGAAAATGGACACTCCAGCGATGAGAGTGACTGACCCGACAACGAGTGCACCGAGAAGTCGTCTTGGCGACCGGAGAAGTGGGGTACCAACTGGGAGGTAGGTTGGTTTGGTTATCGCCACCAGTGTAGCAGTCCCACCGGGAATAAGGTTGTTTTCGCGATCTGTTACGAGAGAACCAGCGTAGAGACACAACGCAGCAGTAATCATGGGAGTCACCTGTCCTAAAAAGAGTGCAGAGAGAATCGGCGGGAATGTGAGTACAGCAACACCGAGAACAACTGTTTCCGGCGTGGTGAGAGATGGAAACAGCTGATTTGAGAGGTGGGCTACTGAAACAACGAGAATAAGTGCGGTGGCTGTGGCCCAGAGGATTGTCGCAACCGGATACGGAAACACAGTGAACGGAATGAACAGGATGGTGTAGATCGGTAGATAGAGCCATCGACTTCCAGTATTCGGGATACTGGAATAATCTGCGGTATACAGCGACTGTCCGTCAAGAGCGTATTCAGCTGCTTGGTAGTACACACCAAAATCGATGAAAAGCGTTGATGGACCAGATATCAGGAGTCTGAGGGCCGTTCGAACCCCCCCTAACAGAATTATGAACCCTACAACAGCAGAAATAGTGCGTCGGTTGATATTCATAAAGGAAGGGTGCTAACGGAAGGTGTTTATTTTATCGGTTGAGTCTATTCCGGGGTCCGATCTACCACGCTCACGCCGATGAGGATCACTCGCGAATGCTCCGCGGCGTAGCGAGCACCCGCGACCGGGCAATTTCACTTATGTTTTCATTCACTAATAGATAGTCAATATGAGCAATCCTGGGATCATCAGCACTGTCTGGTTGAGTCAGTTTAAGAAGTAAGCAGGTCATTAATTTTCTTGTCTAAAGATGCTCGCAGACCTGCTCAACGAGAGCTATGCGACTGATTCCGAGATTATCATAAAACATAGCATCGTGACTTCTAACGAATCCTGTGCCACCGGTGATTAAAATCGATTTCACCATCAGACTGGAGTTCAGCAGTGGAAAGCACATTGGAGTTGGGTGTGCCTTAGGACAAGTACCCCAGATCTTTCAGCTGTTCAAGTTGCGAATCGCCGAAGTGCGATTCTCGCTTTTGCTCTCCGACTGTCCATTCAATCGCCTCTCGGTCAATGACAGATCTTAGCTCCGCCATCACATCGTCACAGTGTTTCTTAACGTCTGTATCTTCGTCTGGAAGTCGATAGAGTTCGGTTCGATTCTGGTTAGAGGCCAATTTGTACTCTTCACTTCGAACTACAGTGTACGGATCTTTGAAAAAGCGTTCGGTGTCGAAAGAATTGTTATATTGTGTATATGAGGTTAGATTCGCCCGCCCTCGTTGACTGATTGCATACTTTCGACCAGTATTACGGATATCTTGTCCCTCAAATTGATCAGTCGTTACACCAGTAATTTCACCTAGAGTGTATGTTAGATCAATTTGCTGTGTCAAAGTAGTTTCGTCTGTGGTAGCGTCTGGTATCCCCGAAATGAGCATTGGAACCTCAATCAGATTGTCATGTAGAATCAAATTGTGGCCAATGAGGCCGTGTTCTCCGAAAAGTTCGCCGTGATCACCGACGACGACGACTACGAGGGAGTCCGAGACGGACCGCGCCTTCGAAATTAGGGCATCAACGGTGTCGTCCATGTGTCGGAGTGTCGCGTCATACATAGCCTCAATCGCCTCCCACTCGTTGGCGGACAAGTCAAGCCCTTCAGCCATCCTCCGTTTAATCGCTACCGAACCTCCGTAGTAGATGTCTTCCACGAGGTTGTACGCTTCTTCTGCAGAGAACGAGATCTCGTCGGTGAAGCAGTTCAAGTAGTCGGTGTTCGGGAAGTATGGGTGGTGCGGGCCGGGGATGTGCATATACGCGAAAAATTGATCAGCGTTTGCACCCGTCGAATTTAGCCACCGTTTCGCGTGGTGTTCAAGCACCTCGTTCTCTGTGGTCTTCAATTCGTGCTTGATACGTACAATGTTCGGTTTTCTGGACCGTAGAATTCTGCGCAGCCCTTCCGACCAATAGATTCTCGCATCTGACTGGAACGGTGAATAGCTTTCCGGGACAGCCTTTACAGATGTGGTATGGTCAAATCCTCTGTCAAGTCCCGTTGCTTCACTAACGTACGGATTCGGAGAAAATAGTGCAGTCTCGTAACCTATATCACTGAGTAGTTCTGGGAGCGTGTCGATAGCTGCGGGAAGTTTTTTTTCTGCACGTCCGTCCTGCCCGACGCGGTGGGTAGAAAGGTACGTCCCGGTCAGCATTGAGGCGGAAGAGGCTGGAGTCCAAAGAGACTGTGCGATTCCATTGTCAAACACCGTAGTGGCCGGCTGGCTCGCAAATCGGTCAAGAGATGGTGTCGTATCGCGTTTGTAGCCATACATGGGTGTATGATCGGCACGAACGCTCTCCAAACTCAGCCAGAGAATATCTGGTGCATTATCCATTGTGAATCTCATTTGTTATTGCTAATCAAAATAATTGCTTGGAAAACGCTGACGACTGGACTCGAATTTGATACTGGACAATTCAGTCCTCTCCACCAAACAGGCAGCGATCATCCAAAGAATCTACACGGGTGCTTGAACAAATCGATACTATCAGATGATAAGCGTCGTCATACCTGTGTACAATCAACCTGAACTCTTGACAGAGGCACTCGAGGGTGTCCGTGAACAGACTACTGAAAATCTGGAAGTAGTCGTTGTGGACGACGCGTCAGAGGTTGACCTAACTCGAGTTATTGACGGACTCGGCGACTGGGTTCGACTGGTCGAACACGAACATAACCGTGGTGCAGCCGAAGCAAGGAACACCGGTATCAAAGCCGCACACGGGGACTATATTGCATTTCTCGACGCTGACGACACCTGGGAACCCACGAAAATTGAGGAGCAACTCGACATGTTTGAACGCGGTGACGACGACCTCGGACTCGTCTATACGGGGTTCGTACAATATGAAACGGACGGCAGCGAGTGGGTCCGGTACCCCGAGGCGTCCGGCGACATTTACGTGCAGGAACTAGAACGTGACCGAGTGCATCCGACCTCCACGGTGATGGTTCGGAGGGACGTCATAGAGGACGTCGGCGGGTTTGACCCGTCGCTGCCGAGTCGACAAGACTACGACCTCTGGATTCGCATCACAGAGCACTACGAGGTCGATTACGTGGACGAAATCCTCGTTGATAAGCACGAACAACCGGACAGCATCTCGAAGGACTTCGATAGCAGAATTGAAGGAGATCTCGCTGTCTTCGAAAAGGTCAAGGAACGAGCGTCGGACTTCGGCTTCATCACCCGTAGCCGCATCTTCTCGTACCACCACCACGTTATCGGACGGGACTACGAGTCGAACGGCGACCGCTGGCAGGCATTGAAGCACCTCGGACTCGCCATCCTCCGCTATCCATTCAGACCCATCTCGTATGCAATGTTCGTCATCGCGTTGTTCGGCATCGACAGGAACGGGCGATTTTTGACGTTCGCCAAGCAGTTCCTTCGGTGATTCCCGGAGCGCGGTAGTTTTCGGCGTACTCTCGACGTGAATTTTCGACGTACCTCTGGACTCCGAGTATCAGTCGGGAGTCGCGTCCGCGTTTTCGATTCGGCGTTGGACTGCCCCGTCCATGCGATCGTGGAACGCCTGCACGGAGAACCGGTCCCGAAGGCCGCGATCTCCGGCATCCCAGTCCAGTCTGCCCGCCTCGAATCGACGAACTGTATCTTGAATGGTCGAGCCAGTTTCGTCGCGTTCGAAGGTGTAGCCATTCATCTCATCCACGATCTAGTACTGAGTCATCCACTCTTCAACACCAACAAGCGGCATGCCGGCCGCCAAGGCCTCCACGGGAGTGATTCTGAAGTCCTAACTCATTGATCTTGGTTCGTGAGCTCGGTGCTACAGGCTTCACAGAACCCTGATTTAGAGAACGTGAGCCGACGAGTCAGCGTTCCGGAGGCCGGCATCCACGTACCGATATATTCTTAACATTCATCACGAAGACCTCATCCAATGACTCGGAACGTTGTTCTACTCTGTCTTGACACTGTCCGCTACGACCACTTCGAGCGACATGCCGACGACTTACAGGCAATTGCGTCCCACTCCTTCGAAGAGTGCCGGACAGCGAGTACGTGGAGCGTTCCGAGCCACGCGAGTATGTTCACGGGCGTCTTACCCCACGAACACGGGTTCCACTCCGCCACGCCGGCGTTCAGCGATCTCGATCGCGAGGACACGTTCCTCTCGGATCTCGAGGGCTTCCGGTTCGTCGGCGTGAGCGCGAACCCATACGCGAGCCCGGTATTCGGTTTCGACAAACTCTTCGACGACTTTTATCACGTCGAATCCTCGATGCCTTACACCGAGGGCCTGTCGCCATCGAAGTTCTGGCACAAGTCTTCGACCGAGGACTGGACTCGCTACATTGAATTTCTCAAGTTGTGTGTTCAACACGACCACCCCGTGAAAAGCTTAGCAAATGGGGTCGCATCCCAGACGGAGAACCTGTTCCAGAAACTCCCAGTGGTGAAGCCCTTCGACGACGGCTGCAAGCGAATCCTGTCGCGTACACGCCGCGTACTGGACGAGTCAGAGCAGCCGATGTTCGTGTTCGTGAACATTATGGACGCCCACGGGCCGCTGACGAACGTCCGCGGCTACGATCAGTCGCTGATTGCGAAGGAACACCGCAACCGCAGTCCGGACATCGATGCGTTGGCGATGAACATGGACGGCACGTTCGACGAACACGAGGAAGACATCGCTTCCTATCGAGACCTCTACGCTGCTGCCGTGGAGTACACTACTCGACGGGTCGCCGAGTTCTGCAAGCGGGTCGACGACGACACGGCTGTTGTCGTCACGGCCGACCACGGCGAACAACTCGATGATGAAACCGGTGGGCGGCGATTCGGTCACGTTACGCCGGACATGGCGGAAACACTTCTGCACGTGCCGCTCACCGTCATCAATGCTGACCTCTCCGTGGACGAATCCAAGCCGATATCCCACTTGGACCTCGGGAACCTCGTCACGGCAATCGCTACTGAGACCGAGTTCGAGAAACGCCAGCCACTCACCGCAGAAGTCGCCGGCCTCGGCGTCGCACATCCTCCGAGTGACCATGAGGACTTTGACTACTGGAACCGCATGTCCCGATGCGTATACCTCGACGACGGCGCGTCAAAGTACGTCTGGAATTCGCTCGGTGTGGCGCGCCACTACGAACGTAACGGTGGCGAATACGTCCTAGAACACAAGGGCGACCCGGACCTCATCCCGGCGGACGCCACCGGACTGTTCACGAGGGATATCGGAGACATGAGAGCCGATGGGAAGACAGCGGACGTTGACGCCGCCGTCGAGTCGAAACTCGAAGAGCTGGGATACCTTTAAGTCAACTGTCGAGAGGAATATCATCGTCTACTTATTTGGGTGTTGGCTACGGGGATGTGATGGAGACCAATCTCGGTGCATGGCTCTCGGAGATGCGTGAGCACATCCGCGAGCGCCCGAAACGTGCGCTCCTCTACGTCGTATTCACGCTCTATCTCACCATCTGGTACGCCGTAACGTCTCGCTGGCCGTTCGGAAAAAACGTCTACAGGTCAGACTGGGACCTCCTGATCATCCTCGACGCGTGCCGTGTGGACGCGCTCCGTGAGGTGGCCGACGAATACGACTTCATTGAGGAAGTGAACAGCGTCTGGTCGGTCGGCAGCCAGTCCGCCGAGTGGATGGCGAACACGTTCACGGAATCGTGGCGCGACGAGATCGGAAATACGACATACATCTCAGGGAACGGCTTTAGTGGTGCCGTGCTGAAGCGTGGGAGATACCCACCAGCAAACAACACGATCCCTGTCGATTTCTCGTCGTGGTCGACGGTCGATGAATCCGCACTCAACTCTCACATAGAGGTGTGGGAGACGAACCACGACGAAACGTACGGATCGGTGCTCCCCGGACCGATGACTGATCACGCCATCGAGGTCGGGCGAAACGGCGACGCCAACCGTATTATCGCGCACTACACTCAGCCACACCTCCCGTACGTCGGCACCGCGTACCGCGAGGGGCGGGAAGCCACCGATCTCGAGGACCGTGGCTACGAAATCCTCGAGGAAGGCCGCGGGTCCACCGACGAGGTGTACGAGGCGTACGTGGAAACGCTCCGATGGGTGCTCGACGACGTAGCGGAACTTCTAGAGAACATCGACGCCGAGAAGGTCGTTATCACCTCCGATCATGGCGAAGCGTTCGGCGAGTGGAAAGCCTACGGCCACCCCGAAGGGTTCCCGCATCCGGTCGTCCGGAAAGTCCCTTGGGTAGAGACGACAGCACGCAATGAACACACGCGCGAACCCGATATCGAGGTCAATTCGACCACCGGGACGGATATCAAAGAACACCTTCGTGACCTCGGATATCGATAATTCCACTCAAAGAAAATCCCATTCAAGGAATTCCCACGTATATACTGACTTTGCTCGCAATCTCACTGCGTTTCCGGTGCACAGTCGCCCGGAACCTGTCCGTAGGTCTCCCGATGCTTGCACAGTAACTTCAGTGAGACGCTCGTCGTGCGATCACTGTCCAAGGGATGCCAACAAAGACGAACGGGGCCAGTGGCACCAATAGACGGATACTCGCGCCGACAACGAACCCTCACTGGCGTGGAGACGCCGTTCTTCTACGAATAGTGCCGCGAATCGCCGACTTAGCTGCCCGTCACTCGTTCGCCGGCGGCTGGAACGACGCGTCCGCTCACAAAGTATATATCACCCCATCAGAACAATTCGGCACATGCAAGCAGTCGTTTTAGCAGCCGGAAAGGGAACCCGCCTCCGGCCGCTCACCGAAGACAAGCCGAAGGTCCTCGTCGAAGTCGACGAGAAACCCCTCATAGAGGACGTCTTCGACAACCTCATCGAGATCGGTGCGACAGAGTTCGTCGTCGTCGTGGGCTACCAGAAAGAACGGATCATCGAGCGCTACGGCGACGAGTACGCGGGCGTCCCGATCACCTACGCCCACCAGCGCGAGCAACTCGGCCTCGCACACGCGATCCTCCAGGCCGAACCCCACATCGACGACGACTTCATGCTCATGCTCGGGGACAACGTCTTCCGTGCGAACCTCGGCGACGTGATCAACCGTCAGCGGGAAGAGCGCGCCGACGCCGCGTTCCTCGTCGAGGAAGTGCCCTACGAGGAGGCCTCCCGCTACGGCGTCTGCGACACTAACGAGTACGGAGAGATCGTCGAGGTGATGGAGAAACCCGACGATCCCCCCACCAATCTCGTCATGACTGGCTTCTACACCTTCACACCAGCCATCTTCCACGCCTGTCACCTCGTCCAGCCGTCCGATCGCGGCGAGTACGAACTCCCGGATGCGATCGATCTGCTCATCCAGTCGGGCCGGACGATCGACGCGATCCGGATGGACGGCTGGCGGATCGACGTCGGGTACCCGGAGGACCGCGATCGGGCCGAAGAGCGGTTGGCGGAACCCGTTACCGTTCAGACGGAGTGAGGCCCGTCGCTTCTGGTTCTGGTCTGGGTCCTGGTTCTGATCCTGGTCCGGGGGACGCGCGACTTCGATCGATGGCCAGTGTCACATCTCTTCTCGCCACGAACCCACGCGAACGAGCGTGAGAACCGCTGGCGAGTCGTGTCGGATACCGTACCGCCAGAGTGCGGTACCGGACCGCGACGCGGGATCCAGCTACCGTGCGCTGATCGCGTCCGGAATCCTCGCTGCGGTCGGCGTCGCGATCACTCGTCGACCGTGATCTCGCCGTCGGGCACGTGGGCTTTCAGATCGGCGATCGCCTCCCGAGCAGCAGTGCGCGTCGCGTAGGTCTGCGTGCTCTCGACCATCGTCGAGTCGTATTCGTCGACCAGCCGCCACACCCACTCGTCGTCGTCCGCGTGCAGTTCGAAGGCGGCGCTGTCGATCGCGAGGACGCTCGCCCGGTCGATCAGCCGACGGACCTCCGAGACCGCGTCGCGAGCGGTCTCCTTCGAGTCGTAGCGATCCGAGCCGATCGCGACGACCCGTCCGTCTTCGTCGCGAAGTTGCCACCGCCAGCGATCGTCCTCGGTCGCAACGAGGTCGAACGACGCGACACCGAACTCCACCGGTTCGGCCAGCGGTGCGAGCCGACGGACGTCGGCGATGTCCGCCACGAGTTCCCTCTTGGTGTCGACGGCGGTGGCCGCACTGGCGATCACCTCGCGGTCGCGATCGACGAGGTCCCAGCTCCACCCGTCGCCGTCGTCGAGACGGATCGCCGCGTCCTCGATCGTGAAGATCGGTGCCTCGTCGGCGTGGGACGTGAGCGTCTCGACCGCCTCCAGCGCCGCCTCGCGATCGGGATACGATCCCGTTCCGTCGGCGAGTTCCTCGCGGTCGCGGTCGAGCAGCCGCCAGTGCCAGTCGCCGCTGTCGTAGAGCTGGATCGCGACGTCGTCGATCGACGCGTCGCCGGCAGTGGCCGCGGTCTCGCGGACGGCCGACAGGTTCTCGACGAGGGCGTCCCGGGTCGGATCGGTGGTGGCGGCGACCGCGACGGTTTCGCCCGTCGGGAGGACGAATCGCCAGTGCCAGTCGTCGGCTCCAGAGACCTGGAAAATCGGTCGGTCCATCGTGCGAACGTCCGACTCGAGATGGTCGAGCAGACGGATCATCGCGCCGCGGGCGGCCTCCCGGGTCGGATGCGTGGCTGGATCCTTGGCGACGAGTCGACCGGTGCCGTCGATCAGCCGCCAGCCCCACTCGTCGTCCGCGGTGACGAACAGTTCGAACGCCGCGGTCTCGATCTCCAGTACGTCCGCGTCGGGGGCCTGCTCTTTTAGCGTCAGCATCGCCTCCGCGGCGTCGCCTCGCGAGGCGTGTTCCGCGCCGCTGTCGGCGAGTACGGTCCCGTCCTCGTCGAGCAGCCGCCAGCGCCACTCGCCGGCGTCGCTCTCGTAGACGCGAAACGCCGCGTTCTCGAACTCGATGAACTCGGCGTCGCGGGCCTGCTCGCGAACCCGCTCGATCGCCGCGCTGGCCGACTCGGCGTCGGCGTAGGGGTCGGAACTCGCGGCGACGACCTCGCGGTCGTCGGTCACGAGTCGCCAGTGCCAGCCCGACTCGGCGTCGGTCGTCTCCGCGGCCGTTTCGGGGACCGGCGTGCCCGCACCGTCCGCGACGGCCGCGGATCGACTGTCGGTCCCAGCCGCCGGTGCGGTCCGGTCCTCGGCGGTCTCGGACGCGGGGTAGACCTCGTACTCCGCGGCCTCGATTTCGACGACCGCCGCGTCGCGGGCGGTCTCCCCGAACCGCTCGATGGCCCGGTCCGTGCCGCCGCGCTCCGGCGTCCCGGCAGCCGATCGGGCGATGACGTGATCGGTCTCGTCGACGAGCCGCCAGTGCCACTCCCCGCCGGACCGGTACCGCTCGAAGGTCGGCTCGCCGGAGACGATGACCGCAACCGATTCCAGCGCCGGAAGCACGGCGTTCGCGGCGCTCTCGGCATCCCGGCGGGTGTCGAACGTGCCGATCGAGTCGGCGACGACGGTGTCCGCGTCGTCGACGATCCGCCACGCCCAGCCGTCACCCCGCTCGTGCAGTTCGACACCGACGTGGTCGACGTCGAGCACCTCCGCCTGGGCGAACCGGTCCGCGAACGTCTCGGCGGCAGCGTCGGCTTCCTCCTGGCCCGCGTAGCCGGTTTCGCTCTCGGCGAGCGGGGTTCGCTCGTCGTCGACCAGCTGCCAGTGCCACCGCTCGCGGTGCTCGGCGAGCGTGAACGCGCCGCCCTCGACGTCGATCAGATCGGCGTCGGGCCCGTGCTCTTTCAGGAAACTCACCGCGGTCTCGGCGTCGTCGCGGCCGTCGAACTCGCGGGTGGCGGCGCTGACGCGACTGCCGTCGGCGCGTACCAGCGTCCACCGCCAGGCCCCGTCACGATCGGCGGCCAGCCGGAACGCCGACTCGGACACCTCCAGCAGGCCGGCAGAGCCGATCGTGGCCTGCAACCGCTCGATCTGCTCCGTTGCCGCCGCTCGCGTCGTGGCCCGGTCCGTGCTTTCCGCGCGGGTCTCCAGATGCAGGACGGACCACGTCCAGTCGCCGGTTGCGTCCTGTACCACCGCGATCTGGGCGCTCTCCGGGGTGTCTCCGGTCGGGAACGCTGGTGTCACGGTCGCGCCTCCGTCGGCGACGACGAATTTCCGTTTCGCGGCCAGGCCGAGCGCGAACGCGAGGAGGCTCAGGACGATCAGGATCCCGGCCAGGATGACGACCACTTCGGTATCCATCCCCGTACTCTGCCCCACCCAGCCCGAGGAGAGAATCCCGATCGACGCCAACCCAAGCCCGCCGAGAAGTAGGCTCAGACACCGTGTGCCGCTCCCGGGCTGAAGACGGTGCGTGAACTCCTGGCGGGCCCGATCGCGGGCGGCGATGACCGCAGAATCCCGCGGTGCGTCGCTGCCCAGACAGGGTGCGATACAGTCGTACGTCGAGTCCGGCGCACCGACCGCGCGTTCGGTGAGTCGCCGCAGGTGTCGGTGTACGGAACGCGCGAAAGCCATCACGTACCAGCCCGGAGCACTGACTGTCCCATAATAATGTGCTACTTACAGACCACCGCCGCGTGCCCTCCGATTCGAACGCGCCCGAGCGGCGCACTGCGGAGGTCGGGAGAGGGGCCCTTGACGGGGAATGACGCGGAAGCGGAGTCCCTGATCGATCCGAAACGCGATGGGCGCTGGGACCGATCGCGACGGAACACACAGGTTCTGCATACTCGATACGAAGAGTGTTCCCACGGCAACGCTGCGTCCGCAGCCACTATCGATAACGTTCCGCAGCTATCGATACATCTTCTACAACAACTCTCGACACGCGCCGATGAGTCGCCTCGGTCGGCGATGACTCACTTCAATCGGCCGTATACTGCGCACAGACTCGTCGAATCCCCTCCTCGAAGTCGATCTGGGGCTCCCAGCCGGTTTCCTCGCGGATCTTCGAGGCGTCAGCACAGGTATCGTGGACGTATACCGACTCGGGAATCGGGTTCTCGACGTACTCGGGCTCTACGTCCGTTCCGAGTTCCTCGTTGAGCAGTTCGACGACCGTATCGAAGTCGTACGCCTCGCCCGTCCCCAGATTGTAGACGCCGGCGAGTTCGTGGTCGGCGGCCAACTCGAGGCCGCGGACGATATCGGACACGTGCGTGAAGTCCCTCGTCTGCGTCCCATCGCCGTAGAGCGTCGGCGACTCGCCGTTGGCGATGTCGTCGGCGAACTGGGCGATCACGTTGGCGTACTCTCCTTTGTGTTCCTCTGCCCCGTCGTAGCCCTGATACACCGAAAAGAAGCGGAGTCCGGCCATCGCCATCCCGTAGTGGTTCGCGAAGTACTCCCCGTAGCGCTCGCGGGCGAGTTTGGAGGCCTCGTAGCCGGTGTGGGCCTCGACGTCCATCGACTCCGGCGAGGGTTCGGTCCGGTTCCCGTAGATCGACGACGTCGACGCGTAGACGACGGTATCACAGCCGTCCTGTCGGGCCTGCTCGACGACGTTGACGAACCCTTCGACGTTGACGCGGGCCCCTTTCCGGGGATCGTCCTCGTGCATCGCGTACGAGGAGAGCGCCGCGAGGTGAAACACGGCGTCCACGTCGGTCGGGAGGTCGTCCTCCAGAACGCTTCGCTCGGCGAATTCGACGTCGTCGACGAGGTTCTCCGGGGTCCCGAGATAGCAGTCGTCGATCACGATTACGTCGTTGTCCGTCGCGAGGTGGTTCGCGAGATTCGATCCGATGAATCCCGCACCGCCCGTGACGAGAACGCGCTGGTCCTGCATACGGAGGTTCTTTCGGCAGTCGAGTAAAAAGGATTCTAGATCAGTCCGATCGGTCCGCGCCGAACCCGCCCGACCCTGTCACGCCTCGTCGATTTCGTCGGCCAGTTCCTCGGCCGCCCGTCGCACGGCGTCGTCGCTCTCGAGGTTCGGCGTCCAGCCGATCGCCGCGAGTTTCTCGATCGAGAGTCGCATCCGCGGGACGTCCCCGGTCCAGCCGCGATCCCCGCCGGTATACTCGTAGTCGGGATCCAGGTCGAGGACGTCGCTGACGATGTCGGCGATCCGATCGACGGACGTCGTCGTTCGGGTCCCGAGATTGTACGTGTACGTCGCCCCGCCGTCCGACTCCACGTCGTCGGCCCCGGCGCGGTCGACGACGTGGCACATCGCGTCGACGCAGTCGTCGACGTGGAGGTAGGACTTCTCCTGTCGGCCGTCGCCGAGGATCGTGAGTGACTCCGGATTCGCCCGCAATTTTTCGAGGAAGTCGGGGATGACGGCCCCGCGAAGGCGCGGGCCCACGACGTTCGCGAAGCGGAACGTCCACGCGGTGAGTCCGTGGGAGTGTGCGTAGGTCGAGACCAGTCCCTCCTCGCCGAGTTTGCTCGCCCCGTAGACGCTGATCGGTTCGAGCGGGGCGAAGTCTTCGGGCGTCGGTCGCGGCGCTTCGCCGTACACCGTCGAGGACGACGCGAACGCGAACCCCTCGACGCCCGCGTCACGACACGCCTCGAGCAGGAGGTGCGTCATCGTCGTGTTCTCGTCGAACTGACCGCGCGGATCGTCGTCGTTCGGATCCTTCCGGGCGGCGAGGTGGAAGACGAGATCGAGATCGGCGTCGATCGCGTCGGTCACGGCGTCGCGGTTGGTCAGATCGGCTTCGAGTACCTCGGCGCCGGCGGGAACCCACTCCTCGCGGCCGTTCGAGAAGTCGTCGACGACGACGACCTCGTTGCCGTCGGCGAGGAGGCGATCGGATAGCTGGGACCCGATGAATCCCGCACCACCGGTGACGAGAATACGGGCGTCCGTTAGATCCATACGGTTCGGTTATCCGTCGTCGAAAAAGGTCTTCTGATCGTGTAGCCAACGGAACGGGAACGGTTTCCGGACGATGCGATTTCGGGCCCGGATCGTTCACTGCGCGGTTCCGATCGGGAATCCGTTCCGGGGGCGCGATCTGGTGGCAGTTCTCCGAACTGTTTTCCGGCTATGAAAATCATCGGAAAGCCAATTCCGCTCCCGCCGTCAGTACGCGTATGCAAGCAGTCGTGCTGGCCGCGGGGAAAGGAACCCGCCTCCGGCCGCTCACCGAAGACAAGCCGAAGGCCCTCGTCGAAGTCGACGGCAAACCGCTCGTCGAGGACGTCTTCGACAACCTCCGCGAGATCGGCGTCACCGAGTTCGTCGTCGTCGTGGGCTACCAGAAAGAACGGATCATCGAGCGCTACGGCGACGAGTACGAGGGCGTCCCGATCACCTACGCCCACCAGCGCGAACAGCTGGGTCTGGCCCACGCCATTCTCCAGGCCGAGCCACACGTCGATCACGACTTCGTGCTGATGCTGGGGGATAATATCTTCCGCGGGAACCTCGGCGACGTGATCAACCGTCAGAGGGAAGAGCGCGCGGACGCCGCGTTCCTCGTCGAGGAAGTGCCCTACGAGGAGGCCTCCCGCTACGGCGTCTGCGACACCAACGAGTACGGCGAGATCGTCGAAGTCGTCGAAAAGCCGGACGACCCGCCCTCCAATCTCGTCATGACTGGCTTCTACACCTTCACACCAGCCATCTTCCACGCCTGTCACCTCGTCCAGCCGTCCGATCGCGGCGAGTACGAACTCCCCGACGCGATCGATCTGCTCGTCCAGTCGGGCCGGACGATCGACGCGATCCGGATGGACGGCTGGCGGATCGACGTCGGGTACCCAGCCGATCGCGAGAAAGCGGAAGAACGACTCCGGGAAGCCGCGCCACCCGTTACCGAACGGTAGCCGTTCCCGGTGGACCCGTACGTCCAGTTCGCCGTTCTCGGTAATCGGGAGTCGCTCCGATCGTCGTTTTTGATGACGGGGCCGCTCCGGTCGGAACCCAAAAACCACTACCGACTACACCTCATCTCACAGCGTATGCACGTCTCGATCGTCGGCAGCGGGTACGTCGGAACGACCGTCGCCGCCTGTCTCGCGGACCGTGGCCACGACGTCGTCAACGTCGAGATCGACGAGGAGATCGTCGATCGAATCAACGCGGGCGAGGCACCGATCCACGAGGCCGGCCTGCAGGACCTGATCGCCGAGCACGCCGGGAGCCGCCTCCGGGCGACGACCGACTACGGAGCCGTCGTCGACACCGACCTCACGATGCTCTGTCTGCCGACGCCACAGGCCGAGGACGGCAGCCTCGATCTGGCGATCATGCGGGCTGGCGCGGAATCTCTCGGCGACGCGCTCGCCCGAAAGGACGACGACCACCTCGTCGTCGTCAAGAGCACCGTCCTCCCGGGGACGACCGAAGACGTCGTCGGGCCGATCCTCGAGGACCGATCGGGCAAGCGCGTCGACGAGGACCTGCACCTCGCGATGAACCCCGAGTTCCTCAGGATGGGAACCGCCGTCGAGGACTTCCTCGAACCGGACAAGGTCGTCGTCGGCGCGAGGACCGATGCGACCGCCGCGACGCTCCGGGAACTGTACGCGCCGATTCTCGACCGTCCCGAAACGACCCTCGTCGAGACCGACGTTCGCGAGGCCGAACTGATCAAGTACGCGAACAACGCCTTCCTCGCCGCCAAGGTGTCGCTGGTGAACGAACTCGGCAACGTCGCGAAGGAGTACGGCGCGGACGCCTACGAGGTGCTCGACGCCGTCGGACTCGACGATCGGATCTCGGACCGGTTCCTCCGATCGGGCCTCGGCTGGGGCGGTTCGTGCTTCCCGAAGGACGTCGACGCGCTTCGTGCAGGGGCGCGCGAGCAGGGGTACGATCCCGAACTGCTCGACGCGGTCGTGGCCGTCAACGACGAGCAGCCGCGGCGACTCGTCGCCCTCCTCGCGGAGCACGTCGCTCTCGACGGGGCCAGGATCGCCGTCCTGGGACTCTCGTTCAAACCGGGGACGGACGACATCCGGAAATCTCGCGCGCTCGACGTGATCGATCGACTCGCGGATCGCGGTGCGGACGTCGTCGCGTACGATCCCGCGGCGATGGCGAACGTCCGGGAGCAGTACCCGGCTCTCGACGTCGACTACGCGGACTCGGCCGAGGCGGCGCTCGAGGCGGCGGACGGGGCGGTCGTCGCGACGGACTGGCCCGAGTTCGACGACCTCTCGTTCGCGGGCATGCGCCGGCGGGTCGTCGTCGACGGTCGCCGGATCGACGTCGACGCGGACGATCTCGCGGTCTACGAGGGGCTGACCTGGTGATCGCGATGCCGGCTCCGTTATAAACGATCGATTCGTCTATCAGTATCCTTTTGCGCTCCGCCGCGAGAATGGCACCCAATGGAGCATGACGGGGCACGCGTGGACCCGGTCGACCGAACGCAGGAGGTCCTCGCGATGACCGACGAGACACGCGAGATCTCGACCGACGAGGTCTGTGTCCTGATTCCGACGCTCGACGAGGCGGCGACGATCGGTGACGTGATCGACGGCTTCCGCGAGCAGGGCTACACGAACGTGGTGGTCGTCGACGGCGGTTCGGACGACGAGACGCAGGCGATCGCACGCGATCGCGGTGCCGACGTCGTCGTCCAGTCGGGCGACGGGAAGGGACAGGCCGTCCGGGAGGCCCTCGAGTACGTCACCGTCCCCTACGTGTTGATGGTCGACGGGGACGGGACATACGACCCCGCCGACGCCGACCGGATGGTCGAACCGCTCTCGCGAGGCTACGATCACGTGATCGGCAACCGGTTCGCCGACATGGACGACGACGCGATGCGCGCGTTGAACGGGTTCGGGAACCGGCTGATCAACAGGGCGTTCCGATTCATCCACGGAGCCAGCTACGAGGACATCCTCTCGGGCTACCGGGCGTTTACCGTCGACTCGTTCGAACGCCTCTCACTCGACTCGGACGGGTTCACGATCGAGACGGAACTCGCCGTCGAGTGCGTGAAACACGGGATCGACACGACCGTCGTGCCGATCAGTTACAGCGCCCGTCCCGACGAGTCCGAGACGAACCTCCACCCGATCACGGACGGCGGGACGATCATCCTGGCGCTGTACACGCTCGCCAAGACGAACAACCCGCTGTTTTACTTCGGGAGCCTCGGCACCGCCGGCATCCTCTCGGGCGGCGTGATCGCGGGGTACGTCCTCTGGCAGTGGATCCAGTACCAGCAGGGCCACGAGATCATGGCGCTCGTCTCCGCGGCCGCGATCCTGCTCGGGGTCCAGTTGATCATGTTCGGCGTCCTCTCGGACATGCTCGTCACGTTACACCGCGAACAGCGCCGCCGACTCGAACAGATCGCGCGCGATTCCCGGGACAGAGACAGGGACAGGGACGACGACTAGCCCGTACCCGAGTCCCGCGAACCGAGACGAGAACCGGTCAAAAGGGCAGAAGCGATCGGACCTGCTGGACGACGCCGCCGGAGTGTCGTCGCCGGTACTCCTCGAAGGGATCGTGCAGGGCGTTCAGCAGTTCCTGTCGGGAGCGGAACTCCTCGACGTCGACTTCCGCGAGCATTTCGCCCAGGGGGACGTCGTTGCCGTGGACGTCGTAGGGGATGCGCTCGTGACCGAGTTCCGCAGCGACGTCGTCTTTCGTCGCCGGAAACGCGAGATCAGCGTCTTTCAGACGAACGTCGACGGCGGCGATACCGAACTCGATGCTCTCGGGTTCGTCGTCGTCTCCACTCGATGGTGGCCGGACTCCCATACGTATCGCTAGTCAGGGAGGTATAAAAACCGCTACGGAGACGATTCGCGTCCCGGTTCGCGTGAGGCCCACCGTCGGGCCGCGGCGACACGCCTTTGACGTCCGCGATGGAGTATCGAGTATGACCGAATACACGACGGTGTCGATCCCGAAGGAACTCGCCGATCGGGTCGACGAGACGATCGAGGGGACGAGTTTTCAGAGCACGAGCGACCTCGTTCGCTTTCTCCTGCGCAGTATCGTCATCCAGCACCAGAAGGAGGGGCAGTTGACGGAAGCCGAGTTCGAGGAGATCGCCGAACAGCTTCAGGGACTCGGCTATCTCGACTGACCACTGACCGCCGTCCGTCGTCCGCCGATCGCTGCCCGCGGTCCGCTGTCACGCGCGAGTCGGTCGCCACTCGCCTGCCGCCGGCCGGACGTTTTTGGGCGTCGAGCGATCTAGCACCGAACGGAGGTCGAGATCCATGCCCCACGTGCCGGACTTCCCGACCCCCACGGACGACTCGGAGGACGATCGCGACGACTCGAACCGAAGCATCATCGATCACATCATCGGAAGCGGAGACGGGCCGATGCCGACCGGTGACTGAGGCTACCGGTCGCCGATCGCCCGGACGCCCGACTGCTCGATTTTTCCGATTCGGTGGTGTCGACCGGTCCAGTCGGCGTCATCACAATTCGAAGTCGAGCCTCCTGCCTCGCGGAGTAACCGTCTGAAGCGAGGAGGGGAAGTCACTTCCCTGCTTTCCACCCGACGTCCGACAGCGATCGGTCCGGCGCGGTGGCCTCGATGATCTCGAGGGGCTGGCGATCGCCGGATCGATCGAACGCGGCGAACGATCGCTCGTCGATCTGCCACGGCGGGACGGCGACGAAGATCACTTCCGCGAGATCGTCCCGTTTCGTCACCTCGAGTTCCCTGAGGGGGTGAGAGACGAACTGCCCCTGGGTCTGGCGCGCGGGCGTCGTGAGGTCGACGCCGAAGACGGCGTTGACGGCGTTGCCGGGATCGGGAAGGTAGAAGTCGGTGAACACCGGCGTCTCGGCCGGGATCGCGGCGGCATCGTCGCCCTCGAGTTTGCCGGCGGGCGTCACGGAGACGCCGGTCGTCACCCGATCGGGATCGGCGCCGCTGGCCAGATCGAGTAGCACGTCGACGAGGGCACGCGTGACGTAGACCACACGGGGTACACGGGCGGCGCGCAGTTAGGTGTATTCCCCGCGCCTGCCCTTCGGCAGTCACCGCGCCTGCCGATCGGCGGGGGTGTACCTGTTGGATACTGCGAGCGCGCACTCGTTGCGGCTACTGCGAGTACCATCGGGATACTGCGAGTACCATCGGGATACTGCGAGCGACCGCTAGAACGGCAGCATGTTCCACCCGACCTCGGCGTAGAGCCGCGGCGTCCGTTTCCGGGAGCCGCCGAGGGCGTCCTCGAGAGCGGCCGCCGCGTCGTCCATCACGCCGGCCCCGTGAGCGACGAGCACCCGTTCGGGATCGAGGTCCCCCAGCACGTCTCGCGGGGGGACGACCCGTCGCATCGGGTGGACGCCCAGTCGTTCGCCACCCGCGAGGAAGTAGTCGACCGTCCCGACGGACTCGGGGACGACGAGCGTCCCGTCGTCCGGGTTGTAGAGCGACACCTCCTGCCAGAACCGGTTGTCGACGACCGTTCGTGCCTCGAGGCCGGTGTCCGCGAGTTCGTCCTCGAAGCGAACGATCGGCGCGTCGAGGTCCTCGGCGACGCCCTCGAAGAAGTCGGGTAGATAGACGTGGACGCCGTATCGATCGGCGATCGCGGCGGCGTCGCGCTTGTGCCGATCGAGCATGACGACGACGCCGGCTACGTCGCCGAACTCGGCGAAGAGGTCGTCGAGGCCCTCGGCGTCGACGGGATCGAGGACCCAGACCTCGCCGTCGATCTCGAGGGCGTGACTCGCCCGTTGCATCTGCTCGTCCGGATGGGCGATCCAGCCCACGCCGCCGTCGAATCGGTCGATCTCCCTGAAATCCGTCGCGCGCTCGTCGACGCGAAATGCCATATCGGGGAGTACGGATGCCGTTCTCATAAAATCCTGCTGGACGGATTCGGGCGTCGGACGATCGGCCGGAATCGATCGGTCCGATGCCGTCGTCGCGGTAATCGAACCGTGGCGACGACTGCCCCCTCGAGAACGGACGCGAGCGACGGGCCAGCAGCGCGATTCGACGATCGGACGACAATCCTTTTTCCCGATCGAACCGTCGATCGATCCATACCGAATGGCAACACCAGTTTCGGGGGTCGCCGCGATGGCCGTTGCACTGACGCTCGCCCAGCAACTCGAGCAGTACGTCAGTCTCGGTATTTTCCTTCTCGGGTCGACGCTAGCCGCGCTCAGTTTTCTGGCGTGGCGACGGGAACGCGACCGGCGAATGTTCGTCGTCACCGTCGGCTACCTCATGTTCGCGCTCTACGGACTGATCGTCTTTCTCGAGTACTATCTGCTTCCGTACTTCACGTTTCGGACCGTCGAGTTGCTGGAACACGGTGCGGCCCTGCTCATCCTCGCGGGACTGCTCGCATTCTTCGTCGCGCTGGCCCGGAACTGACCATGACGGACTCCGATTCGGACGAGGAGTCGGCGCTGGAACTACGATCTCGGCGGACGATCTACCAGCACGTCCGCGCGAACCCGGGTATTCACTTTCGTGCCCTCCTCGACGACCTCGAGTACGCCCAGGGGACGCTTCAGTATCACCTCCGATGGCTGGAAAACCGGGCCCTTCTCGAGGAGTCGGACGACGGGAAGTACACCCGGTATTATCCGGCGGAGACGTTCGACGAGGCCGATCAGGCCGTGATGAACGCGCTGCGTCGGGAGTACGCCCGCCGGATCGTCGCCCACCTCGCCGTCGAGGGAGCGCTGTCGACCGCCGAACTGAGCGAGCGACTCGACAGGTCGCCCTCGACGGTGTCGTGGCACCTCTCGAAACTCGAGGACGCAGACCTCGTGACGAAGGAGCGACGGGGGCGCACCGTCGCATACGAGTTGTACGACCCGGAACGCGTGCAGTACCTGTACACCGTCCACCGGAAGTCGTTCACCGATCGGGTCGTCGACCGACTGTTCGACCTGTGGGATAGCTACTGAGTTACCGATCCGCCGTGGCCGCCGTCGACAGCAGTTCGCTGTCCGCCAGGAAGCGCAACAGCAGGACGTAGACGAGGAACGCGATCGCCGGCCCGAAGACCGGTCGGATCAGCCCCGCGACGTCGGTCCCGACGGCGGCGGCGTGGATCGTGGCGAACCCGAAGCCGCCGTAGGCGAACGCGTGGACGACCTGCGGCCCCCAGGGCCGGTCGAACCGTCGCGCGTCGAGAAAGCCCAGAACCGCGACGACGAGCAACTGGAGCGCCCCGACGCCGACCACGACGCCGGCGAGCAGGTAGGTCGTCGAGTACGCGGGCTGGGGTGTCGAACCGGAGACGATGAACCAGGTATCGAGGACGCCGAGAACGCCGTGAAGCAGTGTCGTGAGCATGGCGAACACCGAAATCTCGATGTGGGTCCGTCGGGCGATTCTGTGGAGGGGTCCGAACGACCGCGCGCTATAGAGGATCCCGGTCAGGACGGCCAGATACAGGGCGGGATAGGCGACGAGCGCCGCCGCGCGATCGAGATACCAGATGACGTCCATCACGAGGCCCCCGTCGTCGCGACGACGTCCGGGCAACCGTCGCCGTCCTGGAAGCCGTTCGTCGTCTCCGGACGCGTCGGGCACCGATCCGCGTCGTCACGGATTTCGTCGCCGTCGTAATCGTTCGGAGCCTGTCTCGTCGGCACCGTCGTGTCGACGAGATCCGCTTTCTCTCGTTCGACCGCCTGCGACTCGCGGACGTCTGCGATTCCCCACGTGACCGGGACCGTGATGACGAAGAACGCGATCGCGACGATCGCGACGGATTGCTTATACGACATGGTCGTCGAACCCCTCCGTCGTCCGAAAGACGCCGCGGTGAACCACGAACGCCTCGAGGTCTGGCCATCCCTCGGCGAGTTCGAGCGCGTCCGATAGCGACATTGCGGCGAGCGTCGTCGCGATCGCATCGGCCTCCATACAGTCACGGTTCGCGACCACGGTGACCGTCTCGTGTCGGGAGCCGACCCTGTTCGTCGTCGGATCGTAGACGTGGTCGACGCCGTCGCGCCGGCGACGGTAGCCGCCGGACGTGGCGACGCTCCAGTCGGTCTCGAGGACTTTGAGCGGGCGCGCGTCGCCGTACGGACTCTCGACGGCGATCGGGCCGGTCGGCGGCGACACGTCGCCGCCACCGCTGACGAAGCCGCTCCGGCCCGGGCCCGCCGCGGCGGCGGCTGCCCGGTCGACGATATACCCTTTCGCGAGGCCGTTCAGGTCGAGTTTCGTCTCGGTGACGACGCGGTCGCCATCGACGCGCACTGAACCGGTGTCGAACGTCGTCGAAAGCGTCTCCCGGTCCCCGCGGAGGTACGCCTTCAGGTCGTGTTCGACTGCGCCATGGCGGACGTCGAAGACGCCGTGGGTACGCTCGACGTACTCGAGGCCGCGCCGAACCAGGCGGGCGACGTGTTCGTTCTCGACGCGTCCCGTTCGGTTGAGACGCGCGACCGCGCTCTCGGAATCGAACGCGTCGAGTTCGGCCTCGAGCGACAGCGCGGTTCCTCGAGCGCGATCGGCCGCGACGTCGGCGCGGTAGCCGGTCGTCCGGACCGCGAAGTCAGTGTCACAGCACCGAAAATTCCGGCGAGCGTCGCCGAGCCGCGTGCGTGCGGTAGTAATGGTGTCGGCCAGACTCATGGCTAGTCGTCCTCCCGTTCTTCGTGTTCCTCGTGTTCTTCGTACTCGTCGTCTTCGCGTTCCTCACCTCCCTGGGTATCGACTGCGGGCGTGAAGTCCTCGTTCGGGGTCGGCGCGTCGTCCGCGATCGACGTCGGACCCGTCCCGTCGGTCAGCGAATCGTCGACGACTCCGAGTCCGGGTGCCGCCAGCACGAGCGCGACGGCGCCGGTCAGCACCGCGCCGGCGAGCGTGAGCGCGACGAGTCTGTTCGTTGGTAGTGGGATTCTCATGGACCAGTTGAAGGTGGATCGCGTCCGTATCTATCGCTTCGCGTCCATCCGTCGAATGTTCGTCCAACCGTCGAATCGGCCGCTCTCGGCGCTCGATCGGGAACGCCGCCGACGATTCTTTATTCCTCCCTCGAGTACCTGGACTCATGCTAACGGGGCTTTCCTGGCTGGCACTCGAGGCCAAATACCTCGATCGTTCGCGCACCTTCTACGAGGAGACGCTGGGACTCGCCGTCCGCGAGGACCGCGCCAGGGAACTCGCGCTCGAGACCGGCGAGACCGACCTCGTGCTCCGGCGCCCCGAGGAGGTGCCGCGTGGCGGGCTCCACACCCACTTCGCGTTCTCGATCCCCGACGCCGAGTACGACGACTGGTGGGACCGCCTGGGCGAGGACTACGACCTCGAGGAAGCCCGGTTCGGCCCCGCCCGATCGCTGTACCTGTACGATCCGGACGGCAACTGCGTCGAACTCGGCCAGCAGGACGTCGAGGGGCCGGGTATCGACGGGATCTTCGAGGTCGTCCTCGAGGTCGAGGACCTCGATCAGTCTCGATCGTTCTACGAGGATCTCGGGTTCGAGACGGTCGACGAGGGCGACGACCGCAAGCGCGTCCGACTGCAGGGACCGATGGCGCTCGAACTCTGGGAACCACACCTCGGGATCGCCGACGCGCGCGGCGGCGTCCACGTCGATCTGGGGTTCGAGAGCGACGACCCGGGCGCGGCACTCGACGCGGTCCGCGATCGGGTCCGATCGATCGATCGAGAACTGGACGAGATGATCGTGGTTCGCGATCCGGACGGGCACTTCCTGACGTTCCGGTCCGACTGAGAGGGAGGTGACGCCGGCTGGCGAGTCCTGCCGATCACCGCTGCCAGATGGTGTGATTCCGCAACGAGAGGACGAGTTCGTCAGCCACCGTCGCGGTCCGCCGCGTGGTGACGATGCCGCGTCCGTCGTCGTTCGCCGACGCGCGCTTGTCTTCGACCTCGAGCGAGACGTGAATGGTATCGCCCGGCCGGACCGGGGCGGGGAACCGCAGGTCCTCGATGTGGCCCGCGGCGATCAGGTCCGAGTCGCCGTAGAAGTGGTCGACGACGAGGGGCTGGGTGAGTCCGAAGGTGTGGATCCCGCTTGCGATCAGACCGCCGAACGGTGATTTTGCGGCGGCGTCAGCGTCGACGTGGATCGCCAGCGGGTCGTACTCCTCGGCGAACGACGTGATCTCCTCGCGCGCGACTGCGTTCGTTCCGCAATCGATGGTGTCGCCGACGGTCACGTCGTCGAACGTTCGGTGACTCATTACGCAGAGACAGAGCGGAACGGGGAATAGGGGTTGCGTTCGTTCGATACCGGTGCCCCGTGCCTCTTCGTCCCACGCGATTTCGCCCGGCGCGTCTTCGTCTCGCACGTCTTCGGCCCCTCTCGCTACTACGGACCGTTTCGCCACTGTTCGCGTCCGAGACACGATCGGTTCGAGTGACGCTCTAGAGCCGATCGGTACTCACGTCCACGCCCGGCGGCGTCACGATCAGGAATCCGCGGAAGTGGACGAGATTCCCGCCCGATTCCTTGACGTCGCGGGCGAACCCGGAGGCCAGTTCGTTGACGTCGCCCTCGACGCAGAGGACGAGGACGTTCCCGTTTGCGATCGCTTCGAGCCACTCATCGGCTGGCGTCGACCCGTCGAGGACGCCGAGGACGAGTTGCCCCTCGAGCTCGAGTTCCTCGTCGATGTGTTCCTCGACGGCCCGCAGGTCGAGGTCGAAATCGCTCATGTGGATCCGGTCGAACCACGACGAGAAAAACGTTCGCCTCGCGCGGATCGTCCAACAGTCGACGCTGGTCCTGCAACAGCCGACGCTAGTCCTGCGGGAACTCCTTCTTGAACCCGCGGAACTCCGTGTGGTGGGCCTCCTCGTCTGCGAGGATGGTGACGGCGACGTCCTCGGTGACGGGGTCGTTCGCCTCGCGGGCGGCCTCCAGGAGCGATCGGTAGGTTTCCGTCGCGTCGTTTTCGGCCTCGAGGACGCCGTCGATGACCGACTGGACGTCCGTCGTATCCGCGGGGGGTTGCAGACTCGACTGGCGGGCCTCGAACGACTCCGAACCCGGCGGCGACTGGTCGAGTTGCTTCAACCGGTTTCCGAGCAGTCGCGCGTGTTCGAGTTCCTCCTCGACGTCCGCGTCGAGACTCTCTTTGACCTCCTCGGCGTGGACGCCGTCGAGCACGATCGCGTTCGTGAGGTAGTTCATCACGGTCTCGAGTTCGTCGATGTACGCCTCCGTCAACAGGTCGGTGACTTCGTCTGTTGTCATCGCCTGGCTCCCTACCACGAGGACGGGTAAAATTCTTTGACCCCGCTCACGGCCGAATCCGTGAGTTCCGTCCCGTCGAACGGAGGGCAGCGGATCCCCCGATCGCGTTTCCGTGGCGAGCACTGACCGACGCTACCCCGTGTTCTGGATGCCGGTCCACTCGTCGATCCGGAACCGATAGCCCTCGACCCCTCGCATCGGATTGGCAGCGCTGAACACGTCAGGATGCCACGCGTTTCCCATGGCGTCCTGCAGGGATTCCCACTCGTCGTCGGGTACTGCGTCGATGCGACCGACGAGGCTCGCGCTCCGCCACTCGTGTGCAGACTCGGCACTGTACACGAGAAAGCGGGCCTGTCGACTCCGTTCGCTCAATTGTTCCTTGCGGCTTTCCGTCCCGAACAGCAAGAACACGAAGTAGAGCGTCGAATTCCCGTCGTACCCGAACGACATCGGGACGAGATACGGTACCGCCTCGTCGGCGAGTCCGAGTATCCCGACGCCCTGTTCCATCAGGAACGCTCGTATCTGGTCGTCGGTCATGGAATCGGGACTCGATTCCCGCACTTCGTCCATGGACATAGGTAACAATTCACGTGAAATCCTATTAAATCGGCGGACGATTCCGATCGATTCGGAACTCGATGCGTCCCGAATCGGCGCGCCGTCTACTCCGTTTCAGTGTCTCCGCGAGGCGGACACTGATTACGATCCCGTCCGTAGCCATTCTATGCGCGACCTCGACGACACCGATCTCGAGATCCTCCAGTTGCTGACCGAAGACGCCCGGCGGCCGTACAGCGAGATCGCCGACCACGTCGACCTGACGCCGCCGGCGGTTTCCGATCGGATCGCCCGCCTCGAGGAACAGGGAATCATCCGGGGATTCACCGTCGACGTCGATCGGGCGAAACTCCGACGCGACGTGGCAGTGCTCGCCGAACTGGACGCGAAACCGGGGGCCGTCGACGACGTCTACGCGGCGGTTGCCGACCTCGACGGCGTCGACCACGTCTTCGAGGGGATGGACGGGCGCGTGATCGTCCACGCGACGCTGCCCGACGCCAACGTGCGATCGTGGCTCGAATCGGGGTTGGACCTGAAGACGCTGTCCGGCTACGACGTCACGCTGCTCACCCGATCGGATCGACTCACCGGCGTCTCGGCGACCGATTTCTCGCTCGAGTGCGTCGTTTGCGGTCAGCAGGTGGCCGACGGGGGCGTGACGGCGACCGTCGACGGCGAGATCAAGACGTTTTGCTGTCCCTCCTGCGAGGACCGGTACCTGACGGAGTACGAGTCCCACCAGGAGGCCCTGGAGTAGCCGTCCGATCGAGGGAACTGGTGAGTCAGGTGGAGTCGCCGACCGATCGAATCGGGTAGCCGGTGAGTCAGGGAGGACAGTCGTCCGATCGGGTGACGAACCGGACGACTATCGAACGGACTCGATCGACGCCGACGTCCCCTCCACTCCGAACCACTGTATCTGGACAGATGGTCGCCGCTGGAACCGATATCGAATCGATTTCGAACACAGTCGGCGTCAGTACCTCGATCGATGACCGAACGTCCACCGGCGAGGCGCGCGCGATCGATCGATCGATTCGTACGCGCCGATCGGGGCCGATAGTATCGCGATCGACTCGCATCGGCGTGCGTTCTCGATCGTCGCCTCTAGTATTGTAATAGGATGTTGGGGTCTGTATCAGGGCGTTGATGTCCTGCGGTTTTCCGTTCCGATCGGTAAAGTGTGTCATCGATTCGCACTGTCTGTCGGCCGGAGCAGCGTCAGTTTTATATACTCCATCTCCCGTCGAGTTCTGATACAATGTCTTCACAAGACAACCCGTCCTCTGACACCAGTCAGGGGGGTCGAGTTCTTCCAGGGCACGTTAGATTCCACTGACGAAATTGAGTCAGCACGTGTCTTCGACACCACCCTCCGGGACGGTGAACAGTCGCCCGGAACTTCGTTCTCGTACGACGACAAACGGCAGATCGCCTCGATCCTGGACGACATGGGAACCCACGTCATCGAGGCCGGGTTCCCCGTCAACTCCGACGCGGAGTTCGAGGCCGTTCGTGACATCGCTTCCTCGACGTCGACGACCACCTGCGGGTTAGCCCGCGTCGTCGACAAGGACATCGACGCGGCGCTCGATTCCGGCGTCGAAATGGTGCACACGTTCGTCAGCACCAGCGACGTCCAGATCGAGGATTCGATGCACGCCACGCGAGACGAGGTCGTACAGCGCGCAGTCGAATCGGTCGAACGCGTCACGGAGACGGGAACGACCTGTATGTTCTCGCCGATGGACGCGACGCGAACCGACGAGCAGTTCCTGATCGACGTGATCGAGGCGGTCACCGAGGCGGGCGTCGACTGGATCAACGTTCCCGACACGTGTGGCGTCGCCACCCCGACGCGGTTCAAGGCCATGATCGAGAAGGTCCGCGCCCACACCGACGCGCGGATCGACGTCCACACCCACGACGACTTCGGTCTGGCCACCGCGAACGCGCTCGCCGGCATCGAAGCGGGGGCGGATCAGGCGCAGGTCTCGGTCAACTCGATCGGCGAACGGGCCGGGAACGCCGCCTACGAGGAGTTCGTGATGGCCGTCGAGTCGCTCTACCAGACCGACACGGGGATCGACACGACACGGATCACCGAACTCTCGAACGTCGTGGAGGAGAAAAGCGGCATGGAGACGCCGGGCAACAAACCCGTCGTCGGTGCCAACGCCTTCTCCCACGAGAGCGGGATCCACGCCGCCGGTGTCATCGAGAACTCCGACACCTTCGAGCCGGGCGTGATGACCCCCGAGATGGTCGGCGCCGAGCGCCGACTGGTAATGGGGAAACACACCGGCACCCACTCCGTCCGGGAACGTCTGCACGAACTGGGCTTTTCGCCCACCGACGAGCAGGTACGGGCGGTCACCCGTCGGGTCAAGGACTACGGTGCGGAGAAGCGTCGGATCACGGTCGACGATCTGGAACGCTTCGCCGAAGAGGCTGACGTCGAACGTCAGCAGGAGCAAGAGGAGGTGCGCGTCTAACGGATGTCCCCCCTGTTTGCCACCGGTCGCGAGCACCGGCTATCGCACGCGAACGGATCGACGCGGCCCCGACCGCTGCTGACTCGCAACAGTTATGTCCATCGAGTCACGTATGTGGACGATAATGAGGTTCCGCGCGTCAGTGTCGGCTCGCACGGTCGACAGCAGCGCGCTCGCTCTTATTCGTATTGTAGGGGCGTAAGCGCCCCTCATCACACTAGCCACCGATCCGTACTCGCACCGACCCCACAGCGACCAGCAATCTACCAGATGACACCGTACCATACACCCAGATCCACGACTCGCCCCACGACGGCGGGAGATACTCGATGAGCGAACGCGCAGCATCGATCACGCCGACCGAGGAACAGGACGACGAACAGCTCGAAGATGCCGAAATCACCGACAGCGCGTCGCCGGAGACGGACGACGTCTCCGACGCTGAGACGACCGGTCCCGTCACCAACGGTGCCGAGTCGGTCGTCCGCGCGCTCGAGAACGCGGGCGTCGAGTACGCTTTCGGCGTTCAGGGCGGGGCGATCATGCCCGTCTACGACGCGCTGTACGACTCCGATATCACTCACGTGACGATGGCCCACGAGCAGGGTGCGGCCCACGCGGCCGACGCCTTCGGCATCGTCTCCGGTGACCCGGGCGTCTGTCTCGCGACGTCGGGCCCGGGCGCGACGAACCTGGTTACCGGCATCGCCGACGCCGACATGGACTCCGATCCGATGATCGCGTTGACGGGCCAGGTCCCGACGGAGTTCGTCGGCAACGACGCCTTCCAGGAGACCGACACCACCGGCGTCACGACTCCGATCACGAAGGACAACACCTTCGCGGCCGACCCCGATCGGGTCGGGAGCGACGTCAGCGAGGCGTTCGCCCTCGCCCGCGAGGGCCGGCCGGGGCCGACCCTGGTCGACCTGCCGAAAGACGTCACCAAGTCCGACACCGATCGCGAACCCGACGACCCCCGGGTGCCCGACACCTACGAAGTCCAGGAGCGGGCCGACGAGGAACTCGTCGACGCCGCGGCCGAACGGATCGAGAACTCGAGTCGCCCGGTCATGCTCCTGGGCGGGGGCGTCATCAAGGGCGAGGCCAGCGAGGCCTGCCGCGAGTTCGCCACGGAGCACGAGATTCCGGTCATCACCACGATGCCCGGCCTCGGCGCGTTCCCCGAGGACCACGAACTGTCCCTCGAGATGGCGGGGATGCACGGCACGGGCTACGCCAACATGGCGATCACCCACTGTGACACCCTGATCGGGATCGGGACCCGGTTCGACGATCGGCTGACCGGCGGCATCGAAACCTTCGCGCCCGACGCGGAACTGATCCACGTCGACATCGACCCCGCCGAAATCTCGAAGAACATCCACGCGGACTACCCGCTGGTCGGCGACGCGGAAACCGTCGTCGAGCAACTGGCCGCGGCGGTCGACGCCTCGCCACAGGCGAAGAAGTGGCGCGCCCAGTGCCAGCAGTGGAAGTCCGACTACTCGATGGCCTACGACGCGCCGGAGGACGAACCCGTCCAGCCGGAGTTCGTCGTCGAGGCCTTGGACGAGGCGACGAGCGATCGGGCGATCGTCACCACCGGCGTCGGGCAACACCAGATGTGGGCCTGCCAGTACTGGACGTTCACCGAACCCCGGACGTGGGTCTCGAGTCACGGACTCGGGACGATGGGGTACGGACTGCCCGCCGCGATCGGGGCCCGCCTCGCTGCCGACGACGACCAGGAGGTCGTCTGCGTCGACGGCGACGGCTCGTTCCTGATGACGCTGCAGGGTCTCTCGGTGGCCGTTCGCGAGAACCTGGACATCACCGTCGCCGTGCTCAACAACGAGTACATCGGCATGGTCCGGCAGTGGCAGGACGCCTTCTTCGAGGGCCGTCACGCCGCGTCGGACTACGGCTGGATGCCGGAGTTCGACAAACTCGCCGAGGCCTTCGGCGCGCAGGGCTTCCGAATCGACGACTACGACGACGTCGCCGAGACGATCGAGGAGGCGATCGCCTACGACGGGCCGTCGGTGATCGACGTCCACATCGATCCGCAGGCGAACGTCTACCCGATGGTGCCGAGCGGCGGCGACAACGGTCAGTTCGCACTGACGGAGGAGCAGCTATGAAGCGCGGATTGGAGGGACCGGCCCCGGAGGAGCGACCGACCCCCGCGGGCCGGCGGAACAAGCAGGGGATCCGCATCGACCCCGAAGTCGAGGCGATCCACGAGCCGCGACGGACCGTGATCTCGGCGCTCGTCGAACACGAACCGGGCGTCCTCGCGGAAGTCTCGGGACTGTTCTCGAGACGGCAGTTCAACATCGAGAGCCTCACCGTCGGGCCGACCGCGGACGAGGACCGGGCCCGGATCACCCTGGTGGTCGAGGAACCCGACCCCGGCATCGAACAGGTCAAGAAGCAACTGCGCAAACTGGTGCCGGTCATCTCCGTGCGCGAACTCGCGCCCGACGCGATGCGCCGGGAACTGGCGCTGGTGAAGGTCGACGCCGAGAACCCCGCTCAGGTCAACGCCGTCGCGGACATGTACGACGCCAACACCGTCGACTCGAGCCCCGAGACGGCGACCTTCGAGATCACGGGGGCCCGCCAGAAGATCGAGGCCGCGATCGAGACGTTCAGCCAGTTCGGGATCCGCGAGATCTCCCGGACCGGGACGACGGCACTCGCCCGCGGCACCGACGATACCGCGGCACCCGTGAGTGCGACCGAATCGGCCGCCGAAGCGGCGAACCAGCCGGACCAAACCTACACAGCAGACGATGACTGACGAGTTCACTACCGACATCTACTACGACGACGACGCGGACGTATCGACGCTCGACGACGACACCGTGGCCGTGCTCGGCTACGGCAGCCAGGGCCACGCCCACGCGCTGAATCTCCACGAGAGCGGGGTCGACGTGGTCGTCGGCCTGCGCGAGGGATCGTCCTCGCGATCGGCCGCGGAAGAAGACGGACTGACGGTCGCGACGCCGGCGGAGGCCGTCGAACGGGCCAGCTACGTCTCCGTGCTCGTTCCCGACACCGTCCAGCCGGCCGTCTACGAGAACGCGATCGAGCCGAACCTCGACGCGGGTGACACGCTGCAGTTCGCCCACGGCCTGAACATCCACTACAACCAGATCCAGCCACCCGAGGACGTCGACGTGACGATGGTCGCGCCCAAGAGCCCGGGTCACCTCGTCCGCCGCAACTTCGAGAACAACGAGGGAACGCCCGGCCTGTTGGCGACGTACCGGGACACGACGGGCGACGCGCAGGAACGCGCCCTCGCGTACGCGAAGGCGATCGGCTGTACCCGTGCGGGCGTCATCGAGACGACGTTCCGGGAGGAAGTCGAGTCCGACCTCTTCGGCGAGCAGGCGGTGCTGTGTGGCGGGGTCACCTCGCTGGTCAAGCACGGCTACGAGACGCTCGTGGACGCGGGCTATTCGCCCGAGATCGCCTACTTCGAGTGCCTGAACGAACTGAAGCTGATCGTCGACCTGATGTACGAAGGTGGCCACGCGGAGATGTGGGATTCCGTCTCCGACACCGCGGAGTACGGTGGCCTGAGCCGCGGCGATCGGATCGTCGACGAGACCGTCCGCGAGAACATGGAGGAGACGCTCGAGGAGATCCAGAACGGCGAGTTCACGCGCGAGTGGATCCTCGAGAACCAGGCCGGCCGACCGAGCTACAATCAGCTTCGGGAGGCCGAGAAGAACCACGAGATCGAGCAGGTCGGCGCGCGACTGCGCGAACTGTTCGCGTGGGCAGAGGATGAGAGCGAAACCGAGGACGAAGACGAGTCCGTCCAGGTGCAGGCGGACGACTGAACCACGACTGCAGATTCACCCATGAGCGAGAACGATACCACGGACAAGATGCGATCGGTCAGCCACACCAATCCCTACACCGGGGAGACGGCCGGCCGCCTGTTCAGCCGCGGACCGACCGTCGTCGCGGCTGACGGGGGCAAACCGGCTGCAACCGATCCGAACGGGCACACAGACGACGAACCAGGCGAGGCGGACACGATGGAAGACGTCAGTCACACGCCGCCGAAGGACGCCGACGACGCGAACCGCGTCTTCGAACGCGGGAAGGAACTCGTAGAGGACGAGGAATGAGCGAGGGAACGCTGTACGACAAGGTGTGGGATCGCCACAAAGTCACGACCCTGCCGACCGGACAGGACCAACTGTTCGTCGGACTCCACCTCATCCACGAGGTGACCAGCCCGCAGGCGTTCGGGATGCTCCGCGAGCGCGACCTCGAGGTCGCTTTCCCCGAACTGACCCACGCGACGGTCGACCACATCGTGCCGACGGCCGATCAGTCCCGGCCCTACGAGGAGGACGCCGCCGAGGAGATGATGGCCGAACTCGAGGAGAACGTCCGCGACGCGGGCATCGACTTCTCGGACCCGACGACGGGCGATCAGGGGATCGTCCACGTCATCGGCCCGGAGCAGGGCATCACGCAGCCGGGCAAGACGATCGTCTGCGGCGACTCGCACACCTCGACCCACGGCGCGTTCGGCGCGCTCGCGTTCGGGATCGGGACTTCCCAGATCCGGGACGTGCTCGCGACGGGCACCGTCGCCATGGAGAAACAGCAGGTCCGCAAGATCCGGGTCGACGGCGAACTCGGCGAGGGCGTCGAAGCGAAAGACGTCATTCTCGAGATCATCCGCCGGCTCGGTACGGAGGGCGGCGTCGGCTACGTCTACGAGTACGCCGGCGAAGCGATCGAGTCCCTCGGCATGGAAGGCCGGATGTCGATCTGCAACATGTCGATCGAGGGCGGCGCCCGCGCGGGCTACGTCAACCCCGACGAGACCACCTACGAGTGGCTCGCGGAGACCGACTACTTCCAGGAACACCCCGAGAAGTTCGAGGAACTGAAGCCCTACTGGGAGTCGATACGGTCGGACGAGGATGCGGACTACGACGACGTCGTGACGATCGACGCCGACGAACTCGAGCCGGTCGTCACGTGGGGGACGACTCCGGGCCAGGGGATCGGTATCTCCGACCCGATCCCGGCACCCGAGGATCTGCCCGCGGACAAGCAGGACACCGCCCGACGCGCCCAGGAGCACATGCGCGTCGACCCCGGCGAGACGATGGAGGGCTACGACATCGACGTGGCCTTCCTCGGTTCCTGTACGAACGCCCGTCTGCCCGACCTGCGGCGTGCCGCCCGGATCGTGAAGGGTCGGGAGGTCCACGACGACGTCCGCGCGATGGTCGTACCCGGCAGCCAGCGCGTCCAACACGCCGCCGAGGAGGAGGGCCTGAAGGACGTCTTCGAGGAGGCCGGCTTCGAGTGGCGAAACGCCGGCTGTTCGATGTGTCTGGGGATGAACGAGGACCAGCTCGAGGGCGACGAGGCCTGTGCCTCCTCCTCGAACCGGAACTTCGTCGGCCGCCAGGGCTCGAAGGACGGCCGAACCGTCCTGATGAACCCGCGGATGGTCGCCGCGGCGGCGATCACCGGGGAAGTCTCCGACGTGCGCGATCTGAAGGAGGTGACCACCCTATGACCGACACTGACGAAGTCGAGATTCCGGAAGTCGACTACGTTTCCGGCTCGGGCGTCCCGATCCGCGGCAACGACATCGACACCGACCAGATCATCCCCGCGCGGTTCATGAAGGTCGTCACCTTCGACGGACTGGGCGAGTTCGCGTTCTTCGATCTGCGGTTCGACGAGAACGACGATCAGAAAGACCACCCGTTCAACGAGGCCCGCTTCCAGGACTCCTCGGTGATGGTCGTCAACAGCAACTTCGGCTGTGGCTCCTCGCGCGAGCACGCCCCACAGGCGCTGATGCGCTGGGGGATCGACGCGATCATCGGCGAGAGTTTCGCCGAAATCTTCGCGGGCAACTGCCTGGCACTCGGCATTCCGACGGTGACCGCCGACAGCGAGACGATCCAGGACCTACAGGACTGGGTCGACGAGAACCCCGACGAGGAACTCGAGATCGACGTCGAGGCCGAGACCGTCACCTACGACGGCGAGACGATCGACGTCACCGTCGACGACGCCCAGCGCAAGGCGCTCGTCGAGGGCGTCTGGGACACGACGGCGCTGATGAAGTCCAACGCGGGCGCGGTCCGAAAGAAGGCCGAAGCATTGCCCTACGTCGAGGACGCGGCGATCCCCGAAGCGGAGTAGGACCGTCCCGAAGCGGAGCGGGAGCGTTCCGCACCGGGGACTCGGTTTTTCGATCCGTCAGGAGAGCTGTGCGGTGACGTCGGTCGAGGAGATCATCCCGACGTACTCGTCGTCGGTCGAGACGACGGGGAGGTGTTTGATTCCGAAACTGGTCATCATCGCGGCGACCTCCTCCAGGTAGATGTCCGGCGGCACGGTCTCGACCGACTCCGTCATCACGTCGGCAACCTGGACCGCCTCGGGATCGCGTCCGTCGGCGGCGACCGCGAGGACGTCGGTGCTGGTGACGATCGACGGCGGATCGGTCGTGACGACCAGCGCGCTGATGTCGTTGTCGCGCATCCGCTGGGCGGCTTCCTGGACCGGTGCTCCCTTCGCTATCGTCTCGAGCGGCGTCGACATGACCTCGTCGACGCGGGTTCTGGTGTTCGAATTCACGGGACTCGCTACGGGTGTCGGCTATATTGAGGTATGGAATACTCGTATCTCTGATAGTACTGGCGATCGACCCCGGACGCGAGTTCCGGAACCGCGCCGTCGATCGATGACGGTATCGATATGCTCTTTTCAGCGCCGCATCGAGGTAAGGTATGACTCACGAAATCGCCGTCATTCCGGGCGACGGGATCGGACAGGAAGTGACACCCGCCGCGGTCGAGGTTCTCGAGTCGCTCGACGTCGACTTCGAGTTCGTCGAGGCCGAGGCCGGCGACGCGGTGAAAGCCGAGACGGGCGAGGCACTTCCCCAGGAAACCTACGACCTCGCGGCGTCGGCCGACGCGACGTTGTTCGGCGCGGCCGGCGAGACGGCCGCGGACGTGATCCTCCCGCTCCGCGAGGCGGTCGACTCGTTCGTCAACGTCCGGCCCGCGAAGGCGTACCCGGGGATCGACGCCGTCCGCCCCGAAACGGACCTGGTCTTCCTCCGGGAGAACACCGAGGGCGTCTACGCGGGACACGAGGATCGACTCACCGAAGACGTCGCGACGCTGACGCGGGTCACGACGCAGTCCGCGTCCCGGCGACTCGCCGAGTTCGCCTGCGACTACGTCGAGGACAGCGAGCACGACGGGTTCACGATCGCCCACAAGGCGAACGTGATGCGCGAGACGGACGGCCTCTTCCGCGACACCGTCGCCGAGGTGGCCGAGGAGCGCGGCGTCGAGACCGACGAGGTGCTGATGGACGCGTTCGCGACGCACGTCTGTCTCGACCCGGCACAGTTCGACGTCGTCGTCTGCCCGAACCTCGCGGGCGACGTGCTCTCGGACCTCGCCGCCGGTCTCGTCGGCGGACTCGGCCTGTTGCCGAGCGCCAACGTCGGCCCCGATCGGGCCCTGTTCGAACCCGTCCACGGCACCGCTCCGGACATCGCCGGCGACGAGGTCGCGAACCCGGCCGCGAAGATCATCTCCGCCGCGATGATGCTCGACTACCTCGGCCACGAGGCGGAGAGCGAGGCCGTCCAGGCGGCCGTCGAAACCACGCTCGCAGAGGGACCGTGGACGCCCGACCTCGGCGGCGACGCCTCGACCAGCGACGTGACGAACGCGATCATCGATCGGCTGTAACGCGGTCTGTTCATATCTGACTGCTCGTGATTATTTGTGTTGAACACGCTCCACGGGGGAGACGCGCTCGCTGCGTGAACCGAACGGCGTATCGAGTCGTCTTTTCGTCCCCGTCTGGCCCGTAAATCGCCCTGCGAGCGACAATCAGAACTGAATAGCGATCCCCGCAACGGGGACGCTCGATCGTAGATAATCGATCGTGGACTTAAAATCGATCACCACTATTTTTATTTTTCCTACTATTGAGTGAATATGATTGAAATTACGCAAGTTTTATTACTACCTCTTGGAATGTGTGATGGTATGCCATCCAAACGGCACTCGCGGCGAACGGTCATGAAGACGACAGGGGCGCTAAGCGCCACCGGTATCGTGGGAATCACGGGCTGTCTGGGCGACGATTCGGAAGCTAATGACGGCGAGATGGCCGACGAGATCACGTTCTACAACGCGGGAAGCCTCGAGTTCGATCCGGGGACCGAAGCCAACATCGGGCGCTTTCAGGACGAAACCGGTATCACCGTCAACGTCAACGAGGTGCCCTGGGCGAACCTGAAAACCAGCCTGACGACGATCTTCAACAGCCAGAGTCCGAAGGTCGACGCGTTCAACGGGCCGACCTGGTGGCTCGCCGACTTCGTCAACGCCGGCTGGCTCGAGCCGCTCGACCTCTCGGACGACCACATGGACAAGTTCCCGGACAGCCTCGTTGACCTCGTCACCTTCGACGGGGACCCGTACATGGCGCCGGAGTTCGGGAAGTGGGGGTCGTTCCTCTACGACAAGGACGTCGTGGACACCCCGCCGGACACCTGGGACGAGGTCCTGGAGATGGGACCGGACCTGAGCGACGGCAGCCGCGCCGGGTTCGGGTTCACGTGGGCCGACAAGTCCGTGTTCACGTTCAAGCAGTTGATCTACCAGGCCGGTGGGTCGCTGTTCAACGACGACAACGAACCGATCTTCGCGGGCGACGCGGGCCAGCAGGCCATGGAGTTCATCACTGACCTTCGTGACGAGGGAATCATCCCGGACGGCATCTCGAGCATGGGCGAGGGTCCCGTCGGCGACGCGTTCATCGCCGGCGAGTTCGCGACCGTCGAATCGTGGACGCCGCTGGGTTCGCGCGCGATCGACGAGTGGGGCGAAGAGCGGGTCGGAAGCGCGAAACCCCCGGAGGGACCGGGCGGTCGCGCCACCTTCCAGGACACCAACGGGATCAGCATCTCGGCGTTCTCGGAGAGAAAGGCCGCGGCCCAGAAGTTCGCCGAGTTCATGACGACACGTGAATCCTGCAAGAACAACATGCTCGTCGAGGGCAACCCCTGCGTTGTCCCCGATGTCTACGAGGACGACGAGATTCAGGACGAGTACCCGTCCTGGCTCCTCGAGGACATGAAGTACAACCTCGAACACGCGGCGAGCGAGACCTACATTCAGCAACCCCAGGTCGACGACTACATTGACGAGCAGATCACCCCGGCCTTGCTCGGCGAGAAAGATCCACAGACGGCACTGGAGGATGCGGAGGCAAACGTCACTCGCCTCTACCAGGACATCGGACTCCTGTAAGGTACGGCCGACGACTATCCCTGCCAGAGGAACACAAATATTATGGAAACGACAGAGAAGTCGCTACGACGAACGCTCGACCGGTTGTTCGTTCCATTGACGGTCGGTCCCACGCTGATCTGGATCGCCGCGATCATCGTCTATCCGACGGTCAGACTCCTGTGGTCGAGTCTGTTCTGGATGAATCCGCTTACGCGAGAGACGGAGTTCGTCGGCCTTCGGAACTTCAAACGGCTGCTACTCGATCCCAGCGGAACGCTGGGCGTCTTGAACCCGAGTTTCATCGCGTTCACCAAGAACACCATCATTTACGTCGGCTGCAGCGTCACGTTTTCGTTCCTGCTCGGTCTCGGCATCGCGCTCCTGCTCAACAAGGACCTCAAAGGACGAGGATGGTTCCGGACAGCCGTGATCGTCCCGTGGATCCTCCCCTACGTGATGAGCGGACTCATGTGGCGCTGGATGTTCGAAGCGAAAAACGGCGCGATAAACGGTTTACTCGTCCAGACGGGCCTGATCTCGGAGAAGATCGCGTTTCTCTCGGACGGAACGCTCGCGATGATGACGCTGATAATCGCCGACATCTGGGTATTCACGCCGTTCATCGTAATCATCCTGCTTGCGGGCCTTCAGAACGTCCCGGAGCAACTGTACGACGCCGCCGAGGTGGACGGGGCAAGCCGCTGGTCTCGCTTCCGGAACGTCACGTATCCGTTCCTGAAGCCGTCGATCCTGGTCGCGCTGACGATCCGCATCATCTTCGACATCAGGGCACTCGATCTGGTGTGGGTGATGACGAAGGGCGGTCCCGGGAAGTCCACCGAGGTGTGGGCGTCCTGGCTCTACCGCACCTCCATGGAGTTCCAGCGAACCGGTGAGGGCGCCGCGCTGGGCGTCATCATGCTGGCGGTCACGTTCGCCATCGTGGCGATCCTCTACTCGATCTTCGGAGGGACACCCTACGATTCATGAGCACGAAAGATTCCCGCTTCAACAGAGTCGCCGCACGTGTCGGTCTCAACACGGACGACGTGTGGCCGAGTGTCGTCAGAGAACGCCTGCTCGCGTACGGGTTGCTACTCCTGTACGTGATCGTCATCTGGTTCCCGATCTACTATATCTTTATCACCAGCCTGAAGACCCAGAGCGAGGTTCTCACGATCCCGATCACCTTCGTTCCGCAGGAGCCGACGGCACAGAACTACATCGACATCTTCCGGAATCGGCCGTTCGAGGCGTACACGATCAACAGCCTGATCGTCGCGTCGACGACGACCGTTATCTGCGTCACGCTAGGTACGATGACCGGATACACGTTCTCCCGACACAACTTCCTGGGGAACAAGGCGCTGCTGCTTTCGATCGTGGCGGCGCGGATGATTCCGCCGATCGCGCTGATCGTTCCGTTCTTCCAAATAATGTCGAGTCCGCCGCTGATCGGCGGGCTGACCGGCAATCTCACCGACACTCGGGTGGCGCTCATCCTGACGTACACGTTCTTCAACCTGCCGTTCGCGGTCTGGATCATGAAGAACTACTTCGACGGGGTGCCGCGGTCGCTCGATGAACAGGCGAAGGTTGACGGCTGTTCCACCTGGGAGGCGTTCGTGAAAATCGTCCTTCCCGTTGCCAAGCCCGGAATCGCCGCCACGGCGATTCTCGCATTCATCTTCTCGTGGAACGAGTTTATCTTC
This sequence comes from Halosolutus halophilus, assembly GCF_022869805.1. NCBI lineage: Archaea > Methanobacteriati > Methanobacteriota > Halobacteria > Halobacteriales > Natrialbaceae > Halosolutus > Halosolutus halophilus. The sequence continues at coordinate 3,067,816 of NZ_CP094974.1, read as the reverse complement.
GCGCTGGTGCTCACCCGGAGCGAAGCGTCGCAGACGCTACCGATCGCCGTATCTCTGTTTGTCGCCGACGATTTCGTCGACTGGTCGCACCTAGCCGCTGGCGGCATGATCGCCGCGCTGCCCGGCATCCTGTTCGGGCTGTTCTTCCAGCGGTACATCGTGAGCGGCCTCACGCAGGGGGCGGTGAAAGAATGAGTTCGAAACCAATGGAATTACGACATACGGTTACCGGCGGTGGTATAGATGGCTGAAGTGCGACTCGACGACCTGGTAAAACGGTTCGACGACATCGTCGCCGTCGACGGCGTCTCGCTCGAGATTCCCGACGAGAGTTTCACTGTGCTGGTGGGTCCGTCGGGCTGTGGCAAGACCACGACGCTGCGGCTGATCGCCGGCCTCGAGCGTGCGAGTGACGGTACGATCGAAATCGGCGACGACGTCGTCAACGACCGGCGCGCGTACGAGCGCGACATCGCCATGGTGTTCCAGAACTACGCGCTCTACCCGCACAAGACGGTTCGCGGGAACATGCGTTTCGGGTTGGAACAGCAGGGCGTCGACGACAAGACGATCGAAGAGCGCGTTGACGAGGCCGCGAACTTGCTCCAGATCGACGACCTGCTGGATCGCAAGCCGGCCGAACTCTCCGGCGGGCAGCAACAGCGGGTCGCGCTCGGCCGCGCGATCGTCCGCAAACCGGACGTCTTCCTGATGGACGAACCGCTGTCGAACCTCGACGCGAAGCTCCGCGTCCAGATGCGCGCCGAGTTGAACAAACTCCACGACAAACTCTCGACGACGACGGTGTACGTCACCCACGACCAGGTCGAGGCGATGACGCTCGGCGACCAGATCGCCGTCATGAACGGCGGACAGATACAGCAGGTCGGCCCGCCGACGTTCGTCTACTCCAACCCGCGGAACCTGTTCGTCGCGGACTTCCTGGGCTCGCCGAGCATGAACTTCCTCGAAGGAACGGTTCGACGCCGTGAGGACGGACTCGCGGTCGACCTCGACTCGTTCCAACACGAGGTGCCCGACGAGTACCACTGGGCGTTCGAGGACTCGATCGGTGACGACGTCGTCCTCGGGGTCCGCCCCGAGGACGTGACCCTGCGACCGGACGGACTACCGGCGACGGTCAACGTCGTCGAACCGCAGGGGGAAAAGACCGTCCTCGAACTCGGACTGGGAAACGGCAAGACGATGAAAGCATCGATCGAGCCGGGCGGGCCGGTCGAGGTCGACGACCGCGTCAGCATCGAGTTCGATCGCCGCTCGCTTCACTACTTCGACTCCGAATCCGGCGAGTCGCTCACGTTCGAGTCCGAGCACGGGAGCAAAGCGGAAAGCGAAGAGCAACTCGCGTGATGACAGTCGACACGGAGACGGTCGCGGAGTTCGCCCCGCTGGCCCTCGGAGTCGCGCTCGTCCTGATCGCGACGTACAACTACCTGCAGGGGAGCTACGGCGGTGCGATCGTCGCCGGGGTCGGCGCGGTCGTCACGTTCGCTCTCGCGGTCCTCTCCAGCAGGCAGAGTCGGTCAGAAATGATCAAAAACACATAAGGTCACGGGAACGAAACTCCTAGACCAGCGAATACCCTCCCCCTGCTCGAGTTATGCTACCCAAACAACGGAAGCGTGAGATCGTCGAGGTCGTCTCGGAAGAGAACGGACGGACCGTTACCGAACTCGCCGAGGAACTCGGCGTCTCCGAGGCGACGATCCGCCGCGATCTACAGGACCTCGAGTCCGACGGACTGATCGAGCGCTCCCACGGCGGAGCCCTCCCGACGTCGAGCGTCGCCGAAGAACGAACGTACAGTCAGAAACAGGTACAGAACCTCGAGGCGAAACGCGCCATCGGGGAACGTGCGGCCGAGGAAATTCGCGAGGGGCAGGTCGTCTTCTTCGACTCCGGCACGACGACGATCGAAGTCGCCAAGGCAGCCCCCGATATCGAGTTCATCGCCGCGACGAATTCGCCGCTCATCGCGATGGAACTGGGCGAACGCGGCGACGTGAAGCTCACCGGCGGAACGCTCCGCGAGCAGACCTGGGCGCTCGTCGGGCCCACCGGCGAGCAGTTCCTCGAGCGGACGAATTTCGACACCGTCTTTCTCGGAACGAACGCCATCCACCCCGATGCGGGGCTGACGACGCCGAACGAGGACGAAGCGCGGATGAAGTCGTTGATGGTGGAGAAGTCCCAGCGGGTCGTCCTCGTCTCGGACGGATCCAAACTCGGCCGGCGGAGTTTCGTTCACTTCGCCGACCTCGAGGCGATCGACGTGTTCGTGACCGACGCGATACTGTCCCCCGAGCAGCGCGAACCGTTCGAGGCTGCCGGCGTCGACGTCGTCGACGGGGTGGTCGGGTGATCCTCACTGTCACGCTCAATCCCGCCGTAGATCACACGATCACAGTCGAGGGGGACCTCGATTCTGACGTGGTCAAGCGGGCGAGCATGTCGCAGTACGATCCCGGCGGGAAGGGCATTAACGTCTCGAAGTACCTCTACGGCCTCGGCGTCGAGACGGTGGCGACTGGCCTCACGGGGGGATTTCTGGGTACCTACATTGAGGAGCAACTCGCCCGTCAGAAGATTCCGAGCGACTTCGTCGAGATGGGCGGGTGTACGCGCCTCAACACGACGATTCTCACCGACGACGAAGAGTACAAGATCAATCAGTCGGGCCACAACGTTAGGAAGGAAACCGTCCGCGAGGTCGTCACGAAGGTCCGCGAGCACGACCCCGAGATGGTGGTCGTCGCGGGAAGTCTTCCGCCGAACCTGGGTCCGGCGACGATCGATCGCATCGCCAGCGCCGGTTCGTGGCGGACCGTCGTGGACGTCCAAGGGGACCTGCTGAAGGGGCTTCGAAGCGAGTACTTCGCCTGTAAGCCCAACCGTCGCGAACTCGGGACGGCGACGGGAATGCCCGTACACACCGTCGAGGAGTGTATAGAGGCGGCCCGATCGCTCCGCGAGGGAGGATTCGAGCACGTCGTCGCGTCGCTGGGCGACGACGGCGCGTTGCTGGCCTCCCCCGACGGGATCTATCGGGCGGACTCGCGGAACGTCGAGGTCGTCGACACCGTCGGCGCGGGCGACGCCCTGCTCGCGGGCGTTCTCTCGACGTTCGTTCGGGGTCAGTCCGGAACCGCCGCCCTCCGCATGGGCGTGACCGTCGCCGCCGAGGTCGTTTCGGTACCAGGGACGACCGTCCCCGAGATGTCCGGCCTCCGCTCGGCCTCAACTGACGTTCCCCTCTTCACGAAGTAACCCGGTGCCAGAGAAGCCATGACCGTCACGACTGCGTTCTCCGCCCACCTCGCGTCGGTTCGGCGAGACCTCATGACCGGCGTGAGTTTCATGATCCCTTTCGTCACCATCGGCGGCGTCTTCTTGGCCGCGGCCCACACGGTCGGCGGGGAGGGTGCGCTCGAGCAGCCGGGAACCCTCGCGTGGTTCCTCGCCGAAATCGGCCGCGTGGGACTCGCGTTCGTGGCCCCCGTGCTAGGCGCGTACGTCGCCTACGGGATTGCCGACCGACCGGGTCTCGCGCCGGGGTTCGTCCTCACCGCGCTCGTCCAGCAGGGGGCGGTCGTGGAGCAAGCGGGACGAATCGTCGGAATCGAGACGGGACAGACGGGGGCGGGCTATCTCGGAGCGATCGGTGTCGGTCTGCTCGCGGGAGCGGCCGCCGCCCGTCTCGCCGGCCTCAACCTGCCGGGCGCCGTCGAACCGCTCGTTCCCGTTCTCCTGCTCCCCGTCGTCGTGACCGGTCTGTGCGCACCCGTCGTCCTCTTTCTGCTCGCGCCACCGCTCGCACTCGCGAACGAGCGGCTCATCGCCTTCTCCCGAAACGTAGTGGGTTTCGAGGCGATAGCGCTCGGTGCCATCCTGGGCGCGATGATGGCCATCGATAGCGGCGGTCCCGTCAACAAGATCGCGTACGTCTTCGGTGTGACGCTGATCCCCCATCAGATATACGCGCCGATGGCGGCGGTGATGATCGCTGGGATGGTGCCGCCGCTCGGACTCGCCCTGTCGAACGTCGTCGCTCCGCACAAGTACCCCGAGGACCGCTCCGAAACCGCCAGGGCCGCCGTTCCGATGGGACTGTCGTTCGTCACCGAGGGCGTGCTCCCCTACGCCACTGCCGATCCCGTTCGGGTCGTCCCGAGCATCGTGATCGGGAGCGCGACCGCAGCCGCCACCGCGATGTGGCTCGGGGTCAGGATGCCCGCGCCCCACGGCGGCGTCCTCGTCGTATTTCTCGCGAACAACTGGACCCTGTTTCTGGCGTGTGTCGCCCTCGGGACGGCCCTCACGGCCGCGATAGTGACGTTCCTCAAACCCGCCTACGACGAGAACACGGCCGCAACCGAGACCGTACGGAAGAGCGACTAACTAAACCTTACCAACGTTATACTACGTTCATGGACGATATCGACGCCGTACTCGTGCCGGAATTACTCACGCTCCAGGAACCGCCGACCAGCAAGGACGCGTGTATCGAGTACCTCCTCGATCGCGCCGTCGAGGCCGATCGGGTAACGGATCGCAGCGCCGCTCTCGAGGCGGTGCTCGCCCGCGAAGCGGAGTCGACGGCCGGGATCGGAAAGGGGATCGGTCTGTTCCACGCGAAGACCGATGCCGTTGGCCAGCCGACGATCGTGTTCGCTCGCTCGAACGAGGGCGTCGACGTCGACGCGATGGACGGAGAACCAGCGAGGCTGCTGTTCATGCTGCTCGCCCCGTCCGACGGCACCGACGACCACCTCTCGGTGCTCAGTTCGCTTTCGCGTGCGCTCATGCACGACGAGGTGCGTGCGGATCTGCACGACGCGGCGTCTTCCGCGGAGGTCCGGAACACCCTCGTGGAGGCGATCACGTGATGGAGCGGATCGTCACCGTGGGTCCGGCGGACGGACTCCACGCGCGCCCGGCTGCGAAGTTCGTCGAGACCGTGACCCAGTTCGACGCGGACGTGCAGGTCGCGCCCGTCGACGGCGAGGCGGTGGACGTGGCGAGCGTGCTCGCCGTCACGAGCCTCGGGGTCGCGAGCGGCGCCGACGTTCGAATCGTCGCCGAGGGGGACGACGCCGAAGCTGCGCTCGACGCGCTCGAGGAGGTCCTCTCGACCCCCGAAGCGGAATCCGCAACCTGAGACCACGTCGGCGGACGAGCTGCCGGATCCAGCCGGGGTCGATCCGAGGGCCGAACGAGCGACCGACGTGACCACGAAGACTACGGTTCGTGAGTACGTAGCGGAGCGATACCATATGAAGTTCGTCGCAGTCACGTCCTGTCCGACAGGGATCGCACACTGTCAGATGGCAGCGGAGTCCCTGGAACGGGTTGCAGCGGCGAACGATCACGAGATCGACGTCGAGGTGCAAGGCGCCATGGGCCAGGAGAACGAACTCGCGTGCGAGGCAATCGCGGCGGCCGACGCCGTCATCATCGCCGCCGACACCGCGGTGACGCGGGACCGATTCGAGGGAAAACCGCTCGTCGAGGGGACAGTAAAAGAGGCCGTCAACGACGCCGAAGGGCTTATCGACCGGGCGCTCAGAGAAGCCGCCGACGCGGCCGCGGGAACCGCCGACGCGGACCAAGATACTGACTCCGTCGCCGCCGATCCGGTCGAGGTATCACCATCGTCGAACCGTGGCGGCGATCGATCGAACGGGCTGTTCGCCAGACTCAAACGGCTATTTTCCTGAAGTTGAGCGGGATCTCCGCTCGAATACTCGAACTGATACGCACCACGACAGCTATCCCGGTCGCCGTAATACCCCCACACATGACTCGAGACGACACCTGTGCCGGCGTCGACTCCCGCGTCGTCGAGACCGATCGGCTCGAGACGCACGTCCTCGAGGCGGGCGATTCGGACGGGGCACCTGTCGTCTTCTTGCACGGGAACGTCTCCTCGTCGCGGTTCTTCGAGGACACGCTCGTCGACCTGCCCGAGTCCTACCGCGCGATTGCGCCCGATATGCGAGGGTACGGCGATTCGGAGACGAAGCCGGTCGACGCGACGAACGGTCTCGGCGACTTCGCCGGCGATCTCCGGGCGTTTCTCACCGACCTCAGGATCGACGAGTCGGTGACGCTCGTCGGCTGGTCGAACGGGGGTGGCGTCGCGATGCGGTACGCGATCGACTTCCCCGAGGCCGTCGACGCGCTCGTGCTCGTCAACCCCGTCTCGCCGTACGGGTTCGGCGGGACGAAAGACGTCGAGGGGACGCCGTGTTTCGACGACTACGCCGGGTCGGGGGGCGGCATCGGCAACGACGAGTTCGTCTCGGCGCTCGCGGAGCGCGATCGCGACCCGTCCGGAGAGGCCTCGCCGCGGAAGATCCTGCGGACCTACTACGTCGATCCGACCCACGAGTTCGACCCCGATCGCGAGGAGTCGTACCTGACCGGGATGCTCGATACGGTCATCGGCGAGAAGAACTACCCGGGGTCGGCGATCGAGAGCGAGCACTGGCCGGGCGTCGCGCCGGGCGATACCGGGGTGAACAACGCCGTCTCGCCGAAGTACTGCACGCTCGACGAGATCACGGACATCGACGAGGACGAAAAACCGGCCGTCCGCTGGATTCGCGGCGACTCCGACCAGATCGTCTCGAACGAATCCATGTTCGATCTCGGGACGCTCGGCCGGATGGGGCAACTCCCCGGCTGGCCCGGCGAGGACGTCTTCCCGCCACAGCCGATGGTCGACCAGACCCGTGCGGTCCTCGAGGAGTACGCCGATCGCGGCGGGGCGTACGAGGAAGTCGTCTTCGGCAACACCGGCCACACGCCACACGTCGAGGTGCCCGGGGATTTCATGGCCCGTCTCGAGGAGTTCCTTTCTCACTAGCAGTCCCGCCGCGGATCAGACCACGTCGAGGGCGTCCCGGTCGGCACCGGCGAGTTCGACGAGCGCGTCGGCCTCCAGCAGGTGACACTCGCCCGGGATCACGAGCAGGTGGAGCGGATCGCCGAACTCGCGATCGGCGAGGTCTGTCATCGTCCCGGCCTCGACCAGCGGTTCGGGGCTGCCCGCGCGGGCGACGACGACGCCGACGAGGTCGGGGTACTCCGCGGCAAGTAGCTCGGCCCCGACGTCGGCGGTCATGTACTCTTCGCGGTCCTCGCGATCGGCTTTTATATCCAGGTAGACGACCGTGTGAAGCCCGTCGGCCCGATTCTCGTCGATCGTGTTCGTCACGCTCGCTGGGAGGCCGTCGGCCCCGTGTGCGTAGGGGAACGGTAGCGTGGTGGCCGTCCCGAAGCGGTAGTTCTGGAGTCCGGTCAGTGAACTGGTCGCCGTCTGGGCCGTCACGCCGTGGATCACGCGCGTGTCGATGCCCCGCTCGTGGGCCCGGAGTCGAAGGTCGACGTGGGTCGTCGAAATCATCGTGTCGCCGGCCGTCAGAAAGGCCACGTCCTCCGTTTCGGCCGCGTCGAGAACGTCGTCGGGGTGCTGTTCGACGCCGGCGCGATCCCGGACCTCGATCGTCACGTCGTGGTAGTCCTCGAGGTCGTCGACCGACGTGCCGATCAGTTTGCTGGTGTAGAACTCGGCGTACGCGCGGTCGGCGTTCCGAAGGGCTTCCTGGCCCTCGACGGTGATCGATCGTTCGTCGTAGAGGCCGAGACCGATGAACGTGAGCATGGCCGTCGCTAGTCGGCACCCTCGCTATAACCTTTCGAGTCGAACAGCGCCGCTACCGCTCGGATACCGTCCCGAGTTGTTCGAGAAACCCGAGTACGTGGTCGACGACCCACCGCTCGGCGATCTTGCCGTCCTCGACGCGGGCGAAGATGGTACCGACGAGTTCGACCTCGTTTCCCGTCGGCTCGACGCCCATGAACTCGCCCTGGTGGGTCGCGCGCATGGTGAACCGGTTCGCGACCGTGTCCCCCTCGGCGACGACGTCGTCGATCGTTCCGTGCAGATCGGGGAACGCGGCGTGGAAGTCCCCGATCTGCTGTTTGAACGCCTCCCGGCCGTGCAACTCCGACGGCTCCCACGGGGAGTGCTGGACGAAGTCCTCCGCGAGGAGATCGTCGATCGCGTCCACGTCCCCCTCGTTCCAGACGTCTTCCTGCATGCGGCGGGCGAGCGTTTTGTTGGCTTCGGTGCTCATGATGTGTTTCTCTAGACAAGTGGCTCACAGCCGAAATAACGGTTGTCCACGCCCGGCTGACGGGTCCGAGGTCCGGACAGTCACGATCGAGGTTCGAGATCGCGGGAACTCAGTCGTCGCCGACGATCGCGACCGCTTCGATCTCGACTAAGTGGTCCGGATCGATCAATCGCTGCACCTCGACCATACTCGCCGCCGGACGAACGTCCCCGAAGAACTCGCCGTGGGCCTCGCCGATCGCCCCCCAGTCGTCGATGTCGGTCACGTAGATGCGGGTGCGAACCACGTCCTCGATCGACGCGCCAGCCTCCGCGAGCGCGTCTTCGATGATCTCGAGCGCCCGAACGGTCTGTGCGTGGGGATCACCGACTCCCACGACGTCGCCGTTCTCGTCGGTCGCCGTCGTGCCCGAGACGTGGATCTGCGACCCGGCGCGGACGGCCCGGGAGTAGCCCACGCTCGATTCCCACTCGGTGCCGCTCGTGACGCGCTGACGGTCCATACGTCGGCCCAGGTACGCCGAAGGTATAGTTCCAGCTACGCCCGCTGCCGATCCGATCGAGGGCTAGAAGGAGAGGTGCGAGGTCGAGGCGGGCCCGTCGTCATCGTCCTCGTCGTTCGCACCGATCCCGCCCGCGTGGGCGAACGACACCTCGTCGTCGGTGAGGTAGACGGTGCCGTCCTCGATCGCAATCTCGATCGAGGGAAGGGTCGTGTCGGCGGCCTCGCCGTTGTCGCAGTAGCCCGAACACGCGTCGAACATCGAGCCGTGTTTCGGACAGATGATCTGGCAGTCGCGCATCGCGACGCCGCGGCCGGTGTCCAGCCGCTGGGCCTCGTGCGTACAGCGGTTGATCCACGCCTCGACGCCGTCGTCGGCCGCAGGCCGACTGCTCGTGGAACACGGTTCCACGCTGTCGTCAGCGCGGGAACCGCGCTGACTGCTTGTCGAGCTATGCTCGACACCGTCCTCGCAGGGGACGAGGACGACCTCGTCCTGGTTCCCGTGTCGATCCAAGACCGTGAACAGCCACGATCGCTCTTCGTGGACCGTCTCGACGGTCGTCAGCTCCGTTCGATCGGCCATGCTACTGCCCACGTAGTGGCGGGTCCCTGAAAACTGTTCACGAAACGATGCATCGATCCGGCCAGCGACGGCCGGCGGACCGGGCCCCGAAGTGTTGCCGGCCGATCGTTCCGGGCGGCGAAGCGTCAATATTACGGCGTCCCGTCTCCGACTCCGGGTATGGAGGTGCCGTGCGTCCGCGTCGCGCGCGAAGAGGGCGAAGCGACGCGATCGCGACTCGCCGACGCGGACCTGATCGACGACGACTACGAGATTGCCGTCGAGGAGGGGACGCTCTACATCCCCGTTTCCGATCCCGACGCGGTACCGGCGGAGTTCGCGGTCGTCTCCCGGGAGGTTCCCGAACGCGAGACGCAGACGATGCCGGCTGATCTGCTGGGGTTCGACCCGTCTTACGAACGCCTCGGCGACGTGGTCCTGCTCGACGAGGACGCGCAGGAACGCGCCCTCGAGATCGCCCAGGCGATCGTCGACTCGGATCTGCCGGTCGAGACGGTCGTCAACAAGCGATCGAAGGTGAAAGGCGAGACGCGGGTCCGCGACTGGGAGGTCCTCGCGGGCGAGGGGACCGAGACGGTCCACCGGGAGTACGGCTGCGAGTTCGCGCTGGACCTCGACGCGGTGTACTTCTCGCCCCGGCTGGCGACCGAACGCCACCGCGTCGCCGAACAGGTGACGGCGGCCGATCGGGCGTTCGACATGTTCGCCGGCGTCGGCCCGTTCGTCGTCCCGTTCGCGAAACGGGGTGCGGGGTGCGTCGGCGTGGACATCAACGAGGTCGCGATCGAGTACCTCCGCGAGAACGCGCGCCGGAACGGCGTCGACGACCGGGTCACGGCCATCCACGGCGACGTCCGCGAGGTCGCCGGGGAGTACGAGGACTGGGCGACGCGGCTCGTGATGAACCTGCCACACAGCGCCGACGAGTTCCTCGACACCGCCGTTCGACTCGCGGGCGAGGAGTGCGTGCTCCACTACTACGACATCCAGCACGAGGACGATCCGTTCGGCCCGGGCGAACGCGCGATCCGCGCGGCCGCTCGTCCCGAGTACGAGATTACCGTCGAGAACCGGCGACTCGTCCGCTCGTACGCACCCCACGAGGTGAACGTCTGTCTGGACGTCCGCCTGGAACGGTCCACGCAATAGCGTCACACGATCGGTCCGATTCGCAACCCTTATGGCTGCGATCGGTCCTACGTTGAAGTGCGCAGATCGCACGATCGTGCCGGTGTAGCTCAGACTGGCAGAGCGAATCCTTCGTAAGGATTAGGTCGAGGGTTCAAATCCCTCCACCGGCTTAACTTCAGCTTCGCCTCGTTAATGACCGTAAACAGCAGTTAGGAGCGGTCAGTCTTGAATCTTCCTCTCAAGGTAGCCACTACCGGAGACATTTGAGTAGGTCTCACTCGCGCCCCTTGCCGGTAACATTTGATTCCTTGACGGACACGGTGCGCCGACGTCATGCGGTTTCAGAAAAGGAAGTCAGTGAACAGCGAGAAGGCCGCGTCCCAACTCGGTCAAATCAAACGTCAGAACGGACACTCTCGCTATCAGGTAGTGCTATTAACGGACGCTGACTGCGGTGAGCCGAATCCTGCGGGAACGCCGCCACTCTACTGAACCGTGAATAACCGTCAGGTATCTCCTATGGGGGCGGTTCGTAGTCGGGAGTAGCCAAGCCTGCGGGAACGCGCCGACTCCCCGATAGGGCTCTCCGGTACTCAGGGGACGGCCCGAATCGGGTATCCGGTCGGCTTCTCAATGGGGATGTCGTCAGAATCGTAGTCGGGCGGTGCGAACGTCCCCACTACAGGTTCCTCTTTGTCCTCCTGCTCCGCCATAGATAATACTGAACGGTTTATATACCCCTCCCCCCACCGGCTTCGCACAAACCGGTTCTGCACCTTCCCGTAGAGCCGGTGTCGCTGGCGTTCAGTCAGACTAAGTCCATCTGCCAGTTCCCTGAACGCTCTCTCAGTGGTTTCCTCCTTGCAGGCCGGATGGGTCTGCCGGACGTCCCCCTTGTCAGAGTGTACGATATACGTACAGATCGCCCACGCGACGAACCGCTTGTCGATACCCCACTTGCGGAGGTCTTGAGAGAGAAAGAAGGAGACAGCGCGTTCCCGCTGAATCTGGCTTAGTTCGAGGCAGGCGGCGTAGTGTTCGATGAGATTCCGGTTCTCGACGTAGGTGTAGTAGGAGCCGTTGTACCACTTCGGCCCGTTTCGCTTCCCGGCGTCCACCTCGTCCTGATACTCCCAGTAAGCCCCCTTGCGGAGATAGAGAAAGTCGGCTTCGTAGTAGTCGTTTGCCTCCGGCCAGTCCTCGTAGCCGATTTTAGTCTCTCTGTGAGTGTCTACCTTGACGAGATGCGTCGCTGTGTCTGTGGTCGCTATGGACATAATAATCCGGGGATACCGGGATGCGCCGCTCGGCACAGTCCCCTTGGTCGTCCCCCCCTCCCGACTGCGCCAGCCGATATAACTCTGCCGATGGAGGCAATCAGAGTCCAGCATTAATACACCGAACCAGACACCACCTCACCGGACGAGGAGCGCCTTCCCGCCCCTCACAGCGTCCGGGAGTTCCTTACGCGCCCGGAAAATAACCCAACGTCGCGAGGCGAGTAACGTGGATCCGGAAGGCTCCTTCCAGAGTGGTGTAACAACTGCCCTCCGTTCCTGCGGGGTTCGGCTTGGTCGAGCGCAGTCCTTTGCCTACGAAGTATTGCGGAGAGGGCCGGACGTGCCTGATGAGAAGTATCCCTACGTAATGAGCAAATCAAGATAGGGCAAAGAACTGGTTTACCTTGTAGAAAGCATATACCAGTCACCTACAAAGATGGAGTATGAAACGACGCAGAGTACTCGCTACAACCGGAATCGCTCTCTCCGCTCCCCTCGTCGGGTGTTTGAACACTGCTACTGGTGTTGAAGAGAACAATACAAGGTCTCAGTCACCCACTGACGATAAATCTGACTTCCAGATTAGATTCGCAGAACAGGAAGGTGACACAGCAGAATCAGTACGCGAACGAGTTCTTATAAAGAACAGTTCTGAAGAGAGTCAGTACATTAGTGGTTATACACTTACCTACAGTTCGGGCTACGAATACACGTTCTCAGGGGGCTTAACCCTCGAACCTCGAAGCACGGTCGCTGTCGTCAGTCAGGGAGCGGGAGACAGCGTTGCCGAGTCCGACCCCCCAACCTACTATCGGAACGCAGACCTCCCTGAACTGGTGCTTGAGGATGGGGAAGAGACGATACGTCTACTCAATCAGGAAGATGAACTGGTCGTTGAGGAAACCTTCAACGCGCAGGACTGATTGGCACGATTAGTACTGAACCAAGTAGTGGCTTACCTGTTCTTAACACTGAAAAAGAGAGATTGGTCTAAATGTCTTTGACGTAGTCTCGCCGCCGCTCGGCCTTCTCCGCGTTCGTCCCCTTGTCGTAGTGCTTGTCCAGTACCTTCCCACTCATATTGACTCGCTCCCCGGTCACGTCCTTGGGTTGTCCTGCGTTCCGCGCCGCTGTGACGTAGCCCCGACGTAGCGCGTGCGGGCTGACCGAGCCGGGACACTTCGAGGCGTTGGCCCAGTAAGTGGCTTCGCAAGTCTCGGGTTCCCGGTCAAACGGGCAGTTCCCGCCGTTGTAGAAGCACGGCTTGGTGGCGACATAGACGTGTTTGGTGATGGCTGTCCGACTCGCTCGCCCGTGATTGGTGGCGATGAGGGGACGGCGTCCGTGGTCGTCCTCCACGTCAGGGCGCTTGGTGTCGATGTAGTCCCGAACGACTTCGGCAGTCTCGGGAGTGATGAGGACGTCCCGCTCGCTGTGCCCCTTCCGCTTGAGGGGTGTTCCGGTCTCGGGCCGATGGCGAATCTCGACGGCAGGACGACCTTCATCAAAGTCCTCCACGTCGAGCGCCCGAAGACCGCTGAGTCGCATCCCGCACTTCCAGAGGAGCAGGAGAACGACGTGCCGGGTGCTGGCATAGTCGTACTTCCCGAGGTGTTCGAGGATTTCTGTCGCCTCTTCCCGCGTGAGAACGTCGTCGCATATCTCCTCGCCTTCGGAGACCTTAGTGGGGACGACGAGTTCGTGGAGACCGACGGGGACGGCCTGTATGGTCTCGCAGAACTGGATGAAGTTCTTGACCGTCCGCATATCGTTCCGGCAGGTGATCGGTTTCACGTCCTCCAGACGCCACTCCTCGAACCGAACAATCTCGTCGCTGTCCACATCCCGCATATCGGTGATGCTGCGCTCGTCAAGGTATTCGAGGAACCGTTTGAGGGCGGTGTCGTAGTTGTAGTAGGTCTTGTCCGAGACGTAGGTCTGCTTCTTTTTCAGGTAGCGGGTCTTCGCGTCGTGCGGTGGTGTCGATTTCAGTTCCATAGTCTGTGTACGGTCACACAGAGGCGGAGCCGGTGTCTGCCCCGGCAGAGGGTCGTCTGCGTACACGCGGTAGCGACGGTACAGCGTACCGGAGCGTGAGGGTTCAACCATCCCTCCACCGGCTTAAATCCCCAGGTTCAAAGCTTCTACCTTCAGGTATCGGTACTTTTGGAGGTCGTCGTTTTCCCAGTAATCCGAACCCGAGGTTCAAAGCCCATTCTCTCAGCGGGTCTAACGGGGGTGTTCCCGCGTGACGACCTGGTTGTTAATTGCCGACGACGGCTACGGTTGTCACCTCGAGTCCGGGCTGCAGTACACGACGCTCTGTGGGCGGACGTTCGACGCCGCCGAGGTTGAGCGCGTCGAGTACGAGGGTGTCGACAGCCACGACCACCCGCACTCAGCGAAGTGCTTCGACTGCCTCACTGTCAACGCTGGCGGCGAGGTCAGTCCCTGTCGTCGTGGGATTCACTTCTCTGGAGGTGGGTCGGCATGAGCGGGCGTTCCTACGACGGGCCTGCGCTCGACGGGACCTACCAGTACATCACGGAGCGCCCTGAGCTTCCTCAAGCGCGAGCAGTGGATGGGGCACGTCGAAAAGAAGCCATTCGCACCGTGGGGTGACGAAGACGCACCTGCCGAGTGCGACAAGGAGGGTCACGAGACTGCCGCGGAGTGTGATTGTGATGCCCGCTGGAAATGGGGATACACCGACCATTACGTCGACGGCGAAACCATCGCGATGGCCGAAGTCGACCCCCGCCTCGATGGACGGGCGTTCCTGCAACAGGAGGACGATCCATACGTCTACGTCGCCGGCGACGATGTCCGCTGTCCAGAGACCGGCGATGTCCACCCCGCATTCATTGCGATTCTCGAGCATTTCGGACTCACTTACGCCGATCTCTCTCAGTCGGAGGCGGGTGTCCACGCCCAGTACAAGGGAGAATTCCCCGACGATGTCAAACAAGCTTCGTGGCGGCTCGACGATGATTCCTGGGGCGCGAACGACGACCTCCCCAGCATCGAGATCTACGACGGCAAGCGGGTGTGCGTCGCGACCGGGCTCCACGTCCCTGGGACACCCACTGAGGTTCGCGAGTGGAACGAAGACGTCCTCGAGAATTTGCTCGACGCGAACGATCAGCTGCCGAACGAGCAGAGTTATGATCGCAACCGAGACGAGGCTTCGATTGATCGCGACGACTATGACCTCGAGGACTACGAGCCCGAGGCAACGTCGAGCACCGAAACCACCGACGACATCCGCGATATCTTCGCCGCGATTGATCGCCTCGACGCCCAAGATGTGGCCGAACGAACGATCGTCCAGCGCTGGAACGACGACGCCACAACGAGCGACGGCGAGCGTGCATTCTGGCCGATTTGGAGTTCGCTCTCCGATGGCGGGACTGCAAACATCGTCACCGACAACCGCTGGCAGGACACCGGCGATCTCGGCGGCTACGGTGGACCGGTCACAATGGCCGCAATCGACGCCGGTGAGATCAGACCCGCAAACGCGCGCCCCGTCGATGGTGACGCTTGGTGGCGCGGAGTCGAAAATCTCCGCGAACTTGGTTTCCCGGTCTCAAAATACGAACCAGCAACTGACGATTCCCGTAACGGCGACGGACGGGCAGTGTCGGCGCTCCCGATCGGTCAGTTAGATGCACTCGAACCCGCTGAGCGCAGTCGATTTGCAAAGAAACGTGGCCTCGAGTGGCCGTCGACAGCCGCCGCTCGCGAAGTGCTCTTCGACACAATCCTCGAGGTGATCCGCAACGAAGACGACCGGATCGTCGATGCGCCGACATCGCTGGGTAAGTCCTACGCGATCGCGTCGACACGCTGGGGTGCTCGTACCGAGATCACCGGCGGCCGCCCGGTCGTCCATTTGCTCGAGACGCAGGATGCTCGTGACGAGGCCGTCGACGTCGCCGAAGAACGTGGCGGGCAGTATCACGTTTTGCTTGGTCGGCACGGGGGCTGTCCCGTCTGTGCCGGTAACCACGACGACGAGATCTCGATTAATGGTGAACCCGCCAGCAAGTGGCTCGACCGGCAGTGCGAGGGAAAGGGGATGCCATTCTCGGCGGCACATCGGTATCTCGAAGAGCACAACGATCAGGGCGTGACCCTCCCCTGTACCAAGGATGGGCCGTGTACGGCAATTTCCCAGTGAGACAAGTACCGCGAGGGCCCCGATGGCGAACTCGAGTACTGGCCACTCGTGATCGCGACGCACAACTTCGCGTATGCGCCCGGACTCCGAATGCACAACAACGTCGTCGACGAGGAACCCAGTTACGAGCAGGACGATCTTACGACCGATCGGATCCGCCTGGCCGTCGGTGCCTACCTCCGCGAGATCGATGCGCCTGTCAGGACATGGGAAGCGTTCAACCAACTCTCTCTGCACGACGACTATCAGGGCGACGCGGCCAAGGAGCGCGACGCCCTCGAGGACGCACTCTACGAGGTGCCCGATCGCGAGTGGTACTTCGAGAACCCCGACGCCCACACGCTCGCACCAGCACTGGCACGGACGATCTTCCGTGCTGAAGAGCGGGCAAACGGACGACGGTTCGGCAAGACGATGCACGAACCCCCGCGACTGGAGGCCAGTGTTCGCGACGACGATGAGTGGAACCGCGAGTGGGTCTCGGTCGTCCTCGACGAGTCGAACGACGTCCGTTCGGATCGACGTCGGTGGGATCGCCGGCGAGGCGATGAGCGTCTACGATCTGGAGATCACGCCGGAGTTGCTCTCGTTGCGGTTGGGGTCGCGCAAGCGCACCGAGGACTCGATCGAGCAGATCCGCTCGACGGTTGACGCCACCAGCGATCGCGTATAGATACCTGCGTTTTTACTGGCGCTCGACAGTGTCGTAGAAAAATCATTAACTGCTCCTCAGAGGAAGGGAAGTGGGTGACCGAACCGTTATACGTTGAGTGGGGAGAACAAGACCACGATTGGAACAACTGCTAGTCGTCCGGAAACCAAGTCGCGTTTCCAGTCACGGCACCTCCCTCAGTAAGCACAAATTCTATTTCATATCCATCGACTTCTGCCCCTTCTGAATTGGTTGTATTAAGTGGCGACAAGTGGTACGTATCGCCAGTGATAGAGTAGCAAAGCGCGACAAACGAACCGTCCTTCTTTGGCCACTCGTCGGTAATTACCACAGATGACTTACCTGCGATCGTTCTTACTGTTGTATATTCCGTATATCCTTCATATACGACGTCGATCGAGATGCGACGCTCGGAATGGCCTTCGTTTTCGACTGTTATCCGTTCTAGTGTCGTAATATCTTTCGGAGAGGATTCTTCAGGATCCTCCGAAGCGAATTCTTGAGGACTTTTGAAGGCAGCACAACCGGCTAGACCGCTTATCGATGCGACTGCCCCGATCGAGACAAGGGCCGTTCTGCGGTTCACAATCATAATTTATCGTTGACATAAAAGTATTTTTCGTTATTATCTATCGAAATCCTTGTCCACTGTGACCCCAATCAAAGTACCACAAGGGTGTTACATTCAATGTAGCATAACAACGCGGCGTGGAAACTGCTTTCAAACGATTGGCTGGCTTTGTTGAAATACTCTTCTTCAGATAGGTGTCTCTGCGAAACAGCCGGTCAATGAGGGCTGCGAACTGAACGTCACTAACAGAATTTCTTAAAAAAAAACATATAGTGATGCATGTCGAAACTATAATAATATGACATCAAATCGCACGGAAAACCGTCGCTCGCTGGTAATGTCCAGTGTGGTCTATTTCGGTTCCGCCTTCTTAATCGGTCTACCCGTTACGTTTTTCGTTTACGAGGTTTTTGCAGGGATACTCAATCTCCTTCAACTCAACTGGTTTGTTACCTCTGCTGCAGGAATCACAGTCCTTGCTGCTGCATTTTTAGTTGGGATGTGGGTCGCTGGAAAAGTCGCCGAACGCGTCGTCAAGAGACTCTCCTAAACAGTTCCAATGGTGTGTACTCCCCCTCCTGTACTCACCGATCATTCCTCTTCCCGGATCGCTCTCAATCCGTGCCACATTCGCGCGCTGTATTCAGCACGCTATTTATAGCAACCGCTGAGGGTTTCAACAGAGCAAACATGCGTGAGGTTGAAGCGGAGGGACACCGCGCTCCTCTCGCTCATCCTGATTTTTCGTCGACACCGTCCGGGTATTCGAGCACCTCGTGGCTGACAATCTCCCGCTGCTTGACCCGGACGACGTCGTGACCGAGATCGCCCTCCGGCCCTTTCATCAACCGATGCTTCACCTGGTAGCCATCCTCGAAGCCGGCGACGTGCTCGGCAATGATCTGCGCATCCCCGTCCGCCCATCGACGGATGGAGATCGACCACTCCTCTCCCCATCGGTCGGTGGCTTCCTCCTCCATTTTCTCGATGAGTTCGATGTCGTCGTCCTGGAGGACGGCGGAGGCCGGACTTCTGGGTGGGGGGCCAGTCATATAGTTGTCGTGCCGCAGGCTCGATTCTTAAGGGTTGTCCTCGTGGTCAACAGTAACTCACGACAAGGTTTTTAGATGACTTGTGAGAAGAATTCAGTATGACCACAGATCAAATGAAAGAAGACAAGTTGCGGTTCAACGCCGGCCGGTTCGAGGACTCCCTCCTCGGCGCGATCATGACTATCCAGTTCACCCTCGCGCTGCTGGCGGTGATGATGGTACTGGGATGGATCGTGGCGATGGTCGAGCGCTGGTTTGATCCCGCAGAGTCGGCCCTGGCGTTCGGACCCTATATTCTGCTCCCCGTTGGGCTCGCACTGGCTGTCCATCTCCTCAACATCCTGTACGACGTGGAGTAGCTCATGAGTGACCGCCCGCCGAAACTCCAGATTGACGTCGGCAAGCACGGGGAGACCACAGCGGACGTGATCATTCTTCTGCAGTTCCTGGTGGCCGCCGTTGCTACGATGGCCATTGGATTTGTGCTCCTATCGATCGGTCGTGTTTAGTTTGTCTCATTATGCCAGCGGGGCACTGTCTAGATGAGGAACGAGCAGGTGGTGGCGAGAAGTGTCCATGTAACTCGCCAACCTGCTCAGAGAAACCTTGGACGTACAGGGTGATGATAGATATCCAAGTCAACAATATGTCACTCAAGGACGGTGTGCTGTATACAGTCTATCTCCTGAGCGGCATCAATGAGTCAAGAAAGGCTGCGGAAATCGACGAACAAATTCGCTGTCGTCTCATCACGGTAGATGCCAAATTCGATCGCTTCTGTGTTCGATTCGGCAGGGTAATAATGCGCGTGAAAGCGTTCGAATCTACCGTTTTTCAGGAGTACACGGACGAGATACTGCCGTTCTGGAACGACATCTGATTCGTGGATAGCCCCCGCAGAATCGTCGGTGTCTTCTGGTGCTGGCACCGTGTAGTCTCGATTGAGTACCGTTGCTTCGGAATGTGTTCGCTCGTCTTCACGAAGCAACTCTAATTTCAGTGGTTGGGGGTTGTCCGTGTAATTGCGGAGCGTCAGACTGATTTGGGACTGTTCTCCCTGACCGATACTTTGACACCCCGAGAGGGCAGTTAGAGCGACGCTTCCAGCAATCAGAAATGAACGACGGCTACGGGGCATGCATACGCATGTAACGGTAGACTACAAATAGGTTGATATCTTCCCAGGTGGTCAATCTATAATCTACTGCGCGATTAAGTCATCTGAATCGGTATGAAATAAATGGCCTGAACTGCTGACTACATTCTCTAAGTCTTGCACCGTGTTTTTGATGGATTTCAGATGGGTCGGTAGCCATCGCGGTATGTATCGTCCCTGTACTGACCGCAGAGGGTTATGAACCTATCACTCTCTGAGGGTTTCAACAGAGCTAGTTTCGATACCACCGGACGGAACACGCAAGCGGCTTCCTTGAAATGAACTGTGTATGAACCGAGCGCTCCTCGTAGTCTTTGTGACGCTCCTCGTCGTTCTTGCGGGGGTGTGCGAGCGACACCGAGGGCTCCGAGGACGCGATCGACGACCTGCAGGCGGTTGGGGACGCCCTCGAAGTCGCCAACCTGAACGTCAAAGACGTCTCGCCCGATGAGGAGTACATCGTCCTCGAGAACACTGCCGACGAGCCCGTCGATCTCTCTGGGTTCGAACTCCGAGATCGGGAAGGCGGACAGGTCGATGGCGGCCTCTCACCGTTTTCGTTCCCAGACGAATTCGTCCTCGAGCCCGGGGAGACGGCACGGATAACGACCGGTGAAGGCGACTCGACAGAGACCGAGCTGTACTGGGGGTACAATGTGAATATCTGGCGGGGCGATGGCGACGTGGTTCGACTTGTCGACGCCAACGATCAGGTCGTACTCGAGCACGCCTACGGTGATATCGATCTCGAGGAGTCCACGGCGATATTGTGGTACGAACCGATGGTACGTCGATCGCAGTGGAGACGAGCGAGTCGTTCTCGACGGATGCCGAGGATATCCTCGCGGAAACGCCCGAATCCGACGACGAGACGAACGCACTAGCATCACGTCCCCGTGTCGCAGGTGGGGTGGCCAGTGGGATTGATGGAGCTGTCGCGCCTGTGATGGGGTGAGAACGATGGATGGGACCTACACCGGCGTTGTTGACCGGATCGAAGACGGTGAGATCGCCGTGATCTTGCTCGAGGAGGACGAGCAGGTGATCGAGCAAGTGGACGTCCCTGTTGATCGACTGCCCGAACCCGCACGAACGGACGGTGGCGTGCTTTCAGTGACGCTCGAGGACGACGAGGTGGTGTCGATAGAGTATCGAGCGGATGCAACGCGAGACCGCCGTGAGTCTGCTCGGGAGAAACTGGATCGGTTGTCGGAGAAGTTGTCCGATCGCGAGGAGTGAGTTGACTCTGGAGTTGGCGAAGGGAGACTTTCGAGGGAGGGATTATTTGTAGTGAACGAGTGGTTCCGGTTCGGAATTCCATCCGGTAGAGGGGGTAAATCTTGGACGGTCAAACGTTCAGTACAGAGGATTTAGTTGCCGGGATTGGCGATGATGTGGTCGCCGGATACGAACCCAATACGATAATAGGTATCACCTCGTTTGAGATACGCTTCCAACCCACCATCAGTCCGTGCTGATATACTTTGTCGCAGATTCTTTAGTGCTGAGGATTCCTCTCCTATCTCCGACGTGTATTCACCCTCCTCAAGTGCTGTTTGTACGATTTCTTTCTGCCTGCTCAAAAGGTCGCTGAAGACAATCGGTTCGATAGAGTCCTGTTCCGACTCGGAAAGTGTTACCTCTTCAAGCCAGAACTGAATCTCGGTTGGCATCTCGTCGTCGGTAGTGTTTGGTGTCCCGTCGTCGGTTGTGTTTGGCGTCCCGTCGTCAGTTGTGGTTGGCGTCCTGTCGTCCTGCTCGGTCACGCAACCTGCGAGGCCGACACTTCCGAGTAAGAGACCGCGGCGTAGGATAGTACGCCGTGACTGAGACATAATGACAAAAGTATCGGCTGGACGTAAGTGTTTTCTTAGAAGTCAAAGGACCGCTTGAGTTGTCAGCGATAACTATGCACGTTGTAGTGAGTGAGTGTTCACACAAAACAGATCTGGAGAACGGATTTTCAACAAAGCCGATCATCCTTCTTCGAGTGCAACGACGCCTTCAGTCGTCGTCACGAGACAGATGCCATTAGCGAGAATCGCTGATTCAGTATAGCCGTCGAAGCCGTGAGTTTCGAGGACATCACCACCTGTAAGATCAAGGAGGTGAAGTTCATCCGCCACGGGAAGAAATACCATTTCTCCGGCCACTGCCGCTGAACCGAGAGCTATGTCTTCGTCTGTTTCTGGTTCGAACGTCCACTGTTTGTCCCCAGTCGTCGGATCAATAGCGTGTAGAATGGCCGGACGACCCCTATCCGATTCGATAACCAGTAACGCCCCATCTGAGAAAGCAACCGGTTCGAGTTCGGGAGGAGCGGCGTTTCCGATCATTTCTGGATGAGTCTCCGGCGTCGCCCAATCAGTCTCACCGGTATTCGCGTCAAGCGCAATCAACAACCCACCAAACGTATGGACAAAAATCCGATCGTCTCCAGCTACGATATGGCCTCGAATCGCGTCGTTGATGTCGTCCTCGTTTGGATGGAAATAGTCGGAGATATCAGCTTCCCATCGTCGGTCGCCCGTCTTTGCGTCGAGAGCGATCACGCTCCCGTCCGTGCCGACGTTTACCACGACGGTCTCACTGCCGTATACGGCGCTCGAACGCGGACGATCCGCGAAACCGCTTCGCCAACATTCCTCGCCGGTTCGTGCATCGACCGCAACGAGGTCTGAATCCTCTCGGAAGGTGAGCAAACCGACATCGAGTAACGGCGTCACGTGGGTGCTGTTCACTTCGCTGGTCCACAGTTCACTTCCGTCGGCGGTGGTCAATGCCCTCGAAATGGACTCGTCATCCTCACGGTCTTGCGGCAGGAAGAGGTGGTCGCCGCCCACCATGAGTGGAACCGTAACCGGTGGTGGTGAGATAAGTCGAGTCCACTGCTGTTCACCAGTGAATAGGTCGAACGAGCGGAGTTGATCCGGCGCACTCACATCCGATGCGACAAAGACGGAGCCGTTAGCTACGATGGGGTGTCCGGGATTCCGGTGGGTAATGCTCCATCGTTCAGAGAGACCGTCGGCGGGTGCGCTTTCTGGCAGTGCTGTACGAGTGTTCGCTCCGTCGTAGTTGGGTAGAGGCCAGTCAGTTGGGGAGCTGTCCAGTGGTGACGGATTACAATCGTTATCTTGCCACAAGTCTGATCCGTATGTATATCCGCCGAGCACACCGATCCCTGTACAGGAACCACAGACTGCTAACAGCTGACGGCGAGAAGGCATACGACTTCGATCGGTAGAGGGCATACTTGTGCGTTCATATTAGCCTATTGAGGTTGCATTTATCTACTGAATTTCAATTCCAAACTATCTTAACAGAATTCGTAGTGGCCCTATGGATCTAGTCTGTTCAGAAGGACTCTCACAGAACCTATTACTCCTCTCCGATCGGCAGTTCGTCGATGGCGTCTTTCGGCGTGACGTCCCACGCAACGAGCCGATCGGCGGCCAACTGCCACGCGTAGTCAGCGAGTTCGGAATCGATGACCCCGATTTCGTAGCTGAGCTCCGCCAGTGCGATCGCAAACCGGCGCTGTCATCCATACGGGAGTCGACCTCGAGGAGAGGAACATTGTCCCAAAGACCGAAACAGTCCGCAATGGATTAGCAGGCGAACGCAATCAGCACCCCGGGGCTACACGATAACCACCTCGACCGGCGAGATTATGGCCCAGTCGAGCGGTGAGATCGCCGACGGCCAGCCCTTCGAGATCGAGTACGACTACAAGATCACGGGAACGTACGAGGTCGTACGGAGACGATCAACGGGCTCACGACCGAGCGCGAGTGTGAACTCGCCGCGAAGCTGATCGTCGACACGGCCTCGACGCCGCGCTGGGAGGCCGACGTCGAGATCCCGGCCGCCCAGTACGTCGACGGGCTTCTGGAGGCGATCGACGTCGACGGGATCGCCGGCGAGGTGATGAGCGTCTACGATTTCGAGATCACGCCGGAGCGACTCTCGTTGCGGTTAGGGTCGCGCAAGCGTGGCGAGGACTCGATCGAGCAGATCCGCTCGACAGTCGACGCCACCAGCGATCGGATCTAACTCTTGATATTGTTATTGACGGTCGCCGGCATCGTTGAATCGATCGTTGAGACCATGCAGTCTGTCCAAACCAAGGATTCGGACGTTGAGTCCCGCTGGGCAACACTCAAATACTGATTACAATGTTGACCTCCTGTAGTCAACGATAATAAGAGGGTGGGTGGCCACGAGTCATCTGAATTTGTGTTGAAGGACCAATCGGCCTTTCACTGTTCATAGATGCTTCTGTCGTCACCCAATCCGACCGTATCCCTTGTATCTCGTGATAGTGTTCACCATCGTGTCGATTATTTATTTCATACAATAACTACTAAATTGAAATCCGATCACTCTTCACCCCTGCAGCAGATAGCTACCATGATGGCCTTCGATACGTGGCTCGGGTTCGTGATCCTCATGTTAACGCCCTTACTCAGCGTAACAAGCGATACAATGAGTGTCGTGACTGGACAGCACATCGGTAGCCTTCCGATCGGGACTCTCCTGATCGGATTCCTTGGACTCGCTACACAAGGGGATTCTGGGAATGAACTCGAACGTCTGACGGAAAAGGTCGAGCGACTCACGGCGGGTGAGCACGAGGTCGATTTCGCGACTGACAGGGACGACGTCATCGGCCGCCTATCTAGTGCGATCGGAGAACTGGCAGCCACGCTGCGCGAACAGAAACGGGGCCGCTGCCTCAAAGAGCGCGCTATAGAGGCGGCACCACTGGGTGTTACCATCACGGATCCCTCTCTGGAAGACAATCCGATCGTATACACGAACGAAGGATTCGAACAGGTAACTGGCTATTCACCCGAGGCTGCAGCCGGGAACAATTGTCGGTTCCTCCAGGGTGAGAAAACCCGGGAGGAACGGGTTGCACAGTTGCGTGAGGCCGTCAATGGTGAGGAATCGACGTCGGTCGAACTTCGCAACTACCGTGAGGACGGGACGGAGTTCTGGAACCGGGTGAACGTCGCGCCGATCAAGGACGACGATGGGACGATAACTCATTTCGTCGGCTTTCAGGACGACGCCACGGAACGAAAGGCCCGCGAGCGTGAACTCAAACGGAACGAACGGCAACTCGACACCGTCTTCGACGATCCAACGATGCTATTCGGGTTGCTTGAACCGGACGGGACGCTGCGACGGGTGAACCAAGCAGACTTCGAATACGTCGACGTCGATCCCGATGCGGTGGTCGGGGATCCGTTCCCGGCGACACCCTGGTGGAAGGATACACCCGAGGAAGACGTCCAGAAGTGGATCGATCGCGCCGCGACCGGTGAATACGTGCAATACGAAGTCGATCTGGACGGGCCGGACGGTGATCGTCACTGGATGAGCGGAGCGTTCCGTTCCGTCATGAACGAGGCGGGAGAAGTCGTATCGGTCGTCGTCTCCGCTCGCGATATCACGGACCAGAAGAAGCGAGAGCAGAATCTCCATGAACTTACCAAACAGTCCAGTGCGATCATTGAGGCGTCGCCGACGGCGTTCGTTGCAACCGATCTTGATGGCAACGTGGACCTGTGGAATCCCGCAGCCGAGGATATCTTTGGCTGGGACGAAGACGAGATGCTCGGTGATCCACCTCCGTTCGTTCCGGAGGACCGCAGCGATGAGTTCGAGAAGTTCCGTAAACGGTTGCTGGACGGCGAATCACTGGCCGATATCGAAACTCGACGATTTACAAAAGACGGCGACCTGATCGATGTCAGCCTTTCGGCGGCGCCGATATACGATGACAACGGAACTGTCATCGGCATCATACAGGAATTTACGGACATCAGTGAGCGCAAAGATCGTGAGCGACAACTCGAAACAACGAACACACGACTCGAAGCGCGGTTCGAGCACTCCCCTGACATGGTCGGCGTGCTTGATACCGATGGAACGATCGAGACGATAAATCGACGCGTTTGCGACGAACTGGGATATACCAAGGACGAATTGGTCGGCACGGGGATCTGGGAGTACGACCAACTATATGACGAAAGCGACGTCCGGGCATTACTCGATGACATATCAGTCGACGAGAGGCGAAAGTTCGAGGGCCGATTTCAGCGTCGCGACGGCTCGATATTCCCCATCGAGATCCACCTAATTCACCTCGACCTTGAGGACGCACCCTGCTTCATGGCGATCAGTCGCGACATCTCCGAACGCAAGGAGCGTGAACAGGAGTTGCAACGGTACAAAGAACACACCAACAACGTACTCGACGCCATCGACGACGTGTTCTACGTTCTCGACGAGGACGGGCATTTACAGCGGTGGAACGAGAGCCTCTCGGAAGCGACGGGATACACCGACGAGGAGATCGCGAAAATGCACGCCCAGGATTTCTTCGACGAACACGCACGGGATCGCATCGCCGAGGCGATCGTAGATGTCTTCGAGACGGGTGACACGCGCCTCGAAGCCGAACTCCGTACGAAAGACGGCGAGCACATACCACACGAGTTCGTTGCGACCGCACTCAAGGATCTCGATGGGAACCCGGTGTTGGCTGGAATCGGCCGGGATATCAGCGAACGCAAAGAAACTGAGCGACAGCTGTCGCGATTGATCAGCAACGTTCCTGGGTTTGTCTATCGCTGTCGAAATGCCCCCGAATGGCCGGTCGAGTTTGCCAGTGAAGGCGTTCGTGACATCACTGGCTACGACCCGGCAGCCCTCGAGACGGGGGAGGTAACCTGGGGAGAGGACATCATGGTTGAGCGGACGGGAGAAATCTGGGAATACGTCCAGAAGCGGTTGGATGATCAGGAGCCATTCGATCTGACCTATCCCATCGAGACCGCCGCTGGTGAGCGGCGATGGGTCAAGGAACAGGGGCGCGGCGTCTACGCCGAAGATGGAGCGGTCAAGGCCATCGAAAGTGTCCTTATCGACATCACTGACCGGATCACGTACGAGCGGGAACTGCAACGGACCCAACGCCTCCTCGAACAGTCCCAGAAACTCGCGCAGGTTGGTGCTTGGGAAATAGATGTCAGTGGAGATGAGCGTTTGGAAGTGACTATGACCGACGAAGTTTACCGGATTCACGACCTGTCGGTCGACGCCGACTTCGATCTTGAGGACGGTAGCGAATTCTACCATCCCGAAGACTGGCAGCGTCTCCGTGATGCCATCGACGACGCGATCGAACGCGGCGAAGCCTACGATATGGAGCTCCGAGTGACGACGGCCAAAGGTAACGAGCGGTGGGCTCGGACCATTGGAAATCCCATCTTTCAGAGAGGAGAAGTCGTCGCGATCCGCGGAGCGTTCCAAGACATCACGGAGCGCAAGCAGCGGGAGAAGGAACTCAAGCGGACAAAGAACCTGCTCGACCGAACCGAAGATCTCGCGAACGTGGGCGGTTGGGAAATCGACATTCAAGAGGGTCCTCCGTACGATGGGACCCAGACTGATGGTCTCTATCGGTTACACGACCTCTCGACGGACGAGGTGTTTCCCATCGAGCGCGGTCTCGAGTTCGTCCATCCTGAGGACCGTGAAGATGTCGACCGAGCCGTCACGGACCTGCTGGTGGACGGCGAACCGTTCGATATCGAGCGGCGTATCGTAACAGCTAACGGCGACCTTCGGTGGGTTCGCGGAGTTGGGGTTCCCGTCGTGAAAGACGATGAAACCGTCAAGTATCGTGGCGCACTGGTGGATATCACCGACCGAAAACGGCGTGAAGAGGAACTCGAACGGACAAAGAACCTGCTCCAGCAGGCCCAGCGCATGACGGGAGTCGCGGGGTGGGAACTCGATGTCTCGACCGGGCCGCCGTATACACCGGAGTTGAGCGATCAGATCTACGAACTGACTGATGTTTCGAAAGGCGAAGCACTCGCGATGGACGAACTATTCGAGTTCATCCACCCCGACGATCGGGAACAGCGGTGGTCGACGTTCGAACAGGCACTCGAGGCGGGTGAGGGATGGGATCACGAAACCCGGTTGGCAACGGCAGAGGGTAATGAGCGATGGGTACACAGTATCGGCGAACCCATTTTCGAAGACGGCGAAGTCACAAGACTCCGTGGATCGATCCAGGATATCACCGAACACAAGGAGCGAGAACTGGCGCTCGAGTCGCTACACGAGGCGACGCGAGGACTACTTGGGACGGAGACTGAAGAAGAGATCGCCGAAGTGGTCGTCGAGACCGCCGAAGATGTGCTTAACGTCCCCGGAGTATCCGTCTATCTTCTCGACACCGAATCAAACCAGCTCGAACCGACAGCGTTCTCTCCCAAATTCGTCGAGCTTTGCGAGGGTGCGCCGGCCGCGGCCCCCCGCGACTCGGCGCCCTGGAATGCCTTCGTCACTGGGTCCGGGACGGTATTCGACAATTCGGAACTCTTCAGCGAGGATATTGCGGACGGGATAGCGGTACCGATTGCCGACCACGGCGTGTTTATCGTTGCTACTTCGTCGACGACGATCGACGACGAAATCCGACGACTGGTTGAAACGCTCGTCGCGACGACAGTGGCCGCGTTTGATCGCCTTGAGAGCGAGCTAAACCTCCGGAAACGCGACTCAGAGCTCGAGGATCAGAATCGCCGACTCAGACGGCAGAGGCAGATCAATAATATCATTCGACGCATCGACCAGTCGCTTATCGGAAGGGATAGCCGAGAAAAGATCGAGACGGACGTCTGTGAGCGGTTGGTTGAGGCGGAAGATATCGCCTTTGCTTGGATCGGCACTTACGACGTCAGTGGAACAGAACTGATGTCTCGGGCGTGGGCTGGCACTGGTGAAAAATATCTCGATGCAGTAACACTCGACGAGCACGACACAGGGATGGAACCGGCCGTCTCCACCGCCCGTGAGGAAGCACCAACTGTCGTGACCAACGTTATCAACGAGTTGAAAACCGAACCGTGGCGTAAGCGCGCGCTCGCTCACAGCTTTCACTCTGTTGTCAGCGTACCGTTGTCTTTCGACGAGTACTTCTACGGGGTACTCACCGTATATGCAGACGAACCGAATGTGTTTGGCGATCTAGAGCAGACAGTGTTCGCAGAACTTGGCGAAAACATCGCAAATTCCATCAACGCTATAGAGACCCGGCAGGCACTGTACGCTGATAACTTCATCGAGCTCACGCTCCAATTCGACAGTCCGGACGCTTTTCTCGCGAAAGTCGCCCAGGGGATGGGTGCTCACGTCGAATATGAAGGACTTGCTACCATCACCGACGGCGAGACGCGGTTGTTTTTCACAGCTGATGTGGATCCAGCTATCGCTGCGGAGGTACTTGATGACCTCTTGATCGTCACTAACCACTGGTTAGTGGGCGAATCCAACGGACGCCCTCTCTTCGGAGTCGCTGTCGAGGGGGAGGTGATCGCCTCTCGTCTTGTGCGCCACGGTGGTCGCCTGCGCTCAATCACCGCGACCGAGGCAGGGCTGGAGGTTGTCGTTGACGTCCCGATGACGATCGATGTCCGCGAGTTCGTCGAGATGTTACGAGAACGATACCCGTCGGTCGAACTCGTTGGCCGACATGATGTTCATCGGGGGCCCCGCGCCGAGCGGCAACAAGTAGAATCCCTGATAGAGTCGTTGACAGACCGCCAGCTGGAGGTACTCCGGACCGCGTATTTCTCGGGTTTCTTCGAGTGGCCCCGGGAGAGCACTGGCGAGGATATCGCTAAGATGCTAAGCGTTAGCCAGCCAACAGTCAACCGCCACCTCAGACTCGGCCAGCAACGACTTTTCGAACAATTGTTTGAGAATACGGGGACCACCGGAAGCTAACGCTTCTATCATTGATATTTGGAACAACACAGATCGCAAATGACGAAATAATATGAGTATCTACCCCTATTGCTCAATCGGGAGCGTATAATCCGACATGATCCATTCGTAGCCGTCTTCCGGATGGCTGATCAGCGCGAACGTGAGCGAGTCGAGCTCGATCTCTTCGTACGTTTCTTCGATCTCTCCGAGCTCGGCTGGCGGTGGGTTCACTCGTGTCATCGCGTGCTCCTGTCGCCGTGGTCGAACTCGTCTTCGCTGGTTGGGACGTACTCAGTTCCATCGACTGCAATCCGTCCGTCACCTTGAATCTCGACAGTGTGGTCGGTATAGTCAAACGTGACTCGGAGATCGTCCGGCGACTCGGGTCTGAAGATTCGATTGAGAGCACTGGGTTCAACGATCTCATAGAGTGGAGGTTCCAGTTCCATCGGGGAGACTGCCTCTGTAATAGCCAGTGCCTCGATGACCTGCATACTCACGCTCTTGTTGGTTTTGGGATTATCGACTACTGTCACGTAGGATGTGTATGTAGTGAAACGTCATCTGGGTGTCCATTATGTATATTCAGGTGAGCACAGCGGTTATTACATGTATAGCTGACCAACTGCCAGGCATGATTTGCGAGTTCAGGAGCGACATCCTCGGTTTCGTAGTTGAACTCCGCAAGTACGATCGCAATCAGGAGTCCCTCCTGTCGATCAGAGAATATCGCCGTCGTTGGGCGTGGCTTCCGATAAAAAGCCTCGGTAGAAACAGGGCGAGAGTGGTGCAATGGGGGGATCGGTCCGGACAATCAAAGATCTACACCCTCTCGCCACTTCAGTGAAATCACTCATGGTAGTTAATTCTACTGCTTTACAAAGCATTCTATTGACATTTTAGGGAATAGAATCAATGCGGCTAGCGTGAAGAGTCCTCACCAAGATCCTGTCAAATATGCGCAAGCAAGTACGGAACCGTCAGACCGTCAGATACGATCTCAGCAAGTGCCTCCTCTAACTCCGCAGCGAGACATCGAGGCGATAGTCCGCCGCATTCGTTCGTGAGTTCTTTGATAGAACGCATTCGCCTAACGTAGCAAATGCTGGGTTCCCTCTACGAGGAACGGTACTACTCTTAAACTGCTTCTTCAGCGATGAACGCATCGAGTACGTGGTCAGTGTCACCGCTACGGGACAGCACCGTTACGATGTCGTCCGGTTGGATAACGGTCGTTCCGTGGGGAGTCAATACGCGGTCTCCCCGTTCGATAGCGATGACCAGCGAGTCGTCGTCGAGGACATCGTTTTGAACCGCTTCTTCGAGTGTGTGATCGACGATAGGGGCATCGGCCTGTACGGTCACATCGACGACGTTCGCATCACCAGCGAGACTAATGAAGTCTGTCGCTTTATTGGTCGAAATCTCCTCGTCAGGCCCAAACGAGGTATAGGGACTATGAGTCTCAGATTCCACGAGTGTCTCATCCTCGATCTCGATACCCAGCCGTGAGAGCGCTCGCGTGATCCGTCTGAGATGTTCCGTGTCTTCTCCAACGGCCATGATGTGCAGGTTTCGGCGGCCGGTCATCAACTGACGGACGTTGATGACACCGGGAACAGCACTCGCCTCCTGTGCGAGCGCCTTGCGTTCGGAGACCGGTGCGTTGCAGACGTAGAGGTTCGTCAAGTGCCCATCTGCTCGTTCGAAGTCGATCTCAGCGGTATAATTCCGGATGATGTCGTGCTCTTCGAGCTGGTTGATTCGATTTCGTATCGTTCCCGCAGAGACGTTGACCTGTTCGGCGATAGTCGGTGCGGACGTATTTCGGGCATCTCGCATCAACTCGTAAATGATGCGCCGATCGATCTCGTCGAGCCGATAGTCCATGGTACTCGTCTAGTAGCGTGGTACTTTATATCGATGTTCCGGAGTGAAATTACTTGATACGTAATTATCTACCCCCAATATTACTGATCGAGCAATTCTACCGGAGTTCTTATATGTGGGGTGTTCGATTTCCCGGGTATGAGCCACGGCGAGAGTAACGAGGAACTCGCAAAGGACCTCGGCCTCATCTCCGCGATGACGATCGGAATCGGGACGATGATCGGTGCCGGGATTTTCGTCTTGCCCGGCGTCGCCGCCAACGCAGCAGGGCCGATCGTCGTCGTGTCGTTCGTCGTCGGCGGCCTGATCGCGATGGTGAACGCGCTGTCCGTCTCCGAACTCGGTACCGCGATGCCGAAAGCCGGTGGCGGCTATTACTACATCAACAAGTCGCTCGGGCCGATGTTCGGATCGATCGCTGGCATGGGCGACTGGATGGGTCTCGCCTTCGCCTCCGCGTTCTATTGCATCGGATTCGGCCAGTATCTCGCTGTCTTCGTCCCGTTACCGGAGGTTGCGTTCCTCAGCCCGATCCAACTCGGGGCGCTCCTTGCCGGCGGTCTGTTCGTCGCCGTCAACTACATTGGGGCGAAGGAGACCGGCGGTGTCCAGACGATCATCGTGTTCACGTTGCTCGCGATCCTCACCGCGTTCGCACTCGCCGGCTTCTCATCGTTCGACTACGCGACGCTCGCCGACGAGGGCGGCCTTGCGCCGTTCGGGACGGGTGCGATTCTGCCGGCGACTGCACTCGTGTTCGTTTCGTTTCTCGGCTACGCGAAGATCGCAACCGTCGCTGAGGAGTTGAAGAATCCAGGGCGGAATCTCCCCATCGCTATCATCGGGAGCGTCGGGATCGTGACCGTCATCTACGCGATCCTCGTGACGACCATGCTCGGAGTCATCTCGTGGCCCGACCTCAGTCAGGATGCGCCGGTCGCACAGGCCGCCGAGGTCGCGTTTCCGACCTCGCTCGGTCCGGTCGGGGGTGTCGCTGCTGCCGCCGCAGTGCTGATGACCGTCGGCGCGCTGTTGGCGACGGCGTCGTCGGCGAACGCCTCGATCCTCGCCTCGGCGCGCATCAACTTCGCGATGGGCCGCGACAAGATCGTCACCAACTGGCTCAACGAAATTCACCCGAACTTCGCGACGCCCTATCGATCGATTCTCGTCACCGGGGCGCTCATCATCGCATTCATCACGTTTCTGGGGAGAGATATCGAGGTCCTCGCGAAAGCGGCGAGTGTCCTCCACCTCATCGTCTACGCGCTGATGAACGTCGGACTCATCGTGTTCCGGGAAGCGGACATCCCGGAGTACGATCCCGATTTCCGGGTTCCGTTCTATCCCATCACGCCGATCCTCGGCGCGATCTTCTCGCTCGGACTCATCGCGTTCATGGATAGGCTGGAGATCGCACTGTCCGGCGCGTTCGTTATCGCAGCCGTTCTCTGGTACTTCCTCTACGCCCGCGACAAAACACCACAACAGGGTGTCCTCTCGAACTACATCCGGAGTCGTGAGGAAGAGATGCCAGATCGGATCGTCGAGGCTGCCGATGCGGTCGCACCGAGTGGCACGGATGGCCCGACGATCATGGTCGCACTGGCCAACCCCCGAACTGAGAGTGCGCTTATCACGCTCGCCAGCGCGCTCGCTGAACACGAGGGTGGTCGAGTACTCGCCACACATATCGTTACTGTGCCCGACCAAACGGCGCTGGCTGCTGCTGCCGAGAACGGCGATCGGATCGACACGGTCTCGGAATCGCTTCTTAAAACTGCCAAAGAGGACGCGGCGGCGTTCGACGTCCCGATCGAGACGAAGACGATCCTGTCCCATCGTGGTCTCGAAGAAGTCTATGATGCAGCACAATCGAACGACGCCGACACGGTCGTGATGGGCTATGGCGGCACGCGGTTTACGGGCGGCCGCGCAGAGAGTACGCTCGACGAACTGACGCACGACTTGCCGTGTGACTTCCTCGTCCTGGACGCGACGGAATTTGATCCGACTGACGTCGTCGTCCCGACGGCTGGCGGGGCGTCGTCCGATCTCTCTGCAGAGGTCGCCCTCGCGCTTCACGAAACGATCGACGCGGAGGTGTCGTTGTTACACGTCGTCGATGAGGGGGAAGAAAAAGAGGGACGGGACTTCCTGCGCGGGTGGGCCGACGGCCATCAGTTGGCGGATGCCGCCGTACATATCGAGACGGGAGACGTCGAGACCGCGATCGAACGCGTCAGTGCTGATCATGGTCTCGTCATCATCGGCGCGACGGAGCGCGGACTCCTGTCGCGTATCGTTCGGGGCTCACTCGTGTTCGACGTCATCGAGGATCTCGATACACCGGTGCTATTGACCGAACGGCCAACATCGCGTTCGCTCCGCGATCGGCTCTTTGGCCGCCGCTGAGACGACCCGGCGCGTTCGATCGGTCGGTTCACTCGTCCGTATCCGTCCGCGGCAGTGCGATGACGGGGCGGTCGGCCCCCGTAACGAGCTTGATCGAGAGATCACCCGACAGAAACTGCATGATCCGGTTTCCACCGCGGGAGCGATACGCGATGGCGCTCGCGTCTACCTCGTCGGCAGCCTCAAAGATCGCACCCACGATATCCCGAGCGTAGGCCGTGTGATCGTCAGCGTCGGGAAACACCCTGCGGACGGCGGCGTACGATTCCGCGGCCAGCTCCTCGGATTGCTCGACGGGCGTTTTGTCCGGCACTCCCTCCCCCTTTTCGACGACGTGGAGCGCCGTCACGTGATCGGGGTCGTACGGTTCGAGCGCCATCGCCGTCTTCTCGGCATCATCCTCGTTTGCGACCGGAACGAGAACGTGAGCGAGAAGATCAGTTTGCGAGGGGCCGTGTGGGTTGCCCATACGAGAACCGGATGAAATCTTACACTATAACAGTTAGGTGGTACAGTCGAACGACCACGTTTGATCGAGCATCCCTGCGTCACTCGTCGTCGAGTTGGACTTCCCCGATAAATCTCCAGTACGACGTTTCTGTGCCGTCGGGGTGTGGTTCCTGCTCGACGTGGTAGAGATACGGGCCGTGCGGACAGTCACCGCAGTCCTCGCCACAGAAAATCTGTTTCACGACTTCGGTATATCCATCGCGCTCGGTGACCTTGAGGATGTCATCCCCAGGCTTCGGCTCGATTGGAAACGGTTCCTCATTTTGGAAGTTGAGGAGTTCCTGTGCGTGAATGATCGTCTTGCGGAATTCCTCGGCAGTAAGCTGATTCAAGTCCGAGACGAGTTGGTCAGGCACCCCTTCTGGAGGAGTTGGTTTATTCGGAGCGTCATTCATAGGTGAGATTTCGTACTAGCCGTACTTAAGCACTGCACAGAGTTCCCTGACGAAGGTAAGGCGATAGTCCGCCGCATTTATTCGTGAGTTCTTTGATGGCGACCTGGTCGCGATCCGCGATCGCGGTCGCAAGGCGCTAGTGTACGACGACGCCATGGCGGATCTATTCGATGGTTGTCTGGACATCTACCACGTCAATCGGCAGAAGATCATGAATATCCAATCTTGGTCCTCAAAAGCAGTCTCGTCTTTCAGAGCGAGGGTCTATATACAAACCGCACATAGAACGATGCATGAACGTTCGGTTGCCGAGCGTTCGTCACCCACGCTCGTTCTACGACGTGTTTAGCATCATCGCTGCCGCAGTGACCATCATGGCAATCATCCTTACCATTTGGTACGGCACGATCGTCCGGTTAGAGATGGTCGTCCTCATAGCGATCGTATTTCTCTGGGCGTTTTGGGCTATTGAACGGATTTTGTCGGAGTCCAAGGGCCGATCAAAACGTCGTCAGAATCGTCCTTGGAACCGATAGTGGTAAGAGTACTCGGTTGTCCAACTCCTCCAATCGGTTACCGATCGAAGCACCTATTCTCATGCTTTGGCCGACATCCCAGTTCCTAGCGTGATTGTTCGAAACGTCTTGTGCAGATTTTGTCCGTAGCCTGGGGATCCCAGGTTATAACGACGAGATGAAATACGGTTGTTTCGGTACGAACAATTATCTCGTGCCGGAAAGACAGCACGGTCGTCATCAGCGTATCTACAACGTGAGGTTTCCCGAAGACGTCGTAGAACAACTGTGGTTAGTGAAGACTGGGTAGTCGAGCGACCGTATTTGTCTTACTATCGGCTTTTACATGGCTGATATTCAAGCAAGGGATGATAAGGATTGGCTGATTAGTGGACAGAAGAAGAGGAAATGGGGGCACTCACCTCGATCTGCAAGGCGCTTGGCGGTGACGGGAGTCGCCTATACGAGTGCCGGAACTGTGGAGTGAAACTCCCACCAGACGAGGATGAGTGCCCTAGTTGTGGCTCGACTGAAATTGCGTGCTACAGCCTGTAATTAGAGAGAAAGCGTTACCCCAGGGGCTATCTCTCTCGGCTCAAACATCCGGCGTCTCCCACAGAAGCGATACCCGATCGCGTTCGTGACTACCATTGGAATAACTCAACTACTAGTCGGGAGTGATCGAATACACGGTCTCCAGTGGCTCTAACTACCAGTAAATACTTCTAGTGTACCCTCGGAAATTCCCGACCGCGAGTGGATCGTAACGAAGTCACCCTGCTTGATCACCGTCTCTCCAGTCGGTGTGATAGCCCGATCTTCTCGGTCGATTCTTACGACCAGCACGTCCGAGGGTATTAGACCACTTTCATTAGCTTCCTGGAGGGTCCTACCTGCAATCGGTGCTCCGTCGTTGACAACAACTTCGATCACGTTCGCGCCCCCAGCGAGGCCTGCAACACCGGTCACTGGTGAGATCGGTTCTCTTTCTCTGGGTCCGAACTGAGCGTATGGACGAAAGTATTCTCGGTGGATTAGGGCCTCATCGTCGATTTCGATTCCGAGCGTGGTGATATCTTGCGCGATGCGTGTAAGATCGTCGGTATCCGTGCCAACCGCCTTAATTCCAAGATCCCCTTTGCCCGTCATGACCTCTCTAACGTTAATAATACCTGGAATTTCGAGCACACGCTGAGCCATCTCCTGCCGGTCAGTTGCTGACGTACTGCACAGGAACAGGTTCGTCAGCAATCCGTTGGCGCGTTCATAATTCACATGCGCGTGGTACCCTACGATAACACCTTCTTCTTCGAGTCGACGGATCCGATTACGGACCGTCGGAGCAGAGACATCTACTTTCTCAGCGATATCCGGTGCAGACGTATGCCGCGCCTCTTGCGTGAGATAATACAATATTTGTTCATCAATCTCATCGATACGCTGGCTCATATTTATACCCAGCAATTAGTCCCCCTATCGACTTTTAAGTTGCCTTTGTTTTACGATTGAAAAGCGTCTCTATTTCACCCGACTCCCCTAGTCTGTCTGATGGGAAACCAGCGATTTCATACGATTTACGGCGTCTCGATGTCACAAACGATTACAAAATATATCGGCCCGAATTCAAACGAATCAGTGAATATTCGCAAGGTATTTTGCCTATCCAGAACTGGATCTTCGGTATGAGCACAGATGGGGCACCAGCACCAGAGCAACTCCCCGATCCCCACGTCGCGAATCTCGACGTGTCAGCAATCGGCTTCTCGTCGCGACCGAAGACGAAGTTACAGCAATTACTCTCCGAGATCTCCTCGCACCGGTTGATAACCGAAAGCCGGCATTCCGTCATCTTCTCAAAAGATCGAACGGAGGGAAAATAGATGTATTTGATTATCGTTGGCGCAGGCAACATTGGTTCGAACCTGATCGAGCGTGCAGTGAATGATGGGAACGACGTCGTCGTCATCGAGCAAGATGAAGAACGAGCGAACGTCGCTTCGGCGGAGTACGATTGTCTCGTCCTGCACGACGACGCGACAAACCACGATACGCTCGTTGAGGCGGAAATCGATCGTGCAGATGCCGTCATCTCCACGACGGACATCGATGCGACCAATATCATGGTCATGTTGCTCGCACAGGAACACGACGTCCCGAACCTCGTGAGCGTGGTCCACGATCCCGAAAACCTCCCCGTCTTCGAGAAGATCGGCGTCACCCTAATCGAGAATCCGCAGCGACTGATCGCGGATTACCTCTATCACGCCGTCCGATACCCGAACGTCAGTGACTTCATCGAACTCGACGATACCACCGAACTGGTAGAACTTACCGTCACCGAAGATGCGCCGATGAGTGGTCAACTCCTTAGCACAGCGTTGGAATCCGGAAGACTTCCTGAGGGATGTCTCGTCGTCGCACTTGAGCGCAACGGAAATATCCGCGCTCCAAGAGGAGATACGACCATACAGGCGGGTGATCAGGTAACGGTCTTCACAGATGACACCTCGTTGGACGATGCCGTTGCAGCGTTTACCGGATCACAATAATGAGGATCCAACACCGGGCCGTCGGGCGGGACGTCGGCCGAATTCTTCAGGTCGTCTCGCTCATGTCTGTCGTGTCAATACTGGTCGCCGTCGTCAACCGTGAATTCTTCGCGGTTCCAGCGTTTGCTATCGCTGCTGTCGTAATGGCGAGCATCGGTGTCCTACTAGCGCGACGATATCGGGACGCAGCGGAGTCTGGAAAGCCCGAGGCAATGGTTACTGCGGCTAGTGCGTGGGCGATGGTCGGCGTCCTGGGTGGCCTGCCATTTCTGTTTATCGCGTGGACGATCTCGCTCGATCCGTTCCCGGCGTGGGCAAACACGCCGCCGATGGACGATACGACGATGATATTTCTCCATCCCCTCGACGCGATCTTCGAGAGCATGAGCGGGTTCACCGGGACAGGATTGACGGTCGCCGCAGTTGAGGAGGAGTTGCCTCGGTCACTCCAATGGTGGCGGTCGTTCACTGAGTGGATCGGTGGCGTCGGAGTAATCGTGCTGACCGTCGCTATCCTTGCTCGTCCTGGTAGCGGCTCGCTCACACTCTACGAGAGCGAAGCCCGTTCTGAGAAGATTCACCCGAGCATTGTCAACACAGTCAAAGAGATCTGGAAGATCTATCTCGGATTGACGCTCGGATCAATCGGCCTGTTCCTCGCAGTCGGGATGCCGCTCTGGGGCGCGATCAACCACGGAATGACTGGCATCGCAACCGGCGGGTTCTCTGTGCATGCGGATTCGATCGGATACTACGATAGCCCTCTCATCGAGTACGCAGTTGTCCCAGTCATGGTTGCAGGAAGTATCGCGTTCCCAGTCCACTACCTGCTATTCAAGGGGCAAATAGAGAATCTTTACAAAGATATTCAGACTCGCTGGGTGTTCCTCTGGTTCAGTATTGGATCGCTCGTATTGACCGGATTTTTGCTTCTCAATGGCCAGTACGAGACGTTTGAGGAAACGTTCCGTGCCGCATTATTCCAGTTTGTCTCCGCAACATCGAACACTGGCTTCGGGACGACGACGATTGGAAATGGGACGGAACAGGTCTGGACAGCCGGGACGACGCTGCTGCTCTGTCTGGGAATGCTTACCGGCGCAGCAGCCGGCTCAACGGTCAGTGGACTCAAACTGATCCGGGTTATTACGCTCGTCAAAGGGACGGCGTGGCAAATCGGAAACGTTCTCCAGCCAGATAGCGCGATTCGGCGACTCCAGATCGGGAAGCGGAATCTCAGCGAAGAACAAGTTCAACGGGAGTACACCGAAGCAACGGTCGTATTCGTTCTGTGGGTTGCCTTCCTTATCGTTGGGGTAGCTGTCCTCCTCCGGGTACTCTCACCAGCTTATCCCCTGGAGTATGTTATTTTCGACGTGATGAGCGCTCAGAGTAACGTCGGCCTCGATTCTGGTATTACTGGACCGGATTTGCCTGCTACCGGAAAAGCGATGTTGATTATTAACATGTGGGTTGGTCGATTAGAGATTATCCCAGTCGCAGTGCTGCTGAGTACGGTTTTACAGCGATTCGGTCTTTACAGGTGATCTACTGGTCGCTTCTTGTGGAACTGCAATCCAGTTGGTGTGATGAGAGATAGACTTTCTCAGATGTATCTGATATAACGGATACGAGCGTTGTATTCAGCACTTCTGATCGAAAATCACATCTGATGAACGAGTTTCAATAGAATTGTCTCAGTAGAATCGGGGCGAGAGGTGTGTAGTGGAGTGTCTGACCGGGTAACAACGGATCTCCACTCCCTCGCCACTTCGATGAAGGATTTATAGTAATTAATTCTAATGACTACCAATGCCTCTATTGATACTTCTGGAAAAAACGGAACCGACCCGGCCAGCGCTAAGAGTCCTCGTCCACGCATTTCCAGTATGCACGACCAGGAACGGAACCGCCGGATCGTCAGATACGAGCTCGGCAAGCGCCTCCTGGAACTCCGCGGTGGCGACGTCGAGGCGATGGTCGATCGGCTCGCCCGCGGGTTCGTCGATGCCGACCTCATCGCGATCCGGAATCGCGGTCGCGAGGCGCTGGTGTACGACGACGCTATGGCGGATCTGCTCGATGGCCGGCTCGATCTCTACCGGATCGATCGGGGTGGAACAGTGTCGCGGGCCTCGTTTAGACGCGGAACAACAGCCTATTTATGTCGCCAATGACGCCGCGAATCAGCCGCTCAATTAAAGTGCGGACTGACCACCGGCGCTCCTATCAATTGCAGATGATGTTCTGAACGAAGTTCGAGATACGGTACGCAGTCAGTCACTATCTACCGCATTTTGTAACAGGAGACTGGTCTTCTTAATGCACGGGATTTGGAAGACCAATGGCCGTGTTGAATCGGTAGACGGCGGAATAGTTCGCTAAATCGATGAAGTTGAAGCGGAAGGCCTCGGTTGCCTATGACCGTCTTCGGTTCCGAGTTGCCGAGACGCGCCCAATGTTTGATGTCTGTCTCTAGTGGTCCGTATCTCATGCGCCACGTCGAGATTTCGCTCCGACCGGAGACGCGCGAACCGGTCCTAGAGGTACTTGACTCGGAACGGATTGACTACACGGTCGTTCCGACCGACGACAGTAGCGAGTACGAATCCCTCGTTTCGTTCACCCTCCCGAAAAGCGCCGTCGAAGTCGTCGTAGACGAGTTAGAGAGGGCCGGACTCGGCGAGGACGATCACACGGTGATCGTTACGGCAGACATGGTCATCTCCCGGAAGTTCGGAGCTCTCAAAGATCGGTACACGGGAGAGGTACTGTCCGATCAGCGCCTCGCTCGCTACGAACTGTACGCCGAATCGGAAGGACTCATACCGACGATTCCGATATACGTGACGCTGACGCTGGTGAGTGCGGTCGTCGCGACGGCCGGGCTGTTACTCGATTCGGCCGCCGTCGTGGTCGGGTCGATGGTCATCGCACCCTTGATCGGACCGACGCTCGCAGCCAGCGTCGGGACCGTTCTCAACGAACGGGACCTGCTCTGGACCGGGGTTATGTATCAAGTGCTCGGCGTCAGTGTAGCGATCGTCGGTTCCGCGGCGTTCGCATGGCTCTCGAAGTCGCTGTTTCTCGTCCCGCCCGGGATCGAGGTCCTCGAAATCGACGAAGTCAGCGAACGGGTCCTTCCTAACCTCTTCTCGCTGGTCGTCGCCTTCGGCGCGGGAATTGCCGGCGTATTGAGCCTCTCGACGGGAATCTCCGTCGCACTGGTTGGCGTGATGATCACCGCTGCACTGATCCCGCCCGCCGCAGCCGCCGGCATCGCTATCGCGTGGTGGATACCAAACGCCGCAGTCGGCTCGCTCATACTCGTCTTCGTCAACCTGCTGGGTGTCAATATCACGGGTCTCCTCACCCTCTGGGCGATGGGGTACCGTCCCCAAATTCAGAGTGAGACAGGGATCGCACGTCAGTTAGTCCGTCGTCGCCTCGTCGTGCTTACGCTCGCCATCCTAGTACTGTCGACATCCCTGATCGGCGTCACGTGGGCGTCGTACGAACGCGTCTCGCTTGAGAACGACGTCACGACGGAAGCGGAGGCCGTCCTCGACTCGCCGGCGTATCAGGACGTCTTCCTCATCGAAGTCGAACTGTTTCTCGAGGAAGGCATCCCGTTCGAGCCCGCAATACGAATCGAAGAAGGGACCCTACTCGAGCAACCCGAACGTATCGTAATCACGGTCGAGCAGCCGGTTGATGACGAACATCCGGAACTTGTCTCGGAACTGGACGAACGAATCACCGACGAAACGGGAGACGACGTGAGGGTCGACGTTCGGTTCATCGAGTACGATACTGCGTAGGAGATCTCGGCGCTCTATGACTGAGTATGTCATAAAATCGTTTCCACTGAATTGATTTCAGCCCCACCTTCAGCGAATCAGCTGTTAAATAGCGTGTGTGAACTTGCGAAGGACGGCCCGCTCTACGCGCCCCGGTTCCCCTTCTCAGTCCTTCTCCGAGCAGATAACCAACTGCGGCTATCATACCGGAAACGGGGGCCTTGTTTAGACGCTGTAGAGAACGAC
Source organism: Halosolutus halophilus (assembly GCF_022869805.1). Taxonomy (NCBI): domain Archaea; kingdom Methanobacteriati; phylum Methanobacteriota; class Halobacteria; order Halobacteriales; family Natrialbaceae; genus Halosolutus; species Halosolutus halophilus. Next base: position 3,026,403 of record NZ_CP094974.1, on the reverse strand, counting down.
TCACTCCGGTGAACTAACTGACCTCTGGGTCAGACCCGAGTAGTGTGCCCTCTCGTCTCTCGCGTTTTACAGATCGCCACGTAACGTTGGCGAAACGCGCTGTCTCTGACGATCCTTCACCAGTGGTCAAGAAGGGTGACGGCGGCGATCTCGAGGAGTGGCTCGCTGACCATCGCGACGAACTGGACTGGGTCCATCACGAGTAGCGATGACGCTACGACAGCTGGCGCGTCGGTAGGGAACCGATCGGTGGACTGGTTTGTCACCCTGAAATTGAAGGTGCGAACACACACAGTTAGGAGTTGTGAATGTCACTTACGCTTGCCATTCGTGTTAAAAATAAACTCTATGGAAACGCGTTGATTATGATCTCGGCAACTCGTGAAAGAATCAAGAATAGTGATTGACAAAGGGGAGCGAGAAAAATCTGCTCTATTGAAATCTATACTGCGGCCGATTCTCCTCGAAACAGGTGTTAACTACAGATGCGAACTGAACGCTAGAGTGTCTATCAAGTATGCTTAGACGTAGTAGGACGGCGGATCGTTGAACACCCAGAAGGCAGCGACTATGGATAGAGCCAGCAGATCTCCGAGCACCAGCGTCCCGAGGACCGTGCGGAGCGGGAGCGTGCGCAGGGACCTGTCGTATCGCCACAACTGGGCGCCGACGAAAGCCACCGCGACGATCACACTTCCGACCAAGAACGACGGCCGGAAGGCCTCCAGTATCGTCTGATCCTCTATCGTTATCTGAATGCCAATTCCGATGGCGCTAACTATGGCCGCCCCTACCACATATGAAAATCCAGCCACCACGTGTCGTAGGGTTGCATCCCACGAGAACGGATGGAAGGCATCGGCGTCCGCATCAGGCGCTGCAAAACTCGCAATATTGGCGTACAGAAGTGGAAGTGTCCCCACCGAGATGACACATGCATACGGAAACACGGTCATAAAAGCAATCACAATCACGAAGGGGACCACGGCAATTGCCCCCAAATTCCCCAGAGCGATTGGGGGAACATGAGGATAGCGACCGCCGTAATGAGGAATAGGGTCAGCGGAACTGCGTTCTCCTTGTACCGATCCATAGCCGGGGGTAGGAACATAAGCACTGAATATACATAACCGCTAAATGTTTTCTGGTAATCGGAATGACCTCTCACTTTGCGAGGCCGCTTTAACAGTACACAGACAGATAGAGTGCGGCTTCGGAAACTGCCTCCCCCGTACTGAACAATTCGTACAAGCTCTCAAGAAATGGTCTCTGTTCTGGAGATGGTTACACAAGCGCCCCGGTAGTAATGATGGATCCGATGATGACTGCACCAATGAACTGATTCCTAGTGGCGTAGATACGAAAGGGAGCAATCATCAGCGGTGTGATGATGACAATCGAAACTGCTCCGATTAGCGATGGGATGGCTATTAGTGCGACGGCTAGCCGGACGACGAGCGCCCAGGCGGCGACATGAAAGGCCGTAATGCCCTGATAGTATGGGGGTTCGTCAGCGGTGACTGCGCCGTCGACGGAGTAGCGGGCCAACCGCAAGATGCCGAACCCGACGACGACTGTCCCGGCGAGACTCTCGAGCACAGGCGGTCCAGCAAGAAGATCGGATAACACGATCGCAGTTGGAACGAGGTAGATCACTACGTCCGCCAACGCATCGAGTTGGTGTCCGAGCGGCGAACCATAGCCAAGTCGTGCCAGACAACCGTCGGCCTTGTCACACAGAAATGCGAGAAGTAGCGTCAACGTGGCCGCATCAGGACGCCCCTGCAGAAATAGGCTGACTGCCGTCCACCCCAGTCCCAGCCCGATGAGCGTGGCGTAGTCTGCGGGAGCAAGTCGACGGAGCATCTTACACCTGCCCTCTGCGTTGAAACCTGAACAACCGATAGTATGATCGGACGCGCTTCCGTTCGAATCCCAGACTCATCAGAACATCCTTTGATGGAGCGTTATCGATACCAACGAGCGTCTGGACGTGTATTTGAGACGTCTGATCCGCGACGAATGAGAGCGCTCGAGCGACGAGTGCCGTCGCGACGCCCCGCCGCCGCCACTCGGGGGCGACGTAGAGTCCCCAGAAGTATGCACCGTCGAAGTCGATCGTTCGCTCGAGCGGGTCGACATAGAACGGGCGGTCTATCGTGACGGGTTGGACGCCGACGACACGATCGTCCGCGACCGCTGCGACGATTTGATCTTGATCGGACAGTTCCGGACGGTCCATTCGACCTGTCAGAGTAAACGTTTCTGGAGCATCAACGCGAAGTGAGATTTCGTCGGGAACGGATGGGTCTGGGAGTGGGCCGTTGAGCGGGTGTTCGAACTGTTCGAGTCGTGAGAACATCACCCCAGCATTCGCGAGCGCATCAAACACCCAGCGACCAAATGAAGTCCGAGTAAGCCTCCATATCGGGAATGTCACTGAAAATAGTAATTACATACACATAATATGCTTTCTGATTCGGCCAGTCTATGACATGTGTCGGATGACTACGGTCAGCCGACTCATCACGCAGCATGAGACGTGGTAATCGTGAGTCGGTCCGAGGTCAAATCCGGTCGCATCCAGAAAATAGTGCTGCGCTGTTGAGTCGTCCCGCGCGGTTGGTCAATCACGGTTCAAGATGCAAAACTCGGAATGTCAGCCCCGCCCGGAACTATGAACTCGCAGTTTCGAATCCTCATAGTGTTGGAACATTCCTTGAGGAGCGTTAAGCGGGAATGACCGTTGGGCCTGCCTTCTGTACGCGAGGGTAATTGAACGATGACCCACCCGGTTGCACGCTGACGAAACCGATCTCCCAGATATGAACACAAATCCAATCGTCACGTGTTCATATTTCGCCGCTCATGAGTGCGATCATTCCGCCGACTGTGCCGATCACGCCGTCCCCTAATACTCTCTTTATAAGCACACACGCATAAACCACTTCAACAATCCTATGAAAATCAACCCGTGTTCACGACTCTGGCTCGAAACAACGATATCCCTGGCATCAAGCCGTCGACGCCAACACGTGACGATTTGACGAGTCAACATAGGTCGCGGACTATTACAATCATAATCAGACAGCGTCGAATGTGACTCCTATTCGAGGGCCGGCACTACTTGACGTCTTCTTTCAGTATCCAGTTTTAGTCGTCACTGTCATCACCACTCTCGCGTGGATTTTCGACAAGCCGCCAGAGCGCTGTTGGCTCGTGAACATACTCGATCTTCTCGGCAGCGTGGAGTCGATCGAGTCGCTTCGTGACTGTCGGCCTGGAATACCCTGTTTCGTCGACAAGCATTCCAGTCGTTGCGTAACCATGTTGCGACAGCACCTCAAGGACATCTTCTGTCTTCTCGTCGATTCGCAGCCCCATTTCTTGTTGATCCATTCATGGCCCCCATGTTTAGTCTCTCACGCTACTATTTACCTTTGTTGATAGTAGTACGATCTATCTTTACGACCCATTAAGTCCAAGTGACTGGCAAATAGAGTAGTAACTGAGCACGGGAGTTCGGCCGCAGAAACTGGCCGCAGGTGCGCCAACACCCTCGACCGTGCTGGAGGAACCAGCGTATGAGTGTACACACGCAGACCCACGAATCGGTTTCGGAAGAATCGGCGGAAACGGAAACTACCCAGATCGACCTAAGTAGGATCGCAGCCCAGACGACATCGACGGCCGACGCGCTCCCGGACTGGGACGTCCACAACGCGGCGTGTCACGCAGTCCGCGACACGCTCGAGCGCGCCGTCGAAACGGAGAGGATCTGAAATGCAGGTCAACACGCGCCCGAAACCGGACTGGGAGGAAGCCTATCAGCAGTACCGGGGCCCCGAACCGTCGATCGACGAAGCAGAGGCAGTCGCCGGTCCCGAGGGCGTCCTGACCGACGGCGGCGAGGATAGCCACGCCGAGCCCACCGAGACCCAGCTGCCCATGGCCGACGGCGCGGGCGACGATCTCGAGCCGCTGCACGTCGGCGATCACGTCCAAGACGTCACCGAGGACGACGACGAGAAGACGATGGTCGTCGTCGAAACGACGCCACACACCGCCGACGAGTACCGCCTCGAGGGCACGGACAAGACCGTCGCAGACGTCAACCCCGAGTTCGATCCGACCGACGACGTCTACGAAGTCGTCTACTCCGATCGGACGACCAGGTCGATCGAGACGCTGAAGCGCTACGCGTTCCCCCGGAGCCGACTCGAACGTGTCGCAGCTATCCACGACGTCGGAGGTGAGGAGTGATGGCGATCGAGGCCAGTAGCGCCGACGTCGCAGGGGCGCTCGAGGGCGAGAAGGTGACACCACTCCCGCGATCGTTCCTCGTCGAGGCATCGGGCCCCGCGACGATCATCCGCGACCACGGCGACGTCATCGAACGAACCGCAGGCGAGGACCCGAAGCAGGAAGCGATCAACAGGCTACTCGGACGGCAGGAAGACGACCAGGTCCGATACGACGAGCAGGCTGCGGAGTGGGACGTCCTGATCGATGGCCACGTCCAGGCCTACTTCGGCCTCGCCGAGACGATCGTCGATGGTATCGATCTCGAGAGCTTCGACGCACCGGACCAGCGCTTCCACGACCGCGTCCGGAACTACATCGGCAAGGACGTCGACGAGCTCGTCGCGGACTTCGCCCACGACCTGAATCCGTCCTCACTGTGGGGACCTGGCGTTCGAATCGCCGAACTCGCAGTCAAACACGACAACCGGGAAGACCGACAGCAATAATTTCGCTTGTGAGAAACCAGCGAATAGATGCCCTCCTCACGACGTCGGTTTCTTGGACTAGCCGTCCTGGGAATCACCGGTTCAGCTGGCCTTGCGTCCCTCGATACGCAGGAACACACAGACAGCCAATCACCCTATGACTGGCCGATGGACCGGTACGACCCTTCCGGAACCGGGTACAACCCTAAAGTATCGGGTCCAAAAGACAACGTGTCAGTCGGGTGGATACACCAGACACCAGATTGGTTCCAAGGGAGCACGCAACCGATCCGCTGGGGGGAAACGCTGTATGTCGGTGGCAATGGACTGCTCGCACTTGATACCGAGACTGGCCAGCGACGATTCAGCTTCTAGGGGCCGTATCACTCGAGTCCAGCGATCGCGCCAGCATCAATCTATCAGACCAAGACATTCGGTATGACCGGACCATCTGGCATTTACGGGCTCGACGCGAATGGTGGACGAGAACTTCCTCTAGCAGAGGTGAGAGTAGGTAGCGAGCGATGGACAGGGCCACAATCACCTGCATCCGGTTTGTTCGGGCCGGCCGAGTCAACAACCCCGGTCACTGCAAACGGGACGATATACACGGCGGTACCTGGGACGAACTCGGTCGTAGCACTGAATCCGAATAATGGAGAGGTGCTGTGGCGGCGAACTCATCACAAAGACGAAGCCGCCAGTGGCACGTACAACAGACCCGCGGTGGACGGCGGCATCGTGTTCGTTACCGCGTGGCCGCAACAGGCCACTGCGTATCGTGCTGATACTGGTGAGCAACACTGGCACCGTGAACTCCAGGAAATGACGGTTCTGCCGCCAGTGGCGACAGACGAGGGCGTCGTCATTCCGACGCGCGAGTCAGTCCAGTTGCGTGCCCGGTCCGATGGCTCACTCCTATGGGAACGCAACCTCGACGGGAATGCGACCGACAGCACGCCAGCAGTAGCTAACGGCACGATCTTCGTTGCCGATGAGCGAGAGTCACTGCATGCGCTCTCGCTGGCAACCGGCGAGACACGGTGGACAACACCCTTCGACGGAAAAACGACGCCGGTCGTCGCTGATGATCGTGTCTACGCTGTGGACTCACTCTGGGCACTGGAGGCGTTCGACGTCGCCACGGGTGAGAAGCAGTTCGAGTATCAGCCTTCGGAAGTACCCCTCTCGCCACCGATCGTCGGGGATGGCATCCTGTATCTGGCGAATCGTGACCGAATTCTCGCACTGGAGGAGGCATAATGTCCGGACAAGATGGGGACGGAAGCGAATCGGTGTCTTCGGTCGGACACCCATTCCAGACGACTCGACTATCCACCTTGGGTGTGCTCAAGTCTGCACTTGGACGCATTCGTCGCGATCCCGTGCTCGCTGTCCCATTCGCCGTCGTTGGTGTGCTAGTTGCACTCGGCGACTGGCTTCGCCAACACGATCCGATTCCGATGACATCATCGGACGCACTCAGTCAATCGGTTAGTATCCAATATTCAGTGCTTCCCCAGGGTACTGCACGAACGGTCCGACACGTTGGTGCGTTGGTCGACCTCAAAAGACAGTATCTCCTCTGGGCTGTCGGGCTCGAAGTCTTCGTTCTACTCGCGGTTGGGATCGCCGGTTGGGTGACGATCGCACAGGCACTCGATACATACTCTCGTCTCCGTGCGTTGAGCAGGTATCTTATCGTACTGGCTGCAATCGTCTCGATCCCGCAGCTGCTGGGCGGTTCCTCCGTCGATATCAATAACTTCCTGCTCGGACTGGTGCTGTTGGCGATGGCCCTGTTCGTCTTGACCCGTCTGTTCCTGTTTCCCGCGTTGCTGGTCACCGGGAGTGGCTTTGTGACGGCACTCAGGCAGAGCTATCGTCGATCACGCGGTCAGGGCATGACCATCGCCGGCCTCATCATTGTCATTGGTCTCGCCTACTGGGGCCTCGCGACTGTGCCGGTAGCCGGCGGGTTTCTGAGTACTGCAGTTGTGGCGCCAATCCACGCCGTCGCGATTGTGACCGTTCTTTCGGCCGACTCTCATGGCACAGTGTCGACCCCGGTCGACTGAATCGAAGCGAGAGATACATGCTCGGACGAGAGTCGGCAACTGCGTTCGTGGGTGCTCTCCCTGTTGTGGACCGCTACCAGCGCATCACTCAGGTACACGTTGAACTACCGCTGGTTCCACCGTCCTCGAAGGTCAAACTGTGCTCCTGGCCTCCTCTGGGACACGTCTGGATTCTAGTTGAGACGTGCGTCTCATTATCGTCGAACTTCTCGACGAGATATACCGTCACGTTCCCTCGCGTCCACCCATCAATCGGGGTCGTCACCTTCTCGCCGGGAACTACGGTGATTCGTTGCGTGGGGATACCATCGTCAGCTAGCGTCACGTTTCGATCTCTGTCCGACCAGACTAACTGTGAGAGTGTCTTGAGCCTGTGTTCGTCATCTCTGGTTGTGACCTCGAAATTCACGTACATCGCTTGCTCTCTGCTCTCGACAGTGTAAGCTGACACCTGATACGCTGTCGTGTCGTTATTTTCGACGGTTAGTGTGGGTTGGGAGGGCCCAGAGACGGTACCATACAGGACATAGCCACTTACGAGCGCCAATCCGAGGAGGAGCGCGATCGTTCGACGGGGGACCATCCGTGCGGTTATGTTCCTACAGGAAACACAATATCATTCCGATTGTCTAATCCGAGCGCTACTGTTCGCGATCGAACTGTTGTGTTTCATATACAAAACAAATCTAATCTGGAGTAAACACTGCTCGGAATGTACTGATTACATTCCACTGCTCTCCGACTGCAGTCCAAGCGCGCTGACTATGCGCCTCGGGCCGTGTTTAGACGCGAAAATTCGAGGGTAACGAGGTCCACAGACCGAAAGTAGATATATAGGTGTTGGAAATGGAATCGCCATCGTGGAACTGGACTCTACAATTTCGGTTCTGCAGCCGTTTTATCGAGATTGGAGCAACACCATCACCTCGGTCGAGGGGCAAAACTCTCGACGAGGTCTCGTCTGGAAGATCAGAATTGAGCCACAGCACCGCTCTCACTAGCGTCTAAACAAGGCCTGCGCCTCGTATTCAGCAAAACCTGATCGAGCTACCGAGTCGCTGTCAAGGGTGGCGTGCTGGATACAGAGGCTGTATTCTGCTACAGAACTGTCTCCATTCACGAGACGCTGGGCGAACCGTTAGATCAAACATTTGAGTTGGTCGCTCACATCTGACGAGAGGTTTTGATGTGAAAGTGAATCTGCCGTGCCGTAGGACGGTCGGACCCCTCGACACGAGATCGGCTATCGGTACCACATAACCAGTACACTGACCACCAGCAGCACACCAACGGCGATGAGTATTCCGCCACTCCGTGCCGACTCGCTGAAGATCCCTACACCGATTGCCGTCGTTGCAACTCCTCCTAAGATAAACAAGAACCCCCATACGACGTCGGGGACGACTCGGAGCACTAGGGTGAAAACTTCTTCAAATAATTCATCTATCATGGTTTCAGGAATTTCTGTCCGGAAGTAATCATCCAGCGAACAAGAACGTACCGATGGCCTCGACGAAAGTGCCGATGTACGGCGGCAGGTGGAGCACAGACGGGCCGCTCGGCTCCCTTCGGTCGTCTCTGCGGACTGAGGTTCTTCGATTCCGAGTCCCTCCCAACCCGTTTCTGCGCCACTCGATACATCGAACTGACTCCTCGCAATATGAGTTCACTGACCGATATGCGTCCTGTATTCAGCACGACGCCTGAAACCTATCAAGCCAAAGAGCACCGGCGGGGCGTGGCGGACGGCCGTAGAACTCGCCGACCGGCACGGTCTAGATCCGGCCGAAGCCGTTCTCCAACTTGAGAATCCAGAGGAGACTGATAGCCACACCTCTCAGGTGAATAACGGCTACTTATAAAATCGTGAGTGGATTTGCTGATCAACCATTTCTGGTGTGCATCGTAATACCTTGTCAGAGTCAGGATGACTGAACGCAGGCGGATTGTCCTCCACGGCACTTCACAATTCAAGAAGTTCGCCTTGATCAGCAGTGAACAAGAACGTGTCTAGTTCGTTCTTAGTTGCTTCTTCGTTGACAATGTTCGAAATGGCTTCGTCCGGGTCGTAATCACATCTCTCGACAGAAACATCGACATTGATTTCGCCAGCGAAGGTTTCTGATTGGTTTCGTTCCCAATGCTGAATTGCACTTTCTAACGTTGACTTCACGTACTCATTTGGCCGATCTACTCCGGAGGATAACTGCGCCCAGAAGTAAGAGTAGACGAACAATTGATAGGCTGGATCCTCTGCAGGTCGGAATTGAGGCTCCAATTCTTCGTTGACTGCCTCTATAAAACTGATCAAGCGACCCGGCTTCCAACTCTCTTGCCGTTCAGCCAGCAAACCTGCATACCTACCGAACAGCGATCTCGTTGACGCATCCGAACGGCCAATACGACGACCTCGGCAGGTCCAGATTCGTCGTCGAGTTTCGTTCTCTCACCTGGGACCAGAGCGATTTCATTTTTGGAGACTCTGGAGTGATCAGACAGAGGATACGTCCAGCACGATCGTGCGATATATTAAAGAATTAGCGTTTGTCGCACCGTGGTTACTATCATTCGATCAATAAATTGTAGACAAGTATCGCACCCGTATTATGTGGAACGCTAAAGTCGAAAACATGTGAGTATGATCCAATGCTGCCGAGACCGCTCAGAGAAGCATGAGTGACGTCGTACCGTGTTCGTCTCCCAGCGATCTTCAACTCGGCGATTCAGTCATCGTCTCCGGACTAGACATCGACGACTGGCACCAGTCGATGCTGTGCATAGACTAGGGCCAGTTGGAAGAATGACGACGATCGATTCGTACTGATAAACAATGCATTCTTCAGAAAAACCAGCGAGCATCTCGGAACGGCGTCCTGAATTGGGTTACCCACCAACGGCGATAATCTCTCTGATCAGGAGGTGAGTTTCGGTGTCGACAAAACGCCTACGAGAACGAATCAGCCGACGATTTTCGTCGACTCTCCCGGTGCTCGAGTGGCTTCCACAGTATAACACGTCGTGGCTCCGTCTGGACGTCGTCGCGGGAATCACCGTCGCGGCGTCGGTCATTCCCGAAGGGTTGGCGTACGCATCGTTAGCGAACATGCCGCCGGAGACCGGCTTGTACGCCGGGTTGATGGCTGTTATCGCCTACCTGTTTCTCGGCACCTCCCGGCAAGTCATCGTGGGACCGACCTCGGCGCTGGCGATTCTGCTCGCCAGTGGTGTCGGGACAGTCGCTAGCGGAAACACCGCCTCGTATGGGTCACTCGTCATTGTGACGACGATCCTCGTCGGCGTCTTCGCAGTTATTGCGTGGGCGTTTCGGGTGGGCTTTCTCGTCCACTTCATCTCGGGATCGGTTCTCACGGGGTTTTCCGCCGGAGCGGCGCTGTACATTATGTCCACCCAGATCAGCAAACTGTTCGGCATCGAGAGCAGCACGTCGGGCGGCTTCTTCGGGGAAACGTTCTTTGGGCGGATCTGGTTCGCCGGGACTCATCTCGCTGAGACGAACCCTGAGACACTAGCCGTCGGTGTTGCTGGCATCGTGTTGCTCCTCCTTGGAGAACGGTACGCGCCGCGTGCCCCCACCGCGCTCGTCGTCGTCGTCCTCTCGATCGTGCTCATGTCGGTGACGAACCTGCAGGCCCGCGGTGTCGACGTCGTCGGGTCGATTCCGAGCGGTCTCCCCTCGCTGACGGTTCCGTCGATTCCCAGTATCGCGACGCTGGGCGCCCTCGTCCCCGTCGCCGCTTCGTTGTTCCTTCTCTCGTACGTCGAAGGCATCGGCGCAGTCGAGACGTTTGCCAGACGACACGACTACCGAACCGATGCGAATCAGGAACTGTTGGCCGACGGCGTCGCCAACCTCGCCGCTGGCTTTGGTGGCGGATTCGTCGTCGGGGGAAGTATGTCTCGGTCGGCGCTCAACGACGCTGTCGGCGGCAAAACGCAACTCACGAACGCCGTGGTCGCTCTCGTTCTCGTCGTCGTCCTGCTGCTTCTCACCGGCGTATTCGCGAATCTCCCAGAAACGATTCTCGCAGCGATCGTTATCGTCGCCGTCACGTCCCTTTTCGACGCGAGCACACTCCGCCAACTGTACCACGTGAGCAAGAGTGAGTTTGCCATCGCGATGTCGGCCTTGCTCGGAGTACTCACGGTCGGGATGCTCTGGGGCGTCTTCATCGGCGTCGTCCTCTCGTTGCTGGTCACGATTTCTCGGGTCAGTAGTCCCACGACACACGAACTCGGTCAGATCGCCGGGACGGACCATTTCGTCGCTCTCGATCTATACCCGGCGGCGACGACCATCACGGATGTGTTCGTCTACCGCGTCGAAGCCGAACTGTTCTACGCGAACGCTGATACAGTTCGGACCGATCTCCTCGAACGGCTCGCAAAACGCGACTCCGATGTCGAATTGGTCGTCTTCGACCTCACATCATCGTCAACGGTCGACTTCGGAGCCGCGCAAATGTTGGAGGAACTCCAACAGAAACTCGGATCACGTGGAATTGACCTCCGTTTTGCGGAAGCCGAGCCCGAGGTCGTACAGCTGTTCGAAACGATGGGGTTCGCGGCGAACATTGACGGTGTGAAACCCGAGGAATCGGTCGATGACGTTATCGACCGCTGGAGCGCGGAGCAATCGTCCGAATGAGGGGCCTGAGGCGAGCCTATCCGATGAATCTCGGTCAGGCACTACGGCTGAACGACCGATACGACGACCTCAACAGTTCCATATTCGTCGACTCGTTCGGCGTTTTGTCCTGATGGTGGTGCTGAACACATCCTCTGTATTCAGCACGCCCCTCTTGACAGCAGTTCGGTAGCTCGATCAGGTTTTGCTGAATAGGGGGCGCGAATGATGCACGACATTTGGCTCGATCTGCGAAGACGGTGATCGCTCATGACAGATTTCGGTAGTATATTGGGAATCAGATACAGTCATCCATCCACCACTATCCTCATTTCGTGAAATCCTTCTCAAGTATCGTCGCCGTATTATATGGACTGCTGGAGTGGGAGCGTGTGAGTCAGTCCCGATTGCTGCTATGGGCTACTTCAGAGAGGCACGAGCCATGAGCAACGAGCCACCCCACACGACTGCGGAACCAGAATCCGAACCGATGCGAGCAACCCGTCGAAACGCACTTCGCGGGGCGGGTCTCGCCGGAATGCTCGCGATGGGCGGCGCCAGCGCCCGCCAAGACTCCGGTGTGCGACTCCACTGGCACCGCCGCGACCTGCGTGTGACCGACAACCCGGCACTGGAGGGCGACGGCCGCCTACTCCCGGTGTTCGTCCACGATCCCGCGATACTCACTTACGGCGCGCCGCCCGTGGTGGCGTTCCTGCTCGATGCGCTCGATTCATTGCGCGAGCAGTACCGCGAGCGCGGCGGCGAACTCCTCCTCGCTCGCGGCGACCCAAGGGCGGTGCTTCCCGAGCTCGCCGCGGCCTGCGACGCCGATGCGGTTACCTGGAACCGCGACTACTCCGGCCTGGCGGGCGAACGCGACCGTGCGGTCGCGGCGGCGCTCGCCGACGCCGGCGTCAGCGTCGACATCGAGCGGTTCGGCGGCACTCTCCTCCACGAACCAGAGACCATCACGACGAACGACGGGAGCCACCACTCCGTCTTCTCGAATTTCTGGCAGGAGTGGCGCACCCAGGAGAAGGCGGCCCCCGTCGCCGCGCCGGTTCGCGGTGACGTTGTCGACCCCCGCGACAGCCTCGACGAGGAGTGGCTCGGCGAGGCCTCCGGTGTCGCCGGCCCGCTCCCGTCACTCGCCGACCTGGGCTTCGACGATCCCGAAGCCGACGTGCAGCCAGCGGGCACCGACGCCGCCCACGACCTACTCGCCGACTTCCGCGAGGACACGATCTACCGCTACGGGGACGACCGCGAATACCCCGCCCGAGAGTCGACCTCGCGCCTCTCGCCGCACCTGAAGTTCGGGACAGTCGGCGTCCGGACGGTCTGGGAAGCCACTGAGGACGCGGCGGCCGCCGCCAGCGACGGGGACGCCCGGGAGTCGGTCGAAGTGTTCCGGCGACGGCTCGCCTGGCGGGAGTTCTACGCGCACATCCTCGACGCGCGTCCCGACGTAGTTACCGAGAACTACCGCGAGTACCCGAACGAAATCCAGTGGCGCGACGATCCTGAGGGGCTCCGGGCGTGGAAGGACGGCGAGACGGGATATCCGCTCGTCGACGCCGGGATGCGGCAGTTGCGCGCCGACGCGTGGGTTCACAATCGCGTCCGGATGGTGACCGCCTCGTTCCTCACGAAGGACCTGCTGATAGACTGGCGCGAGGGGTACGACTGGTACCGTCGAAAGCTTGCGGACCACGACACCGCCCACGCCGCCGGCGGCTGGCAGTGGGCTGCCTCGACGGGAGCGAACGCCCAGCCGTATTTCCGCCTCCTCGACCCCACGACCCAGGCCGAGAAGTACGACCCGGACGGCGAGTACGTCAGGGAACACGTCCCCGAACTCCGGGACGCACCGACCGACGCCATCCACGAGTGGCCCACGCTGGATGACGAGACACGCGCCGCCATTGCGCCCGACTACCCCGCTCCCATCGTCGAACTCGGCGAGTACCGCGATCGCGCAATCGCGGCGTTCGAGGCCGCGCGCGGCGACGGCTGACGGGACACGCGAGAAGCGGCGCCGTCAGGGGCACGAGGACACGGCGGGGCTGGTTTCCGTGGGCGGGGATACTGAAGCGACGAAACTCCAACGCCAGGCCGAACATAACGGAACGGCCTTGTTGAAACCCTCAATCGATGATAGATCGTAGCGACCGTGCTGAATACAGCGCGCGAATGTCGCACGAGATATGGCTCGATTTGCGAAGGTGGTGATCGCTCAGTGCAGAGGAACTACGAATCGCTCTGTGGAGACGGGCGTTTCATTAGTGATGTTTCCTGACCCACTCGAAAAGTTGTTTAGCGAAGTAGAGTGCGAACAGGAGGACCAATGACGTAACGACCGCCATATTCGGGCCAAGCCCCGTTGTGAAATTACCCATGGATAACACTATTCGAGCGTAGTTGTAGGTTTTTGTAGCCGTTAGACTTGCATATCTACTGATCAGCTGATTCATTGACTTCGGGATGAAACAAACGATGCCGTCGTGCTGAACTCATCCTCTATATTCAGCAGGCATATTCTGACAGAATCTGAGTAGAACGTTCAGTCTCTGCTGAATACAGGGCGCGAATCTCGCATGGTGTCATGTCCAGTCTCCGGCGGACGAGTCGCGAAGCCCGGGAGACAGACGTTCTACCAGGAGTGCGTCGAGACATCATTTTGTATCTTGAGCAGGAACGTCGCTTATGCTCTCCTATATCACCGAAGTGCTGTTCAACGAGCCACAAGGTCGCCCCCTCGCACTCTTTCAATTCGGCGTGTCGCTCACCTTCTTGTGCATGTTCGTGTATGCCTGGAGCGTCGGCGACGCTGGCGCAACCCGGTGGTTACTATTTATCGTCGTCGGAACTGCGCTGTCCGGTATCGCCGAGTCCCTCCCCGAGAGCCGGCGACAGGCGGCGGGCGTACTCCGCTTCGCGGGGATTCTCGTATTACTAATTCTGGTCGCTGCACCCTTCGTTGATCTTGAGTTTATTATTGGGGGGTAACCGTCGGCGTCGTCGTTCTCCGTACCACTCTTCTCCGGCGGGACAATCGATTATTCCAGGGTCAATTCGCAGTGTTACTCGCCGCCCGTTTTCTTCTAAGTGCTTGACCCGAACAATCCTCGTGCTGCATTTAGCCTCTGAATGTTGCAAGCCGCCTCTGACAACAGTTCGGTAACTCGTTGAGTCTCTGCAAGATACAGGGCGCGAATGTCGCACGAGATCCAGTTCGATTTGCGAAGGTGGTGATCGCTCAGTACAGATCGTCTACTGAACAGCTGTTTCATTGATATCGGAATGAAACAAACGAACCTGTCGTGCTAAACTCATCCTCTGTATTCAGCATGCCGTTCGTGACAGAAGATCGGTAGATCGTTCAGTTTCTGCTGAATACAGGGCGCGAATGCAGCACAGATCGACGCCCATTCAGAGGGTTGCCCAATCGCTCAGTACAGAGAACGGATTTATTGGTTCTCTTTCCAGTCGTCCGGGTCCCCTTCACGGAATTCTCCCTTGGCATGGCGCTCGTGGGGCCAGAAGGTGACGCCCAGCAGTACGACGTAGAACACACCCACAATGGCAACCACAGCAATCCCGGGGATACGGGCGATTCCAGCGGTTGTCAGCCAGTCTTGGCGCGGCGCGAACGCTGTAATCCTGGAGACCCACGCGACCAATAGAACACTGAGCAGAGCAAGGTACACACGCCGGAGCCGGTTTGCGAGTGCTTCGTGGAACGAGACTTTCAGCGTCGGCCTGCGATAGTCCCTGCTCAGTTCTGCTCGCCAGTCGTGACTTTCAGTGCCTTGGGACGGATCGAGGGCGTTTGCGAACAGGTTCTCTTGGATGACTCGAGCACGAGAGCGAAAGACATCGTAGTCCCGGTACCGCCGTGCTTCGATGCCCAGAAAGATGGTGACGACAACGATCCCGATCAGCAAGATATAGTGTGGGTTATCGGTACTCGAAAACGCCCACGTCAAGATTGCTGCCATCAGCGTCACCGCCCACTTCGTCGTCTCGTCGAGGCGCTGCCGCCACGTCCCCACTCGGTCTATCTCTCCGCGATAGGCGTGGGCCATCACCGAACCGAGTCCCGTACTGTCGTCAACCATTTTGCGGCCGATCTCCCGGTGATCTGGTGCTGTTGGGTCGAACTCGTCGCTACCCGAATCGGTCATAAGGGAGAGACACCTCCTCGCTCCATAAGCAGTGATGGTAGCGGCGTAATCTGAGTGTTAGTACTGGAGAACATCGAACAGTACGCACATCCACTTACCGGATGGTTCAATCAAATCAGGTTGAAATAAATTGCCTGCGAGTATTTTTGTGACGCCCCCATTGAATGCAATCAAAGCGGCTCTGTTGGAATTCTCAATCGCTGACGGTTCGCTGAGGCCGTGCTGACTAGAGAGCCTGTAGTCATCACGCTGTTCGTGCAGTCTGGCCCGGGAACCGCTGACTGGCTACCTCGCCGGGGTCGCCACGGGGAGCAGACCCGAGGAGATTATCCGGCGAAGGAGGACGACGATACCGTTCTCCAGGCCGGTGGCGAAGATTGCCTGCTCGCCTGAATCGTCGTGGTCGGCGTGCGGGTAGAAGGAACTGACCAGCAACGTCGTGCGGTCGACCAACAGCAGGCGGCTGATGGCAATCTCGTCGTCGCTCCCCGGCCCAGGAGCCAGTCCAGTTCGGTTTCGAACACCTTCACGGATGGCATCTCGGTACCGAGCTTGGTGATGATTGCATCCGTTTCGCCACCGATGATCACGTCGACGCCGCGGTCGACCGCGTCGCGGAGCCGCTCGTACAACGCCTCCGTCAGAAGTTCCTCCTCGACGATCAGCAGCACGATCTCCGATTCGGCGTCCTCCAGCAGCGTGTGTGTCCGGGCCTCGATGCCGTCGTGGCCGGACAGCGTCCATACCTCCTGCATTCGGTCGCTGTCGTCGACCTCCGGCTGGAGATCGAGCGCTTCGAGGTGTGACTCAAGGGTGTCGATCCGTGTGCCGAACTGCTGCCGCAAGGTCGTGGATGCCTCCTCGATGCTGACCGCGCGAAACTGCTGAGGGGTACCGTGCTGCACTTCGACCAGCCCCCTCGACTCCAGCACTCGGACCGCGTCGTACACCCGGGTTCGCGGAACCTCCGAGATATCGCTGATTTCCTTCGCGGTCCCCGTCGAGAGTTGGGTCAATGCCAGGAAACTCCGTGCCTCGTACTCCTTCAGCCCGAGGTCCTGCAACAGACTCACCGTCTCGACTTTACGTTGCTCAGCTGTCATTAGGTGGTCCTGTCAAGTCCGACTGGTTGAGAGGGGTAACCGCCGAACGGGAACTGACTATGTATTGAAAGTATTGTTACCGCCTCAATTGATTCGGACATACCGGGGCGAGGACGTGCTAACGAATAAGCCCTTTTACCCATATAATTATCACATTTGGGAAATCCAACCTAAATCGGCTATCGGTGAATATATTAAAATCCAAATGTGGAGCAGGGGCCTATAGACGTGACTAGGTTTGAAATTTTCAAGCGATCTCCCGACTATCCTTGATCGGTGACCGACCCATCGTCGGTGTCGTCGTCTTGGCGCGCGTCGGGGCCCGTCCGTGGATAGAAGTGGTCCCATGACTGGACCTGCGTCTCAGAGATAATCTCGGAGCTGTTGATCGTCATGCCCAACTCCGCCAGTTCGTTGCGGATCTCTTCGATCTCCCTGACCGCGCCGGCGACGACCTCGACGTGGATATTCCGTTCGCCCCCAAGCAAATCCCGGGTGGTCACCACACCGCGAATGTCGAGGATCTGTTCGGCTAGCGATTCCAACTCATTCGGATTGACCGTGCAGACGAACATGGCGTGGAGGGGGTAGCCCGCTTCCTCGTAGTTGATCTCGGGATGATAGCCCCGGATCACGCCTCCGTCTTCGAGTTTGTCGAGGCGATTTCGGACCGTCGTGGAGGTCACATCCACCTTCTCGGCGATCTCCGTATCGGTCTGGCGAGCGTTGAGTTGGAGTTGGTGCAGGATGCTCCGGTCCACATCGTCGATTTGAGTGTCGTCCATACCGTGTCCTTGGACGGGGCGACTGAAAAGTCCGCATGGGCCCTTCACCAACATAGATTGACGCAGTCCGTCCGATAACTCCGCAAGCATATCTCTCATCGACAAACCGGCGACTACGAACACCAAGTCACCGAGGGCTAATTCCAAAAAACGCCGAGTGCGGCGTAGCTCGCCACTCCTCTTCGAATAGATGGATTGAATCCACGCTACTGGATGAGGGACTCAAGGTACTTGCGGAGGTCTTTTACCGCGTCTGTGACCCGTCGCCGTCGACGTGAGTTGACATCGACTTCTATGCCGTGACTCTCGATCCATTGTCGCATTTTGTTACGACCGGCTTTCCGTTTGATGCCGACCTGCCGGAGGTGTTTGAGCGGGTGTCGCAGCCAGTTGTACTCCTCGTGGGCGAAAACGTCGATATACTCTGGCGAGTGGGCGATGAGGATGACGTGGATCTGTCTGTCGGCCAGCAAGGCCCGTCGATACGCCCAGCTACCATTTGGGTCCGACCCAACTGACGGCTGGTGATACCACGCTAGCGGGTCCCACTCGAACCCGTGTCTCTGGAGTGTCTTTGTGAACTCGTCCAGCGGCTGCTGGACGGTGCCAACATATTCGGTATCACGAAGGCGGTACTCGGGCTGTCCGAGAGTTCGCCCAAGTCGGGTAATCAAGGGACCGAGCCGCGTTCTCACGCGGTAGGGAACATTGGGTTCGAGAGCCTCAATGATGGACTGCATTTGGTGGCCGTTGGGTTTCCAACACCTCGAATGTATTGCAGACCCGGCGAAACGCAAGTGAAGTGAGCGGCATCCCGCCACCGTATCCTGAGCGGAATCGCCCCATGCTGACTACGTTCTCTGTATTCAGCACGACCGCTTAAACCGATCACCAATCGAGGGTTTCGACAAGGCCGAAATATTCCATCCATTTCGGTGGTGGAGCGGGGTATAGAGGGCTACAGTACCTACTAGGAGTGATGTCCGAATCAGAAGCAAATCGCTGGGAGTACGAGACGCTTCGCCCACCGCGTGATGAGACCCAAAAAGAAGCAGAGGATCCGAATGCAGAGTTGAATCAACTCGGTGCAGAGGGCTGGGAGTTTGTGGAGACGATCGACTACGAGGGAGGCGGCACCAAGTACCTCGTTTTCAAGCGACCTGCCCAATCGAGTGAGCCAGTATGACTGACGAGACCGACATCAGTACGGCCAACACGATGCGTGAGCGCTCAGGCGAGAGTCGGATTAAACTCTGGTTGCTGCTGCGCGCGAACCGCCTTCTCGTCTCCAGCGTCCTGATCAGTGCCGTGTTCGTCGCATTCGTCATCGCCGTCGCTGTCCTCAATCCACCATTTTCACGGCAAATCGAGTCCGGCGACATGATCGACACGATGTTCTCGACGATGATCACGGTCATCGTGACTGGGACGACACTCGTCGTCACGATCGGTCAGCTCGTCCTCACCCAAGAGAACGGCCCGCTCGGCGATCAACGCGAGCGTATGTCCAGTTCAATGGATGTCCGGGACTTTACTGAAGAATTAATCGGGTCTCCGAGTCCTGCCGACCCATCCGAATTCCTCCGCCAGATCATCGGAATCACGGCACAACGGACGACGGCTCTTCGAGAGTCTATTGACAAGAATGATAACGAGAACCTCCGAGAAGAGGTCGAGGAATTCGCTGAAAGCGTCACCGGGAACGCTGACACGGTACGTGACCAACTTGAAGGTGCGCAGTTCGGCTCGTTCGATGTGTTATTCGCCGCACTGAATTTCAATTATAGCTGGAAAATCTTCCAAGTTGAACGTCTCGCGAACGAATACGAAGAGAGCCTCAATGAGGAAGAACACGGCTTGCTTGACGACCTCAAAACAGCGCTGTCTCTGTTTGGTCCGGCGCGCGAACACATCAAGACGCTGTACTTCCAGTGGGCACTCATCGACTTGTCTCAGATGATTCTCTATGCTGCAGTCCCGGCATTGGCCGTTGCGGGTATCATGGTCGGAATCGTCGATGTGGGGACGTTCCCAGGAAGCACACTCGGTCTCGATCACATCATCCTCGTCGTGGGCGGTGCGTTTGCGGTGACGCTCGTTCCATTCATGCTGTTCGTCTCGTACGTCCTTCGCATCCTCACCATAGCAAAACGGACACTTGCCATCGAGCCGCTGATCCTCCGCGAATCACAACGCTAAGATCCGACGCAGAACTCAAACCTCAGACACGGTTGGATGTGGACGCTTCGTGAGGTACTGAGGGTAGTCACTCTCAGAACGGGCGTCGATTGCTCGCGTCCCGCCACAGTTCCAATACCCTCCTCCGCGAGGAGATCGACACAGGTGCTATTGAATGCCTTTGGAAATTCCCCAACCCAATTGCAATTGCAGCCTCTAACATCGAAAATATAGCCCCGAAACGATTCATCGTCCTTAATCCACTGGAATGACCGATGGACACTCTGTATTCAGCACGCCCCTTATAGCAGCAGTCCGATAGTTCAATGAGGATCTGCTGAATACACGGCGCAAATGTCGCACGAGATATGCGAACATACTTTTAAAACATTAAACGTTATACTCCGGAGGGGGATTCTCTCGCTGGCTGTCACTCAGTTTCCCAGCGATGCCACGAGGCGACGCCGCCCCATGTCGTTCTCAGTCGTTGCTCTCTGCAATCCCGGTCGAGTCGATCCGGGGTGCGATTCCGTCGACGTCGCCGGCGAAACGCAGGACGCCGTCGATATCGTGGCGTCGGCACAGCGCGACCGTCGTCGCCTCGGTTCGACCGTCACGATGTCCCTTCCACCAGTTCCGCGAGGTTCGACAGCGAGTCGGTCCACCCCTCGTTGGCGTCGCTCGGGGAAGTGGCCTCGGGGAATCCCTCATGACGGACGGTGACCTCGGTCCCCTCGGGGACCACCTCGAAGGTAACCGTCACCGTCATCTCTCCGGTCATCTCAGGCTCGTCGGTCTCGAATTCGTCGGTATAGACGATGCGTTCACCAGGAACTAGCTCCAGGTAGGTGCCGCCGAAGGTCAAGCCGTACTTGGCGAGCGCCTCGGTCTCGCCCGTGAACGTCATGCGGTACGTTCCGCCCACCTCGGGCTCGAGGTGGTGGACCTCGGCGGAGAAGCCGGTCGGCGGGAGCCACTGGGCGAGCTGGTCCGGGTCGAGGAAGGCTTCGTAGACCCGCTTGGGCGGCGCCTCGATGATGCGGCTCACAGTGATGCTCCGTCCCTCGGTCGTCTCGGTGTCGGTCATGGCTCGGTGAGCACGGCTTTAAGATTGTCGAGGATGCCCGCCCAGCCCTCGGAGGCGCCGTCGGGCACCGGACCGGGGAAGTCCTGCGTGACCACGACTTCCGTGCCGTCGTCGACGTCCCGAAACTCGTAGCTGAGACGCAGTTCACCCACCTCGATCTCCTCGACTGTGACGAGACGCTCGTTTTCGACCACCTCGACGAAGGTCCCCTCGTTATCGATGCGATTCTCATCGGTAGTCCAGCTCACGGCGAAGTCGCCGCCAGGTTCGGGCTCAATGGCGTGGACCGCCGCCTCCATACCTTCTGGCACGAACCACTGCTCCAGCTCGTCGGGATTCGTGAACGCTTGGTAGACGCGGTCGCGCGGGGCGTCGAACGTCCGCCGGATGGTCAGTTGGTTGTCCTTGCTCTCCGCGTCGGTGTTGCTTTCGGTCATTCTTCTGTTTCCTCCAGGTGGATGGCCAGCGCGTCGAACCGGTCCTCCCAGAAGACGCGGTACCGGGTAAGCCATCCAAAAGCGGCGCTCAGGGGCGCGGCATTCAGGTGGCATCGGCGAACGCGACCGTCCTTCTCGATGTCGATCAGGCCGGCGTCTTCCAGTACGTGGAGGTGCTTCGAGACGGCGGCGAGGGAGACGTCGTGTGGTTCGGCCAGGTTGCTGACGCTCTCCGGTCCGTCGGCCACCTGTTCGAGGATGTCCCGACGGATCGGATGTGCCAGTGCCTGGAAGACCGTGTCGAGATCGAGGTCGTCCGGCGGTTGTTCAACCATCCGGTTGAATGGATGTGGGGCAAATACTTAACTCTTTAGTTAAATGCTGTTTCCCGGGCATCTATCGATCGCTCGCAGGTTGCCAACGTATCCACGATGATCCCAGTAGTGCCATCAACGGTATCACACGGTGGTAAGGTGCGAGAAATTGGGGACCTCGACCTGCTCTACAAGGACGTCTGGCATGGAAGGGATACTGAAAGAACCGATAAACTCGTCCACGGTACTTACCGACTTGCTTAGCCACATCAGGAGGCCAGCCAGTAACCGATACGCGCTCTGTATTCAGCACGACAATCTTGGCAATGGTTTGGTAGTTAGATCCGGTCGTGCTGAATACAGGGCACGAATGTGGGACTCGGTAGAGCGCGATCTGCATGAAGGGTCGAACGCTCAGTATAGAGGATTCAATTACCAGACCGACCAGTCTGGTACTTCATGATGGTTTCTTACGACATGGACAAGAAGATAGAGTGGTAAGAGGAAGACTATCAATAGAGAGACGCTACCACCGATATCTCGAAAAACTTGGTTTGTGTCAACTGTGACGGTTTCAAGGGCGATTACAGCCAATAAAAAAGTGATGAGCGCAAGGAACCAATCTGTTCTGTCCATGAGTAAATTCACTAACAATATCTATTACAAAGATTTCGATAAATACGCGGGTCTACTGAGCAGGGAGTTCATCGACTTCGGCGTGAAATAAATAGGGTCGCCGTGCTGAACTCATCCTCTGTATTCAGCATGTACTTTCTCCTGTTTCCCGGATAAATAGGTCATCGCTCTGTTACCTACTTCACCTGCACTGAGCAGCGGGGGTTCCGTACCTGATACCTATCGTGGATTTCAACAGAACTACCGATCAGGACAGTTGGATCTCCGGTGTTACTCTGGAGCGACGACTTCGTTACACGACGGGCATTCAGCGAAAATTCCGAGTGGTCCGTCATCGCGTTCGTACTCAATCAACTTCCATCCGCTCGAGATCGAACTGCCGCACTCTGGGCACTGCCCGACCGTCGACTGATCACCGTTCATAGACGTTGGAAGGGGGGTGGGGCGTGTGAGAAAGTAGCCCACCATCTGAAATCTGGGAACCCACACCATTTAAAATTTGGTAGATCGATCCTATGTATCTGGTTATTATACGTGCGTATTCTTAGCTAACTCCAGTTTATTATAAAGAGATTCGAGACCTCCTCTACTAGTCATTTGTATCATATCATCATAACTTTCGACATGAGGATTCGGAAATCCAAGGGGTTTTTAAGCAATTTCCAGTCCAACAAGCGACTGTTATGTCGGCGACTGACCGCCAACGAATCGACATCGACCTCCGGACCGATCTCGAGGGCGACGTACCACCGGAGGCCCCCAGAACAGCTACGTTAGAGTTGACCCACAGCGAGGGCGGCGATCGAACCTCTGTAAGCGACCGTTCGACACGATCACCGATCTCGCGAACCACGACTGTCGGCCAGTCCGCACAGACGGTGGTACTGACCAGGAAGACGAGTACTACGTAGTCGACGAGACACGATCGGCGGTCGTCGACGGACCGTTCAACGCGAAAGAATCGGCGGCCGCAGCAGCACGCGATCGCGGACCCGAGCACGTCGTCGCGACCGACGGCGCACTCGAGTTGCTCGCACTCACGTCGAACACGACGATCCGCTGGGAGAACGACGACGTCGACCTGGTGACTGATGGCGGACGCGTTCAGGACCGTGCCTCGATCGAGAATCACTCCTCGATCAAGAGTCGCCTCGAGGAGATCGACCAGTTGACCAGGTCGCTCCTCGAGGACGTCCAGGACGACGAGGACCTCGCCGAGCCCACCCGGAAGGCAGGTGAACGCTACCTCCGTGGAATCCGCGCACAGACCGAGAGCGCGATGACCGTCCTGGTCGGACCCGAGGCTGCCTTCGACGACTGGCCAGACGACGATCACGATGACTCGGCGCCGGTCGCGACCACGGACGGCGGGCAGCCGATCCACCGTGCGACGTGCGAGGACTGCGCCTGGTCGTTCGAGAACAAGGACCTCGTCGACGTCTCCGACGAGATGGAGCGCCACGCGCGCAAGGAAATGCACGACGTCGATCTCGAACGCGCAGTCGCGACCGACGGAGGGTACGACGCGACCGATCGGGCACGTGCACTGACCGACTCGATCGTTGAGGCCCAACGTCGCGGCGCCCCGGCCGAGATCGTCGACGAACTGGAATGGAAACGGCAGCGAGTCAGGAAGCGTGCTGAGACGCGACAGCACTCACGAGGTGAGACAGCGTGAGCCACAGAACTCCCTCCCAAGTTCCGCAGGATCAGCTCCGGTTCATCCGGCGGAACGCCCAACTGCTCCAAGAACTCCCCGCGCCTGACGAGCGCTGGCGGTCCGATGCGATCCCAGACGAACTCGCGAATCAGCTGATCGGACTCCAGAATAAGGGGACGTCCAGCGCGTCGATCGCGTCGAGTGGGTCGTCCCGACCGACGAAAGCTGGGCAACGCGAGAAGTCGTCGTCGAGGGCGGTTACGGCTCGACCTTCTCGGTCGCTGCTGTCGATGGGGACGAGCAGGTCGAACTCGAACTCCGGCGTTACCCTGGCGGGCAGAAGCGAGGAGATCTCGAACGCTTCGAGCCCGTCGACGAAAACGGGAGTGGCACCTCCACCGAGGATGATCCATCCACCACCGAATCCGAGTCAGAGGCACCCGAAACGAACGCCCTCGAGGAGGAGGCCACGGACGACGCGCCGGCGGGCACCGGCGACGACGTCCAGGACGCGATCGACGCCGAAGACGTCCCCGTTGACAGTGTCGACGAATCCGACCACGACGAGAGTGAGATCACGCTCCCCGATGGAGTAACCGCCGCCGACGTCGAGGCTGCTGTCGAAGAGAACGAAACGCTCGGCGATGTGGCCCACGAGATCGGTGTCACGCGCGGCCGCGCCCGGACGATTACGGTCACGATTGGCTGCTACGGTGACGTGAGGGACCTCCCCCGGAGTGGTCGATGATGATCCACAAGCGCCCACCTGGCTCGCGTTCGTTGTGATCCGCCTGCTGGTCCTCGGCACCGCGTTCGCGATCGCCAACGGAGTGATCCGTGGAGAGCGGTGAGGAAAACCGGTCAAAGCTGACAAGAGCGTCCGATCTCCCGTTCGTACTCCGATTTGATCCGTTCGAACAGGTCCTCACCTACCGCCGTCTGGAAGCGCGGGGCCGCAGTGGCAAAGAACTCGTCCAGATTGTCGAATTCGGAGAACTGGTCGTTCGCTTCAGTGTCATCGTACCGGTTCTGGCGCTCGTACTTGAGCGCTTGCAGACAGTTGTCGATCAGATCCATGTCCTTGACGAACTTCGAAGTCGGGGTGTTACGGGCCTCGTATTCCTCCCACAGCGCCAGTAGCTCGCCGTCGTCGAAGGGCTCGAGGAGGGCGGTGACTGCGCTCCGTTCGGCGGCTTCCTTCTCCGATGCGGTGATGTTCTGTTTCCCGTCTTCCGCACGGGTTGGGACGTCTCCCGTCCGTGCCTCGCCGAGATCGTGAACGAGCGACATCGTAACCGCCTTCTGGCGATCGACGTGAGCTCGTTCGGCGTAAAGCAGACAGAGCGACGTCGTTCCCCAGGAGTGTGCCGCAACTGACTCCGGCGACTCGATATTCCGCAGAACCCACCCCGTGCGGAGTTCGTCCTTCAACTCGAACCATTCGAGCAAGGAGTCTAGCTCGTCGGTCATCGCGTCTCACATCTGCCGGCTCACAGTTCAACGTAGCGACTTCCGCTTCGTAGCACCGAGAGAGCCGCGTTCGCACGGCGACGGCGATTGCGACGTCTCGATCGCACCCACGATCGATGCGATCGGGATCGGGCGAACGCCGTCGAACCGCTACAGGAACGCCGAGAGCGCGAGGACGACGCCGATCGCGATCGCGGGGTAATCGAGGCGGCCGAACGACAGCGCCGGGAGCGTCGGGTTCCACGCGAAACAGCGCGCCTGGAGCGCCAGGGAGAGTCGATCGGCGCGGTCGAACGCGCGTTCGAGGCCGAGGACGCCGATCGTGCTGGCGCGCTCGACGGCGCTCCGTTCGGTGCCGAGGCGGGCGGCCATGGCGTCCTGAATCGTCCGGAGGTCGGCCCGGAGCACCGGGAGGAATCGGAAGACGAGCGCGACGCCGATCCCGAGTAGCTGACCCGGTTTGCCGGGGATCGTGCGCTGGATCGCGGCGCGAGAGTGTCGAACCGGCGTCGATCGGACGTAGGCGGCGCTGACGAGCAGGACGAGCAGGACGCGATAGCTCGCGCGAGCGGACGCGAACCCGGCGTCGACGTCGACCCAGGGCGCGCCGAGGGACATCGCCGCGACGATGGGGGCGAGCGCGAGAATCACCAGCGCGAAGCGGTAGGCGACGAGCGTCCGCCACAGCGGGACCCGCGCGGCCGCGAGGAGGAGCGCGGCCACGACGGAGAGAACGAGAAGGGCGCGCGGACTCGTGTGGGCCAGCGCCGTCGCGGCGAATCCCATCTGAACCGCGAGCTTGGAGCGGGGATCGAGCCGGTGGGCGATCGTTTCGTCGGGGTCGTACGTAAGCATCGCTACTCGTGGTGTCGCCGGGAGCGTGGCACCCGCACCGGGAGGTCGGCGAGTTCGTCGAGCGCTCCGGGGGGCGTCCCGTCCACGACGACGCGGCCGTCCCGCATGGCGATCACGCGATCGGCCAGCGAGACCACGTCGCGGAGGTCGTGGGTCGCGAGGACGACCCCCGTCCCGTCGTTCGAGAGCGACGCGAGCCGATCGAGGACGGATCGGCGTGCGGGGTCGTCGAGCCCGGTGAACGGTTCGTCGAGGACGAGGTGGGACGGGTCCATCGCGAGCGCGCCCGCGATGGCCACGCGGGACTGCTCGCCGCCCGAGAGGGCGTCGATCCGATCGGTCTCGCGGCCACCCATATTGACCGCGTCGAGAGCGGTTTCGACCCGTCTATCGATCTCTGCACGCGGGAGGCCGAGGTTCTCGGGGCCGAAGGCGACGTCGGAGCCGACGGTCGCCGCCACGAACTGGTCCCGCGGGTGCTGGAAGACCATCCCGACGGTCGAGCGAGCGCCCACCAGGTCGTCCTGGACGGGCGTGCCGTCGACGCGGACCGTTCCCGAATCGGGTTCGAGGAGGCCGTTACAGTGTCGGCACAGGGTGGTCTTCCCGCTCCCGTTCGCGCCCGCGAGCACGACGAACTCGCCGTCGTCGATCGTCAGGGAGACGTCCTCGAGGACCGGCACGTCCTCGAACCCGAACGAGACGGCGTCAAACTCGATCATCCGTCTTCGGTGCGTGGCCGGACGATCATCCGATGTCGATGCGGCCGGTTCGGATGATGGCGATCGCCGCGGCCATCTTGAGCAGATCGCCGGGGATCAGCGGCGCCGCGACGACCGCGAACGCCTCGGCGAGTGCCGTGTCGGTGACCCAGGCGTACCAGCCGAAGCCGGCGACGTAGATCACCGCGGTCGCGATCGCCAGCCCCGCGACGACGACGGGCAGGGGGACGGACGCGGGGTCGCGGAGGTCGCCGCCGCGGTGGATGACGAACCCAGCGATAACGGCGCCGAGCGGGAACGTCCAGAGGAACCCCGCAGTTGGCCCGACGAGCACGCCGAGGCCGGCGCTGAACCCGGAGAAGACGGGTGCACCCATCGCTCCCACCGCCAGGTAGAGGACCATCGAGGCCCCGCCCCAGTACGGGCCGAGATAGAGCGCGGCCAGAAACACGATCAAGGTCTGTAACGTCCCCGGGACTGCCGAAATCGGGATCGAGACGAACGCGGCCGCGCCCATCAACGCCGCAAGTAACGCGGCTCGAGCGACGGCTCTGACGGTTTCGCCTCCCACGAGATCGACGTCGGACTGTTCCGTTTCCATACCGCCGGATCGATCGTATACCCGGATCAATACTTCGGTTTACGACACCCGTTTCGATCACAGGCATCGCTCTCACGCGTTCGAACTGGTTCGTACACGTCGCGCGATCTGTTCGAAACAGCGGGCTACCTGTCGGTTCCGGCGACTGTCCGGTAGCGTCGCGCAACGCGGCTTCCCCTTCTTCGGACGGGACTTTCTCGGTTGGAAGAATTCGTTTCGCCCAGTAACGTCCGATTGTGTCCGCGATGCAACCGAAACGGACGGCGACCTTATGCGCTCGTTCGATCCCTCGTGAGGGAGCTATGGGTTCGAGTAGCACGGCAGTACGACGTGGGGGAGATCGGTGGACAGGATCGACGTTTCGATCGCGGACCGGGACTGCGGCCCGGGGCGAAGGGACGGGTTCGAAACGGGGGAAGGGTGTATGACACGATCGTCCGCGACGGCGGCAGTGGTGGTCCTCGTCGCCGTCGGAATGGCGACGAGCATGGCTGCCCTGCCGCTCCTCGGTGGTGGGACCGGGAACGTCGGTGACGTGGGAGCCGACACGGGCGGAGTCGTTTCGGCCGCCGACGGCGAACCACAGTTCGATCGCGGGTCGGCAGTCAGTGGGTCCGATGACGGTACGGCGGCCACCGCGCTTGATCGCGAGGCGGCGACCGGGGCGACGAACCCGCGACTGGTCTCGATGGAACCGACGACGGCGTCGGCGAGCGACGGCGGGAGTGCGACCGCGTCGCTCTCGCAAGCACAGGAAGACGCCGTCGAAACCGGCGTCCAGGAGGGGATCGACCTCGTCCAGTCCCAGGGCGTCGAGGTGACCCAGGAGCAGGAGGCCGCCGCGATCGAGGGGGCGCGCGAGTCGGTCGCCCGGCACCAGGAGGCCTCCGTCGAGCAGGTTCAGGAGGCGACGAAAGGGGCAGTCCACGGCACGCTGATCCAGCAACAGCGCGTCGAGGTCGAGCAGGTCCAGTCGGCGGTCGGCGGGGCCACCGACGGCGCGCTGGCCCAGTACCAGACGGTCGAAGCGAGCCAGATGCAGAGCGCGACGTGGGGGGCGACACACGGTGCGATCGCCCAGAAACAGCGCGTGACCGTCGAGCAGATTCAGGTGGCGACCCGCGGTGCCGCCGCCGGGGCCGCGAGCGAGGCCGGCGACAAAGACGTTCGGGAACAGCCGAAGATTCAGGAGGCGGCCCAGGGGGCGGCCTACGGCGTGCTCGAGCAGTACCAGAAGATTACGGTCGAGCAACGGCAGCGGGTCTCCCTGGAGCACGTCCAGAACGCTGCTGCCGGCGCGTCCGCGGGTGCGCTCGACGGGAGTACGAGGGCGGCACTCGAACAGGAGCAAGACGTCGACGTCGAACAGCGCCAGCGGGTGACGATCAAACAGGTCCAGAAGGCGGCCGCGGGCGCGGCGGCCGGCGCGATCGTCCAGAAACAGGAAGTCTCGGTCGAGCAGACCCAGGCGGCGGCACGCGGCGCCGGGAGCGGGCCGCTGAAACAGGTTCAGCGGGTCACCGTCCGGCAGGTCCAGCGGATCTCCATCACGCAGATCCAGGAGGCGTCCTTCGGCGCGGCGAAGGGGTCGATCACCCAGAGCCAGGAGGCGACGGTCGAGCAGATCCAGGTGGCGGCCGACGGGGCCTCTCAAGGTGTCCTCGTCCAGCAACAGGAGGTTTCGATCACGCAGATCCAGTTCGCCGCGCTCGGGGCCGCGAAGGGGTCGATCGAGTCGGCGGTTCAGCGCCAGATCGTCGAGGTCGAGCAGATCCAGGCCGCGGCACGCGGTGCCGGCGAAGGGGCGGTGATCCAGAAACAGATCGTCGACGTGGTCCAGGTGCAGAAACTCGCCGAGGGGACCGCCGGCGGCGTGCTCGTCCAGCACCAGGAGGCGACGATCGAGCAGATCCAGATCGCGGCCCGCAGCGCCTGCCAGGAGACGGCCCGTGCGGTCCAGTTCCAGCGGATCAGCGTCACGCAGCTACAGATCCTGAGCCAGGAGACGGCGTCCGACACGGCCGCCTTCGCCGTCGACGAGGGGGTCGACGACGAGACCGAACTCCGACAGTTCGCGCAGACCGAGACGGAACAGGAACTCGAGGAGATCGACGAACTCGAAGGTGCGGCGTCGATCGCCTTCGAGGACGGCGAGAGCGACGGCGAGCGCGTCGTCGTCGACGAGGTCGATCTCTCGGAGGGCGGCTTCGTGGCGGTCTACGCCGGCGCCGACGTCGGTCTCGAACCCGACGCCGTCCTCGGCGTCTCGGAGCACCTCGAGGCCGGCACGCAAGAGGACGTCGAGATCCAACTCGACGAACCGATCGCGGACGACCAGCCGCTGGTCGCCGCCGTCCACCACGATACGGACGACGACCGGACGTTCGACTACGCCGAAACCGACGGCGAGGAGGATCAGCCGTACGTGACTTCGGGCGGATCGCCCGTCCTCGACACGGCGATCGTCGAGGTCGGGGACGGCGCTGACGAAGAGGAGGAAGCCGAAGCGGCCGAACCCGAAGGGACGCTGTCGGTCGCCGACCAGACGGGCGACGGCGAGACGCTAACGATCGAGGAGGCGAACGCGTCCGTCGAGTACGCGATCGCCGCGGAGTACGACGGCGAGACCGTCGAGAGCGAGACGTTCGAGCCGAACGAGACGATCGAGAACGAGTCTCTCGATCTCGATCCGCCGATCGAGGAGAACACGACCGTCGACGTCGCGCTCGTCGGGCCGGACGACGAGGAACTGGCGAACGAGACGATCGAGTACGCGATCGCGGACGAGGCCGACGGAGACGACGAAGCGCCGGAGGCGTCGCTGACGGTCGAGAATCAGACGGGCGACGGCACGAACCTGACGGTCGAAGCGGCGAACGCCTCGGTCGAGTACGCCCTCACGGTGACCGACGAAGACGACCAGCGCATCGGCGAAACGGACCCGTTCGTTCCCGGGGAGCCGATCGAGAACGAGACGGTCGATCTCGACCCACCGCTCGAAGACGACGCGACGCTCGACGTCGAAGTCGTCGACGAAGCCGACGAGGAACTGGCAAACGAGACGATCGAGTACACGGTCGAGGAAGTCGAATCCGAAGCGACGCTATCGGTCGCGGATCAGGAGGGCGACGGCACGAACCTGACGGTCGAAGCGGCGAACGCCTCGGTCGAGTACGCGCTTACCGTCGTCGACGAGGACGGCCAGCAGATCGGCGAAGCAGGTCCGTTCGATCCGGACGAAACGATCGAGAGCGAGACGGTCGATCTCGACCCGCCGCTCGAAGACGACGCGACGCTCGAGGTCGCTGTCGTGCCCGCCGTCGATCCCGAGGCGGACCCCCTCGCGACCGAGACGATCGAGTACACCGTCGCCGAGGAGTTCGCCGTCGAGTACCTCGACTGTTCGAACGCCGAGGTGACCGGGACGTTCGAGGAGGGCGACGAGATTATCGTCACAACTGGCTTCTACGAGTCGGGCGCGGACGGCAATTCGGTCGGCGAGTACGCGATTACCGTCGGCGAGGACGTGTCGGCCCCGTTCGACGGGACGCTCACCTACGAGACCGGCGAGGAGTTCGCCGTCGCCGAGACGGAAGACGGGGCGACCGTCGAGGTTCCGTCGGGCGACTTCGGTGCCGCGATCACCGGCTTCGCCTCGCCGGACGCGACCCCCGACGAGATCGATTACCCGAACCCGGACGCCGAGCAGTGCATCCTCGAGGTCCGGCCGGAACTGCCCGCGATCGCCGTCGTGGAGACGACGCCGACCGACGACGGGATCGACGTGACCTTCGGCTACGAGAACCCGAACGACGCGCCCCTGATCGTCGACAGCGAGTTCGTCGAGGGGACGACGGTCCAGGAACCGATCGAGGAACTCCAGCCCGGAGAGAACACGTTCACCGTCGAGTGGACGCCCGCGTCCGACGGCGAACGACTCGTCTGGGAGATCGACATGACCGGGTACGATTACGAGGACGTGCTCAGGGCCGAGAGCGCAACTGCAGGAGAGATAGCGCCGTCAGACGCCGGGACTGGAGAAACAGGGCCGGCCGACGAACCGGGAGAAGACGCACCGCCCGGACCGAACGATGAGTCTAATGGGGAGACCGGTCCCAGCGACGGGGCCGACGGACCGGGTGCGGGTGACGGGCCGCCCGACGAACCTCCCGGCGGAGGTCCGGACGAATCTCCGGATGAGGGACCGGATGATGATCCGTTCGGCGACCCCTTCGACGGAGTTTCCGGCGTCGGGGCGACGTAACCGTCCCATTCCGGCTACCGGTCTCGAATCGTCGATCGATCGAAAACGAGTGTTGCGCGTGGTTGCCGTTCGATCTCGTCTCGCCCGCTCAGTGCTGGTGGCCGGTCGCTTCGCCGAAGGTGACGCCGAACCGTTCCTCGAACAGATCCATCACGCGCTCCTCCTGGGCCTCGAGTTCCGGGTCTGTCTCCTCGCCGTGGTGGACGAGGTGGTGAGCGCGGCTGGCGAACGACAGCAGCGTCACGTCACCGATCGTCTCGGCGGTACTCTGGTCGCCCTCTGCGACGAGGTCGACGAGTCCACTCGGGACCGTCACGTCGTCGGTCGAGCCGTCGTCGGAACTGATCGAGATCGTCGTCGTGTCTACTTCGTTCGTCATACCACTACGGTAGTGAAGCGTGCCTAAAGGTGCTGTGGCTTGGGGCCGCCGTCGCCGGGACGGTCCCGCCGGGTGGTCGACCCGCGGGACGATCCCCGGTGTGTTTTTGCGCCTTGGCGTCGAACGACCGCACATGCCTTCCGTCGAACTCGAGGAAGAGACGATCGAACGGTTGGACGCACTGCGCGTCGATGACGAGTCCTACGACGAACTCGTGACCGAACTCATCAACATCTACGAGGCCAGCGAGTACACGATGTTCCACGCCGGCGATTGAGCCGGGATCGGCCGTCGACGGTTTTCGGAGCGCTACTGTTTTCCGCCGTCGGTTGCGGTGCGTCGGACCGATTCCCACCGCCCGTTGGCCTCGAGGTGTGACTGCAGTTCGTCGGCGTACTCCTGGGTGAGTTGTTCGGCGGCCCGACGCTGGTCCTCGTGTGACCCACCGTCGTCACCGCCACCGAGTCCGAGCGCCCCTTTGATCGAGTCGAGGACCCCACCGGACGAGCGCGAGCGCGATCCGGCACCGCCGGGCTGGCCGCCCATCACGCCCATTCCCGACTGGATGTTGTCGAGTTCGGGGATGACCTGTTCGACCTTCTCCGTGTTGGCGACGATCCGTGCCCGATCGGGATCGTCCGGGTGTTCGATCTCGAACTCGGTCGCGGTCATGATCAGGCTCCACTGCTGGCTCGAAAACTGTGAGCCCTGGATCCGCGAGGTGAACTCCTGATCGACGGTCATCCGTGCACCGACGATCCGGTCGGTCCACTGCGTGTCGCTCATGGCCGTCGATTGGTGCGGTGCAGGTATCAGCGTTTCCCTCGTCGACGGGGCTGGCGGGCCACTGTTGGCCGATCGAGCGTCAGTCCAGTCGCTCCGACGTCTCTTCGTGCCGGGTCGACAGCGCCACGTATCGCTCGGCCGTCGTCTCGAGCCGCGGATCGTCGACCTCGGCCTTCGGTTCGGCCGGCGTGCCTGCGACGAGCGTCGACGGGTGGATCTCGGTCCCCTCCGTGACGACGCTCCCGGCGGCGACGACCGCTTTCTCGCCCACGTGAGCGCCGTCGAGCACGACGGCGTTCATCCCGACCAGCGCACGCTCGGCGACGGTCGCGTCGTGGACGATCGCGCTGTGCCCGACCGTGGCGTAGGGCTCCAGTTCGGCCCCCTCGTGCATCACGGCGTTGTCCTGTACGTTCGCCCCTTCGCCGACGACGATCGTCCCGTGATCGCCCCGGAGCGTGGTGTTCGGCCAGACGCTGGCGTCGGCTTCGATCACGACGTCGCCGATGACGACCGCGGCCTCGTCGACGTACGCGGAATCGGCGACCTGCGGTTCCATCCCGTCGAAGGATCGTAACATAAGTGGTGCTGTCTCGGGTATCGTCTTGAACCCACTGGGTTCCGCCGTTACGGGGCCGTGAGCGCTGCAATCGGTGCCACTCGAATCGACGAGAGCGAGGGCACTCGAGTCGACGTGGATCGACTGGCTCGCCGGTACTGACGGTCCGGACTACCAATGTGTGTTGGCGTCATCGATAATCCCGGCAGTGTGAAATCGTCGACGTGCAGCGGGGTCGGCGCCACTGCGCGATCGGGACGACCCCGTTGCCGTGTCATCGCAGGTACCCCACCCACTGGAGGTCGGCTTCCCTTCCGCTCCACTTTATCGTCCCGCTGTCCGCCGGTGGCCAGCCGTCTGACTGGCGTTCATTCGGGATTGACCGACGGGTCGGTCAGGAGTCGTCGTCGGACGGGCGTTCGGAGAGCCGATCGAACCGTTCCCGGATTCGCTCCCGGCGGTCGCGTTCCTCGTCGGGACGGTAGGCCACGTCTCGGAGCGAACCGTCCACGAGTTCGACGTCGAAGACGGCACCGTCGTGCCGTCCGTCCGGCGGGAGTCGCTCGACGTCGACGGCGCGTTCGTCGACGACCGTGCCCTCGTCCTCGAACAGGAGCACGGCCGTGGTCTCGTCGACGATCCGGTCGAGGGTTGCAGTGTAGCGTTCGCTCATGGTACTGTCAGCGCAGTCGTGGGCCGATCGATCGACGGCCGGCGGGCCGTCGGCTGGTCGATCGATTCGGTCTCGGTCGACGAAGAGTCGTTCCCCTCGGGCCCGTTCCGGGGGGCGTGTTTCGTCTCGACGTAATCTTTCGGATCCGTCGACGCGTTTCGCTCGCTCGTCACCGAAACGGTCTCGCCGTCGGTTTCGAGCACGACGTCGCCGTGAACACCGGTCCAGTAGGTTCGGACGTCCCGATCGGCGAGTGACTCGAGCACCTCGTCGTGGGGGTGGCCGTACCGGGACTCGGCGGCGCTGGACACGATCGCGATCTCGGGCCCGACGGCATCGAGGAACGGCTCCGTCGACGCACTCGAGGAGCCGTGGTGCCCGACCTGGTAGGCGTCGGCTTCGACGTCGGCTCCCCGCTGTTCGGCGAGCCGTCGTTCCGCGCGCTGTCCCGCATCACCGGTCGTCAGGTAGGTGAATTCCCCGAATTCGATCGTGAGGACGAGACTGCTGTCGTCGAGGTCGTCCGCCCGGTCGGACGCGCCCGCCGGTGGATTCAACACCGACGCCTCGACGGTGTCGCTCTCGAGCGAGAGGTTGTAGCCTTCGCCGATTTCGAACAGGGTCACGTTGTACGCCGCGACCGCGTCGAGGTACTCGTCGTAGGTCTGGCTC
The DNA here is from genome assembly GCF_022869805.1 of Halosolutus halophilus. NCBI lineage: Archaea > Methanobacteriati > Methanobacteriota > Halobacteria > Halobacteriales > Natrialbaceae > Halosolutus > Halosolutus halophilus. The sequence goes on along the minus strand of NZ_CP094974.1, from coordinate 2,991,579 downwards.
GTGTGGACGACCCCGGAGTCGTAGACCGCCCCGACGCCATCGCCGTGCTCCTCGAAGTGTTCGATGACGGCTGCGTGACCGCCGATGTGATCGGCGTGGCCGTGGGTCGCGATCAGGTGGTCGATCCGATCGACGTCCTGCGCGTCGAGATAGTCGATGACGGGGTCGCCCGCGTCCCGCCAGTCGCCCGAATCGATCAGGATCGTCTCTCCGCGTGGCGTGACGACCAGCGTCGCGTCTCCCTGTCCGACGTCGATGTGGTGAATCTCGAGATTGCCGTCGGGTTCGCCCCTCTCGTCGGGGTGCTCGTCGCTCGCGCCGAACCCGATGGCGTAACCAGCGGAGGCGACCAGTGCGGCGACTAGCAGGACCACCAGTCCGCGGCGCATACCCTGTCGTGGGCGTCGATGAATATGGTGGTTGTGGCTAGTTCACATTGGTTGACATCTCAGACCGCTCCCGTACCCCCCGAATATCGGGGGTACCACTGCGATTGGTCGACACTGGGAGAACGAGCGGCGACTACATAACAGTCTATTGAACTTTGCACCCGAGTACGAGACCCTCGTCGCGAGGGCGCTAGAACGCGTCGCCTTCGATCGTCGTCTCCGCGTGCAGGCTCTCCTTCAGTGCGTCGTGGACCTTGCAGAGTTCGAAGGCCCGATCGAGGATCTTCTCGGCCGTCTCGTCGTCGACCTCGGCCTCGACCCTGATGTCGAACGAGATCGACTCGAGTTTGTCGTCGTCGTTGAGTTCGCCCGTCGACTCGATCGCTACGCGACCGAGGTCGCCGACGCCGCGCTGTTCGCCGCCCACTCGCAGCGCGGGCACGTAACAGGACGCGTAGGCGGCCAGCAGCGATTCGAGCGTGTCCGGTGCGTCCTCACCGGTCGCGTCGATCGTCGACTCGAAGTCACGGATTTCGTTCGTCATGCTGAACCCCTCTTCGGAGACGGTGGTGACCTGTTTCGCCATGGCAGTCGAGATGACTACAGCCGGCGCTGTAAACGTTGTTCTCGACGCCGGGACGGTTCGGACGAGTGACAGCGAAAACGCGTCGATCGACACGTCGCCCGGGCGTCGTGGCCGATCCGACCCCGGAACGGACACCGTCGCGATCGATTCGGCCGAACCGATTCAGCCGAGATCGAACGATTCGTCGCCCTCGAGTGCGACGACCTCGGCATCGCTGCCGGCCGCGGTGACCTCGCGATCGAAGTCCGCGGGATCCTGTTCGATCGGCGGGAACGTGTCGTAGTGCATCGGGAACGCGTAGTCGACGTCGAGCCAGTCGACGGCGATCGCGGCCTGCCAGGGCCCCATCGTGAAGTGGTCGCCGATCGGGACGGCCGCCGCGTCGGGTTCGAGGAACGGCGCGATGACGTCACGCATCTCGGGCATGAGGCTGGTGTCGCCGGCGTGGTAGAACGTCGTCGACTCCGCGTCGGCCGCCTGCGTGGGCTTCGTGTCCGAGACGACGAAGCCGGCAGGCATGCCGGCACTCGCGTCGTACTCGGTCATGATGCCGTTGGTGTGGTCGGCACGGTGCATAGTGACGAACGCGTCGCCACACTCGACGGTCCCGCCGAGGTTCATTCCCATCCCGCCGACGGCGTCCTCGAAGCCGAACTCCGCCTCGCAGTAGGAGGCGAGTTCGGGCGTCGCCACCAGCGTCGCGTCTGAGAACTCGCCGGCGTGGGCGATGTGATCGGCGTGGCCGTGTGTCAGCAACACGTAGTCCGGTGTCTCGACGTCCGACGGCTCCAGTCCGGTCTTCGGATTGTCGAAGAACGGATCGATCAGCAACTCGGTGTCGCCAACGGTGACGTGCCACGTCGAGTGGCCGTGCCAGGTGACTTGCATAGCATTCGAACCTTGGGTCGAAGCAAACTTAAAACTGGGCGAGCGCGAGGGCGTGCCGCAGACGGTGAATACGCCGCCCGTTGGCGCTGCTACCGCCGTCAGCCGCTGCGGAATCGATCGCCTGGCACCCCGCGTACGGTTGTGTACGATCACCAATATTTATACGATAGGTCTCGCAATGATAACAGGCCGCACGCGAACTGACACACCACGCATGCGGTCCGGTCGCGCACCGCGCGATCGTGCTAACGACGCGTCGAGCGTAGTGAGTCGGGCGAGTTCACCACCGGAAACGACCCTCCTCGATGCTCGACGAGTACGGCGACAGAGGGAGCCGGTCCCTCGCCGGTCGGCACTCCCGCCGACGATGCCGTACCGTTTTTTGTACGGCGTTCCTACGACGACCATGCTCGCACTGACCCTCGAGGAGTTCATGGTAGAGCTGAACGACGGATCGATCAAGAACGTCGGCCCGAAGAACAAGTCGGCGACGGTCAAACTGTTCGACGTCGAGTCCGCCGAGGCACGGGCGTTCGGCGACAAGCGCGTCAAACTCGTCTTCGAGGACGAGGACGGCAACGAAATTCAGGTATCGCTGTTCCCCGAGGACGTCCGCAAAATCGCCGACGACATCGAGACGCTCGAGGACGAATCCCCGGTATTCGAGTGACTATTCTGTCACGTGTTTCCGCGATCGATCGGTGTGTTCGTCCCGAACGCATTCCGACAACCGTTTTAGGGCGAAACTGCTTGGTCCGGGTAGATGGGTAACTGTATCATCTGCGGCACACCCGTCGACGGCGAGATCTGCGAGAGCCACGAAGAGGATGCCGTCTTCGAATTCCACGGCAATTCTCCCTCGCAGCTAACCCCCGGTCGCTACTACCGGGGCACTGTCGATGGTTACGCCGACTTCGGGGTCTTCGTCGACATCGGAGACCACGTCACTGGCCTGTTGCACAGAAGCGAACTAGACAAACGACTCGAGAGTCTCGACTGGGAGCCCGGGGACGACGTCTTCGTCCAGGTGCTCGAGGTCCGGGACAACGGTAACGTGGACCTCGGCTGGTCGATCCGGCAACGCGAACGCGAGTTCCGCGGGAAGCTGATCGACACGGGTACCGACGAGGTCCGTCCCGAAGCGTTCGAGACCGAGGACGACGACCACTCCCAGGAGACGGCGGACGGCGGCGATCGGTCCGAGGCAGCCGTCTCCGACGTCGACGCGGACGACGTCGAGGCCGGCGACCTCCAGGCGACCGCCGACGACGGCGGGCCGACCGATACGGAGAGTCCCGCCCCGGACGCGAGCGAAACCGTCGCCAGCGGTAGCGGGTCCGTCGCGACCGAAAGCGCCGCCGCGTCGACGCCGGCGACCGACGACGCGGCCGACGCCGAACCCGCGCTCAACCGGACGACGATCGACGCGATCGACTCGCAGGTCGGCAGCGTCGTTCGCCTCGAGGGCGAGATCACCGGCGTCCGCCAGACCAGCGGCCCGACCGTCTTCGAACTCCGCGACGAGACCGCGACCGTCGAGTGTGCGGCGTTCGAGGAGGCCGGCGTTCGCGCGTACCCCGACGTCGAGATCGACGACGTCGTCGCCCTCGAGGGCGAAGTCGAACGCCACCACGGAGAGTTGCAGATCGAGACCGAATCCCTGAATATTCTCCAGGACGAGGACCGCCAGGCCGTTCGCGACCGACTCGAGAACGCGATCGAGAGCGAGGCTCGGCCGGCCGACGTCGGCCTGCTGGCCGACAACGACGCCGTCACGGCCGTCGAGGACGGCATCGTCGACGCCGCGACGGCGATCCGACGGGCCGTCATGGAGGCCCGGCCGATCGTCGTCCGCCACGGCGCGACCGCCGACGGCTACGTCGCCGGGGCGGCCATCGAACGCGCCGTCCTGCCGCTGATCCGCGAGAAACACACCCGCGAGGACGCGGAGTACCACTACTTCGAGCGCCGGCCTCTCGACGGCCGCGTCTACGACATGGACGCCGCGACCGACGACGTCACGTCGATGCTCGAGGCCCGCGATCGCCACGGCGAGCAACTCCCGCTCGTCGTGCTCGTCGACGCCGGGTCGACCGTCGAGTCCGTCGACGGCTACGACCTCCTCTCGATGTACGACGCCGAGGCGCTGGTGGTCGACGACAGCCGTGCCGACGAGGAGATCGGCGACGCCGTCACCGTCGCCGTCGCTCCCTCGCTCGCTGGTGCCGACGTGTCGGACGTCACCTCGACGGCGCTCGCGGCCAACGTCGCCGCCCACGTCAACGACGGCGTGCGGGCTGACCTCCAGCACCTCCCCGCAGTCAGCTACTGGGAGAACGCACCCGCGGACTACGTCGACCTCGCGGCCGACGCCGGCTACGACGAGACGGCCATCTCGAACCGTCGTGAAGCCGTCGCGCTCGAGGCCTACTACCAGTCCTACAAGGACAAGCGGGAACTCGTCATCGACCTGCTGTTCGAGGACAGCGACGCCTCGTCGCCTCGAAACGATGGGCTCGCCGCCCACGTCTCCGAACAGTTCCGCGCGAAACTCGAGACCGAACTCGAGACGGCTCAGGAGAACGCGACGGATCGCGCCGTCGACGGCGTGACCGTCACGCTGCTGGACACGGACGCGTTCACGCACCGGTACGACTTCCCGACCACCGTCCTGCTGCTGGACGAACTGCACCGCCGCGAACGCGATCGGGCCGACACCCCGTTCGTGACGCTCGGCGTCGGGTCGGACGAACTCCACGTCCGCACGACCGCCTCGCTGAACGTCCGCGATCTCGGCGACGCGATCGCCGAGCGAGCACCCAACGCAGGCGTCAGCGTCGTGGGCGGTGCGGACGGTCACGTCGAGTTCCTGCCGGGCGAGCGCGATGCGGTCCGTGAGGCTGCGCTCGACGCACTCGCCGAGACGCTCGCGTAAGACGCGCCCTTCTCCGCTGTCAGCGACTCCCGAGCAGCGGCAGGCACGTTCGGTTCGTTCGGTCGTTCGGTTCGCGTCGCTCTCGCAGAACTGCCGATCTCCGGCCGCCGTCGCGACGTATCGAGAGCCGTCTCAGGAGGACACCGGTCGGGCGTCGGCGCGGATCGAATCGAACACGCTGGCCGCCCATTCGCGTGCGATCCTCGCGTCGGTGTCGACGAACACGCGCATCGTGCCGGTTTCCTCGTCGTAGCCGCCGACGCCGACCCGATCGTCGAACAACGCGAGGCCGTACGGAAGGGCGTCTCTCGTGCGGACGGTGACGTTTCCCTCGTCGATGGCCGTCGCGAGGGCGGTGTCCGACTCGTCTCGAAGCGTCTCGACGGTGTCGGGGACGTAGACGAGTTCGACGGTCCGATCTTCGAGCAGGTCGTCGGACGTCTCGAGCCCTGGCGGAATCATGTGCGTCGTATTGAACCCGCGGAACGTGTCGCTCTCGCGCAGGAGCGACAGGAAGCGCGCGATCGGTGCGTAGGGGTCCGACGGGGTGGCGACGGTGACCGTCGCGTCGGCGAAGGGTTCGATGACGAACTCCTCGTGGTCTTCGCAGATGTACTCGAACAGCGGGTCCAGTCGCCGCGCGGTCCGGAGGTAGCCCTCGAACTTGCAGACGCCGTCGGCGACGACCGTCCCGAGCCCCGTCAGTTGGTAGCGATTGTCGACGCGCTCGCCGTACCCGTGTTCCTCGAGCCAGCGAACGAACCGGTGGCTCGTCGCCCGTGAGACCTCGAGCGCCTCCTCGATCTCGCGCCGATCGAGGGGGTCGGCGAGCAACGCCTGCAGCAGGTCACCGTGTCGGATGACGTCGACCATCTCCTCGGTGTCCGGAAACGGTTCTCGTTCGCGTCGCTGCTGGTCCCGGTGGATGTCGCGGTCGTATCGGATGAGTTCGTCGAGAAGGCTGCGTGTCACGGCTGGGTCACTCCTTGGTATCCATTAACACGCAGTACTCCGCTCACCTGCTTAACCCTGTCTCACGTGATGCTCGCGGGCGCGATCGGTGCGACGGTCGTCGCCGGTGTTCGTCGCCGCGGGCGCGCGACCGATCGACGACGCCGGCGAGTCACCCGCACGCGGGGCGCGTAACCGCCTCACTCGTCTTCCGATCCCTTCTCGGCGCGTTCTCGCCGTTCTCTCGCGACTACCGTGGCATCCGGCCAGGTTACGCTCCCGAGGAATGGAATGCCGATCCGCTCGGCGGCGCGAGCGATCATGTGCGCACCCGTCGGCACGGTCAGGAAGAGGAAGGCGATCCCGATGATCGCGGTCAGCCCCTCCTCGCCGGGCCCGAAGTGGACGAAGCCGGCCATGAAGATCGCGGCGGTCCCGAGCGTCGTCGGCTTGCTCGTGGCGTGCATCCGGTTGTAGACGTTCGGCAACCGGAGCAGTCCGATCGTCCCGACCGTCAGGAAGAACGCGCCGACCGCGATCAGGACGATCACGACGCCGGTCCGGATCATTCGATCACCTCTCCCTGGGTGACGAACTTGGCGACGGCGACCGTCGCGATGAAACCGATGATCGCGAGCACGAGACTCACGGTGACGAACAGCCCGCGATCGGTCTGGATAGCGAAGAGGACGGCGATGGCGACGACGTTCGTCGCGATCGCGTCCAGCGCGACCACGCGGTCGGGGTTCGTCGGTCCCCGGATCACGCGGTAGCTACAGAGCACGCACAACCCGCTGACGAGTATCAACGCTGCACCCACTGCCGCATCGAGCACGGCTGGATCGATCACCTCACTCATCGTCGACACCTCGACGTTCGCGCCCGGACGTGCTGTCTCTTTCCCCGCCCGAGACGACGATCGCCGGCGGCCGGTCGTCCGGCGACGCCTCCTCGTCGAACATCTCGAGGGCGTAGTCCTCCCACTCCCGGATCGGCGCGGCGATCGCCTCCGGATCGCGGCCGTCGACCGCGTGGACGTACAGCGCGTTCGTCTCCTCGTCGTAGTCCAGAGTGACCGTTCCGGGCGTGATCGTGATGCTGTTGGCGATGGTCGTGATCGCGAGATCGGTCTCGACCCGGAGCGGAACCAGGATCACCTCGGGTTCGATCGGCATCCCGGGTGAGAGCACCCGGTAGGCGACGTCCAGGTTCGCGCGAACGACCTCCCACGAGAAGGTCGCGAGGTAGCGGGCGGCGGCCGGGAGCGCACGCGCTCCCCGGCCGAGGTCGATCCGCTTGACGTACAGCCGCCGGAAGACGAACGCGACCGGGAGCCCGACGACGAGTCCCAGGAGGAACTGTCCGATCACCGCCGAGGGAGTGAGTTCGACGCCGCGGACGAAGATCCACAGCAGGGCGAAGACGACGCCGGCGACGGGCCAGGTTCGGACTCTCATTCGTGACCCCCTCCGGCCTGATCGCCGGTCGGCGCGTACTCCCCGACGGCCTCTCTGTACCCCTCGCTGTCCAGCGCGGCCGACGCGGCGGCGTCGGCGAACTCGTAGACGGGTTCGAACCCGACCCCGACCGCGACGATGGCCGCTGCCAGCACGACGACGACGCCGACCTGGACCGCGTCGGCGGTGGCGCCCTCGACGGCGTCCGTCCGGGCACCCCAGAAGCTCAGGTTCCACGTCCGCGTCACGTACGCGATGGTCAGCAGCGAACCGACGAGCAGGAGGACGAGTACCGACGCCGCCTCCGCTCGAGCCGCGACGTCGAAGACGAGGAACTTGCCGAAGAAGCCCGACAGCGGCGGGATTCCGACGAGCGCGAGCGAACCGACGAAGAACGCGATCGCCAGCGGCGGCGAGCGACCCGCCAACCCGCCGAGGTCGGCCAGTCGGCTCGTCCCGGTGGCCGACCGGATCGCACCGACCGAGAGGAAGAGGAGCCCTTTCGCCAGCGTGTGATTGAGCGCGTACACCAGCGCGGCGACGATCCCGACGTGGCGCAGCGTCGGGTTCGCCGTCGTCGCGGCGATCGCGACGGGGACCGCGATGAACCCGACCTGGCCGATGCTCGAGTACGCGAGGACGCCCTCGAGGGAGTCCCGGCCGACGGCTCCGATCCCGCCGACGAGGATGCTGGCGGCGGCCATGACGGACAGGGCGGCCCCGACGAACGCGAGCGGGGAGTCTCCGGCGACGGCACCGACTCCCGGTACCTCGAGGCTCACCGCGATCTGCGCGTCGCCGAAGACGGTAAAGGAGAGGCGGATGATCGCGTAGATGCCGACCTTCTTCGTCGCTCCCGCGAGCAGTGCGGCGACCTGTGGCGGCGCGGACCGGTAGGCCGTCGGGATCCAGAACTGGAAGGGGACGAGTCCGGCCTTGATCGCGAACACCGACAGCAACATCGCGAGGAGGCCGACGATCGGCCCGGGATCGATCCCGTACGCGACCGGGTCGGCGATCCGCCGGGCGAGTTCGGCCATGTTGAGCGTGCCGGTCGTGGCGTAGATGCCGCCGACGCCCAGCAGGAAGATCGCGCTCGCGAGCAGGTTCAGGGCGACGTACCAGAACGCGGCGCGGGTGTGCTGGGGGCCGCCGTAGTAGGCCACGAAGATGTAACTTGCCATCAACATCACCTCGAACCAGACGAACAGGTTGAACAGGTCGCCGGTGAGGAAGGCGCCGGTGACCCCCAGCGCCAGGAAGTGAAACAGCGGGAAGTAGTAGCTTCGCCGATCGAGTTCGGGCAACACGCGGGTCGAAAAGACCAGCGACGCGATGCCGAGGATCGCAACCATGGTCAGCATGAACGCCGAGAGGCCGTCGACGACGAGCGTGATGCCGAACGGGGCCGGCCAGTCGCCGACCTGGTAGGTCGCGATCCCCGGCGCGTCCGGCGCGAGGACGATGTACCAGTCGATCGCCGCGACGGCGATCGCGAAAGCCGCACCGCCGGCGAGGCTCACGCCGATCCGGCCTCGCGGCCGCCGGCCGAGCAACAGGCTGCCGACGGCCGCGACGAGGACGATCAGCATCGGCGCGATCACGAGCTGGGACTCCGTTCCGATCGGCATCGCGGTCAGTGGCGCGGTCGTCATCGTCGAGGGGGCCGTCACCGTCGTCATTCGCGATCACCTGCGCGAGTCGCCGTCGTCAGTGTCGTCGTCATTCGCGATCACCCAGTTCGGAGACGTCTAACGTGTCGTGTTCCTCGTAGACCCGGTAGGAGAGGACGAGTGCGAACGCGGTCATGCCGAACCCGATGACGATCGCGGTCAGGACGAGCGCCTGCACCAGCGGGTCGGCCGTCTCCGGCACGTGCTCGCCGTGGCCGGCCAGCACGGGCACCGAATCGGCGGTTCCCGCCGCGATGCCGCCCATCGCAAGCAGGTAGACGTTCGCCGCCTGGCTGATGATCGCCAGCCCCCAGACGACCCGGATCAGGTCCCGCCGGAGGATCAGGAACGTGCCCAGCGCGAACAGCGCGCCGATCACGGCCGCGAGGACGATCGTGGTCATTCCGCCCCCACCACCGAGAGGATCGTGAGCAGGCCGCCGACGACCACGCAGTAGACCCCGAAGTCGAACGCGAGCGCGCTCGCGATCTCGACGTGGTGGTAGATCGGCACGCCCTCGAGTTCGACGAACGTCTGCGTCAGGAAGGGGCGGCCGAACAGCAGCGGGACCAGTCCGCTGCCGATGGCGATCGCCAGCCCGTACTCGAACACGCGCCGGTAGGCCACGACGACCCGATCGCGCGAGGGCTCCTTCCCGGGGTCGACGTCGCGGCCGAGGACCCCGCGCTCCAAGAAGTCCAGTCCGAACGCGAGGTAGATGATCGCGAAGGCCGTCGTCGTGAGCACGCCGCCGATGAATCCGCCGCCGGGGAGGTTGTGCCCCTCTACGAACAGCGAGACGGCGACGACCAGAATGATCGGGACGATCACCCGGGCGGTCGTCCGCATGATCACCGTCGTCGTCATCGGTGTGCACCTCCGGTGTCGTCGGTCCTCATTCGTCGTCACCTCGGGAGCGCATGACGATGAGCGTCAGGATCGAGATCGCGGCCAGCGTGACGACGACGAGTTCGCCGAGCGTGTCGAAGCCGCGGAAGTCGACGAGGATCACGTTGACGATGTTCGTCCCGCCACCCTCGGGAACGGCGCTCTCGGCGTAGTAGCGGGCGACGTCCGTACTGCCCTCGGGGCGGGCGTCGGTCGTGAGAAGGACGGTGACGAACGCGGTCGCGCCGACGGCCAGCGAGAGAACGGCGTCCCGGGCGACCCCGCCGAGGCCGACCTCGTAGTACTCGGGAATCTCCTCGATCACGAGCAGGAAGATCAAGAGGACGAGCGTCTCGACGACCAGTTGCGTCAGCGCGAGGTCGGGCGCGCTGGCGAGGATGTAGAAGATGGCGATCATGAACCCCAGGATCGAGAGCGTGAGGATGCCGGCGACGTGAGAGTCGGCGGTGACGACCGCGATCGCGGCCACGACCGCGACCGCCAGGACGAGTGCGATCGCCGGCGTGGCGTCGATACCGACGAGTTCGCCGGGGGCGACGGCCACCGTCGCGGCGAAGCCAGCGAGCGCGAAGGCGCAGGTGGCGGCCAACGTCCACGTCGCGTACGTCCGGAGCAGGCCGTTGTGGACCCGGGACCCGAGCCAGGACCCCGCACCCGTGAGGTTGCCGACGACGGCGTCGTACCACCAGTTCGCGCTCACCGGCGGGGCCGCAGCCGGGACCGATCGGATCCCGCGGTGAATCCGATCGTAGAACGGGTACGCGAGGAAGCCGACTCCGATCGCGATCGCGCTCATCCCCACCGGAGTCGAGTACGAGGTGGGGAGGCCGACGTGCATCGCCTCGGGGTCGGTGGCGGTCGCGTCGACGCCGGACTGGACGATGACCCGGACCGCGACCTCGGGATCGACGCTGACGACGGCGGCGAGCGCGGCCAGGACGGCCGGCGGGACGAGCATCGTGATCGAGGGCTCGTGAACGTCGCCGAGTCCGTCGGGCCGGGCGCCGAAGAACAGGCCCAGGAACCGGAGCGAGTAGAGGACGGTGAAGATACTCCCGAATACGGCCACGGCGGGGTAGAGCCAGCCGAGCGCGCCGATGTCGTGGTAGTGACTGGCCTCCACGGCCGCCTCGAACAGCAGTTCCTTCGAGTAGAAGCCGTTGAACGGGGGGATGCCGGCCATGCTGAGGGCGACGACGACCGTGATGGCCGCCGTGACCGGCAGGTCGTGACGGAGTCCCCCGAGGGCGTCGATCCGCCGGGTGCCGGCCTCGTGGGCGACGATCCCGGCGACGAGGAAGAGCGCGGCCTTGAACAGGGCGTGGTTGAGCAGGTGGAAGACGCCGGTTTCGGCCCCGTAAATCGACGTGAACCCGAAGCCGGCGATCATCAGTCCGAGGTGGCTCGCCGTCGAGTACGCCAACAGTTCCTTGATGTCCGTCGCGGCGACCGCCAGGATCGCGCAGACGGTCATCGTCGTCAACCCGAGCGTCGCGAACAGGAAGAGCCACTCCTCCCCGACGAGGATCGGCCGCATCCGTCCCACGAAGTAGACGCCGACTTTCACCATCGTCGCGGAGTGGAGAAAGGCCGAGACGGGCGTGGGGGCCGCCATCGCGTTCGGCAGCCAGAAGTGCAGCGGGACCTGGGCGGACTTCGTCCCCGCACCGATCGCGAGCAGTCCCAGCACTGGCAGGAACAGCCCGCGATCGCGGAGGGCGGACTGCATCGCGTCGGGGTTGTCGAGCATCGCGGACAGGTCGTAGACGCCGACCGCGGACGCGGACGCGGAGCCGACGACGTCGACCGCGACGATCGAAAGCAGGAGGAAGCCGACCAGCAGGAAGAGGCCGCCGCCGACGGTGACGACCATCGCCATCCGGGCGGCGTACTGCGAGGAGTCGTCGGCCGTGTAGTGGCCGATCAGGACGTACGACGCGAGGCTGGTGAGTTCCCAGAAGAGGAAGATCGCGATCAGGTCGGCCGCGAGCGCGACGCCGAGGATCGATCCCATGAACGCCAGCAACGCGGCGTAGTATCTGACGAGGTGGGACTCGCCGTGCATGTACGCGGGCGAGTACAGGAAGATGAGCGTGCCGATGCCGGAGGCGAGCAGGGCGAACAGCAGCCCCCAGCCGTCGACGTAGAACCGAAGGACGACGTCGAGCGACGGGATCCAGGGGAGCGGAGGGACGGTCCCGGAGCTCGTCGTCGCCTCGGTGTACTGCGAGGCGAGCAACGTGAACGACGTTATCGCGACGACGGCGCCCGCGTAGCCGGTTCGCTCGCCGAGCAGCCTGAAAAGCAGGGGAGTGAGCGCTGCAGCGACGAACGGCAACGCGACCGCGGCGACGACCACCGCCTGGTCGGGTGACATTCAGTACGCCGGGGATAGGGCGACCCCACGCTTAAACGATTACCTTTTGGCCAGCGGCTCCGGGACCAACCGACCGATCGGCACGGTGACCGACGAGCGGCGAGGCGGACCTGCGGTTTCGGAGTCCGATACCCTTATTCGCGAACGGCGATGACCGTTGTACAGTGAGTACCGAGACGCCCGATCCGACCGAAACCGACGCCTTCGAGCAGGTCTGTGAGACGCTCGTCGAGCGGATCCTCGCGGGCGAAATCGATCGCGACGAGGTCGAGAAAGCCAAACTCGAGGCGTGTTCGGAGCACTCGGCACCGAAAGTCCCCAAGAACTCCGAACTGGTGGACTACGCGCCCGACGAGCACCGCGATGAACTCCAGACGGTGCTCCAGCGTAAGCCGGTCCGGACGGCCTCCGGCGTCTCGCCGGTCGCGATCATGACCTCGCCCGAGCGGTGTCCACACGGCAAGTGTCTCTACTGTCCCGGCGGGCCGGACTCGGAGTTCTCCTCCTCCCAGAGCTACACGGGCGAGGAACCCGCCGCGGCCCGCGGCGTCCAGAACGACTACGATCCGTACGGGCAGGTCACGCTACGGCTCGAACAACTCCGGGAAATCGGTCACCCCGTCGACAAGGTCGAACTCATCCTGATGGGCGGGACGATGACCGCCCGGAGCCACGACTACCAAGAGTGGTTCGTCAAGCGCGCCCTCGAGGCGATGAACGACTACGACGTCGACAAGGAACCCGAACCCGCGGAGGGCGTCAGCTTCGCCGAAGACCCCGAGGAGTACGAGTGGCGGTACGTCGAGGACGTCATCGCGGAGAACGAGACCGCCGACGTCCGCAACATCGGGACGACCTTCGAGACCAAACCGGACTGGTGCGATCCCGAGCAGATCGATCGGATGCTCGATCTGGGCGGCACGAAGGTCGAGGTCGGCGTTCAGACCACTTACGAGCGGATCAACCGCGAGATGCACCGCGGCCACGGCGTGCAGGAATCGATCGACGCCAACCGACGACTGCGGGATTCGGCGTTCAAGGTGGGCTTCCACATGATGCCCGGTCAGCCCGGAATGTCGAAGGAGATGTGTCTCGAGGACTTCCGGCGACTCTTCGAACAGGAGCAGTGGAAACCGGATTACCTGAAGATCTACCCGACGCTCGTCGTCCGCGGGACGGCCACTTACGACTGGTGGTACGAAGACGAGTACGAACCGCTGGGAAACGAGGAGGCCGCCGAACTCGTCGCCGAGATCAAGTCGATGATTCCCCGGTACACGCGACTGCAGCGCGTCCAGCGCGACATTCCCGCGGACTTCATCGACGCGGGGGTCTGGAAGTCGAACCTCCGGCAACTCGCACGAAAGCGCATGGACGAGCACGGCTGGAAGTGTGAGTGCATCCGCTGTCGCGAGGTCGGGATGAACGACGAGGACCCCGGGGACGTCGACCTCGACGTCACGACCTACGAGGCCTGCGGCGGTACGGAACACTTCATCTCCGTCGAGGACTTCGAGCGGGACCTCCTGATCGGCTTCTGCCGACTGCGGTTCCCGGGAGACCCGGTCCGATCGGAACTCGAGAACGCGGCGCTCGTCCGCGAACTCCACGTGTACGGCAGCGAGGTTGCGATGGGAGACGAGGGCGAGACCGATCAACACCAGCACCAGGGGTACGGACAGCAACTGATGGCCCGCGCCGAGGAGATCGCCGCCGACGCCGGCTACGACAAACTGAGCGTTATCTCGGGGATCGGTGCCCGGGAGTACTACCGGAACAAACTCGGCTACCACCAGGACGGCCCCTACGTGAGCAAGCGTATCTAACCGGACGTCGCTGGCACGGCGTCGCGTCCGCGATCGCTCCGATCGATCCGGGCCCTCACGTTCCGAACGCGCGACGAATTCGAATTCGATCGCCGCTCGCCCATTCCAGGGGCCGATCGGAAAGACGCTCACCAGGTTCGTCGTTCCGGGAAATCAGTCGGTTGTATCACCCATATATATTTCCTCCCAGCGCGTCAGTGTGACGTGATGGCGTTCAGCGATACGCTTCTCGAGGCCGGAATAGACATCTGGGAGGCACAGAAGAACCATCCGTTCGTCCGCGAACTCGCCGCCGGGACGCTCGACGAGGCGGCGTTCGAGCACTGGCTGAAACAGGACTACCGGTATCTGCTGGATTACGCGCGACTGTTCGCGATCGCCGGGGTGAAAGCGCACGATGAGGAGTCGATGACCCACCTGCTCGGGGTCGCCCACCAGGTGCTCGATCACGAGATGGACCTCCACCGCGAGTTCGCCGCCGAGTACGGCATCACGCCCGAGGAACTGGAAGCCGTCGAGAAAGCCCCGACGTGCGTGGCGTACACGAACTTCCTCCTCAGGACCGCCTACGAGGGCTCGATCGCGGAGATCGCGGCTGCGCTGTACCCGTGTATGCAGGGCTACCTCGACGTCGCCGAGCACATGGCCGACCTCGCCGACGGGGATCACCGGTACACCCCGTTCATCGAGATGTACACGAGCGAGGAGTTCCGCGAGGCGACCGACTGGTGTCGCGCGTTCGTCGATCGCTGTGGCGAGCGCTACCCCGGCGAGCACGACGCGATGCGGGAGGCGTTTCTCACGAGCGCCAGGCTGGAGTATCGGTTCTGGGAGATGGCCTACACGCTGGAGGGCTGGGACGTCTGATAGAGCGCCACGGGCCGTCGATCGTCGGAGTGGACTCGAGGGATCAGTCGATCGTAACCTCGAGTTCGAGCACGCCGAGGTAGGAGGGCGCGTTTCCGCCGGTCGTCCGGAACTCGGTGACCGTCGAGTCGACGATGTCGTAGAATTCCCCCTGCGACTCCGGAAAGACCGGCTGTCCGTCCTCCTGCAGGAGGAACGCGGGCGCGTTCGTCGCCTGCAGTCGTTCGACCCGCTGGCTCCACGCCGCCTCGTCGTAGAGGAAGACGCCGAACGAGAACCGTCCGGCGGCGACCGCCTCCTGTTTGGACTGGAAGCGATCCGCGTCCTCGACTTTGTACTCCTCGTCGCTGAGCCACGCGATCGCCGCCAGATCGTCCGTTCGGACGAGGTAGACGTCCCACGACAGGGTGTCGTCGAACTTTTCCCAGGTGTTTCGCGGGCCGATCGTATCGACCTCGACGCTGAACGCCGGTCGGCCTCGCGAACCGGTTGGCTCGTGGACGAACGTCGCGTCGTAGCCCGGTGCCCGGATTCCCCGGTCGTGGTAGACGACGCCTGCAGCGTCGACGTCGACCTGCCCGCTCGCGTTCAGTTCGTCGATCAGATCCACGACGGAGATGCCGCCCTCGTCCGCGAGGCGATCGAAGAACGAGGGAAGCTGGAAGACGTCCTCCCAGCGGCGATCGGGTGCCTGGCTCATGGGTATCGACCACCGCCGTGGTGCGGTCCGGTCCGCGCACACCGCGTCGATCGGACCCGATCGAGCGGTCGAGCGGCACTGCCGTCGTTCATACGCGTTCAAAGTGGGTGGCTTCGGATTATACTGTCGGATAGGACTGGGGATACTCGCCGACTGTCCGACGAAGGTCGCTCACGGATAGTCGAGGCGCTGCTGTGCCTGTTGAGCCCCGGTACGCAGTTTCAATCGTCCCGTCTCTCGGCGACGAGTGCCGATCGGTTCGAGGCCGTATCGAATCCAACTGGCAATGACGGTCCGTCCGCGCCGCCCTACTGCGCCCGATACTGCTCGGTCACGTCCTCTAGCGCGACCTCGCCCTCCGGAACGCGATACGCGGCCACGACGGATCGATCGGCATCCGGCGTGTTCGTCGTCTTGTCGACGGCGTACCCGATATACGTGCACGCATCTCGCGCGAATTCGACCACCGAATACCCCCAGTGATGGCTGTCGAAGAACTCGATATGCGGATTCATCGCCGGCACCAGCCACGACAACAGCGGTTCGGTGAGCGTCCGCCGCCAGCCCCGAGTCAGATGCAAGGCCTCCGCGACGTTGAGCGAGGTCACGGCGGGCGTCATGAACTCGACGCCGATCCGGTCGCCTTGCGCGACGCCCTCCCCGCCCGTAACTCGCCCGGGATACGACGACTGCGAGTAGGCGGCGATATAGCAGTGCATGTCTCCGGTCAGGGTCACGAAGTTGTCGACGTCGGCCTCCGCGATCGTCTCGGTGATTTGCATCCGTTCTCTCGTATAGCCGTCCCATCCGCCCTGGACGGGGTAGAGCGAGAGCGGGCCGGAGCCGACGCGGAGCGGGACGGTCAGGACCTCGTCGGCCCACACCGTCCACGTCGCGTCCGATCCGGTGATCGTGTCGATGAGCCACTCGCGTTGGTCCTCGCCGAGCATCGTCCGTCCGGGCGGTTCGCGGTGCGGGCCGACGTTGTCGGGCGTCGGGATCGCCTGCCGAGGCGGATCGCGGAACAGGCGTTCGTCGGTCATCGCGAGCGTCACGAGGTCCCCGAACTCGAACTCGCGCCAGAGCTGGAACCGGTCCTGGAGGTTGTCGCCACGCGGATTATAGTGGACGCGAGCAGGCATGTACTCCCACCACGCGTGCATCGCGTCGGCGACGAGGTCGGTCATGAACGCGGGGTCGTCGCCCCGGGGATGGTCACCCGCGGGTGCATCCGTTCGTTTGTCCCAGTACAGATCGTTGACCAGTTCGTGATCGTCCCACCCCGCGATCAGCGTGTGCGCTTCTAACGCTTCCTGAAGGAATCGATCGCTTCGATACGTGCGATACAGGTACCGGTAATCGTCGAGGCCCCACACGCGACTGTTCCCGCTGGGCAAGTCCTTCTCGCGCCCGGGGTAGTCGTACGATCCGAGGCCCTTGAAGTGGCCGTCGTCGGACTCGTAGATGAAGTCGCCGACGTGGACGACGAAGTCGACGTCCTCGCGGGCGACGTGGTGATACGCGGGATAGTACCCGTTGAGATAGTTCTGACAGGCGAGCACCGCGAACCGCACGGATTCGGGGGACGCGTCGGGCGCGGGGAGCGTCCGGCACCGCCCGATCCGCGAGGCCGTATCACGGTAATAGAACCGGTAGCGGTACTCGCGGTCCGGGTCGAGATGCCCGTCGAGATCGACTTTGACCGTGTAGTCGTGGGCCCGGATTTGCTCGGCGTCGGTGACCACGCCCTCGTAGACGACGTCGTCGAAGTCAGGGTCGCGGGCTACGCGCACGGCCAACGGGTCGGTTGCATCGAATACGGCGGGGGCGATCCGCGTCCAGAGGATTACCCCGGTCGGGGTCGGCCCGCCGCTGGCCACCGACTGGGGAAACACCGCGTCCGGATCCGCGTCGGGGTCGTACTCGAACCGGCCAGTGTCGGTGTCTGGATCGGGATCGGTTGCGACCGCGAGGTCGTGCGAGTCGAGTTCGGACAGGAGTTCGGCGTGATCGTCTTCACCCCGTAACGGCTCGTCGCGCCCGCCGAGGTCGATTTCGTCCGCCATATAGCCCCTGTTGGTGAGGTGCGAGGTTGTATATCTGTGGATACGGAGGTACGAGCGACTGTCCCGCCGGCCGCGGAATGCGAGGCGTTCTCGGACAGTAGGGATCCGTATCCTTTCGGCGAACTGCCGCGTTCGCCTGCGATCGACGATCGACGCCTGTGCCGGAGCGACACGTCTTTTTGACCGCGCCGGGGAGTGTGCGGTATGGATCCCAAGCGGGAACTCACGAGCGTCGACCTCGCCGCCCTCGTCCAGGAACTGGGCACCTACGAGGGCGCGAAGGTCGACAAGGCCTATCTCTACGGCGATGACCTCGTCCGGCTCAAGATGCGGGACTTCGATCGGGGCCGGGTGGAACTGGTACTCGAGGTGGGCGAGGTCAAGCGCGCCCACACCGTCGCGCCCGAGCGCGTGCCGGACGCCCCCGGCCGGCCACCCCAGTTTGCGATGATGCTCCGGAATCGCCTCTCGGGGGCGGACTTCGCGGGGGTCGAACAGTACGAGTTCGATCGCATCCTCGAGTTCGTCTTCGAGCGCGAGGACGGGACGACCCGCATCATCGTCGAACTGTTCGGCCAGGGCAATGTCGCGGTCACCGACGGCGAGTACGAGGTGATCGACTGCCTCGAGACCGTTCGTCTCAAGTCCCGGACCGTCGTCCCCGGTTCTCGCTACGAGTTCCCCGACACGCGGACGAACCCGCTGACGGTCTCCCGGGAGGCGTTCGATCGCGAGATGGACGACTCCGACACGGACGTCGTCCGGACGCTCGCGACCCAGTTGAACTTCGGCGGCCTCTACGCCGAGGAACTCTGTACCCGCGCCGGCGTCGAGAAGGCCCTCGACATCGACGACGCGACCGAGGACGACTACCGGCGGGTGTACGAGGCGATCGAACGCCTCGCGCTCGACATCCGCAACGGGAACTTCGACCCCCGGATTTACCGCGAGGAGGGCGAGGACGACGAGGGGGACGGAGAGAGCGACGCGGCCGACGGCCCCGTCGTCGACGTCACGCCGTTCCCGCTCGAGGAACACGCCGAACTCGCGGCCGATCCGGCCGACAGTTTCCTCGCGGCGCTTGACGACTACTTCTTCGAACTCACGCTCGAGGACGAGGAGGAACCGGACCCGACCGACCAGAAGCCCGACTTCGAGGCCGAGATCGCCAAACACCGGCGGATCATCGACCAGCAGGAGGGCGCGATCGAGGGGTTCGAACAGCAGGCCGAGGCCCAGCGGGAGAACGCCGAGTTGCTCTACGCAAACTACGGCCTCGTCGACGACATCCTCTCGACGATCCAGGAGGCCCGCAACCAGGACCGATCGTGGGCCGAGATCGAGGAGCGGTTCGCGGAGGGGGCCGAGCGCGGCATCGAGGCCGCCGAGGCGGTCGTCGACGTCGACGGCAGCGAGGGGATGGTGACGGTCGAGATCGACGGCGAGCGGATCGATCTCGTCGCCCACGACGGCGTCGAGCAGAACGCCGATCGGCTCTACACCGAAGCGAAGCGCATCGAGGAGAAGAAGGAGGGCGCACTGGCGGCGATCGAGGACACCCGCGA
Organism: Halosolutus halophilus; assembly: GCF_022869805.1. Taxonomy (NCBI): domain Archaea; kingdom Methanobacteriati; phylum Methanobacteriota; class Halobacteria; order Halobacteriales; family Natrialbaceae; genus Halosolutus; species Halosolutus halophilus. Next base: position 2,972,390 of record NZ_CP094974.1, on the reverse strand, counting down.
GGACCTGGAGGCGGTCAAGCGAAGGAAGGAACGGTGGGAAGCCGAGGACGGCGCGCCCGGCGACGGCGAGGACGACGAGGAGGACGAGGACCGGGACTGGCTCTCCCTCTCGTCCGTCCCGATCCGGGAGAACGAGCCGTGGTACGATCGGTTCCGGTGGTTCCACACGAGCGACGACTTCCTCGTCATCGGCGGGCGCAACGCCGACCAGAACGAGGAACTGGTGAAGAAGTATCTCGAGCGCGGGGACAAGGTCCTCCACACGCAGGCCCACGGCGGTCCCGTCACCGTGCTCAAGGCGACGGACCCGAGCGAGGCCTCCTCGGGCGACATCGAGATTCCGGAGACGAGCATCGAGGAGGCCGCCCAGTTCGCCGTCTCCTACTCGTCGGTCTGGAAGGACGGCCGCTACGCGGGCGACGTGTACGCCGTCGATTCGGATCAGGTCTCGAAGACGCCCGAGAGCGGGGAGTACCTCGAGAAAGGCGGATTCGCGGTGCGCGGCGATCGGACCTACTACGACGACACGCCGGTCGGCGTCGCCGTCGGCATCCAGTGTGAGCCGTGGACGCGCGTGATCGGCGGTCCACCGTCGGCGATCGAGGGCCAGGCCGAGACGACGATCGAGATCGAACCGGGCCGGTACGCCCAGGGGGACGCTGCCAAGCGGCTCTACCGGCGCTTCCGCGAGCGGTTCGAAGACAAGTCGTTCGTCCGCAAGATCGCCAGCCCGGACCGAATCCAGCACTTCATGCCGCCGGGCGGGAGCCGGATCTCCGAGGAGTGAGCCCGCAGGAGTCCGTATTCACGACCCTCGCGCGTTCTCAGTCGACCGGATCAGCGTCCACGTCGGCGTCCACGTTCTCCTCCTGTCTGTCGACCCACCGCTGCTGGCTCTCGTCGTAGGACGCGCCGAGCGCGATCAGGAACCCGACGATGGCGGTCACGACCGCGATGGCTCCGACGGCGACGACGGCGATCGACAGGACGGTTCCCGCCAGGACCTGTGCCGAGGTCAACAGCGACACTGCCGTCACGGCCGCGATCAGCGCGAGCAGGCGACCGAAGCGGCCGGTGTCGAGCCCCTCGTCTCCGTCCTCGGTCTCGGTATCGAACAGTTCGTTCAGGACGCCGGCGTAATCGTCGTCGCCGGTGACGCCGTTCCCGAGGGAGTGGACCGAGTGTGCGACCCACAGTCCTGCGGTGAAGTTGAGCAGGGCGACGAACGAGACGAGTCCCAGTTGACCCGCGACGAACAGTCCCGCCAGGATCGCGTTAGCGAAGGCGAGGACCATGATGCCGTGAACTGCGAGCGATCGGTTTCCGAAGTCTTCGAGGAGCGTCACGTGTGCGAGCTTCATACAGGAGGTAGGTTCGCCACGGGGATACCACTGGACCCTTACTATGGTGGATATTCCCACCCATGTTAGCAGGCAGGACGGTGCGAGCCGATCGCCGGCGGTACGGTGGACCCCGGAACGGAGTCGCCGGACCGCCCGGACCGATCGCGAGGGGATCGCAGCCCACTTACCCGCACCCCGAGAACCCACGCGCATGCAGATCAAAGACCGGGAACAGGTCGAGGGCGGGCGCGAACGGGTCACCGTCGTCCCCGAGAGCGTCGACGACCTCTGGCACCTCCAGTACGTCCTCGAACCCGGCGATCGCGTCGCGGGCGACACCACCCGGCGGATCCAGCGCAACGACGACCAGATGCGCGACACCGGCGGGGAGCGCGAACACATGTGGGTCGCGATCGCGGTCGAGGACGTCGAGTTCCACAAGTTCGCCAACCGGCTGCGCGTCGGCGGCGAGATCGTCGCCTGTTCCCGCGAGGACCAGCTCGGGTTTCACCACACGCTGAACGTCGAGGGGCGCGACGAGATATCGATCGAGAAGTACTTCAAGCCGGACCAGGAGGCCCGTCTCGAGGAGGCCGAGGAGGCGACCGAGAACCCGGACGTCGCCATCGCGACCGTCGAGGAGGGACAGGCCCACGTCCACACGGTCGCCCAGTACGGAACCGAGGAGCGGGCGACCATCACCGGCCCCACCGGGAAAGGCGAGTACGCCCGCGATCGATCGGAACTGTTCTCGGAACTCGGCGACGTCCTGAAACGACAGGACGCGGACGCGATCATCCTCGCCGGGCCCGGCTTCACGAAACGGGACGCCTACAAGTACCTCGAAGACAACGAGCCCGGAGTCGCGGAAGACGTCACGATGGTCGACACGGCGGCCGTCGGCGACCGGGGCGTCCACGAGGTCCTCAAACGCGGCGCGGTCGCGGACGTCCAGCAGGAGACCCGCATCGAGCGCGAGGCCGAGTACATCGACGAACTCACCGCGCGCATCGCCCAGGGCGCGAAGGCGGCCTACGGGCCCGAAGAGGTCGAGCAGGCCGCCGAGTTCGGCGCGATCGAGCGGCTGCTGATCCTCGACGATCGGCTACGCAAGGAACGGGGGCCCGACGGCGAGTGGGACGTCGACGTCGACGACATCGTCCGCACGACAGAACAGAAAGGCGGCGAGGTGACGGTCTTCTCGAGCGAGTTCCCGCCGGGTCAGCAGCTCTCGAACCTCGGGGGAATCGCGGCGCTGTTGCGATACCGGCTCGACTGAGAGACGGGGTTTCGGATCGGTCGACTCGATCGGCAAGCGCCGATCCCGGTCAACGCGACTCCAGCAGCGTCTGCTCGTCCACCTGGATCAGCTGGACCAACACGGACGCGAACAGCGATCCGGAGCTCCAGATCGCGGTCTCGCTTCCGTCGTCGTCGATGACCGAGAGCAGGACGGCGTCGTCATCGACGATGACGATCCGCCCCGATCGGTCGTCGCCCTGGCGGTGGGCGGGCGGCGTGAAGACGTCGACGCCCTCCAGTCGGGAGAGCCGTTCGCGGACCGCCTCGGTTGCGCTGACGCCGACGACGTCGACGCCCGCGGCGGCGCGCTCGTCGAGCGCCGCCTCGATGTCGTCGGTGAGCAGTTCCGGCAGACGCGTCCCGAAGACGATTCGTCGGTCGGCATCGGAGAGGAGGTCGACGACGCGATCGTCGACTCGATCGCTCCCCCGGACCGTCCAGATGTCCTCCTGTTCCTCTTGGCCGTTTGGCTCCGTGCGGACGTCCTCGACGTACTCGAAGGCTCGCTCCTGTTCGGTCTCGAACCGATCGCGCAGGATCTCGCGGGCCTCGTCGACGCTCACCGGCCGGTAGCGAATGGGGTTCGATTGCTGGACCTCGAGCAGTCCCCGTTCCTCGAGGGTTTCGGCGACGCCGTACACCTGCGACCGCGGGACGTCGACGGCCCGGGCGACGTCCCGGGCAGTCCCGGAGCCGATGCGGTGCAGACCGATGAAGACCTTCGCCTCGTAGCTCGTGAGGCCGAGCCGTTCGAAGGCCTCCAGGGCACCGGTCTCGTCGCCGCTCACTGGTCGTCACCTCCATCTTCGGGGCGGCCGCCGTCGCTCGCGGCGCGAGCGCTCGCGGGCGAGGGCGCCTCGAACGAGACGTCGGGGCCGAAGTACCGCGTCCAGAGGACGAGCAGGGTCGGCAGGACGAGCACGCTCGCGAAGAACGCGTAGACGATCGTCAGCGCGGTGATGATCCCGAACTGTTCGAGCACGGGGAGGATGGCGAACGCGAGGACGCCGAACCCGCCGACAGTGGTCGCCGCGCTGCCGAGCAGGGCGCCGCCGGTTCCCGTCACCGTCGTGTGCATCGCGTCCCAGACCGAGCCCTGGCGCTCGAGTTCGAGCGTGTACCGGGCGCTGACGTGGATGCTGTAGGCGACGCCGAGCCCGATCGTCAGGCTGGTGATCATCCCCGTCAGGACGTTGAAGGGCATCCCGATCAGGTACATCGTCCCGAGGATCCAGCTGACCGCGAGCGCGACCGGGAGCAGGGTCACGGCGCCGAGCGTCGCGCTGTTGCCCGTCAGCCAGTAGGCGACCGTGAGGAAGACGAACACGGCCACGAGCGTGATCAGCAGGCTCTGGAGAACCGTGTCCAGCAGGTCCTGCTCGACGACGTAGTTGACGATCGGATCGCCGGTCGCCACCACGGACCACCGGTCGCCGTCGTCGAAGTCCGCGGCGATGGCGCGCATCCCATCGGTCGTCTCGCCGGACGAGGCGTCCCCCTGGATCGAGACGACCATCCGGGCGGACTCGTACTCGCCGTCGGTGCGGTAGAGTACGTCGCTTGCGGCCTCGGAGTCGATCTCGTAGAGGTCGTCGTACAGCGCCTCGACGTCCTCGTCGGGGACGCCGTCGCCGTCGGTGTCCGCCGCCTGGAACGACTCGTTGAACGACTCGTTCTCGGCTGCGACGTTCTCCATCACCGACAGCGGGCTGCGGACGTCGGCCTCGCCGCTCGCCAGCACGTACGCCACGTCGCTGTCGGCGGCGTCGTCCTGGGCGTCCGCCACGCGTTCGAGCGTCTCGTCGTCGGTCACCTCACCCCTGATGAGCAGTTGCGCCTGCGAGTCCTGTCGCTGGAAGTTCTCGTTGACGTACTCGAGGTCGGACTTCGCGCTGTACTCGCCGGGCTGGAACGGTTCCGGCAGGTCCTCGGTCCAGGCGGGCGGACTGTCGGCGAGGAAGTCCTCCTGATCGAAGCTGGTGTCCACCTGGGTCGCGCCGTAGACGCCGCCCGCGGTCACCACCAGGGTGACGAGAAGGACCGCCAGCGGAGCTTTCCTGGCGATGACCGCGCCCACCGAGAGCGCGTCGGCGAGTCGACCGCCGCCGGTGCCGAACGCCCGTCTGTGCCGATCGATTCCACGAGCCTCGAGTCGGGCGTCGATCTCGACTTTCGCCGCGGGGATCATCGCGCCGAAGACGATCATGGCGGCGAGGATGCCGAACGCGCTCACGACGCCGAACTCGCGGATCGGACCGATCGGGCTGACGAGGTTCGAGAGGAACCCGATGACCGTCGTCGCCGTCACCCAGACGAGTGCGACGCCGACGCCCGCGAGTGCGACGGACATCGACCCCCGAACGTCCGTCGGCTCTCCGTCGTCCTGTGAGGGACTCTCCCCGTCGCGTTGCTCACGGGCCGCTTCGCTTCCCGTTCCCGTATCCGAGATGCGTGGCGTCTCGCGTTGCTCCCGATGGCGCATGAAGACGTGGATCGCGTAGTCGATCGAGAGCCCGATCAGGAGTACGGGAATGGCGACGAACATCTGGTTGAACGCGATGTCCGCCCAGCCCATGAAGCCGAACGTCCAGATCAGCACCGCCACGATGCCCGCGATCCCGAGGACGATGTCGAGCGGATCGCGGTAGGCGATCAACAGCGCGACGACGACGAACAGCAGCGCGAGCGGCGAGACGATCGCCAGACTGTCGCTCATCGATCGGTCGATCTCGTCGGTGATAATGCCGGACCCGAAGACGAGCATCTCCTGGTCGCGGTCGTCCGCGAGCTCGCGAAGCTCGAGTTGGCTCTCGGTGGTCCGATCGTCGACCGATCCCGGCCCCTGGAACTCACCGCTCTCGGTCGACTGCGTCACGAACAGCATTCGTGCGTCCGCGTCCGTCGAACCCGGTTCGTAGGACGTCGGCATCAGGCGCAGCGCCAGGTCGCCGCCCTGGTCGCCATCGTCCGAGAGGACGCTCGTGAGCGTCTCCTCGTACTCCGACTCGTTCATCGATTCGAGCTTCTCGATCTGGTCGTCGAGGGGCGGCTGGCCGGCTTCCTCGAGTTCCTCGCGGTCTTCCTCGAGTTCCTCGAAGTCTTCCTGGAGCTGTTCGCTGTCTTCTTCCAGTTCCTCGAAATCCGCCTCGAGCTGATCGCTGTCTTCCTCGAGCTGGGCGTACTCGTCCTCGAGTACGCCTCGCGTGCCCTGAACGTAGACGTCCTCGAGTTGCCCCTCGAGTTCAGTCGAGCGTTCCTCGTACTCCTCGTCGGAGAGTTCGCCGGCCTCGTTCGCCCGCTCGAGTTCGACGAGGGACGACTGAATCTCTCGCGCGTTCGACATGGCCGTGGCGAACTGCGCCGACTGCTCCTCGTCGAGGTCGGCCGTCGCGTCCTCGTAGACGTCGTCGAGCCGGCCCTCGAGTTCGGCCGATCGCTGCTCGTACTCCTCGTCGGAGATGTCGCCGGCCTCGTAGGAGGCGTTCAGTTCCGCGTACTCCGTCTCGATCGCGACGGTCTCGTTCAGCGCCGCCTCGAGGTCGTCGGCAGTCTCGTTGAGTTCGGCCGAGCGCTGCTCGAGTTCCTCGGCCGTCCCGTTGAGTTCCGCGCTCCGATTCTCGAGTTTCGCACTGCGAGCCTCGAGTTCCGCGCCGCTTTCGGAGAGGTTTTCGGCCTGGTCCTCGCGGATCGCGGTCGTCGCCACGAGGTTCTCGACGCCGACGATCGCTTCGTCTTCGACCAGCGTCGAATTGATCGACTCGTCGCCCCGGAGTTCCTGCTGGAATTCGAGCGACGAGAGCAGTGATTCCTTCGTGAGGACGTCGTCGCCCCTGACGATCACCTGTACCGTCGTCGTGTTCTCCTGATCGTCGGTCGAGAAGTTCTCCTCCGCGTACTCGAGGGCCTCACCTTCGGGTGAGTCGCTCTCGTACTGGTCCAGCGACGACTCGTCGTCGACCATCGGCGCTCCCGCGCCGACCAGCGCCGTCGTCAGCAGAAGTGCGGCGAGGACGATCGCCGAGTGCGTCGTGACCAGATTCGCGATGCGATCGGGAAGGCTCACCGTCGATCACCGTAGTGACCCCTCGGTGCGATCGTCGAATTCATTCCTTGGTAGCCCCTTCCGAAACGGACGGGGATATATCTGTTGTTACCCGACTACTAACAGGCCTGGGTGGATCGTTCGACGCGCAGACGTCGTTACTCCCGCCGACCGGAGCCTGACGCAGTTACTCGATCGAGACCGTCTTGAGATCCTCCGCGAACCGGACGTCGCCGTCGTAGTGAGCCCCGATCGAGGCCAGCATCTCCTCGTGTCGATCGTCGGTGTGGGGATAGAGGTGGGTCAGGTAGACCCGGCCGATCTCCCGCCCGGAGAGTGCCCGGCCGAGCGTCTCGGGCGTGGGATGGTTCGAGACGTCGACGTCGTCGGGGAACGAACAGTCGTGGGCGAGGATCGCGGATCCCTCGGCGAAGTTGGCCAGACCGGCGAACGCCTCGCTGTCGCCGCTGAACGTGAACAGGTCGCCGAAACGGTACGCGAGACAGGGGAGCGAGTGGCGCGTCTCGTAGGCCGAGACGTCGAATCCGGCCACCGAAAACTCGCCGGGGACGACCTCGCGCACCTGCAGGTCGAGTTTGCCCTGCATGTACTCGTGGACCGAGAGGAGGTCGTCGAGCAGGGTCTTGGTCCCCTGCGGACCGACGACCTCGAGGTGTTCCTCGCCGGCCAGCCAGCGGGCTTTCATCAACGGGAGCAGGTCGGCGACGTGATCGAGGTGGTGGTGGGTCAAGAGGACCGTCGAGACGTTCTCGTAGCCGACGCCGGACTGCTGGAGGCGGTGTAACGCGCCCGACCCGCAGTCGATCAGGAGCGATCGGCCGTCCGCCTGGACGAGGATGCCGGTCTGGAACCGTTCGCCGGTGGGCATCGCACTGCCAGTTCCGAGAAAGGTGACGCGCATACGGACCTCTCGGACGGCCTGTCCGATAAGATTGGCTGCTCGGCCCCGCGGCCTCGTGTGCGGAATTCGCGGTCGGACCCGTTAACTCGGCGGCGATCGATAGCAACGCTATGCGCGCTGCAACTCTCGAGGCGTACGGGGAACCGCTCGCGATCGAGGACGTCGATCCACCCGATCCCGCTCCCCACGGGGTCGTCGTCGACGTCGAGGCCTGTGGCATCTGCCGGAGCGACTGGCACGCTTGGCAGGGCCACGGCGAGTGGGCCGACGATCAGGTGCCGATCGGGCAGATCCTCGGACACGAACCCGCGGGCCGAGTGGCTCGCGTCGGTGCCCAGGTGGATCGACTCGCGGCGGGCGATCGGGTGGTGATCCCGTTCAACCTCGGCGAGGGTGGCTGTCCCCAGTGTCGGACTGGCCACGGGAACGTCTGTAAGGACGGCTACGCGCTCGGGTTCGAATCCAGCGTCCCCGGCGCGTTCGCCGAACAGGTCCACGTCCCCCACGCGGCGTTCAACCTGACTCGACTCCCGGACGTCGTCTCGCCGACGGAGGCCGCCGGACTCGGCTGTCGGTACGTGACCGCGTTTCACGCGCTCGCTCACCGGGTCGACCTCGCTGGCGGCGACTGGGTCGCCGTCCACGGCTGTGGCGGACTCGGATTGGCCGCGGTCCAGATCGCGACGGCCCTCGGCGGGACCGTCGTCGCGGTCGACGTGCGCGAGGAGCCGCTCGCGATGGCGACCGATCTGGGTGCCGAGGCGACGATCGACGCGTCCGAACGCGAGGACGTCCCCGCCGAAATCGAAGCGATCACGGACGGCGGGGCCCACGTCTCCGTCGACGCGCTCGGTCGCGCCGAGACGTGCCGGAACAGCCTCGACTGTCTCGGGATCCGGGGGACACACGTCCAGCTCGGCCTGACGACCGACGCCGAGCGCGGTGAGGTCCCGCTCCCGATCGACGAGATCACCCGGTGGGACGTCACGGTCGTCGGCTCGCGAGGGATGCCACCCTCCCGGTACGACGAACTCCTGCGCATGATCGAGGCGGGCCGACTCGAACCCGATCGGCTCGTCACGCGCGAAGTCGCGCTCGAGGACGTATCCGATCGGCTCGCGGCGATGACCGAGTACGAGACGCGTGGCGTGGAAGTCGTCACCGAGTTCTAAAATTCACTTTCGCTCCGGTAGCCAAACCCTCTTACATACCGCTCCCGCAGACGACGATGATGGCTGAGTCCGAGTCCCTCGAGTTACCGATCGCCGACGACGCCCTCCCGTTCGATCCCGCGGCGGTCACGATCGAGGACCGGGACGTCTTCGACCTGCTCGAGCCCGCAGTTCAGCGGTGGTGGCTCGAGGAATTCGGCGAGTTCGTCCCCGAGAACGACGGGTTCTTCACGCCGCCGCAGCAGGGGGCGATCCCGAAGATTCACGACGGGACGAACACGCTGATCTGTGCGCCGACCGGTTCGGGAAAGACGCTATCGTCGTTCTGTGCGATCATTAACGAACTCTACAGACGCGACCGCGAGTCGGAAGACGGCCTCGAGAACTCCGTCTACTGCCTCTACGTCTCGCCGCTCAAATCGCTCGCGAACGACATCCACCGGAACCTCGAGGTGCCGCTCGAGGGGATCGAATCGATCGTCGCCGACCGCGACGGCGACGAGGAGATGGGCGAGATCCGCCACGCCATCCGCCACGGCGACACGGACTCGAGCGATCGCCAGAAGATGCTCGAGGAGACGCCCCACGTCCTCAACACGACGCCCGAAACCCTCGCGATATTGCTCAACTCGCCGAAGTTCCGCGAGAAGCTTCGTACCGTGGAGTACGTCATCGTCGACGAGATCCACTCGCTGGCGGACGGCAAACGAGGGACCCACCTGTCGGTGAGTCTCGAACGACTGGAGGCGATGGCCGAGGGCGAGATCACGCGGATCGGCTGTTCGGCGACGATCGAGCCGCTGTCGCAGGTTGCCGAATTTCTGGTCGGCTGTGAGGAACCCGGCGGGGAGCCGAGCGAGGGGCTACGCGCCGCGGACGGTGCGAGCGGGGCGGAGGCCCGCGAGCCGCGACCGTACGAGATCGTCGACGCCCGCTTCGCCCGCGAGTTCGACATCGAACTCGAGTGTCCGACCGACGATCTGATCAACACGTCCCGCGAGGTCGTTCAGGAGCGGTTCTACCGGATGCTCCACGAACACGTGCAGGACCATACCAACACGCTCGTGTTCACCAACACCCGATCGGGTGCGGAGCGCGTCCTGCACAACCTCCGCGAACGGTTCGACGTCTACGACGAGGACAACTCCGGCTGTCACCACGGCAGCCTCTCGAAGGACGTCCGTCAGGACGTCGAGGGGAGGCTGAAGGACGGCGACCTCGACGTCGTGACGTCCTCGACCTCGCTCGAACTGGGGATCGACATGCCCCACGTCGATCTCGTCGTGCAGGTCGGCTCTCCGAAGTCCGTTGCGGCCCTGCTCCAGCGGATCGGGCGGGCGGGCCACCGTGTCGGCCAGACCGTCACCGGCCGGGTGATCGCGCTCGACCGGGACGAACTGCTCGAGTGTGCGGTCATGCTGAAGAAGGCCGCCGAGGGGTTCGTCGACTCGGTCTCGATCCCGGAGAACGCCCAGGACGTCGCCGCACAGCACGTCTACGGGATGGCGATCGCCGAAATCAGGCCCGAGTCCGAGGTGAAAGCGATCCTCCGCCGGGCCTACCCCTACCGGAACTTTTCGGACGAGGAGTACGAGCAGTTGATGCGGTACCTGACCGCGGAGTACGCCGGTCTCGAAGATCGAAACGTCTACGCGAAGATCTGGCGCGACGAGAACGACCCGCCCGACGGCCAGCACCACCACGAGGAGTACCCCGTCGGCGAACCGCTGATCGGCAAGCGCGGTCGGCTGGCGCGGGTGATCTACATGACCAACATCGGGACGATCCCCGACTCCTTTACCTGCGACGTCCACACCCGCGCGAGCGACGAGTGGGTCGGCCAGCTCGACGAGAACTACCTCGACACCCTGGAGAAGGGCGACGTCTTCGTCCTCGGCGGCGATCACTTCGAGTACCGCTACCGGCGCGGATCGAAGGTGTACGTCGATCGGACCAGCGCCCGTCCCACGGTTCCGTCGTGGTACTCCGAGCGGCTCCCACTGTCCTACGATCTGGGCCGCGAGATCCTCGCCTTCCAGGCGGACCTGCTGGATCACTACGACGCGGGCGGTCCGCCGCGGGTCCGCGCGTGGCTGCGGGAGTTCCCGCTCGACGACGACAGCGTGCGCGCGATCGCCCGGCTGTTCGACCACCAGGTGCGCTTCGCGGGGGCCGACAGCGTGAGCACGCCCGATCGGCTCGCGATCGAGGTCGAGCGCGATCGCGACGAGTACGAACGCCACTACTACGTCCACTCGGCGTACGGTCGCAAGTTCAACGACGGCCTCTCCCGCCTCCTCGCGTATCGCTGTGCCCAGGAGGCGACCGCGAACGTCCGGGTCGCCGTCGCGGACAACGGCTTCGTCCTCTCGATGCCGCTGAACCGGAAGGTCGACATCGAGGGCATCGTCGACGATCTCGACCCCGAGCAGGTGCGTTCGGACCTCCGTGCGGCCATCGCCGACACCGACCTGCTCCAGCGGTACTTCCGGATCAACGCGACCCGATCGCTGATGATCCTCAAGCGGTACAAGGGCTACGAGAAGTCCGCCAGCGAACAGCAGGTCTCGAGCGAGATGCTGCTCGGGTTCGCCGAGGACTTAGCGGAGTTCGCCGTGATCGAGGAGACCTACCGCGAGATCCTGGAGGATAAACTCAACGTCGACGAGATCGAAGCGATCGTCGCGGCGATCGATTCGGGCGAGATCACCGTCCAGCGGCAGTTGCTCGACTCGCCGACGCCGCGGGCGTTCGGGCTGGCGACGCTCTCGGCTAGCGACGTCGTGCTCGCCGAGGACGAGAGCGCAGCCCTGCAGGCGTTTCACGAACACGTCCTCGAGGAGATCGGCGAGGAGTCGCTAGCGGGGCTCGCGTCTGACGAGTGACGAGTAGGTAGTCTGATACTGTTGCCGAAACCAATACTGGACAACTCGTCGAAAGCCACCCGTGAAGTGGCTATGCAAGATCGGTCGGGCTCGTATCTAGTACCCTCCCGAGCGTCGACTACAGGACCGAACCGGCGACCCCCGTTCGGTTCGACCCTGCAGTTCCGGCGTGGGACGCCACTAGTCCTCGGTCGACCTGCGGTCGGCTGTCAATTGCTCGAGCGTTCCGGCGACCCGCTCGAACGTCTCATCGTCGGGAATCGACAGCGTCGTCGGCGGTGACGGCGTAATCCGTGTCACGAACCGGCTGACGACCCCCGAAGAGTCGGACTGCCACGAGAGCGAGAGCCGCCGGTTCTGCGGGTCGACGTCGACGCCTGCGAGCCGCGAGAGACCGAAACAACGGTCGTCGACGCACAGGGAAGGAGGCTCCAGCGAGTAGTAGTGGTCGCCGTCGTTCCACTGGGCGGCCGCGTCCGTCGAGACGAGTGCGGCAGGTCGCCCCTCGAAGACCTCGCGAACGTCGTCGAGGGCTTCCGCCGCGAGGTTCGCGTCGAGTTCGAACGTCCGATGATCGGGGACGTACCACAGGAAAACCTCCCCATCCCGTCGGACGGCGACGGACTCGAGCGCGACGAAGCGATGCCAGGTCCCGACCGTGAGAAGACCCTCGAGCGCGTCCGTACACTGGGGGAGAGAACCGCGGTAGATCCCCTCGTCGACCCGCTCGAATTCCGTGTCCACGTCGGCGACCCGGGCAGGGTAGTCCTCGGCGAATTGCTCGGCGTCGAGTGCGATCTCGACGGTCGTCCCGTGCTGGAGCGCCGCCCTGAGGGCCGCGTTCACGCACTCGAGTTCGTCTCGAGTTGAGTCCTCGAGGTCACCGAGGACCAGGGCGTGCGTGGGATCGATATCGGTCGCCGCCTCGTTCATAGTCCTCATTCGGTTCAAATCGTCTTAGATTCCAAGCTCCCCGACGGGTGATGCGAGCGTTGTGACAGCTAGGTAGTAAGCGAGTGCAGCGACGACAACCGCCGGAATGGCAGCTCCCGCCGCGTCAGCGGCCTTGTTAATGGCGTTCCCTATGACCGTATTCTACTCGGGTGGAATTTCGGAGTCGAAGAGAGAGTAGCCATCGACGGGATTCTCGACAGTGTATAGCTGCCACTCAAAGTCACTTGTTACTACAGGAGAGCGATCGAACGATACAGTCCATCGCGATGACTGTGTAGTGGATTACTACTAACGCCTCTTCCAGAAATACCAACTGATTGTGTAAAGGCTAACAGTGGTAGAAATTCCCCAAAATTACTTCATCTTGGAAATTGCAGTGGGAGTATGTCGTTTCAGTTATCGGAAGAACAGCGGGCGATCCGCCGAACCGTCAGGGAGTTCGGCGAGAACGAGATCGAGCCGGTCGCGCGCGAGCACGACGAGAACCGCGAGTATCCCCACGATCTCGTCCAGCAGGCGGCCGAGATGGACCTGGTCGCGACCGGCATCCCCGTCGAGTACGGCGGCGCGGGGATGGACCTCCTGTCGAGCGTCGTCGTCACGGAGGAACTGTGGCGCGCCGATCCCGGGATCGGGAGCGCGATCAGCAGCCGCGGCTTCGGCTCGACGATGATCGAGCGGTTCGGCGACGAGTGGATGAAAGAAGAGTGGCTCCCGAAGATCGCCGACGGTGAGGCGGCGTGTGCGAGCGCGATCAGCGAACCCGCTCACGGATCGAACGTCGCCGGGATGGAAACCCGCGCAGAGCAGGATGGTGACGAGTACGTCCTCAACGGGAACAAGATGTGGATCACGAACGGAACGATCGCCGACGTCGCCGTCGTGATGGCCAAGACGGACCCGGGCGCGGGCCACGAGGGGATCACCGCCTTCCTCGTGCCGACGGATCTCGACGGCTTCAGCGCCGAGAAGATCGACAACAAACTCGGCATCCGGGCGTCGGACCTCGCGGAACTGATCCTCGACGACGTCCGCGTCCCTGCGGAGAACGTCATCGGTACCGAGAACGCGGGCTTCTACCAGCTGATGGACTTCTTCGCCGCCGGCCGCGTCAGCGTGGCCGCACAGGCGATCGGCACCGCACAGGCGGCCCTCGACGAGGCGCTCGCGTACGCCGAGGAGCGCGAGCAGTTCGACCAGCCGATCGCGGAGTTCCAGGCGATCCAGCACAAACTGGCCGAGATGGCGACCAACGTCGAGGCCGCCCGATCGCTGACCTATCGCGCTGCGACCGTCGCGATGGAGGGCGACGACCAGCTGGCCGCGAAGTTCGCCAGTATGGCGAAGCTGTTCGCCAGCGAGCACGCGGTCGACGTCGCCGACGAGGCGATCCAGGTCCACGGCGGTGCGGGGTACGTCTCCGACCACCCCGTCGAGCGCTACTACCGCGACGCCCGCATCACGAAAATCTACGAGGGCACGAGCGAAATTCAGAAGAACATCATCGCGGATCAGCTCCTATGACGGACCACGAAACCTGGAGCGAACGGCAGAAGACGGCGGGCGTGACGGTCGACGGACACGATCTGGAGATCGCCTACCACGAGGACGGGCCGGACGCGGACGCCGGGAACGAATCGGACGGTGGAACCGAGGCGGACGCTGGCGGCGACGAACCGCCCGTCGTCTTCCTCCACGGTATCCCGACGTGGTCGTTCCTCTGGCGGGACGTCGTGCCGACGATCGCGGAGAACCGCCGGACGATCGCACCCGACCTGATCGGCTACGGCAACTCGTCGATGCACGACGGCTTCGATCGATCGATCCGCGCCCAGGAGGTGATGCTCGAGGATCTCCTCGCGACGCTCGACGTCGAGACGGTGTCGCTGGTCGCACACGACATCGGCGGCGGGGTCGCGCTCCGTTTCGCGGCGCACCACCCCGACAGGGTCGAGCACCTGGTCCTCTCGAACGCCGTCTGTTACGACTCTTGGCCCGTCGAGTTCGTCTCGAATCTGGGGCTGCCCGACACAGTCGAACTGGACCGATCGGAACTCGAATCGCGACTCGACTCGGCGTTCGTCGAGGGTGCCTACGGCGAGGCCGACCCCGACTTCGTCGAGGGAATGAAAGCCCCGTGGCTGTCCGACGAGGGGCACCGCTCGCTCGTCCGGAACGCCGTCGCGACGAACACGAATCACACGACCGAGATCGACTACGGATCGATCGCGGCCGAGACGCTGTTGCTATGGGGTGAAGACGACGTGATGCAACCGATCGCGTACGCCGAGCGGCTGGCCGACGATATCCGGGAGAGCCGGATCGAACCGCTGTCGGAGGCCTACCACTGGGTGCCCGAGGATCGATCGGCCGCGTACGCCGATCGGCTCCGGTCGCTCCTGTCCGAACCGAACACGTAAATTATGGAAACGACGATACTCACGATACGATGAGCGACGACGAGCCCCCCAACTGGGACTTCAAGGAACGCGACATCGCGATCCTCTGTGAACTCGCGGAGGATCCACAGCTGTCGTCCCGGGAACTGACGAGCGTTCTGAAGTCCGAGTACGACATCGACGTCTCGCACGTCACGGTCAGCGAATCGATCCGCCGAATGCGCGACGAGGGCGTCTTCCGGGAGGCGATCATCCCCAACGAGGAGTACTACATCTTCGCGCTGTTCGAGTTCAAATTCAATACGGAGCACTTCGCCGAGAGCTGGTACGATGCCATGGAACACATCCGCGAGGACAAGCATACCCTCTTTTTCTTCCTCTCGGACGGCGAGTACCAGTGGAAGACGGTGATGATGTTCCGGGACCGCCAGCAGGTCTCGAAGTGGATCCACAACTGCTACAAGGAGTACGGCGACGTCATCGCGAACATCCGGAACTCGGCCGTCCACAACGTGCTCAAGTTCCGGACCGATCCCCGGATCTACGAGGATCTGGCCGAAGACGGACGCGAACAGTAGGCCGTCGGCGGTTCCGTGCCCGGTGATTTCGGCGGCTCCGCGCCCGGTGAATCGCCGGAACGCGGATCGCCCTTCTAGCGGACCAGCGTCAACAGCTCACAGGAGAGCGCGACCTCGCCGTCGTCGGTCACGAGGCGCGTCTCGTACCGGGCGACGCCGTTCGCCACGGGATGGTCGCGCGGCTCCTTGTCGATCAACTCGGACTCCGCATGCACCGTCGTTCCCATCGTGACGGGGTTCGTGAACCGCAGGTTATCCACGCCGTAGAACGCGATCGTATCCGGCCGCTCGTGGCGATGCTGCCACAGCAGGCCGCTGGTGATCCCGAACAGCAGGGCCCCGTGTGCGACCGGTTCGCCGAACGGCGTCTGTTCGGCGGTGAACCGCTCGCTCAGGTGCAGGGGATTGAAGTCGCCGCTAACGCCCGCGTAGTTGCGCACGTCGGCCTCCGTGATCGTACGCGAATGGGTGACGACCTCGCGACCGATCTCGAGGTCGTCGAACGACAGCGTCTCGTCGCCCATCTCAGTTCCCCTCGAACTCCGGTTCGCGATCCTCGGCGAACGCGGCGGTCCCCTCCATCACGTCGTCGGTGCCGATCAGGAGGCCGAAGCCCTGGCTCTCCAGCGCCAGCGCCGCCTCGAGGCTGGCGTCCTCGCCCTCGTTCATCACCTTCTTCGCGACCTCGAGCCCGATCGGCGGGCCGTTGCGCAGGTCGTCCACGAACTCGTCGACGACTTCGTCGAAGTCGTCGCGATCGACCGCCCGGTTGATCAGCCCCCAGTTCTCGGCTCGATCGGCGTCGATGTGGTTGCCGCGGAAGACCAGTTCTTTGGCGCGGGTCTCCCCGAGCACGCGCATCAGGCGCTGGGTGCCGCCGCCGCCGGGGATCAGCCCGAGGCCGATCTCGGGGGATCCGAACGAGGAGCGTTCGGTCGCGAGCCGCAGATCACAGGATAGCGCAAGTTCGAGGCCGGCACCGAGGCAGTAGCCGTCGATCTTCGCCACGACCGGCCGCGGGAAGTCGTGGACCGTCTCGAACGCGGGCGTGACGCGCATCGCGTCCGTCGGGTCCAGCGAACCGAAGCCGGTGATGTCCGCGCCGGCGCTGAACGCGCGATCGCCGGCCCCCTCGATCGTCGCACAGCGGATCTCGTCGGTGTCGACCGACGAGAACAGGTCGTCGATCTCCGAGAGCAGGTCGGCCGAAAGCGCGTTCATCCGGGAAGGCCGATCGAGTTCGACCCGGAGCACGCGGTCCTCGATCGCGGCGTTCAGGTGGTGGTAGCCGTCGAGGCCGCCGTCGCCGTCGTCGTACTCGTAGAACCCCTCGCCGGCGTCCTCGCCGGTCTCGCCCTCCGCAACGAGTTCCTCGAGGTAGGGATGGGGTTCGAACCGATCGTGGCCGGTCTCTTCGTGGAGGGATTCGAGTTTCTCGAGGACGGTGTCGAGGCCGATCTTGTCCCCGCGACGGCAGATTCCTTCGGGAAATCCGAGGCCCAACTGGACGCCGGTGTCGACGGCGTCGGGGGTGGCGACGCCCTCGCCGACCAGATACGCGGCGCGGTTGACCATCCGCGCCTCGACCTGGAGCGTGTCGAAGCCCTCTCCGTCGCCGGGTTCGTAGTCGGGACCGTCACCATCCTCGTACACGTAGTACCCCGTCCCGGTCTTCCGACCCAGTTCCTCGTTCTCGACTTTCTCCTCGACGATCGGCGGGACGTCGTCGCCGGCCTCCTTGCGGACGTGGTAGCCGATGTCGATCCCGGTCATATCGGCGAGTTCGAACGGTCCCATCGGGTAGCCACGCTGGTGGACCATCGCGGCGTCGGCCTGTCGGATCGTGGCCTCGCCCTCCGAGACCATCCAGGCGGGTTCGCCGCCGAACGGGCCGACGATCGTGTTCACGACGAAGCCGCGGACGTCCTTGCGGACGTAGATCGGCGTCTTGTCGATCGACTCGACCCAGTCGTAGCCGGCTTCTGCGACCTCGTCCGCGGTCTCCTCGCCGTAGATGACCTCGACGAGGTCCATCTTCACCGGCGGGTTGAAGAAGTGCAGGCCGAGTACGCGCTCGGGGGTGTCGACGGCCTCCGCGATGTCCGTGATCGGCAGGCTCGAGGTGTTGGTCGCGAGGAGCGTGTCTTCGTCCGTGAACTTCTCGAGGTCCGAGAAGATGTCGTGTTTCAGGTCCAGGTTCTCGGGCGCGGCCTCGACGACGAGGTCCGCGCCTTCGACGGCCGTCTCCAGGTCGGTCGTCGTGTCGATCCGATCGAGGATCTCCTCGGCCGGTTCGTCGAGTCGGTCCTTCTCCTCGAGTTTCTCGAGGCTCCAGGCGATCCCCTCGTAGCCCTCTTCGATCAACTCGTCCTCGATGTCCCGCATCGTGACGTCGTAGCCGGCCATCGCGGCCACTTCGGTGATGCCGTGCCCCATGTTCCCCGCGCCCAGCACCGCGACGCGATCGATGGTTTCGTATGACATGGTCGACACGTCGTCCGGTATCGTCTTAATACCACCGGACGATCATTACCATTGTTAAGCTCTCTAGCGAAGTTAGCGTATGCCGTAGCTCGAAATGAGTGTGCAGTGAACGTCGGTAACTCGGGTGTCGACCGTCCGGGGATTCCCGATCGGTGCGACGCTACAGCGGTTCGTCGCCCTCGACGATCCGTCGCGCTCGTTCCGCGAGCGCGGGGACCCGATCCTCCATCTTCGGATACATCGGATCGTCGCTGTTGCCCTCGAGGTAGCGCCGGAAGAACATCTCCCCGAGCGCCGCGAGCTTGTAGACCGCGAGCGCCCGGTAGAACCGCTCGTGTTCGAACTCGTAGCCCGTCCCAGCCTCCCAGCGATCGACCAGTTCGCGGCGGGTCGGGTATCCCTCCCGCTCCATGAACGTCGCGGTGAGTTCCGGCACCGACGGCTCGGGGTCTTTCGCATCGCGCCAGTAGGACAGCATCCAGCCGAGGTCGGCGCGGGGATCCCCGAGGGTGGCCATCTCCCAGTCGAAGACGCCGATCAATTCCGGCGACTCGCGGGCGTCGCCCGATCGATCGTCCCGGGAGCCGTCGGATCCCGTGGCGTACATCACGTTGTCCAGCTTGTAATCGCCGTGGACGAGCGTGTGCGGGTGTTCCTCGGGACAGTTCTCCTGGAGCCACGAGCCGACCTCGTAGAGGTCCGGTACCTCGCGCTCCTCGACGGTCACGTCGAAGGCCCACATGAGCTGTTGTCCCCAGCGTTCGACCTGTCGTTCGGTGTACCCCTCGGGATACCCGAACTCGCCGAGACCGACGGCCTCGTAGTCGAGGTCGTGGATCGACGCCAGCGTGTCGACGAGTTCGTCGCCGATCCGTTCGCGGGACGCTGGCTCCGCGAACCGATCGGGTTCTTCCAGCCGGAGGACGTCGCCTTCGAGCCGTTCCATCACGTAGAAGTCGCTGCCGATGATATCGTGGTTCTCGCAGGCCAGTAACGGCTCGGGGACGGGAACGTCGGTGTCGACGAGCGCGTTCGTCACCCGGTACTCCCGGAGGACGTCGTGGGCGGTGTCGGCGGTCTCGCCCGGCGGCGGTCGCCGGATGACCAGGTCCCGATCGCCCCACGTGACGTACAGCGTCTCGTTCGAGTGACCTGCCTCGTGGCGTTCGACCTCGTAGTGGTCGACGTCGCCGAGGTGCGCTTCGAGGTAGGCTGCCAGTGCGTCCTCGTCGACGAGTCGCTCGTAGTAGTCCTCGCTCATGGTGCGCGCGTACGTATTTTGCCGGAATAGTCGGTCAGTACGGCCGTATCCGTCGGGTTACGGTTCGCGATCGACATGGTGGTGTACGGTACTATCCCCTCCCTGATTAACGAAAATAGTTACGCCGGAATCTTTATTTTACAATGTTTATCTAGAGGGCGGTATGGAGTACCACGACAGCGATCGAGCCCGCGAGCTAGCCGACGACGTCCGCGAGTTCGTCGACGACGAGGTGATCCCGGTCGAACGGGAGTGGCTCGGTGACGGCCCCGTCCCGGACGACGTGATCGAGGACCTGCGCGAGAAGGCACGCGAGCGGGACCTCTACGCGCCCCAGATCCCGGCGGAACACGGGGGACTCGGCCTCGAGTTCCGCGACGTCCTGCCGGCGTTCGAGGAGGCCGGCCGGAGTCTGCTCGGCCCGCTGGCCTTGCGCGTCGACGCGCCCGACGAGGGGAACATGCACACCCTCGAGATGGCCGGCACCGAGGAGCAGAAAGAACGGTGGCTCGATCCGCTGGTCGAGGCGGAGATCCATTCGGGGTTCTCGATGACCGAGCCGATGCAGGGCGGTGGTTCGGACCCGAAGATGATCGAGACCACCGCCGAGAAGGACGGCGACGAGTGGGTCATCGACGGCCACAAGTGGTGGACGACGCAGGGCAGCGAGGCGGACGTGTTGCTCGTGATGGCCCGCACGGACCGTGACGCCCACCCGTACCAGGGGTGTTCGATCTTCCTCGTCCCGAGCGACGCCGACGGCGTCGAATTCGAGCGCGACATTCCCCACGTCGGCGGGGCGTTCCGTGGCGCGAGTCACGCCGAGATCATCTACGACGACGTCCGCGTCCCCGAGGAGAACCTGCTCGGCGCCGAGAACGCCGGCTTCGCGATCGCACAGAAGCGCCTCGGTCCCGCACGGCTCACCCACTGTATGCGTTTCTCCGGGATGGCGAAGCGATCGCTCGAGGTCGCGAAGGCCTACATGAACGAGCGGGAAGGCTTCGGAAGCGCGCTCTCCGAGAAGCAGAGCCTGCGCTACGACGTCGCGGAGGCGGAGACCCAGTTGCACGCCGCCCGGACGATGGTTCGCCACGCGGCCCGCGAGATCACGGGGGGGAACGAGGCGCGCGTCCCGGTCTCGATGGCGAAGGTGTTCACCGCGAACGTCGTCCAGGACGCGATCGATCGTTCGATCCAGTGCTGTGGCGGCAACGGGATCGGCAAAGACCTGCCGCTGGCCGACTTCTACGAGAACGTCCGCGCGTTCCGGATCGTCGACGGGGCCGACGAGGTCCACAAGCGCGTGATCGCCCGCAACGCCTTCGAGGACGTCGACGAGAGCGAACTCGACCCCGTGACGCGGTTCCGCGGCTAGCTCTCGTCTCTCCGTCGCGATCGACACCGGGAACGCGGGGTGACGTCTCGACCGCCGGAAACGCGGAGTGACGTCTCGACCGCCGACTCTAGACAGGGGCAGTGGAACGAATCGACTGTATGGGGCACAGCAAATCTACAAATAAGCATAAAATTGGATGTATACTAGTCATATGTCTAGAAATTAATCTAGCAGGACACATGTGGTCACAAAACATTTACCGGAGAAGCGTTCGCTTTCGACTGACGTTCACGAATGAAAATCAGTACCGTGTTGCCGGACTCGATCAGGCAATATCTCGCGGATACCAGCCGATCGGCCGTTCACTACGAGTGTCGACGTTGCGGCAAAACCCTGTCGGACGATCACGCCTCCTGTCCGGCCTGCGGATCGGGGGACGTCGCGACGATTTCGCTGTAGTCGTCGCGAACCCGTGACGGGCGCAGTGTCGGTCGTCCCCGAAAGCTATCCGCGACCCGGCGGAAACCGCGGTCGCGGTTACTCCGCTCGATCGCGCTCCCCGTCGACGATCGCGAGTACTTCCTCTGGAGACTCGATCCGGTAGGAGACGGCGGGACCGTCCTCGGCCCCGAACGCGACGCCGTGCATGCCCATCTCGGCCGCCCCTCGCACGTCGTGGTCGTACCGGTCGCCAATCATCAGGGATCGCTCGGGCGCGACGCCGGCCGTCTCGAGGGCGGTCTCGAACATCGCGGGGTGGGGTTTGGTGCGGCCGACCGCCTCGGAGGTGGTGATCGAGTCGAAGTGCTGACGGACGCCGAAGTGGCCGAGCATCTCCGTGCCCTCCGCCTCGTCGACGTCGCTGATGACCCCGACGTGGAGGTCCCGGTCCGCGAGGCGCTCGATCGTCTCCGGTGCGCCGGGAACGGGATCGATCGACGCCAGAACGGCCTCCCGGAAGCGCGGTTTCCACTCGTCCATCGGCACTTCCTCGCCGACGATGGCCTCGATTCCCCGGTGGTAGCCCTCGCGGGCGGGCCGGAACTCGGTCCCGTCGCGCTCGCGGAAGTACTCGCCGACGGTCGTGCGCCACGTCTCGATCGCGTCCTCGACGGTCCGGCCGACGTCGTGGCGTTCGAGCAGGTCGGCGACGAAGTCGACGTGTGCGGCCTGGACGGATTCGAGTTCGAGGATGACGCCGCCGATGTCCCAGAAGACGGCCTCCCAGTCGTCGGGACGCTCCGGCGGGTCCGGCGGCCGAACCCGGCTATCGACCCCGCCGTCGGCCATCAGTCCCCCCTCCGGATCGTCGATCGATCGACCTCGTCGACGCTCGCACGGCCCGCGAGGCCGACGGTGAGGTCGAGATCGGCGAGCAGGTTCTCGAGGACCGCCCGGACGCCGTCTTCGCCGCCGATGCCGAGTCCGTACGCGTACGGCCGGCCGAGCAACACGGCATCCGCACCGAGCGCGACCGCGCGGAAGACGTCGCTCCCGCGGCGGATGCCGCTGTCGAACAGCACGGTGGCGTCGTCGCCGATCTCGTCGACGACCTCCGGCAGCGCTTCGAGCGCCGGGATCGCGCCGTCGACCTGCCGCCCGCCGTGGTTCGAGACGACGACGCCGTCCATCCCGTGCTCGACCGCCTTCCGGGCGTCTTCGGGGTGGAGCACGCCCTTGAGGACGATCGACAGGTCCGTGTGCTCGCGGAGGAATTCGAGGTCGTCCCAGGTGAGCGAGGCGTCGCCGAAGCAGTCGATGAACGACTCCAGCGAGGCCTCGGGGTCGGCCCACGGATCGTCGGTCTCGAGCCGATCGCGGAAGGCCTCGTCCTCGAAGTAGTTCCTGATGCCTTCGCCCGCGAGGAAGGGGAGGTAAGCGAGTTCGATGTCGCGCTCGCGCCACCCCATCTTCGGCGTGTCGAGGGTGACGACGATCGCGTCGTAGCCGGCCTCCTCCGCGCGTTCGAGGAAGCTCGCGGCGACGTCCCGATCGGCGCTCCAGTAGAGCTGGAACCAGTCGGGCCCGTCGCCGAGTTCGTCCGCGACCTCCTCCAACGTGTAGGACGAGACGGAGCTACAGATCATCGGTACGTCGAGGTCGCTGGCAGCGCGCGCGACGGCCAGTTCCGCCTCGTCGTGGAGGATCGACTGGACGCCGATCGGGGCGAGCAGGACTGGCGCTGGGACTTCCTGACCGAAGAGTTCGATCCCCAGGTCGCGCTCGGAGACGTCCCGCAGTATCCGGGGGACGATCTGCCACTCGTCGAAGGCCCTGTCGTTGGCCTCGACGGTCGACTCTGAGCCCGCACCGCCCGCGACGTACGCGAACGCTTCCTCGTCGAGTTCCTCGCGGGCGCGCTCCTCGAGATCCTCGTAGGAGACGGGGAACTCGGGGGACTCGCCCTCGAGCATGCCGCGACGATACACCTCCGCCTGTCTGTCCGGTCCGTACTCGGGATTGTCTGCTGTCATGGGTTTGCTCGTAGTCGGCCGTTCGGTTGCGGTCCTCGTGGACGACCCGTTCGGCCGCCGCCTACGTGTGCGTATCGCTGACCCTGGTCAGCTACGCACTTAACAATACGGCATCCATACCCATCTTTATTAACAGTGTCTGCATATTGTCCGTTGGAGCTAACAATGGTAACAGCATCTGCCGCAGTTTCGGGTGATCGCGCGTGAGTACGGCCCAGTTCGGCGTCGACGGCGACGTCGCCATCGTGACCGGCGCATCGAGCGGCATCGGAGAAGGGATCGCCGAGGGATTCGCCGCGGACGGCGTCGACGTCGTCATCTGCTCGCGCGAACAGGAGAACGTCGATCCCGTCGCCGATCGGATCACCGAGAGCGACCGTCCCGGGGAGGCGCTCGCGATCGAGTGCGACGTGACCGATCGCGAGGCGGTCGACGCGCTCGTCGAGGCGACCGTCGAGGAGTTCGGCGGCCTCGACGTGCTGGTGAACAACGCCGGCGCCTCGTTCATGGCCAACTTCGACGACATCTCGGAGAACGGCTGGAAGACGATCGTCGACATCAACCTCCACGGCACGTACAACTGTACCCAGGCCGCCGCGGACCACCTCAAAGCGGACGGCGGCATCGTGATCAACTTCGCGAGCGTCGCCGGCACGCAGGGCTCGCCGTACATGAGCCACTACGGGGCGGCCAAGGCGGCCATCGTCAACCTCACGACGACGCTCTCCTACGAGTGGGCCTCGGATGGCGTCCGCGTCAACTGCATCGCGCCCGGGTTCGTCGCCACCGAGGGCGTCGAGAGCCAGATGGGCATCTCGGCCGACGAGGTCGAGCGGGCCGAGGTCGAGCGCCGGATGGGCACCGTCGAGGAGATCGCCGACCTGGCGCAGTTCCTCGCGAGTCCGGCCTCCTCGTACATCGTCGGCGAGACGATCACTGCACAGGGCGTGCCCCGGATCGAGGAGTCCCCGGAGGTATGACCGATCGAGACGTCCACCTCCCGGTCGCGGCCCAGCCGACGGTCGACTCGCTCGTCGACTACGCCCGGCGCGCCGAAGCGGGCGGCTACGACTGCGCGTGGCTCCCCGAGACGTGGGGTCGGGACGCCGTCACCGTCCTGACGGCGATGGCCGAACGGACCGACTCGATCGAGATCGGGTCCAGCATCCTCAACACGTACTCCCGGTCGCCGGCGCTGCTCGGCCAGACGGCCGCGACGTTACAGGAGGCCTCGGACGGGCGATTCCGCCTCGGTCTCGGCCCGAGCGGTCCGGTCGTCGTCGAGAACTGGCACGGGATGGCGTACGGCAACCCGCTCAGGCGAACCCGCGAGACCGTCGAGATCGTCCGGCAGGTGCTCTCGGGTAGCCGCGTCGAGTACGACGGCGACGACTTCGACCTCTCCGGGTTCCGCCTCCGCTGTGACCCGCCCGACCCCGCGCCGCCGATCGAGGTCACGGGGATGGGTCCCAAGGCCGTCGAACTCGCCGGTCGATTCGCCGACGGCTGGCACGGGATCATGCTCACCCCCGACGGCGTCGCGGAGCGACTCGACGACGTCGAACGCGGCGCCGAACTCGCCGATCGCGATCCCGACGACGTGACCGTCACCGCCGGCGTCACCTGCTGTGCGCTCGACGACGCCGATCGGGCTCGGGACCTCGCGCGCCAGCACGTCGCCTTCTACGTCGGCGGGATGGGAACGTTCTACCGCGACGCACTCGTCCGGCAGGGATACGACGTCGCCGAAGAGATCCACGACGCCTGGCAGGAGGGCGAGCGCGAGCGCGCACTCGCGTTGCTCGGCGACGACCTGCTCGACGACCTCTGTGCCGCGGGCGACCCCGAGACCGCTCGCGAGGGACTCGAACGGTACGCGGCCGTCGACGGAATCGACGCGATCGCCGTCAGTTTCCCGCGCGGTGCCGACGAAGACGAGATCGACGCGACGATGAACGCGCTGGCTCCGGACGCGTCCTGACGCCGGTTTCCCGACGACCACTCTTCTACGGACGCCTCCGACAGCTACAAACCGCAGATCGTCCCAGTTCGTCGTATGCCTGGGAAGGTCGGCCCGGACGACTTGCTCGCGCACGTGTTCGATCGGACGGGGAGCGCCGCGGACGACGAGACGGTTCGACTGGGGCCAGCGTACGGGGAAGACGCCGCCGCGATCGACTGGCCCGGCGACGGGTCGAACACGCTCGTCGTCAGTTCCGACCCGATCTCGCTCGCGGCGGAGGGGGTCGGCACGCTCGGCGTCGCCGTCGCCTGCAACGACGTCGCCGCGTCGGGTGCCGATCCCCGCTGGCTCACGGTCGTCATCCTGCTCCCGGACGCGGACGCGCCACTCGAGACGATCACCGACGATCTGGACGCGGCCGCCAGCGACGTCGGAGCCTCGATCGTCGGCGGGCACACGGAGTACGTCGATCAACTCGATCGGCCGCTGCTCTCGCTGACCGCGATGGGTGCGACCGACGCGTTCGTGCCGACCGGCGGCGCCGAACCCGGCGATCGGGTCCTCCTGACTACGGCCGCCGGTATCGAGGGGACTGCGATCCTCGCGGCCGACTTCGGCGACGACCTCGACGTGGACGCGGCGACCCGCGAACGGGCCGAAGCGTTCCTCGAGGAGATCAGCGTCGTCCCGGACGCTCGCGTCGTCCGCGAGTACGCGACGGCCATGCACGATCCCACGGAGGGCGGCGTCGCGGCCGGCCTGCTGGAACTCGCGCGCGCCTCGGAGGTTCGCCTCGAGGTGGACCGGGAAGCCGTGCCGATCAGGGCGGAAACGGAACGGCTCTGCGAGGCTGCCGAGGTCGACCCGCTCCGTATCTTCGGCTCCGGCGGGTTGCTCGCGGCCGTTCCGCACGACTCGATCGCGGAGGCGATCGACGCACTCGCGGACGCCGGAATCGAGGCCGCCGAGATCGGCACCGTCCGGGCGGGAGATCCGGAACTCGTCCTCGACGGGGAATCGATCGTCGGCCCGGTCGAAGACGACCTCTATCCGCTGTGGGCGGCGGCGGACGCGGCCGACTGACGAGTGGACGTCCCGAGTGCCGCCTCGATCGTCGCACTCGCGAGGACCTGTTCCGGCGCGATGGCGACGTCTGCCCCGGCGCGCTCGATCGCGTCGGTCGTCCCGCGATCCGCGAACGCGACGATCCGGGCGTCCGTGACGTCCCGCGCGGTCAGCACGGCGTAGCTGTTGCTGGCCGCGTCGCTCGTCGCGGCGAGGACGACGTCGGCGTCGTCGATTCCCGCGCGATCGAGCGTGGCCCCGTCGGTCGGATCGCCGACGATCACGTCGACGGCCTGTTCCTCGAGCGTCGCGACCGATTCGCCGTCGGTCGTCACGACCCGGATCGACGCGGCCCCGGTCGCGAGTTCGTCGACGATGGGGGCCGTCCGCTCGTCGTAGCCGAGGACGACTATTCTGAGCCGATCCGGATCGGCGGCGGTCTCCACCCGTCTCCCGGTCCGCGAGAGGCGGCGATCGAGCATCGGCCCGAACAGGCTACCGGCTGCGACCGCGACCGTCGCCGGTCCGAGCAGGACCAGCGAGGTGGCGAACAGGCGAGCCCCCTCGCTCGCCGCGTGAACGTCGCCGTAGCCGACCGTGGTTGCGGTCACGAGGGTGAAGTAGACGGCGTCGGCGACGGTGTGGAGACCGTCGAACTCGCCGCGCAGCACGTACGCGCCGACCGTGCCGTAACAGAAGACGCCGACGATCGAGACCAAACTCCCGAGTTGCGTCGGCGTCAGCGAACTCGATCGGGTGAACCGATCGCTCGTGACCAGGAGAACGACGAGACCGGCGATCGCAGTGACGACGAGCGGGATCGACAGCGGCCGGAACTGGGCGACGCCGTGTGCGGCCGCGAGCGCGACGAGTATCGTCGCTGCGACGTAGGCGAGTCGGAAGCCGCGGCGCATTCCCCAGGCGGCGACCAACAGCGTGAACCCGAGGACGGTCCCGCTGAACTCGGCGGCGGCCTGAATCGTTCCGAGCGCGCCGGTCGCAGCGACGGCCGGTTCGGTCGGGATCGAGAGGATGCCGGTCGCGATCGAGACGAGTGCGATGGCGACGACGATCCAGACGGCGACGGGGCCCCCGTGTCGTCGAACGCGGTCGAGCATACAGATCCCACCACGCCGGCGGCGGTAAATCCCCGCCGGGCCGATGCCGTGAGCTACCCGTCGTCCCCTCCCCGCCGATCGACAGGATCGGCGGGGTCGTCACTCCGTTTGCCCTGCCGATCGGCGGGGTCGTCGATCCCCTCGCCGTGTCGTCCCTCGCCGGCGGCGAACCGATCGGCACCCTCGAACGCCGTTTCCAGCGCGCGGCGGCCGTGCCAGGCTTCGATCTGTAACCCCTTCTCGATCGGTTCACCGAGTCCCTCGTACAGCGCCGCCCGGTCCGTTCGCACGGTCGTCTGGGGGAACTCCGCGATCGTCTTCCCCAGTTCGATCGCCGTCTCGAGGGCCGCGCCGTCGTCGACGACCCGGTTGACCAGGCCCCACTCCCGCGCCTCGCCCGCGTCGACGGGCCGGCCGGTGAGGATCATCTCGAGGGCCCGTCCCTGGCCGACGATCCGCGGCAGTCGCTGCGTCCCGCCGTCGACCAGCGGGACGCCGAACCGCCGCTCGAAACAGCCGAACGTCGCCCCCTCGCCGGCGACCCGGAGGTCACACCACAGCGCCATCTCGAGGCCGCCGGCGACGCAGTGGCCCTCGACGGCGGCGATCGTCGGTTTTCCGACTCGTAACCGGGTGAAGCCGAGCCAGCCGTCGTCCCCGTCCTCGAGGTCCATCTGCTTCAGGTCGGCCCCGGCCGAGAACGTCCCCTCGTCCCCGGTCAACACGCCGACGAGGGCGTCCTCGTCGTCGTCGAACCGCCGCCAGGCGTCGCCGAGTTCGACTGCCGTCTCGCGATCGATCGCGTGTTTCGCCCCGGGCCGATCGATGGAAATCACCGCGACTGGCCCGTCTCGATCGTAGGTGACCATACGCCCAGTCACCGTCGCCCGTCGGATATAGCCTCGGCCGCGATCGGGACGATCCACCGACGCCGGTCGCTCGTCTCCTCTCACGACGAAAACGGACTACGGTGCCCGAATGCGCGTGCCTGCCACTTATTGACGTGGGAGGATCGCTAGCGGTATGGCGACGATCGCATACGAGAGGCCGGACGGAACGGCCGAGAAGACGGTCGACGCCGAGAACATTACCGACTCCGGAAAGGTACAGGGACTCCGGATCAAACTCGAGGACGAGAGCTTCATCCACCTGCCGTACACCCGGGTCTACTGGGTGCGGATGAGCGAGGACGAGGGTAAGGTGGACTACTCCTCGGCGTAATGACGTCCGTCAGTTCGCGTCGACGAGCAGCGTGTTCAGCGCGTCCGGCACGACGAGCACCTCGCTGCCCGGTTCGATCGCGTCCGACACGTCGTCGGCGGCGTGCATGAGACACGCCTCGACGATCGCCGGTGCGTCGCTGTTGGTCACGTAGAGGTCGTGGTCGCGGAGCACGCGGGCCACGACGAACGCTCGTTGCGCGCCGGGTTCGTACCCCTCCCGCATCGTCTCGTACAGCGATTCGGCGTCGTCGGCCTCGCGCAGTCGCCGGGCGAACCGCCGCTCTCCCGTCCCGTCGCCGGCCCCTTCGGGAAGCGCGGCCGGAACGACCAGTCGCCCGCCGTCGCGGAGCGGGTTCCGATCGCCCAGCGCGACGTAGGTCGCGCCCCGCGTCGCCTGGTAGAGGTTCGCGTCCTTGGGCGCGCCGACGCCGCAGACGACGGCGTCGAACTCGCGATCGATCGGGACCGACAGCGCGTCGCGGGCGATCGACGCGAGTTCAGACACGACCCGTCGCCCGTCGCCGGCGCGGACGCCGAGCACGCCCGCGGGGCCGTGGGTGAGGTTGAGCGAGAGGTCGACGCCGGCGAGGTCGCCCGCCTCGTCGACCGTCTCCCGGAACGGGTTGCCCTCCACACGCCCGAGGCGAACGCCGTCGCGGGCCAGCATCTCGGGGCCGTGCGTGTACCGGATCAGCGATTCGCTGCCCGCGCCGATGACGACGGTCTTCGCGCCGCCGCTGAAGCCGGCGTACTGGTGGGGTTCGACGACCCCGGTCGAGAGCACCGAATCCGCGTTCGCGACCGATTCGCCGATCTCGACGGGGACGTCGGCGTCGCTCGCGGCTTCGCCGCTCGCCACTTCCGAGGCGCGTGGCGCCTCGCTGACGGTTCCAACCTCGACCACCGACTCGGGGTCGTGGTTTACCGCCAGATCGGCGTGGGGTCCGAGCATCGCCTCGATCTCCGCGTCGGTCATCGGCCGGTGGAGTCCCAGGCCGATCACGACCCTGACCTGCTCGCGGGCGACGCCGATCTCCGCCAGTCGATCGAGCAAGACGTCCAGTAACACGTCGTCCGGGGCTTTGCGCGTGACGTCGGTGACGACGATCGCGATCTCGTCGTCCGGATCGACGCGATCGGCGAGCGGCGGGCCGAGCGGGTCGTCAAGTGCCCGTTCGGCTGCCGCCCGGACGTCGACGGTCTCGCCGCCCGCCGGTCGGGCGATCGTCACGTCACAGCGATCCAGTCGGGGATCGATCGTCCCGTCCCCAAGGGGGAGTTCCATGGGCGAGATTCGCCGGCCACGAAAAAAAGCACCGCCCTCGGCGATCGACCGGCCGGGTCGAAGCGGATCGGGGACGCCACGCCGTACGCCGATCGGTCAGCGCGAGGAGGCGAGGGAGCCGATCGCGAGGCGGCCGACCGCGGCGGGCACCAGGAGGATGGCGACGAAGAGCACGGCGTTGACGGCCACGATCGCTGCGGGGGCGACCACGGTCGAGAAGAGCGTCCCGACGATCGACTCGATGGCGACGCCGACGCCGATTGCCGCGCCGCCGACGGTGACGAGGACGCCGCCTTCCAGGCGCGATCGAAGGGCGGGCAGGGACTCGAGGCGCGTCGACGCGACCACGCCGCCGAGACTCCCGCCGAGCGCGACCAGGGCGTCGGGGTCGCCGTTGGTGATGAGGACGGCCGGAATCCCGAGGAGCGCGCCGAGCGCGAACCCCCGGCGAGGATCACCGTCGACGAACCCGTGGACGGCGAGCAGAAAGCCGAGGCCGACCAGCGCACCGACGATCACGTCACCGAGGTAGTGAACGCCGAGGACGACCCGCGAGAGCGAGACGAGCGCGATCACGACGCCCGCGGCGGCGACCGCGACGGGGTCCCGGGACCGATCGAAGGCGAGCAGCAAGCCTCCGTAGACGAGGGCGGCGGCGAACGCGTGGCCGCTGGGAAAGCCGTACGGGTCGCCGTCGTAGGCGATCAGGTAGACGTCTTCGGGCGGTCGCGGGAGCCCGATGAGCGTCTTGAGGACGAGGATGAAGCCGACGCCGGCCACCGCGTAGCTGACGACGAGCGCCGTCTCGCGGCGGCGCGTGAGCCAGTACAGTACGGCGAGGACGATCATCAGGACCGCCGCGCCGCCGAACTCCGTGACGACGACGGCGAGGTCGACGTACGCCTCGGGAAACGCCTCCCGGATCGCGGCGCTCTCCTCCTCGAATCGCATTACGACCGGGAATGCCACGTCCGGAAGGAAAACGTATCGGTCGATCGCCGATTCCGGCCGATCGGCTTCGTCCTGCGCTCGCGTCGGAGACGCTCCCCGTCGATCGTTGCCTGCCCGACCCGATCGATCACCGCCCGGCCCACTCGAGCATCCGCTCGTAGACGGGATCGGACGCGAGCGCCCGCGAATCTCCGACGAGGACCAGCGCGCGCTTGGGGCGGGTTAGCGCGACGTTGATCCGACGGTAGTCCTCGAAGATCGGCCCCTCGAGCGATCCGGTCGCGGTAAAGGAGACGACGATCACCTCCTCGCTCGACCCCTGGAACCGATCGACGGTGTCGACCGCGACGTCCGCGGGCACCTGACTCGAGATTTCCGAGACCTGCGCCCGGAAGGGGGCGATGACGCCGATCGACGATCGATCGAGGCCGGCGGCCTCGTAGTTCTCGATCACCTCGGCGATGCGGGCGGCTTCCTCGCTGTCGGTGTACCGGCTACGATCACCCTCGACGTCGACGAACGCGACGGGGTCCCGCAGGCGCTCGGGGAGCGCGTCGCGGGAGACGCCTTCGAGGTCGTCGAGCGTGCGACCGGCCACTTCGGGTTCGGCCGGGCGGAGGTCCCCGTCGTAGAACTCCGTCGACGCGAACGCCTGGATGCGCTGGTTCATCCGGTACTGGCGATCGAGCATCACGCCGGCGTCGGGATGCAGGTCGACGAGGCGTTCGAACAGCGATTCGGTCAGATCGTTCTCGGCCCGCACGACGGGCGGTAACTGTTCGTGGTCGCCGACGAGTACGAACCGATCGGCGAGGTTGATCGCGGCGTACGTCCCGGGTTCGGTAAGTTGTCCGGCCTCGTCGACCAGCGCGACGTCGAAGGCCTGCTCTTTCATCACGCGCGATCCACAGGTCGCGGTCGTCGCCGCGACGACCTGGGCGTCCCGGAGTCTGGCCACTCGTTTCTCGGGATCGCCCGCCTGCTCGAGTCGGTAGGGCTCCATGTCGTCGCGAACGCCGCTCTCGGAGCCGACGCGGACGATCCGGTCCCGATCGATCACGTCTCCCGACTGCTCGAGCAGCGCCTCGAGCGCGTTGTCGACCGCGCGGTTCGTAAAGGCCGACAGCAGGACGCGCTCCCCGCGCTCGACCATCGCGCGGATGGCGCGAGCGATCGTGTACGTCTTCCCGGTGCCCGGCGGGCCGTGGATCAGCGCGCAGTCGCGCGCGCCCACCGCCTTCGTCACGGCCTCGTTCTGCGCGTCGTTGTTGTCGATGAACGTCTCGTTGACGTCGCCGGTTTCACCGGCTTCGTTTCGTTGCGTCTCCGACGCAACGCACGCCTCGAACTCGGGGTCGGCCCGCCCGAACAGGACGTCCTTGCGCCGTTCGTCGCCCTTCAGGAGGCAGTCGTGGAGCGCGACGAGCAACCGGTCCGTGGTCAGTTCGGAGGGGTAGACGTCGAGGCGCGTGACCTCGACGGCCTCGTCGGCACTCAGGACGACCTCCCCCTCGTCTAAACGTTCGATGCGCGCCAGTTCCGACTGGCCGCGCACCGGGTGGCCGTCGCTCGCCAGCACGAGGTCGCCCTCGCGGAGCTTCGAGGTCGCACCGCCCTCCCGGCGGGCCCGGAGTTCCCACCGCCCGCCCTCGAGTTCGCGTTTCTCGACGAACGCGAGGTCGATCAGCGCGCGATCGTCGTCGGCCCGCTCCTGGGCGTCCTGCTCCCACAGTTTGGCGTACTCGTGGTGGACCTCGCGGCGCTCCTCCTCGATCGCGCGATAGAACCGCTGGAAGTACTCGCGCTCCTCCGCGGGCAACGGCTGGCCGATCTGGCCGGCCTTCGACTCCTGGTCGAGCCGACCAGAGACGACCATGCAGGTGTCCTGTTCGAAACAGTACTCGCACTTCGCGTCGCCCTCGTAGCCGGTCGGAACGTCGCCTTTGACCTCCATCGCCGCGAGTTCGTTGCGCAGGCGAACGACGAACTTCAGGAGGCCGTCGCCCATCGAGAACTCCTTGGCCGGCGTGAGGTCGCCGGTCTCCTCGTTGCGATCGAGCGCCGAGTTCTTCGTGTAGAGCAGCGTCCCGGTGTCGACGTCGCCGCCGTTCTCCTCGAGCAAGAGCGCGTAGCAGGCCGCCTGCACCTTGTCCTTGAACCGGGGATCTTTCTTCAGATTCTTGCCCGTCTTGAGTTCGACCGGCGCACCCCGCCGGACGGCGTCGGCCCGGCCGCGGATGCCGAACGTTTCGCTGATGAGCAACTGTTCCGAGCGCCAGTCGTCCTCCTCCGTGAGCCGCCCCTGTTCGAGCCAGCCCTCGATCGCGGCGGCGTTCTCCCTGACCTCCTCGGCGACGGCCTCGGACGACTCGCCGAGCAGTCCGAGATCGAGTCCGTGTTCAGCGACCCGCGCGTCGATCGACTCCTCGAGATCGCGCCCCCGGAGCAGATCGCCGAACACCTCGTGGACGATCGTCCCTTTCACGACGGGGTAGTTCAGCGGAACTCCCGACAGCTTGTTCAGATAGTAGAGGCGGGGACACTCGACCCAGTTGCGGATCGCCGTGACGTTGACGAGGAAACTCGGCTCGACGACGACGTATGAGTCCCCCGTCGTCGCGTACTGGGTCTCGCCCCTGTACACCTCTTCTTTGGCGTCGGTCACCAGCAGTTCCATCCCCGGTTCGAGCAACTCGGCGGATTCGGTCCACTTGTTCCAGAGGGTGACCGTCGTGGCGTCGTGCCCGTCGTCGGGTGGGCCCCGCGTCGCCGCTCGATCGGTCGTCGTGGCGTCGTCCGCGTCGACGAGCAGCGGGACCTCGGCGAGTTCGCTCTCGCCGTACTGCGTCGACACCGATCGAACCTCGACTTCGCCGGCGACGGTTCCGCGTACGTACACGGCTATTCGTCACGGGCGAGCAGTCAAAAACGCTATCGGTCGTCGGTGGGACGCGGCTCCCGACGATCGATTCGGAGTAACCCATGATTACGGATCACGGTTCGGTATCCAGCGCTGCAACGGTCGATACGGCTTTTGAGAGCACGCGGCGTAGCGCCGGTGCATGAGTGACTCGAATCGCGACGATCGACGGACGGATTCGCCTCCCGACGTGACGGACGACCGGGAGAAGAAAACGGGGACCGACGTCGACTCGGGCACTGGCGTCGGCGATCGTGACGATCCGGGACGCGATCACCGTGACGAGTCGACGCAGATCGCGAACGAAGAGCGACGGCGCAAGACGTCGATGGTCAGCCTGATCGTCGCCGTCCTCGGCGCGTGGGTCGCCCTGTCGGTACTCGTCTACGACGTCGCGGCGGCGACGCTGTGGAACAACGTCCTCGTCGGTGCCGTCGTCTTCCTCGCCGCCGGTTACAATTACTACCGTCTCAACAACGACGTGCCGCTCAGCGTCGGTATCGCCGTGCTGGTCGCACTGCTGGGGATCTGGCTGATCGTCGCACCTGCACTGTTCGGGATGACCACGGGTCCGTTCTGGAGCACGCTCGTCACCGGGCTGCTCATCGCGGGACTGGCCGGCTACAACGCCTACGACGCGCGTGAGGCCAGAGCGGTCGCAACCGAACCCGAGGCAGAGCCGCCCTGAGCCGATCGCGGCCGGTCAGTTGGCGGATCCGAACTCCGACTCGAGGGTCCGAAGGTGCTGTTCGGCGGCGTGATGCCCCGTCGCGGCGACGGCAAACGCCACCATCGTGACGGCGAAGGCGAGCGAGACGACCGGCGAAACGCCGTTGACGTAGCTGTTGAGGAGTTGCCCGGCGGCCAGCGTCAGCGGAGCGAACAGGAGCAGAGAACTCGTCGCCGGATCGGCGCGAAACAGTGAGACGATCGAGGAAATACGACGTGTTGACATAGTCAAGTGTCGGTTACACGGTCTGTCGAGAGCACCACCGTATTCCTTTTGGTTCGGCGTGGGTCCGGTGACCACGTTCGGCGTGTTCGAATTCGTTCCAACCGATACGTTCTTTCCGTCCGCGTCACAACGGTCACCTATGCGGATTCGCGAGTGGCAGGACATCCTCGAAGACGTCACCGAGCGGGATGCCGACCCCGACGACTGGCGGGCAGTCGCCGGTGACCGGGCCGGAGGCGTCGGCGAAGACATGTACCTCGCGCACCCCCGCGCTGGCGTCTTCTTCCTGAAGACCTACGCGAAGAACCCCTTCGAGGTTCGTGGCGTTGGCACGCAAGTCGCCCGGAAACTCGACGACGAGATCGGGTCGTTCATGCCCCGGGAGGATTCTGGCGGGCGGTTCGCCGTCCAGTCGCCCCCCGAGGACGAGAGCCACGCCGAGACCGTCTCGAAGCGACTCGAGACGGTTCTCGAGACGCACTCGGACGCGCCCACCCGACCGCAGGACCTCTTCGACGACGTGATGGAGGCCCTCGAGAGTCCGGCGTTCGGCCCGATGGAGTACGACCAGTACGATCGCCCGGGCGAACTCGACGACCTCGCCGATCGGTTCGAGGAGGCCGACGAACTACTCGATGCGGAACTCGAGGATCTCATCGAGACCGACGAGGTCGATCGGGGTTTCATGTGAGGGCGCTCGCAGGGGGACGATCGCCCTGCGTTTGCCTCCGGTGGGCCTTTGGGAGCGGACTCCGACACCAACGATAGAGATGAGTGACACTGCCGAAGCCGTCGTCCGAGACTACTACGCGGCGCTCCGTCGGGGTGACCCGCTATCACCGTACTTTCTCGAGCACGAGTCGACGGTCAAGTTCGGCATCAGCGAGGCCCTGTTCGGGTTCGACGAGGTCCGCGAGGCCCTCCACGCACAGACCGAGACGACCGACGGCTGGACCGTCGAGAGTTCGAATCTCGTCGTCGAGAACCGCGGCGGGTACGCCACGTTCGCCGACGAGGTCACGATGGCCTGGACCGATACGGCGAGCGACGAGGACTACCGCTTCGAGACGCGCTGGAGCGGGACGCTGGTCGGGCAGAACGGAGAGCGCGGAAGGAACCCGGTCGATACCGGCGAGTCGAGCACGGCGACTGCAGCCACCGGGGACGCCGATCGCGACCACGAGCACGATCGCCCCGACTGGCTGTTCGCCTCGATGCACGTCAGTGCCCCGCACGAACTATGAGGCGCAGTCCGGGTCGTGACCCCTCGACACCGACCGCGCTGACGTCGGCGTCGACGCGACTCGCGATCGGGTTCGTCCTGCTCGTCGGACTCTCGGGCGGAACGATCGCGTTACAGGGTGGTGCGTCGCTCGTGGTCGTCGCGGGCGCCGTGCTGGGTGGGCTCCTCGTCGGCAGTGCGTTGACGTGGTATCTGTACCGGATCGTCTCGTGACTGCGGACGCGACGGTCGCGAGACGGGCGACCGCCGCTCGGCACGCGAGGCTCACCGTTCGACGCGCTGGAGCCACAGCCCCGGCGTGTCGAGTTCGTCGTGCGTCGGGAGGTTGTCCGGGTGCTCCCAGACCAGACTCGCCGTCTCGAGGTCGCGGACCGCGACGACGTGTTCGAAGAAGTTCTTCCCGCGTTCGTACTGGCGCTGTTTGAGGCCGAGGCCGAGCAGCCGCCGGAACAGTTTCTGGAGCGGCCCGCGGCCCTGCCGGCGCGCGTCGAGTTTCCGGCGCAGGTCCTCGTACTCGTCGTCGAAGGCGTGGTCCATCAGGAGTTCCGCGTAGCCCTCGACGACGGTCATCGCCGTGTCGAG
This sequence comes from Halosolutus halophilus, assembly GCF_022869805.1. Classification (NCBI taxonomy): domain Archaea; kingdom Methanobacteriati; phylum Methanobacteriota; class Halobacteria; order Halobacteriales; family Natrialbaceae; genus Halosolutus; species Halosolutus halophilus. The sequence goes on along the minus strand of NZ_CP094974.1, from coordinate 2,935,930 downwards.
GTCCCGAAACGCCTCCCTGTCGAACGAGCCGTCCGACAGCGCCGAGATCCCGTCCTCCATCCGGTTTTCGAGGTGCGTCGAGAGCCACGGGGCGGCCCCGAACTCGGCGGCGTGGGTCACCTCGTGGAAGGCGATCCAGCGCCGGAACCGATCGTAGTCGACCTCCAGCATGTCGGCGACCTTGAGGATGTTCGGTCGGACGAAGTAGAGGGCGTGCTCGTTGGTCGGCGACTCGGCGAGCAAGAGCGGATCGTACTGGCCGAGGACGTTCCGCCCGAGAAAGGAGAGCAGGACGGTCATCGTCCCGGTGTTGATCGTCCGTGCGACGCCGGGGAACGTCTCGGTGTGGGTCTCGAGCGTCCCCATCACGCGCTCGAACGTCGCGACGTTGGCGTCGATCCAGTGGTGGCGGTTCTGGATCTCGACGGTGTCGGGGACGTCGAAGTCGACGCCGGCGATCGATCGGACCGCGGCGCGGGCGTCACGGACGTCGCGACCGTAGGCCTCGCGCTCGCCCGACTCGAGGTCGAGCGAGCCGGGTTCCGTCGCCGCCTTGGCCGCGTCGGCGGCCGACCGCCAGTCGATCGCGTCGTCGCCGGACGCCCCGGCAACGGCCCGGGCGCTGCGATAGAGATTCACGAATACGGGTACGGGAGGCGGACGCAAAAGCGTTCGGCTCGGTTTACACTGCCGGACAAAAACGTTCGATCGGCAGTATTAGTTGACGATCACGTCCGGTTCTTCCTCGCGTTCGTACTCGTGCTCGTCCTCGTCGTCGCCGGCAAACTTCTTGGCGGCGACGCCGATCCCGATCAGGACGACGAGCGCGATAACCGCACCGATAGCGCCCCTGCCTCCGGATTCGTCGTCGGCCGCGGCGGCCTCGTCCTCGTCGGTCTCCGTCTCCGATTCGAGTTCCTCGTCCGTCTCGGTCCCGCCGATCGGCAGTGCGCTGTCGATGGCCTTTGGGCCGAATTGGGTGTCGCCGTCTAGATGCAACTCGATGAACGTGAATTTCCTGTCGCCCATATCCGGGGAGTCAACGAGTGCATACTTAGCCGTTTGGTTGGCTGTAGATGACTGCAATCCGACCGCTGGACCGGTACGATTAAGTGTCCATCAACTGCGGTCTTTCGTATGAGTGGACGACCGCTGGACGTCCTCGAGGCGTCGCTCGGCGAACGCGTCTCGGTACGTCTCAAGAGTGGCGACGAGTACGTCGGCGATCTGGCCGGCTACGACCAGCACATGAACCTCGTACTGGAAGACGTGACGATTCCGATCGAGGGCGGTGTGGAGGAAGCGCCGGTCGAAGACACAACGATTATACGCGGCGATAACGTCGTCTCGATCACTCCATGACTGGTGCAGGAACCCCGAGCCAAGGAAAGAAGAACAAGACGACCCACACCAAGTGTCGTCGCTGCGGAGAGAAATCCTACCACACCAAGAAGAAGGTCTGCTCGTCGTGTGGCTTCGGCAAGTCCGCCAAACGCCGCGACTACGAGTGGCAGTCGAAGGCCGGCGACAACTGAGCGATCGACCCCATCTTCTCTCACTGCCGTCGACTCCCGAGCGGCGCGACTGCGGCCCGTCGTTCGCTGGCCGGACGTCGATCGGCACCCGTACTGGCTGCGACTTCACCATTGACGCCCGTACTGGCCGCGACTTCGCTGCCGAATCCGCGATGGACAGCCATTAGTCTCGGGCCGCGAACACTCGCGTATGGAGACGACAGCCGCCTTCACCGGCCTCGAGTGTCGTGACTGCGGGCGTGCGTTCGACGCCGCCGAGACCGCACACCGGTGTCCGGACTGTGACGGCATCCTCGATCCGGCCTACGACTACGACGCGATCGACCTCGATCGAGAGACGCTCGCGTCGCGGCCGTTCGACTCGCTGTGGCGCTACGCCGAGTTGCTGCCGTTCACCCGCGAATCGGCGGTGACGATGGACGAGGGGGCGACGCCGCTGGTCGACTGTCCGAAACTGGCCGAGGAACTCGGCGTCGGTCAGGTCCTGCTCAAAGACGAGGGCCGGAACCCGACGGGCACGTTCAAGGACCGCGGCCAGACGGTGGCCGTGACGGCCGCCCGGCAACACGGTGCGTCCGACGTCGCACTCGCCTCCGCGGGGAACGCGGGGCAGGCGGCCGCGGCCTACGCCGGCCGGGCCGGCCTCGACTCGCACGTCTACCTGCCGGCCCGATCGGGCTTTACGAACAAGGCGATGGTCAACGTCCACGGCGGCGACATGACCGTCGTCGGCGGGCGGATCGGCGACGCCGCCGCGGCGTTCGAGGAGGCCCTCGAGGAGCACGACGACTGGTACCCGCTCCAGACGTTCGTCACGCCCTACCGCCACGAGGGCAAGAAGACGATGTACTACGAAATCGTCGAGCAACTCGACTGGGAGGTGCCCGACGCGATCTGTTATCCCACCGGCGGCGGCGTCGGCCTCGTGGGGATGTACAAGGCCGCCCGGGAGTTCCGCGATCTCGGGCTGACCGACGCGTTCCCCGCCTTCTACGCGACCCAGGCCGCCGGCTGTGCGCCGATCGTCGAGGCCTTCGAGACCGATCGCGACGAACACGTCCCCGTGGAGAACCCGGACACCATCTGCGGCGGGATCGAGATTCCGGACCCCGGCGCGAGCCCGTGGATCCTCGAGGCGCTTCGCGAGAGCGACGGTGGTGCGGTGGCGACGGACGACCCGGACATCCTCGAGGCCGCGGTCCAGGTCGCCCAGCAGGAGGGACTGGAGATGGCCCCGACCTGTGCCGCGGCGGTCAGCGGAGCCCGAGAACTCGCCGATCGCGGCGCGTTCGACGGTGACGAGACGATCGTCGTACTCAACACTGGCACCGGAAACAAGGAGGCCGACGTCCTGCGGAGTCACCTGATGAGCCAGGGTGTCTAGCGTCGGGGCGTCAGAGAATCGTTCTCGTCCTCTCGTTTCGATTACGGGCCGATGGTGAGTACGGGCGACCGAGGTCCCACGCCAGTCCGTAATTCGTCCGGGATCGGCCATCAGCAGGTTCGACCGCGGCGAAATTTCCCGTTGGTGTGGTATCTCGGATTCCGGTCGGTCAAAATCCGTTGTTTCGTTTCGGTCCGCCCGCGGTCAACTTCGAGTGACCAGCCGGTTGATCCGGGCGACCAGTCCCTCGATCGTTGCATCTGATTCCTGTTCGTCCTGGGACTGATCTGATTCGGACATCGGTAGCAATTCCCACCTCCTTTATTTAAAACCAAATGATTGTTCTGAATACATAATTTATGGCGTCTGATGCCGCCAGACAACCGATCTGGTGGGTGATTTCACAGCTCTTACGACTGGCCAGAAATTAAACGGTGATGAACGGACGCCACCGTTTAACGGGTATGTCTCGTGTCGAATTACCCGTGCAAACCGACACCTACAGAACGAACGACGAAGCGGAGTGCTGGGACGAACCTGCCACAAAAATCGTCGCTGAGGGTACTCAAGCGAGAGGTGGTGATCCGCTCGATCCCGACCCGCTGTACGAGGGGGCCGGCGTCTCTCGCGTCGGTACGGCGGCTCTCCGGGACGATGCCGACCGTTCGTTCGAGGAAGCGTCCCGTCGCTAACAGTGGCATGGAGAAACACGACAGTCGCAGACGGTCATCGAGCTCCTCCGAGGAACCGTTCGACCGGTCGGTAGACGACGTCCTCGACGAGCTACTCGACGCCCTCAGATCGGACCAGGGCGGGGCGCGAACGGAAGCTCTCAAACGGGCACTCGAACAGGAGTCCGGCACCCGGAGTGTGGAACGCGAGCGGATCGCGGACCTCGAGTCGAAGGTGGAGCAATTATCGACCGACGTCGATGCGGAATCGGAAGGCGACATCGGGGCAGCCCTCGAGGATCTTCGATCCGAGCTCGACTCGACCCGCGACGAACTGGCGACGCTCCGAACGGCGGTCGACTCCGACGAGTCGACGGATGCGACCCTCGAATCCCGAATCGACGACCTCGAAGCCGCGATCGCTGCGTTCGCCGATCGCCTCGCGAGCGTCGAGGAGTCGACACGCAGCGGACGTTCGGAACGCTCCGCGGCCCGCGACTCCTCCGACGACGTCGCCGGGAGCGGGGAACCGGCCGAGGTCTCGGCGGAACGAGTCGATGACGACGTCGCCCGACGGGTCCAGCACATCGAGAAGAATCTGGACACGCGAACCACCGCCCTGGCGTCCCGGATACAGGATATCGAAACGTTGGAGGCTCGTATCGATACCCTCGAGGACCGAATCGACGAACGAACGGCCGCCCTCGAAACCGGAATCGGTGAGGTCAATTCCACGATGGAGGAGGCGATCACGCTGCTCCGAAAGGAAACGAAATCGGAACTGTCGGCCGTCCAGTCGGACCTCGAAAATCTCGACGACGGGTTACGCTCATCGATCGAATCCCTGGAGGAGGACGTCGATGCTCTCGAGGCGCACGCGGCGGACATGACCCTGTGGCGTAACTCGATAGAGGGGTCGACCGGGGACCCGGGAGATGGCCGGGAAGACGAGCCCCAGTGACCTTCTGCGCGTCAAATCGTCGGGAATCGTTGCGGCTGCTGTTCGAGCGTCCGGAAGCGATCGTCGACGCCGTTACCGCGTTCGCGCTACGTGGTATCAGTCCTGCGGAGTACGATACCGCGACTAGTGGAGAAAGTGCATCGAGCGTGGTGAGTCGTGTCCACCCGAGCCTGATCTGCGTGGTCGAACCGATCGCAGGGCCGACTCGGCCCTGCAGTCGGTGGATGGGAATGGACTCCCGCTCGAGCGCTACTTCGGCGGTGCGGGTTCGTCCCCGTCGAACACGTTAGCCGACCGATGCATTTTTGTAACGGACGCGCGATAGCTGGTCTACGGTAGGCGTCCGATGACCAACTAATTTCTCTCCCGACTGGCGCGCGTTTCGACCAGTCAGGCTGCCGTATCGCGTTCGACCGACACGCCGACAGCGACCAGCAACGTATGAGTCTACCGTCACGAGACGACATCGACGAACAGTACCGATTCGACCTGACGCACATCTTCGCGACGCCTGCCGAGTGGGACGACGCCGAAGCGACGCTGCGAGAGCGACTCGCCGCGCTGGAGTCCCGATCGGCCGAGGAACTCCGCTCGGTCGACGACCTCCGCGGGCTGCTCGAACTGACGGCGGAGTGCCACCGACGAAAACAGCGACTCGAACTGTACGCGATGCTCAGTGCGAACGTCGACACCGAATCCGACGCCGCAGCGACGCGGCAGCGTCGTGTCCGCGACCTCGAATCCGCGTTCGAACCGACCGTCGCAGCCGTCCGCCGTCGACTCGGGGAGACGGACGATCGACGGCTCGACGACCTCGTCGACTCGCTCGAGGGGTACCGTCGATACGCGGAGTCCCTCCGCCAGCAGGCTGCCCACGTCCGGGAGCCCGCGGTCGAACGCGTGATCGCCGACCACGGCGAGGTACGCTCCGCGCCGACGCGGATCCTGCGAGCGATCAAGACGGACGATTTCGACCCGCCCACTGTCGAGCGACCGGACGGAGAGACCGTCGCCGTTCGACCGGGGAATCGACGGTCGGAACTGTCCCATCCCGATCGGGACTATCGCCGCCGCGTCTACGACGCGTACTGGGCCGAGTTCGATCGCTTCGAGGGGACGTACGCCCGATCGTACGCGGAAAAACTGTCCGCCGCAGCCACCGACGCGGCGGTTCGGAACTACGCGTCCGTTCGCGATCGCGACCTCCGCGGGACCTACCCCGAGTCGGGGCTCGAGCCGGCGATTCCCGGCACGGTTCACGAAACGCTCCTCGAGGCGATTCGATCGACCCTCGACCCGTTCCATCGCGCACAGCGACGCCGTCGGGATCGGCTCGACGTCGACTCGCTTCGGCCGTGGGACCTCGACGTGTCGATCGCCGACCCGCCTGCCCCGGAGATTCCGTACGAGGACGCGCGAGACCACATCCTCGCGGCGCTCGCCCCACTCGGCGAGGAGTACGTCGATCGGGCGCGATCGTTCTTCGAACAGCGCCGAATCGACGTGTTCCCCACGCAGGACAAACGGACGGACATCCCCGCGTACTGTCCGTCCTCGGCGGCCGACGGCGCGTTCGTGCTCGCGAACTATCGCGGGGACGTCCGTACGATGTTCTTCCTCTGTCACGAACTCGGCCACGCCCTCAACGTCTCGTTCCACCGCGAGGGAGCGACGCCGTACGCGACGTGTCCGACCCCGGTCTCGGAGGTGCCGTCGATCCTCCACGAACTCCTGCTCGTGGATCACTGTCTCGAGGTCGGCGGACCGCTCGCGGCACACGCTCGGAACCGGTTCCTCGAGTGCATCGGCGGCAACCTCTTCGACGGGACGATGCACTCCGCGTTCGCTCACCGGCTCGTAACCGCGATCGAGTCCGGGGAAGCCCTCACCGCAGCCCGAATTCGGGAGGCGTACGCGACACTGCTCGCGGAGTTCCGACCGATCGTCGACTACGGGGACCGGGCCGGGCGAAACTGGCTCGGAACGGGGCTTCGCGAGCCGTACAGTAGCTACCAGTACGTCCTCGGTGCGACCGGCGCGCTCGTCGTCCGCGATCGACTTCGCGACGGGACGCTCGACCCCGGGACGTATCACGCGTTCCTCCGGAACACGGGGCGGGAGCCACCGATCGACCTGTTCGACCGTCTGGGCGCGCCGGTGGCGACTCCCGAGCCGTACGAACGGGCGGCCACTGCGTTCGACGAGTATCTCGAGCGGGTATAGGTCACCCACCACAACCAAGTATTTCTCCTGGGCGTTTGCTGAACACGTATCGATCGTCGTCCGCCACGTCGTTTCGCCGATCGACAGCGAGGGCGACCCGGAACTGTCAGTCGGCGCGATCGAGGCTGGACTCGCTGCGGCACGCGAGTTGCTCGACCGCACCGAAGCGGTGCAGGAGCGTGGCAACTGACCCCCTGTCGGGACGCAGGTCCTGCGCTCGTGTCGGTACGGGTGTCGTCGATCGCTAGCGCCCCGCTTCGGCATGCCCGGCGATCGGGGGCGTTTTCGTAGCGTTTTTGAGCGTTACCGGGAAATCGGGGGGTATGACTGCTCCCTGGGACGACTGGAACCACGTTCTCAAACTCGATCCGGACAAGGAACTCCCCGAGGGAATCACCTACGGCGACCTCTGTGCGACCGGGACCGACGCGATCGAGGTCGGCGGTACGATGGGGATGACCGAGGAGAACATGACCGCCGTCATCGAGGCCTGCGCGGAACACGACGTCCCGCTGTACCAGGAACCCTCGAACCCGAGCGTCGTCGTCGACAACGACGCCCTCGAGGGGTACCTCGTTCCGACGGTGTTCAACGCCGGCTCCCCGTTCTGGATCACCGAGGCGCACAAGGAGTGGGTCCGTCTCGACGACGACCTCGACTGGGAGCGGACGACGCTCGAGGCCTACATCGTCATGAACCCCGAGGCCGACGTCGCGGAACTGACGGAAGCAAACTGCGACCTCGCGGCGGACGACGTCGCGGCCTACGCGACGGTCGCCGAACGGATGTTCGGCCAGGAGATCGTCTACGTCGAGTACTCGGGGATGTACGGTGACGTGGACGTGGTCGCGGCGGCGGGCGAGGCCGTCGACGACGCGACGCTGTTCTACGGCGGCGGCGTCCACGATTACGACTCGTCGTACGCGATGGCCGAGCACGCCGACGTCGTCGTCGTCGGTGACCTCGCCCACGACGAGGGCGTCGAGGCCGTCCGCCGGACGGTCGAGGCTGCCAACGACGCCTCCCGTTAGTCTCACTCCGTTCTCGATCTCAAAAATATCAACGGCCTAAACTGTTTTGCGTCTCCATCGCTAATTACTGTCGTATGAGTCTCCTCGCGGAGTTCGAGGCGGTCGCTCCCGACTTCGTTCTCGGACCCACGCTGTCGGCGATACCGTCGCTCGAGGTAGAACTCGAGGACCAGTACGCCCTCGATCCCGACCGGCCGCTCGCGGTCTGCTGGTTTCGCTGCGACGACCCCGAGCGCCTCGATCCGACGCTGGACGGTGACGGAACGATCGACGAGTTCGAACGGATCGACGAGGGGGACGAGTGGTTCCTCTACCGGATCCGCCGCAGCGACTCGGGCGTCGTCGACGCGTACCGACAGTGGGTCGCCGCCGGCGGCGAACTGCTCGCCGGTCGCGCCAGGAACGGCCGGTGGGAGATCGAGATGCGGTTTCCCGATCGGGACACCTTCAGCAGCTACCACGCGTTTCTGAAAGCCGAAGGCGTGACCGTCGAACTCCGCCGTCTCGCCGACGGCCCGCGCCCCGATCGTCACGACGGTGACGAACGGGCGACGCTGACGGACTCCCAGCGGGAAGCGCTCCGGATCGCCCACGAGCACGGCTTCTTCGAGGTCCCACGCGAGACTGAACTGTCGGCAATCGCCGACGCCCTCGGGATTTCGGACCAGGCCGTCAGTGAGCGACTGCGTCGCGGACAGGCCCGACTGATCGAGGAGCACGTCGTCTCGGACTGACCCTGATCGGATATGGGGGCGACGAGAGCAGAGAGGCGACGAGATCGGGACGATCGCCGCGTCCCTGGCCGTGGGTTGCTACCGCTGGTGGGCCCGTCCGAACTCGGTTCGTCATTCTTATTCAGTGCGGTGACTTCGGACGGATGATGGCAACGCAGTCACCCGCACGACCTGAACGCGGTGAACCGGGATCGTCCGGAATTGCCCGCGAGGGTGCGGCCAGAGACGGCGTCGATCCGACGAAGGTGCCACCGCTGGAGCACAGTCCCGATCCGACGGCGCTGGATGATTCCTTCGGACCGATCACCGCTGGCAACCATCCTGATCGCGGGATCGCAACCGACGACCCGACCCGGGGCAGCGTCGACGGCGACGGCGACGGAACGATCGGCCCGGCCCACCAGCGGACGGACACCCAATGAAATTCTGCCACGACTGCGACTGGTTCGCGGCTGTCGAGGAGGGCACGACGGAACGGGAGCGATCGAAACTGGCGCTCGAGCACTTCGTCGAGACGGGCCACTCGATCGACTCGAGCGAGTCGGTCGGCAGACCGATGCCGCCGGCGATCTGTGAGGAACTCCTCCTCCGCGAACTCCTCCCGTCGCCCGATCGGAAGAACTGAGACGGCCGATCCGGCGTTCGCGCGTTCGTCTCGTCGTCCCGGTCCGCGAACCGTCGTCGAACGGCTACTGTTCCGTGACGAGCGTTACGGTCCCTCGACGAGCGCTCGGATATCCGGCAGTACCTCGACGACGTCGTCCCGACAGATCACGTCGGCGACGCCGTCGCACGGCGTCCGATCGAGGGTGACGATCCCGACGGTCGCACCGGACGCGGCGGCCAGTCGTGGGAGCGACGCGGCGGGTTCGACGACGAGCGACGAGCCGATCGCGAGGAAGACGTCGCTTTCGCGGGCGAGCGATCGGGCGCGCTGGATAACTGCGCCGGGGAGTTGCTCGCCGAAGAGCACGACGTCGGGCCTGTAGATCCCGCCGCAGTCGCACGTCGGCGGGAGTTCGCCGTCCGCGGCGCGATCGAAGATCGGCTCCGCGGCGGTCCGGGTTCCGCAGTCGGCACAGCGAACGCGTCGGGCGTTGCCGTGGAGTTCGAGGAGCGGCAGGTCGTCGCCGCCGGACTCGTCTGCGGAGCGGTCGGCGACGGACGCGGCCGCGTCCCCGTGGAGGCCGTCCGTGTTCTGCGTGAGGATCGCGTCGAGGTGGCCGTCCCGCCCCAGTGCCGCGAGGGCCTCGTGGGCCGCGTTGGGTGCGAATTCGTCGCCGAACAGTTCTCGCTGCAGGTCGAGTCGATCGGCCCAGAAGCCCGCGGGGTCGGACCGGAACCGACCGTAGGTGAACTGCCCCTCGTCGAAGCGCTCCCAGACGCCGTCGTCGCCGCGGAACGTCGGGACGCCTGAGGGGGCGGAGATGCCGGCTCCGGTGAGAGCGACCGCGGTCGCTCCGTTGCCGATCGCGTCGGCGAGTCGCTCGAGGTCGTCCATGCGAGTCGATTGTGGCTGCTCGGTGAAAAGCCCGGATGACACCGTCCGATAGCCGCGGCGCGGCGTCGCCGCTGTTCGACTACTCCAGTGACGTGGCGTACGCCGTGGCCAGTCTCGCTTCGATTCGCCGCAGGTGTTCGCCGACGGTCCCCGTCGCGAGATCGAGCGTCTCGGCGAGTTCGCGCTGGGTCGTCTCCCGCGGCACCTCGTAGTACCCCTCGCGGATGGCCACCTCGAAGAGTTCCCGCTGGCGCTCGGTCAGGTCGGGCGTGGTCCGGTCGACGTCCGGATCGTAGCTGCCGAGTCGCCGGAGGTCGAGGTCGACCCCCTCGGGGAGGTCCGCGACCGCACGCTGGATCGCTCGACTCGAGCCGATGACCGTGAGTTCGAGCCCGCGGTTACTCCCGCCCTCGACGTACTTCAGGGGCCAGTCGACGACTATCTCGCGTCGCCAGAGGATCGACAGGAAATCGCCGACGAGTCCGACGGTGCGACACTGCACGTAGGCGACGCCCCGATCGTCCTCGCCGGCGACGTCGTGTTCGATGGTCTCCGAGGACGCTTCGAGCAGCGTTCGCGCGCGTTCGAGGTCGCCGCGGAGTTCGAGTAGTTCGACGTAGCGCTCCCCGTGGACGGGATGTACGTACCGGATCGCGTCGATCGTCACCGCGTCGCTCCCACCGAAGATGTCGGCGATCGGGTTGCCGCGGTCGTCGTCCCACGACAGTGTGACCGTCGCGGCCCTCATCGCGGCCCTCCGCGGGTCAAACGGCGGGCCCCACCGCGTGCAATCGGTCTGTGCGCGTCCATACGGAGACCGTGTCGACCGATACTTAAGAACCCCGAGCGTGCTCGGCTTCAGGCATAGGTGTCTCGCGCCCCTCGGGTCGACTGCAAAATGAGCAGCGATACCCCCGCTATCGCCGACGATCGACCGCCGGGTCCCGACGGACTGCCGTTCTTCGGCAATCAACTCGCCTTCCTCCGTGACCCGTACGGCTTCATGACGCGAACGGCCCGCGAGTACGGTGACATCGCCCACTGGGAGGACCCCGGTGGGCCGGTGTTCCAGCTCAACCATCCCGACTACATCGAGCAGGTACTCGTCCAGAACAACCAGAACTACGTCAAGGGGGCCCGGTTCCAGAACGTCCTCGGCCCCGTCACCGGCGACGGCATCCTGAACAGCGAGGGGGCGGTCTGGCGGCGCAACCGTCACCTCATCCAGCCCGCGTTCAATCCCGGCCGGATCGAGGAGTACGCCTCGATGATGACCGAGTTCATCGAGGAGGCCCTCGAGGGCTGGGCGGACGGCCAGACCCGGCTGTTCCACGAGGACATGATGGAGGTGACGCTGAAGATCGTCGCCCGGGCGCTGTTCGGCGTCGACATCGACGATTCCGTCGACACCGTGGGCTCGGCCCTCGAGGAGTTCATGCTGGCGTCCGAGAGCCTCTCGCATCTGGTCCTTCCCCCGAACGTTCCCACGCCCTCCCGACGGCGTATCCAGCGTGCGCGAAAAGACCTCGACGCCATCGTCTACCGGCTGATCGAGGAGCGGAAAGCGGACCCGACCGACCGGGACGTCATCTCGAAACTCCTCGAGGTGACCGACGAGAACGGGAACCGCCTTTCGGACGAGCAGATCCGCGACGAGGTCGTGACCCTGTTGCTCGCCGGCCACGAGACGACGGCGCTCTCGCTGACGTTTACGGCGTATCTCCTCGCGACGAACCCCGCCGTCGAGCGGCGACTCGTCGACGAACTCGAGACGGAGCTAGGGGGCGAGACGCCGACGATGGCGGACCTCTCCGATCTCTCGTACACGGAGCAGGTAGTCAAAGAGTCGATGCGCCTCTACCCGCCGGTTCCGGGGATCGTCCGCGAACCGGTCAAACCCGATATCATCGGCGGCTACGAGATCCCGGCGGGTGCGACCATCCGGATGCACCAGTGGGTCGTCCACCGCGATCCCCGGTGGTACGACGATCCGCTGGCCTTCCGCCCGGAGCGGTGGACCGACGAGATGGAGTCCGACCTCCCGAAGCTGGCGTATTTCCCGTTCGGGGCGGGACCGCGACGGTGCATCGGCGATCGCTTCGCGATGCTCGAGGCACGGCTCATCCTCGCGACGATCTACCAGCAGTACCACCTCGAACTCGTCCCCGGGACGGATCTCGACCTGATGGCGACCATTACTGCCCGGCCGAAAGACGAGATCCCGATGACGGTGCAGGAACGCTAGTCGAGGTCGTCGGCCTCGAGTTCCCACCGGGGCGACGCCCCGAGAGCGACGTCGTCGACTGCCGCCCGGAGATCCGGTTCGGTGTGCCAGGTGCGACAGCGACCGTCTTCCTCGAACCGGCGAAACAGTGCGAGGTGGACCCAGCTGTAGGACGGTTCATCGTCTCTGGACGCGAGTTCGTCCTCGAGAAACGCCGTCAGTTCGTGTTCGGTCACGTCGATGCCGTCGTCCCGCGCGGTGGCGATCAGGCCCCGGAGCTCCGCTTTCCGCTGGCCGTCGTCGAGGTCGTCCGCGAACGCGACGTGGCGAGCGATCTCGAATACGTCGTCTTTCGTCTCGAAGCGCCGGCGCCCGAGCCCGTAGTAATCCCGCGGCAGGACCACGGTCCGTCTGAAACAGTGGTCGTGACGGAGCAAGCCGAGTTCGACGGCTTCGCCGCCGGAATCCTTCTCGTAGATCGCGACGTTCCGATCGGCGAACTCGGTCAACAGGTGGAACTTGATCTCGAACTCGAGCGGATCGGTCCGGCCGCGACCGATGGTGAGCCCGAGCGGCGGGGTGTCCCCGAGAACGACGGCGGTGGCGGTCGTCGGTTTGGCGAGTTCGTACTGGGAGATCCGCAGGGACCGGTGGTAGCTCCCGCGATAGCTTCCGAAGACGACGTAGGCCGTGTAGCCGGCGGCCTGCAGCTGTGGGAGTTCCTCGTTCACCCACGTCCGAATGGCCGTATAATCCTCACTGGGAAGCTGTACGTCCGCGAGCGCTCGCTGGAGCGCAGCGTGTACGCACCGCCGATCGTCGCCAGGGGACATCTCTATTATTTTCCAGCCGTCGTCACCTAATGAACGTTTCCAATACGTCGGCTATTTCGAGAATAACCGTCACGGTTCCCCCGAAACACTTACCGGGCTGGCTGCGGTAGTTTCGAGCGAGATGAGCTATCCGCACGCCCCCGGCGATCGGGCGACGTCCGGACGGGGTCCCTCCATCGATCGCGTCTTCGACGTAGAGGACGGGGCGCCGTACGAGACCCAGCGGACCGTCCAGCGGTATCTCTCCCAGGAGACGCGGCACAACCTCCTGCAGGTGATCCTCGGCCACCCGCGACACCTCGTCTCGGTCACCGAGTTCGACTACTACGTCCCGAAGAGTCGATCGACGATCAGCGAACAACTGGCCGACCTGGCCGACCACGAAATCGTCGCGAAATACCGCCACGAACCCAACGCCGACCGGCGGGACGTCCCCGCCGACTTCTGGAGCCTCACGGCGTTCGGCGTCGAACTGCTCGAGGAGTACAACTACCTGCGGGGCCAGCCGATTATGCGCGCGGCCCACGACGCGACCCACAAGACGGAGACGGTCCAGCGCCACGAAGACGCCCCGCGTCCACCCCTTCCGGAAGCGGTCGGCGAGGCGCTCGAGTACGACGAACCGGACCGAGACGACCCGCCGGTAGAAACGTCGATCGCGGAACTCCGCGAGGAGACGTTCTACGCTGACGCTGCCCCTGCCGATCCGGCCGTGCTGAACGAGGACGGAGACGGCGATCGGACGCTGGACGAGTTGTTCTGATCGTCCTGTTGTGCAAATAACGGCAGTGTAGTCGATGATTCGAAAGTAGTATCGAGACCAGGCCCGGTGTGTGAATCGTCGCGGTGACTTCCTTCGTTCGCACCATTCGTGTGAGCGTCGTTGGTGAGACCGTCGGCACCGTCGCTATAGTACGTCGTCGAACCAGTCGAAGACCATCTGGTTCATGATACTCAGATTCCCCGCACCCACGTGCGCGTTCGCGCCCTTCCGCCGGAAGAATCTTCACCGCCACTTCCGGGTGGTCGATTCGCTCGAGCGCTTCGTCCTGCCAGCCGCCGACGACGTCGGAACTCCCATTCCCACCGTTCCCTTTTCGGACGCGAACGATTGCGCTTAAGTTCCGGCGACGGAAATCGAGTGGTATGCAGGACAGAACGTATACTGCCGACGCCGAGCCGGGCGACGACGTGACGGTCGCCGGCTGGGTCCACGAGATTCGAGACCTCGGCGGGATCGCCTTCCTGATCCTCCGGGACACCACGGGCAAGATCCAGATCAAGTTCGAGAAAGACGAGATGGACGACGCCCTCGTCGAGACCGGGCTGGACGTCTCTCGCGAGAGCGTCGTGAAGGTCTCCGGTGTGGTCGAGGAGGAGCCCCGCGCGCCGACGGGCGTCGAGATCACGCCCGACGCCGTCGAGGTCGTCGCGCCCGCGGACCCCGAACTGCCGCTCGATCCCTCGGGGAAAGTCGACGCCGACCTCTCGACGCGACTCGACAACCGGACGCTCGACCTGCGCAAGGACGACGTGCAGGCGGTCTTCGAGGTCCGATCTGAGATCCTGCGTGCGGTCCGCGAGCAGTTCCGCGAGTTCCGCTGTACGGAGATCAACACGCCCAAGATCGTCGCCACGGGGACCGAGGGCGGCACCGAGCTATTCCCGATCACGTACTTCGGCGAGGAGGCCTTCATGAACCAGTCGCCGCAGCTGTTCAAGCAGCTCATCGCGGGGTCGAACATCGAGCGCGTCTTCGAGATCGGTCCGATCTTCCGCGCGGAAGAGCACAACACGCCCCGGCACCTGAACGAGGCGACCTCGATCGACTTCGAGGGGGCGTTCTGTGACGCCGGCGACGCGATGGACGTCGCCGAGGGAATCGTCAAAGCCGCCTACGAGGCGGTGACCGAGAACTGCAGCGAGGAACTCGAGGCGCTCGGCCTCGAAGACGAGTTCGCGGTTCCCGAGGGTGACTTCCCCCGCATCAGCTACGAGGAGGCGATCGAGCGCATCAACGCGACGGGCGAACTCGACGAGCAACTCGTCTGGGGCGACGACCTCTCGACGGAAGCCGAGAAGGCGCTCGGGCAGGACGTCGGCGGCCACTACTTCATCACCGACTGGCCCAGCGAGATCAAGCCGTTCTACATCAAGGATCACGACGACGACGAGCAGCTCTCGACCGGCTTCGACCTGATGCACCCGCGCATGGAACTGGTCTCGGGCGGCCAGCGCGAACACCGCCACGAGCACCTGATCGAGGGCTTCGAACAGCAGGGCCTCGATCCCGACCAGTTCGAGTACTACACGAAGATGTTCAAGTACGGGATGCCGCCCCACGCCGGCTTCGGCCTCGGCGGCGAACGGCTCATCATGACGATCCTCGGCCTGGAGAACATCCGCGAGGCCGTTCTCTTCCCGCGAGACCGGCAGCGGCTGAGCCCGTAACCGGTCCGCTCACGGGGCGTAGATTCCGATCGGACGAGGAGACACGTTCTCCGGCCGTAGTCGATACCGGCCGTCGGTCCCGTCGTCGACTCCCGGCGAGACGCGGCTCGAGGCACGCATGACACACCGACGCACACTCGGAATCGCACTCCTGACCGTGGCGCTCGTCGTCGCGCTCCTGGCCGGCGGGCTCTTCGTACTCGGCGAGATGTTTTACGAGGACAGTTATTCGAGCGAGTACAACTACGACGTCCGGATGGAGACGAACGGGACGCTTTCGAACGCGACGGTCCTCGTCCCGGTACCGGTTCAGGACGGCGGGGTGACCGTCAGTGGCGCGATCGACGACGGCGACTACTACGCACACCCGGAGGCGTTCTCGACCCGGATCGTCGAGACCGATCGCGGACCGATGCTCGAGATCAGCGTCGACGAGTTCGTCGTCGAGCCCGAATACTACCGGGTCGTCGAAGACGGCGACGTGGGTCGGACGGAACGGATCGCGGCCGACGAGTACGACCCGGACGATCCCGACACGTTCGTGCGGGACCGCCAGTCCTACGAACTGACGCTCCGGATCGAGAGCGACGACTCGATCGAGACTCGCGATCCCGTCGGTACGGAGCCGATGCTCGAGCCGCGCGTCGACGTCACCGAGACGACGTGTCCCGACGGGGCGGAACGCTGCTACGAGTACGCGGGACTCGTTTACGCCGAGTACGACGCCGATCCGGCCACCGAGGTCTCGATACGAGTCTCCCACGGCGGCGAGAACTCTTGGTGGGTCGGCGGCTGGAGCGGAAACTGGTACGCAGACGAGGTCGACGCGAACCTCGTCGGCCCGCAAGCGGACTGGATCACTGCGAACGGTGAACTCGAGGCCGGACGGGGATCGTACCGGTAACCGGCAGTCGGCGGATCGCGCCGACGCCGGTCCGCCGCTCACCGCCGCTCGACCACGGTCCCCTCGGCACCGACGGCGATCGATCGATCGGGGCCGATCGCGACGCCGTGGAGCGGCCCGCTCGCGCCCGTGAAGACCCGCTCCCAGTCAGCGGTCGGATCGGCCCGATCGTAGACTGCACCCTCGTCGTCGGTCGCGACGAGTCGATCGCCGTGGCGGGCGAGCGCCGACAGCGCACCGTCGGTGATCCGATCGGGCGTCCACGTACTCCCGTCGTACCGGTGGACGACGCCCGCGTCCGTGCTGACGTGGCACGCTCCTCCCTCGCCCGCCGCGACGTCGGTGAGCGTCCCGTCGGTCCCGTCGACCCCGATCGCGTCGTACGTCTGCCCGCCGTCGTCGGTCCGGAAGACGCCGTCGTTCGTGTCGCAGCAGTAGCCGATCGCGTCGTCGAGCAAATCGACGCCGCTCAGGCTGGAGCCACTCCCCGGCGTCTTGGGGCCGTCCCACGCGAGGTCGCCGTCCCGGTAGCGGCCCCGGATCACTTCTCCCGAACCGTTCGCGAGGAGGATCGTCTCGTCGCCGGTCGCGCCCGCGACGGCCAGTCCGGTCAGGTTGTCCGTTCGATCGGCCGGGGCGGAGTGGTCCGCGTGTCGCCCCGTCGTAATCTCGACTCGTCCAACGGCGCCACCGTCGCCGGCGACCCAGGCGACGTCGCCGTCGGCCGTCGCGTCGACCGCTCGAAGGTCCTGTCCCTGCGCACCCGGGCCGTCCTCGAGAGCGGGATCCCAGTCGTCGCCGGCGGCCACGAGCACCGCGCCACCGTCCCCGACGGCGACCGCGCCGCCGTCAGCGATCGCGACGTCGGCGAGTGTCGCGTCCGTCGGCACGTCGACGGGCGTCCAGTGCAGGTCCGCTTCGCTTTCGTCCTCCTGTTCGCCGATCCCGGGCTTCTGCCCGCCGACTTCGAGTTCCTCCTCACCGGTCTCGGGTCCCAATTCGTCAGGTTCGGGCCCTCCGTCGTCCGTTTCAGGTACGCCCTCGATCCCGGACTCCCGGTCGATCGCCTCACCGTCGGCCGTCGGCTTGGGGTCCCGTCCGTCGGTGGAAGCGGCGTCCGGGGGCGTCGCCGCCGGAGGATCGACTCGCTCGCTCGCGCCGGAATCCGTCCCGAAATCGGTCTGATCGGCCAGTGCGGCCTCGGTCGGCGATCGAGATTCGTCACCGCCCGTCGCGGTCGGGGCCTCGGGGCCGCGCGTCCGCGAGAGATAGAGCACGATCGGCGGCACGACGTAACTGGCGATCGCCAGGACGACGAATCCCCGGTGGACGATGGTGAGCGTCCCGAACGCGGTGAGCCCGGCCGTCGCGACGGCGTGCATCCAGGTCTTCGTGTACCGCCTGAAGAACGCGCCGAAGCCGCCGCTCTCGGACCGGGTCGCCATCCTGTCAGACTCCGCCGGCGATCGATCGATCGGGCGATCGACCCGGACGTTCGTCTCGCATCGCCGGTGTCGACGCGGTCACGACCGTAAACGTGTCCTGTCCGTCCATCGACTCCAACTGGGATTTCAGGAGGGAAAAGTAACGACCCTGTGTGTGCCAGAGCGAGACCGGAGCGGCGAACCTATAGGATTATATCGGCCGAGACGAAAACGGAGGCTAATGCGCGAGGAGGCGACGGCGTTCGTTCCGGGGCACATCACGGGCTTTTTCAGTGCGCATCCGGCCGAGGATCCGACGAAGGCTGGCTCCCGTGGAGCGGGACTGACGCTCACGGACGGGGTCGAGGTCACCGTCGAACCCGCCACGGAATCGGACCCGACAGTCGTACTGGACGGCGAACCGATCGACGTCGAACCGGTGACGACGGTGCTCAAGGCCCTCGATGCACCGGCCCACGTCGAAGCCGAGTCGGACCTGCCGATCGGTGCTGGATTCGGCGTCTCCGGGGCGATGGCGCTCGGGACGGCACTCGCAGCGAACCACGTCTTCGAGCGGAAACTCTCGCGAAACGAACTGGTGACGATCGCTCATGGCGCGGAGGTCCAGGCCGGCACCGGTCTCGGCGACGTGGTCGCACAGGCCCACGGCGGCGTACCAATTCGGCTCGAACCCGGCGGCCCGCAGGACAACAAACTCGACGCGATCCCCGCCCGCGCACGTGTCGAATACGTTACGTTCGGCCAGTTGTCGACGGCGGAGGTGCTCTCCGGCGACACGGACCAGTTGACGGCCGCCGGCAAGGAGGCGCTCTCCCGCGTCGTCGAGGAACCGACGCTCCTGTCGTTCATGTACGCGTCCCGGACCTTCGCCCGCGAAGCGGACCTGCTCACCGAGGACGTCGTCGGATCGATCAGGGACGTCGCGGCGGTCGACGGCCAGGCGTCGATGGCGATGCTCGGCGAGACGGTGTTCGCACTCGGTACGGGGCTGTCCGACGCCGGCTACGAACCGGCGGTCTGTGCGACCCATCCCGCCGGTGCTGTCATCAAGTGAGTAGATACGCCTCTCCTATCAGACTGAATATGGGCCCGTCACGTCGCGACTGTGACTGCGTCGTCACACCTCGCGTGACAGTCTGTGATCGATGACCCGTCGGTCGCTGGACCACTCGGGTGTCGTCTTCGCCGCTCGAAATTCGGTTTTTCTCGGCAGACTTCGGTTCTTTCGACCGTCGCTCACGCTGGACTGTCACATTCACTGAATCGAAGCCTCGCGTCGTTTCCCAGATGAATTATATGACAGGAATGGAAACGATTGCCGAAACTTTATTATATTCCGTTCCAGTTATCGTGGCAAGCTTTGGAAATGTCCTTCAAGACTGACCTTCATCAAGACCTGTTTCGGTTGTACGAACGATACGTCGGCGAACCCGACTCAAAGAAGGACGTATACGGCTACTGGCTGTTCATTCTCGGCTACGTCATCGGTGCCGCGGGCGTGTTCACGTTCGTCCTCGGCTACGCGGGGAACGCCGACTCCTATACTCTGATCAGGATATCCGGCGTGACGGCCGCGACGGGACTCGCGTTCTGTCTGTTCGGGATCGTACTCATGTTGCCGGTCCGGCGACGCGGTATTCAGGCAGGGGCGCTGGGACTGGCTGTCGCCCTGGGAGGCGTCGTCTTCTTCGGATACGCCTATCCGTACAACTGGCGGGAACTCGGGGCCGACTACAGCGTCGAGGTGATCACGGTATACACGATCGGTATCGGGATCATCGCGGGCGTGACGGCACTCGTTCCGATCCTCACGGGGCGGAAAGGGATGTTCGTCGAAGAGGAAGGCACGACCGAAGACCCGCCGATCCTGACCGGCGACGCGCTCGAAGGAGCCCAGTTCGCGGTCTTCCGGGACGAGAACGGTGACTGGACGTGGAACGTCCTTCACCTCGAGGCGCTCGCGGGAACCGAGAGCAGCGCCGTCACCCGCCCCGACGCGCGGGAGGGGATCGAACGCGTCAAGTCCCAGATCAGTTCCGCCGGTCTGATGGAGCTGACGACCTCGGCGTTCCGCCTCTACGAGGGCCGCGACGGCACCTGGCAGTGGGCGCTCGCCCGCGACGACGGCAGCATCGTCGGCACCTGTGCAGGCGAGTTCGACCAGCGAGACGCGGCCGAGAACTCGGTGAGCTTTCTGAAGGACCGGGGCCCGAAGGCCGACGTCATCGAGATCGACGACGCTGCCTTCACCTACACCGAGGAGCGCGACCAGTGGTTCTGGAAACTCGTCGACGACGAGCGAAACCCGCTGGCCGCGGGCGAGGACGGCTACCACACGCAGGAACGCGCCGAAGAAGCCGCCCGGACGTTCGCCGAGCGGTACGATCAGGCGCGGCTGCTCGACATCGAGCACGTCGGCGTCGAACTCCACGAGCGAGGGGACGACTGGACGTGGCGGATCGTCGACGACGCGGACGACGTCGTCGCGACCTGTACCGACGCGTTCGGCTCGCGACGCGGCGCGGAGGAGGCCGCCGAGGCGCTGCTCCCGGAACTCGGATCGGCTGCGATCACCGTCGCCGGCGAACCGACCTACGAGCACTACCAGTCCCGCGACGAGTGGCACTGGCGGCTGGTCGACGAGAACGAACACGTCGTCGCCCAGTCTCCCGAGGGGGTGGCCGATCACGACGACTCGGAGCGACGCGCCGAGGCCCTCCAGACGAACGCCCGCGACGCGGACGTCGCCGAGATCGAAACTGCGGAGTACGAGGTGTTCCCCGCGGCCCAGAAGCTGACGTTCGACGAGGACGACGACCTGTCGATGAGCGCGAACGACCAGTCGGTGGTCACCGACGGCGGAACGGCCGCGGCCGACGGCGAGGACACGACCGAGTGGCAGTGGCGACTCGTCACCAGCGATCGCGAGATCATCGCCGGGAGCAGGGAGCCTTGCGGCAGTCCCGAGGCGGCGGAGGACGCGATCGATCGGGTCCGCGAACAGGCCAACGAGGCGGACCTCATCGAGTTCGAGAACGCGGCGTTCCAGGTGTACGAGGCCGACGACGGCGAGTGGCGCTGGCGGCTGATCGACGAGGACGGCAACGTGCTCGCCGACAGCGGCGAGGAACACACCTCCCGGAGCGAGGCCGCGGAGGCGATGATGACGCTGAAAGAGCAGGCTCCCGACGCGGAACTGCTCGAGATCGAGACCGCGGCGTTCGAACTGTTCGTCAACGAGGACGACGAGTGGGGCTGGCGGCTGATCGACGAGGGCGGCAAACTCGTCGCCGAGGATCCGTCGACCCACCCGACTCGCGATGACGCACGCGAGGCGATGAACCGGCTGCTCGAACACCTCGACTCGAACGTTCGAACGATGGATCGGGCCATCTTCCAGCCGTACGCGGACGACGATTGGCACTGGCGGTTCGTCCTTCCGTCGGGCGAGACCGTCGCCGTCGAAGGCGAGGAGCATCCGACTCGCGACGAACTGGTCGACAGTATCGACTCGATCCGCGAGGCGGCCGCGTCCGCCCAGGCCTACACGGTCGGTGACGTCGCCGTCCAGCTCTACGGCAGCAACGAGTGGCGGTTCCGGCTCCTCGATCGGGACCGCGAGGAAATCGCCGACGCGGACGGCTCCTACGCCGACCGCGACGCCGCACTCGCGGCCGTGGAAGAACTCACGGCCCACGCCGACGAGGCCCCGATCTTCGCGATCGAAGAGGCCGCGATCCGCCTCGACAGCAGCGAGGGCTGGACGTGGGACCTGGTCGATCGGGACCGCGAGGTCATCGCGAGCGGCGTCGGCACGGCGTCGAACAAGGAGGCGGTCATGTCCGACATCGAGACCGTCCGCGATCTCGCGCCGATCGCCGGCCGCGTCGACTTCGACGTCGCCTCGTTCGAACTGGTCGCGGACGAGGACGACGAGTGGCGCTGGCGGCTGCTCGACGAGGACGGCCGGACCGTCGCGACCGGCAACGAGAGCCACGTCTCGAACGAGGCCGCCCGCGAGGCGATCGAGGACGTCCGCTCGCTGATCGAGAAAGCGAGCATCCTCGAGATCGACAGCGTCTCCTTCGAACTCCACAGCGCGGAGGACGAGGACGGCTGGGTGTGGCGGCTGGTCGACGAGTACGGCACCTCGATGGCCGAGAGCACCCAGACCTACGAGGCCAGAACGGAGGCGCGCGAGGCGATGAACAACGTGAAGGCCCACGCGCCCGAGGGCTGGATCACGTTCACCGAGTGATCGCCTGACCGCGACGGCGCGAATCGATTCCGACGACTCTCGTTTTCACCCGTTCCGTTTTCGACACTCGCTCGCGGCGCCGACGCGTTCGACGAGCGACCGGGCCGTTTTTTATCGACTACCTCCAGTGAACGACCGTGACCGATTACGAGACCGTCTCTGCAGAGGTCGAGGACGAGGAAGAGATCCCGGAGGACCACCCCAGATACCAGGATCTCCTCACTCGCCACCGGATCGAGGAGGGCGTCGAGAAGGGGATCACCCACCTCCAGGGAATGCACGCCGAAGGCCGCGGGAGCGCCTTCGACTACCTGCTCGGCGAGGAGACGATTCCCAGCGCGGACGAGGCCGAACGCGTGGCCGCCGCGCACCTGCTGCTCGCCGATCGGCCGGTCCTCTCGATCAACGGCAACGTGGCGGCGCTCGTCCCCGGCGAGATGGTCGCCCTCGCCGAGGTGACCGGGGCCGACCTCGAGGTGAACCTGTTCAACCGGACGCCCGAACGGATCGCGGCGATCGCCGACCACCTTCGCGAGCACGGTGCCGAGGCGGTCAAGGGGCTGGAGGCCGACGCCCGGATCCCGAACCTCGACCACCAGCGCGCGAAAGTCGACGCCGACGGGATCTACGCGGCCGACGTCGTCCTCGTCCCGCTGGAGGACGGCGATCGGGCGGAGGCGTTAGACGAGATGAACAAGACCGAGATCGTGATCGATCTCAATCCCCTCTCGCGATCGCCGCAGGTCGCAGACGTACCGATCGTCGACAACATCATTCGCGCGGTGCCGAACATGACCGCACACGCGCGGGATCTGGCGGCTGCCGACGAGGACGAACTGCGGGGAATCGTCGAGGGATTCGATCGAGAGCGTGCCCTCGAGAACGCGGAAGACCGGATTCGAAACGGTGTCTGAAGGCTCTCGGTGTCCCGGGGGATCCGATGGCCCGCCAGCGATCGCGCGGCCTCGAATTCGTATCGCTGGGTACGACGCGGACAACTGTTCACATATCGTCTTCGAGGAGTAGGCGGGGTAGGTTACTCGAGACGGTGCCAGTACGGGGAATCCTCGAGTCGTGGGCGGGCCGTCTGCAGGTCCGATCGAGCAGCGCCGTAGAACCGTTCCCGTCCGACAGGTGTACGGACCTTCAGGATGACGGTATTATCTGTCACACGGAAGATCGACAGCAGCCACGACGATCCCGTCCGCTCCCACTCGCTGTGAAGTGTCGACTCGTCGTCCCCCACGACACGCGATCCCAGTTCCCAACTCAACCGCGTTAGATGGGGCAGCGTAAACGGGACGACGTCGGGGAGTTCGGCACCAGCGTCGCCACCGTTCTGCGGTGCATGGGTTGCCATACCACGTGGGGTACTTCTCCGTCACCAAAAATACAACCATTTCTCCTCGACACCGTGGCCCGCTCGTCGTTTCGATCGATCGTCAACGACTCGTCGCCGATATCGAAGACGCCGATCCAGCGGACATCGAACCGATCTACGACTGTATCGGCGGGCTGATCGCCGCCCTCTTCTCGTCGCCGCCGCCAGCAGCGGCCGACGCGGAACTGGAGTTCACCTACCGGGGATACCGGATTCACGTCTCCCAAGACGGGACCACCACCGTTCGTCACGCGACGTGACGTCCCCTCGTCGCCGCCCGACGAGCGGGCATTCAGGAGGTATAAATCCCTCCTCCGGCTTTTGTCCACACATGGACACCTACGACCTGATCACGCGAAACGCCGAGGAGGTCGTCACCGACGAGGAGGTTCGCGATCTCGCCGCGGATCCGGCGGGCAAGCGCGTCTACGTCGGCTACGAGCCCTCCGGCGTGCTCCATCTCGGCCACCTGCTGACGGCGAACAAACTCATCGACCTTCAGGAGGCCGGCATGGACGTCGTCGTCCTGCTCGCGGACGTCCACGCCTACCTCAACGGGAAAGGGACGTTCGAGGAGATCCGTGACACCGCCGAGCAGATGAAAGCCCAGTTCGTCGCCTACGGCCTCGACGAGGAGAGGTCGGAGTTCGTCTACGGCTCCGAGTTCCAGCTCGACGAGGAGTACACTCTCGATCTTCACGAACTCGAACTCTCGACGACGATGAACCGCGCCCAGCGTGCGATGGCCGAGATTCAGGGCGACGAGACGGCCAAGGTGAGCCACCTCGTCTACCCGCTGATGCAGGCGCTTGACATCGAGTACCTCGACCTCGACCTCGCGGTCGGCGGCCTGGACCAGCGGAAGGTCCACATGCTCGCCCGCGAGAAGCTTCCCGAACTCGACTACGAGGTTCGGCCCGCCATCCACACACCGATCGTCGCCGACCTCACCACCGGCGAGGGGAAGATGTCCTCGAGCGAGGGCGTGACAATCTCGATGGAAGATTCCACCGCGGAACTCGAGGAGAAGGTCAACTCGGCGTTCTGTCCGCCGACGCGCGACCCTGAAGGCGACCTCGAGAACCCCGTGCTCGAACTGTTCGAGTACCACGTGTTCCCGCGGTTCGAGGAGATCACCGTCGAGCGACCCGAGAAGTACGGCGGCGACCTCACCTACGAATCCTACGAGGCCCTCGCCGCGGACCTCGAATCCGGCGACCTCCACCCCGCCGACGCGAAGAGCACGCTGGCGGCGTCTCTCGACGAACTGATCGCACCCGGTCGCGAGAAACTGCGCGAACTGCGAGCCTGATCGTCGGGCCCGTCGGGTGACGATACCTAGGGCTCTCGGACTCGGAGGTCGGTCGCTCCCCGTTCGACGGTCACGTCGACGATCGATTCGAGCGCGTCCAGCTCGGGCCCGGGACAGGAGTCGGCGTCGACGTGGTAGTGTGCGATCGCGTCGGCAGCACTGATTTCCCGAGTGAGCGCCTCGAGAAACCGTCGTGCAGCCGTCGAATCGACGTGCTGTAACAGTTCGGTGATCGAGTGGAAGCAGACGACGGTCGGGTTCTGGGTTCCCTCCCACGCCGAGAGCTGATCGGCAATCGCGGATTCGAGCGCCGACAGGTCGGTCGGATCCGCGACCGAGGCGACCGACGGGAGGTCGGGTGCCCCGGACGTTCGAGCCGGTGCCGTCGAGGACTGCGATGTAGAGCGGGTGAATCCGCCGACGGTGACGATTCCCGTTTCGGCCGGATGGCCCTCGAGATGAACGGTCGGGTCGTCGAACGAGACGCTGAGAACGTTCTCCCACTCCGGCGGATACGGGGTCAGGAGTTCGGTGCACGCGTCGGTTCGATCCGTCGTCGGCACGAGCACGTTCGAGACGCCGGCGAGTTCCGCGTAAATCGAGTCCGTGTCCCGGACGACCAGTCGCGTCCCGTTCAAGATGGTCACGTGAAACCCCTCGTAGACGACGGAAACGAACTGCGTGGGCTCGTCACGGACGACGGTCTCCAGCGCCTCCGGATCGATGGTCCCGTGAAGCGGCGCTAGCTCGTCGCGGTCCTCGTCGACGATCGACGAGATAGCCCGAACGATCTGTCCTCCGAGCGGTGGGCCTTCTTCGAGGTGTACGTAGCGGGGGGTGTCGGCTGGCATGAAACTACGTATCGGATTCCGTTACGGTCCTCTTATATTGACTGGACGGTTCAGCGATTTACCACCCGCTAATCAGCACCGGCGGGACGGCGATCGGGCGTCGATACTACGATCCGGTGGCGTCGCGATGGCCGGCCCTCGACGGTGGACCGTCGACGATCGATCCGGGTCGGCGCTGTGTCGAACAACGTACAGTTACGCGGAAGGGGATCCGGGACGCGGGCGTTCGGTGACGGGAAACCCGGACCAATCGCCGCCGAATACGAGTCCGACGAACGCTGCCCCACCGAGTTGGTTCGGGAACGGACGGAGCGGGAGACGAAGTGAGAGGATTCCCGTACTGCCCGGCGACGCGCGTGACCGACCGCGAAGAAGGCACGATTCACGGCCGCGTATTCACCACTTTCGACGATCGAACCTATTGATAACGGCCCGGCACTGTCGACATTATCCATACTTTAATCGTCAAAAAAGACTTTACCGAAAAATTGCATCAAAGGGTGTATGGGAAAGCACACGGACCGACCCGATTCGGACGCGTACGAGATCGGCCGGCGAAACGTTCTTTCGGGAGCGATCGGTGGGATCGCAGTCGGACTCGGGGTCGCGGGAACCACCACTGCGAGTGCCCAGTCCGACCCGACGGTAACCGTTCTCCACGATACGCACTTCCACGGACGCTTCGGGGATCCGACCGACGACGGGACGATGGACATCGCCCGGTATCAGACTCTCGTCGACAAACGGCGTACGGCCCGGGAGAACGCCGTCTTCCTCGGGATCGGCGACGACATCGCACCCTCGATCATGGGACTGGCCTACGAGGGCGCGCACATGATCGAGGCGCTGAACTACATGGATCCGCTCGCGGTCGGCGCCGGGAATCACGAGTTCGACTTCGGAATCGACGTGGCCGTCGACCGGTTTGCGGAAAGCGAGTTCCCGTGGGTCGTCGCCAACCTCCTCACCCCCGAGGACGAACCCGTTCCGGAGACGGAACGGTGGATTACCCGAGACGTCGGTGATATTACGCTCGGAATCTTCGGCAGCGGTGTCGGTGCCTTCCACGACATCACCGACTACCCGGACGACTACCGGGCGCTCGATCCGGTCGAGGCGAGCCGGGAGGCGACGGCCGCACTCAGGGACGCTGGTGCCGACGTCGTCGTCCTCGCCTCGCACGCGAATCACTCGACGCACTACGACATCGCCGAGGCCGTCGACGATCTGGACGCGATCGTCGGCTCTCACTCCGAGGTCGTCTTCGACGAACCCGAGACCCACGCGGGCACGCTCATCAGCGAGTTCGGCGACGAGTTCGACCACCTCGGCGAACTCACGCTCGATGCTGACGGAAATCTCGTGGACTGGGACCGACACGATCCCGATCCCGCGGACCTCGACCCCGACGAGGGCATGGCCGCGATCGTCGCCGACTGGCGAACCGCCCTGGAGGAGGAGTACGGTCGAGAGTACTTCGCCTCCGACGTCGCCCTCGACGCCCGATTCGACACCAACTACGCGCGGGAGAGCGAGTTGGGGAATCTGATCTGTGACCTCATGATGGAGTACGCCGAGGAACACGCCGACGGCGTCGAGCAGGTCGACGTCGCACTGCAGAACGCCGGCGGGATCCGATCGAATCGGGTGTACGGGCCCGGCCCCATCACGGGGCTCGCGTGGCTCGACGTGCTTCCCTTCCCCAACACGATCGTCACCATGGAAGTCGACGGGAGCACCGTCGAAGAGATCCTCGAGAGTCAGATCGCGGCGCTCCCGTGGTCCGCGTTCGGTGCACAGCAGTCCGTCCAGGTCGGCGGCGTCCAGTACGAGTGGACCGGCCACTTCGGTGACGGGTCGGTCGAGAACGTCTACGTGCAGGGTGCGCCCCTCGACCGGGAGGCGACGTACACGTTCACGACGAACGACTACGTCGCCGGATTCGACGAGTTCGACGACGCCGAGGTGATCCACGAGTCCGACGACTTCCTCGGGTTCATCACCCTCGAGATGCTCGAAGAGAAGGGCGCGGTATCGCCCTCCGTCGACCATCGCATCCAACGGGTCGACGAGGACGTCGACTCCCTCACGGACCTGGTACGCCGTCGCGGTCGGACGAGCGTCCGCTTCGACGCGCCCGAGAGCCAGACTGCTATCGAAGGCGAGTCGTTCTACGCGGTGAACCAGAACGGCGAACGTCTGGACGCGACCCGTACCGACCTCGAGGACGACGATCTGTGGGTCAGTTTCCCCACCGAACGGTTACAGCAACTCGCTGCGGGTCGCGGCGACCAGGACGTTCGGGTGTTCGGCGGGTTCGACCCGGACGAATCGTGGTACGGGTACGAGGACGACGGCGAACTCCTCGAATTGCCCGTCGCGGCGGCCTGGGACCACTTCGTGATGAAAGGTGACGTCGACGACGAGGCCATTCGAGGTCGCGGACCGTGATCGGTCCGTCGATACCGACTCGCGGCCCGGTTTCCATCGCGGGTCGGCCCCGCTCGCGTTCGAAGCGATCGAGCGAGGGGGGTTCTCACGGTCAAGACCCGAGGCCTGCAGCGTTCGCCACTCGCACGCAAAAGAACGGCGTTGCTCAGAACTCGACCGCCCCGATTGCCGTCTCGTCCGCGCAGTGACGGCAGTCGAAGGTGGTCCTGTATTCTTCACACGGTTCGTGGAGTTCGCGCCCGCACGTCTCGCAGACGTCGATCTCTGCATCGTCTATGCGGGTCTCACAGACGGTACAGATATCGCCTATTTTCATGAGTGATGTTAGCGTACGACACCCCGTACTCGGACCTGCGTTACCGGTCCCGAAAAGCCTAGGGATCGGCTGGAGAGCAAACAGGTCGGGAGATCGGGACGATCGATCGCGAATTCCTCCCGATTGAAGTACGAGCGGCCCCCTTGCGAGCCTATGAACGAGACGCGACGGGCGATCCTCGCGGCGATCGGCGACGGGCCGCTATCGGGCCCGGAACTGGCCGCCGAACTGGACGTCTCGCGAGCGGCCGTCTGGAAGCACATCGAGGCGCTCCGCGAGGCTGGCTTCGAGATCGAGAGCGGTCCCGACGGCTACGACCTCGCCGGGGTCACGGCCTACAACGGCCCGGCGGTCGAGTACGGACTCGACGCACCGTTCACGATCGAGTACCACGACTCGATCGGGAACACGAACGATCGGGCGCGCGAACTGGCGGCGGAGGGGGCCGCGGACGTCGCCGTCCTCGCTGACGAGCAGACCGGCGGGCGCGGCCGCCTCGAACGCGAGTGGTCCTCCCCCTCGGGTGGTGTCTGGGTAAGCGTCGTCTCGCGACCGGCGATCACGCCGGCGAGGGCGCCGCTGTACACGCTCGCCGCCTCGGTCGCGATCACGCAGGCGGCCCGCGAGGCGGGCGTCGACGCGCGGATCAAGTGGCCGAACGACGTGATCGTCCCGATCGACGGGACCGACTACCGGAAACTCGCGGGCATCCTCACGGAGATGGAAGGGGAGACGGACCGTGTCGAGTGGCTCGTCGTCGGGATCGGCGTCAACGCGAATATCGACGCCGACGATCTGCCCGAGACGGCCACCAGTATCCGCGCCGAGGCCGGCGACGTCGATCGCCGGCGCTTCGTCCAACGACTTCTGGAGGCGTTCGACCGGTACCGATCGGACCTCGAGTCGGTCGTGCCGGCCTGGCGCGAGCACGCGCTGACGCTCGGCCAGCGGGTGCGGATCGATCGGCCGACCGGCGACCTCGTGGGGGAGGCGATCGACGTGACCGACTCGGGTGCGCTCGTCGTCGAGACCGACGACGGACGGGAGACCGTCTCCGCGGGCGACTGCGAGCACCTCCGCCCGGTCTGACGGTGCGGGTTCGTCCGGCGTTCGGGCACCGACTTACATGAACCGGGACCAGACCAAGTCCCGCTCGACGTCGCGCAGGATCGATCGCATCTCCTCGAGATCGACCCCGTCGGAACTCGGTGACTCGATCCGCGAGCCCCGGCGTGGCTCTCGACTGCGATCGGTCTCGGCGAACGGTTCCAGGTCGAGTTCTTCGATTAGCTCCGGCGAGGAGATCGAGGCGATGAGGCGCAATATCGACCGATTCACGCCCTTCATGGCTCGCCGCATCTGTCGGAGGTCCGCCAACCGTCGTCGGGTTTCTTCCGAGAGGTCGTCTTCGGTGACGGACGTGCCCGGGTCGACGTCGAGTTCGGTCGGATCGATCACGATGTGTACGTTCCCGATATCGTCGAAGTGAATCCGTTCTCTGTGCTGGCGCAACCGGTTGATCCGATCGACGGTATCGTACAACTCGAACAACGAACGGCGAATCTCGGGCGAGAGCCGGAGGAACATGCCAGTGTGTTTCAACTGTTCGAACGCGGTGGTCGAGAGGGAACTGGGAAACGAGACGACGTACCGGATCTCCATCCTCGTTCCCGGTGGCACCTCGACGGGCAGGTCGACCTGCTGGCGTTGCAGGTCGTCAGTGAGGAGATCGGCGAGTTCCCGCACCCGTTCGCCGTTCTGGTCGAGTTCCGTCTGCATCGCCCGGAGGGACTGGATCTCCTGCCACTGATTCCGCAAGTAAAACGTGAGAAAGACGGCGATCAGCGCGGTCACTCCACCAGCGAGAACCGAGATACTCGTCCCCGTCGCCACCATACGTCGTTCAATCGAGGCCGGAATACAAATGCTTCAACGCCGGCACTGGGACGAACCGTCCCCCGTAAGCAGCAGGTACATGATGTTTGCGCTACTCGATTTCACATGGTCACGGAACGGTATCGATTCGAATGCCACGACGTCGCCGACTGCGACGTGGTCGTCTACAGCGAGTTCGAGGAGTCGATATACGAGGCTGCACGGTCCCACCTGAAGGACGTCCATGGGCGGGACGTCACCGACGAAGACGTCGCGCCATATATCGAGGAACTCTGAGACCACGCGCGTCGCTGCGACGGTCGCTCGTGGCCCCGTACTACGACCTCCGCCGACCGGAGTACAGACCGACGCCGACGCTGTGCGTATCGACGGCGCGACGCGTCCCGCGGAGAACTCGCCCTTACTCGACGGCGACGGGTGACCGTTCGGCCGCCTCGTCGCCTTTCTCGTCGCCGACCCGGACCGTAAGCACGGGGACGTCGGCCCGGCGGACGACCCGTTCCGCGACGCTCCCCAGGAGGAGTCGATCGATGCCGCCGCGGCCGTGGGTGCCCATCACGACGAGATCGCAGTTCTCGGGGGCCGCCCGTTCGATGATCGTTCGACTCGGTGCCCCCTCGCGCACGCTGGTTTCGACTTCGACGTCGTCCGGTGCGAGTTCCTTGGCTCGTTCAACGGCGCCTTCGCCTTCCGTGTACAGTGCGTCGCTGATCCCTTCCCACGCCGTCTCCATGGGAAGGCCGCCGTAGCCGGCGACGTTGACGACGTACAGCACGCGAACCGTTGCGTCGTGGGCGCGCGCGAGGTCGAACGCGTACTCGAGGGCGTACTCGCCCTCTTCCGACCCGTCGGTCGGGACGAGGATACAGTCGTACATCTTGTTACTAGATATCATACCGCACCCACGGGCATAACGTTACGTGAACGTGTAGCAGCGACGATAGGTCCGGGCGGGCCGAGTACCACCCCGTCAGCCCCCGAACACGACCTCGCTGACGTCGTCGACGCCGGCACGCCGGACGACGGCCCGGACCGGGTCCCGTGCCCCGGCGAGGTTGTCCGAGTCCCCGTCGAGAACCAGGAATTCGGCCTCGCGTCCCGGTTCGAGAACGCCGTACTCGAGGTTCGCGAGTTCGGCACCGTTGATCGTGGCCATCCGGAGGATTTCCTCGGCCGGCAGGTCGGAACACTTCGCGACGAACTCCATCTCCCGGAACATCGACGGCGAGTTGAGCATCACGTTGTCCGTACCGAGCGCGAGCGTCGTCCGCTCGGCGAGTTCGTCGACGGGTGGGAAGCCGACGTCGGTCACGAGGTTCGATCGGGGACAGACGACGATCGGGACGTCCTGCTCGGCCACCCGGTCCAGGTGATCCGGCTCGGGATGGACCACGTGCACCAGGAAGTCCGGTTCGAGGTCCAGCGCCGGATCGACGTCGCTCGAATCGACCTCGCCGGCGTGGATCCCGAACGGCTTTCCTGCCTCCCGAGTCGCCGCCCGTTCCCGATCGAACCTGTCGTCGTTGGCACCGCTCGCACCGAAGCCGGCCCCCTCGTGCATGGCGTCGATCGAACCCCGGGCGAACGCGAGCGCCTCGACGTCGAGGCCGTCGGCGGCCTCCTCGAGCATCCGGACGCCGACGACGTCACCCTCGCGGAAATCGAGGCAGGCTGCCGTCCCGCCGCGTTGCATGAACCGGAGCGAGCGGCGCATCCCGGTGACCAGTTCCTCGCGGGAGGCCGCCCGGAGCAGCCGGTGTTTCAACCCGTCCGGCGGAGCGACCAGGTCCTCGAGGGAGAGTCCGCCGCCGGCTTCCTTGGCGATCGAGTCGCCGATGTGGGTGTGAGCGTTGACGAACGCCGGGACGATGACGTCGGTGCCGTCGACCGACTCCTCCTCGATGGCCTCGATTCGGCCGTCGTCGTCCACGACGAGTCGTCCTTCGACGGGGTCGAAGTCCCGCCCTCGCAGTATCGTCCCCGTTCGTTCCATGGAGGAGTGTTCGTGGGGAGTCCCTTCAACGGTTCGGGGTCGGATCGTCGGTCGCGGGATCGACCCCGAATCGATTGTCCGAGAACCGCTGCGCCAACCGGCCGATCGAGAACGGGCCCGGCGTTCGCATTCACGGACTGACCTGTCGCGGGAGGAGAGCCGTGGGTAACGACTATGCGTGACCATACCACACATTCGAGTATGAGTCAACGGGACGACCACCTGTTTGCTGGCGTCACGGTTGGCCAGACGGTCTACGACGACGACGGAACGGAACTCGGCACCGTCCGCGGCGTCGACGACGACGGGTTCTACGTGCTCGCGCCCGACGCGTCCCCCGAGAAGACCATCGGCGAGGCTCGAGACATCACCGGGAAGGACTACGTTATGTGGCGGTGCTGGGAGTGCGGCGAACTGGGCCGGATCGAGGACGAGTTACCCCCCGAGTGTCCGGACTGCGGTGCTCCGCGCGAGGAACTCTACTACTGGGCGGAGGACTGACCGCGACGCGTGACCGGAGCCGATCGGCGGACGCGGTCGCCCGCCGCCGATCACTCGACGAACTGGTCCAGCGTCGCGTCCAGCCCGTCCCGGACCTCGCTCACCAGCGCCCCCTCGATGTCGAGACCGAGCACGGAGACGGCGGCCCGGCCGACCCGATCGCGCACCTCGGCCGGCGAGTAGACGCCCAGCCGCCACTGCGAGTACTGGGCGGCCCGGAGCGCCCCGACCAGCGGCGACTGGTGTTCGAGGGGCCGAATCTCGCCGTTGACCATCACGCGCGACGTCGACTCCGTCATCGACGGTCGACTCGGAACGTCGAGGATCACCGCCTCGGGATCGACGGCTGCCTCGCTCGCGATGTCGCGCTCGAACGCCCGTATCGCCTCGTGGTCGGCCTCGATGATCCCGCCCGGCACGTCGTCCATCTCGGCCCACACCGCCCGCTTGAACAGGTCCCGCTGGTCGAGCCGTCGCGAGAACTCGCCCGTCTCGTCACACGATCGGAGCGCGACGATCAGGTCGTGATCGTCCATCCGCTGGAGGGTGGCGGCGTCGACGTCGGCGTCGGGGGCCTCGAGCAGCCGTTCGGCCGCGCGACGGAGCATCGCCTTGCTGATCCGGGCGACGCTGTGGCTGTAGACGGTCGGATTCATCAGCGCCCGGGCGACCAGCAGGCTCTCGGCGGTCTGGACGTTTCCCTCGTCGAGGACGAGTTCGCCGTCGGCGAACGTCAGTTCCCGGACCAGCCGGCCCGTGTCGATCGTTCCGTACGGAACGCCAGTGTGGTGGGCGTCCCGGACGAGGTAGTCCATCCGATCGACGTCGAGTTCGCCGGAGACCAGTTGCCCGAACCGGCCATCGCCCGCGACGAGGTCGGCGACCGCGTCGGGATCGAGGTCGTGATTCCGCAGGACGTCGCCGACCTGCCCTTCGTCGAGGAGGTCGTGGACGTCGTCGTGGTAGCGGCCCGTCCGGCGGTGGGTCAGCGACTCGAGGTTGTGACTGAACGGGCCGTGGCCCACGTCGTGCAGGAGCGCGGCCGCGTGGACGCGCTCGGCCTGTGTTCCCTCGATACCGAGCTGCTCGAGGCCCGCACACGCGAGGTGATAGACGCCGAGGCTGTGCTCGAAGCGGGTGTGGTTGGCAGAGGGGTAGACGAGCGAGACGGTCCCCAGCTGGCTGATCCGCCGGAGTCGCTGGACGGCCGGCGTATCGATGAGGTCCCGTGCCACACCCTCGACCTGGATGTGGTCGTGGACGCTATCCTTGATGATTTTCATGGGCCTCCATTGGGCGTTCTCCCACAAAAACCGTCGTGAACGGGAGGACGGGCGGCGACGATCGGGGGATCAGTGTGGTTTTCGCGCGCCGATCACTCGCTGTTTGTGCTCCCGCCGTGCACCTCCCGCGCTCACGCGGGGACGATCACCACGAGGGTCGCGATTGCCAGCACTATCCCTAATGGCGTGGCGGTCGACGTCCGGACGCTACGGATGACCGAACTCACGATACCACCGCATCTGGACGAGCAACAGATCGCCGAACTCGTCGCCGAACACGTCGAGGTCGGTGACGAGGTCCAGGTCTGGGAGGCCGATCGAACGGGGGCGGACGATCCCGAACACAGCGGAACAGTGACGGGGATCGAACCCGGCTACCTCGAACTCGACGGACAGCCGCTCGACGAAGGGAGCGTCCGCTACGACGAGATCCACAACGTCGTCCGCGTCGAATCCGGGTGAGCGACGCCGGCCGACGCGACTGCGTGAACCTGGGTACGGCGACGCTGGGCGTAGCAGAACCCCGCGCTCGTGACGTGCACCCGAAGGCCCCTGCAACTGCGTGCAGTGTCACGCCGGTCGCTTTTGCTGCGCGCCCTCGTTTACGGACCATGTGCGCGTTCCACGGGTGGAACGGCCGCCGTGCCATCTGGACAGGTCTCGGTCTGGCCATTGCCGTCGCGATCGGATTCGCCCTCTACAGCTACCTCGGGACCCTGCTCTTCGCGATCTTCCTCTACTACGCTACCCGTCCACTCAACCGCCTGCTCGATCGTCGCGTCGGCCATCCGAACGTCACGGCCTCGATCACGATCCTGCTCGTCGTTCTCCCGATGATGGCCGTCGTCGGCTACGCGGGGCTCGTGGCGCTTCGCGAACTCGACCAGTTCCTCGCCGCGAGCGACCTCGAGACCTACCGGTCGGCCCTCGATCCGTACCTCTCGGTGGCTCGCGAGGGGGACGTGGACCGCTTTCGGGAGGCGCTCGCCTCGGACACTGGCCAATCGATCGCCGCTGCGCTCCAACAGGGGCTTCCGGGCGCTCTCGGCCCGCTCTCGTCGATCGCCGGATCCGTCTTCGGGATCCTCGTGCGGTTCTTCCTCATGATCACGTTCCTCTTTTACCTGCTGCGAGACGACTCGAAGCTTCGACGGTGGTTCTCACGGAGCGTCGACCACGACGAGAATATCGTCTCGTTCCTCGAGGCCGTCGACGACGACCTCGAGACGATTTTCGTCGGCAACCTCGCAATCGTCGGGGTGGCGGCCGTCATCGCCGCCGGTACCTACGTGGCGCTGAACCTGTTCGCGTCGGGCGGCCAGGTCGTCGCCACGCCGGTGTTGCTCGCCTTTCTGATCGGTATCGGGACGCTGATCCCGGCCGTCGGAATGAAAATCGTCTACGTGCCGTACGGGCTGTACCTCTTCGTCCTGTCGCTTGCGACCCCCACGCCGCTCTGGCAGCCGATCGTGTTTTTCCTCCTCTCGTTCACCGTCGTCGACACCGTACCTGACTTCTTCGCCCGGTCGTTACTCTCCGCACGAAGCGGGATTCACATGGGGCTCGTCCTCCTCGGGTACTTCCTCGGGACGCTGGCGTTCGGCTGGTACGGCCTGTTTCTCGGCCCGATCGTCGTCGTGCTCGCGGTACATTTTTCCCACCGGCGATTCCCCGTCCTCGCGAGCACGCTCCTCTCCGAGTGATGCGCTGAGCGTTGCCAGTGAGATGACCGCGTATTGCACGACGAAACCGATCCGAAGCAGAGAAATCAGGGAGAATCGGCCTCGACGCGGTCGGATCGAACCGGTCGCTACTCGATCGAGACCCACTCGCCGCGCTCGTCGCTCTCCTCGATCGCCGCGAGTACGCGCTGGGCGTCGAGACCGTCTTCGAAGCTCGGCGCGAAGTCCTCCTCGGCGGCGACCGCGCTCAGGAACTCGTAGTTCTCGTGGACGAAGGTGTGCTCCCAGCCGATGACGTGGCCCGGCGGCCACCAGTGGTCGACGTAGGGGTCGTCCGCGTCCGTGACGAGGATCGTCTCGTAGCCTCGATCACCCTCCCGCAGGAGTTCGAGTTCGTTCAGGCGTTCGAGCGAGAACCTGAGACTGCCTTTCGAGCCGTGGATCTCGATCGTGTGGTCGTTCTTGTGGCCGTTCGCGAAGCGCGAGGCCTCGAGGGTTCCCATCGCGCCGTTTTCGAACGCGACCTGCGCGGAGTAGGCGTCGTCGACGGTGACGGGGCGAGTTTCGTCGCTGCCCTCCACCGGTCGTTTATCGACGAAGGTCTGTAAGTGGCCGCTCACGCGCTCCATCTCGCCCGCGAGGTCGTCGTCGCCGACGAGGAAGCGAAGCAGGTCGACCGTGTGCGCGCCGAGGTCGCCGAGCGCGCCGGAACCGGCCATCACCTCGTCGTTGCGCCACGACCACGGGGCGTCGGGATCGACGAGCCAGTCCTGGAGGTACCGCCCGCGGACGTGGTGGATCTCCCCGAGTTCGCCGTCGTCGAGCAGCCCTTTCGCGTACCGGATCGCGGGGACGAATCGGTAGTTGAACGCAGTACCGTTCGTGACGCCGGCGTCGCGGGCGGCGTCGGTCATCCGCCGGGCGTCCTCGAGGGTCGGCGCGAGCGGCTTCTCGCAGAAAACCGGCGTGCCGGCCTCGAGCGCGGCGATCGAGGGCTCGGCGTGGACGTGGTTCGGCCCGAGATTGTAGAAGACGTCGACGTCGTCGACGACGGGTTCCCAGTCGGTCGCGATCGAGTCGAACCCGAGTCGATCCGCCGCCTCGCGCAGTGCCTCTTCGTCGCGGCCGACGAGCACGCTCCGCTCGACGTCCGGGG
Organism: Halosolutus halophilus; assembly: GCF_022869805.1. Lineage (NCBI taxonomy): Archaea > Methanobacteriati > Methanobacteriota > Halobacteria > Halobacteriales > Natrialbaceae > Halosolutus > Halosolutus halophilus. The sequence continues at coordinate 2,898,953 of NZ_CP094974.1, read as the reverse complement.
CGTCCGGGAAGAACATCGGGAGCCGAGAGAGGGCGTTTGCGTGAGCTTTCCCCATGAACCGATAGCCGAGTACGCCGACTTCGAGCGTCATGTGTATTCGTTCACAACAGCTATAGTTAGAAGTTTTCGTCCCGACGATCGAGTTCGTGTCCGGATATGTCTCGAAAGCGGAAATGCCGACGTCTCGAGAGCCGAAACGTCACAGCAACGACGACCCGTTCCCTCCGATCGCGGTGGTTATCTCGTCTATCGCGACCGCGGCGCGGTCGACGTCGTCGGTGAGGCTCAGAAATCCGTGCGCGAGCGACGGATAGTGGAAGTGGTGGGTCTCGACGCCGGCCGCTTCCAGTCGGTCGGCGTACGCGACTCCCTCGGACCGGAGTACGTCGTGACCGGCAGTTGCGATCACGGCGGGCGGACAGCCTGCAAGCGTCTCGGCGCGCAACGGCGCTGCGAGCGGATCGTCGGCGTCGGTGGGATCCGCGAGGTACTGCTCCCAGAACCACTCCATATCCGCGCGAGAGAGGAGCACGGCGTCGGCGTGCTCGCGGTACGATCGAGCGTCGAAATCGCGGTCGAGGATCGGATAACAGAGCACCTGCGCAGCCAGCGAAACGTCTCGATCGCGCGCTCGGAGCGCGACTGCGGCGGCGAGGCCGCCCCCGGCGCTGGTCCCCGCGACGCCCAGGCGATCGGGATCAACGCCGATCGAATCGGCGTTGTCGCGCGTCCACTCGAGGGCGGCCCAGGCGTCTTCGACGGCCGCGGGAAACGGATGCTCGGGTGCCAGTCGGTAGTCGACCGAAATCACCACCGAACCGACGCGCGTCGCGAACTCCCGGCAGAGGTCGTCGGCGGAATCGAGCGTGCCGAGGACCCAGCCGCCGCCGTGACAGAAGACCAGCGCCGGCAGGGAACCGTTCGTCGCCTCGGCCGGCGTTTCGGGCCAGTAGATCCGCAGGGAAAGGTCACCGCCGGGTCCGTCGATACGCCGGCCGACGACCTCCTCGACGGGTGGCCCGGTTCCCGCCGAAAACGCCTCGTCTTCGACGCGCCGCGCTTCGGCGACGGACATGCTGTGCCACGGAGGGAGGTCGGCTACCCGGCCCTCCCGGAGAACGTCGGCGAACTGCGGGTCCAGTTCGTCGGCTGCGTCTCGATCCATACGCCGTTCCACGTACCGACTCCCAATTAGCGGTTCCCATCGTGTCGAGGCAGTCGGAGCGCGACGAGTGACGCGTGTCGTCGGTGCCCACCACCCCGCAACCCCACGGGGACGGAAGGACGAGTTCCGTGAGTACGATACCAGTGAGCGTGCGGACGTCGAAACGTTTCAGTCGGACCCGTCCAACCGTACCCCATGGACGATTTCGACCCGGACCGAACTCACGACGACGGCGTCGCGTACGCCCGCCGTCGGGACGCCGACGACCCGCTCTCGGGGTTTCAAGATCGGTTCGACGTTCCGGACGACATCTATCTGGACGGCAACTCGCTGGGACCGATCTCGGATGCGGCCGAGCAGGCACTCGAGCGAGCGGTCGAGGAGTGGCGGGAGCTCGGTATCAGGGGATGGACGGACGCGGGCCGGCCCTGGTTCTGGTACGGCGAGTCGCTCGGAGACGACCTCGCGCCGCTGGTCGGTGCCGACGGCGAGGAGGTGGTCGTCGCAAATTCCACGACGGTCAACATCCACACGCTCGTCGGCACGTTTCTGGACGCTCGAGGGGACCGCCCGCCGGGGATTCTGGTCAACGAACTCGACTTCCCGACCGACCACTACGCGATCCGTGCACAGTTGCGCCAGCGCGGGTACGATCCGGACGAACACCTCCACGTCGTCGAGAGCCGAGACGGCCGCACGATCGCGGAGGCTGACATCGTTGCCGCGGTAGACGACCACGAGGTCGGCATCGTGTTCATGCCGTCGGTGCTCTATCGAAGCGGACAACTGCTCGATATCGAGCGCATCACCAGTGCGGCCCACGAACGGAACGCACTCGCCGGGTTCGACCTCGCACACTCGGTCGGCGTCGTCCCGCACGACCTCTCGGACGTCGGCGTCGACTTCGCGGTCTGGTGTCACTACAAGTACCTCAACGCCGGACCGGGTGCGATCGCCGGACTGTACGTCAACGACCGTCACTTCGGTACGACCCCGGCGCTGGCGGGGTGGTGGGGACACGAGAAGGAAACCCAGTTCGAACTGCGCGAGCGGTTCACGCCCGCCGATTCGGCCGGGGCGTGGCAGATCGGGACCGTCCCGGTGTTCAGTGCCGCGCCCCTCGCCGGGGTGCTCGAGCTCGTCGACGAGGCCGGTATCGACGCGATTCGAGCCAAGTCGCTCGCGCTGACCTCGTATCTCATCGCGCTCGTCGACGACCGGCTCGCGGATCTGGACTGTTCGATCGCTACACCGCGGGCCCCGGACGAGCGGGGCGGCCACGTGGCAATCGAACACCCCGAGGCGGAACGTGTCAGCGAAACCCTCCGCGAGCGCGGCATCGTCGTCGACTTCCGCCCGCCGAATATCGTTCGAGTCTGTCCGGCACCGCTGTACACTCGCTTCGTCGACGTCTGGGAGTTCACGGAGCAGCTTCGAGAGGTTCTCACGAATCGCGACTACGAGAACGCAGACGTCGGCGACGAGGTGACGTGACGGGCAGAGAGAAAGACGTGTATTCCCTACTCGGCCCAGTAGGCTTCCCCGGGCTGTTCCCGGAACAGAGCCCGATCGAGCAGTTCGACGGCCTTCTCGAGTCCCTCGCGGGAACTGGTCAGCGAGTCCTCGTGCTCGATGCTCAGCGTGCCGTCGTAGCCGACCATCCGCAGGGTCGAGACGAGGTCCTTCCAGTGGGACTCGTCGTGGCCGTAGCCGACCGATCGGAACAGCCACGAGCGGTTCGGTTCGTCGTCGTACGCGGTCGTGTCGAGGACCCCCTTCTCTCGGGCCTGTTCCTCGTAGATTCGGGTGTCCTTCGCGTGGAAGTGGTGGATGGCGTCGCGCTCGCCGAGAAAGCGGATCGCGTCGGTGATCGAGATGCCCTGCCAGTAGAGGTGTGAGGGGTCGAAGTTCGCGCCGACGCGCTCGTTGGTCGCCTCGCGCAGCCGGGCCATCCCGTGGGGCTCGTAGACCAGCATGTTCGGGTGCATCTCGATCGCCAGATCGACGCCGCGGTCGTCCGCGAACGCCGCGAGGTCGGTCCAGTAGTCGACCGCGACCTCCCACTGGTACTCGTGGGCCTCGGCGTGTTCCGGCGGCCACGGGGCCGTGATCCAGTTCGGGACCTCGTCGTCCGGACCGCCGGCGGGCAGTCCCGAGAAGCAGGTGACCGTATTCACGTCGAGCTGGTCGGCGAGTTCGATCGCCTCCCGAAGTTCCGCGTCGGCCTCGTCGGCCCGATCGTCGTCCGGGTGCAGCGGGTTGTTGTGCGTCGCGAGCGCGCTAACGTGCATCCCGTACTCGTCGAGCAGGCCGTGAAGGTTCGCCTGGGCGTCCTCGTCGTCGAGATAGTCGTCGCGGACGAGGTGGTCGTCGCCGGGATAGCCGCCGACGCCCGGTTCGATCGCGTCGACGCCGATGTTCGAGAGGTACTCCAGTGCGCCTTCGAGCGATTCGTCCGCCAGTGGCGGGGTGTGAACGCCGATATCCATACGGTGAATCCGACGGCATCACCGACCATAAATCCAGTGCTGGAAAATCGTACAATTTGACGGGTAGCGCAGCTCTAGGATCGATTTTCGGGCTTTCAGTCCGGGCCGAGTCGGTGGTCGCGTCGTTCCGTCCCGACGGTCGCGCCGAAGCCGATCGGGGCCTCCGTCTCCGGGTCAGACCTCCTGGAGTCTCCGGATCGGCCCGTCCGGAGTCCGAGTCAGACCTCCTGGAGTCGCTTCTCCAGCGATACCGTGTGTCCCTCGGCGCTCGATCGGTAGATCGCGTCGACGATCCGCTGGACGGTCAGCGCCTCCTCGACGCCGCTGCCGTCCTCGCGCCCGGCGTCGATCGCTTCGAAGAACGCTCGCTGTTCGGCCGCGTGCGGGTCGTTCTCGCGAGGTTCGATGGTCGCGTCCACGAAGTGGTCCGTCCCGTCGGAACTCGCCGAGTGGAGCGTGAGTTCGTTCTCCATGAGGTCGAACCGGGCGGCGGCCTCCGTCCCGCGGATGACGAACTCGTGGGTCGGCGGCCGGTTCGTCGCCCACGCGACCTCGAGCGAGATCGTCCGGTTGCCCGCACAGCGAACGAACGCGCTCGCTGAGTCGTCGACGTCGAACGCACCCGGGCCGCTGTCGTCGCCCCACATCTCGAGGTACGCGTAGTCCTCGCGTGAGCCGAACTCGGATCGGGTGACGCCGGAGGCCTCTTGGACGTCGGGGTCGCCGAGCAGGTACAGCGCGAGGTCGATCGCGTGGACGCCGAGGTCGATGAGCGCGCCGCCACCGGAGATTTCGCGTCGGGTGAACCACGATCCGCGACCGGGTACGCCGCGCCGACGGACGTAATTCGCCTCGACGTGGGTCACCTCGCCGAGGTCGCCGCGATCGATCCGCTCCCGGAGCAGTCGGACCGTGTTCCGGAACCGGTTGTTGAACCCGACCATGCACGTACTGTCGGCGTCCGCGGCCGCGTCGGCGATCCGTTCGGCGCTCTCGATCGAGTGGGCGAGCGGCTTCTCGAGGAGGACGTGCAGGTCGCGATCGAAGGCCTCGACGGCGTACTCCTCGTGGAACTTGTTGGGGGTCGTGATCACGACGGCGTCGATGTCGTCGAAGAGGCGGTGGTGATCCGCGTAGGTCTCGACGCCGTAGCGATCGGCGAATCGGTCGCGCGCCTCGGCCGAGACGTCCATCCCGCCCACGAGGGGGACGCCGAGTTCCGCGAGTCGATCGGCGTGGTGCTGGCCGATGTTTCCGAGCCCGACGATGCCGGTCCGGACGGATGGCGCTCCCGACGTCATCGATCCTCCACTGACTCGTTACGTTCGGCCGACTCCGCTCGATCGACGTCTCCGATCGTCGTTCGCTGCGCGCGGGGACCGCCGCTGCGCTCAGTACAACTGCTCTTCGTTCTCCTGTCGCTCATTGTCGTGTTCCTGCTGTCGGTTGCGTCGGTGTCTGTTGCGCCGATACTGTCTGATTCCCGGGAGGATCTTGTTCTTCACGTCGAGGGCGAACGAGACGATCCCGTAGATCCAGAAGAAAAACAGGACCGTCAGCCCGCCGTAGTAGACGATCGGCACGAGGCTACTCATGCTGGCCACCGGATTCGGCTTCCGCCGCGGCCTCCGCGTTGCCACCCGCAAGCTGCCGGGCCGACAGGTCCGCGATGCCGTGCGTGATCGCCTCTCCCGGGGCCGTCTCGAACAGGTGAATCTTCGATCGATCGAGGACGACCGACACGGGTTCGTCTTCCGCGATGTCGGTGTCCGGATCGACGCTCATCAGCAACTGGTTCGACGCGGCGGAGGCCTCGTTGCTGGTCATCATCTCGCTGCTCGCGCCGTCGAGCGAGAGGTAGACGAAGATTTCGTCACCCATCGGCTCGAGGACGTCGGTTCGCGCCTCGATTATCTCCGAACTGCTCTCGACGGCGTCGGCGTTCCGCTCGAGGTAGATGTCCTCGGGCCGGATTCCCATCGTGATTCCGTCGTCGACGGACTCCAGGTCGCCGGGATCGAACTCGAGGTCGAAGTGATCGGTCTCGAGCCCGCTGCCGGCCAGTTCGCCCTCGACGAAGTTCATCGACGGCGAGCCGATGAAGCCGGCCACGAACAGGTTCGCCGGCTCGTTGTAACAGGTCAGCGGCGGATCGATCTGCTGCAGTTCGCCGGCGTTGATGACCGCGATCCGATCGGACATGGTCATCGCCTCGGCCTGGTCGTGCGTGACGTAGATGATGGTCGTGTCCAGTTGCTTGTGGAGCCGCTGGAGTTCGGTTCGCATGTGGACGCGCAGCTTCGCGTCGAGGTTCGCCAGCGGTTCGTCCATCAGGAAGACGTCGGGTTCGCGGACGATCGCGCGAGCGATCGCGACCCGCTGTTGCTGGCCGCCCGAGAGTTCGTTCGGTTCCCGATCGAGCATCCCCTCGAGCTGGACGATGTCGGACGCCTGTTCGACCCGGCGATCGATCTCGTCCTTGTCGTACTTCCGTAGCCGGAGGCCGAACGAGATGTTCTCGTAGACGTCCATGTGCGGGAACAGCGCGATGTTCTGGAAGACCATCGAGACCCCGCGGTCTTTCGGCGGGAGGGTCGTGACGTCCCTGTCTCCGATGTGGATCGTCCCCTCCGTCGGTTTCGTGAGACCGGCGATGGTCTCCATCGTCGTCGACTTGCCACAGCCCGAGGGACCGACGAGACAGACGAACTCGCCGTCTTCGATGTCGAGATTCATCTCGTCGACGGCGACGACGTCTTCGTAGCGTTTCGTGACGTTATCGAGTGTTACGCGTGCCATAGTTACTCCTTGAGTGCTCCTTCAGTCAGTCCGCTGACGATCTTTTCCTGTGCGACCACGACGAGGATCAACATCGGCAACACGCCGACGATACTCGCTGCTGCCATCAGATTGAAATCCGTTGTGTACTGGGTCTGGTAGCTGAGGATACCGCCCACCAGCGGCGACCACTGGGAGGGCTCGTTCTGCAGCGCCATGATCGAGCTGAAGAAGTACTCGTTGTACACGGCGATGAACGTCAACACGGCGGCGGTCGCGACGCCGGGTGCCGACAGCGGCATGATCACCCGGAACAGCGCGCCCAGTCTGGTCGTTCCCTCGACGCGTGCCGCATCCTCGAGCCCGTCCGGAATCTGCGAGTAGAACGTGGTGAGGATGAAAATCGACAGCGGCAGGAACAGCGCGCTGAAGGGCATGATCATCGACCCCGGCGTGTTGACCAGCCGCGGCGGCGCGAACAGTTCGACCCCGAGGAATGGGACGACGAGCGGGTTCCCGAGGAACGCTTCGAACAGCGGGATCAGGAACGCCGCCGGCGGGAAGTACGAGATCGCCAGGATGGCGAGCATCATGGCCCCGCGGCCGGGGAACTCGAGCCGTCCGAAGACGTACCCAGCAAGGCTCGCGAGGACCAGGACGATGATCGTCGTCGCCGTCGCGAGCACGAAGCTGTTGAACACGTAGAGGTGGAACGGAACCTGCTGGAACACCTCCACGAAGGCCACGACGTTGAACCCCTGTGGCCTCGGGAACGGTACCTCGCCGAGGAGGGGTACGGCCACGTCCCAGTTACCGCGTCGAATCAGGCCGCTCGGGGTCAGCGCCAGCACCAGCAGCCAGTAGAACGGGAACAACGTCGTCACGAGGAAAAACGCCATCACGACGTAGAACAGTGCCCTGTACAGCCGGCTGCGTTTCTCGGGATCGTTGACGACGCCGCGAGTCCACCGGTCGAGTGGCCCCAGGTCGTCGTCGGTCGACTGCGCCGGTGGTTCGGAAGCAGTCGCCATCTCAGAGTCCCTCCTTGTACTGCTGGTAGATGACGCCCAGCACGGCGATACCGATGATTCCGGCCGTGACGAACGCGATCGCGGACGCGAGGCCGCGGTTCGTGTTGAACGTCGCGACGACCATACACGACAGCGACGGAACGGTCGTACAACCCGACACCGAGTCGATGAGCCCGTAGATCCGCATCGCGTCGATCGTCCGGAACAGGATTGCGACGCCGAGCGCCGGCAGGACCAGCGGGAACGTGATCAGCTTGAATTCCTGCCACTTGGTCGCGCCGGCGACTTTCGCCACGTCGTAGAGGCTCCGATCGATGCTCTGGAGGCCGGCGAGGATGAGCAACGCCATGAACGCCGACGTCTTCCAGATGTCCGCGACCGTGATGATCAACAGCGAACTTATCGGATCGTTGAGGGTATTGGTCGGCGCGACGAGTCCCCAGTCCGCCAGCGGTTCCACGAGGAACCCGGCGGTCGGGTGGAACATCAGATAGAAGATCATACCCTGGATGACGATCGGAATCGCCCACGGGATGATGATCGCGGCGCGGACCCACCGGCGGCCACGGAAGTCCTGGTCCAACACCAGCGCCTGCCCGAAGCCGATGAGCGTCTCGAAGAAGACGCTCACGACGGTGAAGATGAGCGTCACTGCGAGCGCGCTCCGGAGCAACCCGTCGAAGTGGACGAACGGGAAGCTACCGCTGGTGCTGACACCCGGGAGGAACGTGGTCGATCCGGGGAACCGCGGATCGGCCGCGCCAGTGAACATTTGCACGTAGTTCTCGAACCCGACGAACTCCGGGTTAGTGAGGACGTTCTGGTACATCGACAGCTCGAACGTCCGCAAAAGCGGATACAGCGCGACCGCTCCCAGCAGGAGCATCACCGGCGACAACAGCAGGTAGGCGAACCCTGTCTCGCCGAGGTTCTCCATCCAGCGCGTGATCGCGACGACCGGCCCCGATCGGTTCGATTGTCGTGTGGGACCGGTCGTCCTATCTTCGGTACTCATCCTTGTGCTTCGATATTTTCAAGCCCTTCCTGGAGATCGGCGGCAGCGTCGTCTGGACTCTTTTCTCCTGCGACTGCGAGGTTGACTTCTTCCGCGATGCGGCTGGACTCGTCCGGCCAGACCGACGTCACGGGACGTGCCATCGCGTTCTCCCCGGCGACACGGAGCGTTTCCATGTAATTGCCCATCGGTTCGGCCTGCTTGACTTCGTCAGTATCGAAGAGGGCGGGCTTCGGCGGGATCCAGCCCCAGAGGTCCCACATTCCGAGGTTGAAATCGTCAGTCATCGTCGCACGGATGACCTCGAGCGCTTCTTCCTTGCGTTCGGAGTTGGGATTAAGCACCAGGTGCCAGCCGCCGAGAGCAGACGTCGTCCCGCCGGTACCCGGCTGGTTGGCCTCGTCTTCGGTCACGGCGTACGGAATCGGCATCGCGCCGTAGTCCTCGACCGGGATCGGATCGTCCGCGTCGGAGGTGTTCAGGTTGATGGCGTAGGGCCAGTTGCGCTGCATGGCTGCCTGCCCGTTGAGAATGGCCTCGCGCGCGTCTTCTTCCGCCCAGGAGGTGATGTCCGGGGTGGCGACGCCGAGCGGGTACTCGTCCTCGAGCGTGTGTTCGTCCGCTTCGTCGGCGACGAACGTGCGCATCATCTGGAGCCCTTCGATGAACTCCGGTTCGTCGACCGTCACCGGGCGATCGCCGACGGGTCCGAACAGGTTGTCGCGCCCGCCGAAGTAGGCGCCGCCGAACGAGGACATGACCTCGTTCCACGTACAACAGGACGTCCCCTCGTACTGGTCCCACTGGGTTGCGAGTCCGTATTCCGCGTCGGAAGCGTCGACGATCTCTTGAGTGATCTCGGCCCACTCCTGCCAGGTCATCGGCTCGGTGGCCCACGTCTCGAAGTCGCTCTCGCCGTAACCGGCTTCCCGCGCGTAGTCCTTGCGGTACTGCATCGTCGGGTAGTCCGGAAACATCGGGACGCCGTACAGATCGTCGTTGTCCGGATCGCGGGTCGTCGCGGTGAACGCCTCGAAGTATTCGTCCTCGACCGTCGAGAGTTCGTCGTCGTCGAGTTCTTCGCTCAGGTTCGCGATGTGACCGCGCTGGATGAAGATGTTCACCCACCCGTTGTCCATCAGGAACAGATCCGGCTGGCTTTCGCCCGCCTCGAGCAGGTTCGTGTACGTCTCTCGCCGGGCCCCCGTATCTTCGTCACCGGGCTGCAGCCGAACGTCGACCCCGTCTGCGCCGCTGTTCTGAACTAGTTCGACGATCTCGTCGCCGATTTCGTTCGCCGCGTTCGGGTCGAATCCCCAGACCACGGAATCGTCGGACGATTCGTTCCCGTAGATACAGCCTGCAAGTCCGACGGCTGCTCCACCGGCCCCCGCTGCCTTGACGAACGTTCGTCGCGAGACGCTCGAGCCTTCGTTCTCGTTCCCCTGTGAGTATCTCTCACTCATAGAAAAGAGTATGAGGGTTATTCGTATTTATACCTAATGGATCAACTACAACAGGTGTAGTTAACCAGATCTATTCTGTCAGCGGACGACGACGGTCGGGATCGCTGAACGGATCGGCGGCGCACCGTTCTCGCAGGGCCCACCGTCTGCGCACGGACGCGAAGACGCCTCTAGAACTGGGTCACGCGGCCGAAAACAGCGACACGACGCGTCGTCGCCGAGCGGTCACTCGATCGACTCGATCGTGATCCGCACCGCCTCGTAGTCCTCGATCATCGCGCCCCAGCCGCCGACGGTGAAGCTCTCGTCGTCGTCGACGACCGTCAGTGAAGCCTGACCGGCCAGCTGCGAGAGGGGCGTCGCCCGATCGTCGCTCGCGGAGATGCCGGCGTACGTGGCGTCGACGATCGTTCCGTGTCGGGTTACCTCGCGGCCCGTGTCCGTCGCGAAGCCGTGGATCGTCGCCTCGATTTTCCGGTCGTCCTCGAGCAGCGGCATGACCTCCTGAAGACACTGCCGGAGGTCGACGTAGGTGAGCGGCGGCTCCTCGCGGCGGGCCGAGTAGATCGTCTCCTGGACCTCCCAGAGGCAGGTCAGGAAGTACCAGTGGAAGACGTACGAGTGGGTTCGGTCGTTGACGATAACGCCGTACTCGTTCGTCGAGTTGCCGTGCGGCGAGAAACACGTCCACGATCGATCGACCAGCGCGAGAAACGGCGAGGGGATGTCGCGGTACCGCGCTTCCGTACACGTCCGGGACAGTTCGTCGACCGACGGGAGTTCCGGGTTCCCGTCCAGCGCCGGGAACAGGCAGACCTTGACGTCGACGCCGTTCCCGGTGGCCACCGCGAGCGCGTCCGAGAGGTCGGCGAACTGGGCGGGCGTCAGGCCGATCTGGACCTGGTTCGTGGCCGACCGGATCAACTCGTCCGTCTGCGTCAGGACCGTATCGAGCCGCTTGACGATACTGACCCTGTGATCCTCGATGTCCGGCCGACTCCAGCGATCCTCGATCTCGTCGGCCGCGGTTTCGAAGCGGGTGGCGCGCGATCGCAGGTCCGCGAGCACGTCCGCCGGGTCGTGCGCCCGTGCGTGCAGGCTGTCCTGTTCGTAGGTTTCGATGTACCCCTCGTCCTCGAGGTCACGCAGCACGTCGTAGATTCGCGGGTCGGGCACCGAACTGGCCTGTGCGACGTCGGTCGCCGACGCCGACCCGAACTCCAGCAGCGTCACGAACGCGTCGGCCTGGTACGGCGAGAGGCCGGCGTCCTCCAGCGTCTCGGTGAGTTCGTCGCTGTCCATCGAGACTCACCGCCCCGCGACCGAGGGTGTCCATCGACCGTACCGGCCGCCGATCCGGCGATCGGGCCCGCTCGCGGGGGCGCGATACGACCGTCGCCTGTGCGTTTCCGTTTCGCTCATTCTTGACAGCATATAACACCTGTTGTAAAAAAGACTGTCGCTGGCGCCACACTCAAGGCGATCCGGGGGAAACGGTCGCCGCATGACCGATCCACTCGAACGGGTACGGCGGCCCGAATACACCGGTGAGAACCGGTGCTGGCCGTGTACCGTCACCAACAGTCTCCTGCTGTCCGTTCTCGTCGGCGCAGTTGCGATCCTCGGCCGACGGACGGCCGCCGCGGCGATCGCGGTCGTCGGGGCCGGCGCGATCGCCCTCCGTGGCTACGTCGTCCCGTACACGCCGCGGTTCGCACCTCGTCTCGTCGCGGCGCTCCCGATCGAATCGTTCGACTACGGTGAGCCAGCCGGCGGGACGGGGTCGCTGTCGGATTCGAGCAACACGTCGGACGCGGCCACGGACGCTGCTGCACCGACCGGCGAAGCGGTCCTCGGGGAACTCCTCGAAGCGGGTGCCGTCGTCGCCGAGGGCGACGAGATCTACCTCTCGTCCGACTTCCAGGACGACTGGCGCCGCGAGGTGCGGACGCTGCGCGAGGCCGACCTCGCCACGCTCGCTGCGGTCGCCGACGAACAGACGCCGCCGTCGATCGAGGCGCGGACGAGGCGGGGCTGGGGTCGACCCGTCCTGGTGCTCGAGGGGGACGACGTCGAACCCGTCACGCTCCGACGGGGGGTCGCCATCCCCGAACTCGCCGCCGCGCGCGCCCTCGAATCCCGCGTCGAGTCCGGCGCGATCCGTCGCGCCGCCGGCCGTCCGTTGCGTTCGCTCCTCGAGGCGTGTCCGCTCTGTGACGGCGAGTTGACCGTCAATCAGTCGAGTTGCTGCGGCGAGGTGACGCCGATCGGGAAGACGCCTACGGAGAAACTCGTCTGTCCCGCCTGCAACGAGCGGTTCTTTATTTTCGACGAGGAGCACTGAACAGCGAGCGCACTCGCGATTACTCCTCCGCGATCGATCCCTCGCGGATCGAGTCGACGGTCTCCCGATCCGGGAGCGCCGCCATCGCACCGGCGGCCGTCGTCGCGGCAGCCCCGACCGCGTTGGCAAAGGAGAGCGTCGCGGCCAGATCGCGGCCCTCGCGCAGTGCCGCGATCGCGCCGGCGACGAAGGCGTCGCCCGCCCCGGTCGTGTCGACGACGTCGGGATCGTAGCCGGGATGACGCGCGATCCCGTCCCACGACGTCTCGTCCGCGGCGACGGCGATCGCACCCGCGTCGCCGCGGGTGACGAACACGACCTCCGGCCCGACCGCCATCGCATCCCGGGCGATCGCCTCGGCGGACTCGCCCTCGAAGCCGAGCCGCGAGAGTTCGCCCGCCGTCGCTTTCAGCACGTCCACGTTCGAGAGCGCCTCCCGGACGACGGTCCGGTAGGTGTCCGCGTCCGGCCACAGCTCCGGCCGCTCGTTCGGGTCGAACGAGACCGTACAGTCGCGGTCGGCGGCCCGATCGAGCAGGTCGAGGGTCGCCTCGCGGGACCGACCGCCTGAGAGCGCCACGCCGCCGGCGTGGATCCACTCGAGATCCGCGAGCACGGCGTCGTCGATCCGGCCCGGCTCGAGGCGGGTGTCTGCGGTCCCGTCCCGGTAGAACGAGAACTCCCGATCGCCGGTCTCGTCGTGGGTGACGAACGCGAGCGAGGTCTTCGCGTCGGGATCGAGTTCGAGGAATCGCTCGGGGAGGCCGTACGCCGCGAGCGTTTCGTGGAGGTATCGTCCGAAGGGGTCGTCACCGACGCGCGTCCAGAACAGCGGCGCGTCCCCCAGCCGAGCGAGCGCCACGGCGACGTTCGCCGGTGCGCCGCCGGGTCGGCGATCGAACCCCTCGACCGCCGCGATCGGGCCGGGTTCCTCGGGAAGGAAGTCGATCAGCGCCTCGCCGGCGACCAGGATCTCGTTCTCGCGGTTCATGGCGCGTCCTTCGATCGACTCCCGATAATGGTTTCGGGAACGCGATCGGCAGTCGCGTCCGCGATCAGTCGTCCGCAGGTGCAGCGGTACTGCGTTCGACGTCGATATTGCCCTCGTCGAGGTCCCGTTCGACGTTGCGAGCCGCCTGCACCATGTTCTCCATCTTGCCGTAGGCGACCTCGCGCGGGAGCAGCTTCACGCCGCAGTCGGGCGAGACGACGAGTTGTTCCGGCGGGACGACTTCCAGTCCCTTCTTGATGTTTTCTTCCATCTGCTCGACGGATTCGACCTCGGCAACGTGGACGTCGCAGACGCCGAGCGCCAGGTCTTTATCGAACGCGGGGTCCTTGAACACGTCCAGTTGCTCGTAGTCGCCGTTGGCGAGTTCGAGGTCGAACTCGTCGACCGGGAACTCGAGCATCTCGGGGTAGATGCGAGAGTAGTCGCCGTAACAGACGTGGAGGCCGATGCGGACTTCCTCGGGAATGTCGGCGACGATGTGTTCGAGCGCCTCGCCGACGATGGCGTGGTCGTCGGGCGTGGTCGCGAGCGCGGGCTCGTCGATCTGGATGTACCGGGCACCGGCGTCGACGAGCTTCTCGATCTCCTCGTTGACGAGGTCGGCGAGGTCGTAGGCGAGTTCCTCGTCCTCGTCGTAGGCCTCGTTGAACGACCAGCTCGCGAGGGTGTAGGGGCCCGTGATCGGGACCTTCACGGGGCGGTCGGTGGTGCTGGCGGTAAACTCGTACTCGTCGACGAGCCAGTTTTCGTCGTACTCGACCTCGCTGACGACGCTCGGCTTGTCGAAGTAGTTGTGTCCCCAGACCTTGACGGGGCCGTTGAACTCGTAGCCCTCGATGCGGTGGGCGAAGAACTCGACCATCTCGTTGCGCCGCATCTCGCCGTCGACGACGGCGTCGAGTCCGGCGCGTTCGTGTTCGTTCGTGATGAGGCGGGCGGCGTCGTCTTTGGCTTCCTGCCAGTCCTCCTCGTCGAAGTCGCTCTCCTCGTCCTCGTAGAGCTCTTTCGCCCGGTTGAGCCACTTGGGCTTCGGGTAGGAGCCGACGACGGTCGTCAGCAGGAAGTGGTCGTTGTCGTGATCGGGCTGTCGGAACTGATCTTTGTTTTCGTTGGTGCTCATGCTGCTTTCACCTCCGCGAGGTCCGCGGCTTCTCCGAGCGCCTCGAGTTTCTCCTCGAACTTGCCGTAGGGTAGGTAGAACGTCTCCGTGTTCGTGGTCAGGTAGACCGTCTCGAACTCCGTGACGGGAAGCTGATCGTACACCCAGTCGACCCGGTCGCGGATCGCTTCGGGGTCCTCGACGAGCGTGTTCTGCCCGTCGGCGAGCCCCAGCGAGACGCCGTCGGTCGCGCCGTACTCCTGGATGTTGTAGAGGTTGTCGTCCCGGTTCGCGACGAAGTCGAAGCCGACCGCGTCGATATCGGCGTCGAGCAGGTGCGCGTAGACCTTTTCCTCGAGTGCACCCCAGTAGGGCTGGACGACGACGTCGGCGTCGGTCGCGCCCGCGACCCGATCGATCGCCTCGCTGGCGCGCTCTGGTCCGGCGGCAGCAGCCGCCCCGTCGACGCCGTCCTCGGGGGCCGACTCGACGAGCGAGGGTTCGAGCAGGAACAGCGTCTCGTGGGCGGGGAAGGCGTCGACCTCTCCCGCGAGGAAGTCGGCGATCGCGTCGAGGAACGCGGCCTCGTCGCCGTAGTGTTCGTCGGTGGCGAGATCGGCCAGCGAGTACGGGCCGGGGAGGACGGCCTGCAGGTCGTCGCCGTCGGCCAGTTCCGCCGCCGACTCGAGTTCACCGGCGACGTCACCGGAGAAGCCGAGGTCGCCCCGAACGACGGGTTCCCGGTAGAAGTTGTTGTTGTCGTAGTAGCGGACGATTCCGCGCGTTTCGACGGCGTCGTGGACGGCCAGCGGATGGGCGAGCATGTCGTCCCAGCGGAGTTGCCCTTCGACGATCCGATCGAGCCCCGCCTCCTGCTGTACGTCGATCACTTCCTCGCGGGCCGCCTCGTAGGTCGCGGTGATCTCCTCGCCCTCGTCGCCGCTGACGAGATCGTGTTTCTGGTGACCCTTGAGGTTCGAGAGGTCGTCTTTCGCCCAGTCCGGGAGTGGATAGAGCCCCGGCGTGGTCGAGACGTAATCAGTCATTCGTGAGGCGGGCTAGGCTATACCGACGCTTAATATTTTCCATCCCGTCTAATACGCAGTAGTAATTCCTTCAGGACGGTGGCGGCGGTTCCGGTAGTAGTGCACGCGGTACGCCGACCGACGGTCTCGTACGGAAGTGCGAGGAGAACGCTCCGTCCTGAGGCGGGAATGTCAATCGAGCGCCAGTAGCGCGTACGTCTCGTCGTCGACCTCCGCGACGAGGTACAGCGTCCCGTCGTCCAGGACCGGCCCGGGCCCGACCCGACCGGCGAATTCCCGATCGAATCGGAGTGCCGGCCCGCCATCCGGACCGTCGCCGGGCGTCGGATCGAGAGCCCGGAGCCGATCGCCGCCGACGAACAGGGTGTCGCGACCGAACGCCGGCGCGGTGTGCTGCCAGTCGCCGATCTCGTACTCCCAGTATCGGGTTCCGGACCCCGAACTGATGGCCTGGAGCGATCGGCCGTTGACGAAGACGACGCCGTCGGCGAGGGCGATCCCGCGTTGTGCCGAGCCGGTCTCGATCGACCACTGGATGCCATCCGCGGTGTCCGCATCCGCGCCCATCGCCAGCGCGTACGTACTTCCGTTCCAACAGTTGACGTAGACCGTGTCGCTGTCGACGGTCGGGGGAGACATCGGCTCCGCGGGAAGTTGCCACCGCCTCCTGCCGCGGCCGTCGTCGCCGAGGGCGTAGACCATCCCGGCCTCCGTGGCGACGATCCAGGAGTATCCCATAACGATCGCGGCGTGATCGATCACCTGTCCGAAGACGTCCCGTCGCCACTGGACGTCGCCGTTCTCGGGATCGAGCGAGACGACTTGCTCGCCCACCCCACAGATCAGCGCAGACCCGTCGTACGTGGCCGGTGTCGCCACCCGGCCCGGCGTCTCGAACGTGCGCTCCCACAGCGTCTCGCCGCTCTCGGAATCGATCGCGCGAACCGCGTCGCCGATGGAAACGTAGGCGACGCCGTCCCAGAGCAGCGGCGGGGAATCGACGCTGGCGATCGTCCAGCGTTCCTCGCCGTCGTCAGCGTCGAAGACCCGGAGCGTGTCCACGTCGAGGAAGTAGACGCGATCGTCCGCGACGACGGGTTCCTGATAGGCAGAATGTGCGACTTCTACCCGCCAGCGCTCGGTCACTCCGTCGACCGGCGCTTCGCCGTCGGCGACCGCCCGGGTGTGGGCGGCGTTACAGCCGAACGTCGACCACTCGCCGTTCGCGCCGTATACGTGGCCGTCCGGGTCCGGAAGTTCGTCGACGCCCGACTCCGGCGGCTCGTCGGGATCGGGCGTCGTTACCTCTCGCGAGAGTTCCGAACACCCCGCGATCGTCGCGCTCGCGGCACCGACGCTCGTCAGGAGGGCGCGTCGTGACGGAGACATATTCCCGACGTTCCGAGCGAACCGACAAATATCTTCGGACCCGGGTCAGCGCAGCAATTCGAGCACCGTCAGCGTCTCGAACGGGAACGACTCGTCGGCGACGGCGACGGCGCTGAACCCCTCCTCGCCCGCGCGCTCGACCACGTCGTCGACGCCGGTGAGGCTGCTGACGAGCAGGTAGACGACGCCGTCGGGTGCCAGCACGCGGCCGACGGTCGCGAGGAACGGATCGATGACGGCCCGGCCGTCTTCGCCCCCCGAGAGGGCGCGTTCCATCCAGTCGTCCCACTCGTTGTCGGGATCCGTCGGCAGGTAGGGCGGGTTGAACGCCACCGCGTCGAACGACTCGGCCGCGAAGGGTTCGACGAGGTCCGCCCGGACCGTCTCGACGCCCTCGCCGCGGGCCTGCCGGACGGCGCGTGGGTTCAGGTCCGAGGCGATCACGCGGGCGCCGGTTTCCTCGGCGATCCGGCTCGCGACGTAGCCCGATCCGGTGCCGACCTCCAGCACGAGCGCGTCGTCGTCGAGCCGTTCGGAGGCGGTCTCGGCCAGCAGCGCCGAGTCCTCGGCGGGCTGGTACACGTCGCGTTCGAGCCCTCGCCGGTCCTGGAGATCCATCTACTCACCCCCCGATGGTGCCATCTGGCGGCTCTCGGATTCGGGGCCGTCGCCGTCCGTCCTGGACGCGGTGCCGTTGCCTTCCGATGCGGCTTCCCGGGCGTCGATCGCATCCTCCGGGCCGTCCGCGATCCGGAACCCGCCGGTTTCGGCGCGGCCGGAGAGTTCGCGCTGCGGATAGGGGATCTTCACCCCCTCGTCCTCGAAGGCCCGCTTGATCGCGTTGATCGCGGCGGTCCGTGCCCGCCAGTGGCGGCGTGCACTCGGCCTGTCGATCCAGAACCGGACCCCGAGCACCACCGCCGAGTCGCCGAACGTCTTGGCGACGACCCCCGGCGACGGTGCGTCGAGAACCAGATCGATGTCCCCGACCGCGTCCTCGGCGAGCGCTGCGGCCCGATCGACGTCCGTCCCGTAGTCGACGCCGACCTCGACTTCGATGCGGAGCCGTCCCCGTTTCGATCGGTTCGTCACCGTACTCGAGGCGATGACGTCGTTGGGGATCATGATGTACTCGCCGTCGAAGGACTTGAGGCGGGTGTTGACGATCGAAATGTCGGTGACGATCCCCTCCTCGTCCTCGATCTCGATCCAGTCGCCGATCTCGAACGGCCGGGCGAACATCAGGACGAAGCCGGCGAGCATCGTCCCGAGCGTCTGGCGCGCGGCCATACCGACGACGATCCCGAGGAAGCCGGCCCCGACCAGCAGTCCGCCGAGGTCGTCGACCCAGACTCCGAGGATTACGACGAGCGCCACCGACCAGATGATCACCTGCGAGAGGCGGTGCGTGACCTCGCGCTGGTGGTCGGTCACCGCCGCGGCCGAGCCGAGGATCTCCGCGATCACGCGCCGGACGAACCGCGTGACGATGAACGTCGCGACGAGGAGGATGAACGTGACGATCGACCGGGCGATCGCGTTGCTGTCGAGCCCGTAGTTCTGGTAGGTGGTCTGCAGGGTCTCGGTCTGGCCCCAGACGCCGACGACGACGCCGAGACTCACGACGCAGCCCGCGGTGAGCACGGCCATCGTGACGATGTCGCTGTACAGCGGCCGCGTGCGCTCGTTGAGCCACGCCTGCAGCCAGCGGGAAAAGAGCAACACGGCTACCAGGAACCCGACGGCCGCGAAGGTCACCGCGAGCCGGAGGGGTTGCGAATCGATGGTCTCCGACAGCCAGTCGAGCCCCGTCAGGACGACGGTCATGAATCTGTGTGATCTGTCGATCGATTCGTTCGTGCAGCTTTGAGTATCCGTCGGTCAGGGCCGGTCGGGGTCGATCAGTTGACAGGTGCGATCACGCCGTCGGCTCACCGACCTCGATCGCCAGCGTGGCCAGCGCCGCGAACTCGGCGGGAGCCATCGCGTCCGGTCGTTTCTGCAGCAGTTCGTCGTCCGCCGCGTCGACGACCGCGTCGGGATCGTCGAGTCCCGTGATGTGGGCCGTGTTCCGGATGCCGTTCCGGACCGTCTTCCGGCGCTGGGTGAACAGCGCCTTGACGAACCGCAGGAAGAACTCCTCGTCGCCGATCTCGTAGTCCGGGTCGCGCGGGATCAGTCTGACCACCGCGCTCTCGACCGCCGGCGGCGGCGAGAACGCCTCCTTCGGCACCGTCTCGACGAGTTCCGGTGCCGCGTAGTGCTGCGTCGAGACCGAGAGCCGCCCGTACTCGGCGGTTCCGGGATCGGCGACCATCCGCTCGGCGAACTCTCGCTGGAACATCAGGACGAGCGGCCGCCCTTCGGGGAGCAGTCGAAAGGTAATCTCGCTCGAGACGCCGTAGGGCAGGTTCGACACCGACGCGGTGAACGCGGGGAGGTCGACCTCGAGGGCGTCGCCCTCGATCACCGTCAGCCGTCCCGCGTCGATCGCGTCGGCGAACTCTTCCCGCAGGAAGGCCGCGAGATCACGATCGCGCTCGACGACGGTGACCTCGTCGGCGACCGCGAGCAGCCGATCGGTCAGCGCGCCAGTCCCGCCGCCGATCTCGAGGACGTGGCTCGCGTCGGCGTCGATCGCCTCGAGATAGGTCGGCAGTCGATCGAGGACGCGATCGTCGACGAGGAAGTGCTGATCGCGGTCGGGATCGCCGCGCACGCCCGCCCGGGCGATCAGTCCGTCTGGATCTCTCATTGCCGGCGCTTGGGACGGAACGGGTGTAAACGCACCGTCTTCGACGTCGGCGGTGCGATCGTCTGCGACGCCGGCCGAGTATCTATCAAAATGATTGCTGCTATCGGGGCTATACTGTGTCGTCGGTTCATGAACTGTACCGTCGTTCACTACCGGTCCGAGAGACGATTAGCAGAACCGTTGGCTGGCGCCCCCTTCTTATTGCGTCTGTTCGCGCCGCCCGACGAACGTCTGGTACTTCAGATCGTCGTCGCGCAGTTCCTCCAGGATGCGTTCGACGAGGATCTCGTCGGGATCGTGCAGCCCCGAGACCCGATCGGTGAGGTCCTCGAAGTTCTCGAAGCGCTTGCGCTTGCGCTCGTCGAGGATGCTGTTCCGGAGCTTCTTCCCGATTCCCGGCAGGAGGTTCAACTGGTGGAGTCGCAGCGTGATCGGCTGGGCGTCGTTGTAGAAGTCGACGAACCGCTCCTCGTTCTCCTCGACGAGGTCGGCGACGACGTACTCCAGTTCCGACTGGGCACCCGAGGAGAGGTCCGCGTACTCGACGCGGTGGGCCTCGGTGACGACGTCGCGCTCCTCGGGCGGTTCGACCACGACCTCGCTGCCGATCGTCAGCCGTTCGTCCTCGTCGAACGCAACCTGATAGAGTCGGAAGTCCTCGACCCCCAGCGCGTACCCTGCCGGTGACTTCTCGTACTGCGGACGGCCGTCGTCCGACAGTCCGTGTGCGAGGTAGTCCAACACGACCGCACGCCGAACGTCCATCTCGTCGCTGTCGGCTTCGCTCATTAGTTGTCGATACGGTGACGGCGTACTTAAAGAGTCGGCCCGCTCTCAACGGAGACCGGCGCCTCTCGTTTTCGACGTTCGACTGCCGCCCGGCGCCGTGGTCGATCAGAACTGTACGAGAGCGAATCCGAGGCCGACGACCGAGACGACCCCGAGTATCGCCGTTACCAGGAGTGCGAGGCGTCGCGTTCCGAGCAGCCACGCGAGCCCTGCTTTGACGAGGGTGTTCGCGATCGCCCCGATGACGATCCCCGTCGTCGCTACCTGCTGGGAGATCGCTCCCTCCGCCGCGAGTCTGCTCAACGTGATCGAGATCGCGTCGACGTCGGCGAGCCCCGAGAGAAACGCCGTCACGTAGACGCCGGACGCACCGACCCACGAGTGTGCGGACTCGGACACCAGCAAGACCCCGGCGAAGACGACCCCGAAGAATAGCGCGGGTCGCAACCGGAACGGGTTTTCGACGTCGGTCTCGATCGCGGACTCCGGGGTAGACCGCCAGTAGACGAGGCCGGCCACGAGGGTGCCAGTCACCGTCATCGCACCAAGTGGAACCGCGACGTGGGGGAGCAACGCCGGATTGACGACCGCGATTTCGACTGCCGCCCGTGGAAACATCACGATCGACGCGATGACCGTCGAGAACGCACAGATTCGATAGAGCGAGGGGGCGTCCGTCGATCGTTCGGCCATCGAAACCGTCGTCGCAGTCGAGGAAACGAACCCGCCGAGAACCCCGGTTAACGCGATGCCGCGCTCGGCACCGACGGTCCGGCTCAGGACGTAGGCGACGAAACTCAACCCGGTGACGAAGACGACCATGAGCCAGACAAACCGCGGATTGAGCCCGAACAGGACAGCGAGTTCGCGATCGGGGAGCAGCGGGAGGACGACCAACACGACGAGAACGAATTTGACCGAGGCCCGTCGTTCGCTCTCGTCGATCCGATCGACGAATCCGTGAATCGTCCCCTTGGCGGAGAGGAGGGCCGTGACGACGCCGCCCGCGATGATCGAGAGCACCATTCCACGGTGTGAGTGGGTCGCCAGCGCTCCGAGGACGACGGTGAGGAGTGCGGCGGTCAGGGTCGTCAACCCGAGATCACCTTCCGTCATGATCTTTCCGCCGTACGCCACGGTCAGCGGAAGGGCGAGAGCGATCAGTGCGACGGGAAGCAGGTCCGGAAAGAACGCCTGAACGAGCGCCCCGAAGATGGCGAACAACGGGAACGTGCGACTGCCTGCGAACGTCCCGCCGGATTCGCTTCGTTCCCGCTCCAGTCCGATGAGTGCCCCGATACCGAACGCCACAGCGATACGCGAGACGAGCACTAACAGTGGCTCGGTAGTCGGGTCGACCATTCGTTCGTCCTTTCGCTCCCGCTTCAGTCAAACTATCGGACCGATCCTCCGGTCCGAAGACTCCAGTTCGAGTGCCCGGGTCACTCCGACGACGCGGCGTACTTCTACATCGTCTCTGATGACGATCGGATTCAGATCGAAACGGTAGCCCGAAATTCGGCGTTACGCAGTGCGGCCCGTTCGCCGATATTTCCCTCGAATACTGACCACTACCGACGTCTCCGGTTCTCGACCCGTTCGATCACGGTGGAGCGGTACCTGCAGACGGGCCAGCGATCGTAGAACCAGCGGCTCCGAACGAGGTCGCTCTTAGCGATACTGCGCGACGATGTTGAGAATCTCGTCGAGTTCGTCCCCTGACAGCGAGTACCGTTGCTGTGCGTACACCGATCGAAGTTCGTCCCGGTCGCGCGGCAGGAGGTTCCCGATCTTGTACGCCGTCGGTTCGTCGACCTTCTCGAGTTCCTGCAGGTCGTCGACCAGCGCCTGTGCCTCCTCGGGTTCGAGCGTGGTGAACCGGTTGACGTGTTCGATCGCTCGTGCGAGTTCGTAGCGCAGCTCGCGGTCCTCGTCCAGTGCGCGTTCGGCTTCGATGTCGGCGAGCAGCTCCTTCGTTTCCGAGACCGTCAGGAACTCCTCGTCGACGATCTCTTTGAAGATCGTCATGGGTCCTGGCTCAGACGTCGACCTGGTCCTGGTCCTGGGCACGCAGGTGGGCAGCGGTCACGATGAGCGTCTTGGCCTTGCCGCGGTCGTTGATCTCGATCTTGAACGCCTTCCCCTGTTTCCCGACGACCTCGCCGGTGTGACCGTCGAAACGCGGGTGGAAGCGGCCGTCCGGGACGCTCGGGTCGATCTTCAGGTGGACCTTCTGTCCGACGTCGTACTCCTGGATCGCTCGCTGCGGCGGCGATCCCCCGCGGTCTCGGGGATCGTTGGAAAGTTTGTTCCGGGTTCCCTGACGAGGGCCATTAGATTTCGGCATAGTCGTACGCCCCTCTTACTTGGTGATGGTTATAAAACGCACGTTCCGCCGTCGTCGCGGTCGGGAACCGGGACGCCCCGGATCCGATCGCCAATCGCTGACGGGCGAGGCGATCGGCTTCCCTGCTATTCCGGGCCCGGCATTGCCCCGTCGAGTCGACGACCCCGTCGAAGCGTCGACGCGCGGAGTTCGGTGATACCCGTCACGAGAAGCACCCCGCCGACGCCGGCAAGGACGACCGTCGCGATCGGCGGCGAGACGACGCCGATGAGGTACCGTCCGACGAGCGCTCCGGCGAGGAACCCGAGGTTAACTCCGGTGACGCTCCCGATCGCCCAGCCCCGACCGACCGGTGCGTACAGGCCGCCGATCGCGACGGTCTCGCCGATCGCGTGCACCGTCAGGACCGCCAAGCCGACCAGGCCGAGCGCGGCGCTCGCGACGTAGACCCCCGCGACAAGGACGCCTTCGACCGATCGGTGGAGCGCGATCGCGCCGAACGCGGCGTCGGCACAGCCGTCGTGCGGCGAGACGCCCCGGGCGCGACCGGCCCACGCGACCGTGCCGCCCAGGAGTCCGCCGCCGATCGCGACGGCCGCGTACTGACCGACGACCGACAGCAGCGCCAGGAGTCCGAGGAGGATCAGCAGGACCGACGTCACGATCCGGGTCGCCGCGCCGTCACCGTGCTCGTGGTCGCGATCCGGATCGGAGGCGGGATCGCAAGCGAGTTTCGACCGGAAGCCTCGCACCGCTCCGAGGCCGATCGCGACGCTGAGCAGGGTCGAAAGGCCGATCGCCGCGAGGAACGGCACCGTGGCTCCGTGGCCCTGTGCGCTCGCTCCCGTCTCGTGGGCACTGGCGACGGCCGGCCCGATCGAGAGGGCGACGAGTGCGATGGCTATCGCGACGACGGTCGTCCGGGGCGGGCGAATTCGTTCGAGGCGGGCTGTTCGGTGCACGTCACATCCAGATGTCGCTGGTGCAGTCGCCCTCGGGCCACCGGATCTCGTGGGCACGAGCGGGCCCGTCGGGGAGCTCGCCGAAGTCGACGAGGAAGTCCTCGTCGAGCCTCATCGTCCCCTTGCGGGGATCGACGTCGACTTTCAGCATGACCGAGCCCTCCTCGCCCTCCGCGGGGAAGAACTGGTTGTCCCAGGTCGAGTACAGCGACGTCGTGAAGTAGAGGCGCTCGCCGTCCAGCGAGAGCTGGAGCATCTGCGGGCCGGCGTTGATCGTCCGCCCGTTCACCTCCTGGCGATCGCTGAAGAGGCCGCCGACGGAGACCGTGTCGACCAGTCGTGGGTTCGTCCGGTCGGAGATGTCGTACATGCGGACCTCCCCGTGGAGCCAGTTCGAGAAGAACAGGTACTGATCGTCCATCGAGATCACGACGTCGGTGATGAGGCCGGGGACCGGCATGTCCCAGTCCTCGTGCTCGCGCGGTTCGACGTCGATAACCTTGCTTGCCTGCCATTCCCCGTCCTCCTTGTACAGGTGGAACATGTTCGACGAGAGCGCAGCGCCGACGTAGGCGTGGTCGGAGTCAGGGCTGTGCAGGAACCGCACCTCGAGCGGGACCATCCCTTCTTCGCCGAGATCGATCGTCTGCTCCACCGTCCGGTCTTCCCAGTTCCAGAAGTGGAGCTTCTGGCCGTACTTTCCGGCTTCGACGTCCTCGAGATCGAATCCCGGCTGGTAGGTCGCGGGTGCAGCCCACTCGCTCGAGACCATCACGTTCCGGCGCGGCTGGTACCAGAAGTCGTAGTTCATCTCGATGTCGCCGGGCGTGTCCCAGCGACCCTCGACCTCGAAGTCCGAATCGAGGAGGAGGAAGCCCCCCGGGAGGTCGCCGTCCGCGTTCCCGAGCATGCTGATCATGATCTTCTCGTCCGGGATGCAGTGGACGGTGTGGGGCGCCGAGAGGTCGTGTTCGAATACCTCCTCGGGTTCGATCACCTTCACGAGTTCGGGGTTCTCGCGGTCGTCGGTGTCGACGATGTGGATCCGGGACGATCGGTTGCCGGGAACGACGAGGTACCGCCGCTGTGCGCCCTCGACGTGGCAGGACGAGGAACAGGCGTTCCAGCCGAAGTGGTGGAGTTCGTCGCCCTGGACCGGCATCTCGATCCGATCGATGATCTCGCAGTACGTCTCCGAGTCGGGGTCGAGGTCGACGACCGTCAGCATGTCGCGGGCGTCGAGGTCCGTCCCGACGTAGAGGGCCGACACGTACCCGATGGTCTCGCGGGCCGCCTGCTCGATGGCGGCTTGCGGCGTTGCATAGCCCACGTCGCTGGCATGGTGCTCGTGTTCGCCGTGGGCGTGGCTGTGGTGTTCTGAGCTAGAGCCCATACGGTACGATACGCGGCTGGACTACATAAATAAATATTATAGAAACACATTTGCAAACCTTCAGTCCTGTTTTCTACGGACCCGTCCCCCGGAGTAAAGGGCGGGTCGATACTCGGTGAGCGACCCCTTGCGGCAGAGTCGTCAGTATAACTTACCTCCGCCGCCTCGGCCCGCGTATGGACGACGACCAGTTCCGGATCGAGACTCGATCGATCCACGCCGGCCAGGAGCCCGACGAGGAGACGGGGGCGCTGATGACACCGATCTTCGCCAACTCGACGTACGAACAGGACGCCCCCGGCGACCACCGCGGCTACGAGTACTCGCGGACGGGGAACCCGACCCGGACCGACCTCGAGGAGAACCTCGCGAGCCTCGAGAACGCCGACCACGGCCGCTGTTTCTCGAGCGGCATGGCGTCGATCAACACCGTCCTCAACCTGCTCGAGGCGGGTGACCACGTGGTGACGGGCACCGACGTCTACGGCGGCACCCATCGCATCTTCACACAGGTGTACGAGGACTACGACCTCGAGTTCTCGTTCGTCGACATGACCGACCTCGACGAGATCGAGTCGGCGTTCAGGCCGGAGACGGAACTGCTCTGGCTCGAGACGCCCACCAATCCGCTCATGTCGATCGTCGACATCGAGGGCGCGGCCGAACTCGCCCACGCGAACGACGCGCTCTGTGCGATCGACAACACGTTCGCGACGCCGTACCTCCAGCGACCGCTCGATCTCGGGGCCGACGTCGTCTCGCACTCGCTGACCAAGTACCTCGGCGGTCACTCCGACGTCGTCGGCGGCGCGCTGCTGACGAACGACGCGGATCTGGACGAGCGGTTCGGCTTCTACCAGAACTCCGTCGGCGCGACGCCCGGCCCGTTCGAGTCGTTCCTCGTGCTCCGGGGGACCAAGACGCTGCCCGTCCGCATGGACCGCCACTGCGAGAACGCCCGCGGCATCGCCGACTGGCTCGACGACCACCCCGACGTCGATCGGGTCTACTATCCGGGCCTCGATTCACATCCCGGCCACGAGATCGCCCGCGAGCAGATGGACGACTTCGGCGGCATGCTGAGTTTCGAACTCGACGCGAGTCTCGAGGAGGCGAGCGCGGTCGTCTCGAACACCGAGGTCTTCACGCTGGCAGAGAGTCTCGGCGGCGTGGAGAGTCTGATCGAACAGCCCGCGCCGATGACTCACGCCGCGATCCCGCGCGAGGAGCGTCTCGAGGCCGGTCTGACGGATAGCCTCATTCGGGTGAGCGTCGGCATCGAGCACGTCGACGACCTGATCGCCGACCTCGACGCCGCGATCGAGCGCGCGCTCGGGTAGTCACCGTCGGGGACGGACGCGATCGGCCCGGAACGAACCGGTGGTTCGACGTTCGAGGTCCCCTCCGGCGTCTCGAGCGGTGATCCGACTCACAGCAGGCCGTCGCTCTCGACGTGATAGACCAGGATTCGCTCGAAGGCCGCGAGATAGGCGTCCACGTCGACGGAGTCGAGGTCGGCGTCGAGCGTCACCGCCTCGTCGTACTCGTCCTGCCAGCGCGCGAGGAACTGGGCGTCGATATCGCTGTCCCTGACCGCCTCGATCACCGGGTCGACGGTCTCCGGGGCGGGTGACGACTGAACGGCTCGAAGCTGATCGACTGAGACAATGCCGGCCTCGAGCGCGCGGATGACGACCCCCGAGATGGGGTCTCCCTCGGTGAGTTCTCGCTCCCAGGTAACGAGCCAGTTGCAGATCCGGGCCATCCGCTCCGTGTGCCGAACCAGTCGCCGTAGCGCCCCGAGTTCGCTCGCGTCGAACGACGGCGCGTTCACGAGGTCGAGGTCCGCGTAGACGAAGACCATCATGTTGTGGACGTCGTGCCGCCAGAGGTCCCGCTCCGAGACGAGTTCGAGGTGTGACCCGGCCAGTCTCGCGTACTCGATCGCTTGCAGGACCTGTCGCAGGTCGAACTGCAGGACGTCGCCGAATTCCCCGAGGCGGGGGCTGTCCTCGATCGTCGTCGAGAACTCCGTCCAGACGGTCCGGAGAAATCGAATCGCTTCGGCATCGACGCCGCGCCGGTCCGGATCGGCACGACAGTAGTCGAACGGGATCTTGATCGCCTCTTCGAACGTGGCCCGATCGCCGCGTTTCTCGGCGATGTCGTCGACGACGGTGACGAACAGCGACGAGAGCAGTTTCGCGTCCTGGGCGCGCTCGGCGTGGTCGTCGGCGACGCACGAGAGCGTGAACTGCGGGAAGAGATGGGTGAGCCACCGCCAGAGGTACGGATCCCTGTTCCCGATGGCGTCGTCGTACTCTTCGAGCAGTGGGACGATCGATTCGGGGAGGTCCTGCTGGCGAACTGCGGCAACCGGTTCGTCTCGTCCGGCGGGTTCTGATTGGAGGTGTTCGCTCGTCACGTACGAAACTCTTCGTATATAATATTATTAAAACTATCGAAGGAAAATAGTGGCGCAATACAGGCCGAACTGGAGCGGCCGGGGAGGACGAGACGGTGATAGCGGTCCTGAAGGCGCAGTAGCGACTGACGTCGACGAGTGTGTGAATCGGCGCACCCCGACGGGAGCGCCCCCAGAAGCGGATTCCGATCGAGAGCGTTCAGTTCACCGAAATTGCGTAGTAGTCGGTGTATTTGACGAAGTCACACCGTCGCAATCCGTCGATGGTATCGTCGTCGACGTCGACGTGGTCGTTCCGGCGACCATCGTCGGTGAGGATCGGGAACTGTTCTTTCGCCGCTTCGCTCAACTCGTCGTAGTGACAGACGGTGGAGTCCTCCGAAACGTCGTCGACCGGTTCCAGTGTGACGTTCTGACTCATGGGACGGTGCCTCGTGGTTGCGGCTGGAAGATATTCAATTTTGTCCCGGATAGTCGACGAATGTACACAGCGAGGGCGTTGTAACCCGTTTGAATTGAACGAACGATGGCTCCGGCTGGATCGACGATCGACCGTCCGCTGCACGCCGGTCCGGACCCGCGACCGTTCGGTGACGAGGCTCGGCGAACGACTCGGAAGAGAACCCAAGCCTTTCTCGGTCCCCGACGAACGGTGTCGTATGCACGACCACGACGAAGCTGGCGTTCACGCACTGCCGATCGACGTCGAGTACGGCGGTCGCCAACTGACGATCACGCCGTCCGTCGTCGAG
This sequence comes from Halosolutus halophilus, assembly GCF_022869805.1. NCBI lineage: Archaea > Methanobacteriati > Methanobacteriota > Halobacteria > Halobacteriales > Natrialbaceae > Halosolutus > Halosolutus halophilus. Next base: position 2,870,696 of record NZ_CP094974.1, on the reverse strand, counting down.
ACCGATCGCGGGCTAGTGTTGATCGACGTCGGACCGCAGCGTGCAGTGGATTCGCTCGAGGTCCACCTGCAGAATCTCGGATACGCGCTCACGGACGTCTGGCTGATCGTCTGCACACACCACGACGGCGACCACGTCGGCGGGCTGACGGCGGTGCTCGATCGCGTCGACGCAGTCGTCGCGACCCATCGCGACGAGGCACCGTACGTCAGGGGCGATCGGGAACCGATCAAGGGCGACGGCGACCGGTACGAACCGGTCGAGGTGGACATCGAACTCGCGGACGGAGTCCGAATTCCGACGCTCGCGGGACCGATGGAGGTCGTCGCGACCCCCGGGCACACGCCGGGGCACGTCTCGCTCTCGTTCCCCGAGGACGGGTTGCTGATCGCCGGTGACGCGCTCGTCGCCGACGGGGCCGCTCCGCTCGAGGGACCGAAACCCGAGTTCACGGCGGACCTGAGCCGTGCCACGGAATCCGTCGGTCGACTCGCCGAACGCGACGTCGAACACACGCTGTGCTATCACGGCGGCTACGTCGACGCGGGGAGCGAACGAATCGAGGAAATTCACGAGAATCTCCGGAGTTGAGGCCTCCCGCGATCGCTGGCGTCATCCCCAGCCTCGTCGTATACTTCCTCAGTTTCGTCACCTACTCCTGGACGACGTGGCCATCGAGATAGTTCCGGATCTTGTCGTTCGTCGCCTGCGTCCGCTTGCAGAACGTGACGACCCGGTCCCCGTCCTCGCGCCGATCGGCCTCGACCTCGATCCGGAGTCCCTGTCCCCGGAGATGCTCGAAGAGGACGTCGATCGTCTCCGCGCTGGCCCGGACGGTGTGACGTTCACCGACCGTCTCGCCCGCTTCCACGGTCTCGATGCTGTCGCGCATCGAGAGGAGGATCGCCTCGCCCAGTTCGTGTGCGCGGTCCGTGGCTTCGTCCGCGGACTCGTCCCACTCGATCGTCTGGAACGCCTCGCGGATGAGCCGGCGGAACATGAACGCCTGCCCGTAATCGAACGGAAGCGAGAAGGCGTATGCGAGGTCCCCCCGGTTCGCGGCCGACGTCGTGTACTTCAATTGCTCGGTGCCGTCGGGTGATTTCATCACGACGCCCTCCCGGTCCTCGGCGTCGAGTTCGCGGACGAGCCGACCGACCTCGCCGGCCGCGTCGTCGACGTCGTAGCTGCCGAAGTACCGCGTCTGTGGGATATCGAATCGGTCGTACCGCTCCCGCCGTTCGTCGACCGGAAGCGGATCGCCGGACTGTCGATCGCGCCAGTCGAACGCCCGGAACGCCAGCGAGTCGACGTCGGGGTAGTCGTGTACGGTGTAGGGGTTCTCCGGGCCGATCATCTCGCCACAGACCATCGCCTCCGGATACGCGTCGAAGAGCGGTTCGAGATCGACGAGGCGATCGACGAACCTGGTCGTGAACGGACAGACCATGCCGCTCCGCGAGAACGCGAGGACGTCGCCGTCGATCCGGGCGAACCGGACGTTGTAGCCGTTCAATTTCTCCTCGACGACGACCTCGTCGTCGAACCAGTTCGGGATCCCCGTCTCGAGGACGAGCGTGCGCGGGATCTTGGGAAATCCCCGGACGACCTCGCCCGCGATCAACGCGGTGCCGCGCTCGACGCCGCGACGGTAGTCCGGAACGTGACGGTACTCGACCCCGTCGTAGCGTCGATCCTCCATGTGCTCCGTGAGCGAGTCGAACGCCGATTTCCCGATCCCGAGCTGTTTGTGGTACTCGGTATCACTCATCGACCGGAGATACACCGCGCCGACGGAAGAATCACGCCCCGACCGGCGCGGGTCCGCAGATCCGTGATCCGGCATCCCGATCGGCGAAGCGGAATTCTCATCGGCGTCGAGTGTCTACTCGTCCGCATGCAGATCGAACTCCGCGTCTGCCAGCACTGTCTCGACGGGGACCACGGCAACGAGAAGCGGACGCAGGTGATCAACGACATGGTCGACTGCGCCGAGCGGATCAAGGAGTACAAGGAGGTCATCGACCTCGACGCAGTTCACATCCGGAAAGTCCGGGAGGACGAGCCCGGAAAACCGGCCTCGCTGCCCGTCGTCTCCGCGTCGATCCAGGAGAACCAGGTCGTCCTGAACGACCTCCAGCTCGTGACGGAAGGCCAGGACGGCAACATGCTCATCTACGTCGATCCGCAGGACATCCTGACGGTGCTCGCCGGCAACGTGGACGAGATCAGCAAGGCCGTTCCCGGCGACGTGACCGTCGACCTCTCCCCGACCGGGGCCGAGATGATCTCCGAGGCCGATCTCGGCGCGAAAGGGCCCCAGACGGACGACCCGTAACGAGCCGCCGTCGATCGCTGCTACCCTGGCCGCCCGAGACCTACTTATTTCCCGGTTCGGCCCCTATCGTCGATCATGTCCAGCGAGGCGTTCAAACAGCGGTTCGTCCTCGACACGTCGCTGTTTATCACCGAGGAGATCCGGGCGGACGACGAGTCGATCGAGGACGCCGTGTGCCGACTGCTCGAGTTGATCGCGAACGCCCGCCTCAACCTCGGTATCTCCTGTTACGTGCCGCCGACGATCCACGACGAGTTGACGACGATGCTTGCCGACCGGGGCATCAGCGACGAGACGTTCGCGCTGCTCAACACGTGGGTCATCCGCAAACACCCCGATCGGTACGAGATTTCGATCCCCGCGAACGTCGTCTACACGTTCGTCGACGAGATGAGCGATCGGGTCAACCGCGGCCTGCGCGTCTCGGAGGAGGCGGTCCGGCGCGCCGAACGAAGCGCCGACGAACCGCTCGACGAGCACGAGCACAAGACCGAAGTCGACGCCGTGATCTCGGACCTGCGGGACAAGTACCGCGGCGCGATGCGCACCGGTGTGCTCGACTCCCGCGAGGACTTCGACCTCCTGATCCTCGCCCGAGAACTCGACGCGGGCGTCGTCACCGAGGACAAGGGCATCATCGACTGGACCGAGGACTTCGGCCTGCGCTACCTCCGCGGCCGGGAGTTCCCAGACCTGCTGGAGCAGTATCTCGCGGCCGTCGATCCCGAATCGAAGCGATCGATCGACTAGAAGGGTGTGACCGCCGTCCCGGTCTCGGCCCCGGGTCTGATTACGACGAGTAATCGTACGAAATGGTGATACGTGTTTTCTGAAGACGGATTTCGATCGAAACCGCCGCTGACTCCGGATTTCGACTACTGTATCATGACCAGTATTAATACTCGCGCCTGTACCCCACACGAGGACGAGGGGATGGTCGGGAGCGTCGTGGTCGGCCGACCGGACCCCGCCGACCAGCCCGGGCTGACCGCGCCGGACGACGACCTCCCCGCGGAAGCCGTCGAACAGCTCGAACGGTTCAACGACGAGGTTCGTGCGGTCCTCGAGAACGGGGAGCAGTCCCACGAGCACGACGGCGGTCACGACGACGACGGAAACGACCACGACCACTGATCGCGCCTGCTCACCGGTCGCGATCGGTCCCGCGAACGCGGTTCGATCGGCCTCGCGAACGCGGTTCGATAGACTCCGTGGAAACGAACTGACGCGAGCGCCGCCGCTCGCGGAACTGTTCGAAGTCGGCGAAAAAGGGCTCCCGCTAGATCCGGCCGACGTTCTCGACGCCGACGCTCTCGACGCCCTCGACGTCCGTGAAGTTCTCCTCGACGGTCTCCGTGCCGCCAGCGCCGTCCGGGACGATCACGGTCGGGTAGAGTGCGACGAGGCCGAACGCGACCTCCTCACGTTCGACGCCGTTGATCTTGGCACCCTCGGGGAGGGCACTCTCGAGGCGTTCCTGGAGTGCGTCCAGGTCGATTTCGGGGCTGTCCGGCATGACCTTGATTTTGGCAGCTACTTTTCCCATCGTTCGAACACCTTACGGGCCGGTGAATCCGCAGTCGGGGCACTCGTAGAGGTTGCTCTGCTTGCGGCACTTGGCACAGCGGTAGATCTGGTGCCCGCAGTCGGGACACTTGAACGCGGCGGCGTTCGTGCCAGCGATGTTGATCCCGCAGGAGACACAGGAACGCGTCTCGCGGTCGTCCGTCGTACTCATACCCACCTCTTCCCGCCCGCCGTTTTTAAACTACTCGATAGCAGAATTCGGTGGACCACCACGGCCACGGGTGGCAGCGATCGGACCTCGGTGGGGTCGATCGCGACCTACTGCAGGGCCCGCGGGGCGTCGAAACCAGGGAGCAGAAGTCGCCCGGGAACTCGGAAGCAGAAATTGCCCAGTGACTCGGAAGCAGACGTCAACCAGTAACCCGGGAGCAGACGTCAGCCAGTAACCCGGAGTAGCGGTAGCGCCGACTTCACGGGCCCGCCAGCGTTTTCTGAGCCAGAAAATACGCGTCCGGATACTTTACGGTCCGGCCGAAATGGCGAACCGAGGTTCGGTGGTGGAACGCCCGTCCGGACCTCTGCCTCTGACTTCGTGCCGTACTCGATACGTACAGAACGTCCGATCGAGCGCCGATCGAGCGGTTCGCTTCGATCGCTGGCTCGCTCACGTGTCGATGCACATAGCGTTCTCGAAGGCGAATCAGGAGAGGCAAATCCGGAGTCTGGTCTCGGGCGCGGACGCCGGCCGGAACTCAACATTCAAACCCGGGCCGCTCCTACAGCCAGTGAATGCGCCTCGACGACTACATCGAGGAACTCGAACCGGACGAGGAGGCCGAGCGACGGCGTCTCGCGAAGGAGAAGTCGTACGCGATCACGGACCACCTCGCGGAGTTCGAGCAACGGTTCGACGACGCGGTCAGCGGCGACACGCTCGTCGGGTCGACCGCACCCTCGATCTTCGTCGGGCGATCGAACTACCCCAACATTCCCGTGGGACTGCTCTCACCCGTCGGCGACGAGGCGGCGGCCGAGGAGTACGTCACCGACGGGGAGTGGTACCGGCAGGGGTACGCGATCGACGACGTCTTGCAGCGCCGAACTGGGCTTTTGAACTCGAACAAACGCGCGAACGTCGACTCGCCGAGCATCGCGAGCAGACTGACGCCGTCGGTTCACGACGCCTGGAACGGCTTCGTCGGCGTCCAGCGCGAGGTCGCGATCGCCGATCGGCCGGTCGATCTGGAGATCGGCCTCGACGACGCGCCGGATCTCGGCCTCGACGCGGGGACCGACGTCGCGACGCCCCGCGGTCCACGGGCGAACGCCCGGAACGCCGAGTTGCGGGAGAACCCGCACGTCCCCAGACCCGTCAAGAAGACCTTAGAGGACGACGACTGGCAGGCCCAGGGTGCGATGACCTACCTCTACCGGCGCGGCTTCGACGTCTACGAGATCAACTCGATCCTCTCGGCCGGTGCGCTCGGCGAGACCGACCAGCGCCGCCTCGTGCCGACGCGGTGGTCGATCACCGCCGTCGACGACACGATCGGGCAGTTCCTTCGCGGGCGCATCCGGACCGAGTCGAGCATCGACGAGGTCCAGGTCTGGGCCAACGAGTACATGGGGAACCGCTACTGGGTCGTTCTCGCGCCCGGTAACTGGGAGTTCGAACTCGTCGAGATGAAAGCGCCCGGCAGTATCTGGAACCCCGATCCGGGCGACGACGTCTGGCTCGCGAGCGCGAGCGAAGGATACGAGGGCCGATCGAGCTACGTCGAGGAAACCGCCGGCGCGTACTACGCCGCCCGACTCGGCGTCCTCGAGTACCTCGCGTCGATCGGCCGACAGGCGAAGTGTCTGGTGTTGCGGGAGGTGAGCGACGACTACTGGGCACCGGTCGGCGTCTGGCAGGTTCGCGAGAGCGTGCGCAACGCGTTCGAGGGCGAGTACGGCGAGGCCGAGACGTTCCACGGAGCGGTAGCGGAGGTCGCGACGCAGTTGCCGGTCTCCTATCAGCGACTCCAGCGCAAGTCCGAACTCGCGGCGGCGGTCCAGTCAAATCTCTCGGCGTTCTCGAGGGACGGGTAGCCCGCCGGGGTCGGGATCGACGATCGGATTCGGATCAGTGTGTGAACACTTTTGGTGACGCGTGCTCGAACGCCAGTATGGTTCCGCTCGTTCCCCTCTTCGTTCCGGGTGCGCCCGGTGGTCCCGAACTCCTGATCCTCCTGTTCGTTCTGCTTTTCGTCCTCGTTCCGGTCGTCGGTATCGGAGCCGTGATCTGGATTCTGACTCGCGGCGGCGACGACGGCACCGGAGCGCCTGCACCGGCCGACGGCGACGTCGCCGCACTCGAACGACGGGTGACGTCCCTCGAACGTCGCATCGAACACCTCGAGGCCGATCGCGACCGCGACGAGGACTGATCGAGGAGCGGCCGGCCGGCGTCTCCGGGCGTCGACGTAGCCCGCTGCGTCGGGACCTCGATACGGGCGGCGTCTTCGATCCCCGGTGCCTAAGCCGGTCGAACCCGTTTGCGGTCGTATGTGGCCCGCGCTGGTCAGTTCCGAGTTCCTCGCGGTACTAGCGATGCTCGTCCTCCTCGTCGGGGTCCCGATCTTCGTCGTCGCCGCCCTCGCGATCGTCTCCGGGGTCCTCCAGTCCGACATCGATCGGCGAATCGCGGAGCGGACAGACGCGGACGACGACGATCCCGAGACGATCGAGGATCGCGGCTGAGGCGACCTACTCGGAGACTGCGGCTGCGTTCTCCCCGTCCGGATCAGACGTCCTGCTCTCGGTGTCCGGTACCGGTGTCGCCGTTGGCTCGACCTGTGGATCGCCACTCGCAAGGGCCGTCTTGTTGAAGACGTTGAGCCCGGCCTTGAACACGGCGAGAACGACCGGACCGAGGAACAGCCCCATGATGCCGAGCAGGTAGATCCCGCCGATGACGCCGACGAGGACGACGGCACGGTGGAGACCCGTTCCGTGATCGACGAAAACCGCCCGCAGGTAGTTGTCGACGATCGACAGGACGGTCAGCCCGTACGCCAGCAGCACCAGCCCGGCGACCAACTCGTCCGCGGTCACGAGATAGACGACGGCAGGGGCCCAGACGAGCCAGATCCCGATCGCCGGCAAGAACGAGACGACGATCATGACGACCGTCCACAGCGCGACGTTTGGCACGCCGAGCAGGTAGAATCCGAACCCGCCGAGGAGGCCCTCGACCACCGCGACGAGGACGTGACTCTGGATCACGGCCCGGGTCACGGTCTCGACCTCCGTGAACAACTCGTCGCGAATGTCGTTCTCGAGCGGGATGACGTCGGCGAGCCAGGCGACGAACGTGGCCCCGTCGAGGAGCAGGTAGTAGAGGACGAACACGAGGACCAGCAGGCCGACGCTCATCCGGATGCTGGCGTTCAGGAGGCCGACGATCTCGCGGAGGACCGTTTCGACGGCGCTCGCGACCGAGCCCTCGATTTCGGCGATGACCTGCTCGCGTACCACGCCGAACGCCTCGTCGTCGACGCCGATCTGGAGTGCCACCTCCCTGAGCGATTCGATGACGACCGTGTCGTCGAACCCGTCGAGATACGAAATCGTCGTCTGGAGAATGACGATCGAAACGTAGAGGGTCGGAACCACCGCAGCCACGACCGCGAAACCGGTGATGACGAACGCCGACGGGCGCGAGCCGATACGCGCTCGAAGTCGCTCGTGGGCGGGATAGAGCACGAACGCGAGGAGGCAGGCGGCCATCACGTACTGCAACAGCGGGGCGATCATCAGGATCGTGATGGCCCCCAGGGCGACGAGCAGGAGGGCGAAAAATGTCGTTCGAATGTCCATATTCCGATCTCGCCCCTCACGTACGTAAACGTTGACATTTCGGCGTGCTAACCGGAGGCGAGTGTCGACCCCGGGCATCCCGAGTTCCCGTTCGGAGTCCGTCGCCTGTCACCGGTGTGGGGCGCGACCGGCGGATCAGGCCACCGGCGACGTCGACTCGAGTCCGACCTCGGCGAACCGGTCCGCGAGCAGCGGGACTCGATCGAGGACTTCGTCGGGCCGGTGGGCGTCGGTGCCGGGGACGAACTGAACGTCACGGTCGCGAAGGACCTCGAGAAACTCCGGCGCGGGGTGGTACTTCCCGTACTCCACGGTCACCGTCCCGGCGTTGATCTCCGGCACCGTCGACGACTCGACGAGGGCGTCGGCGACGCGCTCGTAGTGCTCGGTGCCCGCGTAGCCGCGCAGTTCCGGCGTTCGCTCGATCGCGTCGACGTGGCCGAGGACGTCGAACGCGTCGAACTCGAGGAGAGCGACGATCTTGTGGTAGTAGTCGTCGACGAGCGTCCGGCGTTCGGCCTCGGTGCAGTCGGCGAAGGACGATCGGTCGAAGATGCACTCGCCGTCGAGTTCGTGAACGCTACCGATGGTGTAATCGAACCCGGCCTCGTCGACGAACGTCTCGAGTTCGGGTTCGTCCCGAGGATCGTAGTCGAGTTCGACGCCGTCGTAGATCGAGACGTCGGCCGCCGCTCGTAACCGGTCTAGCGCGTCTCGTCGTCGCTCGTACGTCAGATCGAGGTTGAACCCGAGTTCTCGCTTGGCCTGCATCGGCACCGATCGGGCCGAGACGTTGCAGTGATCGGTGATCCCGACGGCGTCGAGTCCCGCGCGTTCGGCTGCCGCGACCATCTCGGGGAGAGATTGTCCATCGGAGTAGTTCGAGTGGACGTGAAAGTCCGCGTGCAGTGTCACCGGTTCCCGGTACGCCGTCGGCCGTCCTAAAAGGCGGGGTAGCAGTGGCAACAGGTGCGAACGCCGATCGCGGGTCCCGATCCTCGCGGGCCGTCAGTCCGTGACCTCGGTCTCGACCGAATCGAGTTTTGCGAAGGTCTCTTCGGTGAGTTCGCCGGTGGTATCGATGATATCCGCCCACGCCTCGTTGTCCGGCGCGATGCCGAGCAGGCGGGCGATTTTCATGATCGAGACGTGGTAGACCCGCTGGCGGCCAGGCTCTTCCTCCCAGACGATCACGTTACACGGGAAGAGTCCGCCCATGCGCATCGTCTCGTCGAGCGCTCTGTCGGCGATTGCGGGGTTACAGGCCCCGAGAACGTAGTACGGGTCCCGATCGGCGTCGACTTTCTCGTTCAGCAACTCCGAGGGCGAGAACTCGACGGGGATGCCGAAACCGACGTCGAGACACACCTCGCGGACGTGTTCTATCGCCTCCTCGTGGTCCATCTCGAGGACCGCCTGTTTCTCGCCGTACTCGTCGGGATCGATCGCCGCCGGGTCGATGGGAAGGCTCATACGTGACACATCGGGCGGGGGGTGCATAACAGTGGCTGTGGGACGGGCCCGGAGTTCGGGGGTGGTGCCGAGTTTCGACCGATCGGTCGACGCCGGTCGGTCGTTCTCCCGACCGATTCGAGCTAGACGTTGACGACGATCGTCTCCCCGATGAGGTCGCCCAGGCGCTGGTTCTCTTCCGTCGCCAGAATGAGAACGATGGCGACGATGACCGATAGAAACGCGCCGCCGCCGAGCACCTTCGTGATATTGCGGAGCACCGCCTCCGCGCCCGTGCAGCCGCGTCCGTCGGTGCGGACGACGCGAATCCTCACCAGCATCTTCCCGGGCGTCTGTCCCCACTTCGCTTCCGACCCGGCGTAATACACGGTCGACAGGAACAGGCCGAACAGCGCGGCCAGCCCCTCGATTCCCCGTGCGCTCTCTGGCCCGCCGCTCGTCACGAGAAGCGGGATCAGCACGACGATCGCGATGACGAAAAGCGCGATGCCGTCGACGAACCACGCGATCCCGCGTTCGAGCAATCCAGCGTAGTCGTGGCGTCCGATGTTCCGCCGACTCATTTCGGTATTTCGACTGGTTAATCCAGACGTAAAATACCTATTGATTCCGTACGTTATCGGCCAGAATCCGAACTGGCCCTCGATCGCCGATCGGAGACCGGTCGCCGTCCCCGAACTCACAGCGGGAGCGGCAGCCACTCGAGATACTGCAGGTACGGGAGCGGATCGAACAGCGGGTCGTGCAACACGAGCCAGTCCAGCAGGACGAGGCCGGCGCCGTGGGCGATCACCGACGGGAGGATGGAGTTCGACTCGTAGTCGACCGCTCCGAAGAGGACGTCGGTCGGCCCCGACAGCAGGAACTCGATCGGGGGTTTCGAGGAGTGGTGGATCATGTAGACGACGGGGCTGATGAACACCGCCTTGAACCCGATCTCCCTGACCCCGACGCAGAGCAGTCCCCGGTAGTAGGTCTCGGCGGCCAGTGCGAGCGCGAAGAGCTTCACTGCGTGGGGGAGAAACTCGGCCGGCGCGGCCGAGGTCTCCCACATCGGGTAGAACGTCCGGATGGTCGGCAGCGTCGATCCGACGAGATAGAAGGGGAGCACGAACATCGCGAGCAGGACCGCGTTCCGGACCGCGACGCGGTCGACGGTCCAGCCGATGTGTCTGCCCTGCGAGAACCCGAGCGCAAGCGGGCCGCCGATGAGCAGGACGCTGTCGACGATCGCCCGGCGGCCGAGTTCGCCGGGGACGACCTGCATCCACACAGCCGTCAGGACGGCCCCGGTCAGCAACGACTTCTGGAACCAGGAGAGCCGGTCGAACTGGGCGCGCGCCCAGCCACTCAGCGTCCGGTCCTCTTCAGTGGCCACGGTTCGTCACTCGTCTGCGGTCGGGATTGGCCCGGTGCCGACGACCTGGCGGACGTGTCGCTCGAACTCCTGGTGACGCTGGAAGTACGTCTCGTCGATCTCCTCGAGCACGGCCGACAGCTCTCGGGGGCCGTCGGGGGTCCGGATCACGCTGTCGCCCTCGAGCCGATCGACTTCGCTCTTCTCTTTCGGCCAGGTCAGTCGTGACGTCACGCGGGCGAGGGGTGCCCCCTCGACGGGGGTCTGCTCTCCGAGTGATACGGCCGGCTCCGCCTCGTCGTCCTCGTCGCTCATAGGCGGTGGTTCTCGAGCGTGGCGATTCAAGCTTTCGTTTCCCGGGGTCGGCCACGAGCCGATCCTCTCTCTTTGACGAAACGTGTCTGACATACCGTTTTGTGGTCCGAGCGTGAATACGCTCGCATGACTAGCCTGACGGAGGTTTACGACGGGGCCGCACGGGAGGGAGCGAGCCTCCGGCGGCTGTACGCGGGGACGGCCCTCGTCTGTCTCGGCGCGATACTCGCGGTCGTGGCCGTGCTCGTGGCGACAACCGATCTGTTCGTGGCGTACGTCGGCGATCACTACGCCGCCGTGCGTGCCGCGGGGGTGCTGGCCGGGGTCGGCGTCCCGGCTACACTCGTCGGAGTCTTCGTCGTGTTGCCGGCGGGTCGTCGCGTCCGAGCGGCCGCCGCGATCAGTTCGAGCCTCTGCCTGCTCGGCGTCGCCCTCTTCTGGCACGCCTACCCCGACCACTGGCGGGGATACGGGCAGGACCTTACGCTGGAAGTGTCCGCGATCTACCTGCTCGGGCTCGTTATCGCGATCTGGTGTCTGTTCGCCGCGATCGTCAACTTCAAGACCCGGAACGACCCCGGCGGCATGCTCGAGATGAACGTCACCCGCCACAACCAGACGATCGTCGAGGTCGACGAGAGCGGCGACACGGGGGGACTCGGCGGCGTGGGGTTCCTCGGCGGAACGCCCGACGGTGACGTGGAGACGCAGACGAACGAGTCCGACGCGGCCGCACCTTCCATCGGGAGTGGCGGGCAGTCGCGAACAGGGACGGGCGGAGGCGCAGCCTCCGGTCGCCGATCGAGACTCGCCGGTCCCAACGGCGCGGCGACCAGCGACGGCGGATCGACGACGACGGACGTCTCGTCCCCGATCGGCGGCGACAGCCGCGGCGCGAAAGCCGTCGATACGCCGGAGACGGCGGACGAACTCACCGATCGATACTGTGGCAACTGCAGTCACTTCGAGTACGTCCGCTCGTCCTCGGGAATGGTCCCCTACTGCGCCCGACACGACTCGGCGATGGACGACATGGACGCGTGCGAGGAGTGGACGCCGAATCGCCGCTGATTCGGCGTCCGTCAGCCGTTGTGCCCGCGAATTCTCGCGTCGAACGATCGACCGTTCCTGTCTACCCGCTCTCGACGTCGCCGGCCGGTGCGATCGGCGTCGATAGACTATGGTAATTGGTACCGATAGACAAACACTAAGCGACTCGTTGTCGTACGGAGTTTATGGGCGCGATTGAGCGACCGGCGTTTTCGTCGGAAGACCGCAAACGGATCTACGAGTACGTGGAACGCCACGGAACCGTGAAACGCCACAAACTACGGCAGGTCGTCGAACTCCCGGCGTCGGAGTTCGAAACGCACCTCGAGGCGCTAACGGCTGACGGCTACCTCACGGAAGACGACGGGACGTTACAGCTCGCACTCGAGTTCGGGGCCATCGAGACGTACGAACAGAACGGCTTCGAGTTCACTGTCCGGCCGGCGCGCCAGCGGGATTTCGAGGGGCTCGTCGAGACCATCCGTGACGTGACGTCCGAGGAGACGTACGTCGTCGCCGAGACGATCGCCGCGGAACTCCTCTACGAGAACGCGGTGAACAGGCACAACACCGTGAAATCCAGGATGTTCTTCGTCGCGACCGTCGACGGCAACGTCGTCGGCTGGACTCACCTCGACCTGCCACAGGTCGAGCAGGTACAGGGAACCGCACAGCAAACCGTCGGAGTGAAGGAGGCCTATCGCGGCCACGGAATCGGAAGCAAACTTCTCCACCGCGGTATCGAGTGGGCCGAGGCGAACGGCTACCGGAAAGTCTACAACAGTATTCCGGTCGTCAACGACGACGCGCTCGAGTTCCTGACGATGCACGGCTGGGACACGGAGGCGATCCGCCGGAACCACTACACGATCGACGGCGAGCACGTCGACGAGGTGATGATGGCCTACGAGCTGTGATCGGGAGTGGCCCCGATCCAGTTCCCACCTCAGGCCGTCGGGCGGCTAGATTCCGAGCGCCGCCCGCCCCACGTCGAAGCCCCGCTGTGGAACCTCGAAGACGATCAGCGCGACGAGAGCGAGTTCGCCGGCGGTGACGAGGACGGTCGCGAGCGTCGCGCGCGAACTGCTGACGGTGACGCCGATCGGAAGCCCGAACTCCTTCTTCCAGACCGGATAGAACAGTGCGATGCCGCGTTTGCTGCCCGCCACGTCGAGCACGTAGTGTGTCAACACGCCGATCCAGACGTACTCGAGGTTGCCGAAGAGTGACGGGAAGACGTAGAAGCCGACGAGCATCGGGAGATTGTGCAGCGTCTTTCGATGTTTTCCGAACGCCGTGTCGACGTCGGGAAAGAGCGCACCGAGCGTGACCGGGATCCCGATCGCGATCATCGTCTCGAACGTTTTCAGATCGCCCGCCGGTTCGAGCAGATACCCCAGCCCGATACTCAGCAGGATGGCATTGAGAACGTGACCTTTCTTGTTCATCCACTGGTACTGGACAGTCGACTTTCGAATAGTTTTCTCTCTGGAGTGTCGGCCCGTCGAACCAGTTTGGATCGCTGGCAGGGTAGCGATCGGAGCGGGTTTCGATATCGTATCGGGACCGAGGGGACCTCCCGCGGGCGCGCCGAGACTATGCTCCCATCGATTCGAACGCCCATCGTCACCGGTTCGAACGCCGATCCGCACCGCCCCGATCGTCAATCGAAACCCACGCCGCGGCGGTAAATCGCCTGGTTGCGGGTCTGCAGGACGGAACCGGGTGCGCTTACGCGCGGTCTCGGTCGTCGATGGCCGAGAGTAGATCCGCGAGCGCCTGGTCGACGGTTTTCGCCCGGACGGCGGCCCGATCGCCGTCGAACTCGTAGCGGGAGACGGTGCAGGCGGAGGTCTCCGAGCCCCACGGCCCGGCGTAGGCGACGCCGATGTAGACGGTACCGACGGGGTTCTGGTCGGTGCCGCCGGTCGGCCCCGCGATGCCGGTGGTCGCGACCCCCCACGTGACGTCCGTGACGTCCCTGACGCCGCGGGCCATCTCGCGCGCGACGGGTTCGGAGACGGCCCCGTGTTCGTCCAGCGCCTCGCGGCTGACGCCGAGGTGGCGGCGCTTGGCGTCGTACGCGTAGGTCGTCAGCCCCGAATCGAAGTAGTCGCTCGCGCCCGGCACGGCGGTGATCGCCGCGCCGATCAACCCGCCGGTACAGGACTCCGCGACGGCCAGGGTTTCGTCGCGGTCCCTGAGCGCGTCGGCGACGTCCATCGGCTGATCGCGATCGATGTCGTCGTTCATACGTGCTACCGGACGCGCTGTCGGGTTGTAAGCGACGTGGATAGTGACGACGAGTCGCTCCGTGACGAAAGAACGACGGTACCGGCCCGCCCAGTACCGGACATGGAGTACGAGACGCCGCTGTTCTTTCACGTGATGGAGTACGCGGCACAGGCGGATCGCGACGTCGTCGACATGGTGAGTGGCAACCCCGACTGGGACCCCCCGGAAGCGCTCCGGGCGGGGCTTCACGACTACGCCGACTTCGACTCCGATCGGTTCCAGTATCCGCCCAGCGAGGGGCTTCGCGAACTGCGCGAGGAGATCGCCGCTCGGCGCGGGGTCGCCGTCGAACAGGTCGTGATCACGAACGGGGCCGGCGAGGCGAACTACCTCGCGATGGCGCGCGCACTCGAGCGCGATCGGGGCCGGGAGATCCTGCTTCCCGACCCCGTCTACCCCTACTATCCCGGCAAGACGACGCTACTCGGCGGGACCCAGTCCTACGTGACTGCCGACGAGACGGGGCAACTCGATCCGGCCGAGGTCCGGGCGGCCGCGAGCGAGGAGACGGCCGCGATCGTCGTCAACTCGCCGAACAACCCGACAGGTGCGGTCTACCCCGAGGAGACGGTCCGGGAACTCGTCGCGATCGCCGAGGAGTACGACGCGATCCTGATCAGCGACGAGGTGTACGACCACTACGACCTTTCGGGCCGATTCACGAGCGCGCTCCAGTTCGACTCGGACCACCGCATCGTCACCAACGCGTTCTCGAAGTCGTTGGCGATCACCGGCTTCCGGGTCGGCTACGCCGTCTTCCCGCCACGTCTCGTCGAGAACGCCAGGAGCCGCCACATGCTGGTCAACGTCGCCGGAAGCCGGCCCGCGCAGTACGCCGTCCTGCGGGCCCTCCGCGAGACCGGCCCCGACTACTACGAGCGCAATCGGGACCTGCTCGCCGATCGGGTCGCCACGTTCACCGACGCCCTCGACGCGGCGGGTGCGGAGTACACCACGCCACAGGGCGGATTCTACGTGATGGCTCGCTTCGACGGCTACCCGGGGACGCTCGCGAACGTCGAGCAACTGATCGACGAGGCGGGCGTGGCCGGCATGCCCGGCGAGGCCTTCGGCGATTCGCGGGCCGACTGGCTCCGGTTCGCGCTCGTCACGCCGCGCGTCGAGGAGGCGGCCGATCGGCTGGCGTCGTATTTCGACTAGCGGAGTCGATC
This sequence comes from Halosolutus halophilus, assembly GCF_022869805.1. Taxonomy (NCBI): domain Archaea; kingdom Methanobacteriati; phylum Methanobacteriota; class Halobacteria; order Halobacteriales; family Natrialbaceae; genus Halosolutus; species Halosolutus halophilus. The sequence continues at coordinate 2,855,308 of NZ_CP094974.1, read as the reverse complement.
GCCGGGGATCGAGTCGGCTCACTTCACGAGTCGTCGTTACAGTGGCGACCCACCCGGACGCTAACTGACGACGAGTTCGGCGTTTAGCTGGCTGTGGAGGACCGTTTCGAGATCGATGCCGACGCCGAGGCGGTCGGCCAGCAGTCGGCGCCATCGCGACCGCATCGATTCCCCGATGACGACGTAGTCGACGTCCTGCTGGGCGGCCTCGTCGAGAATCGCTTTTTCGATCAAGAACGCATCCCGGACGTGACAGGTCGCGTTTTCGGGTGGATCGATCTCGTCCTCGACGGCTCGACGGAGTTCCGTTCGATCGATGTCTCCGCCCTTGTGGAGGGCGTTCACGTGCAGGATGAACAGATGGGCATCGTCGAATCCCTCGGCGAGGTCGATCGCGTGGGTTACTGTCTGCACGCTGGCCGTGTTCGGTGGATAGCGGATCGGCACCAGCAACGCGGTCCGAGTCACGGTACTCGTACACCCAGCTAGCATATGAACCCCGCTTCTGGATTCTGGACCACGGAGGGGTCAGGCTGCGTCCGCGTTCCCCGTCTCCGGAATGGGCTCGACCAGGAACACGTAGTCCGCGTAGACGCCATCGAGGTTCGTGGGGTTCTCTTCGGCGGTGTGGTCTCGACACAGGACTGCCTCCGCCTCGACGGCACCGTGACCGGTCTCTTCCTGGTATCGTTCGAGGACGCGGAACGTCGCCGGTTCGGTGCAGCCGCGACGGTGACACTCGCGACGTGGGTCCGGATCGTCGCCCGCCTCGTGCTGGATCTCGTCGTCCCCGCGCTGGGTCTCGTCCCGTTCGTCACGGGGTTCGGCTTCGTCACCGCGGTCACGGGCCTCTTCGAGTTCCCGCTCTCGCTGGCGGTTCTCCGCGTCGCGGGCTTGTTTGTCTCGACCCTTTTTCGTATCTCCCATACCGTGTGTACACGGGAATAAGCGGGATAACGCTGTGGTCGTTCTCCGCAGGCCCGCTGGAACCGCCGTCGGGACCCACGACTCTCGGCCCGGCGTCGATGCAGGCCTGCTGTTCGCGCGTTAGCGGAGCGTCCCGGTCCACTCGCAGTCCGTGCAGGCGAACAGCCCTGCGCCGTCGATCGTCTCGCATCCACAGTTCGGACAGTCGGTCGAGCCGGCAGTGCCGATCGGGCCGGCTGGATCCCGCGACCGGAGCACGCCGCGGGCTGACGCGGTCGGGAGGAACCCGGTTCGATCGGATCCGTAGGGGAACGGTTCGATGGCTCTCCGGTCCGCCAGTTCGTCCGCGGGTCGCTGTGTGAGTCGGGGTGTCATGGGTTCTGTAAGGGGGATATCGACGAAATCGTGGTCGGCGGTCTTCACGTCGATCGACACGCTCCACGCGAATAAGGTTAGCTCTTAAACACATTAATGGGTAAGGCAATATAATAGTTAGACTCAGTGTATAAGGGTATCATAGGTCAGGATCGTCAGCGGTTCACGGTCCGATCGATCGGGGAAAGACCGACGAATACTCCTGTCCGGACCGGGAATCGGCCCGTATGAGTGGAATCGACGTCGAGCCGGTCGACGAGGAAGGTTCGGACGAGACGCGAGACGATGGCGAGACCGACGCGGACGACGGTGCGCACACGATCGAGGTGACGCCGACGGACGCCGTCGAGGGAACGGAGGACCGCGAACGAATCGACGTCGAGCCATCGGACGAGCCGATCGACGGGCCCGAGTACGTACTCTACGGCGGGAAGGGCGGCGTCGGGAAGACCACGATGGCGGCCGCGACGGCGCTGGACAGCGCCCGCGGCGGCACTCGCACGCTCGTCGTCTCGACGGATCCAGCACACTCGCTGTCCGATACGTTCGAGACCGACGTCCCCGCCGAACCGGGCCGCATTCGCGAGGACGTCCCGCTCTACGGTGCCGAGATCGATCCCGAGCACGCGATGGAGCAAGGGAAAGCGGCCTTCGCCGCGCAGGGCGAGGAGGCCCTCGGTGGACTCGGCGAGATGCTCGGCGAGGAGTCGCCGATGGACGCGGTCTTCGGCGGCGCGATGCCCGGTGCGGACGAAGCGGCCGCGATGCAACTACTGCTCGAGTACATGGACGACCCCCGGTTCGATCGGGTGATCGTCGACACGGCGCCGACGGGTCACACGCTTCGCCTGCTCCGACTTCCCGAGATGATGGACTCGATGATGGGCCGGATCCTTCAGTTTCGCCAGCGAATCGGCGGAATGATCGAGGGGATGAAGGGGATGTTCGGCGGGCAGGAACCGCCCGAGGAGGAGGCCGATCTCGAGGATCTCCAGGAGTTGCGCGAGCGGATCGAACGGTTGCGGGCCGCGTTACGGGACCCGGCCCGGACCGACTTCCGGATCGTCATGGTCCCCGAGGAGATGAGCGTCGTCGAGTCGAAGCGCCTGCGCCAGCAACTCCGGGAGTTCGACATTCCGGTCGGGACGGTCGTCGTCAATCGGGTCATGGAACCGCTCTCGAACGTCACCGACGACGTCGAGGGCGAGTTCCTGCAGCCGAACCTCGACGACTGCGAGTTTTGCCAGCGACGCTGGGACGTCCAGCAAACCGCACTCGCCGAAGCGCAGGAACTCTTCCGTGGGACCGACGTTCGGCGCGTCCCGCTGTTCGCGGACGAAGTCCGCGGCGAGGGGATGCTCGAGGTCGTCGCGGCCTGTCTCCGGTAGCGGGCCGGGACGTGATCGCCTCGTCCTCGTCGATCGACGACGACAGGGGGTAACCGCTCTCGACGACTCACTACGGGACCGTTCTCGACAACTGGGAATGCGGCGAACGGTTGATGATCGTGTTCGAGAACTCTCGAACGAGACCCCTATGGGAGACACCGACACGATCGACCGGGAACTGATCCTCGACGTTCTCGACGAGTCCCAACCAGCGACGATTCCGGACCTTGCAGCCTCCCTCGATGAGCACCCGGTCACGGTCGAGCGCCACTGTTATACGCTCCAGCAGGACGGCGAGATCCGGCAGTGTACCGGTGGAGCGTACACGCTCTCCGAGGGCGTCCGGACCGACGGAACGGCAGCCGATTGAGAGCTCCGGGCCCGGAGTCCGGACCCGGGTGCCCATCTCCGAGGGTTCGTCCTGGCTGCCCGACTGCCCCGTAACTGGTTCCGTCCCGAAACTGGTTCTTCAGCTCAGACTGGCGATTTCGGAAGGAGCGACGAACTGTCGTGAGACGCCCGTCACGCGTCCGAAATTCGGTATTCCTCCCCCTGTTTTCGAACCAGGTTCTCCCGTTCGAGCAGCCGAAGGATGCTGTAGAGACTCAGTTTCGGGACGTTCGTCACTCGATGGAGGTCGTCGACCGTCTGCCCGCCGAGCAGGTCGAGACAGAGGTAGACGAGTTTCGCTCGCGGAGCATCGACGGCTGGTGGAATGCGAACCTCTGTATCCGTCCGTTCGAGATCATCCGTGGTGACTGTCATCGATCGCGACTCTATCATCGACGATAATAAATGCTTGTTACAACGATCGTCGAAATCGGGGGGCGGCAGTTCGAGTGCCGTGTTCGTCTCGTGACGTCGACCGGACACTCGCCGGTGGTCGATCGACTGCCCCGGACAGGTACCGGCTCTCGCGGACTCAGTCGGCCGCCGGGACGACGAGGACGCGAAGGTCGTTCACGTTCGTGCCCGTGTATCCGGTCCGGAGGAGCGCCGATCGGTCGTCGAGCGCGTCGTAGACGTCGTTCTCGGCGAGTGCGCGTCGCGCAGTTTCGGACTCGTCGGGCGGGATCGACTCCCGATCGACGATCGCACCGGCGGCGTCCGTCGGGCCGTCGATGCCGTCGGTATCGACGCTCGCGAGGATTGCGTCGGTCCCGGTATCGGCGAGTTCGAGCGCCGTCGCCAGCGCGAGTTCCTGGTTCGGCCCGCCGGTGCCGTCGCCGTCGACGGTGACGGTTACCTCGCCGCCGGAGAGGACGATCGCCGGTCGCTCGACGGGATCGCCGCCGGCCGCGATTTCGGCGGCGACGCCGGCGTGGACGCGTCCGACCTCGCTTGCCTCGCCGCCGAGTCGACTGGAGAGCACGAGCGGTTCGTAGCCACGCTCTCGGGCGACGTCGCGGGCGGCGTCGATCGCCGTCCGGCCGTTCGCGAGGCAGTGCCAGTCGCCCTCGTTCTCGGCGACGGCCGGGTCGTTCTCGTCGGGGGTCTCGGCCAGTTCACCGTCTGCACCTCGTTCGAGTCGATCGACCACCGATTCCGGCACGGAGTCACGGATGTCGTAGCGATCGAGCACGGCGAGCGCGTCGCCGAACGTGCTCGCGTCGGGCACCGTCGGCCCGCTTCCGATCACGGACGGATCGTCGCCGACGACGTCGCTGATCGCGAGCGTGACGACGGTCGCGGGAGCGGCCGCGCGTGCCAGTTGCCCGCCCTTGATCGCCGAACAGTGCTTGCGGACGGCGTTGATCTCGTCGATCGAGGCACCGGACGCGAGCAGCGCGTCGGTCGTCCGCTGCAGGTCGGACAGCGTGAGGTCGGTGGCGGGCGCACACCACAGCGCGCTCGCACCGCCCGTAACGATCGCGAGCACGAGCGTCTCACCGGTGGCGGACCCGGCGCGTTCGAGAATCTCCGCCGTCGCCTGGACGTTCCGCTCCGTGGGGGTCGGGTGATCGCCCTCGCGAACGTCGATCGGACCGGCGGCGGCCGTGTCGACGTTCGTCGTGACGACGGCGCCGCCGTCGAGACGGGACCCGAGCCGATCGGCGAGCGCCGCGGCGAACCCGCCGGACGCCTTGCCGCCGCCGAGGACGAGGAGTCGGTCGTACTCGTCGAGATCGTAGGCCGCGTCACCGACCGCGAACGTCTTGCCGTCGAGATCGACGGTGGAGGAAACCACTTCCTTTGGCAACGCGGCTGTGATGCCAGCCTCGAGACAATCCAGGGCGGTCTCGTGTGCTGGCGTCCTCGCACGTCGTTCGCGGTGGTGGAACATGTCGTGTCCTCTTAGACCAGCTTCCGGAGCAGTCCGTACCCCGCATCACGGAACCGATCGGGAAGGTACCGGGCGTAGACGCCGAACTGGCCGAGCGGCCCGACCGGGTACCGCGCCGGCGGCTCGGGACAGGTACCGGCCTCGAGGATCGCCGCGGCGACGTCCTCGGGCGTGGATGCGAAGGGTCCGCCCCTTCCGCCGCCGATCAGCTGTGCGTCGTCGTAGATCTCGTACAGTTTCTCGTAGGCCGGCGTCCGATCGGCCTCCGGGAGTTCCTCGTCGGCCCGATCGGAGAAGTTCGTCTCGACCGGCCCGGGTTCGACCAGGACGACGTCGATCCCGAATTCTTCGACTTCGCTGCGCAGCGCGTCGCTCATCGCTTCGAGGGCGTGTTTCGAGCCCGAGTACGCGCCCGATCCCGGGAGCGAGACGCGGCCGGCGACGCTCGAGACGTTGACGATCCGGCCCTCGCCCTGGGCGCGCATGTGCGGCAGGGCGGCGCGTGCGAGACGGTGGGGGCCGTAGACGTTGACGTCGAACTGCCGGTGGAGATCGACCGTCGAGACGTCCTCGATCGGACCCATCTGGGCGTAGCCGGCGTTGTTCACGAGACAGTCGATCGCGCCGCCGCGGTCGACGGTCTCCTCGACGACGCTCGCGACCTGGTCCGGATCGGTGACGTCGAGTTCGAGCGTCGTACAGCCCGCGTCGGCGAGTTCCGCGATGTCGTCGGCGTTTCGCGCGGTCGCGATCACCTGCCAGTTCTCCGCGAGGAAGGCCTCGGCGGTCGCACGGCCGATCCCGGACGAACAGCCGGTGATCAGGACGCTCTGCTTGCGCGTGTAGCGATCGTCGTCCGCCCTGGTCGTCTCGCGGCCGCGGTCGTCGTCGGGCGTGCTCGTCGTGTCTGGATCGCGAGCGTCGACGGCGCGGCCCCCGTCGTCGGTCTCCGCTTCCTCGGCGTCCTCAGCGATGGCCATGCGCGAGTGATTCGTGCGGCGATACCTAAGTAGCGACGGTTTGTCGCGCTCACCGGACCGTCACGACGACGGACACGATCCGCCACGACGACGGGGCGACGTAACGACGGCTCACGACGTCGCCGACCACTCGCACGCGTCACCGTCGGTGAGGGTTTCGGCGTCGACGTGTGCGACGAGGCAGCCGTAGTTACAGAACTGGCTCGTCCGTCCTTCGCTCGCGTCGCGGCCTTCGGTCGCGACCACCGGGTCCTGGGCCTCGACGTCGCGACCGCAGTAGGTGCGAGCGATTCCCATAGTCGACGCTCGCGTGCCGGGCGGAACGTCGCTGTCCTGCGTCGCGCTGCCGCGGCTCAGTCGAGGGCGTCCCGCTTCGCCTCGTCGGCGTAGCTGTCCGCCAGTCGAACCGGCTCCGGCAGTTTGTACGACGTGGTGAGCGCGAGGACGACGTCCGCGGCGGTCTCGGGGCCGACGCGGTGGCCTGGACTCACGTAGAGCGGATTGATGTACCGATCGGGCGAGTCGTACTGGCGGGTCTGGACGGCGTAGCCGATCAGCGTGCCCTCGGGCGCGTCGACCCTCGCGTTCGCCTCGATCGCGACCCGTGTCCCCTCCGCCAGATTCTCGACGTCCGATCGCGGCCGGCCACAGAGGAGGCTCTTGGCGACGCCGATACACGGCGCGTCCAGCACGACGCCCATGTGGGTCGCGATGCCCGCCTGCCGGAAGTGGATGCGGCCGCTGCCGTCGAACAGGAGCAGATCGGGGTCGACGGACAGTTCCTCGAGCGCGGCGAGGATAGGCCGTCCCTCGCGAAAGGAGAGGAGACCGGGGATGTACGGAATTTCGAGGGGCGTCACCGCGTGCACGCGCTCGATCACTTCGCCGCCCTGCATCGCGACGACGGCGCTCAGGGCGCGATCCTCGGTCCCGTCCTCGTCCTGGAGAAAGGACTGGTCCACGCCGGCGACGATCGGCGGCTCACCTTCGCTCGCCGCCGCCGCGAGCGGGTTCGAGAGGAGCCCGGGATCGATCGGCACGTCGTCGGTGAAGACGGCGGCCGCGGCGATGTCGCGCTGGAGAGCCTCCATCTCGTCGCGGGATAGCTCGGCGTCGGGGACGAGGTCGGGACGAACTGGATCCATCGATGGAGGTGCGTAGCGGCCGCGGAAAAATCAGTGTCGGGGTTCGGCGGGTGGACGATCGAACGGATCAGAACCGGCCGCGACCGGGGCCGCCGGGTCCGCCCGGCCCACCGGGGCCGCCTGGCCCGCCGGGACCACCGCCGAGCTGGAACTGGTTCGGCGTGCGGACGTTCTGGGTCCGCTTGACGTACTCACCGTATCCCAGGCCGATCGCGAGGCCGACGAGGTGGGCCATGTGGGCGACGGTCCCGCCGCCGCCTGCGGTGAGGAAGAAGACACTGAAGACCGCGTAGCCGCCGGTGAGAATCCAGATCGGGATCGGGAGAATGAAGTACAGGTACACTTTGAGCCCGGGGTTGAGGATCGTCAGGACGCCCATAATCGCCAGCGCGGCACCGCTAGCGCCGAGGACGCCGGTCGCCCCGCCCTGTGCGGCTGTGATTCCGATCTGCCCGAGGCCGGCGAGAGCGCCGCTGACGAGAAACAGAATCGCGAAGTTTCGCGACCCGACGTAGCGCTCAACGAGCGGGCCGAAAAAGAATATCACGATACTGTTTCCGACGATGTGGAAGAAGTTGGGAAACGGCGCGTGGGCGAAGATCGAGGTGAACCAGGTCCAGACGAATTCCGGTTGGCCCGGCGAGAGGACAAACAGCGCCTCGTGCAAGGCGGGCGATCTGAGCAAGTAGAGGGTGAAAAACTGCGCGGCGTACGTAATCCACATCAACGCGAGGAACGTGTACGTCATGTTCCCCCGGAAGTACCCGAGCGGCCCGCCCGGCCCGGTGTCGATCGGAAGTTTCGCCGCCAGGCTGGCCGACTTGGATTTGCCGCCCGAGTCGACGCTGTCGTCGAAGCCGCTGTCGAAGACGCCCTGCGGATCGTTCCAGTTGTTCAGACTGGTACAGTCGTGGTTCTCCGGCAACCGGTGCTCCGAACAGTAGGTTCCCCCGCAATGCCGGCAGTTGTACGGCATGCTTTCGTCTTTCCCACACACGTCGCACGTAGCCATTGGGGAGGGGTATGCGTGGCATAGCTAAGGGAGTTGGGGTTTCCCCCGGTCGATACCGGGACTCGACGGGGACGCGATCGATCCGACGGACGTTTTTTTACGCCGCGGCCCGCAGTTCCGTCCGTGCAACCGTACGAGCGCAAGCAACTGCTCGAGCGCGTCGAGCGCGAGGGCGCGACCGTCGGGGCCGACATCCCGGAGACGATCACGGTGCAGGGGGAGGCGATCGATCTCCAGCAGTTCGTCTTCGAGATCAAGCGCCGCGAGACGGTCCCGCGCGGCGAGCGCGACCGCGTCGAGCAGGCGAAACGGAACCTGCGACGCGAGCGCATCGAGCGACTCGAGCGCATCGAAGAGGGCGCGATCAGTCGCGAGGAGGGCGAGGAACTCGCACAGAGCGTCATCGGGATCGATCGCGCGTTGAACGCACTCGAGAGTCTCGGCCCGACCGACCTCGAGCGCGAGCAGCAGGCCCAGCAGGCCGCAGACACGAAACGCTGGATGTCGTTCCTGAAGAAGGCGCTCGGGCAGGAGGACGAGGGCGCCGCACGGAGGGGTCGGTGATGGCGACGAACGCCGAGATCGCCGGCCGCTTCGAGGAGTTCGCCGACCTGCTCGAGGCCGACGACGTCGAGTACAAACCCCGCGCGTACCGTCGCGCCGCCGACAACATCCGTGCCCATCCCTCGCCGATCGCCGACTACGTCGAAGACGACAACCGCGACCGGATCGAGGACATCGACGGCGTCGGGGACGCCATCGCGTCGAAGATCGTCGAGTACGTCGAGACCGGCGAGATCGAGGAACTCGAGGAACTGCGCGCGGACCTCCCGATCGACATCGCGGACATCACCCGGATCGAGGGCGTCGGCCCGAAGACCGCCGGGAAGCTCTATCGGGAGTTGGGGATCGAGACGCTCGACGATCTGGAGGACGCGGCCGAGGCCGGTGAGATCCAGGAGGTCTCGGGATTCGGCCCCAAAACCGAACGGAACATCCTCGACAATCTCGAGTTCGCCCGGACGATCGGCCAGCGGCAGTTGCTCGGCGAGGCGCGCCCGCTCGCCGACGACGTGCTCGCCTTCCTCGAGTCGATCGACGCGGTCGATCGCTGCGAGGTCGCGGGATCGATCCGCCGGTGGCGCGCGACGATCGGCGACGTGGACGTCCTCGTCGGCACCGAGTCGAACGAGGACGTGATCGACGCGTTCGTGAACTGGGATTCGGTCGACAGCGAGATCGAGTCCGGCCCCGATAAGGCGAGCGTCCGCGTCGGCGAGATTCGGGTCGACCTCCGCGTGGTCGTCCCCGACGAGTTCGGCTCAGCCCTGCAGTACTTCACCGGTAGCAAGGATCACAACGTCTCCCTGCGCAACTACGCGATCGATCGGGGAATGAAGCTGAACGAGTACGGCGCGTTCGACGTGAGCGAGGCGGGACGCGCCTCGGGGGGTCGGACGGAGTCCGACGGTGAGATCGACGATCCCGACGCGGGTCAACGCGCGGGCGAGCGGGTCGCCGGCGAGACCGAGGAAGGGATGTACGAAGCGCTGGATCTCGAGTGGATGCCGCCGGAACTGCGCGAGGATCGCGGCGAGATCGACGCCGCGGCGAGCGGCGAGTTGCCGGACCTGGTCACTCGAGACGACGTCCGGGGCGACCTGCACACCCACACCGGCTGGTCGGACGGCAACAACACCATCTCGGAGATGGTCGAGGCGGCCGAGACACGCGGCTACGACTACTTCGGGATCGCGGACCACGCCGAGGGGCCGGGCGTCGTCGGCGACATGGGACTCACGGACACCCAGATCCTCGAACAGGTCGAGTCCATCCGCGAGGTCGACGCCGCGGCCGACGTCGAGGTCTTCGCCGGTATCGAGGCGAACGTCGACGCGGGCGGCGAGATCGATCTCGGCGACGAGGTGATCGAGGAACTGGACGTGATCGTCGCCTCGCCCCACAGCGCGCTCGATCAGGACGCCGAGACGGCCACGGAGCGACTCGTCCGGGCGATCGAGAATCCCGCGATCGACGTGCTGGGCCACCCGAGCGGTCGCCTGCTCAACGACAGATCGGGGCTGACGTTCGACGCGACTGCGCTCGGCGAGGCCGCGGCCGCCTCGGACACAGCGCTGGAGGTCAACAGCAACCCGCGACGACTCGACCTCTGGGGGAGCGCCGTCCAGGCCGCGATCGAGGCCGGTGGTTCGATCGTGATCAACACCGACGCCCACCAGCCGTCGACGCTGGAGTTCATGCGCTGGGGGGTCCACACCGCGCGCCGCGGCTGGGCCGAACCCGCGGACGTGATCAACACCTGGGAACTCGCGGAACTGCGGGCGTTCCTGCACTGATCGCCCCGGTACCTCAGATCGATCCTCATGCACCTGCTTCTCGACGTCATGTGCGGCGGGATAGACTCCTACCTGCGAATGTGTGGCTACGACACCGTCTACGCCGGCGATCGCGGTCTCGAGGAAGACGACGAGGTACTCGCGCTCGCCCGCGACGAGGATCGGACGCTGATCACGCGCGACGTCGACCTCGCAGCCCGCGCCGACGAGTCGCTCCTCCTCGAGTCGCGCGAGGTCGACGCCCAACTCGCGGAACTCGCGGCGGCGGGACTCGACCTCACTCTCACGTCCGATCCCGAGTTCTGCGGCCGGTGTAACGGCCCGCTCGAACCGGTTCCGGAAACCGACTCGACGCCCGACTACGCGCCGGATCCCGGATCGATCGACGTCTGGCACTGTGAGGCCTGCGGCCAGCACTTCTGGCGCGGGAGCCACTGGGATCGGGTGGCGCGAACGCTGTCGGAAATCGACCGAGACGGGGAGCCGGACTCGCCGTGATCGCTCGCGCGTCTCGCTGGTCGGTTCCGTTCTCACGGTTCGATGGCACCCCGAAGGTATTCCGGGTGGACGACGATAGTCGACACATGCCGGAGGATACCGATCGCCTCGACGAGGCCGGCAAACAGGCCGCCTACATCACGAACGAGTGGAGCGACGACCCCGCGATCATGCAGACCCAGGCGCTGTGTTACGTCGGGTTGCAACTCGAACGGATCGCGGACGCGCTAGATGAGGGGGACTGACGCCGGCGCGATCGCGACGAACGATCGATCAGTAGACCGCCACGTCGTCGAACCGGCCGTCGTACGCGATGTGGCGCGGATGCGTGGGCTCGATCCCCGAGAGGAAGAGTCGATCGGCCTTCTTCCAGGTGTTCTCGTACCCGAGGTGGACGAGTTCGGTGGCGGTCGTTCGAACCCGTTCCAGGCCGTTCTTGTAGACGACCCGCCGAGCGACGCCGTCGGCGAGCGCGTCGATCAGTTCGGCGTCGGTTTCGAACTGGCTCTCGAACGCGGTGTACGAAATCCCCACGGAACTCGGGAGGTGGGCGTACGACGACGTGAACGGCGGGAGCGACAGCGTATCGGTGAGTTTGCGTGCGCGGCGGTTGTGCGAGGGGAGGTGTTTCGGATTGAAAATTTCGACGGCGTCGATGGCGTCCGCGTACTCGTGGATATCGGCCTCGGTGAGGCTCACGTTGGCGAACTCGGGGTGTGGCGCGAGGACCGTCGCGTCCTGGCGTTCGAACTCGTCCATCGCCGCCTCGAGCGAGATGAAGTCCGGTACTGGCTCTTCGAGTCCCAGTGCGAGGACGTGCTTGCGATTCTTCCACGACCCGGTGAATACCTCCCGAGCGGGGACGACCACCAGGTCGTCGCTCGAGTACTCGGCCGCCCGTCGGCGGATCTCGGGCAGCCGCGTGAAGTGGGGCGCGTAGACGATCGCGTCGAGGCCGGCACGTCTGGCGCGTTCGACGACCCGATCGTCGAGCACCTTCACGTGACAGTCGACTCGGAACTTCGCTCCATCGCTCACGGGTAACGTGTCCTTTCGAGAGAGGTGAGTTATGGGTTCTGATTCGCCAGCCAGTTGCGATCGCTCCTCATCACGTCGACGATCGGGTCGTCGGTCGCCGTCGGCGTCGGACGACGACGGCGTCGACCTGCTGGCCGCGGCTCTGCGAGGGTCGCCGACCAGGATCGGCGATGCCTCCCCGAGGACCTCGTCGATACCCTCGGAGGTTTGCTGCGAAAAGACCATTAGGACGGCCGGTCGATTTTCCGAGAGCATGGCCTGGCAATGCGGCATCAGCGGCTGCGGTTCGATGTTCGAAGAGGTCGAGTCGGCGGTGGTCCATCAGGCGACGGAGCACGAACGCCGCGAGTGCAAAGTCTGTGGAACCGTCGTTCCGGACGGTTATCTCGCGATCCGTCACGCGTTCACCGAACACAGCCGTGCCGAGTACGTCCGCGCGTACGGCGCCAGCTCCGAAGCGGTCCGCGAGCGGGAAGAACTCCTCGACGAGATCGCTGAGGTCGCCGACATGGAGACGATCGCCAAGCGACTCAAGCGATAACCGCAGGCGGGTCCCCGTGCCGTCGTGGTCGCTGGAGCGTCGCCTCCACGGTTCCGTCTCCAGCAGCCTCTCCCAGAAGTACGATAGAACGGGCCGTTCGCACGGGTCGACGAACTATCGTTCGTCGCTATATTCAGTGCGGCTTCGCCGCACTGACCGCTTGACGAACGCGTTAGCGCTCGTCACTGTCGAGCACGCGGATCTGATCGCCCCGGACCGTCACGGGAATCGGAACCGTCGCCTCGTACAGTTCGACCGTCACCTGGTCCTTGCCTTCGTCGATACGCTGGACCTGTGCTTTCTCACCCTTGAACGGGCCGGCGATGAGTTCGACGATGTCGCCCTCGGCGATCCCCTCGACGTCCGGTTTCGGCGACAGGAAGTGCTCGACCTCCGAGATGTCCGACTTGCCGGGGACGATGCTGCGAGCGTGGGGGATGTCCTCCAGGACGCGCTCGAGGACCGCGTCACCGTCCGCCTCGACCATGACGTACGAGGTCAGCGAGTCCGGCGCGAGCGCGGCGTGGATCTCGTTCTCCTCGCGGTTGATGATCATGTCGGCGACGGTCCGCTCCTGACTCGCGGTCGTCTTCACGGCGAAGATGCCCATTACACGCCACCACCGGGGAGGTACAGCATGACGGCACCGATGAGGAAGCCGATGAGGCCGACGAGGACGATCCCTGCACCGGCTATTTTCGATACCTGAAGGAACTCCTCGGTCGTGGGTGTCGTCGCCATTTTCAACACCCGAACGTACGAGGTGAGGTCGTACGGAACGTCCATATCTGTCTATTCACAACGCGGCGTCTTTTATCTGTCTTTCGTGTCTTCCGGACGGTCACGGTCGATCGGGACAGCAGCGCCGTCGATCGGCCCCCGCAGTCGCCCCACGTTGCACTCGACGGCACGGCGTCCATACCGATCGATCCCGAACTCCGACCGTCATGGCTGAAGACGACACCGACAGGACAGACGAGTACGAGGCGGAACGAGAGGCCGAAATCGAGGAGGAACTCGAGCGCGTCGATCAGGACCCCGATCAGGTCGACGCCGGCGACGACCTCGGGACCCAAAACGCCCCGCGCGAGGACGAGGAAGAGATCGAGGACCTCGAGGATGCCGAGGAGGACCACGAAGCGCCGGAGTAGCCCGAGAGGCGGTCCGTCGCCGATCGTCGGCTAGCTGAGGGCCGGCAGCACCGATTCTTCGTAGAAGTCGACGAACGCGGCCTGGTTCGATCCGATCTGGTGGACCACGACGTGATCGTACCCGGCGTCGACGTACTCCTCGATCGTCTCGACGTGTTCGTCGGGGTCGGGACCGCAGGTGATCAGTTCCGCGACGTCGTCCTCGGAGACGATCTCGGTCGCCTGTTCGAAGTGAGCAGGCGTCGGGAGTTCCCACATGAGTTCGCCGGGGAGCCCCTCCACTGGCCACAGGTCGGCCGCCCGTTCGACCGCCGTCTGCGTGTCCTCGTCGTAACAGACGGTGACTTCCCCGTACCGCGGCTCGTCGCCGCCCGCGGTTTCGAACGCTTCGATCAGCTCCGGATCGGGACTGACGCCGATGAGGCCGTCGCCGACCTCGCCGGCGAGACGGGCCGCCTTCGGGCCGTCGGCGGCGATCGGGATCGGCGGCGGTTCGTCGGGAAGCGTAAAGAGCCGCGCGTTCTCGACGGTGTAGTACTCGCCGTCGTAACTCGTCGTTTCGCCCTCCCAGAGCGTTCGAACGATGTCGATCGCTTCCTCGAGTTTCGCCAGCCGAACGTCGTGTTCGGGCCAGCGCTCGCCCGTGACGTGCTCGTTCAGGTTCTCGCCGGTCCCGACGCCGAGGAAAAACCGGCCGGGGAGTTGCGCGCCGGCGGTGGCAGCCGCCTGCGCGACGATCGCCGGGTGGATCCGCGTCGTCGGACAGGTCACGCCGGTTCCCAGCCGCAGGTCGTCGGTCGCTCGCGAGATGGCGCCGATCACGTTCCAAACCATCGGGCTCTCGCCCTGGGTCGCGGTCCACGGGTGGTAGTGATCGGAAATCATCGCGAAGTCGAAGGCCGATTCGTCCGCGAGCTGGGCGTACTCGACGAGGTCGTCCGGCCCGTGCAGTTCGGAGGTGAGTTTGAGGCCGAGCTGTGTCATGGTTTGGGAGTGAAAGATCGGGATACGGTCGATCGGACGCGACGCTCGAACGGGTATCGGGATCGATCGCCCACCCGGAGCACCGGGTGCCGAGATCGATCGCGCGAGCGCAGTACAGCCGTCCTCACCGAGGACGGTGCCGGGATGGCTTGCGTATGCTTCCGTGCCATCGGTCTGGTCAGGGAGATTCTTCCTCCGGCCGCGGCTCGAGGGTCAACTCGACCGTCTGGCGCTCACCGTCCCGGACGATCTCGACGTCGATCGTCTCGCCCGGCGAGGTTTCGAGCGCGAGCACCGACGACAGCCGGTCCTGGTTCGGAATCTCTTCGCCGGCGATGGCCACGATCGCGTCGCCGTTGACGGGAACCGACGCGTCGTCCACGGTCGTCGTCTCGTCGGCGGCCTCGAGAACGCCGTCTGCGGGGCCGTCCGGGTCTGTTTCGACGACGAGGACCCCTCGTGGTTCTTCGAGGGCGTTCGCCTCGGCGATCAGCGGACCGACCGGGAGCACTCCGACGCCCATGTAGGCGTGTTCGTACTCGCCGTCCTCGACGAGCGCCGGGACGACCCGATCGGCGAGCGCGGCCGAAATCGCGAAGCCGATCGTCTGGCCCGCGCCAGCGAAGACGACCCCGAGGACGTCCCCGTCGAGGGTCACCAGCGGGCCGCCGCTGTTGCCGGGGTTGACCGGCGCGTCGGTCTGAATGGCCGCCGGGATGGAGAACCCGGTCGGACTCGGGAGCGATCGATCGACCCCGCTGACGATCCCCTGTGAGATCGAGGCGTCGAACCCGAACGGGTTACCGAGTGCGAGCACTTCCTGTCCGACCACCGGGTCGTCGGCGGCGAACGAGAGGCCGTCGGGGCCGTCCGGCAGGTCGTCGACGTCCAGGACCGCGAGGTCGCTGTGGACGTCCGTTCCGATCACCGAGGCCGTCCGCCACTGCTCGTCGCGGAACTGGAGTTCGATCTCGGCTGCCTCGGCGACGACGTGGTCGTTGGTCACGACGTACCCGCCGTCGATCACGAACCCGGAGCCGAGTCCGCCGGGCCCCTCCGGCCCCTCGCCGAACACGTTGACGAGCACGACGTCGTCGATCGTCTCCCGATAGACGGCCGCGTACTCCTCGTCTTCGTCCTCCTGGATCGCTCCCGCGGCGGCCGTCGTGCTGGCGATCCGATCGCCGTCGGTGGCTCCGTAACCGCCGACGGCGCTCGCCGCGAGCGTCGCGCCGGCCGCGCCGAGCAATCCCCGTCGAGTGAGTCTGTCTGACGTCACGCGGGGTTCCACCCCGACGAGCGAGATAAAACATTCACCAGCACCGGCGTCTGACTCGCCCCGGCCCGTCGCGTGCGAACTGTCCTCCTCTGGCCCATCGCGTGCGGAGTTCACGGTCGAGTTCGAACCGCGGTTCGACTACGCGCGGACGACGCCGAGGCTCGAACGGTCGGCCGAGGGGGTAGTCGCGGCTAGCGACGACGAACGACTCTTTCTGTTCGCCGACGACGCTCTGGCCGATCGGCTCGAACTGTCGTCGTCGGCCGTAGTCCGGGGGACAGTCAGCCTCGCCGCTGGCGAGTCTTGCTGGATCGGCGTCCAGTACGGCGGCCGGGAGCCGCTGTCGTCGATCGATCCGGCGGTCGCGCTCGACGAGACGAAGCGATACTGGCGCGAGTGGGTCAGCGACCGCGACGGCGCGCCCGGGTCGATCCCGGAACGGTGGCACGAGATGGTCGTCCGATCGGAACTCGTCTTGAAGCTGCTGATCCACCACGAAACGGGCGCGATTCCCGCCGCGGCGACGACGTCGCTCCCCGAGGCGATCGGGTCCGATCGATGCTGGGATTACCGATACAACTGGGTCCGCGACGCGAAGTTCGCCGTGGAAGCGTTACACGATACGGGTCACCGAGAGGAGGCTCGCCACTACTTCGACTGGTTCTCGGAGATCGCGCGGACCGACCCGGAAGCGATCCAGCCGGTCTACGGCCTCCACGGCGAGACCGACATCGACGAGCGAATACTCGATCACCTGTCGGGCTACCGCGATACCGGGCCGGTGCGGGTCGGAAACGCCGCCGCGACCCAGTACCAGCTGGACATCTACGGGACGATCGTGCAGGCGGTGTCCGAGATGATCCAGCTCGATCGGGAGACGGCCATCACGGACGACGAGTGGAACGCCATCTGCGCTATCGTCGACGTCGTCCGTGCCCACTGGGACGAACGCGACGCCGGCATCTGGGAGTTCCGGAACGAACGCCGCCACTTCCTGCACTCGAAGTTGCTGTGCTGGGTCGCGCTCGACCGGGGGATCGCGCTGGCGACCGAGACCGACTTCGAAGCCCCCCTCGAACGGTGGCGCGAGGAGCGCGAGGCGGTCCGCGAGGCGATCGAGGACCGCGGCTACAGCTCGCAGGCCGACAGTTTCGTCCAGCACTTCGAAACCGACGTGGCACTCGACGCAACGGCCCTCTTGATCCCGGTCTACGGGTTCCTCCCGCCCGAGGACGCCCGCGTCCAGGCGACGATCGACGCCGTGATCGATCGACTGACGACCGACGACGGCCTCGTGGTCCGGTTCGTCGATACGGACGTCCGCCGCGACGAGCGGACGGCCTTCCTGCTGTGTTCGTTCTGGCTGATCGACGCGCTCGTCCTCTCGAACCGACTCGATCGTGCGCGGGAGTACTTCGAGAACGTTCTCGAGTACGCGAGTCCCCTCGGACTGTACTCGGAGAAGGTCGATCCGAGGGACGGGCAGTTGCTGGGCAACTTCCCGCAGGCGTTCAGCCACCTCGGGTTGCTGAACAGCGTGACGTATCTCGCACGGGCGATCGAGACGGACGGGGACGTGATGCCGACCGACGTCCACCCCGACCACGACGAGTCGTTGTTTCGGTGCAGTGAGTCCCCGGACGAGACGGAATGCGGAGATGGGTGAACTGGCGGCTCCGATTCCCTATTCCGCATCGAAGAGTTCTTCGCCCTCGACCATGTGCGCCGCGACGGCGTCCATGTCGAGGGTGACGCCCAGTCCCGGCTTTTCGGGGACCTCGATGTAGCCGTCCTCGATGACGTCTTCCTCGACGAGGTCCTCCCACCAGCCGAGTTCGTAGGAGTGGTACTCCACCGCGAGCGAGTTCGGGATGGCCGCGCCGACGTGGACGCTGCCCATCGTCGCGACCGGCGAGGCGACGTTGTGCATCGCCACCGGCACGTAGTACATGTCCGCGAGGTCGGCGATCTTCGCCGTCTCGCGCATACCGCCGACCTTGGGCATGTCCGGCGCGATGATGTCGACGGCTTGCCCTTCGAGCAGGCGGCGCTGGCCGTGTTTGCGGTAGACGTTCTCGCCGACGGTGATCGGCGTGCTGGTCGACTGGGTGACCTCGCGCTGGACGTCGTGGTTCTCCGGCGGGACGGGGTCTTCGAGCCACCAGACGTCGTATTCCTCCAGGCGCTTGGCGAGCCGTTTGGCGCTGCCGCCGGAGAACGTCCAGTGGCAGTCGAAGGCGACGTCGGCCCGCGAGCCGACGGCCTCGGTGACCGCCTCGACGATCGAGGCCTTGTGTTCGATCTCGGGTTCGCGGAGGTGGCGGTTGGCGCGGTCCTTCTCGTGGCCGCTGGGGACGTCGAGGTCGAACTTCAGCGCGTCGTAGCCCAACTCTTCGACGACGCGTTCGGCTTCCTCGGCGCAGGCGATCGGGTCCGCCTCTTCTTCAGTGTGACAGTCGCAGTAGACGCGAACCTCGTCGCGGTACTTGCCCCCGAGCAACTGGTACGCTGGAACGCCGAGGATCTTGCCAGCGAGGTCGTGGAGGGCGACCTCGATGCCCGAGATGGCGGTGACGGTGACGCCGCCGATCGACCCTTCACCGGACATCTTCTGGACGAGGTGCTCCGTGAGACGATCGATGTCGAGCGGGTTTTCGCCCTGCAGGAAGGGGGTCATGCGCTCGATCAGTTCGGGTGCACCCGCGCCCCAGTAGGCTTCACCGGTGCCGACGATGCCGGCGTCCGTATAGATTCGAACGAGCGTCCATGGGAAGTTGCCGTCGACCATCGTCGTCTGGACGTCCGTGATCGCGACGTCCCGGTCACCGCCGCGCTCTCGCGTCACTCCCATCGTCTCCGCCGAGAGGTCCCGCATCGTGTACTCGGCGTTCGGGTCGTGTAGCCGTGTGTAGTCGACACTCATGGCTCAATTACTTACTCGAACAATAGTAATAGTTTCTATCTCGGCGATCGAGGTCGGAGGACGTCGCCCGGCCGATCGGGCCGACCGATTCCGGTCGGGGACGGTCGGTTCAGATCGCAGCGAACTCGACAGCCGTTTTGATGACGTCGTCGTCGTCGGTGAAAGCTGTCTGGAATTCGTCGAGACCGTAGACCCCGGTGACGAGGTCGTCAGTGAACCACTCGGGCAGCTGGACGAGGCTGTCGACGGCGGACTCGAAGTGGCCGCGGTGGGAGTTCACCGTCCCGAGGAGGGCCTTGTTGTGGAGCACCAGTTCCCGGTGGAGGCGACCACCGTCGATCTCGAACTCCCAGGGTTCGGGGACGCCCAGCAGGACGCCGACGCCGTTCGGCGCGAGCGCGTCGACCGTCTCGACGGCGTGTTTCGCGTAGCCGGTCGCCTCGTAGACGAGGTCGACGGGCTCGTATTCGTCGGGAATCTCGGGCACCGGCGTCTTCCGGGAGTCGACGTACGTTCCGCCGAGGTCCTCGATGAGGTCGATCGACGGGTCGGGCCGATCGCGCCGACCCAGACAGTAGGTCCGGTCGATGTCGAGCACTTCCTCGAACATCGCGAGCGTCACGAGGCCGAGCGAACCGTTCCCGAGTACGATCGCCGAGTCGGGTTCCCAGTCGAACGCCGACCGGGAGGCGACGGCGTGTTCGATCGCCTTCTCGCTGATGCTGATCGGTTCGACGAGGAAGCCGAGCGGGGCGAGGTCCTCGGGGATCGGGACGAGGTACTCGGCGGGGCTGGTGAAGTACTCCGCCATGAACCCGTGAGCACCGACGATGCCGCGCTCGACGTACTCACCGTCGGGAGCCATGTCGGGTTCGCCGCGTTCGAAGTACTCGTTCGTGCCGTTCGGTTGCCGTCGGACCGTGGGGACGACGTACTGACCCTCCTCGAGGTCGGTGCCGTTCGCGTCTTCGACGACGCCGACGGCCTCGTGGCCGAGGACCAGCCGATCGTCACCCTCGGGAACTTCGCCGTGGTGGCCCGCGATGACCTCGTGGTCCGTCCCGTCGACGCCCACGCGGAGGGTCCGAACGAGGGCCTCACCGGGAGCGGGATCGGGGCGGGGCCGCTCGACGATGTCGGGCTCGCCGGCCCCGGGCTCGACTGCGATCGCTTTCATGTCTCGGCCAACGGGTGCTTGGGCTAAAAGATTTACCCTATCCGTAGTAAATATTTGAACAGCGCACGAGCACCGCCGATAATTATCGGTTCCCCGGGATCGTTTGTCCCGCGGACCCGGGTCGTCCTACCCGGGTACGAGACGAAGTCGGTATCGAACTCGTCCGTATTCACGGGACTGGGACAGTAGCGGCGTCAGCAAGGACCGACCGACGAAACCGGAGGACCCCACCGTTAGAGCGGCCGGTGTGACGAGGGATTCGCGATCGGACCGGTCCCGGCAAGCGAGACTCGCCCGGCACGTCCCCTCCGGCAACAATTTTCACCGACCGTAGTAAATATCGTGAACGGTGGTCGGCTACCGCCAGTACATCTCGTAATGTTGTCATCGTGGGCGTCCCGAACGCATCGTCGCTACTGGACGCCGGATCGACGGAGACGGCAAAAGATCACGAAACGCGAAGACGCCGCCTCTGGCGCCGCCGCGTCGGCGAGATCGGCGTTCCACTGGGTCGATGACGCCGGCTGTCGCCGGCTGCTCGCGGTCGAGGACGGGGACGGTTACTCGCTCCGTGCGTCTTCGACGGCTTCGACGAACGTGGCCGCAGTCTCCCGAACCCCGTCCATGTCGCCGTTCGCGATCGCCTCGTCGTTCAGGATCGCGCCGCCGGCACCGACGGCGACCGCACCGGCGTCGAAGAAGTCGGCGACGTTGTCCGGCGAGACGCCGCCGGTCGGGATGACGTCGACGTCGCCGAGCGGGCCGCTGAGCGCCCCGATGTGTCCGGGACCGACGGTCGAGGCGGGGAACATCTTCAGGACGTCAGCGCCGGCCTCCATCGCGGTGACGGCTTCCGTCGGCGTCATGACGCCCGGCGCTGCGAGCACGTTGTGCCGGTTGCAGGTCCGGACGACGTCGGCGTCGGTGTGCGGCGACACGACGAATTCGGCACCGGCGTCGATTACCGACTGGGCGGTCGCGGCGTCGAGGACGGTGCCCGCGCCGACGATCGCGTCCGTGTCCGCGAGTTCGCGATCGATGGCGGCGATCTTGTCCCGTGCGTGTGGCTCGTCGGCGGTGATTTCGAGCGCGCCCACGCCCGCGTCGTGCATCGCTCGCGCGACCGGGACGACGTCGTCCTCGTCGATACCGCGCATTACCGCGATGACGCCGTTCTCGACGATTCGGTCCGTGATCGTCGCTTTGTCAGTCATCGGCGGGTCCCCCGTTCGCTGGCTGGTCGATCGTCGGCGAGCGCCGGACTGTCGGTCGGGTACTGTCGCGTTCCATCGTATCGAGGCGTTCATCCCCCACTCAAATAAGTTCACTCACGGTCGAAGAAGTATCAGCGACGATGTCGGTTACGGTCTCGTACTCGAGGTGCAACATTTCGAGGCGACAGTTCACCGCTTCGGCCGTGGGCGGCGGTCACGATTCGAGGGGGCGGATTGTGACCGACTCCGCCTCGAAGTCCTCGAGGAACGCGCCGCTGCCGCCGACCGTGTACCGGTCGTCGTCGACCTCGATCGTGAACGCGTTCTCGATCGGGACGGTCGAGGTGACGGGCCGAACCAGGCTCTGGCGGACGTCGACGACTTCGCCGGTGAGTTCCACGGGTTCGTCGGTACTGCCGACCGGCGACCCGACGACGGTCGCCTCGATCGGGGTGTCCGTGGCGCGATGCAACGCGATCTGGAAGACCGCGTTCCGGAACCCCTCGTAGGTCCGGGGCAACTCGCTGGGTGCGGTGACGTACCGCTCTTCGGCCGTGGGCCAGTAGTTCGCGAGGAAGGAGCCGGCGAGGACCGGTGCGAGCTGTTCCTGCGAGAGGGCGATCGCCCTGGTATCGCTCTGTGAACTGGTGAGCATCTGGCTCGGCGCGAGGAGTCCGTGCAGGCGATCGACCGTCAGCATCGTCGGGACGAGTGCGTCCCACGTGCGAACCGTACTCGCAGTTCCGGCGAGCGAGGCGATGTCCTGGTCCTCGTCGCCGGTGGCGCCCAGCAGGAGCAACACGAGGACGCCCCGGTCGACCGTCTCCTCGAGCGTCGATCGAATCTGAGGAAGCACGGCCGCGGGCAGCGAGAGCGTCACCTCGTTCTCGGCGTTCGCGAGCAGGCTCTCGATCCGCTTGAGTACCGTCTGGCGGGACTTGATCACCTCGAACTGCTCGCCCGTGCGCTCGGTGCGCGTGTATCGCGATCGAATCCCCGGCTCGATCCGCTCGACGCTGCTCGTGAGCCGATCGACGACCTCGTCCGGGTCGACGGGACGGATCACCGTCGGCACCGAGTGATCGTCGACTTCGACGAACCCGCGCTTCTCGAGTTCTTCGCTGATGCTGTAGACGTATCGCTTGGAGACGTCGGCCGCATCGGAGATCGTACTGGCTTTCGATTCTCCGTGTTCGAGGATCGCAAGATACGTGTCGATTTCCTTTTCCGAGAGGCCGAAGCGTTCGAGAAGTTCGGCGAGATCGTCGTCGTCCATGTATACGTATTACTTCACGAATCGTCGAGCCGAGAGTAAAAGATTCCGGGTCGATCCCTCCGTCCGGAACCGAATCATCGGCAGTCGGGTAACACTGACCCGTTTCTCGGTTTCGAAAAGTAGGAATACATTTTTCAACAAGGTTTAATGGCCCGGGGGCGAACAGTCACACCGATGGAACTGCACGGCGCTCTCAACGACTTCAAACGTTCTCGGGGCGATCCGCACCTGTTCCCCGGCGAACGTCGATCGACGACGGGACTGTTCTCCGGTCTCGACGACCGACTCGTGCACGTCGCCCCCGACGGCTCGATCAGGGACTACTCCTATCCCCTCTCCGGCCTCTCCGGGATCGAGCGATCGCGGTTCGGCCTCGAACTCGACGGCTCGGTCCACTGGTTCGACGACGGCGATCAGCGGTACGTTCCGGACACGGCGGTCGTCGAAACCGTCCACGAACTCGGTGAGCACGCGTGTCGCCAGTACGATCTCACGCTCGATCGCCTCCACCTGACCCACGTCGTCCTCGAATCGGCTCCCGGGACCGGCGACTCGTCCCCGACGCTGGAGGGGTGTTTCGGGTTCGCACCTGACGGCCGGGCGAATCGAATCGGGCAACTCCAGCACGACGACGCGGTAGAGGTGTACCACGACAGCGAGCGGGACTTGCTCGCCACCTCGACCGACCTCGACGTGACCGGACAGGTTCCCGAACGGTTCGAGGAACTCCTCGCGTCCGACCCGATCGAGTTTCCCCGATCGGACGCCGACGACCGCTACGAGGAAGCCCGACTCAGTCCGATCACCAGGGCGAGCGTCCCGCTAACCGGCGAGACGCCGAGTGCGACGGTCGCGACGTTGCTCACAGACGGTGGTGAGCGCACGGCCGCGCTCGAGGACGTCCGGAGCGGTGCCACGGCACACGACGACCGCGACGCGGTGATCGCGGCCGGGCGGCGACAGGCCCGGGAAGCACTCCCTCACCCCGATTCCGGGACCGAGATCGACGACGGGTTCGCGGACCTGCGCGCGCTCTGTCTCTTGCGCGCACCCACCGGTGCGCGGATCGCCGGTCCCGAGTTCGACCCGTTCTACCGCTACTCCGGCGGCTACGGCTACACCTGGTTCCGGGACGACGGGGAAATCGCCACGTTCCTGCTCGAGGCGGATCACGCGTCGGGACTGGACCTCGAGTCCTGGCACGCGGCGAGCGCCCGGTTCCACTGCGAGACCCAGCTTCCGGACGGAACCTGGCCACATCGCGTCTGGCCGCACAACGGCGAACTCGCCCCGGGGTGGGCGAACGCTCGACTCGAGGACGGGAGTTCCGCGGACTACCAGGCGGACCAGACCGCGAGCGTCGCGGCGTTTCTCGCGACCTACCTTCGCCGGATCGATCCGAGCGACGAGCGGGTCCAGGAGACGCTGACGGCGGCGCTCGACGGGATGGACGAGACGCTTTCGGCCGACGGCTTGCCTGGTCGCGTCCAGAACGCCTGGGAGAACATGACCGGCCGGTTCACTCATACGGCCGCGACCTACCTCGACGCGTACGCGGCGATCGCCCGGGCACCGGTCCCGGACGACGTCGCCGCCCGCGCCCGCGGGAACGCTCGGTCGATCTACGAGGCCCTCGACGACCTCTGGGTGCCCGACCGGGGGATCTACGCGCTTCGTCTCGACGGCGACGACCTCGACGATCGACTGGACGGCAGCACGCTGGCGCTCGCATCCGCCCACCGGGAGTACGACGCGATCGAGACCGTCGACGATGCCCGACTCGATCGGCTCGTCTCCCACGTCGAGACGACGGTCGACGGACTCTACCGCGATCCGGACGGCCCGGTGGAGGGGCTCGCGCGATTC
Organism: Halosolutus halophilus; assembly: GCF_022869805.1. Taxonomy (NCBI): domain Archaea; kingdom Methanobacteriati; phylum Methanobacteriota; class Halobacteria; order Halobacteriales; family Natrialbaceae; genus Halosolutus; species Halosolutus halophilus. The sequence continues at coordinate 2,830,893 of NZ_CP094974.1, read as the reverse complement.
GAAGGCGACCCCTGGCGGGTCCGGACCCAGGACGAGGCCAAGATCTGGACGGTGACGACCGCCTGGGGGGCCCACGCGACCGCGGAACTCGCACACCTGCTGGCCGCGACCGATCGGCCGGAGCGGGAGTCGTTCGAAACCCGCGCCCGGGAGTTGCTCGCACTGGTCGCTCCCGGCGGATCGCTCCGCCGGCCGGGCGGTTACCTGCCCGAACAGGTGTTCGACGACGGAACGGCAGACAGTGCGACGCCGCTGGGCTGGCCGCACGCGATCCGGCTCGCGACCGCGGGGTCGCTCGCGTCGGCCGGCACCGTCGAACCGGCCGGGGCACCCGCGAGCGACCCCGCGACCGGTCACGAGTAGTCTCGTTTCGGGACCGGGCGCACCGGCTCGATCGGCGATCGTCGGTTTTCGGCGCCCCATCCGATCGTCGAGAGACGTGACTGGATCGAGAACGGGACCGGAGTGAGAACAGGGAGAGAGGGAAAACGGTGACGGAGAGACGGAGTCCGTCTCAGAGCGATCCGCCTCAGGGCGTCGTGGCTTCCGGCTGCTCGTGACCGGTCGCGAACACGTCGTCGCCCGAGCCCGATTCGAACAGGTGAACGTCGGTTTCCTCGAACCTGAGCGTCACCTGGTCGCCGGGGCTAGGATCGACGCTCGAGTTCACGCGGGCGATAAAGTCCGGCGCGACGTCGAGGTGGAGGTAGTTGTCGGAGCCGACCGGTTCGACGACTTCGACCGTACCGGTGACGGCGTTTTTCGCACCCGGGTCAGCGACCGAGACGTCTTCGGGCCGGATTCCGAGGGTGTACCGGTCCTCCTGGAGGTCCTCGACGTGTCGGTCGACGTACGCTGCCGAGAGCGCGAATTCGAAAGTCCCGTCGGGTTCGATCAGGCGAATCCCGTCGCCGGCGCGTCGCACCTCGACGTCCACGAAGTTCATCGACGGCGAACCGACGAATCCGCCGACGAACTCGTTGACCGGATTCTCGTAGACCTCGGTCGGCGGCCCGGCCTGCTGGAGGACGCCCTCGTCGAGGATGACCATGCGATCGCCCATCGTCATCGCTTCCTCCTGGTCGTGCGTGACGTAGACGGCGGTGATCCCGAGTTCGTTCTGGAGCCGCTGGATCTCCGCGCGCATCTCCGTTCGGAGGCTCGCGTCGAGGTTGCTGAGCGGTTCGTCGAACAGGAACAGGTCGGGTTCGCGTACGATCGCCCGCCCGAGCGCGACGCGTTGTTTCTGCCCGCCGGAGAGTTCGTCGGGTTTGTCCTCGAGCAGGCCGTCGATGTCCATCATCTCGGCGGCGTCGACGACGCGCCGTTCGCGCTCGTCCTCGCTCAAATCGGTGCTCATCCGGAGCCCGAACTCCATGTTCTCGAAGACGGTCTTGTGCGGGTACAGCGCGTAGTTCTGGAACACCATCGCGACGTCCCGATTCTTCGCGTGGACGTCGGTGACGTCCTTCTCTCCGATCTCGATCGTCCCCGAGGTCGGGGATTCGAGCCCCGCGAGCATGCGCAGCGTGGTCGTCTTGCCACAGCCCGACGGGCCGACGACGGTGACGAACTCGCCGTCGACGATCTCGAGAGACAGGTCGTCGACGGCGACGACCGACCCTGTGTCGTACTCCTTGCGGAGCGATTCGATCTTGACACGTGCCATTACCCCACGGTTGTCGACCCGACGTAAAATCCTTTCTCAAATGAGCCGATTTAGGAAGTAATTTTTCTTCTCGAATATGCGTCGCGGGGTTCGGATTCGGCCGGGACCGCGTGGAACCGCCGCGAACCGTCCGTCGTGGCGGGTGAGCCGGTCCCATGACTGATGCACCCAAATCATTAAATACGTGAAGTCATAATTCCTCACTGATTGCAGCATGTCAATGCAACGCAGATCACTGCTCAAGGGTATCGGTGGGGCGACGGCGACACTCGGAATGGCCGGCTGTCTGGGCGTCTTCAGCGGTGACGATCGCGGACCGGTCCTGTGGCACGACTTCGCGGATTCGGAGGAGGAGGATCTCGAGAACTACCTCGGGGAGTTCAACGACGGTCGGGACACCGAACTCGAGGCCGACGCGGTCTCGGACCTGGAGCAACAGCTCAACACGGGGATCCCCGCCGGAGAGGGGCCGGTTTCGTTCGCGTGGGCGCACGACTGGGTCGGCGCGTTCGAAGACAAGGACTTCCTCTACGACGGGTCCGACGACATCGAGGTCGACCTCGAGAGCACGTACACGGAGGCCGCAGCGGAGGCAGTTTCGTTCGACGGCGGCGTTTACGGCCTCCCCTACGCGGCCGAGACGGTCACGCTGATGTACAACGCCGAGATGGTCGACGAACCGCCGGAGACGGTCGACGAAATGGTCGACATCATGGAAGAGTACCACGATCCGGATCAGGGTCGATACGGGCTTTCCTACCCGTCGACCGACCCGTACTTCGTCAGCGCCTGGATCCACGCGTTCGGCGGCTACTACTTCGACGACGAGACCGGCGAACTGGGACTCGAAGACGACGCCACCGTCGAGGGTCTCGAGTACCTCGCCGACAACTTCTGGCCGTACGTGGCGGCCGATCCGGGCTACGAGTCCCAGACCGCCGTGTTCAGCGACGGCAACGCACCGTTTGCCATCCAGGGACCGTGGGAACTCGGTGGCTTCCGTGACGGCGGCGTCGACACCGAAGTCGCCCCGCTGCCGACGGCCGACGGGAACGACCCCTCCCCGTACACCGGCATCCAGATGTGGTACTTCACGTCCGAAGTCGGCGATGCGGACGAGAACGAGCGAGCGGCGACGGCCGACTGGGCCGAATGGTACACGACGAACGAAGACGTCATTCTCGGCAGTGCAGAGAGCCACGGATTTATTCCGGTCCATCAGGACTACATCGGCAGTGACGAACTCGGTGACGACGTCGAGACGTTCGCCGAGACCGTCGACATGGGGATCCCCATGCCGACCGATCCGCGAATGGACCAGGTGTGGGTGCCGGTCGAAGAGGCCCTCGAGTCGGTCTTCAACGAGGAGGCGACCGCCCAGGACGCGTTAGCGAACGCCGCCGAGCAGATCCGCGGCAACTGGGACTAACGTGCCGATCGACTAGGTCCACCTCATGACCTCGCTACCGTCTCTCCGACCCCACTCGTGGGTCGAACGCGACTTGCCGTTCGGCTCACGAGACGTCGGTCTGTTCCTCGTCCTGCCCGGGTTGATCCTGTTCTCGATGTTCATGATCTACCCCATCGCCTTCCTGGTCTACCTGTCGATGACCGACGCCACCCACGCGGGGACCGTCATCGGCGGTAACTCGGCGTTCGTCGGACTCGAGAACTACGCCGAACTCTTCGCCGACAGCCAGTTCTGGACGTCGATGGGGACCACCTGGATCTTCCTCGCAGTGAGTCTGGTGTTCAAGGTCGTCGTCGGAATCGGGATCGCAATGATCCTCACGCACGCCCGCGTCGTCGGCAAACGCTTCATGCGGGCGCTCGTGATCGTCCCGATGGGATTCCCGCCCATCTTCACCATCGCCGTCTGGCGAGGGATGTTCAGCGGCGCCCGGTTCGGCCCGTTCAACGAGTTCCTCGCCGTCTACAACCGCTTCGTTAGCGCCTTCGGTGCCCCGGAACTGTTGCTCGCCGACGTCCCGATCGGGTGGCTCAGCGGCCGCTGGAGCGCGTTCGCGGCGTACGTGACCACGGAAGTGTGGCTCGCGTACCCGTTCATGGTGATCATCATCGTGAGTGCACTCCAGGACGTCTCCGCCGAGTTGCACGACGCCGCGAAGGTCGACGGAGCCGGTTTCTTCAACCGGTTTTTGCACGTGACGTTGCCCTCTATCAAGGGCCCGGTCATGTTCGCGTCGATCCTGACCGCGGCCACGTCGTTCCAGCAGTTCCTGATCCCGTGGGTGTTCAACCAGGGCGGCCCGGCGCGCCAGAACGAACTGATCCTGGTCTACGGGTTCCGTGAGGCGATCCAGCTCAACCAGTACGCGTTCGCGTCGGCAATCATGGTCACAGCAATCGCGTTCATCGGCGTGTTCATGTGGATCGCAGTGAAGAAAGGCGGCCTCGCGGAGGGGGTGAACTGATGAGCGTTCGCGACCACGTTCGGTCCTGGGCGCACCGGAAGGCCACCTGGCCCAGCCGCGCCGTCGCGACCGTACAGAACACGATCCACGAGGTTCGAACCGGTCGTCGGAGCCCGTGGGACGTCGCCAAGACGATTCTGGCGACGTCGGGAGCGATCGGCATGCTGCTGGTCCTGATGTTCCCGGTGTACTGGATCGCGACGGCCTCGCTCTCGCAGGGCTCGTCGTTGATGTCGTCGAACGGAATCTTCGCCGATCCCGCGACGTACAACCTCGACGCCTACTACTGGGTCATCCTCGAGTCGAAGTTCACGGACGCACTCGTCAATAGCCTGACCGTCGTGTTCGTGACGGTTACCGTCTCCATGTCGGTGATCATCCCCGGAGCGTACGCGCTCTCGCGACGCCAGTTCGTCGGCCGCGAGAAGATCCTGTACTTCTACGTCGTGTTCACGCAGGTCGGGGCGGGGCTCTCGATCGCCACGCTGATCGCGCTGTACGCCCTGTTCGTCAACCTCGGTCTCGCGGACAACCTGTTGATTCTCGGGCTCTTCTACGCGGCCGGTGCGATCCCGTTCAACACCTGGCTGCTGAAGACCTTCATGGACAACATCCCCGTCTCCTACGAGGAGGCGGCGATGGTCGACGGTGCCAGCCAGTGGCAGGCGATCCGCGAGATCATCCTCCCGCTCTCGAAGCCGGGGCTCGCGGTCGTGCTGATCTTCACGTTCCTGGCCGGCTGGAACGAGTTCATCATCGCCCAGACGCTACTGGGCCCGGACAACTACACGCTGTCGGTCGAACTCTACCGGCTCGTGACCAGCGGTCGCTACGAGACGCCCTGGACCGAGTTCGCGGCGTTCGCGATCGTCTTCGCGATGCCGGTCGCGATCGTCTACTTCTTCGCCCAGCGGTACGTCGAGAGCGGGCTCTCCTTCGGCGGCATGGAAGGCTGAGCACTCGATTCTCTTCTCCGGCTCTGGCTTCGGGTCCGTCCGGAAGATCTGACGATCACGCGGATGCGACGAAGCGGAGACGGAGGACGTTCGGATGCATTGCCCCGTACTCGTGCCGCTCCGGGTTCGCCCGCCGGTACTCCGCGGTCGGCGTCGAGCGGAAGGGGGCGTCCGAGGTCGGCCTGAACGAAGCCAGCATCGGGGGCCCGTTCCCGGGCGTACGTCAGCATGTCGCGGCTCACGTCGAGACCGACGACCGGAGCGCTACGATCCCGCAGTTCCCCGGTGAGATGGGCGGCCCCGAAGCCCACATCGAGGACGTGACTGGCCTCGACGTCGAGGAGCAACGAAAGCGTTCCCGATCGTTCGAGGTGGCCGTTCGCGGGCTTTGCGTCTCCTCCCGGTCGGATCCGTCGGCGAGTTTCCCGTAGGCGTCGGGGCGATCGGCCGGGTCGGTCTCTCGGTCATTCCGTTTCTGGACGTACTGCGATCGGATACGGGTTCGAATTCCCGGCGTCCTCGAACTCCGACGACTCGTCGGAAACCGGAGCACGGGACCCGGTTACTCGGATCGCGATCCGCGACCGGGACGTGCGGCTTCGAGGACCGCGACGCTGTCGACTACGATGGTACCGGTTTCGGGATCGAGAACGGCGTCGCCGGTCAGCAGATCCGTCCCGTCGATCGACTCCTCGATCGCCACCGACGCGGCGCCCTCTCCGAAGTGGATCGCGACGATCACCCGCCGACCGGACCCGGGAGCCGATCGGGCGAACGCCACGGCGTGATCGGTGTCGGCCTCGTAGGGGATCCGCTCGAGGGCGGCGTCGGATCGCAGTGCCGGCTCCGCCTGTCGGATCTCGAGCAATCGCTCGTAGAACGCGAGCAACTCCTCGTCGAACGCGCCCCAGTTCATCGGGTCGCGGCGGTTTCCCAGCCCCGTCTCCTGACCCTGGTAGAGCATCGGGGAACCGGGCATGGTGAACGTGACAGCACCCGCGGCCCGCTGTGCGTCCCGCCCGTACTCCGCGAGGTACCGAACAGTGTCGTGATTCTCGACGTACAGCAGCCACTCCGAGTCGGGGTGGGAACCCCGGCGTGCCCGCTCGTCGATCGCGTCGAGGATCGCCTCGGCCCCGTCGACGTCGACGCCGGAATCCGTGAATTCGTCCGCGACGGCGTCCTCTTCGCCGTCGCTGGGATTACCGTCGTCGTGAGCGTCGCCGCTGACACCGGCTACCGACTCGCCGATCGCTTCGAGCGTGTCGTGGAGGACGTCGTCGTGGTGCATGTGGAATCGGGGACCCCCCATCTCGACGTCGGAGGGGAGCGTCTCGTCCAGCAGGAAGAACTCGTCGTCCGTCCCCGTCAGCCGATCGGAAATCTCCGTCCAGAAACTCAACGGGACACCCCAGGCGACGTCCGTCCGGAAGCCGTCGACCGTCCCGGCCCAGAAGTCGACGACGTCGAGCAGGTACTCCCGCACCTCGGGGTTGCCGTGGTCGAGGTTCGGAATTCCATCCCAGCCGAAGTAGGTGTCCGGATCGCGCGCCTCAACGTCCTCCCACCGGTACCAGTCGCGGTACCGCTCGTGGTCCGGGTGGGACTCGTCGACGGCGGCCTCGTAGAACGGGTGGGTGTCCGCCGTGTGGTTGATCACGAGGTCGAAGACGACCCGTATGTCGCGATCGTGACAGGCCTCGACCAGCGCCTCGAAGTCGGCCATCGTCCCGAGGTCCGGGTCGACGCCGAAGTAGTCCCGCGTGTTGTAGCCGTGGGGGCCACCGTGCTCCGTGGGCGTCCCGAATCCGCTCTCGGCCTCGAGAAACGGCGTCAGCCAGAGCACGTCGATCCCGAGCCGATCGAGGTGGTCGAGCCGATCGGCGATCGTCTCGAAGGTCGGCTCGTCCTGGTCGGGGAACCGTCTGGTGAAGATCTCGTAGACGATCGCGTCCTCGACCCACGCAGGCGGCTCGAACGGGTGCTCGACGCGAACCGATGCGTCGCTCTCCTCGCTCCTGCGCCCGTCGTCACCGTCCGCGGGCACGAGTTCGATCGCGTCGGGGACGGAGTGCCGATCGCCGACCGCGACGGCGTAGACTCGCACTCGATCGGTCACGTCCTCGATCGCGATCGTCCCGTCCGATCGGATCTCTGCGTCGTCGCGGTCGTCGACGTAGTACTCGATCTCGAGGTCGTCGTCGGCGCCGCCGGCGATCGTCGCGGTCGCCGAGAGTTCGACCCGATCGCCCTCGACCGCCGCGTCGAGCGACGCCTGCGGTCGGGGATCGGCTTCGTCTTCGGCTGGAAAGGCTCGAACCGTCAATTCGTGAGTTCCGTCGGGGGCCTCGAGCGCGAGCGTGTACTCACCCGGGACGTCGGGTTCGAACGCCGCGATCGGCTCGTCGGTCGGCTCTGCGCTGGATCCCAGCGGCGCGTCGACGACGGCCCACTCGTACTCGCCGTCGGCGTCCGGGTTCCACGGCGCGAGGTCGTCACGCGTCTCCATCTCGCGTCCATTCGGGTTGCCGATACCGTCGTCGACGGTGACGAACCGCGGCGGTCCCGGATGGTGCGAGCCGTCACCGCTCTCGAACTCCCGCTTCGATTCGTGACCTCCGCCGTCGGGCCGGAATCGCTGGTCGCTCGTCGGTTCGTTCGATCGGCCGGTCGTCTCGGGATCGGATCGATCGGTCATACCGGATCGATCGGTGCCGAGGATTAAATCTGTGGTGTACTCGTTCGTCACAGAATCCTCGTCGGAGTTCCGGACCGACGCGAGCGATTTACGCTCCGTCGAACGCCGAAAACCGGGCTTTCTCGAGCGTGACGAAGCGATACTTCGCCACGCAGCGCAATTCGGATAGGTGCCCGTTCGACGGGCTTACGCCGCGTCGAAGAGTTCTTCGCCCTCGACCATGTGCGCCGCGACGGCGTCCATATCGAGGGTGACGCCCAGTCCCGGCTTTTCGGGGACCTCGACGTAGCCGTCCTCGATGACGTCTTCCTCGACGAGGTCCTCCCACCAGCCGAGTTCGTAGGAGTGGTACTCCACCGCGAGCGAGTTCGGGATGGCCGCGCCGACGTGGACGCTGCCCATCGTCGCGACCGGCGAGGCGACGTTGTGCATCGCCACCGGCATGTAGTACATGTCGGCTTTGTCCGCGATTTTCGCCGTCTCACGCATGCCGCCGACCTTGGGCATGTCCGGCGCGATGATGTCGACGGCCTGGTTTTCGATCAGCCGACGCTGGCCGTGCTTGCGGAAGACGTTCTCGCCGGCCGCGATCGGTGTACTTGACGACTGGGTGACCTCGCGCTGGACGTCGTGGTTCTCCGGCGGGACGGGGTCTTCGAGCCACCAGACGTCGTAGGGTTCGAGCGCGCTCGCGAGCCGTTTGGCGCTGCCGCCGGAGAACGACCAGTGGCAGTCGAAGGCGACGTCGGCCCGCGAGCCGACGGCCTCGGTGACCGCCTCGACGATGCTCACCTTGTGGGCGATTTCCGGCTCTCGAAGGTGGCGGTTGGCGCGGTCTTTCTCGTGGCCGCTGGGGACGTCGAGGTCGAACTTCAGCGCGTCGTAGCCCAACTCTTCGACGACGCGTTCGGCTTCCTCGGCGCAGGCGATCGGGTCCGCCTCTTCTTCAGTGTGACAGTCGCAGTAGACGCGGACCTCGTCGCGGTACTTCCCGCCCATCAGCTGGTACGCTGGAACGTCGAGGATCTTGCCGGCGAGGTCGTGGAGGGCGACCTCGATGCCCGAGATGGCGGTGACGGTGACGCCGCCGATCGACCCTTCACCGGACATCTTCTGGACGAGGTGCTCCGTGAGGCGATCGATGTCGAGCGGGTTTTCGCCCTGGAGGAACGGGGTCATGCGCTCGATCAGTTCGGGTGCACCCGCGCCCCAGTAGGCTTCACCGGTGCCGACGATGCCGGCGTCGGTATAGATCCGCACGAGCGTCCACGGGAAGTTGCCGTCGACCATCGTCGTCTGGACGTCCGTGATCGCGACGTCCCGGTCGCCGCCGCGCTCTCGCGTCACTCCCATCGTCTCCGCCGAGAGGTCCCGCATCGTGTACTCGGCGTTCGGGTCGCGAAGCTGTGAGTAATCGATTCTCATACGTCGTCTCTCGGCCGCACGGCAGTAATAGGTTGTACCGGGCGATGCCTGACGGTTGTGCCGGTGCGTCGGCTACTCGAACGCGTCGAGCAGTTCGTCGGGGGTCGCGTCGAATCCGCCACCCTGGGCGATCGTCTCCGACCCGCCGCCACCGCCGCCGAACTCGTCGGTGAGGTCGTCGAGGACGGCCGCGGCGGAACGGGATCCAGTCGCGCCGACGACCGCGAACGGCGGCCCATCGTCGGTCCCGCCGACGGCCACTACGACCTCGCCCTCGTCGTCGCCACCTTCGGCGATCGAGCCGACCTGTTCGCGGACCACGTCGCTCACCGTGTCCGTGGGGAGGTCACCGACCCGCGCCGTGAGCCACGTCTCGCCGTCACGATCGACGGGGTCGGCGTTCGCGAGCCGTTCCGCGACGAGCGATCGCTCTCGCTCCGCGAGGTCCGCAGCGAGTGCGTCGCGTTCGTCGGTGAGCCGATCGAGTTCGTCGGGGACGTCCCCGATTGCGACGCCGAGGGTTCCCTTCGCGTCGTACGCGGTTCGTTTCTCGGTGGTTCGGCGATCGATTGCGCGGGGTCCGACGGCGAGTTCGACCCGCGTCAGTCCCTCGCCGGGGTTCGATCGACCGAGCACCGTCACGGGGCCGACCTCGCGCGTGTTCCGGACGTGCGTCCCGCCACAGGCGGCGACGTCCCACGGGTCGCCCGCGTCGCCGCTGGTGGTCCCGTTCGGCCGTCCTCCGTTCCCGTTGTCGTTCTCGCTCCCTATCGTGACGATCCGGACGCGGCCCTTCTGGAACGCGCCCTCTTCGGTCGCCTCGTTGAACGCGATTTCGTCGCGCTCGCGCGCCTCCGCGACGGGCACGTCCTCCCACGAGACGGGCCGGGACTCCCAGACGGCCCGGTTGACCAGTTCGTTCAGTTCGATCAGCGTCTCGTCGTCGATAGCGGTGCTGGTCTCCAGGTCGACCCGGACCTTTTCGTCGCTGATGTCGAACCCGCCGTAGCCGAGGTCGTCGAGGAGCCGTCTTCCGGCGCCGTAGAGGACGTGGCTGGCGGTGTGAGCCCGCATGCAGTACATCCGGAACGACCAGTCGATCGAACACAGCACGCGCTGGCCGGTCTCGAACGACGGTTCCTCCGCGAGGACGTGGCCCTGTTCGCCGTCGACGTGCTGGACGTCCGCGACCGCGACGCCGTCGATGGTTCCGCGGTCGGCGGGTTGGCCGCCGCTCTCGCCGTAGAAGTAACTCGTCTCGAGCCAGACCGTCCGCCCGTCGATGGCGGTCACTTCCGTCTCGAATCGCGTCGTGTACGGCTCCGCTGCTGCCCGTTGCCCACTCATCGAAGCGTACTCGGTCGGCCGCCACCAAAAGTCTGCTCGCCGATCGGCGACTACTCGGCGAGTTCCACGTCGAGTCGATCCTCGAGCGCGTCGATCAGGCCGCCGCCGACGCCCGCCTGGGTTGCCCGTCCCTGCTCGATCGCGAGGACGTCTTTCTCGCGCGCGCCGAGTTCGTCCGCGAGTTCCTCCCGCTGAAGGCCGGCCTCCCGACGGGCCTCGACGAGGACCTCGCCGTAGTCGGAGACGAGGTACGGCAGGGGGTCGTCGTCGTAGTTCGTCCCCTCTTTCTCCCAGTGTTGGGAGTCGCCGTCCCAGACCGGATTCGCCTTCGCGACGTTCTGGGCCGCCTTCTTCTTTCGACTCGTCTCGTCTCGGGAGCCGCCGGAACTCCCGGAACCGCCGCTCTGGTCCCGGCGTCCCTGCCCGCCCCGGCCGCCCGTTTGACTGTCGTCGTGGGGCGCACAGTCGGGGCAGACCTCGAGTTCGGCTCCGGCGACCTCGGCACGTCGCAGCGAGTTGCTCTCGGCGCCACAGAGTTCACAGTTCGTCCCGCCGCCGCCGGAGGACGAACCGGTCGAATACTTGGCCATGTTAGACTTTGGCAACTATCGCATTTTAAATCTCCGCTTGGGCCGGTTCCGTGTGACCTCGGGGCAGGCGCGGCCCAAAGGAAATGTTCGACATGGCATCCATACAGATCCGCTTTGTATTCAAGCAGTCGGATGAACTGTCGCCACGCCGCGTTCTGCTTGTTCTTCGCGTTCTCCGCGGATTGCATCATTTTCTGTACGTTCAACTCCTCGACGAACACCGCGTCATACTCGGTGACCGGCCACGTCGTTAGCTTGTGCTGGAAGTCTTGTCGTTCTCGGGACTGTTCTCGTAGTCCCATTTCACGTGGTTGTAGAGTTGACGGTGAGTATCGATGTGGTACTTGGCGTCCGCGGTTACGCCCGCCCAGTCCGGATAGGTGCGATATCGATAGCTGTACCACATTCGCATATCTTGTTTTATAGATTTATAATTAATAGTTTTAATTTCATAGGTGATTTATATTCCAAAGGCACGCCGAGAGATGTCCAAAACCAATCGCGAGATACACCTTTCCTCGATCTTGTACCTCGGGTAGCGTCTATTTGTTGCTGATATTGACATCTGTCAGTACAGACGACGTATACATTGGTACGATCACGCAGAATCGAATAAGATCGTGATGTATTTAAGGGGGCACCGCCCACGTTCAGTTGCAGTCGGCACGAAGCCGACGACAAAGATGGCGGCGCGTGGGTAGCCAAGCCAGGCCAACGGCGCAGCGTTGAGGGCGCTGTCCCGTAGGGGTCCGCCGGTTCGAATCCGGTCCCACGCACTACGCTGATGGTGCAGATATTCCCGCTTCAACGGGGGTCCCCTTCATAAAGGGACATGCACCCACGCATCATCCTCACGGAACTACTCCTCGAGCGCCAGCAGCGGCGCTCGTTGTACCAGATACCGCGATAGCGACTGCTGGACCTTCAGCAGAAGCACGGGGTGGTCGGCGTGAGTCCCCGATCGATCGTACTCGGGGCCCGCACTCGACGGGACTTACCAGTACATTACCGAGCGTCCCGAACTCGAGAAGGATGCCGATCGGACCCTCTACGCGACCGAACCCGAGCCACGGGGCGAGGAACGCGCTGAGAACGTCCCCGATCCCGAGAAACCAGAGTCAGCTGCCCGTCCAGATGTCGAGGGGCAGACCACCCTCTCCGACTGGGGAGGTGGTCAGGCGTGAGCGACGACGATGAGTGGAACCGCGAGGGAGTCTCGGTCGTCCTCGACGAGAGCAACGACGTCCGGTCCGTTCGCGTAGTCCCGGACTTCGGTTCTGCTCGATCAGTCGTCGGGCTGGACGCCCATCCCGCGACACCGCTCTGGCAAGCGAGTACGCTCCCGTGGATCAAGACTACCAAAGTCCTCGATTCGGAAGAACGCCAATTGTGGCGGCGCTACGAACGCGGGCTTCGCGTCGTCCAGGTTGGCGACGCGACCCGGCCGCTGTCCGGGTGACAAGGCACTGGAGTGGCTCAATGAGGGTGAACTCGAGGCGCTGCTCGACCATCTCGTCGACGAGTACGGCACCCAGTTCCGCACCGCGATCACGACCGCGCAAGTCGAGGATCGTCTCGAGGAGCTCATGGAGGAGGCCGGCTGTCGCCGTCCGGAGTTGATGCACTTCGGCGAGGAGAAGTCACGCAACGACTTCGCGAACGAACGCGTCGGGCACGTCAACGGCTGTATGGATCCCGGCGACGACTATGTGATCGACCCGCTGGCCGAACTCGATCTCGAGGCCCATCCCGAAACGGCCGTCGACGGTACGGGCGAAGAGTACCGAACCCGTGGGCGTGGGTTCGACGGCGAGGACGCCGAAACCGCCGCCGAGATCCTCGCCAGTGTTCGCGAGAACCACATCGCCCAGGCAGCCGGGCGCTACGCTCGTGACCCGACTGATCCCGACGTCAACGCGACGGTGTTCGTTCGGACGGCTGCAATGCCACCGGGCTTCGCCGATGTCCAGACGCCTGGGGTGGAATGGGTCTCCACCGATCTTCAGGAGGAAATCGTCGAGAGACTCCGTTCGAGTCAGCACTCACGAACGGCGCGGGGGATCGCCGACGCTGTCGGCTGCTCGAAAGAGCACGTCCGCCAGACACTCGAGCGACTGGCCGACGACGAGGTCGGTGAGCCCGCGGTCTACGTGGCCGAGGGTGCTGGGTCACACGGAGCAACGCTCTACAGCGACTCCGGCCTGCCATCCGTTGGATTCGTGGACGTTCAGGAATCGCCAACTACCTCCTACGGGGACTCTAGTAGGTGGGCGTTGGCGATCCGCACCCCCGCAGACGGTGGTGACGTTGATCGAGAGGTGACTGAGACGGATAGTGGCGACACTCACCCGTCAATCTGGCCCCGATCGGCCTCTGATCGAGGTGACTGACGTCGCCACCTCCCGTCGCGACGACGTTCCAGCGGACCTCCCGCCCAGTGCCAAGTACGTCATCTTCGTCCTCGAGGAGAGTGGTGGATCGATCACCCGGTCGCAACTCCAGGAGCGAACCGATCTCGCCGATCGGACGCCCGATCGAGCACTCGATCGGTTCGAATCCGTGGGGATAGTCCGTCGCGATCGTGACGCTGACGACCTGCGTTTCGTCCGGATCGAGTTCGATGCCTCTGTTGATACACTCAGAGAGTGATAGGTATAGACCCTCCAGCGTTCAGTACAGGCGAACAATGTAATGCGACGGATCGGAATCGACCCAACTCCTGTCAAGAATTGCGTGCTGAAGACAGAGGATATGTTCAGCAGAAGACCAGCGAGGGAACAGTCGTTAGGTAGTGGGTCCCTTTGTCTGTACCGAACGCGTATCGTGATTCACTCTAATGGTTGCGCATAGTCGACTTGCTTCGGCCGGAACCCCGTGTCGTGGTAGAATCGGCGTGCGTCCTCGTTTTGCCACTCACAGGAAACCTTGAGATGGTCGCAATCCCGGTCGCGGGCCATCTCCTTCACGCGCTCAACGACTTCTGTACCGTGACCTCGGTTCCGGTGGTCTTCGTCGATAGCAAGGTTCACGATGCGGAGATAGTGCGAGTACTGTCGGGAGGGATGATGGCCCTCGCGGAGTGTGACAAAACCGATGGTCTCGTCCTCGTGGACGATAAGGTGGTCAGCGATTTCCTCTTCGTCGAGATGAGTACGGAAGCCCTCATCGGAGACTTCGTCGATATTCGCGTAGGAAAGTGCATTCAGTTCGTCGTACGCTTCCATCGCCTTTGCGAGGGAATACCAACGACTGACGAGTGCGTCGAGGTCCTCAACGGTGGCTTCGATGAGTTCCATACGGCGACTCCTGGGCGCTCATTCTTTAAACTACGTCGGGTGTGTTAGTGACTGCCGCAGCATTCGCACCCTTCACAGACCGAGCGAAATCTCATGTACCATTCGCGCCTCGTATTCAGCAAGACTCGATCGAACTACCGAACCACTGTCAAGATCGGCGTGCTGGATAGAGAGCATGCCTTGTTTAGACGCCCCTGAATGGACGAATCAGGAGTCCTTTCGTCTAACCAGAATACGGTAGTGACCACCTCACAGTCCAGTTTTGTATGTAGATAACAACGTGTGAGAGCCGATTGTTTCCGCGTCTAAACACGGCCCAGAGCATGTATGCAGCATGGCGAGTTTTTTATTTCACATTACTGAACCAGAATCACCCAACTGAGAACGTGCGTATTGATCGCTGGAAGTTCTACCACGTAACGATCTCACTCGTAGACCCGGGTGTGTATTCGATAGGTGAAACCTACCCCGATTCTGGCCGACATCTCTTCGTTTGCCGTCGAACTCGATTACAGCCTTCTCCAGAACCAACGCTTCTTTGTCGGGTATCCGAACCGCGAACGGAGGGGAGAGACATTGTCCGCGAGCGGTTCGTCGGGGGCTCGGACGTAATCGTGAGCCCCTTTCATCGATCCGTTACCCGTCCGGCTCGAGCGTCGACAGCGCGAACCCCCACGTCACGTCGACGTCGTCGTCGCCGAACCCCTGTTCGAACGCGTATCCGTCGCCATCGCGCGGATCGTCCGTCTCGGGGTGGGTGGTG
This sequence comes from Halosolutus halophilus, assembly GCF_022869805.1. Taxonomy (NCBI): domain Archaea; kingdom Methanobacteriati; phylum Methanobacteriota; class Halobacteria; order Halobacteriales; family Natrialbaceae; genus Halosolutus; species Halosolutus halophilus. The sequence goes on along the minus strand of NZ_CP094974.1, from coordinate 2,815,714 downwards.
ACGATAAACTGCGAGGTACTCGTCTCGCCGGGATCGTACGCCGTCGTGCTCCCGCCACGAGCGATCGATTCGTGTGGGAGGAAGGCGGGCTCCCACCAGCCGGCGTCGGTGCGGTCGACGAACCCTGGTGCGAATGTCTCCGCGGGCAGGAGGACCAGCCGGCGGCCCCCGGGACCGAGGCCGACGTACGAGCCGAAGGGCCAGCGGCGCATCGACGCGATCAGCGACCGCTCGTCCGTGACGTTCTCGAACGTGATCTCGATCAGGCCCGGGTGGGTGTCGGTGACCGGTTCGAGGACGTCGACCGTGAACTCGCCCATGAACGCCTCCGGGAGGTCAACCTCGTCCGCGACCGCAAGCTCGTGGACGATATCGCCCTCGTCCGTTCCGCACGCCGCGAGTTCGACCGCTCCCGTCACCTCGAACTCCCATCCGTCGTGATCGTTCCGGCCCTCCGCCGGCCGCAGGAGCTGTGCGACGGAGAATTCGTACGATCCCGGCCGGATGCCGTGGGTCTCGTCCGAGAGCGTGTAGGTCTCGCTCACCGTCTCGCCGGGCGGAATCTCGGTCGACAGGGCGATGCTGTTCACCATCCCGACCCCGCGGTGGGGAGTCGTGTGCACGTGACCGCTCTCCTCGTACGCCGAGGTCCACGCGACGAGGCCGTGATCCCGATTCTCGTCGCTGAGCCTGAAGATCCCGAACGGCTCCGGCGCGCCGGTGGTGAACCCCAGCGGCTCGTCACCGTCGTTCGTCACGGCGAGGGTCACCGACACGTGCTCGTCTGCGTCGATCCGATCGCCCTCAATCACGAACGAGATGTCTACGGGGGCGTCCTCGTCCACCGAGACGTCCCACTCCGCATCGACGTCGAAGCCGTTCATGCCGAACGGGAAGTCGCTCTCGGCGTAGGTCGGCTCCGGCGGGGTAGCGTCGCGGTCCGGGATCGGCTCTGCATCCGACTTCCACACACCGGCGCGGCCGTCCCCCGACTCGATCGCCAGCAAACGGCCGCCCACGCTCACGTACAGGGTCCCGTTAGCGACGGCGGGGCTGCCCACCGGCCACTGGAACCGAAGCCACCACTCGATATCTCCCGTCCCGCGATCGAGGGCGTACACGCGGTAACGGGTGGCGACGTAGACGATCTCGCCGGTGACGACGACGCTCCCGGCTCCGAGGCCATCGTCGTCCCGACTCCATTCGACGTCCCCTGTCGCCGCATCCACCGCGAGTGCCCGCGATATCCACTCCTCGCCCTCCTGTTGCCGGCCCGCAAGGTAGATCGTCCCATCGATCGTCGCGATGTCAGTTCCGCGGAAGCTCCCATCGAGCGTCCACTCGCGTGCGCCGGTCGCGGCGTCGTAGGCGAATAGATCCCCGCGCGTGGCGGTGAAGACCATCCCGTCTGCGACGGTAGGGGGGCTGCCGGCGCGGTCGATCGTCTCCTCCCACTCAGTGTCGCCGCTCTCAGCGTCGATCGCGACCAAGTTGTCGTTTCCGACTGCGAAGACGCGACCGTCGGCCACGGTCGGTGCCGTCAGAGTGTGGATGTCGCGGCGCCAGCGCTCCTCACCGCTGTCGGCCTCGAGCGCGACGATCGGGCCCCCTCCACCGGCGGAGGCAAAAACGGTGTCCCCGTCGAGGGCGACGCCGCGCGTCGTATCGATGCGGTCCATCCACTCTTGCTCGCCCGACTCGGCGTCAAGCGCGTACACGCCGCTCGCGGATGCATAGACGGTTCCGTCCCCGACCGCGAGCGCACGTTCGATATCGTCGCCGATCGGTGCTCGCCATTGCCGTTCGCCGGTGGCCTGATCGAACGCCAAGACGGACTGGTTGCGGAGGCCACTGCCGACGTATACCGTCCCGCCCTCGATGACCGGGCTGGTGGAGATCCCTGTCGTGTCGCTCCACCACCGTACCCGCCCGCCACCATCCGGACCGGCCGCGGTCGTCGCCCCGGTGTGGGCGGCGTTGGCTTGGAACTGCTGCCATTCACCGGTCAGTCCATCTGTTGTGCCGTCAGCGTCATTACCGGGATCTTCGCCGTCACCGAGACACCCGGTTAACGGGGCCACGATCCCGGCAGATGCTCCGACGAGGAGCGTCCTTCGTCGCATACGGCGATGCAACAGGTTGGATTGATAAGTAGTTACTGCAAACTAAAACAACGATTTAACATACGCTAATAGCATGTGGGTGATGGCAACAATTGTATAGATACTCATCCGATTATCGTAGGCAAATCATAAGTTCAGGTCCGAAACCCAACAAGAAATAATCATATTTGTTCTCGCTTGGCGATTACACGGTCTGCACAGAGCGATTCTCATATTCGAAACTTGACGCAAATCTCCTGCAACATTCGCGCCCTGTATTCAGTACGCCGCTGTGAGCATTACTATTATCTTATATGTGTGACAGCGTTATGTTCATCTGCGCACTGATCACCCGTCCGACGAACTGGATGCATGAGCAACGGCGTCAACGGCCGATTTTCTCCGCAAATTTGTAGACAGAAAAATACTCTGCTGAAATCTAATTCTTCAGATGTGTCTTTTCGCGAAACACACGCTCATTACATGTGCGAACGTATCGACAGGAAGAGTTGATTATTCGGCACGAGCGTCAGCTGTCGTCACTTTGCCAAAGTGAGACTCACCCTCGAATCCAACGATATCAGAAAGTTTTTCTATTTGAATTTAACAAATCAACTATGGTCCCTACCATTATCCTGCAAGGGAGTGGCGGTGGCGCAGCGGCATTGATTTTTTTGCTTTTCTTGTTCGCCTTCATTGCCCTGACTGTGTGGGTGTATGTAGACGCGGAAAGTAACAGCAACCACCCGGCGTTTTTGTGGGCGCTCGTCGTCTTTATGGCCCCATTGCTAGGACTCGTCTTGTATTTCCTGCTCGGGAGAAACGTCCGATAGCGTTTTTCGCTGCGGGTCGAGTACGCCGACCCAGTTCGGATGGGTCACGCTGATATACGTTCCGAGCCTGCTCAGTAGTTCCTCTGTACTTCCCACAGAGGATTCTGAGCCCATCACTATCGGATGGTTTCAACAGAGCCAAAAATTCGAAAAATCCCGAAAGGAGTTATTCGATGTGAATGTGACCGTCACTTCGCACAGTGATCACGTATCCCTCGTACTCGAATTCAATTTGAACCGTTCCTTCAGAGCGCGAGACCAATGCGTTAAGCGCGTCCGGATCGACGACCTCGAAAAGTGAGTCAAGGTCAATCGGATCAACATCTTTCGCATCCGCGACCATCATGACGACTCCCGTCGCAGGTTCGTCCCAAGTCCCCGATCCGTCATTCCCTCCTTGGATGCCAGTCTGCATCGTTCATCACACATATACAATATCATAAACGAGTAGCGTTCGTTCATCACTGTTCAATCTCTGTTCATCCATGAGAGCCACTGTTACTCCATCTAGTGGCTTCTATCTATATTTTAGATGTAATAGCAAAAACATCAAAACGGTCGCATAGTTTAAATACAAGTAGTAAAGATCGGCATCCGTGACAGATTCAGAGATAGAGCAAGAAGCCGAGACAGAGGAAGAAACCGAGACGGAGGAAGAAACCGAGACGGAGGAAGAAACCGAGACGGAGGAAGAAACCGAGACGGAGGAAGAAACCGAGACGGAGGAAGAAACCGAGACGGAGGAAGAAACCGAGACGGAGGAAGAAACCGAGACGGAGGAAGAAACCGAGACGGAGGAAGAAATCGTGATAGAACAAGAAACAACGGAATCGGACGGACTGATCGCTCGACTCAAACAACTGCTCACCCGCTGGTAACTGAGGGCAGGATGAGCTGACAGACCAGTCAGAGCGGTCACGAGCTAATTTTCCAGAGTACCCTCGTACAGCATACTGTTCATGCTGCGCTGTCTTACAATCTCGCGTTGATTGTCACGTACTGTGTCACTGGTTCGGAACCGCTCTATACGTTAATCTCTGTCAACTGAGGAGCGAACGAACCGTATCAACGATCTCCTCCCGAAGCGCGAGAACGAATTTTAACAGAACGAAGTAGGCGAAACATCCTGAGACCCTCGAAATCCGGCATCTCAAAGCAACGGTCGCCATTATGGCGCTCGTACGGACTCTTATCAACTTCTCTCGACATATATGCAAATAATACGATCGCGACAGGGGCGTCGAGTCGGCGACGTTACCGTCGCCGGTGATGAACCCGTCCGCCCTGTAGCGACGCTTTTCTCCAGCCCAGGTCAACGACGACAACTCCCACGTCCTCGGACGGTCACGTTTCCCTCACAGCGGGCGTTCGATCGGCGCATCTGGCACAATCCTCGTGTGTGTAACGGCTGCTTCGAACACGTGAAGTCCGTCGACGAAACTCGGCTCGTTCGCAGCCGTGCCGAACCGCTCGACGTCGAGGCCCACCACCGCACCGAACACGCAACACTCGAGCAGGACGTCGACGGGATGGATCCGGCGCCCGAGGCCCAGTCCCAGGATTCCTACGGTGAGCGTGGTCGGGCCGTGCCGCGGACGACTTGCCGCAGCTGCGCTCGAATCGGCTGCTGGGCTGACAACGACACGCTCTCGAAGGTGCAAGCGCTCCGTCTGGCCGAACCACTCGCCGATCGTCTTCGCGAACAGGGCCTCGAGTTCGACGAGGCGGCACTCCGGAGGGCAGTTCGAAAGTCGCGACGATGTTCAGGGCTACGATACCGAAATCTTCCGCCGTTCAGTCAAACTGGCGGCGCAGCGAGGGACGATGGTTCAGGATCTCACCGCTTACGACCTCAGCGATCTCGATCCGGAGGTACTCCTCGAGGAGGCACTCCAGGACGACGCGGTCCTTCGTCTCATCGAGGACGCCGTCCGGATTGGTCGGGCCCACGCCTCTGGCTGGATGGGCGCCGTCAACAGGGAAGACATCGTGACGCTCGACCCGGAGTACGAGACCGAATAGCTGCTCGGTATCGTCCTCGTCACGAACCGAGAACTTCCCTTCTCTCGTCTTCTCGAATTCTTCCAGACCGAGATCGCGGTCAGCCCGGTCCGGGACGACACCGAGACAGTAACCCCTTTCCTCCGCCGGGCTAACGATCAGCTATGGAATACGTTCCCCGAGAGCGCGTCCGGCCCCTCGCTGCGGTCCTGAGCGTCGTCTCGCTCGCGATCGTCTTCGCGGCGGCCGGCGGTCGAATCCCGTCCTCGACGGTGCCGACCGCACCCGAATGGGTCCTCGAACTGATTCCGCACGTCAACGTCGTCATCAGCGCGATCGCGATCGGAACGATCACGATCGGCTGGCGGGCGATCCGCCGCGGCCGGGTCGACAGACATCGACTCGCGATGCTGACCTCCTTCGGGCTCTTCGTGGTATTTCTCACGCTCTATCTCTACCGACTGGTCGCGACCGGCGGCCCGCAACCGTTTCCCGGCCCCGAATCCGTCTATCAGTTCGTCTACCTGCCGGTGCTGGCGATCCACATCTTCCTCGCGATCGTCTGCATCCCCCTGCTCTACTACGCGCTGTTGCTCGCCGCGGCCTACCCGATCGACGATCTCCGGCGAACCAGCCACGCCCGCGTCGGCCGGATCGCGGCGAGCCTGTGGCTGATCTCGTTCTCGCTGGGGATCGTGGTCTATCTCCTGTTGCACGGCGTGTACTGACGATTACGACGGGAGAATCAGTCGTCCGCCTGGAGCGGTTGGCCGCCGATATCGGGCCGACTCGCGTCTCGATCGGTCTCTTCGCCTTCTATGTCGTAGGGATACTCCCCCGTGACACAGCCCAGACAGAGGTCCACTCGCTCGTTCCCGAGGACCTCGGCCACGGCGTCGGCCGAGAGGTAGGCGAGGCTGTCGGCGTCGATCGCGTCGCGGATCTCGGCGGTCGTCTTGTCCGACGCGATCAGTTCCTCGCGGGTGGCCATGTCGATCCCCATGTAACACGGGGCGACGATCGCCGGCGCGCCGATGCGAACGTGAACCTCCTCGGCGCCACAGTCCTTGAGAAGCTGGACTAGCTGGGTCGAGGTGGTTCCGCGGACGATCGAGTCGTCGATGACCGTCACGGTCTTCCCTTCGATCGTGGACTTGATCGGGTTGAGCTTTAGCCGCACCGCGCGCTCGCGCTCGTCCTGGGTTGGCATGATGAACGTCCGCCCGACGTAGCGGTTCTTCATCAGCCCCTCGGCGAACTCGACGCCCTCGTCGTCCGGGTCGCGAGGCTCGCCGTCGGGGGTCGTCTCGCTCGCGGCGTCGGCGTAGCCCGAGGCGAACGCGCGCCCGGAGTCGGGGACCGGCATCACGACGTCGGTCTCGACGCCGCTTTCCTCCCAGAGCTTGCGCCCCAGGTTTCGGCGCGCCTCGTAGACGAGCGTCTCGTCGATGACGCTGTCCGGGCGGGCGAAGTAGACGTGTTCGAAGAAACAGTGAGCCGTGTGCTCGTTCTCGACCAGCTGGTAGGAGTCGAACCCCGTGCCGTCTTCCTGCAGGACGACCAGTTCACCCGGCCGGACGTCCCGGACGAGTTCCCCGTCGAGGGTGTCGATCGCGGCCGACTCGGAGGCGAGGATGTAGCCGTCCTCGAGTTCCCCGATACAGAGCGGGCGATTGCCCTGCGGGTCGCGCACGCCAAGGATCGTATCGTCGTGGCTGATCGTCAGCGCGTAGGAGCCGTGGATGCGTCCCATCGTCCGTTTGACGGCCCGAACGAGGTCCTCTTCGAGCAGGTTCCGCGCGAGGTCGTGGGCGATGACCTCGGTGTCGCCGTCGCTGGTGAAGGCGTGGCCCGCGGCGGCGAGTTCCTCGCGGATCTCGTCGGCGTTGACGAGGTTCCCGTTGTGCGAGAGGCCGAGCGACCCGCTCTTGAACGAGACGGAAAAGGGCTGGGCGCAGGAGGAATCGACCGACCCGGCCGTCGGATACCTGACGTGGCCGATTCCGGCCGGACCGTTGAGCACGTCGAGGTCGTCCTCGTCGAAGACGTCGCCCACGAGCCCCATCTCCACGTGGCTGTGCTGCTGGAAGCCGTCGTGGGTGATGATGCCCGCGGATTCCTGACCGCGGTGCTGGAGTGCGTAGAGCGCGTAGTACAACGGTCGTGCCGCGTCTCGACCGTCCAGTGAGACGCCGACGACGCCACACTTTTCGGTCATCCCTGTTCGCCGGGGAGTCTCGCCCCGCCCATCAGTCATGCTCGTCCGTAGGGCACCGAGCGGATAAAAATCCCCGTGTTTGTGCTCCTCAAGCAGCGATTCACGTCGAAAATTATCCACGTCCGTGCATATGCCTGCCGTCGTCGACGGGTGGGACTCGCCCGTATGCGGAGTGCCGTCGCGAGGACTGCGCTCGCGATCGACGGCGCCGGGCCACTCCGTCCCGTTCGGGATCGCGATCGACCGCGAGAGCGGGGCGGTAACCCACGACCGTGCGTATCTCGACCGATCGCTGCTACGGCCGATCGCCGCTAGGGTTCCAGTTCGACGAGTTCGTCGACGTCGGGCATCGCCGCGCTGGCGTCGGTGATCTGGTCCATTCGCTGGCCGTGTTTCTCGGCGGCGTAGCTCACCAGTTCGGTTTCGTCGACGCCCGTCTCGTCGTCTTCCGCGGAGTAGCTCACGATCTGCTGGGTGAGCTGGGCGAGTTCGCCCACGGTGCTCGTGACGAGATCGGGATCGACCCCCTCGTCTTGGACCAGCGTCTTGAGTTTCCACATCCCGAACCCGACGTGGCGGCCCTCGTCGCTCCGGATACTCGAGAACCCCTCGACGAGTCCCGGGAGCCGGGGGAGTTCCTCGTAGTCCCCGCTGAAGTTGTTCTGAACGCCGTAGTAGCCTGTCTGGGCGAGGATCCCCTCGATCGCCATGTGATAGTGACAGTACGCGAGCGCGCGATTCTCCGGCGTGTCGTCGACGAGCAGTCGGTGCATCGCCGCCTCGTTGCGCTCGAACAGTTCGTCGTAGGGCTCGTTGAACCACCGGTCCTCCATCGGCGACGATCGCTCGAGACCGCGTCGCTTCTCTTCGGGATTGATCACGGTGTGCCAGTACCGATCGAAGAAGTCGGCGTGTTTGGCCTCCTCGTAGAGCTGGGTCGTGACGAACAGCTGGTCGGCGACGTCGTCGAGGACGACCGCGAGCGGGGAGAGGTCCTCGGCGACCGCTTCTTCGCCGGCCCCGAACAGCGCGAGCGTCTCGCGAAGCCCGTCGAAGGCGTCCTCGGGAACGTCCTCGATCGCCGCCCGGTCGGCCTCGAGATCGATCTCGTGGGGGTCCCAGTGGCGCTCGACGGCGTTGCGATAGTACCGGAACGATCGGCGATCGTGATCCAGGTTCGAGCGCGTGCCATCCGTGCTCATGTCACGTCCTTTGCAGGGCGGCGAAAAAACCGTGTCGACTAGCTCCACCGTGTCTTTATGTGGTCGGTCTCGCCGGCTCGCGGCCGATGGCACAAATCCGATCCGTATCCCTGGACCGCGCGATGACACAGTTTCAAGACGATCGACGCGAACCCACAGGACATGCGACTCGAGGAGTACTGGGGGGTCGGTCCGAAAACGCGGGAACGGCTGGTCGAGGAACTCGGCCGAGAACGAGCGATCGAGGCCATCGAGAGCGGAGACGTCCGTACCCTCTCGGACGCCGGCCTCGCTCGCGGTCGGGCGACGCGGATCCTCCGCCGGGCGACCGGCGGGGACGGAATGGAGATTCTGGCGACGAGCGACGCCCGATCGGCCTACAAGGACCTGTTGAATCTGGCGGTCGAGCACGCAGTCACGCAGCGTGCTGCCGATCGAATCCGGGTGCTCACGCCGCTCACCAGCCGCGAGGCGATGGCGGACCGCCTCGACGACGTTCTCGCGGCACGCGACGCGTGGGCGGCCCTCGACGACGTTGATCGGGAGGCCGTCCTCGCGGCGTACGAGCGCTACGACGAGCGCGACGGAAGCGACCACGCCGCCGTCGAGGCCGCGCTCGCGTTGCTCGACGCCGGGGTCGATTCCGGTCCGTTTTCCGCGATCGCCGACCTCGACCGAGAGACGGTCGCCGAGGCCGCGGACGCGCTCGCGGCTCTCGACGGCGACCGCGGGCGGGTGTGCGAGGGGGCCGACGAGGAACTCGATCGACTGCGCGACGCGCTCGGGACCGTCGAGGACCTGGACGCGAACGCCCTCCAGCTGATCGAGGACCTCCGATCGGACGGCGTCCGGGACGTCGAGGGGTTCCGCGAGGCTTTCGAGGATCTCCTCCTGAGCGAGACCGACGTGACGATCGACCGGGTTCGGGCGGCCATGCCGACCGACGCGGCCGATGCGACCGACTTCGTCGGCGGAACCCTGCGGACGCTCCGATCGGACCTCACCGAGGCGATCGACGAGCGCGAAGAGACAGTCGCGATCGATTTCGAGGAGACGCTGGCCGAGGCCCACGACGCCGTCGATCAGGCGATCGAGGCCGTCGACGACATCGCACTTCACCTCTCGATCGCCCGGTTCGCACTCGAGTACGACTGTACGCGACCGGTCTTCGTCGACGGGGACGAAGCCGCCGTTTCCGTCGTCAACGCGCGAAACCTCACGCTGGCCGCTCACGACGATGGTTCCGCGGCGCGAGCCGGAGGCGGCCGCGAGGACGAGTCCGTCCAGCCGATCACCTACGGCCTCGGCGATCACGGCGTGTCGTCGATCCCCGAGAGCGTCGAAGCGCCCCCCGGCGAGGAACGCGTCGCGGTCCTGACGGGTGCGAACAGCGGCGGGAAGACGACGCTGCTCGAGACGCTGTGTCAGGTCGTGCTGCTCGCGACGATGGGGCTGCCGGTCCCCGCCGATCGAGCCGAAGTGACCCCCGTCGATTCGCTGGTCTTCCACCGCCGGCACGCGAGTTTCAACGCGGGCGTACTCGAGTCGACGCTCCGATCGATCGTGCCGCCGCTCTCGACGGGCGGGCGCACCCTGATGCTCGTCGACGAGTTCGAGGCGATCACGGAACCCGGCAGCGCGGCGGACCTGCTGCACGGGCTGGTCACGCTCGCCGTCGATCGGGACGCGCTGGCCGTGTTCGTCACGCACCTCGCGGACGATCTGGAGCCGCTGCCGCCCGAGGCGCGGGTCGACGGCATCTTCGCGGAGGGGCTGAACCCGGACCTCGAACTGCTCGTCGACTACCAGCCCCGGTTCGACACCGTCGGACGGTCGACTCCGGAGTTCATCGTCTCGCGACTTGTCGCCAACGCGGCCGATCGGGGCGAGCGCGCGGGCTTCGAGACGCTGGCCGAGGCGGTCGGCAACGACGTCGTCCAGCGGACGCTGGCCGACGCCCGCTGGGGCGAGTGACCCGATCGCCGTCGGCCACCGATCGCGGGTGAGTCGGGACCGATCGATCGCTCGAACCGTCACCGTCGGTCGTCCTCGGGCCAGTGGTCGGGCCTTGAATCGTCGCCCGTGCCACGGCCCGCGCCGCCGATCGTCCCGCCGTAGGTGTAGACCGTCCCGTCCCGTTCTTCACAGATTCGGGCCTCGAGGTACGCCAGCGCGGCCCGTCTCGAGAGCCCCCCCATCTCGACGACGTCCCCCAGGACGGTCTTGGTTGCGCGAAACCACGTTCGGAGGTCACGGTCGGCAGACCCAGGACTGACCTCGACGATCGCACCCCGGCTGCCGTCGCGACCGTCGCCCCACTCGAGCCAGCAGACGCGGGAGGAGGTGACCGCGTACTCGGCTGCGGGGGCGACGACGTACAGCGCCTCGTGGATGCAAGGATCGAGGTGCTCGGCGAGGATCCGATCGCGGGCGATCGCGTCCGCGAGCAGGTCGGCCGCGACCGCGCCGTCGGCCAGCGGCGTCTCCTCGGTGATCGCTCCGGCGAGCGAGAGGTCCTCGCCACCCCAGTGGCTGTACCGCAGGTCGTAGAGGTGGTCGGGTCGCCGGTAGGCGACGAGCGCTCTATGGCCCATCGTCCTCCCGATCGGAACGGCGTGGATTGGGCTGCCCGACGCTCGAGCGGGGTGTCGTGTGACGGGTCACGCCGGGTCTGGTCGCCCGTCCGTACTTGAACCTGCGGACGAGGTGGTGATTCTCGGCGATGCGTTCGATCGTCTCGCGATCGGAATCGCGACCGCAGATGGGCGACCGTCGACTGGCGGTTTCGAGCCCCGAACGACCCACTCAACCACAGGAAACGGTGATCCGATCGCGCGAAATCGGTTCGCCGACCGGTCCGTCGGCGTCGACGGGCTGGTCGACGCGATGGACGGTTACCGACTCGACGTCGTCGGACGCGCGCTCGCAGAAGTACGCTGCCACCGGCTCGAGGGGGGAATCGCCCGCGCCCCGCACTTTCGTGCCGTACCGCTTCCAGAGCGTGGAGGGATACCGGGCCATGGCGTTCGGCGGGCGGTCGAAATCGACCGCCGTGTCGTCGACGAGATCGATGGCCGGCCCGGACTCGCGTTCGGCTTCGACGACGTACCAGCTGTAGGCGTCCGGCGGGTTCGGTGCGAAGAATGCCCAGTTCGCACGTTCCAATTCTCCTTCGTCTACCGGCGACGGGGTGTCGACGAGCCCCGCTGCCCCGACCTGCCAGTTCGCCACGAGGAGAAAGTACGCGAGCAGCAGCGTCGCGGCGAGCCGACTTCCACGTCGAACGGGCGGCGAGCGTGCGGGACCGGCTACCGACGCTCCAGTGCCGTCCTCGATCGCTCGCGGCGCAACGCGCTCGGGACGCCGGACGACCTCGGTTCCGGCCGCGAGCCGGTCGATCGAGTCCCAGACGGGCGGTGGGAGGTACAACAGTAGCGCGGTGATCATGACGAACGGAAAGGCACCCAGACGAATCGTCGCCGCCATCCCGAGGTGTGCGGCGACGAACGCGAGGACGGTCGCAACGCGGAGCCACCCGGTCGCGAACACGAGCAGAACCGATGCGCACAGCGTCGCGGTCCAGAGCCAGTTGATCGCGGTGAGCGCCGTCGGATACTCGGAAAGGGTCGGACCCAGCAGGAAGACGAAGTCCTCCAGGTGAAGGATGCGCCGGACCGCGACGCCGCTCATCCAGGCCTCGCTCCGGAACTTGAGGATCGCGTTGATCGCGTAGATGATCGCGACGTGCAGCAGAATCGTCGCGGTCGCCACCGAAAGGATGCGAGGGCCGTCGCCGCGAGAGACACCGTACCGACGATCTCCGGGGCGACTGCGCAGCGACCACTGCCCGTCGAGCGGCAGGAACGCTCCGAAGACCAGCAGTGAGACGAGAATCGTATCGCCTCCGTTCGCCAGGTACGGGTTGCGGGCGTGCAGCGACGCGAGGAGCAGCCCCGACCCGGCCGCCGCGAGTCGAGATCGGTAGCCGACGAGCAGGCACGCGGCGAGGGCGACGGCGACCCCGACCAGCAGGGTTTGCACCCACAGCGACCCCGACTGGGCGTGCAGTGACAACCGCGCCAGTCCGGGATAGGCCTCCGCGAGGGCCGATCGCGGGAAGATTCCCCCATCCGTGTAGAACGTTTCCAGACCCGGTATCCGAAAGACGAGGAGATCGAAGAGGAGGACGAGTGCCAGCCCGATCCGGAACGCGGCCAGGGCACGGGGGTCGATCCCCAACCGCGATCGGACGCCCGCTCGCAGTGCTGCGAGCGTCACCAGTCCGTTACTGGACGTCGATTCGGAGGGGGCGGCCGTCATAGCGGATCGATCGGATGGACCCCAAGTCGTCAGCCGATGTATAAGTGTTTTCTCATAAATCCCATCTCGAGAAACCGGTGGGGAACTCCGGTCTCCTGCTTCGGAGTCGGCCGACCGATCCGGCAGAGAGGATGCTGATGGGCACAACGCCGAAATCCCTGCGCGTTCTAGCGACGACCACATGGGAACACGGATGGCCTACGACGCGATCGTTTTCGACAACGACGGCGTGCTGACGACACCGACGGATCGCGACGCGCTCGTCGAGGCGGTCCGCGCCGCCTTCGACGAGGTCGGCGTGAACGATCCGCCGGACGAGCACATCGAGACGCTGCTTCGTCCCGACGTGGACTCGCTCCGGCGGATGGCAGCCGAGCACGACGTCGCCCCCCACGACCTCTGGAGCGCCCGCGAACGCGCGGCGATCGAGACGCAACTCGAGGAGATTCGCGCCGGCAGGAAACGCCTGTACGACGACGTCGACGCCGTCGAATCGCTCGCCACGACGAACGCGATCGTCAGCAACAACCAGCACGAGACGATCGGGAACATCCTCGATCACTTCGACCTCGCGGTCGACGTCTGGTACGGCCGCGAGCCGACGCTCACGGGGATCGATCGCAAGAAACCGACGCCGTACTACCTCGAACTGGCACTCGAGGACCTCGACGCGACGAATCCGCTGTACGTGGGGGATAGCTGGGTCGACGTCGAGGCCGCCGACGCGGCCGGCATCGATTCGGCGTATCTCTGGCGCGATCACGCGAGGGGATACGCGGAGTGGACGTCGTCGAAGCCCGAACACGAGATCGAATCGCTCGCGACGATCGCCGACCTCGTCGGCCCTACCGCGGGTCGATAGGCGGGCGGATCGGCCGACGGACAGAGGTGTCCCGTTCAAACGGCGATGGAGACGTGCCGTTCGGGCCGCGATGGAGACGTCCCCATCAGGCCACGATCTGAGCCTCGGCGCGCTCCTTGAGCGCGCGGTTCATCGCCCGGAATCCGCGTGCGATCTCGTCCCTGTCGAACAGCAGGGGGACGAGCGCGCCGCGGACGGTTTCGCGCTGGAGGAGTCGCGTTCCCGAACCCTCCGCGATCGGTTCGAGGTGAAACTCGTGGTAGCCGTCGAAGGCGAACGGGACGCCCAGCCGCCCCATCCAGACGAGCCGCCAGTTCTCTTCGACGGCGAGCACCTCCGGTTTGTACGTGAACGCTCGCGACTCCGGCGGATCGATCCGGATTCGGAGCTGTTCGCCCGGCACCGGAACGCCCTCGATCGACCGGATGAACGGGTTCCACGAGGGATAGCTCTCGAAATCGAGGAGGACGTCCCAGACGACGTCCGGCGGGGCGTCGATCTCCTCGAACACCTCGACCTGATTCATGCTAACAACCTACAGCGCGGAGGGGGATGCCTGTGTCGGTCGTGGCGATACCGGCGAAATCGAAGGTGTGGCAAAGCGACGGCCCGGCCGATCGAGTCGGTCCCGTGTCGAGGGTCGACGATCGGACGGCAACGGGGCGATGATCGAACGGTACCGGATCGACGATCGGGTATCGTCCGAGCGCTACGCGCTGTCGTCGAACCCGATCGCACCAAAACCCCCTTTATCGCTCGGCCCTCAGGACCGACAATGACAGGGTCAGGTCCCCGTTCCGGTTCGCCCCGGGGTCTCTCCCGGCGGGCGTTCGTCCGGACCGCCGTGGCGATCGGCGGTGCGAGTGCACTCTCGGCGTGTCTCGGACGCGAGGACGCCGACGTGCCACAGGCCGACCTCGCCCCCGACGAGCGTCCCGATCGGCAGCACGCGTGGAACGAGTTCCTCGCGACCGACGATCACGGGAACGTCCGCCCGCCGGAACACCACCTCCTGCTCGGCCTCGAGTACGTCGGGGACGGTCCGTCAGATCAGGAACGCGCCCAGCTCGAGGACGCGCTCGCGAGCGTCGAACGCGCCTACCGGTACGGCAACGACGGCCTCGTGTCGACCATCGGGTACGGACCCGCCTACTTCGACCGGTTCGACGACGACCTCCCCGGGTCGGTCGACCTCCCCGAACCCGAGGCGCTGGCCCCGATCGAGGACCCCGAACTCGACGGCTACGACGCGCTCGTTCACCTCGCCAGCGATCACGGCCACGTCGTCCTGAGCGCGGAGGAGGCGCTCACCGGCGACCTCGACGAGGTTAACGACACCCCCGTCGAGGGAACGTTCGGGGAAATATTCGAGGTGGCCGATCGCCGAACGGGGTTCATCGGGGAGGGACTTCCGGCCGAGAACCAGGAGGGTGTAACCGGCATCCCGGACACCGAACCCGTTCCGGAGGACGCGCCGCTGTTCATGGGGTTCAAGAGCGGGTTCGAGCGCAATCAGGCGAGCGAGGACCGCGTGACGATCGAGGAGGGCCCGTTCGAGGGCGGAACGACGACCCACCTCTCGAAGATCGATCTGCGACTCGAGCAGTGGTACGAACAGGACAGCCACGAGCAGCGAGTCGCCAAGATGTTCTGTCCGGCCCACGCGTCCGAGGACCGCGTCGAGGGTGCCGGCCACAACCTCGGCGACGCCAGCGGCGTCGAGGGCTGTATCGACGACGCCGATGACGACGCCCGGAACGCCGGTATCGTCGGCCACGCACAGAAGGCCGGCCGCGCACGCGAGGACGGCGATCCGATCATCCTTCGCCGGGACTTCAACTCGACCGACGACGACCGGGCGGGCCTGCACTTCCTCGCACACCAGCAATCGATCGCCGACTTCGTGAAAACCCGGACGGCGATGACCGGCAGCGATCTCACGGCGGGTGCGGTTGGTCCGATCAACAACAACGGCATTCTCCAGTACATCACGGTCCGCAGGCGGGCGAACTATCTGGTCCCGCCGCGGCGTCACCGGGCGTTACCGACTCCGATTCCGGAGTAGGAGTCGCGTCGACCCGGGTGACTTGCCGTCACCGGTCCCGCGTCCAGTCACGCCGGCCGGGCCCAGTTGTCGTCAGCGTGACTGTCCGCTCGACCCGTCTTTCACGGCCTGTGACGTGTCCAGTCGGCCGTTCTCGGACGATCGAGTTTGCCAGCGACTACAGCACCGTTTCCACGAATTGCAACCGTATTGCCCGATTTTCTCTCGGCCGATCCGAACGGTTGTAGGATCGACAAAATCCGTTTTGAGGAACTGTACTGGCAATAAATACCTCCCTGATGATCGGAAGCCGGACCGAAACAATGGGCCGGCGGGCCGTTCGTTCAGACGAGAACCACCCCGTGACAGTATCCAACCGGAATGCACGGTCGGACGCGTCCGGGATCGCCGACGAGCGTGCGCGGTCGGCGATCGTCCGCCTCGAGAACGTTTCCCACGAGTACGGATCGACCAGCCGGGGCATTCGATCGCGGGAGGCCCGAACGGTGACCGCGCTTCGTGACGTTTCGATGACCGTTCGAGAGGGCGAAATCGTCGGACTCCGGGGACCGAGCGGCAGCGGCAAGTCGACGATCCTGCACGCGATCACCGGGCTCCTGGTGCCGACCGAGGGACGGATCGAGTTGTGCGGTACCGACCTCACGGCAGTTTCGGGTCGCGAACGGACGCAGTTGCGCCGTCGGCACGTGGGGATCGTCTTCCAGCGGTTTCACCTCCTGCCGTCGCTCTCGGCCCGTGCGAACGTCGCCCTGCCGCTCGTCCAGGCGGGCGTTCCCCGATCCCGCCGACGAGCGCGGGCGACGACGCTGCTCGAGGAGGTCGGACTCGAGGACCGCGTCTCGCACCTCCCCGGCGAACTCAGCGGCGGCGAACGACAGCGCGTCGCGATCGCCAGGGCGCTGTCGACGGATCCGGACGTTCTCGTCGCCGACGAGCCCACGGGCGAACTGGACACGGGAACCGGGACGGACGTCCTCGAGTTGCTGACCGACATCGGCCGGGATCGGGCGGTCGTGGTCGCCTCGCACGACAACTCGACGCTGGCCGTCGCCGATCGGGTGGTCACGCTCCGAGACGGGAGGGTGATCGAGGATGGACGATGACGCCGCCGACCGGGATCCCGGCGAGGTGGACGGACGGCG
The DNA here is from genome assembly GCF_022869805.1 of Halosolutus halophilus. Taxonomy (NCBI): domain Archaea; kingdom Methanobacteriati; phylum Methanobacteriota; class Halobacteria; order Halobacteriales; family Natrialbaceae; genus Halosolutus; species Halosolutus halophilus. The sequence continues at coordinate 2,798,969 of NZ_CP094974.1, read as the reverse complement.
ACGGACGCGGTGGGCCGGACTCGTCGGGCTCACGGCGACCAGGCTCTGGAAACGGGCGACCCGAACCGTCACGGGGCGTATCGCGTCGACGATCGTCGCGGTCGCGCTGACGATCGCGTTCCTGCTGGTTATCACGGGAGTCGCACTGGCGCTCGCCGAGGGCGGGGTCGCGGCGGAGACCGACGCGGACGTCCGGATCACGCCGGACGAGAGCGGGACGCTGTCGACCATCGACGGCCTCGAGGGCCCGCGACTCGGGATGGCCAACGAACGGGCCGCGACGATCCGATCGCAGTCGGGGGTCGATCACGCCTCCCCGGTGCTGCTCGAGACGGTGCGACTCGAGTCCGCCGAGGGCGAGCCGCGAACGGTGCTCCTGGTCGGCGTCGCTCCCGACGGGGAGTCGCGGACCGTCGCGGGGCTCCCGACGACCGACCTCGAGCCGGTCGATTCGCGGGGCGACGGCGGCGGGGACGGGCGGTCGTCGGACGCGGGGATCGTCCTCTCCAGCGCGGCCGCGGACCGCCTCGACGCGTCCCAGGGCGACGAGGTCGCCGTCTCGAGCGTCTATTCGGGATCCGGAGGGCCGTCGCTGACCGTCACGGCCGTCGAGGAGTCGAGAGCGGACGCGGAGAGCGACGTTCCCGTCGCGCTCGTCCGACTGGACGAACTGCAGGCGGTCGCCGGCGCCGACGACGGGCAACTCGCCACCCAGCTTCTGGTGTGGGGCGAGCCTGACGCGGCGGCGTCGGCCGCCGAGGAGGCGTACCCATACGCCACGGTCGAGTCGACGGCCGGCGGCGATCCGTCGACGCTGTTCGGCGACGGGCTGGCACTCGCGACGAGCCTGCTCGCGCTCGTCGTCGGCGTGACGATCTGCGCGGCCTTCGTCGCGACGACGATGGGACTGACCGTCGACCAGGATCGCCGTGCGATGGCCGTCCTCGAGGCGGTCGGCTTTCCGGCCCGGAGCCGGCTCGCGGTCGTCGCACTGACGACGGGAATCACGACGCTCTGTGGCGCACTCCTGGGGCTCTGTCTCGGCGTCCTCGGGATCACTGCCGTCAACGCGATCGCGAGCGCGACCCTCGCCTCGGACACGGTCGCGATCGTCACGCCGCTGTTCGTGCCGTACGCGATCGGCGTTGCACTGCTGGCCGGGCTGGTAGCCGTCCCCTACCCGCTCGCGGTCGCCTCCCGGACGACCGTCCTCGAGGAGGTGAGTCGATGAGCGTCGGCGGGCTGGCCGTGCGGGCGAGCGCCGTCGTCGGGATCGCCGTCGCACAGCTCCGACGGGCACCCGGTCGGACCGCGCTCACCGTGCTCGCGGTCACGCTGGCGGTGCTCTCGGTGACGCTGCTTGCGGGCCTCGGAATCGGCGTCATCGAGAAGGGGGAGGACGGCCTCGACAGCGCGGATCGCGACATCTGGATCTCGAGCGAGCCCGTCGATCCGGCCGCCAGCGGGACGGAGAACCCGATCGCCGACTCCCACGGCGTCACGAGAGCGGTCACGGCACGGGACGACATCCAGTCTGCGACCCCGATCGCGATGCACGTGGTCTACGTCGGCACGGAGCCGTCGGACCTGGAACGTCGATCCGCGGTCGGGGTCCACGAAACCCACGACGGGTTCGACTTCGAGGAGGGTGGCGGCTTCGAACTCGACCAGGAGGACGTGGAGGCAGCCAGTGGCCCCAGTCCCGACGAGGTCCCGAGCGGCGAAATCGTGATCGACCCGCGGATCGCCGAGTCCCACGACGTCGGCGTCGGCGACACGATCTACGTCGGCGCGAGCCGCGAGGGGGAAGGGGCGAGGGAGTTCACGGTCGTCGGAATCTCCGGGCACCACTCGCAGTACCTGGGCTCACCAGCGGTGACGGTCCCCCTCGTCGACCTGCAGGTCGTCACAGGCACGGCAGGGACGGATCGCGCGACGTTCGTCACCGCCGACGTGACCGAGGACGCCGATCGGGACGCCGTCCGCGACGACCTCGCCGAGGAGTATCCGGAGTACGACGTCCGGACCAGCGACGAACAGGTCGAAGCGATGATCGAAGAGCGACCGATCGTGCTCGCGAGCGGCTTCACGCTGGTCGGCCTCGCCGTCGTCGGTGGCGTCGTTCTCACGGCCAATCTGTTCGTCCTCGTGACCTCCCAGCAACGCGAACAGCTCGCCGCCCTCCGGGCGCTCGGGCTCTCTCGCTGGCTCCTGGCCGGGACGATCGGCGTGCAGGGACTGGTCGTCGGCCTGCTGGGTGGGCTCGTCGGACTCGCGGCGACACCACCGATCGCAGCCGCCCTGAACCGGCTTGCGGCCTCGGTCGTCGGGTTCGAACGGCTCCTGCGGACGTCCCCCGAAGTCTACGCCGCCGGCTTCCTCCTCGCCGTCGGCGTCGGGACGCTCGTCGCGCTCGTCACCGGCTGGCGTGCCGGGCGGTACTCCCGAATCGAGCACCTCGAGGAGTGATCGGGGGTAGCTCGAGTCGGTCGGGACGTGTGTCGGAGTTCTCGTTCCTACCGCAGGCGTCCGCGTCGCCGTTCGGGTCGATCGTCGGTCAGCCGAGTTTCGATCGGTCGGGCGGCTGATCGTGCTCGGCGCGATGCTGGAGCATCGCGTCGTACTGCTCGACCGCGAAGACGCAGTCCGATCGCGGTCTGGCGACGCAGGTCGTCTTCGGGGTAGTACCGTTTCGCACGGCCGTGATCGACCTCGGCGTCGATTCCGTCACGTGTGGCTCGAGGACACGGATGGGCAGCCGAAAAACGATCCGCGGGCAGGCTCAGGCGCTCGCGGCGAGTGGCGCTTATAATGAGTGACGATCGGCGACGGGTGGCGCTCGTAGAACCGACGACGGGTGGAGACGCTCACAGAAACGACGGCGGGTGGAGACGCTCACAGAAACGACGGCGGGCGGAGACGCGATCGAACCCGGCGTCGATGGCGGTCTCCCGCCCAGTTTCCCGGCGTTCATCACGAATGCCGTCGCATCATCCACATACCAGACACTTCGGACGAGGGACCAGACCCCTTCCTCTCACCCGTTCTGGCCGCTCTCTCCCACAGTATCTTTGCACTCGAGGTCGATTCAGAACGCGATGCGCGCCGCAGCCTTCACCGAATTGAGTGGTCCGGATGGGGTAAGCGTGATCGACAAGCCGTCCCCTGACCCCGGCCCCGACGAGGCCGTCGTCGACGTCGAAGCCTGTTCGATCAATCGACACGATCTGTGGGTCCTCGAAGGGGATTCGGCGATGGTCGACGCCGACGATCTCCCGTTCGTGACGGGACTGGATCTCGCTGGTGTGGTCCGCGAGGTCGGGACAGACGTGTCCGGAATCGACCCCGGGGACAGGGTCGTCCTCTGTCCGAACCAGACGTGCAGGTCGTGCCGATTCTGCAGGGAGGGGCCGGAGAACATGTGCGAGCGGTTCTCACTGTACCACGGCGGGCTTGCCGAGGCAGCCTGCGTCCGGGCCGATCGACTCCTCGAGTTAGCCGCCGACGTGAGCGCGACGACTGCCGCCTCGCTGCCGACAGCGTACACCACGGCATTTCACATGCTTCGGCGTGCCGACGTTGGCCCGGCCGACCTCGTCTTTGTTCCCGGCGCAACGGGCGGTGTCGGCGTCGCGACCGTCCAGCTCGCGTCTCTCCTCGGTGCTCGAACGATCGGGACGTCCTCGTCAGGAGCGAAACTCGATCGCGTGCAGGAACTCGGCCTCGATCACGCGATCTGCGCGACGGACACCGACGAGATCCACGCGGCAGTGACGGAGATCGGCGAGCCTGACGCGGTCATCAACCATCTCGGTGGTGAGTACACCGCGCTCGGACAGGACGTGATGCGACGCGGTGGAACGATGACCATCTGTGGGCGAACGGCGGGGGACACGTCGTCGATCGACGTCCCGGATCTGTTCCTGGAACACAAACGCGTCGTCGGGTCGACGATGGGAACACAGGACGACCTGCGTCGACTCGTCGACCTCGTTGCAGAAGGCGAACTCGAACCGGAAATCGACGAGACGTACCCGCTCGAGGAGACGAACACGGCCTTCGAAGCGATGGAGGACCGTGAGAGCGTCGGAAAGCTCGTCCTCGAGCCGTAGTCTCGAATGGCCGTCGTTCGTCTGCGCTGGACACGAACGAGTGTCACCTTCCCGGTCTTTCAACCACCGAGTGGGACTGAAAAGGGTGTTCTCGATGTTGTCTCTCGAACATTTCCGATAGCACTCGTCGTTCGATCCCGGACCGAGCGGCCGGAACGCGCTGGCCCGATCTATTTCCGTCGGGTCGGTGTCGACTTCCTATGACTGACATCGCGATCACCGGCGCGTCCGGCCGGGTCGGGCGACAGGCGATCGAGGCGCTGTCGGACGAGGATCTGACGCTCTTTTCGCACAGCGAAACCGAGGATCTGGACACCACGCCGATCGAAATCTCCGATCGGGACGCGTTCGTCGACGCGCTGGGGGACCAGGACGTCCTGATCCACCTCGCGGCCAACCCGAGTCCGCGAGCCGAGTGGGACGCGGTTTCGGGTCCGAACGTCGACGGCGCCTACAACGCCTACGAGGCGGCCGAGGATCACGGCGTCGAGCGCGTCGTCTTCGCGAGTTCGAACCACGCGGTCAACATGGGGAACGCGGTCTCCTCGATTCGCCCGGAGTCGACGATCGGGTCGCCGGCCGTCATCCGACCCGACGACGCGCCCGATCCGGACACGTACTACGGCGTGACGAAGGTCTTCGGCGAGGCGATGGGGTCCTATTACGCACACCGGGTCGGTATGGACGTGGTCAACCTGCGGATCGGCTGGCTCCTCTCCCGGGACGAACTCCGGGAGGAGGTCGCGGACCGCGACGCCGCCGGGGAGCGCTACGCCCGCGCGATGTGGCTCAGTCCGGACGACTGCCGGCGGCTGATCCGGGCGGTCGCGACCCGGGCGCTGTCGAAGACGCCGACGGTCGCCCACGGCATCTCCCGGAATTCGGAGCGGTTCCTCTCGTTGACGGAGACGATGCTCGAATTCGACTATCGGCCGCAGGACGACGCGGCCGAGGTGCTCGACGACGAGGACGACGGGCGAGACGGACTGACGACGACGTGACGGGATTCCGAGAATCGATCGGTTTGCCTATCGAGGCGGGTTCCGAAAGGACGTCGCATCCGAGGCCGTCGTCCGGTTTCGACGCCGTTCCTCGAGACCGAAAGACGGAATATCGGAACGGTCGTAGGCTTACACATGTCAACCAAGGTGTCGGAGTCGACGGGCTACACCGAGAACTTCCAGATGTCCGCCTTCGGCTACATCATGGCGGCGATTCTCGTCATCCTGCTATTGCCGCTGCTCCCGGTCTTCGCGGTCGCGTGGATCATCTGGCGCGTCTTCCGATCGGACGAGGAGATCGAGGAGAGCTTCGAGTCGTGGCGGGAGGGATCCCAGCGCCCCCCGAGCGGGACGTAGAGCGTTCGTAGATCGTTTCTTCTGTTCCGTCGTTCGAAACGGCCCCTCAGTCGTCGGCACTCGCCGCCGCGAGGGCCGTCGGCGGACTTCCGGGAAGGTCGTCCCGATCGTGTGGCTCGTCGAAGGCGAGTTCCGGACCGCGGGCGACGATGCGGTGCGGGTTGACGCCCGGGTGCGTCGTGTAGTAGTGTTCTTTGATGTGATCCATGTTCACCGTCTCGCCGATGCCGGGCGTCCCGTACAGGTCGCGGAGATACGGCCAGAGGTTGTCGTACTCCCGGACGTACTGGACGTTACACATGAAGTGGGTGTGATAGACCTCGTCGAACCGGACGAGCGTCGTGAACATCGCGATATCCGCCTCCGTGAGCCGATCGCCGGCCAGATAGCGCTGGTCCGCGAGCACGTCGTCCCAGTGGTCGAGCGCCGAGAACAGGTCGTCGATCGCTTCGTCGTAGGGCTCCTGTTCGGTCGCGAACCCGGCCCGGTAGACGCCGTTGTTGATCGGTTCGTAAATCTCGTCGAGGATCCGATCGACCGCCTCCCGGTACCCCTCGGGGTAGAGGTCGACTTCGTTCTCTCCGATCCCGTCGAACGCGGTGTCGAGCATTCGCATGATCTCCCTCGACTCGTTGTTGACGATCGTGTCCCGTTCTTCGTCCCAGAGCACGGGGACTGTCACTCGACACGTGACGTCGGGATCAGCCCGGACGTATAGCTCCCGGAGGAAGTCCGCGTCGTGGACGTGATCGCGGGTACACCCCTCCTTCTCGGGGGTGAACTGCCAGCCGTCCTGGTCGCGGTACGGGTCGACGACCGAGACGGAGACGGCGTCTTCGAGGCCCTTCAGTGCGCGCGTGATCAGGGTGCGATGGGCCCAGGGGCAGGCGGCGGAGACGTAGAGGTGATACCGCCCCGCTTCGGGCTGGAACTCGGCGTCGGGATCGTCGCGGATCCAGTCCCGGAACGTCGTCTGCTGTCGCTCGAACGATCCCTCGTCGGTGGTCGATTCGTTCGCGTCGGTGCGCCACTCGCCGTCGACGAGCATGTTCATGCCCCGGAGTACGGACTGGAGGAAAATAGGCGCTCGCTAACGGTCGTGTTACCGCCGTCGAGAGTGCGACCGGTTGATCCGACGAGATAACACGCGTGATAGTTGGTAACCCTCGTATCAGATAAGATATATTTGGGTTCGAAAACGAACTAGATAACGTAGTGATACTGAATACCGACTCACTGCTCACGCACCGACTCACAGACGACGCACCCGGCACGGCGGGGTGGGACTGATGGTCGTCGACGCTGGCCCCGGTGCGATCGCGTTCCTGCTCGCTCGAGTGCTCTTCGGCGGGTTGCTCGCGTTCCAGGGACTCAATCACTTCGCGAACGCCGACGCGATGACCGGCTACACGGAGGCGAAGGGAGCCCCCGCTCCCCGGCTGAGCGTCCTCGCCTCGGGCGGGGTCCTCGTCGTCGGCGGACTGGGGATCGCGCTCGGAGCCTTCCCGGCGATCGCCGCGGGGCTACTCGCGGCGTTCTTCCTCGTCGTGACGCCGGTCATGCACGACTTCTGGGCGGTTCCCGAGGATCAGCAGCAGTCCGAGATGACCGACTTCATCAAGAACGTCGAACTGTTCGCCGGCGCACTCGTCTTTCTCGTCCTCGCCCTCGGCGTCGAGTCGTGGGCGTACGCGCTGAACCTCGGGCTGTAGACGGACCCGGGTTCGTCCCGGTCGAGTCCGAGTGAGGAATCGATTTTCCGCCACTATCGCAGCGTCGACGTCAGTACGCGTCTTCGAGCACGGCCTCGATCGCCTCCTGCGTCGGCTCCAGCCCGGCCGGCGCGTTCGCCACGAACGAGTCCTCCAGAATCGCCTCGGCGACGGCCGGGAACTCGTCCGGTTCGGGTCCGTCGACGTCCCGGAGCCGCGCCGGCAGATCGAGCGCGTCGCGGACGTCCGCGACGGCGTCGACGATCGCCTCGGCCCGATCGGCCGCGTCACCGACGCCCAGCGCGTCCGCGAGGAGGTCCCGCCGGCCGTCGACCTCCTCGAAGAGGTACCGGAGGACGTGTGGCGCGACGACGCCGTGGGCGGCACCCTGTTGCACGTCGTACGATCGGGTCAACCCGTGACCGAACGCGTGGACGATCGAGAGCGTGGTCTCGCCGGGGCGGGAGATGCCGTACTGGACGACCATCGTCCCCTCGAGTACCGGTTCGAGCACGTCTTCGGTCGGGCCCTCGTCGCCGAGTCGCCGGAGGCCGTCCCGCAGGAGTCCGAGACCGCGCATCGCAGTCGCGTCCGTCACCGGCGTGGCGGTTCGGGCGTAGAGGGTCTCGATCCCCTTGTCGAACCCGTTCATCGCGGAGGCCGCGAGGATCGATTTCGGAGTCGTCGCGACGAGCGCGGGGTCGTAGACGATCGCGCCGGGCATCAGCCGCGGATCGCCGACGCCGCCGCTCGTCGGCGCGTCGACCAGGCCGCCATCGGGTGCCGCCGTCACGCCGGCGACGGTCGAGAGGTCGGCACCCGCGAGCGTCGTCGGAATCGCGACGATCGGTGCCAGCGATCCCGACGGGATCGAGATCGTGCCCCGCTCTTCGAACTCCCGCCCGATCGCCGCGGGATCGCGGTCGGCGGCGTCGAGGACGCTGATGACTTTCGCGACGTCGAGGCTGCTCCCGCCGCCGAGTGCGACGAGGACGTCCGCGTCGTGGGCGTCCATCGCTTCGGTCCCCTCGACCGCCGTCGCGAGGCGCTTTTTCGTCGTCGTCTCGGCGAAGACGCCGCCGAGTCGATCGCCGAGTCCCTCGGTGACCGGATCGATCACCGCGGGCGAGTTTCCGACCGTCGAGCCGCAGACGAGGAGTGCCCGATCGAACCCCTGCCTCGCGAGTTCGTCCGCGAGGTCGTCCACCGAGCCGGATCCGAACCGGAGGACGCCGGGATCGTACTCGAACCGGAAGCCGTCGCGCCGGCTCACGCGGGTCCCCTCCGTAACTCGTCAGTCCGGCTCACGTCAGTTCCCTCCCGTCTCGGCGGTCGGGCCCTCGAACTCGGGCAACTGAGCTTCGATCCGCTCGCGTTCGTCCTCGAGCCACTCGGGGAGGGTGAGGGTCGAGCCGAGTTCGTCGACGTCCTCGTCGACGGTGAAGCCGGGGCCGGTCGTCGCGATCTCGAAGAGCACGCCGCCGGGTTCCCGCGAATAGATCGACTGGAAGTACTTGCGATCGATGACCTCCGTGACGTCCAGTCGGTGATCTCGGAAGACGCCGCGCCACCGCTCTTGCTCGTGGACGTCCGCGGCCTCGAACGCGACGTGGTGGACGGTTCCGACGCCCATGTGGCCACGGTCCGCGTCGGTCTCGACGAGGTCCACTGCCGATCCCGGGCCGCCGTCTGGCGTCCGATACCGGCGGCGACCGTCGTCCTCGCCCTCGAGTTCGTAGCCGAGGACGTCGGTGAGCACCTCCGCGGTCGGTTCGAACGCGTCGACGGCGAGGGTCACGCTGTGGAAGCCGCGGAGCTGGTGATCGGCGGGTACTGGGCTGTCTGCCCACGGTTTTGCGTCGGCCTCTCTGGCCGCCTCGCTTCCGACGAGTTCGAGCCCGATCCCGTCCGGGTCGTCGAACCCGAGTACCGTCTCGCCGAACCGCTCGGAGCGATCGACCGCCACGCCCTGCGATGCGAGTCGATCAGCCCAGTAGTCGACGGAGTCGGATCGAATCAGGTAGGCCGTGTCCCGCGTCTGGCCGGCCCCGAACTGGCCCGAGTGGCCGCGATCGGTCCACGGAAAGAACGTGATGTTCGTCCCCGGCGTCCCCTGCTCGTCGCCGAAGTAGAAGTGATAGGTCCCCGTATCGTCGTGGTTGACGGTTCGCTTGACGAACCGCAGGCCGAGCGCGCCGACGTAGAACTCCGCGTTGGCCCGCGGGTCGCCGGCGATCGCCGTCACGTGGTGGAGACCGGGTGTCGTCGGTGCCATAGTAGTTCCACGTAGGTATCGGATGCGGGTATCGTTTAGCGGACATCGGTGTTACCGGACGCGGTCCGCGACATCGCACCAACCGAACTTGTTCACACACCGAACGCACGACGGCTGTGCGATCGGGTGTGCACCGACTGTCAGTGGCGACGATAGCACCACCGTTAATCCGATTCCGGCCGAGACGGTCGTATGGGCTGTCCGTATCTGGAATACCGGCGCGAGTCGAACGAACTCGCGTTCGACCACGAGCGAGCGTACTGTACCGTCGCCGATCGGTTCGTCCAGCCGATGCGCGCCGACATCTGCAACGATCGCTACGACCTCGAGCACGGCGACCACTGCGAAATATACCGGGCCCACGCGGACGGCGACGGGGCGGGCAACGACGACGGTGCCGGGGCCGATCGATCGTCCGAGGAGGGCACCGACGGATGAGCTACGAGGACTTCCTCGGCGGCGATCCGGTGATCGTCACGGCGGCGCTGACGGGCGGCGTCCACGGGAAGGAAGCGAATCCGAACCTGCCGGAGACGCCCGAGGAGATCGGCCGGGCCGCGGCCGCAGCCGAGGAGGCCGGCGCGTCGGTCGTGCACCTCCACGCCCGCAAACCGAACGGTGAACGATCGTTCGCGACCGATCGCTTTCAGGAGATCGACGACGCGGTTCGGCGACACGCCGACGACGTGATCGTCCAGCACTCGACCGGCGGCACCGGTGCGCACGCCGAGGAGCGACACCAACCCCTCAGAACGGATCCGCCGCCGGAGATGGCCTCGCTCGACATGGGCCCGCTGAACCGGTACGATCACCTCACCAGCGAGAACACGCGGGCGATGGTCGACGCGCTCCACGCGGAGATGCAGGATCGCGGTATCAAACCGGAACTCGAGGTGTTCAACGACGGACACGCGAACGAGGTCTACGGACTGCTCGATCGCCGCGACCTCGCCGAACCGGTGTACGCGACGCTCATCTTCGGCGGTGGCACGCTCACGCGACCCCGGCCGCGGAACCTGCTGAACGCCGTCTCGAACCTCCCGGACGGAGCACGGTTCAACACGCTCGGGTTCGGCCCCCACCAGTTGCCGTTCGCGACGCTCGGAATCCTGCTCGGCGGCCACGTCCGCGTCGGCCTCGAGGACAACGTCTATTACCGGCAGGGCGAACTCGCGACGAGCAACGCGCAACTCGTCGAGCGCGTCGTTCGCGTCGCCGAGGAACTCGGTCGCGAGGTCGCCACGCCGGCGCAGGCACGCGAGATACTGGGCCTCTGAGACCCGAGTACTCCCGCGATCGGGAGGCGGCCGGGTCAGTGGATGGTCCACACCCAGTAACTCGCACCGATGGCGAGCAGGCCGACACCTTCCAGCCGGGACAGTCGTCGGCCGGTCGCGAGGACGGCCGACGCGATCGCGGTGACAAGCGCGAGCCACGCCAGTCCCGACAGGACAGCCCCGTCGACGGAAAGCGGGCGCACGACCGCGGCGCTCCCGAGGACGACGAGGACGTTGAAGACGTTCGAGCCGACGACGTTCCCCGCCGCGATACCGAGGTTCTCGTGGCGCGTCGCGACGATCGAGGTCGCCAGTTCCGGCAGCGACGTCCCGCCGGCGACGATGGTGACGCCGACGACCCACTCCGAGACCCCCATCGACAGGGCGATCCCGCTCGCCCCGTCGACGAGGAGTCGACCGCCGACGAGGACCAGTGCGAGACCGACCAGCAGTCTCGCCCCCTCGGCGCCGTATCGAATCGACTCGGCGTCTCGATTCGGCTCGTACGAGTCGCCGCCCGCGGGGGTCGGCGACGCCGGATCGGTGGTGGGACTTCCGGCGTCGTGACGCTCCGTAGCTGCCGATCGGGTCACGGTACGCCAGATCCAGCCGAGGTACGCCGCGAACAGCGCGAGTAACAGGCCGCCCTCGACGCTGGAGACGACGAGATTCGCGAGGACGGCGATTCCGACGGCGGTCGTCGCGGCCATCGCGACGGTGTCCCGTCGGACCAACTTCTCCGAGACGCGGAACGGGCGCACGACCGCGACGAGTCCGAGGGTGAACGCGAGGTTGAAAACGTTCGAGCCGACGACGTTCCCCGCCGCCACGTCGGCCCGCCCCTCGAACGCCGCGCCGACGGAGACGACGAGTTCCGGCGCGGACGTCCCGAACGCCACGACGGTGAGGCCGACGACGAGCGCGGAGATGCCGGCCGCGCGCGCGAGCGTCGCCGCCGCCGTCACGAGCCACTGGGCGCCGAGCCACAGCGCGACTACGCCGCCGAGTACGAGTGTGACGTCTCCAACCAGGCTCATTCGTGCGCTCGCGAATTCGACGAGTCGGGGCAAAAGCTTGCGGCCTCCGTGCGGGGACCTCTCCCTCGGGCCGGAGACGCGGGCTCGTCCGCCCGGTCCGCGACGAATCGGACGGGCACCGGGTCCGTATCACTCCGCCGCTACCGGCTCACTCCTGGGGCGCCTTTTCTCTCGCCGCCCAGATCCCACACCAGTCGACCGATCGGATCATCCCTTCGACTTCGGTACACGCACCGATCCCGTCGCCGTTCTTGTCGTCGATGTAGAACGTGCAGTTCCCGCACAACTGTCCTTCCTGCGGTCCGCACTGGTACGCGGCGTCCTCCTTCGATAGTAACTCGCTCTCGTCTTTCCGCTCGATGCCGTCGGTACTCACTGCGTTCCGTTCGACCTCCGGAACGGAGCCCTCCAGTTGGTCGAGACACCAGTCGGCCGGGCGTTCTTCGCCGGTGTCCCCGTCTTCTTCGTCGCCGAGACAGCCCGCGAACACTAGTACCGGGCCGGTCCCGGCGATGCGAAGGAATCGGCGGCGTGGTTCCCGCGACTCGCCGTCACTCATACCCCATGGTACGCCCTGTCGCTCCAAAAATCCCTGGTTTGCGGCCCAATCGATGGGAATCGCGAGCTTCGATCGGCCGGGGTTTCCGTCCCCGGCAGATGCATGCCGGTCGTTTATTCGATCGGGGCTGGTCAGTCTTATGTTAGACGATATCAATGAACGTATTCGACGAAACGAACGGGGCCCGGGAACGATGACATCGAACGAGGACGTCGATTCCGCTGACGAGTCGTTCCACCCGCTCGGGAAGGCGTGGCAGGAGGAACTCGAAGCGTCCCTCGACGAGACCGAGTACGACACGGAACTCGGCCTCGAGATGGCCGAAGACGCGATGAAGGTCACGAAGGGGGAACTGTCGGAGGAGGAGTTCCACGATCGGTACCACGAGGACGTCCTGGCCGAGTTCGGTGAGGACGAACGCCCGGTCGAGTCCGGCGATGGAAGCCGATTCGACGAGGCGCTCTCGCGGTTCGGGGTCGACGAGGAGTCGCGTCGCGAGGTGATGAAGAAGATGGGGGCCGGCGCCGGTGCGGTCGGACTGGGCGCCTGGGGGACGGCCGAATCCGGCGGCGAACCGGCAGTCGAAGCCACCCAGGAGGACGAGGAGGGCGGTGGCGAGTACGGGGACGGCGAGGGCACCCAGTGGGGCATGGTGCTCGATCTCGAACAGTGCGACGGCTGTCTCGCCTGCGTGGTCTCGTGTGCGGAAGAGCACAACTGGGACCAGGGCGCGAACTGGATGTACGTCCTCGACTACGAGGACACCACGCCCGGCGGTCGGAACCGCCTCATTCGCCCCTGCCAGCACTGTACGGACGCGCCGTGTGAGAAGGTGTGTCCGACGACGGCCCGTCACACGCGGGATTCGGACGGTCTCGTGCTGACCGACTACAACGTCTGCATCGGCTGTCGGTACTGTCAGGTCGCCTGTCCGTACGGCGTCAACTACTTCCAGTGGGGAGAGCCCGAGGTGCCGGTCAGCGAAATCGAGGAAGACCACATGTACGACCAGCGCGGCCGGTGGGTCAGCAGTCGCGGCCCGCGGGGAACCATGCAGAAGTGTACGTTCTGCGCCACCAGGCAGGACGGCTCCAAGGGCGAGGAGTTGGTCGGCCGGACCGCCTGCGAAGACGCCTGTCCCCCCGAGGCGATCCAGTTCGGCGACATGAACGATCCCGAGAGCGACCCCCGGCAGTACCTCGACGACCCCGCGCTGGCTCGAGCGCAGACCATGAATTCATCCGATGAGGAGATCCAGGAAGCGATCGCCGTCGTCACGGGCGAGACTGAACCGGCCGAGGACGAGGGCGGCGACGGCCTAACAGAGCGTGAGGCCCGGGGACTCCTCCAAGCCGAAGCCGGGACCGGCGATTCGACGTTCAAGTTGCTCGAGGACATCGGCACCAACCCGAACGTCGTCTACATCGGCAACGAACCGGGACCGGAAGCCGAGCAGGTCGAGGGGGAGATCTCCTACGAGGACGTCGGCCAGACCGACAACCGCAAGACGGTCCTCGACGACGAAACGGTCGACCTCGGTTGGTTCGCCTGACGGATAGGATTGCTCGTGGGCCGGCGACACCGGTTCGTCACCGCGTTCGAACGAGGTGCATCCATCCCTGCTGCGCTCGCCCCCTCGACCGGTGAAAAGCGGCCGTATACTGTCCGTGGGATTCGTCGAGGTAATCCGGAGAATCCACCACACCGACGTACAGCCGACAGTATATTTACGGTATCGGGGTAACCACTCCCGGTATGGCAGACGACGGGGACCGGCATCGACAGAGTCGGCTGTTCACCGACGAGGACGGGTCGTTCGACGCCGATCGGGCGCGAGACGAGGCGCTCCCGGTCGAGGACGGCGAGGTCGTCGACACCGACGCCCTCGCGGATCACCAGCGGTACGTCGAGGGCCGCGGGGTCTACGACGAACGCAACCGAGTCAACGACCTCACGGGGACGGAGTGGAAGTACGCGACGAAGTCGGTGCTCGCCGAGGGCTACCCCCCGGACGTCCAGCACGACCTCCGGAGCGAGCACGGCGGCCAGAAGCCGCCACGGCTCTGTGCCGAACTGATCGGTCGGTTCAGCAAGGCCGGGGACACCGTCCTCGACCCCTTCGCGGGCGTCGGCGGGACCCTGCTGGGCGCGAGTTTCTGCGAGCACGAGGGGACGGGCCTCCGGGAGGCGATCGGGTTCGAGCGCAACGATCGCTGGGTCGACGTCTACGAGGCGGTCCTCGACCGGGAGAACGAGGAGCGTCGTGCTCGCGGCGAACCGCCCCTCGCCCCGCAGGACATGCGCCGCGGAGACTGTGCCGACCTGATCGAAGACGTGCCCGACGACTCGATCGACCTGCTCCTGACAGACGTCCCCTACTGGAACATGGACGAACTCGAGCAGACCCGAAACGAACGGCGGACCCGCGAGAGCAAACTCGGCTCGTTCGACGACGGCGATGGCGACGGCGACGACCTCGATAACGGGCCGGACGGCGAGCAGTCGACCGGGGGGACGAAAGCCGAGTGGCTCGCGGACATGGCCACGAAGTTCGATCGGTTCACCGACGCGGTCGCCCCGGACGGCCACGTCGTAGTCTTCATCGGCGACATGTACCGCGACCAGTCCTACGAATTCCTCTCGGCGGACCTCGCGCGGGCGATCGAGTCGACCGCACCGGTCACGCTGGCGGCGAACCTGATCTGGTACGATCCGACCAAGGACCTCCACGTCTACGGCTACCCGTTCTCGTTCGTCCCCTCGATGGTCCACCAGAACGTCCTGGTGTTCCGACTCGAGGACGGTGACGGCGACTGAGAACGCGTCGACGTGTCTGCTCTCTGACTTCTGTCATCCGATCGTCTGACGCAGTTTTAACTTCCCCCAGTATCGAGTGGAAGATAGGCGCGCTGTACGGACCCGTCCCCATCCTCCCGTCTGCGCGCCTACCCCCCCAAACTGCTCCCATCCCCTTCCTCGCCCGTTTCGGTCCCCGGGGCCGCCCCATCGGGGGCGACTCAGGCACCCGGACCGAAACAGGGCAGTGGACCTCTCGCACGGCGATCGTCCGTCACCGACGGTTCTCGATCGTCCGCTCGTCCGATACCGCGTCCATCGCTTCGTCCACCCGTCTCAGGCGCTCGTCGGCAGCAGCGCCGATCGGACGTCGTCCGCCCTGTCCGTCTCGACGATGATCGCAACCTCGTCGCCGACCGCGAGTTCCGTTCCGGGCAGTGGAATCGTCAGCGACTCGTGTTGGCGTCCGTGGGCGTAGATCCGCGCAGCCTCGGGCAAGTCGAGTTCGCTGATCCGCTTGCCGACGGCGGGCGACCCATCTCGGATCTCGAGGACGGTCAGCTGGAGGTTCGCCGCGAGGTCGGCGACGACGTTGAAGTCTCCGCCGAGCATGGCGGTCTTGGCACCGGCTGCGCCGAGGCGTTCGGGATAGATGATCTCGTCGACGTCCGCGGCGTACTTCTTGTAGATGTCCTCGCGGTAGTCCTCGTCGATCCGGAGGACGGTCCGGCAGCCGTGGTGGGTGCCGACCATGCAGGCGGCGAAGTTGACGTTGAGATCGGGCGTGAACGCGCCGATCGCGTCGGCGTCCTCGATTCCCGCGTCGACGAGGGCCGACTCGTCGGCACCGTCGCCCTGGACCGTGTCGAACCCTGCCTTGCTGGCTCGATCGATACGATCGATGTCGACGTCGACGACGACGACGTCGTGGCCTTCCTCGGTGAGGATGCGTGCCGTCCGCGAGCCGACCCGACCGTATCCCACAATAACAAACATCATGATAAAGGGGTACACGCTCCGGGGTCAAATACGTTCGTTCGCGACCGACGGTCGGATCGCCGTGATCGACGGTCGCAACCGCCACGTGTATACACGAACGTGGCTATCTCCGCGTTACTGGAGACGAAAACACTTAACTAAGCCCTATTAGTATGCTCGACTATCCAATATGGGGGTCACAGAAGCGATCGCGGACTACTTCGAATTCGAGGAGTACGGGACCGATCTCGAGACAGAACTGCTCGCCGGCCTGACGACGTTCCTCGCGATGTCCTACATCATCGTGGTCAACCCGGCGATCCTCAGCGAGGCGATCCAGATCGAGGGCTACTCCGGGCAGGAAGTGTTCCAGATGATCGCCGTCGCCACGATCCTCGCGTCGGTCGTGGCCATCCTGGTGATGGCGTTCTGGGCCAACAGACCGTTCGGCCTCGCGCCGGGGATGGGATTGAACGCCTTCTTCGCGTTCACCGTCGTCCTCGGTCTCGGGGTCCCGTGGGAGGTGGCACTCGCGGCCGTCTTCGTCGAAGGTGTCGTCTTCATTCTCCTGACGGCGTTCGGTGCCCGACGGTACGTCATCGAACTCTTCCCCGAACCGGTCAAGTTCGCCGTCGGGGCCGGTATCGGTGTCTTCCTGCTCTTCCTCGGGTTCCAGGAGATGCAGGTCGTCGTGACCGACGAAGCGACGCTGGTAACGCTGGGCAACGTCGCGACCAGTTCGATCGCCGCGCTGTCCCTCGCCGGACTCGCCCTGACGTTCGTCCTCTGGGCCCGCGGCATCCGCGGGTCGATCGTCATCGGAATCGTCACCACTGCGATCGCCGGCTGGGTGCTCACGCTCGCCGGTGTGGTCGCGCCGGGCGTGCTCACGCCGGGCAACAGCTACGAGCAGGTCACCCAGGACGGGATCGCCCAGATGATCGCGGGCGTCCAGTACGACTTTACGCCCCTGATCGCCGGGTTCGTCGACGGACTCGGGCAGGTTACCGAGGATCCGCTCGTCTTCGTGCTCGTCGTGTTCACGTTCTTCTTCGTCGACTTCTTCGACACGGCGGGGACCCTCATCGGCGTCTCTCAGATCGCCGGCTTCCTGGACGAGGAGGGCGACCTCCCCGAGATCGAGAGGCCGCTGATGGCCGACGCGATCGGCAC
This sequence comes from Halosolutus halophilus, assembly GCF_022869805.1. Lineage (NCBI taxonomy): Archaea > Methanobacteriati > Methanobacteriota > Halobacteria > Halobacteriales > Natrialbaceae > Halosolutus > Halosolutus halophilus. The sequence goes on along the minus strand of NZ_CP094974.1, from coordinate 2,781,692 downwards.
CACGTTCGGCGCGATGATCGGGACGTCGACGGTCACCACGTACATCGAATCCTCGACGGGGGTCGAGGAGGGCGGGCGCACCGGCTTCACCGCGCTCGTCGTCGCGGTGCTCTTCGCGCTGTCGCTGGTGGTCGTGCCGTTGATGGCTGCGATCCCGCAGTACGCGACCTACATCGCGCTCGTCGTGGTCGGCATCATCATGCTCCAGGGCGTCGCCGACATCGACTGGAGCGACCCCGCGTGGGCGATCTCCGGCGGCCTGACGATCACCGTCATGCCCCTGACCACCTCGATCGCGAACGGCCTCGCCGCCGGTATCATGAGCTATCCGCTGATCAAGGCGTCGATGGGTGAAGGCGAGGACGTCTCGCTCGGGCAGTGGATCCTGGCGATCGCCTTCGTGATCTACTTCGCCGCCTACTTCGCGGCCACCGCCGGCATGCTCGCCTTCTAGTCCGCCGCCGCGCCGGCACGTCCAACCGGGCTTCCGGCAACGACGCGGGCGATCGGTGGTCTCATACGTCTTCCGTGGCAACGCTGAATTATGGCTGACATTACCTTCTACGAACTGCCCGGCTGCCCGTTTTGCGCGAAAGTCCGCACGAAACTCGAGGAACTCGACCTCGAGTACGACACGGTCGAGGTCCCTCGCTCACACGCCGATCGGACCGAGGTCGAGAGGGTCAGCGGCCAGACCGGCGTCCCGGTCATCACGGACGAAGCGCAGGGCGTCGAGGGGATGCCGGAGAGCGACGACATCGTCGAGTACTTGGAAGAGACGTACGCCTGAGTGGGTCGAACCGCCGAAAACCGATCGAACCGCGGATCACGCTGCTTCTTCGCGTTCGGACCGCTCCCGGATGACGTCCCGGAGGTCGTCCGCGTCGCGGAGTTCTTCGAGTTCGTCGCGCTCGACGATCGCCGTTCCGTCGACGGACTCCTGTTTCGCCCGATCGACCACGTAGACCGATCGGGTGCGCGTGACGTGGCCGATCGAACTCATGATGCGAGCGCGTTTCTCGGCGGCCTTCGTGAACTTCGAGTGGCCGGTGAGGACGACGTCGCTATCGTCCTCGTCCTCGCTGACGGCCTTGAACGGTGACCGGACCGTCGGGTGGACCTGGTAGCCGGCGCGCGTGAGAACGGCGACGACTTGTTCGTCGCCGGGGTCGGCCTCGGGGTCGTCGGGCGTCGACTCCGGTTCGTGGACGTCGTCGGCACCTTCGAGGACGTCGACGGGACTCGTCAGTTCCGAGTCGAACATCTCCTCTAGGGCCATCGCGACCTCGACGGAGGCGTTCATGCCGTCCTCGTACTTGGAGACGGTCCGCCGTGAGACGCCGAGTTCGCTCGCGAGTTGGCCCAGACTCCAGTCGCGGTCCTCTCGTTCGTCGGCAAGCAGGTCACCGTCGATGTTGACGTAGAGACCACCGGGTGCGGCGTAGATCAGCGGCGGCACGTCCTCGATGAACAGGTTGTACGCGGTGTCGGGACTGAAGACCGGCACGCCGTGGCGGAAGTAGACGACGTCGGGTTTGAGGTCCTCGTCGCGACTGCGAAGTCCGATCACGAGCGGCGTCGCCCGGAGGTAGTTCCCCAGCCGTCGCATCTCGTGGCCAGTCGCCTCGTTGAACGCGTCGATGTTTCCGAGGATCTTGACGAGCAACAGGTCCTCACCGCGCCGCGCTGCGACGTCGAAACTCTTCGGCCGGATCGCACACCGGTCGCTGACCACGAATCCCGCGTCCTCTAACATCGCGGTCACGTTGCCGACCAGTGCGGAGCGGGACATACGGGGTTGTAAGCTATTCCTCGTATAAGAGAGTTTCCCTGCTTAGACCGTGGTGCTGGCACGCGATTCTCCGATCGAGACGGCACCACCCTTATATAATGGTTCACGATTCTTCACGGCGACGGCGCCGTCCCGAAAGGCGTTACTCCGCCGGGTTGCAACCACGGACGATGACCGTCGTCGGAATCGACGATACGGACTCCCGCGAGCGGGGGATGTGTACGACGTACGTCGCGGCGCAGGTCGCCGAGCGACTGCGCCGCCAGGGTGCCGGAGAAACCGACGGCGGGGTCTCCCGACTGCTCCTCGTTCGGCTCAACCCCGCGGTCGAGTACAAGACGCGGGGCAACGCCGCGCTCGCGATCCACACCGACTGCGACCCCGATCGAGCGTTCGAACTCGCCCGCGATCGGCTCGCGTCGCTGGCGGAGACGGCGGACGAGCGGACGAATCCGGGGCTCGTCGTGGCCGACGGCGGACCCGAGGCGGTGCCCGACGACGTGCGCGAATTCACGTGGCGGGCGATCCGGGAGCAGCTAACGGTCGCGGACGCGACGGACCTGATCGACCGGCACAACTATCGATCGTGGGGCGCCGGCAACGGGCGCGGACGCGTCGGTGCGCTGGCGGCCGTCGGAAGCTGGGCCGCTCTCGACGAGTGGACGGACGAGTACATTTCCTACCGCGAGCCCGATCGGTGGGGAACTGCCCGCGAGGTCGACCACGAGAGCGTCTTCGACGCGGCCGAGTGGGGGTATCCGACAGTGTGGGACACCGTCGATCGCGGCGAGGACGAGACGGTCTGCGTGCCACACACGCCGGGGCCGATCCTCCACGGCATTCGCGGTGACGACCCCGATACCGTGCGCGCGGTCGCCGATCGCATCGAGAGCGAACCCGTCTCCGGGAGCCAGCTCTTCGTGACCAACCAGGGGACCGACGTCCACCTGCAGGAGGGCTCGATCGAGACGGTAGCGGACGGCCGCGCCTATCGCGTCGACGGTCGGGTGGCCACTGCTCCCGAAACGCGTCGGGGTGGCCACGTCTTCGTCACGCTCGAATCCGATCGGAACGGACGATCCGACGACGACGCCGATGACGCCAGCCCACCGGCGGGCGCCGACGGGACCGACTCGCGATCGCGACTCGAGTGTGCCGCCTTCGAACCCACGAAGCGGTTCCGCGATCGAGTCCGGGCCCTACGAATCGGCGATCGGCTCACCGTCTGCGGCGAAGTCTCGCGCGGAACGCTCAAACTGGAGAAGTTCGCCGTCCGGGACCTCGTGACCACGGAGCGCGTGACGCCGACCTGTCCCGACTGCGATCGCACGATGGAGAGCGCCGGGCGGAACCAGGGGTACCGCTGTCGGGACTGCGGGACGAGCGCGGCCGAGAAGGTCGAGATCGACCTCGATCGAAGCCTCGAGCGCGGCTGGTACGAGGTCCCGCCGTGTGCCCGTCGGCACGTCGCGAAACCCCTCGTTCGCGGCGGGTTCGACGCGCCGACGCACCCGGAGCGGTAGGCTGAGCGGGAGACCGAACCCGGTGTGGGGACCGTTTTCGGTGCACAACGGCGGTGTCGTCGCGGTATCGTCCGGTACCGATCCTCGATCGTCGGAACGGAGCGGTCGCGCCCGCCACCCGCTCAGCAGGCGTCGGCCCGCCGATCGCGCAGAAGATCCCGCGTCTGCCGTGACTCGCGCCCGATTTCCTCCGGGAGACGGCGCCCGGCAGCGTCTCGATGCAGCCGTGGCAGTACGTGTATCCGAGTTCGTTCTCCGCGCCGCACTCGAGACAGACGACGACGCCGTCCTCGCGATCGACGATCGGCTCGTCGTCGGCGGCCGCCGCGCCGACGTTCGACGCGAATCGGCGGAGATGGACGAAGACCGGGTGGAGGGCGACGATCATGGCGAACCCGGCGAGTAGGACTGTTGAGTCCATCCTCGTTTGAGCTGGATTCCTGAATCGCCTTCTATTTTTTGCAGACCACAAACTCTTGTTCTCCGTTACGGATTCCGGGGGAGGTTCGATCGCCGACGTGCGGTTCTCGAAAGGGTTTTTCCGCGCGACCGGTTGAATACAGACAAATGGGGCTCGAGGAGGAGATCGAGGAGATCGAAGAGGAAATCGCCAATACGCCCTACAACAAGTCGACGGAGGCTCACATCGGCCGGCTGAAGTCGAAGCTTGCGGAGAAAAAGGAGAAACTCGAGAACCAGCAGTCGGGATCCGGGGGTGGCGGCGGCTACTCCGTCGAGAAACACGGCGACGCGACGGTCGCACTGGTCGGGTTCCCGAGCGTCGGCAAGTCGTCGCTGCTGAACTCGCTGACGAACGCCGAGAGCGAGACGGGATCGTACGAGTTCACGACGCTGGACGTCAATCCGGGGATGCTCAACCATCGCGGGGCCAACATCCAGATGCTCGACGTCCCCGGCCTGATCGAGGGTGCGGCGTCGGGAAAGGGCGACGGTCAGCAGGTCCTGGCGGTCGTCCGCAACGCCGACCTGATCGTCTTCGTCCTCTCGGTGTTCGAAATCGACCAGTACGATCGGCTCCGGGAGGAACTGTACGACATCAACATCCGCGTCGACCGGGCGCCGCCGCGGGTCACCGTCCGCCCGAAGCACAAGGACGGGATCAAAATCACCTCGAGCACCGACCAGGACCTGGACGAGGGGACGATCAAGGACGTCCTCCGCCAGCACGGCTACGTCAACGCCGACCTCAACCTCCAGGAGCGGGTCACGATCGATCGGTTGATCGACGGCCTGATGGAGAACCGCGAGTACATCCCCTCGATCACCTGCGTGAACAAGGTCGACCTGATCGAACCCGACTACAAGGAAACCGTCGACGAGCAGTTGCGCGAGCGCGGACTCGACCCCGAAGAGGTGACGTTCATCAGCGCCGAGGCGGAGAAGGGTCTCGAGGCGCTCAAGGATCGGATCTGGGAGAACCTCGGACTCATCCGCGTCTACATGGACAAACCCGGCCGCGGGATCGACTGGGAGGAACCGCTCGTCGTCGAAGCCGGGACGACCGTCGGCGAAGCGATCGAGAAACTCGGCGGCGAGATGGAAGAACGGTTCCGGTTCGCCCGCGTCACGGGGCCGAGCGCCACCCACGACCAGCAGCAGGTCGGCAAAGATCACGTCCTCGAGGACGAGGACGTCCTCAAGCTGATTCTGCGGCGATAGCCGATTGCCCTCCTGGGGCTGACGATCCCTCCCCGAATCGGCCGAATAATCGTCAAAACCAGTGCATATGATCGATAAATATCACAATCAGTAGCATTATTTGCCCGTCCATCGAGTAGTGAGATATGGCTGAGTTCGGAGCCCTATCGCTCGTACCGCCGCTGCTGGCGATCGCGCTCGCGATCTGGACGCGTCGGCCGATCCTGTCGCTGTTCGTCGGGATCTGGTCGGGTGGCGTCATCGCGACCGGCAGTCTCGGCATCGGGCAGACGTTCGACTGGATCGCCGAATCGATCGCGGACGTGTTCCACGCACAGATCCTCATCTTCACGCTCCTGCTCGGGTCGGGAGTCGCGCTCATCTGGCGACTCGGCGGGGCGTCAGCCGTCCGCAACTGGGCGACGACGCGCCTCGAGACCCAGCGCAACGCCGGCCTGGCGACGTGGATCCTGGGGATCCTCCTGTTTTTCGACGACTACGCCAACACGGCCATCGTCGGCAGTACGATGCGCGAGATTTCCGATCAGATGCGCATCTCTCGGGAAAAGCTCTCCTACATCGTCGACTCGACGGCCGCACCCGTGGCGACGATCGCCCTCTCGAGCTGGGTGGCGTTTCAGCTGTCGATGATCGACGAGGGATACACCGCCCTCGTCGAGAGCGACGACTACAACGTCGCCGCGGCCGACACGCCGGGCATCTTCGAGACGTTCGTCGGATCGATTCCGTTCAACACCTACTCGCTGCTCGCGATCGTCATGGTGGGCGTCATCGTCCTGTCGCGACGGGATTTCGGCGAGATGTTAGACGCCGAACACCGCGCCTGGCAGACGGGGAAAGTGAACCGCGACGACGCTCAACCGCTCCAGGAAGTCGAGAAGGACCTGGGGGCGCCGATCGAGGACCGGCCGATGCTCCGGACGTTCTTCGCGCCGATCGTCGTCCTGATCGCGGTCACGCTGGCCGGCGCGTTCTGGACCGGCTACGAGTCGTGGGTCGGCGAGCAGGCCGAGGCGGGCGCGACGACGTCGCTCTCGACGGCCATCGGTAACGACGGCGTCGTGCAGGTGCTGGTCGACGTCGTCGGGGCCGGCGACTTCGCGGCCGCGCTCGTCTGGGGCTCGTTCGCGATGGTCGCGACCCTGATCGTCATCGGGCTGGCCTACGACCTCTTCGACCTCGGCGACGGCGTCGACACCGTGCTCGAGGGGTTCAACCTCATGCTGACCGCGGTGACGATCCTGGTCCTCGCCTGGTCGATCAGTGCGGTCGCCGACGAACTCGGCACGGGAAGCTACGTCGCCGGCGCTGCGGAGGGCGTCGTCTCGCCGGCCATCCTCCCGATCGTCGTGTTGCTCGTCTCCGCGTTCGTCGCGTTCACCATGGGGTCGTCGTGGGCGACGATGGGCATCGTCACGCCGATCGCGATCCGCGTCGCCTACGAACTCACCGGCACGTTCGAACTCATGCCGGTGATGGTCGGCGCGGTGTTCTCCGGGGCGATCTTCGGGGACCACACGTCACCGATCTCCGACACCTCGGTCCTCTCCTCGACGTTCACCGGGGCCGATCTCATCGATCACATCCGGACCCAACTGTACTACGCCGGAACCGTCCTGCTCGTCGTGATCGTGTGTTACGCGCTCTACGGCTTCCTCGGCGTTCCGCCCGTGATCTTCCTCCCGCTGGGCGTCGTCCTGCTGATCGGCCTCGTCTACGGCTTCTCCGAACTCGACGCCCGACGCAAGGGCATCGCTCCCAGGCCCTCCTCCGCCGCGGTGGACCTCGGGAGTCGGGGGCCGGAGACCGAACCCGGTTCCGCCTCGAAAGAGGTCGACTAGACCGCCGCCTTCGCCACGTTTTTGCCGTCTGCAGGTGACGTATCGCGTATGGACGGAACGCTCGATCACACGATGATCCGCGTCGCGGATCTGGCTGAATCACTCGACTGGTACCAGACCCATCTCGACTACGAGGAGAAAGACCGCCACGAGGGAGACGGGTTCACGATCGTCTATCTCGGGCCCGAGGACATGCACGAGGACGGAGCGATGCTCGAGTTGACCCACAACGAGGGGGCGGACCTCGAACTGGGCGACGCCTGGGGGCACATCGCCGTCCGCGTGCCGGAGGGCGAACTCGAGGACTACTACCAGCAACTCATGGACGAGGGCGTCGAGGACTACCGCGACCCCGAGTCCTGTGGCGGCCGCTACGCGTTCGTCAAAGACCCCGACGGTCACGAGATCGAGATCGTCCAGCGCGACCCCGACGAGGGCGCGCTGTGGTCGCTCGACCACACCATGATCCGCGTCGAGGACGCCGACGAGGCGCTTGGCTTCTGGACCCGGAAGTTCGAGTACGACGAGGTCGGCCGCTGGGAATCCGACACGTTCGCGAACTACTTCGTGGAGCGCGAGGGCGCGGCACCCGAGGAGATGTCCCTCGAACTCACCTACAACTACGACGGCCGGACCTACGACATGGGCGACGCCTGGGGCCACCTCTGCGTCCGGGTCGACGACCTCGAAGACGACTGGGACCAACTCGTCGAGCGCGAGGCACCGGACTACCGCGACCCCGAGAGCAACGACAACATGTACGCGTTCACGAAAGACCAGGACGGCCACGAGATCGAACTGCTCGAACGCGATCCCGACGCCGAGTCGCTGTTCCCGTTCTAGCCGCCCGCACCGGGCGTCTGACTTTCGTTCGCCGGGTAACGAACCTTCGCCGTCACCGATCACGACGCCGACCGAGAACCGCGAGAAATCGAGTTCCGGCTACGGGTCTTCGGCCACGACGTCTTCGTTCCAGGTCGCCGAGACGGTGACCCGATCGTCGCCGACGTCGTGAGAGACGTCGTCGGCGGAGGACCCGAACTCCTCCTCGATCGTGGCCTTCGCCTCGTCGTCCAGTTCGTCGAAGACGGCCGCGAGTTCGCCGGTCGACTCCGACTCCCCGTCGATCGTGAGCGACGCGACGACCCCCCTGGCGCCGTCGAGTTCCTCGAACTCGCCGGTCCCCTCGGGATCGATCTCCATCTCGCCCGTTCCGTCGGCGGCGTCCGTCTCGTCGTCGAAATCGCCGTAGCCGCCGAACGCGACGTGGCCGTGGCCGGCCGCCTCGAGCATCCACGCGACGTCGTCGTTCTCGTCGGCGGCCCGCTTCCCGTCACCGGCAGCGGCCTCGATCGGGCCCCTGACGTCGTCGATCGCGTCGGTGGCCTCGTCGCCGGTCGTGAAGACGATCGCGTCCGCGCTGACGGCGATCGCGTGGTCCTGTACCATGCTGAACGAGTTTTCGTCCTCGCCGTCGTCGGCCGGTTCGTAGACGACGAATTCACCGATCTCGTCGGTTTGCTCGTAGACCGTCTTGAACCCCCACTCGCTCTCCGGCGGCTCGGTCAACGTGTCGTCGATTTCGTCGGTGTCGACGTCGCCGACCAGGACGAACGCGTCGTTGACCATGAGGACCGCCTCGACCGCCGATTCGAAGTCGGCCGCCGTGGTCTCGCCCATGCCGAAGTCGGTTTCGCTGGTGTTTTCGTCCGCTTCGTCGTCGGCACCGTCGGCCGGGGAGAGCAGTCCGGACAGGCCGGTGCCCACGAGACCGAAGCCGGCCCCGAGCGCGACGATCAGGATACTCACGGACGGCAGTGCGAGCATCGGGTCGTCGTGCTCGAAGACGCTCTCGTCGTCGAGTTCGCCGCCGTCGGTCGAGCCGGCTTCGCCCACGGACCCGTTCAGCTCCGCCCCTGCATCGAAGTCGTCGAGCTCCGAGAGCCCTTTCCAGTCGACGTACGCGTAGAACGTCCCGTCGTTCTCCTCGTCCCAGGACACCCACCGGGCGTACGCCGGGACGCCCCTCCCGTCGCCGTCGCCCTGGCCGCCGTCGCCGGTGCCGTCGTCGAGTCCGACGGTGTCGAGACAGCCGGCCGTCGCTCCCATCGACACCGCCGCACCTGCGCCAGCGAGTTCGAGCAGTGCCCGCCGATCTAGTTCCATATCTCTCACATTTGAAAACTCGTTCTTATAGTCGTGTCGATTCGTGTAATCTTCGGCCCGTGGAGAAGGAGTCTCTCGATAATAATATATTATCGACCGCGTACGCGGGCCGATCGCGCCACGGTTCGATCTCTGTGACGGCGACGCTGATTTCGTTCCCCCTCTCGCTGATGGAGATCCGCTGTCGACGATGCGGAGTCGCCCTCGGCGGCACTGTCGCAGACCGACTCTCCGATCGTCGCTCCGGTCTTCTCGTCGATGTCGTCGCCTCCAATTAGTGCGGTCTAGTCGCCATTACTACCTGCTAGGGCGTCACAAAAGTCGGTTTCGCCTGGAATCCAATTTGTCTGTGAAGAACGCCGTTCCAAGACGAGTACCGCGCTCCCCTCTTGCGGTAATACCGAATTACGTACTGTTGGGAAAAACGATGTATAAGACAGAAAGCTTATTACGGACTTGGCGAAAGACCCGGATACCCCTACCCGGTGTGGGCTCACCATCACGACGGTAATCTCGGTGGTTGGTCCACTCTCCAGGCGAATCGTGCGCGAACTACTCAACACGAAATAATCACACAACACATGACAAGCGAAACGACCTATCGCGAAAAGGGACGTGCCGCGTTCCTGGCCGCGCTTATGGTACTTTCCGTTGTCGCGATGACGGCCTCCTTCTCGGGTGCCGCCGTTGCGAGCAGCGATTTCGACACAAAACTCGACGCAGATAGTATCGACGAAGATGACGTCTGGGCTGGTCAAACAGTCAAAGTCACCAACCTAGAATCGCCCGCTGACCTCGTCCAGGGCGACGAAGTCGTCAAAAACCTCCGTGTCGAGAGCGGTTCTGCCAAGTTCGACACGACCGATCTTGACCCTGGTCGATACTCGATCGAGCACGGTGAGAGCGACACCCCTACCGGCACGTTCTGGGTGAACGAGCACCAGATCGATGCTGAATTCGAGAACGGCGTCGTCAACGGTGGCGAAGTTAACCTCACCTACGAGGACGTCAGTGACGTCCCACGAAATGGTGAGGATGTCACCCTCCACATCAGCGCTGAGTACGACAACGAGTCGGTCAGTGCGGACGACCTCGAAGACATCTTCGGCGACGATACGCAGGTCGAAGACATGGACAAGGTCGCAGTCACCGTCAACGATGCCGGTGAAGGCGACAGCGTCACCGCTGACTTCTCCAACAAGGAAGTTGGCGACTACGTGTTCACGGTCGAAGTTGCCGACACCACGGCAGAAGACACCGCTGAAATCACGAACTCTGACACTGACGCCACCGCGAACTTCGACTCGAACACCTACGAAGAGCAAATCGGTGACGTCGGCGAGTTCACCGTCGAGCACGAAGCGACTGACAACCTCTGGGTCAACGTCACCGACTCAGAAGACTACTACAAAGCCAACATCCAGGTCTCGGGTGTTGATGACACGGAAAACGTGACGTTCGAGTTCAACTCGTACGCAGCAGGTCACGATGGCGAGACTCTCGTCACTGCCGAGGACGACGAGGGTAACGACATTACCTCTGACGTAACTGTCACGGAGTACCTCGATGGTGACAAAGTTGACAGTTCCAACACCTGGACCGACACGCGTCTCCTCAACGGTGACTACGAACTGGAAGTCGGCGTTACGAACGGTGGTCCCGAAACGGACGCCGCGATCATGCTCTTCACCGAGCGATCGACCGGCGACATGACCACGTGGGTCGCACCGTCCGACATCGCTGACGCAGACGACCTCGACGCTGAGACGGTCGCCGACTCCGCCACGGAGCGCGACTACGTCGCAACGGGCGACTACCTGGTCACCGAAGTCGAAGCGTCCGGTATCTACGGCTACGCGTTCGACGGCGGTGACTGGACCGGTGACGAGGGTCTCGAGTTCAACTTCAACGACACCGCCACGCCGCGCTACGGCTCCGCAGACAGCTTCTCCCTCAGCGACGAGACGAGTGGTAGCTACGACATCGTCGTTAACGAAGACGAGGACACGTTCTACGTCCTCGTTCCGGTCAACACGATCGAAGGACCCGCCGGCGAAACGCTTGACGCTGGCGAGACGTGGAACGCCTCGTTCCACGTGACCGACGCTAGCGCGTACGTTGCTGACGGCGAGAGCGAAATGGCCAACGCAGAGTTCGATGTCGAACAGCGGAACATCGAACTGGCCGGTAGCTACAACGACGACGAGCGCCTCGTCGTTGGAAACAGCGCGGAAGAGCAGCTCACCGCCGAAACGAACGTTGCACCCGGCACGGAAGGTACCTTCCGCCTGCGTGCAACCGCAGACATCTACACCGCCGAGTCTGAAGTCGACGCCGACGGTGTGATGACCACGACGTTCGACCTCAGCAGCCACGAGGCTGGCGAGAACATCCGCACCGTCAAGGCGTCGGTCGACGGTGCAGAACACAGCACGGAAGGCGCCTTCATCGCTGGTGACAAGCCGAAACCGGCTGACCTCCAGTGGAGCGTCGACGCCCCCGAAACCGCGAAGCCCGGTGACGAGGTCACAGGGTCCATCTCGGTCGAGAACGGCGGCGAAGAGACCGGTAACGCGTCCTACGAGTTCACCTTCAACGGCGAGACCGTGGACAGCGGCGAGGTCGAACTCGAGGGTGGCGCGTCCAAGGACGTGGCCTCCTTCGCCTCCACGCTTGACGAAGCTGGTGAGTACAGTTGGGAACTGCTCGTCGACGGTGAAACCGAGAAGTCCGGTACCCTGACCGTCGAAGAAGAGAAGAAAGACGACACCGGCGACGACGGTGACGGCGACGACGGCACCGGCGACGACGGTGACTCTGAAGACGACACCGGCGACGACGACGGCGACGACACCGGCGACTCGGACGGAACGCCCGGCTTCGGCGCTGCTGTCGCTGCACTCGCACTGCTCGCAGCCGCCATGCTGGCACTCCGCCGCCAGAACTAAGCTGTAGAACTACCGGAATTCGTTCCGGCCCTTGCGATTTCATTTTTATCGGCGACTACACCGGCCAGCGACGGCCACGCCGCCCGCCACGATCGACGCTCCTCGACGCTCTTCGGCGCAACGAAGCGACTCGGCGCGAGGAACCGACGTCCCGTGACGACGATCGACGACCGGCCGTCCGATCGGCCGCGACCGACCGTCCATCGGAGGCGCCGACGGTCGATACGCTCGTGACGGCTCGGCAGCGATCGATCGGTTCGAACGGCCGTCCGGACGGAAGCGGCGGTCCCGCGGTTCGTGAAACGATCGTTTCACCGTTCAACAAGCTTATACCGATCTGCCCGAGAGTCGTGACAGACGGACTCTCAACACAATGACACCGGATCGGCAACGACGCTCAACCGTACGGAATCGCATCACGAACGGCCTGGACCGACTCGCGGCGGGCGTCCAGCGTCGATTCGAGATCGATCGGCGAGCCCTCGCGGCGTTTCGAATCGCGCTCGGCGCGTTGTTGCTCGTCGACCTCCTCCGACGGGCGCGGAAGCTCGAGACCTTCTACACGGACGCGGGCGTGCTCCCGCGCGAAGCGCTGTACTCGGACTACTCGCCGCTTTACTCCTACTCCCTGCACGCGATCTCGGGTGAGGCGTGGGTGCAGGCGCTCCTGTTTTGCGTCGCAGGAGTGGTCGCCGTCGCGCTGCTCGTCGGCTATCGAACGCGGATCGCGACGATCGTCTCGTGGGTCCTGCTGATCTCGCTGCACCTTCGAAACCCGATGATCATCAACGGCGGTGACGTGCTATTCCGGATGCTCCTCTTCTGGGGGATCTTCCTGCCCCTCGGGTCGCGGTGGGCGGTCGACGCGCGGCGGGTCGATCGGGATCGGCAGAGTCCGACCGTGGTGTCCGTGGGGACGATGGCAGTCCTCCTGCAGGTCCTCCTCATGTACGTGACCAACGCCATCCACAAGACCCAGAGTGACGAGTGGATGGCGGGAGAGGCGGTCGTCTACATCTTCCAGGCCGATCACTTCACGTTTCTGCTCGGGAACGTCCTCGCGGACCAGGTCCTGCTGTTGCGCGCCTTCACGTACGCGTGGATGGGGCTCATTCTCCTGTCCCCGCTGTTGCTCCTTCTGACCGGATTCGGGCGGGCGGCGATCGCGTCGCTGTTCGCCGGGATGCACCTCGGGATGCTCGTCACGCTCCGGATCGATCTGTTCCCCCTGATCGTCGTTGCGGGCCTGCTGCTGTTTTACCCGCCTCGCGCCTGGGACGGCGCCGTCGCCGTGTCGGCGCGACTCGGGATCGCTGCACCCCTTCGTCGGGCCCTTGAGCGACTCCAGACCACGGTACCCGTTCTCGCAGTCCCCGAATTCGACGTTCCGGACGTGGATCGTCCGCGAGCGCCGTCGCTCTCGGCCGTCGCCGCTCGCGGTCGCGTCCTGTTCGCGACGGTGATCCCGTGGCTCTTGCTCGTCCTCGTCGTTCTCTCGAACGGGGAGGCGGTCGGCTACACCGAAGTCCCCGATCCGGGAGCGGAGATCCTCGACACGCTGCAAGCCGATCAGAGCTGGCGGATGTTCGCGCCCAACCCGACCTCGACGGCACAGTGGCTCGTCGTTCCGGGTGAACTGGAAGACGGGTCGAAAGTCGACGTCCTGCACGACTCGGAAGTCGACTGGGATCGGCCCCCGAACGTCGACACGACCTACGACACCGCGCGCGAGCGAAAGTACGTGTCGAACATGCGGTACGCCGACAACGAGAACCATCGATCGTACTTCGCGAACTACCTCTGTGAGCGCTGGAATAGGACCCACGAGACGAACGTCGAGACCCTCACCGTCTACGGCATGTCGGATCGATCCGGCCCGTACGACGAAGCCCCGGACGTCACCGAGTACCAGCTGATCGAGTACGATTGTTCGGGCGAGTTCGTACAACGCGACACCTGACACCGGGCCCGTCTCCGCGTCGCACATCGATCGTCGACTCTTACGGACGCTCGCGGGGACTCTTACGATCGCTCGAGGGCTTGAGATACGATCGGAGCGCTCGTCCCCGTTCTCGGCGCCCTCCGTATCGCGGACCGGTGGTCGGGCCGCGCCGGATCTGGAGGCCCTCGAGTCGGCCGCGGGCGGCGCTCCTGATCGCGTGGCCGAGAGATCGATCACGACGCACTCGGTGTGCGGTCGCGATCAGTATACTGAAGCCTCGGGACGGCACACGTACGTCCGTGCTGGGTTGGCAGACCGATCCGATCGAGCGGGTGGTGGGATGAACGAACGGGCGGAACGAACCGTCAAAGCGCTCGGTATCGGGTTGCCGATCGGGGGGCTGATCGGTGTGGCGTTCGTGCTCGCGTTCGACGATCCCGTTCTCGGGGCGTCGTCCGCCCTGACCTTCGGCGTCGTGATCGCGGCGCTGCTCGCCGATCGCTGGACGGAGGAGTAGTCGGTCGTCGTCAGTCGTCTGCAGCGGCGGGCTCGGCCTCGCTGCTCGAACTCGCCCGTTCGAGGTCCTCGAGGTACTCGTCGGCGTCGAGTGCGGCCTTGCTCCCCATGCCGGCGGCGGTCACCGCCTGCTGGTAGTGGTAGTCGACGACGTCACCGGCGCCGAAGATGCCGGGCACGTCGGTCTCCGTCTGGCCGCCCCCGTCGCCGCCCTGGGTGCGGAGGTAGCCCTCCTCGTCCATCTCGACCCCGGTGCCCTCGAGGTACTCCGTGTTCGGCGTGTGGCCGATGGCGAGGAAGACGGCACCGACGTCGAACTCGAACTCGTTGGTCTCGGGGTCGTCCAGCCGATCGGTCGGGTGGCCCTTCTCGTTCTCGACGAGGGTCACGGAGTCGACGCCGGCCTCCTGGGAGCCGTGGAGTTCGATCAGTTCCGTGTTCTTCATGATCTCGATATCGCCCTCCTCGACCTTCTCGTGGACGCGATCGACCCAGTAGTCCTCGGCGCGGAACTCCTCGCGTCGGTGGGCGATGTAGACGGTGTCGGCGAACTTCGTGAGGAAGGACGCTTCCTCCATGGCGGCGTCGCCGCCGCCGACGACGAGCATGTCCTCGCCGCGGAAGAACGCGCCGTCACAGGTCGCACACGTCGAGAGGCCGTAGCCCATGAGTTCGTCCTCGCCAGGGATCCCGAGCGTCCGCGCGCTCGCGCCCGACGCGGCGATGAGTGCGTCGGCGGTGTAGACGTCGCCGTTGGTCAACTCGACGCGGAACGGCCGACACGAGGCGTCGACCGACTCGACGATTCCGTTCTCGAGTTCGGCGCCGAACTGCCTGGCCTGCTCTTTCATGTTGTTCACGAGGTCGGGACCGCTGATCCCCTCGGGGAAGCCCGGGTAGTTCGCGACGTCGGTCGTGAGGGTGAGTTGCCCGCCGGGTTCGTCGCCCTCGATGACCAGCGGCTCGTTGTTCGCGCGGCCGGCGTAGATCGCTGCGGTGAGGCCGGCGATCCCGGTTCCCGCGATGATCAGTTTTCGGTGTTCGACCTCGTCTCCGCTCCCGTCCGCGATGCCCAACTTCTCGTCGAGTTCGCCCGTCTCCTCGAGTTCGCAGGTGTCGTCCCAGCCGCCGATCAGTTCGTCGTCGATGAAGACCTCGGGAGCGGTCTTCCGGCCGTCGGCCCGCTCGACCATCTCCTCGAAGCGCTCGTCGTCGCCAGTGACGTTGTACTCCTCGTACTCGATTCCCTTGCTGTCGAAGAGGGACTTCGCCTTGTCACAATAGGGACAGTCGTCCTTGGTATAGATCTCGACGCGGGGCTGGTCGTTCATGCCCATGCATTGGGAAACTGGGCCTAAACCGCTTGCGTTCTCAGCAACCTCTCCCGATTGCTACGACGGGGTAGCGTCCCCGTCCGGGGACGTCGACCCCTCGACGTACTCGACGACCACCGAGACGGTGTGGCCGGTTCGATCCTCGAGCGCCGCTTCGAGGCTCGTCACCAGCGTCGGGTACGGCACGTCCGCGGGCCGTCGAACGACGATCGTCACTTCGGTTTCGTCGCTCGCTGTTCCCCCGTCGTGGAACTCGGTCCGGAGTTCGACGAGCGTGAGGTCGTCGTACACGTCCTCGTCGAGGACGGTCCGGACCTCGTCGTTGGCGGCGTTCTCGAAGGCGACGTGCTGCCCGAGGACGAGACCCCCACCGACGAGAACGACGGCCCCGAGGACGAGAACGACGGCGAGCGTTCCGATCCGATCGCGCGCGACGTTCGCCCGGAGGTTCCCGCCCATCCAGCCTTCCGGTCGGTAGCCGAGGTACCAGAAGACGGCGAGTCCGGCCAGCAGAATCGACGTCGCGTTGACCGCGAGCAGGACGAACGCACCCATCGCGACGCCGGCGTTGCCCCACGCCAGTCCGATCCCGACCGCTGCAGCGGCGGGAATCAGCGCGACAGCGATCATCACGCCCACCAGCGACACGGGGATCGCCGTCGCGAGTCCGAACGCGCCCGCAGCACCGGCGGCAGCGCCGACGAGCAGCGAGAGTACTTCCGGCGAGATCCGCTGTTGCACCTGGGCGATGGCCGTGATGTCGATCGTCACCGGGACGATCCCGCCGGAGCGAATCAGCCACGAGAACGCGAAGGCCCCGAGGACGGCGACGACGAGGCCGACTACCAGCGACGAGAGGCCGTCGAGGAACATCCGGCGATCGTTCAGGACGAGGCCGACGGTCCCGGTCAGTGCGGCGCTGACCTGTGGGGCGATCACCATCGATCCCACGACGATCGCGGGCGAATCGAGCAACAGACCGGCGGTCGCGACGAGCGCGCTCAACAGCGTCATCGCGTAGTAGGTGGGTCGGCCGGGCGTCATATTCATCGCACGCGAACGAATCTCCTCGGGTGCGATGCTGTCGTCGGCTTCCGTTCCGTTGACGAACCGTTCTTCGAGGGTCTCGATTTGAGGCGTGCGAGCGGTCTCGATCGAGGAGACGATCACGAAGTCGTCGTCGATGCCGACCTCGCGTAGCGACGTCAAAACGTGTTCGACGGCCTGCGTCGGGACCGGGAACGTGACGAGTTCGGCGTCGAGATCGTCGCTGTGTTCGTCCGTCCGGACGTAGTCGATGTCCTCGCGGTCCAGTGCCCGGAGCGCCTCGTCCCGTTTGCAATTCGGGACGAGCACCTGAATCAGTCGCATTCACGACCGGTACGTCGGCATGGCTGAAACCTATCCACCGGCTAAAGCGGGTTCGACAGTCACTGAGGAAAGTGCCCGGTCTCGACGACGGACTTACGGGGCTGACCGACGAGTGCCGAACATGGCCGCGGACATAGACGAGAAAACGGATCGCTACGGGCGGTTACTCGCGGAGGCGCTCGACGAAGCGACGATCGCACCACCCGAGGGAACGCCGATGGCGGCGGCGGCCGCCGACTGCCGGGAGATGGCCGAGTCTTACCTGTCCGACGGGAACCACTTCCGGGAGAACGACGACCTCGTCAACGCCCTGGCGTCGTTTTCCTACGGGCACGCCTGGCTCGATGCCGGTGCGCGCGTCGGCCTGTTCGACGTGCCGACGGACGGCCACCTGTTCACCGTAGACGGCTCCCCGTGAGTCACCGCCGGGACAATCTACACGATTAATACCAATATAACCAAAACATATATACCAACAAAGGCGAGTAGTTTATAAAGTAGGCGAAATCTTTATATGCCTTACGGCCTAACGATATGTTAGCTGAGGCGACCGGGTTTCTTCTGGTTACCCCACCCGGGAGCCCCGAGTAACCCACCCGATATACCATGACAGATACGACCATCAGAACCTATACGGACGAGGAAGAGGCGGACCGAGAAGAGGAAACGACGGCGCGGTCCACCGAGCAGGAGCAGTGCCCGGAGTGTGGCGGCCGTCTGGTCTCGGACTCGGAGCACGCCGAGACGGTCTGTGAAGACTGTGGTCTCGTCGTCGAAGAGGACGAGATCGATCGCGGGCCGGAGTGGCGCGCGTTCGACGCCGCCGAGAAGGACGAGAAGAGCCGCGTCGGGGCTCCCACGACGAACATGATGCACGACCAGGGGCTCTCGACGAACATCGGCTGGCAGGACAAGGACGCCTACGGCCGCGCGCTCTCGAGTCGCCAGCGTCAGAAGATGCAGCGCCTGCGCACCTGGAACGAGCGGTTCCGCACCCGCGACTCCAAGGAGCGCAACCTCAAACAGGCGCTGGGCGAGATCGATCGGATGGCCAGCGCGCTCGGCCTCCCCGAGAACGTCCGCGAGACCGCGAGCGTCATCTATCGCCGCGCGCTCGAGGAGGATCTCCTCCCGGGCCGGTCGATCGAGGGCGTCGCGACGGCGTCGCTGTACGCCGCCGCCCGACAGGCCGGTACGCCCCGGAGCCTCGACGAGATCTCGGCCGTCAGCCGCGTCGACAAGATGGAGTTGACCCGCACGTACCGGTACATCATCCGCGAACTCGGACTCGAGGTCAAGCCGGCCGATCCGGAACACTACGTTCCCCGGTTCGTCAGCGACCTCGACCTCTCGGACGAGACCGAGCGGATGGCCCGCGAACTGCTCGAGTCGGCCCGACAGAAGGGCGTCCACAGCGGCAAGTCGCCGGTCGGCCTCGCCGCCGCGGCGGTCTACGCCGCAGCCCTGCTGACCAACGAGAAGGTCACCCAGAACGACGTCAGCGAAGTCGCGAGCATCTCCGAGGTTACCATCCGCAACCGGTACAAGGAACTGCTCGAGGCCTCGGATACCGCCGCACCGGCCTAAAGGCCCGGTACTCCCGACACAGCAGGTCGTCTGTCATCCGATCGGCGGTAATTTTCGTGCCGTCACACTCGAACGCGCGACAAAGCTTTTGCCGTCCCGTGTGCACATCGATAACATGGACGAAACGACTATTCAACTGTTGTGTCCAGAATGTGCGAAAGATTGGCAGACTTCTCCGGACGAACTCCCCACGCCCGCCGAAATGTTTCACTGCCCGAACTGTCACGCCTCGCGCCGGACGTCCGAGTTCATGCGGACGGACCGTGACCTCCAGACGTTGAAACAGCTCGGCTAACCGCGTCGCCGATCACCGTTCCGTCTCGCTGTCGTTCCCAGGGTAGCGACGGTTTAACTCTCCGACGGTCCAGTGTCAGAAATTGCGGAGAAAGCCGACCTTACGAGAGTAATATCGGACTACAACGGCGACGTGACGGTCGATCAGTTCGGGTAGGTGGCCCCTTCGCTCGCTCCCGAGCGTTGACACACCAGTATTCGGAGAAAGGGGCCGTGTTAACGCGACTCAAGATAATAATATAACCCTGCAGTGGGTAGGATTGGATGGTTATGAAGAAGCAGGAGCTCATTCACCTTCACGGCCTTCTTGCGGAGGTATCGAACCAGTGTGCAGAGTGGAACGATTGTCAGATCGACCTCGACGAGTACGAGTCGCGCGGTATTCGACCGACATCGATTCACAAATCGAAAACTGATCACAAGGCTGCTGTTTTTGCACTCGCAGGGGGAATCACGACGAACATGCGAGAGGGGGAGCAGGAAGCCGTCGCCGCAACCGCAGACTGAGTCTACCGTCGTATCCTCCGGCCCGACACAGATCGGCGAGAGCCGTCTCTCTCACGCTGGGAATTGGATCTCCCGTTCGAATATCGCACCTCTGCTTGCTCCTGCCGAATATCGACCCGTCACCGGACACCGGTCGCCGGTCGCCGATCGTCCGTCGACGGGTGAGCCACGACAGTCGCCAGCGGTGTCATCGGATATCGTCGCCAGAGAACGTCACTGCAGATCCGTTCGCGAACGTGGAAACGACGGTGTCGTCTTGCCGTCTCGACGGGAGAACGAGCAGTTACTCGACGAGGTCTTCGAACTCGGGGAGGATCTCGTCGTCCTCGTCACCCTCGTCGTTCGACGCCGTTTCGTCGTCCTCGGAACCGGTGTCAGGGGTGTCGGTCGAGTCGGCGTCGGCTGACGACGTCGTCTCTTCGTCTTCGTCCTCGTCGTCTTCGTCCTCCAGTACATCGACTTGCGTCACCTCGAGCGGGATGTTTTCGAGCCGTTGACCGATCTCCTTGCGTGCGATGCGCGAGGCGTGTTCCTCGCGCTCGACGTTGAAGACGGTCATCTCGAGTTCGAGGGCGACGAGCGCCTCGTCCGCGGCGATGAACGCGGGCGGGAGTTCCTCTCCCGATGGAGCGGTCCGCTCGCCCATGTTGATCTCGACGTAGTTCAGGTCAGGGTTCAACATCTCGCCCGTCTTCGAGATGGCGATCCGAATCGCCTCGTCCTCCGTCTCGACGTCGAATACCGGCACGGCAGCTTCGACGACAACCCTGCAGTTCATGTATGGTTATTGTATCGCATCCGGTATGAAGGTTCGCCCCGTGGGATCGATCGTGTTCGGATACGCCGGTTCCGTGCTGGAGTCGGTCGGTTGCGTCCGGATCAACAGTTGCGTACAGCCGGCACCGCTCGTCGTCGAGTCGGATCACGGATTCGTCGACCGGATGTGACCCGGAGCGATCGGTATCGAGTTGTCGATCGGCCTGTGGACGCAGTTATGGACGGGTGGTGTCGCTTTTCGTCCAGCAAACCTCGGATTAATCTGGCCGATACCAGGACTGAGGCGTGCGTTTTCGGGCGCAAATCTCGTAGCGAACGTCACGCCGTACTCCGGCAACCGTCTCCGAACGCCGCCGTCGAACCGAGGCCAATATTCAAGGTCACGTGATCGAACTGTATTGATAGTATGAACGTGTCGCTCCCAACCGGGGTGGGGAAGCGGTGAGCGAGCAGCGGGAGATCCACGTCGGCGAGAGCGCCGTCGGAACCGATCTGTACCTCCCCGTCGTCGAGATTCTGACCGGTCGCGGATTCGTCACCGGGAAGTCGGGGTCGGGAAAGTCGAACACGGCCTCCGTCCTGGCCGAAGAGTTGCTCGACGCGGGATACCCCCTGCTGATCGTCGACACCGACGGCGAGTACTACGGACTCAAAGAGGAGTACGAGATGCTCCACGCGGGGGCCGACGAAGAGTGTGACATCCAGATCGGGCCGGAACACGCCGAACAGATGGCGACGCTCGCGCTCGAGGAGAACGTCCCCGTCATCCTCGACGTCTCGGGCTACCTCGACGAGGAGGTGGCCGACGAACTCCTCCGGAAGATCGCGCGACAACTGTTCGTCAAGGAGAAGAAGCTGAAGAAACCGTTCCTGCTGATCGTCGAGGAAGTCCACGAGTACATTCCGGAAGGCGGCGGCGTCGGCGAAACCGGAAAACTCCTGATCAAGATCAGCAAACGCGGACGCAAACACGGACTCGGGATCCTCGGGATCAGCCAGCGACCAGCGGACGTCAAAAAGGATTTCATCACGCAGGCGAACTGGCTCGTCTGGCACCGGCTGACGTGGGACAACGACACGAAAGTCGTCGGTCGGATCATCGACACCGAGTACTCGGAACTCGTCTCGGACCTGAACGACGGACAGGCGTTCGTCCAGACCGACTGGACCGAAGTCGACGTCCGAAAGGTGCAGTTTCGCCGGAAGCGAACGTTCGACGCCGGTGCCACCCCGGGACTCGACGACTTCGAACGGCCCGAACTCAAGTCCGTCTCCGACGCCCTCGTCGGGGATCTACAGGACATCTCCGAGCGGAAAGAACGGGAGGAAAACCGGATCGTCGAACTGGAAAACGAACTCGAAAAGAAAGAGAAACGCATCGAAACACTCGAGGACGAACTCGAGTCCGCGCGGGACGTCTCGAGTGCAGCGAAGCAGATGGCCGACGCACTGACGCGGCCCGAGACCGTCCAGACCCACCTCCCGAACACCGACCAGGATCGGCGCCGACTCCACGACGAACTGGCCGACCTCGAGGCGGAACGTGACGACCTCGAAGCCGAACGTGACGATCTCGAAGCGAAACTCGCCGATCGGGACGACCGGATCGACGACCTCGCAGCGGAAGTCGCTCGACTCAGTTCGGTGAACGAACGGCTTCGCGAGCGCCTCGACGAAGCGGAGCGTGACTCCGGGAACGGATCCGAATCCGCGCCGACCGAGGACAGGATCGTGCAGGCCGCCGGTGAGGATCACGAGTTCGGATACGCGAACGTCGACGAGTCGAACCCGGAGGGGGAGATCCTCGTCGCGGACGCCGACACGAACGGCCGCGTCGAATTCGGACCGACGTGGCTCGACGACAGGATCACCCGCGCCTGCGATAATTCGCAGTGTTCGAAGCCGACGGCGCGGGAAATCGTGACCGAACTCGCCCGATCGGGCCCGCTCGAGTCGGAAGCGGTCGCACGGAGCGTCGGCCGGTCGCCGGTCGCCGTCCAGAGTTTGCTCTCGGAACTCCGGACCGAGTCCGTCCTCGATCGGCCCGCCGAACGAACCTACACGCTGAGCGAGACGGCCCGATCGAAACTCAGGTCGGCCGTCGCCGGGGACTGAGGGGCCGCGATGGCGATCGCGCTCTCAGGGGAGTCGCTTTCCGACCGATTCGATCGTCGCCGGATCGACGTACTGGGAGACCGGGAGGACGACCTCCCGCGCCGACCGTGTCGCGGTGCTGTACTGCGAATCCGCGATCACGATCGGCGATAACCGCGGCCACGGCGTGACGTTCGAGACGCCACAGCGCTCGCGGCGTGGGAAGAATCGCCCGGGCTCCGTCACACGCACTGGAAAGACTTGCGGACAGATACCGGGAAACGGGGTCTCGTACGGGATTTCGACGCCGTCGCGTGATCGGAGAACCCGTCGCCACGCGAGGTAGTTGTCACGACGAGCGCGGCGAATTGCCAGCGGATCCGCGTCGTCGACCACGGACGCCGAGAGCTTCGACATGGGGGCTTCGCCGGCCTCGTATCGCTCCGCCGGTCCGGGAACCGGCGACGTCACGCTGTCCGGCAGGATCGCGTCGATCGATCCCCGGAGCCGGCCGTTGCGATCGAGCACGTCGAAGGCGAACGACTCGAGAACGTGCCGGCAGTCGGCCGCAGTGAGCCGATCGGAACGTCGATACAGCCACGACGTCGTGAGGGTCGTCGACAGACAGTATAGTGAACTGTCACCGGTATCGACAGGCACGGTCTAGCAGTCTCGCTGCGGCGATCTCGGCTGTCGGCGTCGAACGCGAAGCGAGATCATACACCGACTCCAAGCGGTTGCATAACAAAGCCCGAACGGACGCACCACCCGCCCATGGAACGTGCGACGGACGACGGCGACCTTCGGCTCCTCGTACTCGGGCTGGACGCCGGCTGTCGACCGGTACTCGAGCCGCTGTTCGAGTCGGGGGTGATGCCGACGGTCCGGCGGTTGTTCGACGGGGGGACGAGCGGCCCGCTCGAGTCACAGATTCCACCGTGGACGGCGAGCGCGTGGCCGTCGTTGTATACGGGGAAAAACCCCGGCAAACACGGTGTCTACGACTTTCTCTCGTTCGACGGCTACGACTGGGACGTCGTCAATTCGACGTACGTTCGGGAACGCGCGATCTGGGAACTGTTGAGCGACCACGGACACAGCAGCGTCGTCGTCAACCTCCCGGTCACTCATCCGCCACGCGAGTTCGACGGCGCACTGATCCCCGGACTGACGGCACCCGAGGAACCGGCCTGTCACCCCGAGGGCATCCTCGCGGAGGTCGAACAGGCCTGCGGCGACTACCGGGTCTACCCCCGGAGCGGTCCCGAACCCGACCGATCGCTCGAGAGCTACGAACGAACGCTCGCGGACCGCGGCGCTGCGTTCAGGTATCTCTGTGACCGGTTCGAACCGGACTTCGGGTTCCTCCAGTTCCAGCTCACGGATTCCGTCTTCCACGAACGACCCGGCGACAGGCGGGCGATCGAAGCGGTCTATAGCGAAGTGGATCGACAGATAGCCGACACGATCGCGGAGACGGACCCCGAGAACGTCCTGGTCGTCAGCGATCACGGAATGGGGACAGTCGACGGCCACGAGTTCCGGATCAACGAGTTCCTGCGGGAGCGGGGGTACGTCAGCGCCCGGAGCGGCGGTGACGGAATGCCGAACTGGTCGACGGCGTGGGAAAACGACCTCCTCGAGGGCGAGGAAGCGAGCGAACGGGATCAGGGCCCCCTCGAGCGAGCGATGAACGTCGCCGCGACGGTGGGGCTGACGACCCAGCGAGTCGCCGCCGCACTGGACCTGATCGGCCTGAAGGAACCGATCGGCACGCGCGTTCCGAACGACGTGCTCAGGGCGGCGAGCGAGCAGGTCGATTTCCCGAACTCGCGCGCGTACGTACGATCGAAGAGCGAACTCGGCGTCCGGATCAATCTCGAGGGTCGGGAGCCGAACGGGCAGGTTCCGCGAGCGGAGTACGATCGAGTTCGGGCGGAACTCGTCGACGAGCTATCGGCAGTCGAAACGCCGGCCGGCGAGGCGATGTTCGAGACCGTCGTCCCCAGGGAGACCGTCTTCCAAGGACCCCACGTCGACGAGGCCCCGGACGTCGTGACGGTACCGACCGATTTCGACAACGCGATCGCCGCCGACCTCGAAAAAGACCGGTTCGGCGAGCCGATGGAACCCTGGAACCACAAGCGGACCGGCGTCGTCGCTGCCGCCGGGCCGGCGTTCGACGAGTCGGTCCCGCTCACCGACGCGTCGATCTTCGACGTCGCGCCGACGATCTGTTCGGTCTTCGACGTGGCCGTCGACGCGGCGATGGACGGCGAACCGTTACCGATCGTCGACGGGAGTTCGACGACGGAGTATCCGGCCTACGACGCGGACGCGATCACGGCCACCGACGACGCGGCCGTCGAAGATCGACTGTCCGATCTCGGGTACCTGTAACGATGAGTGTCGAGGTAACAGTACTCGATCCGCGGCACGACGCGGCGGATTGGAACCGTTACGTCGAACGATCGGACGGGACGAACCCGTTCTACCGGGCCGAAGCGCTACGGTTGCAGGCCCAGGACACCGGCACCACGCTGCACCTCCTGGCCGGGTTCAAGGGACAGGAGGCCGTCGGACTCTTTCCGATCTTCGAGTACTCGAAGGGGCCGATCACCGGCGTGTTCTCCCCCGCACCGCGGTCGTGGTCGTGTTACCTCGGTCCGTCCGTCCTGAACGTCGCCAAACTCAAGCGACGGAAGGCCGATCGGCGCATCCGGCGGTTTCTCGACGGCTGTCTCGAGTGGATCGACGAGGAAATCTCGCCGCTGTACACCAAGTTCGTCGCCGCCGAGTTCGAGGACGTCCGTCCGTTCGTCTGGAACGAGTACGACGTCGAACCGGAGTACACCTACGTCGTCGACCTCGAGGGATCCGAGGACGACCTGCTCGACCGATTCAGCGGCGACGCCCGGAGTAACGTGCGCAACGCCGACGACGACGTCTACGCCATCGAAGAGGGTGACGTCGCCGACGTCGCACGGATCATCGAACAGGTCCAGCGCCGCTACGAGAACCAGGGCCGATCGTTCCACTTGAGCGCGGCGTTCGCCCAGTCGGTGTACGAAGCGCTACCCGACGGATCGATCCGGCCGTACGTCTGTCGCGTCGACGGTGACTTTCTCGGGGGGATCCTCGTCGTCGAATCCGATCGGACGCGCTACCGCTGGCAGGGCGGCGTCAAGCCGGACGCGGACGTCGACGTGGCGATCAACGATCTCCTCGACTGGCACGTCATGCGGGACGGGCTCCGAACGGGACTCGAGCGGTACGACCTCGTCGGGGCTGGCGTACCGAGCATCAACCGGTACAAGGCGAAGTTCAACCCGCGGCTCGAGACGAACTACACCATCACGTCCGGGTCGTTCGGGATCGATTTCGTGATCGACACGTATCGCAAGCGCCGGTGATCGGGAGTCCACCCTTCGCCTTCGTGTCCGGTGGAAATCGATTCTCGATCGGCCCGGTCACTTCTCGATCCAGTACTTGGACTGCCGGGCGTCGTCGAGACAGACCCGGCTGGCGACGAGGCCCTCGTCGTCGAGTTTGCCGAGCGCGTAGCGAACCGTCCGGGCACACAGCCGCGACTCCCGGGCGATCTCCTCCTGTGTCAGTTGCCCCTCGTACTCGAGGACCTTGTAGACGAGTTTCGAACTGGGCGGTAGCTCGCCGAGCGAGCGGGTCGGCGCGTTTCCCTCGGCGTCGGACTCGTGTTCGGACGTGCTCATCGTTGCTCCGATCGGCGAGGCCGATCGACGTCGGCGCGACTCGATCGGGACGGTTCACGTCGCGAGCGCGATCGGGCCCGACCCGTGCCGGAACCCGCGGTCGAGCGTGGGGGTGCTGCGGAATCCATGCGTACGAAACCGTGGACGACTGGGACGGTTATACGATAACGAACGTTCAAAAATATAGGTCGTGGCTAACGGGCGCGTGAACGATTTCTCTCACAGTAGCCGGTCATACCGTCGTCCTAAGCGCGCCGAAATTTCCTCCCGGAAGGCGAAAGTGTCGCGTACGGCCCCGTCGCTCGAGCACTCCTCGGGCGGGCCGGTAAGCACCGTATAGTAACGCGAGTGGAACGGGAAGCGGGTGGCATGTTTGGGACGAGTGGGATCCGCGGTCCGGTCGGGATCGAGGTCACCGCCGAACTCGCACTCGCGGTCGGGCGGGCAGTCGCCTCCGACGGGGCCGATCGCGTCGTCGTGGGACGAGACGTTCGTGACAGCGGTCGATTGCTCACCGACGCGGTCACCGCGGGACTCCGCGAGTGTGGAACCGACGTCGTCGACGTGGGAATCGAGGCGACACCGACCGTCGCGCGGTCGGTATCGAGGTTCGACGCCGACGCGGGCATCGTCGTCACGGCGTCGCACAACCCGCCGACCGACAACGGAATCAAGCTCTGGACGCCGAGCGGCAAGGCGTTCGGTCCGGACAGGCGGGACGCGATCGAACGACGGGTCCGCGACGACGAGTATCGACTGGCGAGGTGGGACGAACTGGGTGACCGGCGACACCGAGAGACGGCCCGGAGAAGCCACGCTACCCGGCTCGGGGATGCCGTCGACGTCACCGGATCACCGCAAATCGTCGTCGATCTCGGGAACGGTGCGGGGGCGATCACCGCGTCGGTGCTCGACGACCTCGGCTGTACGGTCCAGACGTTGAACGGCCACCAGGACGGGTCTTTCCCCGGACGGCCGAGTGAACCCACGCGGGAGACGCTCGAGACGCTCGAGTCGGTCGTCGCGAACACGGATGCCGCCCTCGGCGTCGCACACGACGGCGACGCCGATCGGCTGCTCGCCGTCGACGAGACCGGCCGCTTCGTCCCGAAAGACGTGCTGTTCGCGCTCTTTGCGAAGGGTGTGGCCGGCGAGGGAGACCGGGTCGCTGCACCCGTCGACACGAGCCTCGCCGTCGACGACGCGCTCGACGCCGTGGGTGCGTCGGTCACGCGGACCCGCGTCGGTGACGTCTTCGTCGCCGAACGGACGACCGAGGACGGCGTCGTTTTCGGCGGCGAACCGAGCGGCGCGTGGATCTGGCCCGACGAGACGCTGTGTCCGGACGGGCCGCTCGCGGCGTGCAAACTCGTCGAACTGGTCACCTCGGCGGGGTCACTCGCCGACCTCGTGGACGCGATCGAGCAGTATCCCATCCGGCGGACCTCGGCCGAGGTCACCGGCGAAGCGGCCGTGATGAACGACGTTCGGACACGGGTACACGAGCGCTACACCCGCGTCGAGACGCTCGATGGGGTTCGCGTCGAAACCGACGACGGCTGGTTCCTGATCCGTGCCAGCGGCACGCAACCGCTCGTTCGGGTGACTGCAGAAGGGCGAACGGCGGACGCCGCCGACGCGTTGTTCGACGCGGCGACCGAGTTCGTGACCAAATCGAGCGAGGCCGCGACGACCGACGGGTAACGATACGACGCCACTCCGAACCCCTGATTGTGTACTCCCCATCCCCCACCGTCACTCGTCCCGCACGAACTCGCCGGCGGCCGATCCGTTCGAACCCGACGAGGTCGCCGCGATCGCACGGTAGAGAGCAGACGATCCGAGATCCGTCGATCGATCCGCTAGCGGCGTTCTTTCGGAATGAAGTCGGACGTTTTCATCTCCCGGTAGGTCGCACACTCGGGACAGGCGTGGACCACGTCGCGGTTGTCTCCGAACACGCGGGCGAACTGGCGGGTAACCTGGTGCCCACAGTTGACACAGCGGGGGGCACTCGTTTGCTGACCTGACGTCATCGGCGTCCACTTGGCGTCGGTTGGTTCAGTCGACATCACCAACGCGTTGCCACAGAACGGTATTTAATATAGACCGCATAACTCGCGACGAGCAAGTTAGTGGAACATTTCAACCCGAATTAACCGGCGTTCGGGACAATTCAGAAAACGGTAGTATTACGGTTCACATCTCGAGAAATCCACCATTTATAGACAGTAACGCCGTGTTTAACGTCGGGTCGACGGGGTCTCGGCCCCGCTCGATCGACTGATCGGGAACCGGTCGAACTGCGCCGAACCGGGTCGGTCAATCCGAGGATGATCGATCGGATCCAGACCATACGCTGCGGAGCGGTCGTGGCGGATCGAGACCGCCCACGTCCGGGGATCGACGCCGGGGAGTAGTGGCTGTATAGTAATCCCTCCGATCGCCGTCACCCATCGGTATGCAAGCCGTCGTTCTCGCAGCAGGCCAGGGGACCCGGATCCGACCGCTTTCCGAGTCGCTCCCGAAACCGATGTTGCCCGTTGCGGACAGACCGCTCGCCGCGCACACGGTCGACGCCGCGATCGACGCCGGTGCGGACGAGATCGTGCTGGTCGTCGGCTACGAGCAGGGGGCGGTCCGGGACTACTTCGGGGCGGAACACCGCGGCGTCCCGGTCACCTACGCCGACCAACGCGAACAGGCCGGCACGGCGGATGCCGTCGAGGCCGCGAGCGACCAGCTCGATGGTCCGTTCGCGGTCCTGAACGGAGACAACCTGTACGACCCGGCCGCGATCGAACGCCTGTTCGACGCCTGTCCGGCGGTCTGTACCGTCGAAGTACCGGATCCGCGCAACTACGGCGTGCTCAGCACGACCGACGGGACGGTCACGGACATCGTCGAGAAACCGGCCGATCCACCGACGAACCTCGCGAACGCCGGCGCGTACGCGTTCCCCGAGCGGGCGACCGAGTGGCTCGACGTGCCGGCGAGCGAGCGCGGCGAACACGAGATCACGGACGTCCTCGCGACGGTGGTCGACCAGTTCGCCGTCACGCCGATCACCCTCGATCGGTGGCTCGACGTCGGCCGACCGTGGGAACTGCTGGAAGCGAACGAGTGGAAACTCGGCGAACTCGACCGGCGAATCGCCGGCGAGGTGAGCGACGCGGCCCACCTCGAGGGAGACGTCGTCGTCGAACCGGGTGCGACGATCGAACCGGGCGTCGTGATCGAGGGCCCTGCCCTGGTCCGATCGGGCGCGTCGGTCGGGCCGAACGCCTACGTTCGCGGGGCGACGCTGATCGACCGGAACGCGTCGGTCGGCAACGGCGTCGAAGTGAAAAACAGCATCCTCTCCCCGGGTGCCGCCGTCAACCACCTCTCGTACGTCGGTGACAGCATCCTCGGCAGGAACGTGAACTTCGGTGCGGGGACGACCGTCGCAAATCTGCGACACGACGACGGGGACGTCCGATTCACCGTGAAAGGAGACCGCGTCTCGACCGGCCGACGAAAGTTCGGTGTCGTCGTCGGTGACGGCGTCAAGACCGGGATCAACACCAGTCTCACGCCCGGGCTGAAACTCTCGGCCGGGTCGACGACCCGCCCTGGCGAGGTCGTCGACCGCGATCGGTAGCGATCGCCAGCGCGATCCGACATCCGAACCCCGCGATCGGTCGCGAGCCCGGTCGCGTGACTCGTGCTGGCATGGCCGTAGTTATCAAGTGTGGGGTTTATAAGATCCGGAATAGCTAGTCAAACTGGAGGGAATCGATCGGTACCACACGTTGTTCGATCGCCACTGCCCCTCCAGGTACGATTCCGAGGTCGTTCGAGTGCGAGTCGTCACCGGGGCCGTGTGGATCCGGGACTATGGGGGTGGTCCCGTGGTCCTTCGGCCTCGATGACTCGTCCTCGATCGGTATCCGAACCCGCGTTTCGCGCCGGTATCGGCCACGGATACGCGATGAGAGGGAACCGGGAGCCTTGGGAGCAGGGAGAATCGCACAAACCCTCCCGGACGATCGCTACTCGACGGTGACGCTCTTCGCGAGGTTCCGTGGCT
Organism: Halosolutus halophilus; assembly: GCF_022869805.1. NCBI lineage: Archaea > Methanobacteriati > Methanobacteriota > Halobacteria > Halobacteriales > Natrialbaceae > Halosolutus > Halosolutus halophilus. Next base: position 2,751,517 of record NZ_CP094974.1, on the reverse strand, counting down.
TGTCGATCGGCCGATCGAGGAGATCCGCCGCGTGATACGACAGGAGCTGGAGCTGGACGTTCGCGAGCAGCCCGGCGAGGTCCGAATCCGTCTCGGGAATCCGAAGGTGGTCGTCCGCGACTGCGACCGCCCGATGGTCGTCGGGGCAGACCGCGACGACCGGCGCGCCGCGGGTCTGGGCCTCCTCGGCGTTCTTCAGGGTCTTCTCGTCCTCTTCGCCGGTGAAGATGGCGAAGACCGGGGTCTCCGGGGTCACGAGCGCGAGCGGCCCGTGTTTGAGTTCGCCCGAGGCGAATCCTTCGGCGTGTTCGTAGGTGATCTCCTTGAACTTCAGGGCCCCTTCGAGCGCGACCGGGAAGCCGAGTCCCCGACCGATGAAGAAGTACGACTCGCTGTCCGCGTAGCGCCTGGCGACCCGATCGGCCGCCGAAGCGTCGAGTACCGCGTCGATCCGATCGGGCATGGCGGCGAGTTCCGGGAGGAGCGCGTCGAGATCGGCCCGCGGCTCGCCACGGACGTCGGCGGCGAGTCGCTGGGCGAGCAACAAGAGCATGACGGCCTGCGAGGAGAACGTCTTGGTCGCGGCGACGCCGATCTCCGGGCCCGCACGGATGAAGAGCGCGTCGTCGGCCTCGCGTGCGGCGGTCGACCCGACGACGTTGGTGAGCGTGAGCGTTTTGGCACCGTCGGCGCCGGCCAGTCGAAGGGCGTTCAGGGTATCGGCCGTCTCGCCGCTCTGGGTGACTGCGATGACGAGCGTGTCGTCGTCGACCGGCGGTGCCGACACGCTGTACTCGTTCGCCAGTAGCGCGGTCGCCTGGACGCCGGCCCCGTTCAGGGCGAGCGATCCGTAGCGGGCAGCGTGGTAGGATGTGCCGCAGGCGACGAGCTGGACGCTCTCGATTCCCTCGAACGTTCCGGGTTCGAAGTCCTCCAGGGCGATCCGGCCGGTCCCGGGATCGATCCGGCCCTCGATCGCCTGGGCCAGCGCGGTCGGCTGTTCGTGGATTTCCTTGAGCATGAAGTGAGCGTACTCGCCCTTGCCGGCCTGTTCCGGGTCCCAATCGACGGTTTCCGGCTCTCTCGAGACGGGATTTCCGTCGAGATCGGTGAACTCGACGCCGTCCTCGTCGACGATCACGACGTCGCCGTCTTCCAGGTAAACGACGGTCTCGGTGTACTCGAGGAAGGCCGGCACGTCGCTCGCGAGGAAGTACTCGCCCTCCTCCATGCCGACGACCAGCGGTGAGCCCTGCCGTGCCGCGTAGAGAACGTGTTCGCCGGAGAGCATCGCTGTGATGGCGTAACTCCCCTCGAGGTCGTCGATCGCTCGCCGGAAGGCCGCCTCGTTCGGGAGCCCTTCGTCGAGATAGTACTGGACGAGATGCGGGATGACTTCGGTGTCGGTGTCGCTGGTGAACTCGTGGCCCCGGGTGACGAGCCACTCTTTCAGTTCGGCGTAGTTTTCGATGATCCCGTTGTGGACGACAGCCACGTCCTCGGTCCCGTCGGTGTGGGGGTGGGCGTTCTCGTCGGTCGGCGGGCCGTGCGTGCTCCAGCGGGTGTGCCCGATTCCGACCTCCCCCTCGATCGGGCGGTCGTCGATCGACGCTTTGAGTTCTTCGACCTTCCCGGAGCGTTTCTGGACGTCGATCCCGGAGCCGTTCTGGACGGCGACCCCGGCGGAGTCGTAGCCACGGTACTCGAGGTTCTCGAGTCCCGACAGGAGCGTCTCGATAGCGTTGCCGGTCCCCACCCGGCCGATAATTCCACACATCGGGACTTACCACCCGCCCGCCGTGGGGTCGGTGGCCCGTCGAGAACGGTCAGTTATCGAATCGAGATCGGCGCGTGGAGAGACGTGGAGCTGTCGATATGGAACCATCGCCCGTGACAATCGTGGTCGTGTCATGGTCAGTTGATCGTCCGTGACGAGCCGTCGAGACGGCAACCGGTACACGGACATGCTACAGGGAAGCAGGTACGAATCCATTACTATAGACGGGCTACCAGCGGCCGTAGCTACCGAGTAATACGGGAGATTCGCAGTCCCACCGGGCCGAAAACGAGACGGACACAGTGATACGTTCTAGCTAGTTTTCGGGCGAAACGTTCAGTTCTTCCCGAATTCACGCGACTATCTCGTCACTCGCGGTCGACAGTACGCAGTATGTTGTCCCAACGTTTCGCGTACGGACCGCCGAACGAGCGGTATCACCGGACGAACCGAAGATATGGGCGAAACACGGTGAGTCGAATCCATCCCGCCAGCGATTCGGAGGATCGATCGGCACGATCGATTCCGACCGATCGTTCCACCGTAGATGCACAAGCACTCACTTATTTTCGATTTTTCCCGGAAACACGACCAGTAGTCGCTACTCTTCGGGCGCATTCGTAGTGGATCACACACTGTGAGAGCCGGACGGCCATCGTCTGCCGACGAGTTCGCCGTTCGGACTCGTCGCGGAGGCCGTCGCGGCCGGGTTCGACCCGATCGGACTGGCGGGAACTCGTGGCGAGGCTTCGGGACCGGACCGACGACGACCGCACCCTCACCATCTCGCCGCGGTGGCGTCGGCTGGCACGGCGAACTCGACGACCACCCGAAGCGATTCGCCGAGTTGCCGCCGGAACCGACCATCGCGATCCGGCTACGACGGGGCGTCCCCGAGTTCGATCGGTAGCCCCGCAGTTCGCGTCGTCGGGCGGTGGCCGGTACTGCGGATCGGCGATCGGATTCGGACGTGGGAGAATCACAGAGCACTACCGAACCGGCACGCCTTTAGCGGTCGGGATTGCACGTGTCTGTATGGGTTTTGGTAGCTACGACGAGTCCGAACAACAGCAACAGTCGGCGGACGACGAGGACGACGTAGAGGCAGTCAACGTCCACGAGAACGACCACGATGGACAGATGTCCTTCGAGTCCGACGTCACCACGGACGAACTCGTCTCCAAGCTCGGCTCGATGAAAGACGACGAATCAGAAGACTAATAATTCGCGGACGCGACTCCGTCCCTGGTTTTCTGCCCCGACGGTCGTTCGTTTTTCGCTCGGATACGCACAGCCACACCGGACGGATCGTCGCAGATCGATCGCACAGGCGATTCGTCGCAGATCGGTCGCACAGAAGGACCGTCGCACGTCGCGACCGACGCGGGACAGCGTGGCGACGGTCTCGGTCTGGCCCGCGTGACGCGACAGTCTCGGTCTCGTTCCCCTCTCCCGTCTCGATCGGCTGACGATACGGAATCCGTTACCGGGTGGACAGCGACGACGCACAGAGCGCGCCGATCGCCCGCCGGAGTCGCTGGGAGACCGCCGACTTCGAGACGCCGAGCCGATCGGCCAGTTCGTCCTGCGAGATTCCCCGGGGAACGTCGAAGTACCCCTCCTCGTGGGCGACGGTAAGCAACTCCTGTTGTTTCTCCGTCAGGGCGACGACGCCGTCGTCCTGATCGTCGGAGACGCGCAGGTGTTCGACCGCGACCGACACGTCCTGGTCGCGGCAAAACCCGTTGAAGTCCACGAGTGCGTCCCGATCCGGGAACCGGAGTTGCACCAGCCAGCCGTCGCGGCTACTGCAACAGTCGAGGAGTCGCCCGTCGAACTCGGCGGTCTTGGACACGATACGGGTCGTTCGGTCGGCGAGTTCGACGCGGTAGATTCGCCTATCCGGGTAGCGATCGACGCAGACCGGATCGGAGACGGTCGGGTCCGTCTTGAGGCCGGTCTCGAATCGATCGAAGTCGCCGTCGGAACCGTACGCGGTGACGAAGACGAGCGTTCGGCCCGTCTCGATCGTGGTCCAGTAGTCCGGTTCGACCGTCACGTTCGGTTCCCGGCGAAGGGTCGGTTGCAGAAACAGTTCCGGGTGGTCGAGACGGAGTTGCGCGACGATGCCACCCTCGGCCACCGAACGGACCTCGGACCGTTCCGCCGAGGCGCTGTGCTCGGCGTCGACGATCTCGATGCTCACAGGAACATCCGCCGTCCGGATGAACGGCCGGTGTAAGACTGGCTTACCACGAACTCACTCATTAACTGCCCCTTTAGAGTCAGAGTACATGATCGTAGACGCTAGATACGGAATCGTTCACCGCACTGGCATCAATACCTATTCATCGGTCGACTATCCGACGCGTTACGACGCGGACGAAGCGCCGATTTCGACGCGGGGAAATCCCGACTTACCCCGCATTTCCGACCGGTAAGACGGTACTACTCGGACCGGATGCTGCTCTCCGGGGATCGACGAGCCCCTTTCTCCCGGTGGTCGTCTCGCCCAATTCCTCGACGGTGGCCGTCTCCCGAACGACTCTCCATCGGTGGCCGTCTCCTCGCTCACTCCCCGTCGGTGGGAGTCCCACCCAATTCCTCGTCGGTGGCCGTTCCATCCAGTTCCTCGAACAGGAGCGTGAACAGCTTCTGCTGTGCCAGCCGGAAGTGACGGCTAAACGTCGGCTGTGAGACCCCGAGGGAGTCGGCGACGTCCTCGCCGGTACTCTCCCGCGGCCACTCGAAGAACCCGCTGTAGTACGCCGTCTCCAGCGTTCGCAACTGTCGCTCGGAGAGCCGATCTCGGAGTTCGGCGTCGAACGACCGATCGAGACGCGTCACCCGGTCGTGTTCGCGACGCGCAGTCAGTTCCGCGCCCGAGAATTTCCGATCGAGCATGCCGACGAACGACCGCACGTCGACGGTACTCGAGAGATCGATCACGAGCCGTGATTGGGACTCGCTCGGCGAAATCGATCTGAGGATACCCCCGTGATCCGCGAGCGTCTCCGCGACGGTATCGCCGGAACAGACCAGTTCGACGAGTGCCTCGCGCGCCCGGTCACCGACGAACCGGGACCGCTCGACGGCGTCGATCTCGGCCACGGCGTCCCGGATCGCCGTCTCGTCCGCGTCCGCGATCGTACAGAACACCGTGATCCCACCGGACGAACGCGGGACGACGGTTCGGACGTCGATCCGGCCGTCGAGACGGTGGGCGAGCGACGTCAACGGATCCGATTCGGCGGGGACGGCGACGTCGAGTTCGGTGACACTGTCGCTGACAAGCGCACGCTTGCGTTCGATGGCCGTGATCACGTACCCGGCGACCGTCGCGAGGTGCTCGCAGATCGCTTGCGTTCGCTCGTCGAACGCTCCCGGCCGATCGGCGTACATCGTCACCGTCCCGTAATAGAACTCGTCGTACAGCAGCGGGACGCTCAGGACCGCGCGGAATCCGCGATCGAGCGCGAGCCGTTGCCACCGGTCCGGATCGCTCCCCTCGAGATCCTCGACGAGGGTCGACTCGCGGTGCGCAGCCGTCCGACCCGCCGGTTCCCCCGCCTCCGGATCGACCGCGAGGGAGAGGCCCTCGAGGTACGATCCGTCTCGTCCGGCCCACGTTCGCAGCGTCACCGCGTCGGTCCCGACGGCGGCGGCACCGATCCAGGCGAGTTCGATCGAGCCGGTTCCACCGGCCGTATCGAGCGCGACGAGGCCCTCCGCGAGTCGTTGCTCGACGGCCGTTCGCGTGTCCGCGGCGAACAGGTCCCGCTCGAGGTCCAGCACTGCGTCCGCTCGCTCGACGACTCCCTCGAGGTCTGCCCGGTCACGCTCGAGATCCCGGCGGTGGCTCTCCGCCGCGAGTCCGTCGAGCGCGATCGCAGCCATCGACGCGAGCGTTTCGATCGGAGCGAGGCCGAGCCCTTCGAACCCCGTCGGATCCGAACTGGTCGCGAGCAGAATTCCCTCCCCGTCGATCGGTACGGTGAGCGCTCGTTCGGCCCGGATTCCCGACCGCGAGAGAGCCGGGTCGAGTTCGTCGGGGTCGGTGACGACGGCCCCGTCGGTCTCGAGCATCCCCGCGAACGGGTCGTCACGGCGATCGATCGACGGCAGGTCAGCGTCAGTCGGGGCCGACGTGGCGACGGCCGCCGGTCGAATCACCGATTCGTCGACGCGGTACCAGACGACCACGTCGGCAGCCGAATACGACCACACCGCGTCGACGATCGCCTCGCGAACGCCGGATCGAGCCTCCGCTCGACGGAGTGCAGTAACCGTCTCCGCGAGCGTCGAGACGGCTGCAGACGGTGACCCGCGTCGATCGCGGACGACACAACACGTTCGATCGCGTTCGTCCGGTCCGAGCGCCATGACGGAGACGTCGACCGGCCGCTGGTCGCCGCCGATCTCGAGCGTGCCGGTGAGTGGCTCCATCCACCGCACGAGCGGCGACCCGGCTCGTTCCCGGATCGCCGCGGCGAGATCGTCGTCGACGAGCGTCCCGATATCGCGGCCGATGAGCGTCTCGGCGTCCGCGAGGTCGAACAGCGCGGGGTTCGCGTACGTGATGGTCGAGCCGTCCAGAACCGCGATCCCGTCCTCGAGGGCGTCGACGATCGCTTCGAACTGCTCGAGTCGCTCACGATCGGCTGCGGGTATCGCCGCTTCGGGACCCACCCGCGCGTACACGGATACGCCGCTCTCGGACGGATGTGCTTCGACCACGAGCCGATCGTCGTCGGCCGGATGGGTCGTTTCGAACTCGACGACCGCCCCCGTCGTCGCCGCCTCGCGAAGCCGATCGGCGAACTCGCCGCGGACGGCCTCGGGCAACGCGTCCCAGACGACGGTTCCGGGCTCCGGTTTCGCGGCCGTAAACAGCGCGTTCGCCGGCTCGTTGACGACCTGCAGCTCCCACTGGGAGCCGACCGTGAAGAACGCCGCGTCGAGCCGATCGATCGCGTCCGCGAGCGCGTCGTCCGCCACCCCGACCGGCGTGGCGTTCGTGACGGTCACGACGAGGCCATCGACGTTCGGGTCCGGCTGGCGGTTGACGACGGTGAGATCGGAGACGTGCCAGGTGCCGTCCGCGTGACCCAGCCGGAGCGTCGCCCGTGCGGTCCCACCCAGCGATTCGCCGGCCGCCTCCGCGAGGGTCTCGCGAGCAATCGCTCGATCGTCGGGGTGGACCAACCTGAACAGCGTCGTTCGTTCGAGTTCCGCCGGCGTGTACCCCATCCTGTCGTCGACCGCGGGGTTCGCGTAGTCGATCGCCCCCGCCTCGTCGACGACGCAGACGAGTGCGGTCGATCCCTCGAGAATCGATCGGTAGCGCCGATCCGTCGCCGCCGACGCGAGCCGATACCGCTCCGCGGCGTTCCTGACTCGAGTCGCGACGAGACGTCCCGGGGTGTCCGGATCGATCACGTCGGTGGCACCGGCCTCGAGCGCCTCCTCGGCCGACGACTCGTCGGCGACCGCGACGATCGGGACCTCGCCGTCCCCGTCTCGCAATCGCTCGAGCGGCGACCGATCGGCCCGCCGTTCGTACGCGCACACCAGACAGTGGACGTCGGTCGCCGCGAGTCGTTGCCGTGCGTCGGCGACCGTCCGTTCGCGCAGCAACGAGAGGGGTTCGAACGCCGAGGAGAGTGCAGACGCCGTCGCGTCGATCGGTTCCGATTCCCCGACGACGAGCACGCGAAGCACGTCGCCGACGACGGTGGCGGCCCCGTCGCTCACGGACCGGTCACCTCCGGGAGTGGATCGGCCCGCGGGCCACCGCCGGGCACCGACCCGATCGACCACCGCAGTCGTCTCCCCCGGACGTGCGACCCGTCGTCGATCGGGTGCCGGCACGCGACGCCGAGACGAACGGCCACGATAGCCGTGCTTGGCGGCCCGCGCCGTTAATTATCGATACCGTATTCGTGAGTAACACTGGCTTACGATCCGTCGGAATCGGCCAGTAACGGGTCCGGAACGCTGGCCGAGCCGGGTTCTCGACGCTGATCGGACGTTACTGAGACGTCTCTCGGACCGTCACGACGGGAACCGTGGCGTTGCGAACGACTTCTTCTGCGACGCTGCCGACGACCAGGTGATCGAGTCCGGTGCGCCCCACCGTCCCGACGACGATCATATCGATGGCGTTCGTCTCGGCGAAGTCGACGATCTGCTCCTGGGGAACGCCCTGGCGGAGGTTGGTCGTCGTCTCCACTCCCCGTTCCGACGCCGACTCCGCGGCGCGTTCGACCGCCTGGTGTGCTTCGCTCTCCGGATCCGACCGCATCTTGTCCTGTTTCTGCGTACTGTGAGGCCCTTCTTCGGAGACCGACAGGACGTGAAGCGTCGCGTCGAGTTGATCGGCGAGTTCGACCGCGTGATCGACCGCCCGTCGAGCACCGTCACTGTCGTCGGTCGCGATCAAAAGGTCCTGGTACATTTTTTCGATCGGCACTTCGACCGGGACCCCAATACATGCCAGACCTGCCCCTGCCGGGGAACGGAACGATCGACGGGAATCGATCGCTGGCCGTCCGTTCCGATCGGCAGGGCTCTGCGACGGTCTCCACGTACGGATTACGGGCGCGCCTCAGAAGACCACCGTCCAGGTGTTGCCGCAGTTTTCGCACTCGAACGTCCGTTCGAGTCCAGTCTCGGTGACTGCTCGATCGACTTCACACCCGGCCTGCTCCAGACAGTTCGGGCACCGTTGACGACTCACGATTTTGCTGTTTCCGAAGGTGAACTATAAACGCACCATCAACGGGTTTTGGGACGTCGGATCGATTCGTCCGGCCGGTTTCGGTGGCCGGACCGATCAGGAGCGCCGAACTCGCGGCTCGTGGAACACGAGCCGTCGAGGTGTCACACGAGCGTTACGGGTACTTCGATCACGTCGAGGACGACGACGGCGAGATACAGCTGTCCGATCCCGGCGACGATCATGACGGCACCGGCGAACCGTTCGAGCGTGGTGCTGTGGGCGACCAGCCGACCGGAACCCGCGAGCAGCCCCATTCCGGTCGCGACCGTCAGCGAAACCATGAGCAGGACGACGATTCCGACGTACGTGCCGACGACGAGCGCCGCCATCCCCGGCGGATACGACAGGGCCCGTCCGACCACGCCGATGAAAAGCGGTGCGACACAGCCGGCCGCAGCGAGTGCGTAGCCGGCGCCGAAGATCCCGAACCCGAGGACGTTCGATCGGCGCTTCGGGAGCCGAACGGACAGCGACGGCGCTCGATCGAGGACGACGAGCACGCCGAGGACGACGAGGATCGCACCGACGAGTGGCTCGAACAGGACGACGTTCGACAGCGTCGCGTGGCCGATCCAGTAGGCCGCCCCGACCAGGGCGACGAACGTGGCGAGAACGCCGACGCCAGCGACGACGCCACGGCTGACGGCACCGCCGAGCGACGCGTCCTCGCCCTCCGTCTGGCTCACGTAGAAGCCGACGTACCCGGGCAACAGCGGGAACGCACAGGGGGAGAAGAACGTCGCGACGCCCGCCGTGAGCGCGAACGCGAGCGTCGTCAGCAGCGCCGTGTCGGACACCAGCCCGGACAGCGCCGCGATCATTCCCCGTCCACCTCGACGGCGAGCGCCTGCTCGATTCCCGCGACGAGTTCGTCCGCCGACTTGACGCCCGAATCCGACCACTGGACCGTTCCCGTGGCATCGATCGCCGCAGCCGAGGGGTAACCGCCAGCCAGGTATCGTTCCGTCAGTTCCGCGCGGCGATCGAGTCCGAGCGTCCAGTTCCCCCCGTGTTCGTCCCACCAGTCGACGAGTTCGGCCTCGGAGATGCCGCGATTTTCGCCGACCGATTCGTTCGTCACCGAGATGAACAGGACCTCGTCCCCGATCCGATCGTGCGCCTCGGCGAGAGCCGGCATCTGCTCGATACACGGCGGACACCAGGTGCCGAAGATGTCGACGAACGTGGCTCGATCCGGCGACGGCACGAGCACCTCCCCGGCCTCACTGCCCGGCGCGTCGACGGTCTCGATCGTGAGCGGGTCGTCGCCCCCCTCGTCCGCCTCACCGTCGGCCGAGTCGGATTGCCCGGCCAGATCCTCGACGGAGGGAAGTCCGTAGATAGCGATCGCACCCCCGCCGACGACCGTTCCCACGCTGGCCACCCCGGCGAGGGCCTCTCGCCGACGCATTTCAGTCGGTCACCACCGTTCGAGCGTCTTCGACGATCGTCTCGATGCTGACTGCCTCGCGGTCCGCGATCGCGTTCGGGTAGGCCCGTTCGACGATCCCGTCCTCGTTGACGAGCGTGATCAGGTTGTAGTGAGTGAACGTGTACTCGCCGTGATCGTGGGTATCGTGCTCGCTGTCGGTCTCGTTCCCGTGATCGTCGCTGCCGTCCTCGTCCGCTTCTCCGTCGTTCGCGTCGTCGGTTCCACCCGCGAGTTCGTCCGTGTCCTCGATACGTTTGTATCGCATTCCGAACTCGTCGTAGATGACCTCCTTGGCCTCGTCCTCGCTCTCCGGGCGAAGGAAGTGCCAGTTCCCCGCGTCGAGGTCGACCCCCTGTTCGACCGCATACTGTTCGAGGGTCTCCGGCGTATCACGCTCGGGATCGAACGTCACCGCGAGGAGGGCAATATCGTCCTCGTAGCCCCGTTCGGCGGCGTCCTCTTGGACCCGACGCAGTCGCAAGAGCAGGGCCGGACAGGCACCGTCCGGACAGGACGTAAAGAAGTACGTCATCAGAAACGGTTTTTCGCCGACGAAGTCCTCGCGCGAGACCGTCTCCCCCGCGATCGGATCGGGGAGCGAAAACGGCGGGAACTCCTCGCCGTGAATCGGATGCGACGGATCACCTCGCTTCTCTTCGGGTGGATCGAGTACCGTGTTACTGTCGTCCGATCCGAGTCCCGAGAGTCCATCGCCGAGACAGCCGGCAACGCCGGCGAGGCTCGCGACGCCGAGTGAGCGCAGATAGGTCCGCCGTTCCATAGTATTACCCTAGGATTGCGTCGTCAAATGGCCATTGGTTCGATCGACGAAGGTGACGATTCCAATTATCCGGTCCGGTTCGAGGGTTCGTTCCGATCTCGGCGATCCGGGCCGGATTCGAGGGTTCGTTCCGCTTTCGACGATCGAACCGACAGGCGTTTTTTCAGCCACGACTAACCCGTCGGTAATGAACCGTCGAGGCTTTCTCCGGGGAGCGGCCGTCGTCGGTGGCGTCGCGACCGCCGGTTGTCTCGAGCGCCTCGGCTTCGAAGAGCAGTCCGCCTGGGCGAATCCACCCCTCGTCGAGGATCGACCCGACGTCGTCTACCTCCCGGCCGGCAGCGAGGAAATGGCCACCTACGGACGGGCGGTCGACGGCGACTACGCGCTCGAGGTGTCCTACACGATCCCACACCGGTTCTGGATCCCGGGCGAAGGCGGTAGTCGCGTCGACGTCGAACCCGACGACAGTCTCCACCTGATGCTCACCGTCTGGGATCGCGAGACGGACACCGTCCTTCCGGTGAACGTCCAGTACGAAATTCTCCGAGAGGGCGACCCGATCGACGGAGTCGGGAGTTCGCCGTGGCCGATGATCGCACAACGAATGGGATTTCACTACGGGGATAACGTCCCGTTACCCGAAGAAGGAGCGTACACGGTCCGCGCCAGGGTCGGCCCCGTCGACGCCGTTCGGACCGGCGCGTTCGAAGGCCGACTCGACACGACCGCGACGCTCGCCGTCGACTTCGAGTACGCCCGGTCGGACGTTCACGACATCGACGTCGAACTGGTCGACGAGGATCGACGGGGGACTCGAGACGCGCTCCCCCTGATGGATCACGGCGATCGTCACGCCGATTCCGGGGCCAGTGGCGATCACGACGTCGGCCCCGCACCGACGTCGCGGGGACCGCCGATCGAGAACCTCCCCGGCGACGTGCTCGGTACGGAGCGAAGCGGGGATGCGACTATTTCTGCCGTCGTAACCGACGACGATCGGTATTCCGATGGGTCGGCGTCGCTGGCGGTCTGTCCCCGGACGCCGTACAACGACGTTATCCTCCCGTTTACTTCGCTGTCCGTTTCGATCGAACGCGACGGATCGGTGGTTCAGGAGGCGGCGCTCGGTGAGACCCTCGACGACGAGTTCGGTCATCACTACGGGACCGGTCTCGATGGCCTCGAGTCGGGTGACGAGATCACGGTTTCGGTCGACACCCCGCCAAAGGTGTCGCGCCACGACGGGTACGAAACGGCGTTTTTCGACTTCGAAGACGTCACATATTCCGCTTGACATCCTCCCCGCCCTGACGGTCGAGGGTTCCCGAGCGTTGTGATAGTGTGGGTTACGACGTAGCCTGTTCTCGCGGTGCGAAGCGTCCGCTCTCTTGGTCGAGCAGGAACGCCGTTGGCTGTGCCAACCAGCCGTTACTCCTATCCTTGGACGGACTCGGAGATACTTTCTGCCGAATGTTCTCAGCACCGTTCACATCAGCGTTCGCCACCGTACCGCACTCATCACACACGTACAAACCCCGTTCAACACGGTTCACATCACTCTTCCGACCACAACACGAACACGACTTGGACGTTCCCGTGCTTGCCCCAGTTCTTCGCCTCGCCGTTCGCCTCGTCCGCGCGGATGCCGGAGAGGTTGCCCACCACAATCGTTCCAACTCCCTCGTCCACACATCGTCGGACGATGTGCTTGGAAAGCGTGTGGAAGTAGTGGGTGCGACGCGCCGACTTCTTTTGGGTCAACCGCGTGGCTTGCTCGGAGTCCGAGTCGTCACACTGGGCAGTATGCTTCTGAAGTAGTAGTCATCCTACTTCAGACAGTTCAGCGGGTACAACTTTCCGTAATCGACCGTGGCCGTCGCGCGTTCGGCCCGACCGGATACCCGGACGATCGACGCGCGAACGTCGGCTCGATCCGACACCTGATCGACGATCAGTGGGCCGCCGTTCAGAACAGTTTTCGCGAAGAAATGGCCCCGTAGAGCGAGGGAACGGTGAGAAATCGAACCCAAGGAACGGCGTACGCTTGCTATAACTAACGGGGAACGTCGATAACTCACGAGGCATGTCTCGTGCGAACCGATCAGGGATGACGATTGGTTGCCCGGAGTGCGATACGGACGTTTCCACGACCGTTCCACCCGGACCCGGGATCGGAGGCGAAACCGACTCCAATCGATTGCAGGGGAAAGAGGCCACCTGTGGAAACTGCGGCCACGAACTCGAACTCTATTACTACTGAATCACACGGGGTGTGTGCCGGCCGGTTCTTTGCGGGGTCGTCGCTGCCACTGGTTCTTTGCGGGGTCGTCGCTGTCACTGGCTGATTCCGGGCACGCACGAAGGGAACCGATCGGGTGAGACCGCCCCGGTTCGGGTGAGCGGTACTCGATTCACGGGGGATTTTTGGGCGGGTTGCCGCCCTCGATCGGCGGGAGCGACACGTCGCATTTTCGGACTCACGAGTTCCGGTCTCGGAACTGGGCGCCGGTTTCCCACCCGCGCGGTGAGTCGTTCAGCCGTTCGACGCCGTCGGCCGTCACGACGACCAGATCCTCGATCCTGACGCCGAACTCCTCGGGCAGGTAGACTCCCGGTTCGACGCTGAACACCGTTCCGGGTTCGAGTTCGCGCTCGCTGTCCGCGACGATGTACGGTGGCTCGTGGACCTCGAGGCCGACGCCGTGGCCGGTCCGGTGGACGAACGCGTCCCCGTACCCGGCGTCCGCGATGACCGATCGGGCCGCTCGATCGATTTCGCCCGCAGTGACGCCCGGTTCGATGGCGTCGATCGCGGCCGACTGTGCCTCGCGAACGACCTCGTGTACGCGCTCGTACGCGGCCGACGGGTCACCGGCGACGATCGTTCTGGTCTGATCGCTGGGATACCGTCCGGTTCCGCCGTCAACGTCCGCGTCGACGTACGTCCCGAAGTCCAGGACGACCGGATCACCGGCTTCGATCTCGCGCGGGCCGCTGTGGTGGTGGGGCAGTGCGGCGTTCGGTCCCGACGCGACGATGGTGTCAAACGCCGTGTCGTCGCCGCCGTACGCCTCGAGGAGGTCCTCGATCTCGGCTGCGAGTGCCGTCTCGCTCGTTCCGATCAGGCCGGTGCCGCGCGACCGAATCTCGACCGACACCCGGTCGGCGATCGACGCGGACCGCCGGAGTGCGTCGAGTTCCACGTCGTCTTTCCGAATCCGCAGGGCCTCGATCGCGGTGCTCAGGAGGTCGAACGTCGCGGCTGGCAGCACGTCCCGGAGATCGTGCGTAAACGTCGCCCACATGCGATCGTCCACGAGGACGGTCGCCGTGTCGGCTGGTGTCGGTTCGGTCGATCGACCGGTCGCCTGGACACCCCCGATATCGAGGTCAGAAACGACGGTCGCGAGGACGTCCAGCGGATCGTCCTCGTCGGCCCACACCCGCAGGTCGTCGATCGGACAGGCGCGGAGTTGTTGCTCGTACAGTTCCGGCGCGACGAGTGTCGGCGCACCCGTTCTCGGGACGAACAGTAGCAGGTGTCGTTCCGACGGTGAGTCGTCGAACCCGGTGAGGTAGGTCAGGTTCGGACCGGGAAAACAGACCGCGAGATCGGCGTCCTGTTCGTCGAGTCGGCGCTGGAGGGCACTCACCCGTGCCCCGAGGACGGAACTCATAGGTGGCGTTCGACCGTTCGGGAAAAGAACGTTTCGTGTGTCTCGCACGGCTGGCGTTTCGTGTGGCGGAGTCGAGGAGTCGGGGGATTTCGTCCCCACGAGTTCACGCGTCTTTCCCGGGTGATCGATCGTCGTCGGTCACCGAATCCGAACGGTATCCCGTTGCTGACCGCTGGTAGGGGGTATTAAACCCCCATGCGGATGCAGGCGACGAATCAACCGGTGGCGAGGCTGTCTTGACGTAGCGAATGCGAGTTCCCGAGGAGAATTTGTCGTCGACGACGGTGCATAATCGACAACTGCGGTCCGACGGCGGCGGCAGACCCACGGCCACGGGGGCCGACGGACCGACCTGTCCGGGGAAGTTGATCGTCGTCTCGAACCGGCAGCCGTACCGCCACACGTACGATTCAGACACCGAGACGGACGACCCCCGATCGGGGACTGTGAACTCACAACCGACCACCGGATCCGTCCCGCGTCTCGACGGCGCTGTCGAACAGCCGATCGAGGACCGATCGATCTCGGTCGACGAACCGACCGGGGGACTGACCGCCGGACTGGATCCGGTCGTCCGGCAGACCGACGGGACGTGGATCGCCTGGGGCGACGGCGACGCCGATTTCGCGGTGACCGACGAGCAAAACTGCGTGGCCGTCCCGCCCGGCGAGGCGGCGTACACCCTCCAGCGAATCTCCCTCTCCGACGAAGCGGTCGACTCCTACTACCGCGGGTTCAGCAACCGCGTGCTCTGGCCGCTCTGTCACGGCTTTCCCGACCTGGTAACGGATCGATCGAACGACTTCGAGTGGTACCGGACCGTCAACGAGCGGTTCGCAGATGCGACGATCGACCACGCGACGGCGGACTCGGTGATCTGGGTCCAGGACTATCACCTCGCGCTCGCACCGCGACTGATCCGGGAGGTCGTGCCGCCGTCGGCGACGGTGGCCCAGTTCTGGCACATCCCGTGGCCGTCGACGGCGACCTTCCGACACTGCCCGGCCGGTAGACGGATTCTCGAGGGGCTGCTCGGCAACGATCTGCTCGGGTTCCACGTCGACCGGTACGTCGATCACTTCCTCGACTGCGTCGATCGATACCTCCCCGGGTCAGACGTCGACTGGCGGACTCGAACCGTCGACTACGACGGCGGAACGACGCGGGTCGTGGCGACGCCGATGGGCGTTGATGCCGAGTCGTACGCCGAGAACGCCCTCGCCGCCGACGACGATCGATCGTCCCTGTACGAGTCGCTCGGCATCCCCCGCGGAACTACGCTCGGCCTCGGGGTCGATCGACTCGACTACACGAAAGGGATCCCGGAACGGCTGGCGGCGATCGAGCGGTTCTTCGAACGGAACCCGTCGTGGAAGGGCGAGTTTACGTTCGTCCAGAAGGCGACGCCGTCCCGGACTGAGATCGAGACGTACGAACGGTACGGCGAACTGGTCAGAAGCGAGGTCGAACGGATCAACTGTCGGTTCGAACGGGACGGATGGCAGCCGGTCGTCTACACGGAGGAGTACCTGGACACCGAAACCCTCGCGGCGCTCTACCGGCACGCGGACGTGATGGTCGTGAGTCCGCTGCTCGACGGGATGAACCTGGTTGCCCAGGAGTTCGTTGCCGCCAGCGTCGACGCCGACAGTTGCTTGCTGTTGAGCGATCGGACCGGGGCTCACGATCGACTCGGGAGCCACGCGCTGTCGATCGATCCGACCGATACGGCGCAGTTCGCCGACCAGATCGACCGCGCGCTCACGATGCCGGCGTACGAACGACAGCGGAGCATGAACACACTGCGCGCGCGGGTGTTCGACGGCGACATCGAATCGTGGATGCGAACGCAGTTCGACTGGATCAGGCGGGTACGCGACGGGACGGACGGCAGTGACGCTGGCCCGGATCACGACCGTAATTCACGCGAGCGTACGCCCCCCGTGTAACGGATGCACGCACAGACCCCACCGGTCCCGTTCGACGAGGCGATCGATCGTCTTCGCCGAGCGGTTCGGGACGCCTCGAAGCTGTTGCTCTGTCTGGACTTCGACGGCACGCTCGCACCGATCGTCGAGGACCCGGACGACGCCGGCGCGACGCTGGCGAACGAGGCTGCGGTGGCAACGCTCGCGGCGGAACTGCGCGTCACGACGGCCGTCGTGAGCGGCCGCGCGCTCGCGGACGTCCGAGAACGGGTCGACGGGCCGGACATCTACGCCGGCAATCACGGTCTCGAACTCGAACGGGAGGGAACGATCGCCGTCCACCCGGTCGCCCGGAACCGGGCGGCCCGACTCGCACGGCTCTGTTCGCTCCTCGAGCGGACCGTCGGGACCGTTCCGAACTGTCGAATCGAGAACAAGCGATTGACGGGGACGGTACACCTTCGATCGGTCCCGGAGGCCGTACGGCCCTTCGTTCGCCGGCGGACGCGGGCGCTCGTCGATCGATTCGGGGGAGACGGCCTCGAGCTATCGACCGGGAAACGAATCCTCGAAATCGGGCCGGCCATCCCGTGGGGGAAGGGGAACGCGGTGGAGTTGATCGAGGCGGACCTGCCCGGCGAGACGGTGTCGGTCTACGTCGGCGACGACGTCACCGACGAATCGGCGTTCCGGGCCGTCGAACCGGACGGGTTCGGTGTCCGCGTCGGCGATGACGAACCGTCGGCGGCGTCCCTGCGAGTCGAGTCACCCGACGACGTCGCGGTCACGCTCGAGTGGTTCGGATCGATCGGTGTCGAATTGCTCGACCAGTAGGCGTCCCGATCGTCGGCGATCGAACCGTCCGTGCGATCTATCGATCCGGTGTGGCGCGTCGGAGGCGAACGAACCGAACCCGGCCGGTGACTCGACCGATCCGGTCCGGCGGGACGGCAGCGAACCTGCCAGATAAATATATCCTAAATCCAACTATTCTAGAACCGATCACCATCCCAAATCTAAGGAACTGATTCGAAAGAATTAGTCACCACTGGAAATATAGTGATGTAGGGGCGTGACCGAACGTGAAATTACGTCAACCGACCGACTTCTTGATCCTCGAAGAACTCGAGGACAAGGGGCGAAACGTCGCAACGAATCTGGCTGAGCACACGGGCAAGAGTCGAAAGAATATCAACACCAGACTGCCGGTCCTCGAGGACTACGGCCTAGTCTCCAAGATCGGTCCCGCAGAGCGCTCCGGACTCTACGAAATCACCTCGATGGGGAAAGCCGCTCTCGTTTACCGGGATCAGTACGACGACGTGGACGACTTCGAGTCACTCATCGAAGGCCCTAACGCCGGTACGACGACGGAGGCAGAGCAGCGAGCCAATTTCGCCCGCGGCGATACCGACAGGGACGACGAGAATTGACATCTTCCCCGCCCTGAAGGGCGAGGATTCCCGATCGCCGTTGGGATATTGTAGTTTACGACGTGACCTGTTCTCGAGGCGCGAACGCGTCAGTTTCCTCGTCAAACAAGGACGTCGAAGGCTGTGCCAACCAGCCGTTGCTCCTATCCCCGGACGGACTCGGAGAGAGGTTCTGTCGAATGTTCTCAGCACCGTTCACGTCCGCATTCGCCACCGTACCACACTCGTCGCACACGTACAACCCGCGTCCAACGCGATTCGCTTCACGTTTTCGACCACGGCACGAACACGACTTCGACGTACCCCGCTCAGACACCCGTTCGACCGTGATGCCTTCTGGTTCGGCCTCGTAGGTCAGCAGATTTGTCAAGCGGTCAACGCCCACGAGCGAAGGTCGAGGTTCCCGTGTTTGCCCCAGTTCTTCGTCCCACCGGTCTCCTCGTCCTCACGGATACCAGAAAGGTCGCCAACCACGATGGTCCCCACCCCTCGTCAACACGTCGTTCAACGATGTGCTTGGAGAGCGTGTGGAAGTAGTGAGTACGATGAGACGACTTCTTCTGATTCAACCGAGTCGCCTGCTCTGAATCGGAGTCGTCACAGCTAGCGATGCGCTTCTGAAGTAGTAGGCTGACTTGACCGAGAATGCAGGTCATCGTAGCGTTCGTGGGACTTGAGGTAGGTGGGGAGTTCGTTCTGACCGGGGATGTGCCCGATTTCTGACCACACTCGATCGCAGACCCGCCGTCCGACGTTCCAGAGTGTCGACGCGGCGAACCCGAGGGCGTCAAGGTCGTCCGAGACACCACACGAATCGACCGGCGACGGCGTCTCACAGTGGTATCGTGTGCGCTGTTCTCGACGACGGGGGCAGGCCTACTCGGGAGGGAGGCCACGGGTGGTGCATTCGAGACGAGGGTCGTCGTCTCCGTTCGTACCGTACGAGTTCCGTTTGCGGCACTGAAACCGATCGCCTCGCGTCATCGGAAGGGACGCTTTCGAGCGATTCCGAACATACCGCCCCGTCACCCGGTGAAACTCCCGCTGTAGTTCTCCAGTTCTCGACGGGTACAGGCCGAAAACACGAGGCTGAGCTTTCGATCGAGACCCTCCGGATCCGGATAGGTCGTGCCACACGAAGACTCGTCGGCGTCGAACGGCGGTGACCAGGCGTAACTACTGAGCATCGGGGTCGCCACGATGGCGTCGCCGTACCTGTAGGCGACGCCGTGATCGTGGTGCAAACCGAGCGCGTGACCGATCTCGTGGACGAGCACCTGCATCGTCCGCGTCGGCGGCGTGTTCGGGACGATCTTCCGGCGTCTGTCGGCCGCGGGCACCGACGCGAACAACTCGTCGAACGGTGGGAGTCGGGCGATGTGTCGGGCACCACCGACCGACGCGACGTGTCGAACGCCGTATCCCGTCGGTGCGTCGGTCATCTGGCCGTCCGTGACGAGCAGGTTGACGTCGGACGCCGGCTCGAGGTCGCGTCGGCCGATCGCCCCAGCGGCGATGGCGCGGGGCCACTCACCCTGGTTGGTGACGCGCGCGCCGTCCTCGGTCGAGACGGGCACGACGCCGCCGATCGAGAGGTCCAGCGACCAGTGATTGAGGTCGAGAATCCGGCCGAGATAGCCGCTGACACGGGTCGCGACCGCATCGTACTCGTCGGCTCGCTCCGTGAACCACACCCGGACTTCGAGGCGCTCGACGGGGTCTCGCGTCGCGTACCCGATGGTGCCGAGTGACGCGATCGAACCGAGGGCCCCCAGGAAGACGCGCCGGTTCACGACCGCGGTTTCCGAGCGAATCGACGTGTAACTGCTGGTTAATCTGTGCCGATCTTATATATTGTCGGGATCGATCCTCGCTGGCTGTCCGGTACCGGGTCGTGGCCCCTCGGACGGTCTGCCCGTTTGTCGCCGGGTCTGCGCGACGCCGGTGGGAATCCTTGACGAATAACCGTGCTGGACAGGGGCTTTACGAGTCGGGACCGTAGTCCGGGTGATGACTCGGTCCACTACACGCGGTCACGACGCGGGACCAGTGCGACGGAAGTCGACACTGTACTGCCCGGAGTGTGACCACGCGAACGCGATCGACGGCGACTGGACCCGCCGCGTTCGGGGCGAGACCGTCGAGTACGCCTGCCCGGCGTGTGGAACGGCGATCACCAGACGGCCGCGATCGAGCGAGGCTGACCACCGCAAGACGCCGACGACGGCGTGGGGACGAGCCGTCCGGCACTCGATCGGCGTCTGGCGGGCCACCGTCGATGCGAGTGTCCTGGGCGTGCGTGCGATGACGAACCTGACCGAGAGAGCCCGGTAATCTCTCAGGGTACTGACGACGTGATCGCCGGCCCGACTGTCACCGGTTCGGCCGATCGGAATCGTTCCGGACTGGTGACGATCGCGACGGACCCGACGTAGCGCCGGTCACGATCGTCGACGAGACTTTTGCGGTCGGCCGTCGCGAAGCTCATCCCATTATTGTCCAATTTCGAGCCCGGCTCTTCTCACGTCGTCAACCACGGGCCGTCTAACCACCCTTAATTATACAACAAATGCACAATTCTAATCGCTTATGGAGTATATTCGCCCACAACAGCAGAGCTTTAATAGTGGATGCCGTTGACTGCATCGAGTAGAAGATGACGGATGGGAACCTGACTTCGGCAGAAGAGAACGTGATCGAACGAATCGAGGCTGCGGACGTCGACTTCCTCAGACTCCAGTTCACAGACATTCTGGGGACGGTCAAGAACGTCTCGGTGCCGGCCCGCCAGGCCGAGAAGGCCTTCACCGAGGGGATCTACTTCGACGGCTCCTCGATCGAGGGCTTCGTGCGTATCCAGGAATCGGACATGCGTCTCGTCCCGGATCCGGAGACGTTCGCGATTCTCCCGTGGAGACGCACCGAAGACAGTGCAGCGGCCCGGATGATCTGTGACGTCTACGACACCTCGACGGGCGACCCCTTCGAGGGCGATCCGCGCTACGTGCTCAAACAGGCGCTCGAGCGTGCGGACGACCTCGGGTATACGGTCAGTGCGGCTCCCGAACCCGAGTTCTTCATGTTCGAGGAGGACGAAGACGGCCGTGCGACGACGGAAACCGCGGATCACGGCGGCTACTTCGATCTCGCCCCGAAAGACCTCGCCTCCGACGTGCGCCGGGACATCATCTACGGGCTCGAGGACATGGATTTCGAGATCGAGGCCAGCCACCACGAGGTCGCTCGCGGCCAGTACGAGATCAACTTCGAGTACGACGACGCGCTCACGACGGCGGACAACGTCGGCACCTTCCGCACCGTCGTCCGCGCCATCGCGGCCGAACACGACCTCCACGCGACGTTCATGCCCAAGCCGATTCCGAAGATCAACGGCTCGGGGATGCACACCCACCTCTCGCTGATGACTGAGGACGGCGAGAACGCGTTCCACGACGAGGGCGACGAGTTCAACCTGAGCGAGACCGCTCACTCGTTCCTCGCGGGTATCCTCGAACACGCGCCCGCGATCACCGCGGTCGCGAACCCGACGGTCAACAGCTACAAGCGCCTGGTGCCGGGCTACGAGGCACCCGTCTACGTCGCCTGGTCCGACCGGAACCGATCGGCGCTGATCCGGAAGCCGGCCGCCCGCGTCCCGGCGGCCTCCCGGATCGAACTCCGCTCGCCCGATCCGTCCTGTAACCCCTACCTCGCCATCGCCGTCATGATCCACGCCGGACTGGACGGCATCGAGAAGGACCTCGAGGCCCCCGATCCGGTCCGCGAGAACATCTACGAGTTCGACGAACAGAAACGCGAGGAGTACGGCATCGAGACGTTGCCGTCGAACCTGGGCGCGGCCGTCGACGCCCTCGAGGAAGACGAGGCCATCTACGAGGCGCTCGGCGACCACGTCGCACCCAAGTTCGTCGAGGCCAAGCGCCAGGAGTTCGAGGAGTACCTCGTCGACGTCTCCCAGTGGGAACTCGACCGCTACCTCGAGACGTTCTGAGCCGGCTGCGGTTTCTCCACTGCGGCGTCGGGATCGTCCCCTTTTCGTTCACCGATCCGTCACCCGATGACGACGTACGACTCGTCGCGTTGCTCGACGTACCCACCGCTCGACAGGGCGTTGAGCAGACTCAGAACGGAGATTTTCTTCATCGCTAGCGTGCGGCTCAGATCTTCGACAGTCGATCCACCCGTCGCCGCGAGATAGAGGTACACGAGCTTCGCCTGTGCCGAGTCGAGGTCGTCGGGCACCGGTTCGATCTGTTCCGGAGCGAGACGCTGTTGGTGTTCCTCAACTATCATTACTCGCACTACAGCACCACGTTCCGATATATAAATCTACGACTCGATTGAGTTTAGCTTACATTCATCGTATTAATATGTCGTGTGGTACCAATCGACGATCGATCCGCGACGGGGCGTACGCCATCCCACCACGAGACGCGCTCCGCGGTGCGCCGGGAAGCGAAGGACGGAGTTTTACCGTCGTCGACCCAATCGGAATCCAGGATGGACCCAGGCGATCGACCGACGCCGCCCGACGTCCTCGACGACGACCTCCGGGCGTTTCTCGAGGCGCTCGAGGACGAAGACGTCGATACGATCCGGTGCGTCGCGGAGTACGTCGACGGCCTCGCCTCGTGGGCCGAGACCCGGGCCGAGCACGACGAGGGACGAGCAACCGCTGGCACGGCCAGCACGGCCGTCGACGCTGACAGTATCGATCCTGTTGACGGCGACGGACCAACCGACGGCGACGGATCCGGTGGCGTCCCGACCTCTGAGGCGATTCCAGTCCCCGAGGACGTCCCAATTCCCGAGGACGTCCCGGACACGGCGAGCGTGTCGGTGGAGGAAATAGCCGGCACGAAATACTACTACTACCAGTGGCGCGAGGGCGACGAGATCCGATCGAAGACCGTCACACGGTGATGGTCGTTCCGGTCTCCATCCGCGTCGGTCAGTTCGACGGCGTAGTCGTCGCAGGAGACGTGGGTCGATTCCTCGATCAGGTCGTCGGCGTAGACGTCCGCGTCGAGTCCGCCGTCGATCGGTTCGATCCCGAGCCGGTACGTTTCGAGTGATACAGGCCGGACTGTTCCCGGCCCGGTGATGGCCATTCGGCTTATATACGCTTGCGATGCGCTCGCTCACGTCCAGCGACGGAGTCGGTCGATCACCCGAGTCGCTCGTACGCGTCCGGGTCCTCGCCGGGAGAGAGCGACCGCGTTTCGATCCGCCTGACGTCTTTTACCGTCCGCGGGCCTCGCGTCGCGTCCGAGACGAACCGCGATTCGTACTCCGCCGCGGCGGCGAGGGGGATCCCGTTTCTGGCGATGGCGACGAGTCCCGCGAGCGCGGCCTCGACGTCGACACAGACGCGGTAGCCGTCGGTCGATTCGACGAGTAGGTGGGTCGTCTCCGCCGGAACCGAAGCGCGCTCGAGCAGGTCGAGGACGGGAACGCCCTGCCAGCGATCGGTGTATCGATCGCCGGAGTCACAGACGATCTCGATCTCGCGACTGCGGATCGGACCGTCGGGGAGCACGGTCACGTGTTCCTCGGCGACGATCCGAATCGGCGAGGAAAGCGACTGGACGATGCGGTCGTGATCGTGATCGGTCATGGGAGGCTCGTGTTCCAGACGACGGTACACGCTCGGCCAGGGACGTCCGTGCGAGCCGTCTGTTGGTCGACGATCGAACGCGACGCCCCTAATGCGTGCCCTCGATTCCCAGTGAGTGGGGTCGTCCCCGGGACCGGACCCGTTCCGGGCCAGTCGTCAGACCGATCGGTAGGGGCCGAGCCGCGTTCCGTCGAGCAGGTAGGCCTCGCCGTCGGCCAGTCCGTCCGGGAGAAACGGCGCGAGAAACGACTGCCCGGCGACGTTGATCCACGTCCCGCCGACGAGGTCGTTGAACGCCGGCACGACTACCAGCCGTGGCGGTTCCGGGCCGTCGTCCCCGAGCCACGACAGGCCGTCGTAGGCCGATCGGTCGCGAAAGACGGTCGGCTCGATCCGACCGCGGAGCCACGCTCGTTCGACGTGACTGCCGCCGACCTCGTCTTCGAGCCGTACGCAGGGATGCTCGTGTCCCAGACAAACGACCTCGCACTCGAGGACCGACGGGGCGGGCCAGGTGTGGCCGTGACAGACGCCGACGTCGCCCAGCGCGACGCCCTCTCCCGGAACGACGGTCGCGTCCGCGAGCCAGTCCTCGATCCCGCCGTCGTGGTTCCCCTTTACCACCGTGACGTCGATCCCTGTCGAAACGTGGTCGAACAGGACCTCGAGTTCGCCGCGTTCGGCGCCGCCCGGATCGCCGATCGAGTGCATGAGATCGCCGAGGACGACGAGTCGCGATGGGACGATCCGCTCGATGAGTCCCAGCAACCGCTCGCGTCGATCGGGCGCGTGGCTGGGGACGTCGACGCCGCGCTCGTAGCGGAGACCGGCCTCGTAGCCCGCGTGGTAGTCGGCGACGAGCAGGGTTCGTTCCCCCTCGATCGTCGCCGTCGCCGCCGGTTCTCCGGGAACGGGTTCGACGTGGACCGGCGTCGATCGCCGCGAGTCGTCGGCCATCGCCGTCAGATCGGTTTCAGCGTCTCGTCGTCGGGTTCGTAACACTGGCCGCCCATCAGCGCGTCCTGGATGGCGTCCTCGACCTCGTTCTCGTCGGCACCGGTCTCGTCGGTGACCGTCTCGACGAGCGTCGTCCGATCGGCGCCGTCACCGTCGTCCAGTTCCGCCATGGTGTCGACGACGTACGCCTCGAGGTCGACGTCCTCGGCGGGTTCGTCCGCGTCCGTGGTGTCGACGTCAGAATCGTCCGCTTCGGCGGAGTCGTCCTCCTCGGCATCGTCGGCGGCTTCGGTGTCTGCCGTCGTGTCGGCGGCTTCGGCGTCGTCGGCAGTCCCGGCGTCGTCGGTGGGTTCGCGTTCGTCGTCGGCCGAGGGGACGTCGATGTCCGACTCGCCGGGGTCGTCGACGTCCGCTCCCGTCGTGAACTCGGTGCCGAACTCCTCTTCGATCTGTTCGCGTTCCGCCTCGTCCATCTCGTACATACCCTCGCCGGCGTCGCCAGCGTCGAAGTCGCCGAGTTCGCCGTCGTCGACGCCGATCGCCTCGTCGTCTCCGTCGGGTTCGCCACCGGACTCGGCGTCGACTGCGGTCGACCCCTTCGCGTCGAAGTCACCGAGGTCGTCCGATCCCGAGTCGGCGTCCGGTGCTGTCTCGGAGTCGACGTCCGTCTCTCCGTCGTCCGCCTCGATCTCGACGGTCGTTCCCGACGCGCTCGCCGTCACCGTCGCCTCGTCGTCGGCGTCGGGTTCGGACGCCGCGCTTGCGTCGGTGCTCCCGGTGCTCCCGTCCGATTCCAGCCGCGCACTCGCCGTGCCAGCGGCGGATCCGGTTCCGGGGTCGCCCGTCCCGGTCGATCCAGCCTCGCTCGCCGTCTCCGACTCGGCGGCCGGGTCGGCTGCTGCAGCACCGATCGACTCGGCCGCGTCGGCGTCGGACTCGATCGAATCGAGGGCGGCGAGATCCACGTCGGTGAGGGCGGCGAGGGCGCCGAACGACGTCTCGATGGCGGTGCTCGTTCCCTGGGGGGTGAGATCGAGAGGACTGACCTGCTCGCGGTCGCCCGCGACGACCTCGACGGCCTCGGTCGCACGGTCGCGCAGCGCGGCGAGATAGTCGGCCGTGGTTCCGTAGTGGTCCAGCGCGATCGGGAGGCCGGACGCGAGTCCGTTTTCCACCCCGCTCTGCTCGAGTGCGCGTGCCAGCGTCTCGCCGCTGGC
The DNA here is from genome assembly GCF_022869805.1 of Halosolutus halophilus. NCBI lineage: Archaea > Methanobacteriati > Methanobacteriota > Halobacteria > Halobacteriales > Natrialbaceae > Halosolutus > Halosolutus halophilus. The sequence goes on along the minus strand of NZ_CP094974.1, from coordinate 2,725,893 downwards.
GTCGGTCTCGGCAGCGGCGGCGTAGGTCCCGACGCGATCGAGCGTCTGTTCGGCGGCGTTGACGACCCAGCGATCGCGGGTGTCCGCGTCGACCGTCGCGATAGACTCCGGTCGGATCGAGGTGTAAACCCGGTCGGAGTCGTCCGGCTGGAACGTTCGTGCCTTGCCGGTCACGGCGACGAACGCGGGCGGATCGAGCTGTTCGAGGGTGGCCAGCGCGTCGGGCTGGTACTGCCCGGCGTAGACGACGAACGCGCCGGTCGGATCGACGACCCGGGCGCGAACCATCTCGTCGTTGACCGACGTCACCTCGGTGAGCGTCCCGACGGCGAACAGGCGGTTGAGTCGCGCGCCGGTCGGGGTTATCACGTAGTTCGGGGCACGCTCCTCGTCGCTTTCCGCGTACGACAGATCGGCGTCGTCGTACTCCGCGGCGAAGACACGATAGGCGATCTCGCGGCCCGGAATCTCGTCGTCGCCGTCGTCGCTCGCGCTCATGCGTCCACCTCCTCGAGGAAGGCCGTCGCGCGCGCGGCCGGATCGTCGTCGCTCTCCTCGAAGCGCTCGGCGTCCAGGTTCGCGCCGTACTCGTCGACCGAGAGGTGACCGCGGACGCGGTACTCGCGGCCGACGATTCGCTCGCGGATCGTGTCCGCGACCACTTCCTGGTCCATCGCCTCGCGGGCCTGCTCGAGGGCGTCTTCCAGAGTGCCGTCGTAGACCTGCTCGGTCAACTCGTCGTCCAGGACGACCGTGACGGTGCCGGTGCCGTCGTCGAGGATCGCCTTCACTCGCAGGTCGTCGATGCCGTCCACGTCGCCGTGGGTGCGACATTGTCCCTTCTGGATGACGCGGTAACACTCCGGACAGCGCTGGATCAGCCCGGATCCGTCGCGCACTGCGAGCACGTTCCCGACGAGTTCGACGTCGTAGATGCCGCCGGTCCGCACGGCCTCGCCGATCGCCATCGTCGTCGCGTCCGCGCCGACCTCGATCTCGCTATCGATCGCCGAGACGGTCGAGAACTCGGAGACGTTGATCTCGGGTACTCCACGGAACTCCTGAACGTAGGCGTTCTCGATGCGGACGGGGCCGCCCTCCTCGATCGCGGGTGCGGGATCCCAGTTCGTGAAGGGCAATCGGCCGCTCTCGTCGCCGAAGACGCCGCTCAAGATGTCCGTCTCGCCGTCTCGGCCGTCGATCGTTCGCCGTTCGCACTCGACGACGGCGACCTCGACGTTCACTGCACGGTCGCCCGTCTGGAGATCGGCGAGTTGCGCGTCGCCGCCGATCTCGCCTGCGGCGTCGATCGATTCGTCGACGAACGACAGCGACGTACTCTCGCCGAGGTTGAGTTCCGGTTCGCCGTCCCACTCGCGGACGCCGGCGTTGCCCGCGGTGATCGTATCGCCCGGCGAGAGTCCGAAGTCTTCCCACGCCGTGTAGTCGATGACGCCGGTCTCGTCGGCGAGTCGACCCTCGACGATGACGTGGTCGTCGCCCTGGTAGCGGATCGATCGTTTGCCCGCCGTGAGGACGACGCCGGTGACGGTCACGTTGCCGTCGTCGGTCGTGATCTCGCCGATATCCGTGGCGGACGGCGTGCCGCCACCGCCGCCGCCCCCGTCGCCGTACTTTCGGCGCAGGCTCTGTTTGGCCTCGTTCACCGGGACGCTGTACTCCACCAGGTTCTGCAGGTCTGCTTTGACCTCCTCTTTGTCGACACCGAGGTCGGAGGCGAGATCCTCGGCATGATCTTCGAGTTCCATCACCGGCAATTCGTGCGGGGGCTTAAAAAGCGTTCCCGCGGCGGAGTGGAAGTGAAGCGCCAGTTCCGGCAGCAGGTTCTTTTCGTCCCTGGTCGAACTGGTCGTATGGACCGCATCGGCGCTGCGCTCGGTGGACTCGCCTTCGTTGCGTTGATCTTCGGTGGCCTCGTGGTCGTTCGAATCCTCACGCGGGCGCTGTACGCGGCTGTCTGGTTCGCCGAGACCGTCGCGACGTTCGCGTTCGCACTGCTGATCGGCTATATAGTCTATCGGATCCTGCGCGGATCGAGCGACGACCCGCGTCGAACTGGCTAACGCGTGTCGTCGGTTCGTCGACTCGACGGGTGTCGGCGATCGGTTCCACTCCCTCCATTCACGGCTCGAGGAACGGGCCTGGCGGGACGCGACGGTCACAGGGCGAGACGATACCTCCGGTCGGGCCGCGAATCGACGCGAACGTAGTCGCCTGCCCGCAGTTCGGACATTCTGGCGATTCGTTCCCGTCGACAGTGGAACGGACTCCCGTGGGGACCGTCTGACGCGGACTTTTAGTTCGGATGGCGCGAACGTCCGGTAATGGATAACGAACGCCTCCGCAGCCAGGCCAAGCGACTGATCGTGTGGCTCGTCGCTGTCGGGATTTTCGTCTTCGTGGGCGTGGTGGTGTACTTCGGGACGCCGTTTCACGGGACGGCGGCCAGTATCGCGGGGGTTCAGGAGAACCCCGATGTGACGGTCACACAGCGGGGCGAAACCTACGTCCTCGAACCGTCGACGGGTGATTCGGCGGCCGGGGACGATTCGACGGTCGGCCTCGTCTTCTATCCGGGCGGGCGCGTCCACCCGGACGCCTACCTCGCCTCACTCGCGCCGCTCGCCAGTGACGCCGACGTGACCGTCGTCGTCCCGAAACTGCCGCTAAACCTCGCCGTCCTCGACCAGGGTGCAGCCTCGAGGTACGTCTCCGAGTCGTCGATCGAGGCCTGGTACGTCGGCGGCCACTCGCTGGGCGGCGCGATGGCCTGTCGGTATGCGGAGTCCAACCCGGCGAGCGTCGACGGCGTCGTCCTCTTCGCGTCGTACTGCGACAGGGACATCTCGGGAACCGAAATCGACGTCCTGAGCGTGACCGGGAGTGCGGATACGGTCCTCGATCGCGACGCCTTCGATTCGAACCGTGCGAACCTCCCACCGGACGCGACGGTTCGGGAACTCCCGCTGAATCACTCACAGTTCGGGGCCTATCGGGGCCAACCTGGCGACGAACCGAGCGGTCTCGACTACGACACCGCCCACGAGCGACTGGCCGACGTGACCGTCCCGTGGTTCGTTCGCGAGGCTAACTCGGCTACCCCGTCGGATCGATCCTCGAGTGTATCGTGTGCGGCGGAGTACTGCCGGATCGGTCCCTGAGTTCGATCGCGTCTCGAACGGTCCGATTGCGATCGTCATATCAGACGCGGCGTCGGCCTCGGTGTCTTCTTTACGCCCGCTCACACAGTGTGGGTATGCACGTCGTCGTCAACGCCGCCACGAGCGCGGACGGCAAACTCTCCTCGCGCCGCCGCGAACAGATCGCGATCAGCGGCGATGAGGACTTCGACCGCGTCGATCGACTTCGGGCCGAGGGCGACGCCGTCGTCGTCGGCGTCGGCACCGTCCTCGCGGACGATCCACACCTGACCGTGAAAGACGAGGCCCTCCGTGCGGAGCGCCGGGCGGACGGCCGATCGGCCAACCCGGCCCGCGTCGCCGTCGATTCGAAGGCCCGAACGCCGCCCGACGCAGAGATCCTCGACGACGCGGCGACGACCTACGTCTGCGTGAGCGAGGCCGCACCCGTCGACCGGCGCGTGGAACTCGCCGATCACGCGGAACTGGTGACCGCGGGGGAGAATCGCGTCGACTTGTTGCGCGCGTTTGCCGCGTTGGAGGACCAGGGACTCGATCGGATCATGGTCGAGGGCGGCGGCGAACTCATTTTTTCGCTGTTCGAGGCCGGCCTCGTCGACGAACTCCGGGTGTTCGTCGGGCCGACGATCATCGGCGGGCGCGACGCGCCGACGCTGGTCGACGGCGAAGGGTTCGTCGAGGACTTCCCGACGCTCGAACTCGCGGCGGTCGAGCGACTCGACGATGGAGTGTTGTTGACGTGGCGGACGGGAGAGTAGCGCCGGCGAGAAACCGACTCAGGCCCGTTCGAGTTTCGCGTCGAACTTCTCGCGGACCTTCTCGACTTTCGGCGCGGCGTGCATCCGGCAGTAGGCGTCCTGCGGGTTCTTCTCGAAGTAGTCCTGGTGTTTGTCCTCGGCCCGGTAGAACGTCTCCAACGGTTCCAGTTCGGTGACGACGTCGTCGTCGTACTCCTCGTCGAGTGCGTCGATGTACGCCTCGGCCTGCTCGCGTTGCTCGTCGGACTCGTAGAGCACGATCGATCGGTACTGCGTGCCGACGTCCGGTCCCTGCCGGTTGCGCTGTGTCGGATCGTGGACCGCGAAGAACACCTCGAGGAGGTCGTCGTATCCGATCTCGTCGGGATCGAAGGTCACGCGGACGACCTCGGCGTGACCGGTCGTCCCGGAACAGACTTCCCGGTAGGACGGGTTCTCGGTGTGGCCCCCGGCGTATCCGGAGGTGACGGACTCGACGCCCTCGAGTTCCTTGAACGCCGCTTCGACACACCAGAAACAGCCGCCGCCGAACGTCGCGCTGTCGGTCATACGCTCCGGTTGGCACCCGAATCGTATGTATTTGACGCGAATCGGTCTCCGTACCGGAACGGTTCTCTCTTTGTCGACCTGCGTCCACCTGTTACCGGGAAAACACCGCTGTGTCGCAGGGAAGGATATCGACGAACGTCATTTAGTCGGGACAATCGATTGACCAGTAAACGACCCGTCCTCGTCTCAGGAGCGATCGATGCGCCCGGACGGCGCGGGGAACGCGTCGAAACCGACGTGTTGCTCCTCGAATGCAAGCGACGACGGGCGGACGGGGCGCTCAGAACTCCTGCGTTACGTTCGACCAGAGACCCAGGGAGTGGTGGGTCGACCGATCGATGTCGACGCGAAACTCCAGTTCGTCGTCCAGACCGACCGAGATGCGATCGAAATCGACGACGTACCGCGACTTGTGGTGGCGTCCGCGTCGAACTCCGGTGGTCTCGGTAGCGAGCCGCGCCTCGGTCAGGCGATCGAGTTTGCGATAGGTCGACGAGAGGGGGAGATCCGCTGCCTCGGCGATCTCCGGCACCGTCATCGGTTCGTCGAGCACGGAGATAATCGTCCGACAGTCCTCGTCGTCCAGGACGGTGATGACGTCCCGGAACGGAGGTGCATCGTCGGTCGAAGAGAACTCGAGTGGCATCGAACGCGAACACGTTAGGGCTGAAGCCTAAAGACACGTTTGGTTGTAGTGGGGGCGTCCATCGCCGCTCGGACGACGGTGGTCGATGTCCTATCTACAAATACGTCGGGGCCGACGGCTCCCGTATGAGCGAGGATCAGCCTCCGGAGTCGACGATCGGCGACACGCCCGGCGAGGGTCGATCGCCCGAGGCGGAACCGATCGAACCGGCCGCACCCGACGAGTTCGGCCTCGTTCAGGTGTGGTGGGGCGACGGCAAGGGGAAGACGACGGCGACGCTCGGGCTGGGGATGCGGGCCGCCGGCCACGGTTACCGCGTGCACGTGCTCCAGTTCATGAAAGGCGGCGCGTCGAGCGTCGACGCAGTGCGCGGCGAGTACAACGCGATCGCGGCCCTGCCGGGGATCAGTTACGAGAACGTCGGCCACTACGGCTGGCACGGGATGGCCGACGGGACCGACGAGGCGGCTCACGAGGCGGAGGCCCAGGCCGGCCTCGAGCGCGCCCAGGAGTTGCTCGAGGCGGCCCGGGCGGCGGACCTCGACGAGCCGATCCCGCTCGACGCCGATCCGGACGCGGGAATGCACATGCTCGTGCTCGACGAGGTGCTGTACGCCGCCGATCGGGGGCTCGTCAGCGAGGCCGACGTGCTCGACCTGATCGACGCGAAACCCGACGGGCTGGAACTCGTCCTCTCGGGCAGTCACACCGACCCCGACTACCTCTCGGAGGCCGCGGACCTGATCACGAACGTCCGCAAGGAGAAACACCCGATCGACGAGGGCCAGCGGGCGCGCCGCGGGACGGAGTTCTGAGGGGCTGCCGATCGATCGATCTCGAAAATCTACGGCTCGCTCCGAAGCGGTCGGGTTTTTCGTGCTGTTCGCGCTCCCCCATACCGTTCGAACCGATCGATTCGGACGGGACGACGAAACTGTCAGGAGTCTCTGTGAGTGACCGACGCCGATCACCGCGTACGACGAAGACGACTCTCGGATGCCGATCGAGGTGTGCGGCACCGAAGTCGGGCGTCGAATCTCTCGGGAACTCCGTGCGAGAAACGGATCGGCCGCCAGCACAGTTATTACAGATCGATCGAAAGTCGCGACCACTGATGGGTGTCGTCAACGTGACGGGGCTGCGGAAGTCCTACGGTTCCGTGAACGCGCTGAACGGACTGTCGTTCGCGATCGACCGGGGCGAACTGTTCGGTTTTCTCGGCCCGAACGGGGCCGGAAAGACCTCGACGATCCGGATCCTGACCGGACAGATCGAACCGGATGCGGGAGCGGTTCGGGTGCTCGATACCGATCCGACGGCGGAGCCGATCGAGACGCGCCGCCGGGTCGGCATCTTGCCCGAACAGGGGTCGCCGCCGAGTTTCCTCACGCCACGGGAGTACCTCGCGTTCGTCGGCGAGATCCGCGATCTCGAACCGGATCGGGTGGCCCAACGGACGGACCTGTGGGCGGAACGACTCGGCTTCCGGAACAAACTCGACACGCTCAACACCGACCTCTCCCGGGGCCAACAGCAGAAGGTGATGATCGCACAGGCGTTCGTCCACGAACCCGACGTCGTCTTCATCGACGAACCGCTCGCGAACCTCGATCCGCTCGTCCAGGAACAGGTCAAGGAGTTCCTCGTCGCCTACGCGGCCGAAGATAACGCGGTCTTCGTCTCGACGCACGACATCGACGTCGCCGAGGAGATCTGTACGCGCGTCGGGATCGTCGCAGACGGCCAACTCGTCGCCGGACGATCGCTCGAGGGGGACGCCGACCCGTCGTTGCTGGCACTGTTCCTGGATCGCGTCACCGACGAAGCGGCTCGCGATCTCCCCGCGGGTCCGGCAGTATGAGTCGATCGACAGCCTCGTGGCGGTCCAGCTGGACGCTGTTTCGCGTCCTCGCCCGCGAGGAGTGGCGACTCCACACCCGGCTGTTCGGCGGCTGGCGGTTCGTGCTCTTTCCGGTCGTGATCGCGCTCCTGGCCGGACTCGGCGGAGTCGCGCTCCTCGCGAACGGAACTACCACGACGACGGTCGTGGCCGGCCTGCACGTCCTCGCGCTCGGATTCGGACTCTACAGCGGGACGGCCGGCTTCGTCGGCTCGGACATGCTCGAGAACGTCTTCGGGGATCTCTCGCTCGTCCTCTCGTCGTCGACGACGCTCCCGATCGGTCGGCAGCACCTACTCGGGCTCTTCCTGCTGAAAGACGCACTCTTCTACGGGGTGGTCTTCGTCCTCCCGACGGCGATCGGTGCCGGGCCGCTGCTCGGGCTGACCGCGGCGACGCCGAGTACCGTCCTGGCGCTGTGGCTGTCCCTCTCGATCGTCTTCGCCGCGGGAATGGCCGTCACCGTCGCGCTGATCGCCTGCCGGACCCGTGGCGTTCCCGCGTGGGCGATCGTGGCCGCGATCGGCGTCGCGGCCCTCGCGGCGTGGGCCACGGGCCAGTCCAGTGCCGTCGCAACCGCGCTCGTGCCGCTCGGATCGCCGGCGGTCGCCGGTGCGCTCGCGGTCGCGACGCTCGTCGTCGCGACGTCCGCGCTCGCGGTCTACGATCCGACGTACGGCCGCCCCGCTCGCACCGCCAGCGACCGGTTCGCCCGGACGAGCGACGTGGTACCGTTCACGGGCGATCCGCTGGTCAGGAAGACGCTGCTCGATCTGGCCCGATCGTCCGGCGGCGTCTGGAAGCCGATCGTCTCCGCGGGGATCCTGCTCGCGCTCGTCGCGGCGCTGGTCGGCGTCGTCGATTCGATCACCGGCATCGAACCCGCGCCGGGGATCTTCTTCGGCGGCGTCCTCGGCCTGTCCGCGTTCACGACGTACAACTGGCTCACGCAGTTCGACTCGATCGAGTCCTACCTCGCGTATCCTGTCTCGATCCGGGGCGTGTTCCGGGCCAAACGCGTCGCGTTCGTCCTCGTCGGGGGACCGACGGTCGTCGGTCCGTACCTCGCGGCCGTCAGCTGGTTCGACGCGACGGCCCTCGACGCGATCGTCGGGGCGATTCTGCTCGCCGGCTACGCGCTGTACTACTACGGGCTCACGGTCTTTCTCGCCGGCTTCGATCCGAACGAGTTCCTGTTCGACGCCGTCCGGTTCTCGCTGTTTACCGTCGGCGTCGCCGTCCCCCTCGTCCCGACGCTCGTGGTTGGGTTCGTCGTCGTCCCGCCGACACTCGCGATCGGGGCCGCGCTCGCGGTCTCGGGGGTCGGATTCGGGACGATCGGCTGGGTGCTCTCGAGTCGCGCGGGGCCGCGCTGGGAGCGGCGGTATCGACGGGAGTGACGACCAGTCGTCGGAGACCGCCGACCCCGCGTCGGTTCCCGTCGGCCGGCGAACCGACAGGACGATAGCCCAGGATACGCGAGTAGCGTGCACGCGGATGACACGGACCCTCCTCGTCGCCGGCACTGCGAGTCACGTCGGCAAGTCGACGGTCGCCGCCGGCCTCTGTCGCCACCTGGCCGATCGGGACATCTCGGTCGCCCCGTTCAAGGCACAGAACATGAGTAACAACGCCCGGGTCGTCGTTCGCGCCGGGCCGGCGTCGAACGTGGACGGTCCGGGTGCGGACGAAGACGCGACCGCTGGACGCGACGCCGCGGCCGACGACCGCTGGGGGGAGATAGGAGTCTCACAGTTCGCACAGGCCCGTGCGGCCCGGTTGACGCCGACGACCGATTGCAACCCGGTCCTGCTCAAACCTCGCGGCGAGGGGGAGAGCCAACTGGTGTTGCAGGGGCGGGCCCACGAGCACGTCCCGCCGGGAACCTACTACGACGAGTACTGGGACGACGCGCGAGCGGCGGTCGAGGAGTCCTACCGTCGGCTGGCGGCCGATCACGACGTGATCGTCGCCGAGGGTGCGGGCAGCATCGCGGAGATCAACCTGCACGACCGTGACCTCGCGAACGTCGAACTGGCTCGCATCGCGGACGCCGAGATCCTCCTGCTGGTCGACATCGAGCGGGGCGGCGCGTTCGCGAGCCTCTACGGGACGATCGAACTGCTGCCCGACGATATCCGGGAGCGGATCGTCGGCGCGGTCGTCACGAAGTTCCGCGGCGATCCGTCGCTCCTCGACTCCGGCATCGAGGAGATCGAATCCCGGACCGGCGTCCCGATCCTCGGCGTACTCCCGTACGACGATCCTGGCCTGCCGGAAGAGGACAGCGTCGGCTTGCCCGCGACCGGCGAGAGAGCCGTGATCGGCGAGGACGACCGCGTCCCGGCCGATCGCCGCGTGACGATCGCGGTCCCGCGACTGCCACGTCTCTCGAACGCAACCGATCTCGAGGCACTCGCGGCGGAACCGGGCGTCTCGGTGGCGTACGTGCCGGTCGATGCCGACGTCGGCGACCCGACCGATCGACTCTCGAACGCGGACGCGGTCGTCCTTCCGGGGACGAAGAACACCGTCGACGATCTGCTCGCGCTCCGAGCGGCGGGGTACGACGACGCGCTCGAGGCGTTCGACGGACCGATCGTCGGCCTCTGCGGTGGCTACCAGTTGCTGGGCGATCGGCTCACCAACGCGGCGCTCGAGGGAACCGGGGCCGACGACGTCGTCGACGGGTTCGGCTTGCTGCCGGTCGAGACGCGGTTCGAGGGCGAGAAGCACCTCGAACGGACGACGGTCTCGGTCGACGGTTCGGCTTCGCCGCTACTGGCCGGTGCCGACGGGACTGCCTCGGGATACGAGATCCACGCGGGGCGGACGGCGGCGCTCGAACCCGTCGATCGGCCCCTTGGTGACTCGAGCGCCGCCGTGGGGGCCGTGCTCGGCACCTACCTCCACGGCGCGTTCGACAACGCGAACGTCCGGGAGGCCTTTCTCACCGCCGTCGCCGCGTCGGCGGGCGTCGATCGACCGGCAGGCGGGACCGGCGATGTCGCCGCGAGGCCCGCGGACGAGACGCCGTTCGATCGGGCTGCGACGCTCGTCCGCGAGCACGTCGATCTCGCGGCGCTGGGTGCGCCGTTCCAGTGAAAACGGACCCATCACGCTTCGAGGTCGTCCGGCGACGATCGTTCCGACGCTGTGGCGGGATGCCGACCCGCTCAGGCCGACCCGTCCCGGTACGTCCCGAGCAGTTCCTCGAGGATGATACACTCCTGGTCGGTCGGATCGTAGTGGGTGTCGATGAACCGTTCCGCGGCCTCGTAGTTGCCCCGAAGTCCCTGTTTCCGGACCGTGATGACGGCATCGAGGAAAAAGGTGCCACCGTCGGTACCCAGCGCCTTCCCGTGGTCCTCTTCGCTGATGTCGAGTTCGGCCTTGATCTCGTCGAAGTTGAATGTCTTCACCTCGTGGTCGGCGTTGACCAGAGTGAGTACGTACTCCGCGGAGAACCGATAGAACTCGGATTTGCTCTCGAACATACCGTCTTCGACGAGCGCGTCGATCTGCTCGACCACGTCGTCCGGGTACCGGACGGTATCCTTCGCCATGTCATCTCGTTTCACGTTCTGGCTCATTATTGTTTCGACGCGTATCACCGTTCGTCCGTTTCGTACGTGCCTTGGTCCCTGATCGACGGCGGTGAGGCGGGCGAGGACCCTCCCCGAGTTCGTGCACCGACTCTGACCAGTCACTGAAACCACGAGTCCGCACTGACTGGCATGCAAGCGAATTCGCGCGTCCTCGGTGATCGACTACCCGTCCGGTGGACTCGCCGACTCGACCGATCGATCGAGGAGATTGTTCGCAGATATGACGAATGACGGACTAGAAATCGTTTAGAGACCCCCTCCGACTAACTGCGCACGGTACCGCAACTACCTGCAAATTTATTATTTATCGTGCGCAACAGTGAGACGCAATGGTAGACGAATCCGAACTCCGCGAGCAGATGATCGACGCGTTCGAAGGCGCAGATTACCCCATCTCGAGTCCGATGGACCTCGTGCCGGCACTGCCGAACGGACCGGGAACGAAGTTCGAGTCCGGTGACTACTCGATCACCGCGATGGAACTCAACACCAAGACGTCCGGTGGTGACTTCCCGTACGACGACCCCGAAACGTTCGTCGACGACATCATCGAGGACCTGAAGGAGCAGGGCGAAATCTAGGAACCGCTCCTGCGGTCGAGGGGCCGATCCGTATCCGTTCGACCGTCGTTCGCTACCCGGGGCAGCGGCGCGTTCCCCGGTCATCGATTTCCGACGTCGACGCGGCCGCCGGTCCCGTATCATCAGGTTTTTATTTTGGAATGTTATCGAGGTAAAAGAGAGCGGTCCGCCGGAATCGGTGGGCCAGTGGGCTTTCGAATCTCTGCGTCGAACCCGATCGAGCGGACTCCACATGGCAGGAACGAACCGGGACGACTGGATCGTCGTGATTACGGGATCGGACGAGCGCCAGCGCCGGCTTCTGTCGGCGCTTCGAGACGAGACGTCGATGACGGTCACTGCGCTGCCGCCCGACGCCGACTTCGAGACCCGTCTCGACCCGCCCCCGGACGCCCAGGGGGATGCTGTCTCAGGTCGGAACGACGAGGCGACGACTCGTGACGACGGCCAGCGGACGGCTGCCCGTCCGGCTGGTATCGTGGTCTCGCTCGATCGGCCGACCGCGCTCCGGACCACGCTCGAACGCGTCCACGAGGAGGCCCCGTCCGCCCCGACGATCGTCGCGCCACGAAACGGTTCCGAACGGGTCGCGACCGCCGCTCTTCGGGGTGGCGCGACCGAATACGTCCCCGCCGAGAGCGACGAGGACGCGATCGATCGGATCGTCGCGGCGATTCGGTCCGAGCGCGACGCCGAGCAGGAGAACAACGTGGAGCCGGAAGCTACAGACGAGTGGCGGGTACTCCGCAATCTCGCCGACGAACTCCCGGACGAGGCCTTCATCATCGGCGAGGAGGGGACCTATCTCGACGTGAGCGTCCGTCCCGACGCTGCGGAGCTGTATACGCTGTCCCACGACAAACTGGTCGGGAACAACATCGACGAGGCGTTTCCGAGTGCCACCGCAGCACAACTCCAGTCGTGTATCGACCGCACGATTCGAGCCGGTGAAGCGCAGTCGATCGAGTACGAAGCTGAGACGAGCGACGGGAAACGTTGCTACGAAGCACGGATCGTTCCGATCGACGACGAAATCACGGAATCCAGTGCAGTCCTGTGGTTGGCACAGGACGTCACCGAGCGCGCCCAGCGCGTCAGCGAACTCCGGTCGCGGCGCGATCGGCTCGAGACGCTCAACAGGATCAACGCGGTGGTACGGGAGGTTATCGAGACGCTCGTCGAGGCCCCCTCGCGGGACGCGATCGAACGCGAGGTCTGTGACCAGCTCGTCGACTCGGAGCTGTACTGTGGCTCGTGGATCGCCGAACGGACCACCGATCGGCAACTCGCCTACCGGACCGGATCCGGCAGTGCCGACACCTTCCTCGAGAGGGCCAGGGAGCTACCTGCCGATCGGCAACCGCCGCTGCAGCGGGCGGCTGCGACCGGCGAGGTGCAGACGGCGAACGGACTCGCCGAGGCCGACGCGCTCCCCGAGCCGCTACAGGAGGCTGCGGCCGACGACGACGTGGCGTCTCTGATCGCCGTCCCGATCAGTCACGAGGACGCGACCTACGGAGTTCTTACCGTGCTCGCGAGTCGCGACGACGCCTTCAGCGATCGCGAACAGGCCGAGTTCCGGCTGCTCGGCGAGTCGATCGGGTTCACGATCCAGGCGGTCAAGAACCGCCAGTTGCTCTTCGCGGACACCGTCGTCGAACTCGAATTCCGCATCCACGGCGGCGATACCCTCTCGTTCGACCTCTCCGAGACGTACGACTGTACCTGCTCGCTCGAGTGGGCCGGGACGACGGCGAGGGGCCGGTCGTTCCAGTTCGTGACCATCGAGGGACTCGACGGCGAGACGGTACTCGAGGAAGCGACCGATCACGACTCGGTCGAGTCGTGTCGGGTCATCCACGACGGCGCTCGTCGCTGCACGATCGAACTCCAGCTGTCCCGCTCGGGCGTCCGGACCCTCGCGAATCACGGGGCGACGATCCGGGACGTGACGGTCGAGGACGGCGTCGGCTCGTGTCTGGTCGAGGTGTCACAGGACGCCGACGTCCGGGAGATCGCCGAGGCGCTGACCGCCGTCTACGAGAACACCGACCTGGTGGCCCGGCGGGAAGTCGATCGACCGGTCCTGACGGCCGCCGAGCGCCGCTCCCGGATCCTCGACGAGTTGACCGATCGCCAGTTGACGACGTTGCGGCTGGCGTACTACGGCGGCTTCTTCGACTGGCCACGCGAGAGTACGGGCGAAGAAATCGCCGAGGCGATGGACGTCTCGCCGCCGACGATGCACCAGCACCTCCGGAAAGGTCTCAAGACGGTCCTCGGCGAGTTCTTCGAGGAAGGCAGCGGGACCGAGTAGCGCCCGTTCGGTCGGCTAGCCGGCGGGTACAGCAACAGAAACCGCCGATCCGACGGGAGCGGGAAGTGGTAGGTGGTGTGTTCGAATGGATTCCCGCCGTCGGACGGCCTTCGTTCGAGTCGAAGGCACGGCGGGCTACGAACCGGATACGGAAAACGTTATTCAATACCGATGTCCGTCGCGAGTCCCCCGGTCTGCGACGGGCGAGCCACGGACCGCCTCGATCGCGTTCACGACGGTTCGAACGACTCGAGTGCCCGATCGAGTGCGGTATCGAGACAGCCCGCGGCGAGCAGCGCCGCGACCGCCTCGAGGTCCGTGTGGATGGGGCGGTCCGTCGTCAGCGGTGGGACGACTTCCCGGACCAGGTCCCGGACCGCACTCGTGCCGACGCCGAGCGAGAGGTCGTCCGCCGCGAACGCGTCGTCGACGTACTCGGTGGCCTCCGTCCCGCAGACGAGTTCGGCAGCCACGATCGTCCGGGCGTTCTCGACGGCGGTTCGCGCGTTCAGTCCGGCCTGTGCGCTCATGCTGACGTGGTCCTCCTGGTTCCCGCTGACGGGCGTGTTGTCCGTCGATGCGGCCCCGATCGATCGCATCTCGTTGAGCAACGCCGCGGCCGTGTACTGGGCGATCATGTACCCCGATTCGAGACCGCTGTCTGCGGCGAGAAACGGCGGGAGGTGGTCCTCCTGGAGGTTCGGGTTGAGAAGCCGATCGACCCGCCGTTCCGCGATCGCCGCGAGGTCGGTCAGCGCGAGGCGGGCGTACTCGAGTCGGAGGGCCAGCGGTGTGCCGTGGAAGTTTCCCCCCGAGAGGACCGCGCCGCGATCGGTGCCGGAGGCGCGATCGTCGACGTCGTCCGCGGGGAAGACGAGCGGATTGTCCGTCGCGCTGTTCAGTTCGATTTCGACGGCCTCGCGAAGGTGTGCGAGCGCGTCCCGGACCGCGCCGTGGACCTGCGGGAGACAGCGCAACGAGTAGGCGTCCTGGACCCGATCGCAGTTGCGGTGGGCCTCGACGATTTCGCTCCCGTCGGTGAGCCGACGGATCAATTCGGCACTCTCGCGCTGGCCGGCGTGTGGGCGGACGTCCTGGATCGCCTCGGCCGACGTCGCCGTCGTCCCCAGCGTCGTCTCGGTGGTCAGCGCGCCGGCGGCGTCCGCGGCGCGGACGAGTCGTTCGCCGTCGACGACGACCATGGCCGCGAGGGCTGCCGTCAACTGCGTTCCGTTGATGAGGGCGAGTCCCTCTTTCGGGGCGAGCGACAGCGGTTCGCGATCGATCGCCGCGAGCGCCTCGTCACCGGACACTCGGCGTGTCGTCCCGTCGTCGGTCCCGAGATTTGCGCCGTCGACGATCGCCTCGCCCTCGCCGATGAGCACCAGCGACATGTGAGCGAGGGGGGCGAGGTCGCCGCTGGCTCCGAGGCTCCCGCGGGACCTGACGACCGGGTGGACGCCCGCGTTGCACATGGCCACGAGCGCGTCGACGACCCGTTCGCGAACGCCCGAGTACCCCTTGACGAGGGCGTTGATCCGCGCGACCATCATCGCACGGACCTCCTCTCGCGCGAGTTCGCGACCCGCGCCCGCAGCGTGACTCCGGAGGAGGTTGATCTGCAACTGTTCGAGGTCGTCCGGCGGGATTCGTTCGTCGACCAGTTCGCCGAACCCGGTGTTGAGACCGTACACGGCGTCACCGCTCTCGATCACTGATTCGACCCTGTCGCGGGACTCGCGAACCCGATCGCGGGCCGACTCGGGGACGCTGACCGGTGCGTCGTCGCGAGCGACTGCGACGACGTCCGCCGGCGTGAGGCTCTCGCCGTCGAGTTCGACGGTCGTCGTCATCGTCCGTCACCTCGTGGCGATTCCAGCGCGTCACCCGTCCCGGTCGTCGTCGCGATCGATCGTGGCCCCCACGCGCACGACCGCGGAAGGCCCATGCCCGTCATCTCGAAAGGGGTGACCGCATGCCAGACGCAGCAATCGTCGTTCTCGCGGGTACAGAATCGCCGTCCGACCTCGGTCGCGTCGTCAACGCCCTCCAGGTAACCAAGGAGTTCGACGACGCGGGTGACGACGTCGAACTGATCTTCGACGGGGCCGGGACCCAGTGGGTCGGCGAACTCGAGGACGAGGATCACGACTACCACGCGCTGTACGCGGCAGTCGCCGACCACGCGCAGGTCTGTGACTACTGTGCCAGCGCCTACGGCGTCGAGGACGAGGTCGACGCGAGCGAGGCCGACCCGATCGACGAGTTCGAGGGCCATCCGAGCATCCGCTCGCTCGTCGGCGACGGCTACGAGATCATCACGTTCTAACCGGCCGAAATCGAGTCGTTCTCCCCGTTCGATCGGTCGCGTCTGGGCGTTCGCCCGCCGCTCGATCGGCCGCCGAACCGTTCGAACGGAATCCGCTGCACGCGCTGCGGTGGTCATGGTCCCACCTCGACGCCCGTTTTGATGACCGTATCGACGGCCGAGCTATCGAACCGGTACGCGAGGTGGACGAAGGACGGGGCCTCGAGTACCACGGCGTCCGCTGGTGCACCCTCGCGTAGCGTCCCGGTCCCGTCGTCTCGATCGATCGCCAGTGACGCGTCGTGAGTCGCTCCACGCAACGCCTCCGCCGGCGTGAGCCCCATCTCGACGGTGGCGAGCGTCTGGACGAATTCCATCGTGCGGGCGTGACAGTTCGGGTTGAAGTCCGTCGCGAGCGCGACGGGTGCACCCGCCTCGAGGAAGGTTCGGGCGTCGGCGTACGCTTCGCCGAGGCCGAACGCCGTCGCGGGCAGGAGCACGGGAACGACGTCCGCCGCCGCGAGCGCCGCCGCGTCTTCCTCGGTCGCGTGGAGCAGGTGGTCCGCACTTGCAGCCCCGAGGTCGGCGGCCAGTTGCGACCCGCCGAGACGGGTGAACTCCTCGGCGTGGACCTTCGGGGTGAGACCGGCCGCCGCCCCCGCTTCCAGCACGCGCCGCGACTGGGCGACGTCGAAGACGTCCGCCTCGCAGAAGACGTCGCAGAACTCGGCGATCTCCTGGTCGGCGACGGCCGGGACCTGCTCTCCGACTACCCGCCCGACGTACTCGTCCGCCTCTCGCCCCTCCGGCACCGCGTGGGCTCCCATGAACGTCGGCACGACGTCGATCGGGTGCCCGTCGGCGACTCGATCGATCGTCTCGAGCAGTCGTAGTTCGGTCTCGACGTCGAGTCCGTACCCCGACTTGACCTCGACGGTGGTGGTTCCGCTGGCGAGCATGACGTCGAGGTGCGCCCGCAGATTCGCGCGCAGGTCCGCGTCGCTCGCGTTCCGGGTCGCACGAACCGTCCGAAGGATGCCGCCGCCCTCCGCGAGGATCTCCTGGTAGCTCTTCCCCCGGAGTTTGGCCGCGAACTCGTCCGATCGATCCCCCGCGAAGACGGCGTGGGTGTGCGGGTCGACGAACCCCGGCACGACCGCGTTTCCAGCGGCATCGATCGCCGTCTCGGCGTTCTCGGGCGGATACTCGCGCGTGATCTCGTCGCTCGACCCGACGGCGACGACCTCGCCGTCGATCGCGGCGAACGCCGCGTCCTCGCGGATCTCCAGCGGCCCGTCGTCCGACTCGCGGTCGATCGCCCGCGAGTCGTCGGGTCCCGCGGCCGGCCCGACGATCAGTTGGCCCGCGTCGTAGACGACGCAGGTCGAACCGTCGGGGTGGCTATCGGCCGGCGAGGTACCGGTCATCGTCGCCCCTCCAGATAGCCCGCGAGAACGTGTGCCACGGCTCGCGCCGCGGCGTCGACGGTCAGCCCGTCCCGATCGAGCGGCGGCGCGCACTCGACGATCTCGACGCCGGCGAGCCGATCGTCGCTCGCGAGCAGTCGCAAACAGCGGAACAGTTCCCGCGTCGTGACGCCGCCCGGCGTCGGCGCGCTCACTCCTGGCGCGGCGCTCGCGTCGAGGACGTCGCAGTCGACGCTGACGTAGAGCCGATCGACGTCGCCCGTCGCGTCGAGCGCTCGCATGGCCGCGTCCACGGGATCGTCCTCGACCTCTTCGGCCGTGACGATTTCGCCGCCGCGATCGCGAACGAACTCGTGGTACGTCGTCGAGTTCTCGAAGTGTCGCGCCCCGAGACAGGCGTACCGATCGAGCCCCGCCTCGAATAGCTGTCGGTAAGGCGTGCCGCTCGTGGGTCCAGCGCCGTCCCTGACTTCGCGCACGTCGAGGTGGGCGTCGAGGGTGACGACGCCGACCGAGCCCTGATCGAGCAGCGGGGCGACGTTGGGGTACGTGAGCGAGTTGTCGCCGCCGAGGAAGACGGGGAGTGCGTCGACGTCGTGGACGCGATCGGTCGCCTCGCGGACTGCGTGCTGGACCGCGTCGACGGAGTCGTCGGCGTCACCGTGCTCGTGGTCGTCGACCAGCGAGCGGAGGTCCCCGAGGTCGCCGATCGATCGGACCGGCCCGCCGTCGACGTGGTGCGTCTTCGTTCGCGCGAGCGATCGGCGGATCTCCAGTGGCCCCTCGCGTGCTCCCGCTCGTCCGATGACTGCCCCGTCGTAGGGTTCGCCGACGAGCACTGCCTCGACGTCGGACCCGCCGGACGCCGAGAGCCGATCGATGGCCACGTCCGCGACGACGTGACCGAACAGTTCGTCGTTCGGATCGGCCGATGCCGATCGAGCGGTCTCGTCCCAGCCGCCGGCGGCGTCCCAGTCGGGATGGGTGACGAACGTCGCCTCGTTCGCCGTCATTCCCGGTCCTCCATCGGGACGTGAACGCCCGACTCGCGGGCCTCGGCGATCGCGTCCTCGTAGCCGGCGTCGGCGTGGCGGATGACGCCCATCCCCGGGTCCGTCGTGAAGACGCGGCGGGCTTTCTCCGCCGCGAGGTCGCTCCCGTCGAGGACCACGTGGTTGTTCGCGTGGATCGCGTTGCCGATCCCGACCCCGCCGCCGTCGTGGACGCTTACGACGTCAGCACCGGCTGCGCAGTTGAGCAGGGCGTTCAGGATCGGCCAGTCGGCGACGGCGTCGGAGCCGTCTTTCATGGCTTCCGTCTCCCGGTTCGGGCTCGCGACGGAGCCCGCGTCGAGGTGATCGCGCGTCACGACGATCGGCGCGGAAACCTCACCGGACGCGACGAGGTCGTTGATCCGGAGGGCGAAGCGAGCGCGTTCGGTTAGCCCGTCTTCGTTGCCACCGGAACGATATCCCAGCCAGCAGACCCGTGCCGGGAGTCCCTGGAACTCGACTCGCTCCTGTGCGAGGTCGATCCAGCGGTGGAGGTGGTCCTTGTCGGGGAAGAGTTCTTTGACCGCCTCGTCCGTCCGGTGGATGTCGGCCGGATCGCCCGACAGCGCGACCCAGCGAAACGGTCCCCTCCCGCGGCAGAACAGCGGCCGGACGTACGCGGGGACGAACCCGGGGTACTCGAACGCCGCGTCGTGGTCGCAGTGGTCGGCGACCTGCCCCCGGATGTTGTTCCCGTACTCGAAGGCGATCGCGCCCGCGTCCTGCATCGCGAGGATCGCGTCGACGTGGCGCTCCATCGTCGCGAGGCTCTCCGCGACGTACGTCTTGGGGTCGTCCTCGCGGAAGCGATCGGCCTCCGCGACGGTGTAGCCGGAGGGGTAGTACCCCTCGAGTTCGTCGTGGGCGCTGGTCTGGTCGGTCACCACGTCCGGGACGAATCCCCGATCGAGCATCGTTTCCAGCATATCGGCCGCGTTCGCGTGGACGCCGACGCTGTAGGGCTCCCCGGCCTCGGCCGCGGCTTCGGCGCGCTCGATCGCCGCGTCCAGGTCCTCGGTCTTTTCCTGGCAGTACCCCGTCTCGATGCGGCGATCGATCCGCTCTTCGTCGACCTCGGCGGCGATGCAGACGCCGCCGTTCATCGTCACCGCGAGCGGTTGCGCGCCGCCCATGCCGCCGAGACCGCCGGTGACGACGATCTTGCCCCGCAACCCCTCCGTGTCGGGGTAGTGCTGGGTCGAGAGTTCCGCGAGCGTCTCGTAAGTCCCCTGGATGATCCCCTGCGTGCCGATGTAGGCCCACGAGCCGGCGGTCATCTGCCCGTACATGATCAGGCCCTTCGCCTCGAGTTCGTGGAAGTGCTCCCAGTCGTCCCACTTGCCCACGAGGTTCGAGTTGGCGATCAGGACTCGTGGCGCGCGCTCGTGGGTCTCGAACCGGCCCACGGGTTTGCCGGACTGGACGAGTAGCGTCTCCTCGTCCCCGAGTTCCCGGAGTTCCTCACAGATCGCGTCGTAGGCGTCCCACGATCGGGCCGCCCGGCCGGTGCCGCCGTAGACGACCAGTTCTTCGGGCTTCTCCGCCACCTCGGGGTCGAGGTTGTTGTTCAGCATGCGCAGCGCCGCCTCCTGTCGCCAGCCGCGACACTCCAGATCGGTGCCGGTCGACGCTCCCCGGTACTCGCGCCACTGATCGCTCGGTTCACCGACCGCCGAGTCGCGGGAATCGGACTCCTGCATGCGTCGGTGTTCGTCACTCACTTCCAAGGCCGTGTGGTGGGCGCACGCCTGTCCTTTTATAATTGGACGGGGATCTAGACCCGTGCACGAGGTCACGTTTCGCCTGTCGGGGACGGACGGCTACGCCGCGGTAACGGACGCTCTCGCCGTCGAGATCGCGCTCTGGTGCAACGACCACGCCGACCTGTTGCGCGTCCGCGGACCGCCGACCGACGTCGATCGGGTCTGCGATCGCGTCGACGCGATCGCTGGCGTCGACGACGCGCTGGTCGACGGCGGACGCGCCGTCGTCGTCACGGACGCGTGCGTTCGCGGCGCGGACGAACCGACGGTCGACGCTCACCTCGCCGCCACCGGCTGCGTCCTCCTCCCGCCGTTGCGGTACGAGGACGGAAACCGGTGGTGTCGCGTGCTCGCCCTGTCGGCCGATCGGCTCACGGCGCTGTACCGGTCGCTGCAGGCCGAGTTCGACGTGACCGTCGCCGAGAAGCGATCGCTCGAACCGGGAATCGACGGGGCCGCCACCGAGTCCCCGCTCGGTCTCGAACGGGTCCTGCCGTCGCTCACGCGCAGACAGCGACAGGTGTTCACGCTGGCCGTCGAGCGCGGCTACTACCGGTCCCCCCGGGAGACGTCGATGGAAGCCATCGCCGACACCGTCGGGATCGATCGGCGGACGGCGGAGGAGCACCGCCGCCGCGCGGAGGCGAAACTCGTCGACGCCGTCGTCGAGTACTATCGTCGACACTGACGGCCCGATCGCACTGATTCCGTCTCCGATCGTCGACGGCGGTTGCTATTCGCGTGGTTCGAATCGTCCGGTAGAACGCAACCGAGTACGTCGCGTAGAACGCGCCGACGGTCGCGACGAGAGACGCGACCCCACCCAGGACGAGTAGCGGCAATGGGAGTTCGGGAACGGCCAGTCCGGAGAAGAGGTCGTCGTCGCCGTCGTCTCTCCGTTCGGTCTCTTCCGTGTTGCCGCTCGATCGAGACCACCCGGCGACGAACTCGTTCGGCACGGGTCTCTCCGGAGATCCGTCGCCGTTCAGGCAGCCGTGATAGTCACGGAATCTTAAAAGTCACCTATGTGAACCCGAGCACCGATCCGACCGACCTCTCATCGTTCGAGTGAGAATGGTGCACCGACGCAGGCGACGGCCGACGGAGGGTGGCTGGAGGTGACCGGCGCGTGTCAGTGAACGCGCCGGTCGACGCGCTCTTCGCGGGGTCGAACGGCCGGTACTACACCGAGTGGCAGGTGCGTAGACGACTCAGTGCCGGGAACTGGAAACGCTGCATTCGACAGCGATCGCCGGACCGTCGGCTCGTCGGAACCGGGGACGGTGCCCTGCTCTTGCTCGTCCCGATCGAGCCGGACGAACTGCCCGCGTGGGCGGAGATTCGCGTCGCCGGGCGGGGTGCGCGCGTGGTCGATACGCGGCGTCCGATTCCGAAGTGACGACCCGAACACGTCACCACACTCGCCGCGGTCCGCAAACGCTTTTCAGCGATCGGTCTCACCGTACGAGTATGACCGTCGAACACGGTGCGGGTGCGGCGCTGCTCGCGGTGCGCTGTGACGCGCTCGCCGGACCGGCCGGCGACGCACCCGCGGCGGACCGGCTGGCCGACGTCCTCGCCGTGTTCGACCCCGACCTCGTCACCGTCGTCCGCGACGGGGTGGACGTCCGGACCGTCAGCCGACTTCGTCGGACGTTCGACGGGCCGGTGCTCGATCCCGGCGGCTCCGCGTCGGTTCGATCGGAGACCGTCGGCGGCGTGACGGTCGGCTTCGCCTCGCGACTCGCTGCGCTCTCGGACGCCGCGCCGGGCGCTGGCACCGAGGCCGGGACCGGCGTCCTCACCGACGCCGACTACGTCGTCTGCGACGGCCTCGAGACGAGGGCCGACGAGGTCGCCATGGAAGCCGCCCTCGAGGGTCGCGACGCGATCGCCCGCTACCAGGCCCGATCGACGACCGAGACGACGTTCCTCACGGGATCGCTCCCGGCGAATTACGAGCACGTGTGGACGGCAACTGCAGACGGCCGGGACGTTCGACTCCCCGTGCGCGGACTCGGTCCGATTCGGCGATCGGGCGCGCCGGAACTGGCCCGTCTCACGTGCACCGCCGGCGGTTCCGTCTCGGTCACGTCCGTCCCGGCGGACCGGTTCGGCTTGCAGGCCGTAGACGGGGTCGGGCCGACGACGGCGCGACGACTCCGCGAAGCGGGGTACGACTCCCGGGCGGCCGTCGCCGACGCGTCGCCGGACGAGTTGCGATCGGTTCGAGGCGTCGGCGACGCGACGGCGCGAACGATGCGTGCCAGCGCCCGGGCGCTCGCCGAGGGACGGGTCGTTCGCCGCACGTCGGAACCCGTTCCGCCGGCGGATCGAGAACCGCTGTTCCTCGACGTCGAGACGGACGGCCTGTCGCCGACGGTCATTCCGCTGCTCGGCGTCTACGACCCGGAACGCGACGCGTACGTGGACTTCGTCGACACAGACCCGTCGCGGGAGGATCCCGGGACGGCGACGCGGGCGTTCCTCGAGTGGCTGGCCGCCGAGTACGATCGCCCCGCGCTCGTGACCTGGAACGGCTACGAGTTCGACTACGAGCACCTCGATCGGTTCGTGACCCGCTACGCGCCCGCGTTCGCCGAGTACTGGCAGGAGGACGTGGTCAAGTACGATTGCTACGACTGGGCCGTTCGGCAGGACCACGCGCACTTGCCCGGCCGAACGAACCGGCTCGAGGACGTCGCGGGCGCGATCGGCTGTGAGCGCGAGGGCCCCGCCGGCACGATCGACGGGGCGACGTTCGCCCGGCGGCTCCGCCGATCGATCGAGTCGCCGGAACCGATCGAGATCGACTGGGAGGCGGCCAGACGGTACTGCGAGGCCGACGTGCGCGAACTGGCGGCGGTCTACGACGCGGTCGCGGCCGCCGAACCGGCGAGCGACGAGCAGGCTGGCGATCGGTCGACGGGGGCGGCCGAGGACGACGAATCGACGCAGGCAGCACTGGGTGACTTCTGACGATGGGCGACGAGAACTGGACTCGCGGGCGGGCCGAATCGGCCACCGACGACGGACTCGCACTGTCCGCCGACGAGTTGCGGGAGACGTATCCCTCGCGTCGCTATCGAGGTCAGATCGACGAGCGAATCACGATCCCGGCGCAGGCGGCCAGTCACGTCCCGGCCGCCGAGGTACTGCCGCCGGACCTCGCGTCACGGCTCGGGTTCGACCTCTGGAGCCACCAGGCCGACGCCCTGGACGCGCTCGGGAACGGCGAGAACGTCTGCGTGGCGACCTCGACCTCGTCGGGGAAGACGTACGTCTACGCGCTCCACGTCGCGCGGCGGTACCTCGAGGACCCCGAGACGCGGGCGCTGATCGTCTACCCCACGAAGGCGCTCAGCCGGGATCAGGAACGCGAACTGAACGACCTGCTCCGGGGGACGCTCGACCTGGACGTCACCGTCGGCGTCTACGACGGTGACACGAAAAGCGACGAGAAGCGTCGCATTCGCGAGGAAGCGAACGTCGTCATCACGAACTTCGCCGGGCTGAACCAGTACCTGGAGGGTCACCACAGATGGGCCACGTTCCACGCCAACTGCGACCTGATCGTCGTCGACGAGGCCCACTCGTGGACGGGACTCGGCGGGATGCACGCCGCGTGGATCCTCCGGCGGACCCACCGGATCGTCGGCTGGTACGGCGGTGACCCCCAGTACGTGCTGACCTCGGCGACGATCGGGAACCCCGCCGACCACGCCCGGGAACTCACGGGCGACCCGGCGACGGTGATCGACGCGGACGGATCGCCGCAGGGAAAACGCGATCTCGTGTTCTGGGATCCGCCCGCGACGGACGGAGGCGGGACCGGAACCGGCGCCACGACGGACGACGGTACCGCCGACGGCTGGGAGACGATCTCGAAACGCCCCGCGACCGTCGAAGCGCCCGAGGTGTGGGCCCACCTCTGCTACCACGGCGTCCCCTCGTTGCTGTTTTGCGGGTCCCGAAAGGGGACCGAATTGGCCGTCGATCGGGCCGAGTCGTTCCTCGCGGAGTCGAGGCTGCCCTACCAGGGAGCGGCCGCGCTCGCCCCGTACAACGCCGGTCACGGCAAGCAGTCGCGCCGGGCGACCGAGAACCGCCTGAAGGGGGGCCGCCTCGACGGGGTGGCGACGACGAGCGCCCTCGAGGTCGGGATCAACGTCGGCGGCGTCGACGGCACCGTGCTGCAGGGGTATCCCGGCTCCAGACAGTCGTTCTGGCAGCGGATCGGGCGCTCCGGCCGGGACGAGCGCGACGCCCTCTCGGTGTTCGTCCCCAGCCACGCGACGCTCGACCGGTACATCCTCGAGCACCCCGAGTACGTCCTCGAGGAGGACCACGAGAGCGCCGTCGTCGACCTCGAGAACAATCCCGTCTACAGGCAGCACGTCAACTGCGCCGCCCAGGAACTCCCGCTCACCGAGGCGGACGCCGATCGGTTCGGCGGGCGGGAGCGACTCGAACGCGCGGTCGAGTTCGGTCGCCGACTGGGTGACCTCGAGGGCTCGCTGGCCGGCGGCGTCACCTACGCCCACCGCGATCGACCCCAGGACGAGGTGAGTCTCTACGCCTCGGGCGGCGACACGTTCGAAGTCCGCCTCGTGGGGGAGGAGTCGATCGATCACGAACCGATCGGGCGCGACCGGGCCTACCGGGACTATCACGAGGGCGCGATCGTGCGGTTCCAGGGCGAGCAGTACGAGGTCGTCGCCCTCCGCGAGGACCGCCCGCAGCCGGTCGTCGAACTCGAGCGCGTCGACGTGGACTACTACACCCAGTCACAGGGACAGGTGCGGATCTACGACACCGAGGTTCGGGAATCCCGAGCGGTCGGCCCGTTCCGGCTCAACTACGGCTACGGCACGGTGACGATCCACTACGGGACGTACATGCGACGCGAGGTCGGTTCGGGCGACGTTCGCGCGGTCGGACTCGAGACCGGCGTGGGACCGCTCGAGATGCGCACGCAACTGTGCTGGGCCGAGGTTCCCGACGACGTCGAACGCGCGGTCCGGGTCGCCCACAGCGACTATCACAACGACGAGTGCGACGAGATCCCGCCCCGCCTGCACGGCTACCTCGGCGGGATCCACGCCATCGAGCACGCGATGATCGCCGTCGCACCCCTCGAGTTGAACGTGGACGCCGCCGACCTGGGCGGCCTCGCGACCAACCGACTCCCCGAAACGCCCGAGACCAGCGGCTGGTTCATCTACGACGCGATCGAGGGTGGCGTCGGGTTCGCCCGGAGCATCTACGACGAGTACGAGGCCGTCGCGCGGCGCGCTCGCGAACTGATGGTCGACTGCTCCTGTGGTCGCGACGAGGGCTGTCCGGCGTGTCTGATGGACGATCGGTGTGGAAACGACAACCGGCCACTGTACGCGCCCGCCGCGACGGACGTAATCGGCGCCCTGCTGGGCGATCGCGACCCCGAAGTCGACGGTTCCGAGACTGACGACTCCGGGACGGGACAGCGACGACCGCCTGCTTCGATCTCCTAGTCCTCGCCTGCGTCGTCTCCGTCCACGTTCTCGGCGTCGTCGGCTCCGTCTGCGTCATCGTTCCCGCCAGCAGCCAGTTCCTCCGGATCGACTTCGCCCGCGAGGAACCGTTCGCCCAGGTCGGTGACCTCGTACATCCCGATCACGGGTTTGTTCAGCAATCCGTGTTTGGCGAGTTCGCGACACCGCGTGGCAACTTCCGGGCCCCGCAGGGGAACGTCCTCCGCGACGTGGTCGGGAGAGAAGACGTCCTCGGACTGCAGCAGTTCGAGTATCTCATCGTCTCCGTAGTTCATCCAGTCGGGTAGCTCCTCGTCCATACGGTCGTCTTTCTCGCGAACCACCGTTTGTGTGTCGTCTCACACCGCCACTCCAGGGGGATCTTTCGTAACGGACCGGAATCGACCGTTCTCGACGGCGTGGTCGAACGGGTGCGATCGCAGGGCCAAGGCTTGTGACTCGTTCCGGGAAACAAAGCGGGTATGGATTCGAAACGTCCGGACGTCCGTGTGGACGATCGACCCGACGAGGAAGGACGCGTCACTCACACTTCCGACGAATCGGACCGCTCGCTGGTCGACCGCCTTCTCTCGTATCTGCGACCGTGACCGGAATACCCGATCGCGTGCGCGTTGCTGGAACCGATACCTGTCGACGTCGTCGGGGGACTACGCCCCGTCGAGGAGGCCGAGTTCCTCGGCGACGAGATCGGCGATTCGATCCGCGACGTCGGGATCGACCCTCGCGACTTCGTCCCCGTCGTGGAGCTGGTCGTTGTGGCGATCGATCGCGTCGGCCACGTCCGCGAGCGGGACGCGGGACGTCGTCTCGCAGTCGGGACAGTGGATGGGCACCGCTGGCTCGCTGTCGTCGTGATCGGCTGGCGGGGTCATCTGTCGACTCTCTCGTGGCGAGCGTCAAATTCTCACTGGTTCGTCCCACCGTGCTTCGTCGGCTCGTTCTCGTAGCTCGTTCGATCGGGACGACACCGGATCACGGACCGCGCCGGATCTCGGATCGCGTTCTCGTTCGACACCGACGAGCGGCGACGAACGAGACTGCCACAGGCCACGGCGGAGCGGCGACGAGTGATCCGTCACCGACGCGTCGCGAGGAGACCAGCGATCGCCAGGACGGCGATCGCGACGGCCGCGCCGAAGCCGGGGAGCCCGTCGCTATCGTCGTCGGAGTCGTCGGTCTCGACGTCAGCGTCGTCCGTCGACTCGTTTCCGTCGTCCGTCGACGCGTTCTCGTCGCTTTCGTCGTCACTCTCGTCGTCGAATTCGAACGTGGCCGGATCGCGATCGAGTTGGAGGACGACGACGACCTGCCCGTGGGTGTCGTCGGTCCGATAGGTCCACTCGCCGCCGACCTCCTCGTAGGACTCGGCGGCCTCGGTCGGATCGATGTCGGAGTCCCAGCCCTCGCCGCCCGGTTGCTGCTGGATGTAGCCCACGACCTCGATGTCGTCGGCGTAGTCGCCCTCGATCTGGGCCTCGCCGTACTCGATCGTGGCGTTTTCGGGCTGGCCGTGCATCTCGATGCAGTGGCTGTCCATGTAGCCGTCGCCCTGCGGCAGGTCGCTCGTGCCGAACTGGTCGGCGTCGAGTGGCTGCTCGTAGCCGTCGGTAAGCGGGTACTCGACGGTCATCGGATCGGCGTGAGGATGCCACTCGAGTTCCTCGCCTGTCGGTATCGTCACGGTCGTGTTCGGGACGGTCTCGCCGACGATCGAGTCGCCGGCCTCGTTGAGCAGCGTCACGCAGATTTTCCCGGAGCCATCCCCGAGGTAGGGGTCCCGGTACTCGTCGCGGGGATTGACGTAGCTGATCCAGGTGTCGTCGTTCGCGACCGCCTCGAAGTACTCGTCGCCCTCCTCGGGCGCGGGTTCGACGTACGCCTCTTCCGTGACGTTTTCCTGCATCGTCGCGGTCGTCACGCGATCCGAACTCGTCGTCTGGCTGCCGACGGCGGCGGGCGTTCCCGTGACGGACCCCACCACGAGGAGGCCACAGAAGAGGACCGCACCGAGTGCGGCGAGACCGCGTCCGTCGATCGGCCGGGGAAGTCGGGATCCCACCATGATTACGCCTCCTCGGGAGCGTCACGATTCGGCCCTCCTCGGTCGCCGATTCGGGTTGTCGAACCGTACGACCACGCGACTGACCGTGTCGTGGGAGTGTCTGCGAGCGATTCGATTCGCGTGACCGTCGTTCGATCGTTCGGTGCCGATGACTGTCGTGGACTTGGACTGGTCATCTCTCCGAACGTCCGGAATCATCGGTGTATACTATGAGCCACGTACTGGGGCGTAAAGGCCGTCTACCTGGGAATACGCCGATTTAGGCGCTCGCTATGGCACGGTAGGTGTCGACAACTCGCGACCGCTCTCCGACCCCTCTGGAAGCGACCCGCGATCGAGCGGCGAGGACGGGCGGCGGGCTTGCCTGGACACGCCCAACCGATTTCCCACGGGCGATCCTACGGTCGGTAATGCTCCCACTGGCTGGTGTCGACGAGCAGCAGTCGTCGAACCGGACGTCGCCGTCTCCCTCGATCCGGAACCACCTTCGAGACATCGCCGTGATCGTCGGCTTCGTCGGCGTCACGTACGCCGTGCTCCGGTACCTCGAATTTCGCGAAAACGACCGCCCGCTGTCGGAGACGACCACCGATCGCATCGAGGAGACCGTGGCGATCGACGGGTGAGAGCAACGGATCGGGCGGCGAAGAGGGGGACCGCTCGGCAGCCGAATCCGACGTCGAAAGCGTGCTCGATCGTGCCGGGAACGTGGCCCTTATCCGCCGTTCACCCCTAGACCCGCCGATGACCGACGGGGACGTCGCGGCCTTCACGCACCTCGGATCGACGGTTCGCGGGGCGCTCTCCGAACGCGGGTTTTCGACGCCGACCGCACCACAGCGACTGGCGATTCCGCCGCTCGCGGCGGGCGAGAACACCCTCGTGATCGCGCCCACCGGGAGTGGCAAGACCGAGACGGCGATGTTGCCGGTCTTCGATCACCTCGTTGCGGACGACGGGCCGCCCGAAGGATTCGGCGCGCTATACGTCACCCCGCTGCGGGCGCTCAACCGCGACATGCGCGAGCGCCTGGAGTGGTGGGGTGACTACCTCGATCTGGACGTCGACGTGCGTCACGGCGACACCACCCAGTACCAGCGGGGCAAGCAGGCCGAGAACCCACCGGACGTCCTCGTGACGACGCCGGAGACGCTGCAGGCGATGCTCACCGGCGAGCGACTGCGCGAGGCGCTTTCGGACGTCTCTCACGTCGTGATCGACGAGGTTCACGAACTCGCGGCGTCGAAACGCGGGGCCCAGCTTTCGATCGGGCTCGAACGGCTTCGCGACCTCGCCGGCGGGATGCAGCGGATCGGCCTCTCCGCGACGGTCGGCGAACCGCGGGCGGTCGCGAACTTCCTCACCGGCGGCCGCGCGTGCGAGATCCGCGAGATCGACGTCGGAAGTAACGTCGACGTCACCGTTCGTCGGCCCGAAATCACCGAGGAGGACGAGGGATTGGCGGGCAAACTGATGACCGACGCCTCGACGGCCAGTCACGTCCGCCTGATACGGGACCTCGTCGCGGACCACGAGTCGACCCTGATCTTCGTCAACACTCGCCAGACGGCCGAGGCGCTCGGCTCCCGGTTCAAAGAACTCGACCTCCCGATCGGCGTCCACCACGGGTCGCTCTCGAAGGAGGCCCGGATCGACGTCGAGGACCGGTTCAAAGCGGGCGAACTCGACGGACTGCTCTGTACGTCCTCGATGGAACTGGGTATCGACGTCGGCCGCGTCGATCACGTGATCCAGTACCAGAGCCCGCGACAGGTCACGCGCCTGCTTCAACGGATCGGCCGTGCGGGTCACCGCCAGGACGAGGTCTCGAGCGGGACGATCGTGACGACCCGTCCCGACGACACGTTCGAGGCGCTGGCGATCGCCCGCCGCGCTCGCGCCGGGGAGGTCGAACCCGCGGCGATCCACGAGGGCAGTCTCGACGTCGTCGCGAACCAGTTGCCGGCGATCGTCCAGAGCCGCGGTGCGACGCACGTGAGCGAGGCCGTGGAGACGATCACGCGGGCCGCTCCCTTCCGGGACGTTCGCGAGGGGACGATCCGCGAGGTCCTGTCGGAACTGCACCGCAACCGGATCGTCTGGTTCGACGAGGACGCCGATCGGCTCGAGACGACCGGCGGGACGTGGCAGTACGTCTACGCGAACCTCTCGATGATCCCCGACGAGGAGACCTACGAGGTCCACGACATCGCATCGAGCACCCAGATCGGGACCTTGGACGAGCGATTCGTCGTCAACTTCGCCCAGCCGGGCGAGGTGTTCGTCCAGCGCGGCGAGATGTGGCGGATCGCCGAGATCGACGACGACGAGGCGACGGTGAAAGTGAGCCCGATCGAGGACCCGGGCGGCGAGGTGCCGTCGTGGATCGGCCAGGAGATTCCCGTCCCCGCCGCGGTCGCGGGCGAGGTCGGGGAGATCCGCGGGGTCGCGGAACCGCAGTTACGGGCGGGCGCGGACGCTGCGGCCGTCGGGCGGGAACTCTCGGGGCGGTATCCAGCCGACGAGTACACGATCACCGACGCCTGCGAGCAACTCGAACGGCAGGTCGACGGCGACCTCGCGATGCCCACCGCGGATCGGCTCGTTCTCGAACGGCAGGGCCGAACCGTCGTCCTGAACGCTCCCTTCGGCCACAAGACCAACGAGACCCTCGGCCGCGTGCTCTCCGCGCTGCTCGGTCAGCGCGCCGGTGGCTCGGTCGGACTCGAGATCGATCCCTACCGCATCGAACTCGAGGTGCCGAGTTCGATCGCGACCAGCGACGTCCGTGCGGTGCTCGACGACACCGACCCGGATCACGTCGAGACGATCGTCGAACTCGGACTCAAGCGATCGGACGCGCTCGCGTTTCGCCTGACGCAGGTCTCGGCGAAGTTCGGCGCGCTCAAACGGTGGCAGGGCTCGGGTCGCCTGTCCAACGAGCGCCTGCTCTCGGCGCTGGAAGAGACGCCGATGTACGAGGAGGCGATCCGCGAGGTGTTCCACGAGGATCTCGACGTCGAGGGTGCGCGTCGCGTGCTCGAGCGACTCCAGTCCGGAGACCTGGACCTGGTGTCCGAACGCGGCCGGACGCCGATCGGCCGGGGCGGCCGGTCCTCGGGCAAGGAACTGCTCGCGCCGGAGAACGCCGACGCGAGCGTCATCGAGACGGTCCGGGAGCGGCTCCAGAACGATCGGGTCGTCCTGCTCTGTACCCACTGCAAGGACTGGAAGGTCACGACGAAAGTCAAGCGCGTGCCCGATCAGCCCGAGTGCCCCGAGTGCGGCTCGACCCGGATCGCGTCGCTGAACCCCTGGGCTGACGAGGTCGTCCAGGCGGTCCGCGCCGAGGAAAAAGACGAGGAACAGGAACGGATGACCGAACGCGCCTTCCGGGCCGCGAGCCTCGTCCAGAGCCACGGCAAGCAGGCGGTGATCGCGATGGCCGCCCGCGGCGTCGGCCCCCACAACGCCGCGCGGATCATCAGCAAACTCCGGGAGAACGAGGACGACTTTTACCGGGACATCCTCTCGCAGGAACGCGAGTACGCGCGGACCCAGTCGTTCTGGGACTGAACCGATACCCGTAATAACCCTGTCCCCAATTCCCGCGTTCGAGCACTGTACCAGCACGCTTACGCGGACGGCGGCCCGACGATCACGTGCGGTTCCACGTATTCACCTCTTCCGTACCCTTCCACCTCTTTCGGGCCGCCACGGCCCGTTTCGTCACGTCACTCCCCCTTCGAAGCTGTCGCTATCGGTAATCGATGCGTCGGGACGGATCGGTGATGGGGTGCCCGCTGGCCCGATCCGAGCACCGTAACGGCCATACGACTTCCCGTCGTTGCCTCGGACATGAACTTCGCGCCGGGGGCCTGGAAGTACGCCATCCCGCCCCTGCTCGCCGCACCTTTCGCGCTGTTCATCAGCGCTACTGCCGGTCTCGTGACGGCCGCGCTCGGCGTCGCCACGCTCGCGTTCTTCCGCGACCCCGATCGGACGCCGCCGCCGACGGGCGTCGTCGCGCCCTGCGACGGGAACGTCTCGGTCCTCCGCGAGGAGGGCGATCGGGTCCGGCTTGGGATCTTCATGAACGTCTGGCACGTCCACGTCGTCCGCGCGCCCGTCGACGCGACCGTGACCGACGTCGAACACGTCTCCGGGGCGAATCGCCCCGCGTTCTCGAAGGAATCCGATCGGAACGAACGGGTCCACGTTCGCGTGGCGACCGAGGACGACGCCCTCGCTGCCGTGTCGGCTGACGACAGTACCGACGACTCCGAACCCGCCGACGAGTCCGATTCGGCGGGTGCAGCGGCGGTCCCCCCGCACGATGCCACGATTACGCTCATCGCCGGCGCGTTCGCCCGCCGTATCCATCCCTACGTCGAGGCCGACGAGAGTCTCGATCGGGGCCAGCGGATCGGCCACATCGCGTTCGGCAGCCGCGTCGACGTGCTGTTCCCGCCGTCGGTGGAGATCGAGGATATCGCGGTCGATATCGGTGACTCGATGACTGCCGGGGAGTCGGTGATTCTCGAGACGGATGCGGAACTCCAGTTCGACGTCGAAAGGGAGGACGTCGAGTCGACGGATTCGACCACGGAGACGTCGAGGTCGACCAACGGGTCCGACGACGCGGCGTCCTGATCGGTTCTCGCTGCGCGGCGAACGGCTACGCGGCGACCGGCCGCGCAGCTCAGTCCGAAGCGTCGACGCTCGATCGCGCGTCCTCGAGGTGACGGCGCTCGATCACTACCTCGTCGGCTTTCTCGTTCGCTCGCTCCGGATCGTACTCGCTTGCGACCTCGCGGATCGCGTTCATCGAGGCGGTCCTGACGAGGGCCTCGAGGTCGGCTCCCGTGTAGCCCTCGAGTTCGGCGGCCAACTGGTCGAGTTCGACGTCGTCCGCGAGCGGCTTCCCCCGGGTGTGGACTTCGAGGATCTTCTCGCGGGCCTCGCGATCGGGTTCGGCGACGAGCACGTGGGTGTCGAGCCGGCCGGGTCGGAGGAGGGCGGGATCGATCTGGTCCTTGCGATTCGTCGCTGCCAGCACGACGAGGTTCGGGTTCTCCCGCATTCCGTCCAGTTCCGTCAGCAACTGCGAGACGACCCGTTCGGTCACCTCGTTGCCCTCGCCGCGGGCGGAGGTGATGGCGTCGATTTCGTCGAAGAAGACGATCGACGGGGCGGCCTGTCTGGCGCGTTCGAACACCTTTCGAATGGCCTTCTCGCTCTCGCCGACGTACCGATCGATGATCTCCGGGCCGTCGACGCGGACGAAGTTGACGTCCGTCTCGCCGGCGAGTGCGCGGGCGAGCAGCGTCTTGCCGGTTCCCGGTGGCCCGTACAGCAGGACGCCCGAGGGTGGGTCGGTGTTGGTCTCCTCGAAGAGCCGATCGTAGGTCAGCGGCCACTCGACCGACTCCTGGAGGGTCCCCTTGGCGTCCTCGAGTCCGCCGACGTCCGAGAAGTCCGTCGTCGGTGACTCGGCGACGTATTCGCGCATCGCCGAGGGCTCGACGGATGCGAGCGCACTGTCGAAGTGTGCTTTCGTGACCTTCGGATCGCGGTCCCACGTCTCGCGTTCGTCTGCGTCCGTCGGCCGGGTCCGGATCGCGGCCATCCCGGCCTCGCTGGCGACCGCGTCCAGGTCCGCGCCGACGAACCCGTGGGTCCGCCTCGCGATCCCGTCGATGCTGACGTCCTCCGCGAGCGGCATGCCGCGGGTGTGGACCTCGAGAATCTCCTTGCGACCCGTCTCGTCGGGAACGCCGATCTGAATCTCGCGGTCGAACCGTCCGCCGCGACGGAGGGCGGGATCGATCGTGTCGACCCGGTTCGTCGCCCCGATGACGATCACCTCGCCGCGGGGATCGAGCCCGTCCATCAGGGTCAGCAACTGGCCGACGATCCGGTTCTCGGCGTCGCCGTCGTCGTCCCGGGTCCCCGCGATCGAGTCGATTTCGTCGAAGAAGACGATCGCCGGCGCGTTCTCGTGGGCCCGCTCGAACGTCTCCCGAAGCTGTTCTTCGGACTCGCCCTTGTACTTCGACATGATCTCCGGCCCGGAGATCGTCTCGAAGTAAGCGTCGACCTCGTTGGCGACCGCCCGCGCGATCAGCGTCTTGCCGGTTCCCGGTGGCCCGTACAGCAGGACGCCCGAGGGCGGATCGACGCCCAGCCGCTGGAACAGTTCCGGCTCCGACAGCGGGAGTTCGATCATCTCCCGAACGAGTTCCAGTTCCTCGTCCAGTCCGCCGATGTCCTCGTAGGTCGGTCCCGACGCGGGTGCTCGATCGCCGGTCGTTCCCGGCTCCGCCCGCTGGCTCGAATCGTCACCGGCGTCGCCGCTCGTCGGCGACGTCTTCCCCGCGTTCGTCGCCGACTCCTGTTCGGCACCGACGACGCGAACCGTCGTCGCACTCGTGATCCGGACGTCACCCGTGGGCGTCGTGTCGACGACCCTGAACGCTTCCTGTGCGAAGCCGTCGATGCGGATCTGCTCGCCGGCTCGAACGGGACGGTTCCGGAGGTGTTTCGTCGCCTCGCGTTCGGCGACCTTCCGCTGGCTATCCGAGAGCGAGGGCGGCGGTGACAGCGTCACGCGATCGGCCTCGCTGATGGCCGACTGTTCCGCCGCGCGGACGGTGACGGTATCGCCGACGTGGACGCCGGCGTTCGCGCGCGTATCACCGTCGATCTGGACGACGTTCTCGGGCACGGACGAGTCCGCCGGCCACATCTTGGCGACCGTTCGCTGATCGCCCTCGATGACGACCGTATCGCCGCTCAACACACCTAGCTGTCGTCGGGCGAGTTCCGGGATGCGAGCGACGCCACGGCCGGCGTCTCGCTTCTCGGCCGCGCGGACCGAAAGCGTCACGCCGTCCGATTCCGACTGACTCATATGGGCGTAGTTGCCGCTCTGTCGTCTTGAGAATTGTCCCACCCTGTCCTCTCGAGAATTGTCCCGCGAAAGCGACGAGTCGGGGGCTCGTCGCCTGTCAATCGTTGGAAGCCCTCTCCGCTGGACGAGCCGGATTGCGCGGTCGCTATCCGGTAGACGGGTCGGACGTGGAGGCGAGAGCGGTGGTGGCCTATTCCCTCGCGCAGTCACACTGCAGTGTGCATCCTTGCTTACCACATCGACGAAAATGAATGTTTGTGTGTTTTACCGGAATTGAGGCGGGAGTGCTCCCCTCGAAGAACGAAGTGAGCGAGTGGGGAGGGGACGAACCGCTGCACGCCGATCCCGCGGAGCGACTGGACCACCACATCGCCGATCATCGCCGGCATCCAACTACGCCCGATACGAATACCCCAACCGACCCGATACCGCCGACAGCGTCCGGTCGGTAACTCGGTTCTACTGGCCGTTCGAGCCCACGACTGTCACCGCGTCCGACTCGACGATCGGTCGCGTCACGACGCTCCCGTGGCGAGTGCCGGATCCCGACGGCCCGTGCCGGAGAAACGCCTTTGAGTGTCCGTGTGAATCCACTCGTATGGTGGTCCAGACCGAACGTGACGACGCCACCTGGTACGAGTGTGAAACCTGCGGCCTGCTCTTCGACGAGCAGTCGGACGCGGCGGAACACGAGAAGCACTGCGACGGATCCGATCCGTCGTACATCCAGTGAGGGTCAGCCCAGGCGATCGCGGTGTTCGGCGGCGAGTTCCCGGGCCCCCTCGCGGGTGTGCGTTTCCGTCCAGCGGACCTGCACGCCGTCGCCGTAGGCCAGGGCGGTCTTGAGTTCATCGCGCAACACGCCGTGATCGATCGACTGTACCGTGCCACTGCCGTCACCGAGTTCGTAGACGCCGGGTCGATCGGGCGCGCTCGCGACGGTCTCCCGGTCGAGGTCGCGCCACGGTTTCTGAAGCGGCATCGGGTCAGTCCCCGCTGTCTTCGTCGACGGCGTCGTCCTCGCCCCTCTCGTCTCCCTCATCTTCCGCGACGAGTTCGTACGCGTGCTCGCTCATCTCGTCCTCGGCGAACACGAAGACTCGCCCGTCGACGGCCGACGGATCCGCCTCCACGCGGATCGAGTAGGCCTCGGTCGAGACGGTGATTCCCGGGAAGAGTTCCTCCTCGTCGTCGCCTGCGAGCATGACGCGGCCGACGCCGGTCGACTCGAGGATGTCGTCGTGCGTGTTGCGATCGTTGACGTAGGTCATGACACCCTCGACGCCGTCGGGATCGGTGACGAGGACGTGGACCTCCTTTCCGGGTGGCGTCGTGATCGCGCCGGCGACGGGTTCGGGCGGGCCGTGGTAGAACACCTCCCGCCCGTCGAGGTACTGGACGACGACGCCACCGTCCACGAGATCGACGCCGATCGTACTGGGTGCGACGTTGCTACGCGCGCTCATAGGACGACGTTCGATCGGATCGGGGAAAAGCGACCGGTTTCGACTTCCGATCCCGGCGTCACCGGCCAGAACCGCGTCGACCGTCAGCCGTAAATACGCGCCCTGAGACGTTTCGGTATGGACGGCCGCGCCGTCGCCCCCGCAGCCGGGACGGTCCTCAACGCGCTCGCGACCGGCACCGGTTCGGCGTTCGCGATCGATCTCGAGACGACTGCTACGGTAGCCCTCACCGACGACGGCGACGTCGCCGGCGAAATCGCCGACCAACCCGGGGCTGACGCGACGCTCATAGAGCGCTGTGCCGCGCTGACGATCGCCGAGTACGCCGACGTCGCCGGCGTCGATCCCGATCGCACGGGCGCGCGAGTTCGAACGGACAGCGAGGTCCCGATAGCCTCCGGCCTGAAGAGTTCCAGCGCCGCGGCCAACGCGACCGTGCTCGCGACGCTCGACGCGCTCGGCGTCGCAGACGGCGTCGATCGCGTGGACGCCTGCAAACTGGGCGTCCGGGCGGCCCGCGAGGCCGGCGTGACGGTGACCGGCGCGTTCGACGACGCCAGCGCGAGCATGCTCGGCGGCGTCACGGTCACCGACAATACGACCGACGAACTGCTCGCTCGCGAGTCGATCGACTGGCACGCACTCGTCTACACGCCGCCGGAGCAATCGTTCAGCGCCGACGCCGACGTCGACGCCTGCAAACGGATCGCTCCGATGGCCGACCTGGTCGAAGAACTCGCGCTCGACGGCCGGTACGGCGAGGCGATGACCGTCAACGGATTCGCCTTCAGTGGCGCACTCGGATTTCCGACGGGGCCGATGATCGACGCCCTCCCCGACGTGACGGGCGTCTCGCTCTCCGGCACGGGCCCGAGTTACGTCGCCGTCGGCGATCGGCCGACGCTGGAAACCGTCAGGAAGCGGTGGAACGAACGGGACGGAACGACACGATTACTTCGCACTCGAACGGACGGGACACGAACGACATGACTGGAGACGATATTACGAACGGGACCGCCGACTCGAATCGCACGCCAGAGGAGATGAGCCTCGACGAACTTCGCGAAGAGATCCAGACGATCGACCGCGAGATCGTCGAACTGATCGCCCAGCGCACCTACGTGGCGGATACGATCGCGCAGGTCAAAGACGAACGAGATCTTCCGACGACGGACGAACAGCAGGAACAGCAGGTGATGGACCGGGCCGGCCACAACGCCGAACAGTTCGACGTCGACGCCAACCTCGTGAAGGCGATCTTTCGCCTGTTGATCGAACTGAACAAAGTAGAGCAGCGGGAGAATCGATAGCAACTACTTCAGCGGAAGATCCCCACTAGTACGACCGTACCTCGAGGTCATCGACACGGTTGAAATATTTAGTGTTTCTCGTGATAATTCCGAGCCTTCAGTCGATCGTAGGCTTCTTCGTCAAGTGAAATCGTTTTCGTCGCCATCGTAGTACACAGTACTACGTGCACGGTTAAAGCCCAGGAGATACGTCACGCTCGTCGCAGACGATAGACAACAGATCGGGAAAGCGGCAAAGTACACAGAACAGTGTAACGTGAGTTATAGGCCTGAACAAGGTCGAGCAGCGCGAGAATTGATACCATATGACACAGCTATTTCTGCGTTATTCATCGGCCGGTTCTAGCGGAACCCGCTCTACCTTGATGTCTTCATAGTCGTTCCCCAATGAGAGCACATCCATACCACGCGTTTCCGCAGTCGCGGCGTGGAACGCGTCGAACGATGTCATCCCCTCGTCGTAGTAGTTGACAGCTTTCAGGACGATTTGTCGCTCTTCTTCGTCCCGTACAGGGACGAGTTCGAGCAGGTTTGCCACGAGTGAGGCGTGCTCGAACTCGTACCGTTCTCGGGCGAGAAGCAGTTCGAGATAGGAAAATGCCGACGTTTCGACGTCGTATTCGTCGAGTTCGTCCTCCGCCGATTGCTGCAACCAGTCCGAGTCCTTAGCGAGCGCGAGTAGAAAGTCGGTTTCAACGTACACTGTCATCTATCGGTCCCCGTCTCGCGGGCTTCAGCTTTCGCTTCCGCTTCAATGCCTGCTCGAATATGAGAGAGTCCATGCTGGATTTCATCTCTCTCAACAAAGTTGAACAACGGAGCAATAGGCGGTCGGAATCGTCGTCTTCAGTTCCCGCATTTAGAGATCAGCGACCGAAGATCTTCCGGCTGCTGGTCACTTGGTTCACTGTTGGATAGTCGCGGCTTCCTGGTGATGCCGACGACACGTTATCACCCGTAGTAGATTGGAGATAGTAACCCGTTCACTAACGATGGTGATTCCCTCATTCCAGGTTCACTGGTCGTTATCATCCGCAGAAACAGGAGGCAGTGTCGCAGTGAATAGCCAAAATTCTACGACTGCCTGAATACGGTCCGCGAACTCGTCCGGATCGACGGGTTTGAGAAGGTACGCGTTAGCGTACGCCTCGTACGCCCTGATCAGGTCATCTTCGGACTCTGATCCCGTCAGTACGACCACCGGAATCCGCTTCAGGCGCGGGTCGGACTTGATCTCCTCGAGCACGGTTTGCCCACTGGCTGCCGGTAGATTCAAATCTAGGAGAACGAGTTCGGGTCGAGGGGTCTCCGCGAATTCGTCGCGCCGGTAGAGCCAGTCGAGCGCCTCTTCCCCCGTTTGTACGGAATGTAATTCGCCCAGAAGATCTCGATCTTCGAACACCTGCTCGATCAAGTGGATATCGCCGTGGTTGTCCTCAACCAGCAGAATATCGATATTATCCATAGCGGTTTGTGCTCCCATCAGTCCGTTGCCGGTTTCGGGAGTGACACACAGAACGTCGATCCGTTCTCCTGCTCGGACTCTACCCAGATCTCGCCGCCGTGGTTCTCGACGATCTCTTGGCACAACGAGAGTCCGATACCAGTTCCCGGA
The DNA here is from genome assembly GCF_022869805.1 of Halosolutus halophilus. Classification (NCBI taxonomy): domain Archaea; kingdom Methanobacteriati; phylum Methanobacteriota; class Halobacteria; order Halobacteriales; family Natrialbaceae; genus Halosolutus; species Halosolutus halophilus. The sequence goes on along the minus strand of NZ_CP094974.1, from coordinate 2,686,902 downwards.
TACTCGTCGTCGTGGTGGAGTCGCTTGAAGACTTCGAATATCTGGTCGGTCTTGTCCGGATCGATGCCGATCCCGTTGTCGGCGACGGTGAACTTCCAGCGGTCGGGCCGCTCCTCGGCATCGATTTCTACTCGCGGTGGATCACTGTCGTTGTACTTGATGGCGTTGGAAACAAGATTGTTGAACAACTGCTCGAGTTGCTCGCTATCCGCGAGGACCGTCGGAAGCGAACCAATGGTGATCTCGGCGTCGTTCTCCTCGATTTGCACCTGTATATCGTCTATAACCTGTCCGAGGACGACGTCACACTCGACAGGTTCGAATTCCTCGTCCGCCTGTTCGACCCGCGAAAAGGAGAGCAGGTCGCTGACCATCGCCCGCATCCTGTCCGCTCCATCGACTGCGAAATCGATGTACTCCTGTGCCTGCTCATCGAGATCGTCCTTGTATCGGTTCTCGAGGAGCTGTAAATAGCTCGACACCATCCGGAGCGGCTCTTGCAGATCGTGCGAGGCAGCATAGGCGAATTGTTTCAGCCGGTCGTTCGACTGTTGGAGTTTCGTGACCGTCTCTTCGAGTTCCTGGTGATGCTGCTGATGTTCGAGTTCGTACTTCACCCACTGGGCCATCAGTTCGAGATACGCCCGGTCATCCTCGGAGAACGGGTCCACTCGCGAGTCGGAGGCGATGAAGGCGAATGTTCTGTCTACGCCGCCCTCGATCGGAATGTACGTACCCAGATACGTCTCGACCCCGAACTCCTCGTAGACTTCGAGGTCATCGAATCCCTCTTCGGTAGGATCAGACACGCTCGCGGCTTCTTTGATATCCGCGGCAGCGATACAGTACGTCTGTGAGAGGGGGTATTCAGCGCCGGGTTTGTAGTACTCGTGCTCACCGTTGATATACTCGACCCGCAATCGATCATCTTCGGGGTCGACGCGGTTGAGAGCCCCCAGTTCGAGATCGAACCACTCACACCCAAGTTCGAACACGCTGTCGAGTTTCTCCTCGAATGAAAGGTCCGGACTACCCGTAATCCCGTTGAGTTCCTGAAGGAAGCGCTTGTGTTCGACGACTTCTGTTTTCGCCTCAGTCCGCTCTTTCAACGTCCCCAACATTCGGTCGGCTTCGTGAGCCGGTTGGGCGGGTCCACAGAACTCCTCCGGCGGAGTATAGTAGAAATTGTGGCAGACAGTGTTATCGTGAATGAGGTGAGGATGGACCCGGACGATATCACGGATTCCCTCTGCCGGGAACAACTCGCGATTGTAGAGACAGAGCGCAATCGCATCCTCGCCCTCGAAGATATCGTTCACCTGGCTTTCGTACTCCATGAACTCCTCAATCGTCAGGTCGTCCTCGACGATCCAAGACGTCTCGGCGACCAGTCGGAACGCCTCGAACTCCTGGGTGGCCTCCTCGATAGCGTTGGCGTATCTCTCCATCATTTCGTCGGCATCGAAGGTACCTCCTTTGAGATACGTCTCTTGGGCGGTTTTGAACACCAGTGCGCTGGATTCGAGAGCGTCATTGACATCGATACCCTTCTCTCGCATCGCACCCTCTATCTTTTCTCTCGTACTCCCATCAATAACGTACATACACTTTTCGCCCCGCTCGAGCCCCTGGCGAATGAACGGAATCGCAGAGGAGAGGAGTTCTTCGTTGGTTTCGTAGACGAGTGCGAAATGGTCGTTAGAGTGGTCGTGGTCATCGAGGGGTTCGACCGGCCCGCGAAACTCCGAACTTTGACGGAGTGCTTCGAGCCCGTTATCAAGACTCAGGACATCAGGCTGTTCGCTGGGCGTACTGCGTTGATTCATTGGACTCTCATACTAGCAGAAGCCCCATAAGGCTAACTCACACCCATGAGTGAAGGGCGCATTCTACAGAGATCGACAGTGGTGTCGTTTTGAAGCGGAAAAGTACATATCACCGCTTAACGTGAGTTATGGGGATGAACAATACATTTTATACAATAAATAGCGGTATATAATACGACTATATCGTAGAATCTGGACGGAAAGCGGTTATAATCTATTCGATTAACGCGGATGCAAACTGAGCATTCTCTCTTCTGAGAGGAACTGTTGCTGTCAGCAAAGAGTCACAACCAACGAGTCAAATGGAGACTTGACCTTTGGAAAGTGCTTTAGTGATGTCAAACTGAAATTACATATGAACCGGCGCAAGTTCCTTACATTGAGTTCTGTGGGAGTAGCCACGGGAACCAGTGGGTGTCTTACTGCATTTGAGGGAAGGAGCGTATCAGATCCAGATGAGAACGAGGCTGAGGGAACCGGGAAAGGGACACCAGATGTCGGATTGCGCTTCGTTGGCGTCTACGCAGATGAAATCGATCGTGAATTCATCGATGGTGAGTATCTCCTCCTCGAGAACGTTTCCGAAGATTCCCTGGACGTGTCAGGATACGCTGTTGAGTATCCTTCCGATCATACGTATCAGATGGAGAAGCTCATACTCGAACCAAGCGCACAACTCATTCTCTTAACTCGGGAAGGAGAAGATGCGACTCTAACGTCGAGCCCGCCAGCCTATCTTCGGTATGCCGGATTCGATGCCGGATCGGCCACATCAGTACTCGGTGTGAACGGGACAGTATGCGTTAGAAACACCCACGGATCTATTATCACCGATATTTCCTACGATAACTTTGGCTGTGATGGCGGTACCAGCACCCCTGAATCAGGTGACGAAATCGAATGTCTCCATTGAAGCCCGTTCTATCACTACGGACGGGAGTACTCATCGGGAGGCGTCCAACGTAGATACCAGAGTTATCGTTCAGTCCGTCGCTGTACTTACCACGAGTCTCACAGGGGATTCTGAGTAGAGAAATCGTACAGTACGAAGGGGTACGTTTCTTAAGTGGACTCTACGTGATTCTCGACCTCGCTCTTCTCGTTGCCCACCGACACCACATCCCTGCCGTCGTGGCGTCGGTGCGCCGATACGCACGTGCGACTGACAGTATCCGCAACAATAGACTGATGATCTCTGTGAGTCGTTACTTCAATTCTTCTTTGTTTTGCAGCGATACATACGGATACAAAGACTGCTGTTTATCTGTGTGCAAACGCTACTGCTACCCAATGTCACACACCGTTTCTCGTAGCCTATCGGCTCAGGAGTCACCGCCCCGAGAAACCCATTGGTATTGGTGGACCGCGTAAGGAGAACTATGGAACGAAGTGCCCTCCTCGTTCTCCTCATGGTGTTTTTTTGGTGCTCCTGTTTCTCGTTCTGATGGCGAGCGATGCAGTTGCAGCAGCGATACTCCCAGCGGCTCTTCGAAAACGTCATCTCTCATCGTCCACAACCCCCTGAGATAAACTCGGGTGAGTGCTATGGTAATGAATACGCTCGAAATCACGGGCCGTCTGATTGCTGGCATCTTGTTGATTCTCACGAACGGCTTTTTCGTCGCAATCGAGTTCGCGTTGACCCGCGCGCGCCAATACACAGAAGAGGAATTCGTCGGAGATAACCTGGCGTTAGAGCGGGCGTGGGAGATGACTCAGAACCTTGAGATTTACCTGACGAGTTGCCAAGTCGGCATCACGGCATCGAGTATCGCGGTCGGCATAGTCGCCGAACCGGCGTTGGCTGCGTTGTTCGAACCGCTGTTCGAGAACACGGCCCTCGCCGCAATCGGCACGGGCGGGATTATCGCCTTCCTGATCATCAATCTCGTCCATCTGACCCACGGGGAACAGACGCCAACGTACCTCGGCGTCGAACGGTCGCGGATGGTGTGTCGATACGGCGCGACGCCTTTGTACTGGTTCCATCGGCTCATCTCGCCACTCATCACCCTGGGAGATTGGATCGCGAAAGCGACGCTCAAACTGTTCGGCGTCGAGATGACCGGCGCGTGGCTCGAAACCGAAGAGGAGGTGATCGAGTCGCGGGCGGATCTGCGGAACCGACTCGGGTCGGTCCTCGAACAAGGTGACCTGACGGACGAACGCTACGACGAAGTGATGAACGCCCTGCAAATCGGTGAGCGACCGGTCCGAGAGATCATGATTTCCGCCGAAAAGATCGTCGCGCTGTCGACGGAAGCCGACTTCGAGGAGAACTTCCGGCGGATGGAAGCGACGCCCCATACGCGGTATCCGTTGGTTGGAGAGGACCTGACGGATTTCCGGGGAATCGTCTACTTCCCCGTGTTCGCGAGACATCGAGAAGACCTCGCAACAGGGGAGATCGACTTCGCCGAATTGGCCGCCCCACCGATGACGGTCTCCCCGGATACCGATGTGAGCGATGCGATCGACCAATTCCAAGCGGAAAACCAGGAACTCGCACTCGTCATCGAGGACGGGGAAGTCGTCGGCCTGGTGACCGTGACGGACGCGTTCGAGTCCGTCATCGGTGACGTCGAAGATCCGCTCGACCAAGAGGAACCGTCGGTGCCGGAGACCTAATCACGGGGTCGGATCGGTTAGTGACGGACTATTACTCCACATCGGCGATCAAGTCGTTTAATGTTCCGTCTTCGTTGACGTTGGTGAGCGCCCGATTGACCAACTCGCGGACGATGAACTCCTCATAATGCTGAGTCTCACAGTATTCACACGGTTTCATCGTTCGGGCTACTGCCTCAATCGTCTCGCCGTGTTCATGAAATAACTCCTCAACCAGAGAGGCAACGCCTTCTCGTGCCGTTTTGTGTGCTTCTGCCAGTTCTTTGTCGGCCTCTTCAGGAAGGTCATACGCGAATACGCGCGTGTTTGATTTGTAGAATTTGCGCGTGCCTCCACTCGCGTCTTCGAGCCGAGCGATCTCGACAAGCCCAGCGTCTTTTAGGACGTTGACGTGGTGACGAACCGTGGTCTCCACCTTGTCCTCGCCGCGTCGCTGAAGTTCCTCGTGAATCTCTCGGATAGACATCTCTTGGTCGGCCAGCATGTCCAAAATCTTGGCGCGAACGTCGTTTTCCAGCGCCTTCGCTTTTTCCGGGTCGGTCGTGATAACGTTCCGCACCGGAACGTCTGTTTCGAGCAGGGACATCTTGCTCTCGACTATGCGAGTATGAACCCTAAGAATGTCGCAATCTCGTTCAACCTATAGAACATAGAATCGTTCCGCTACAACTTTCATCATAATGCCTTTCACCGCTTCAGCCCAAACACGGGTTGCGATGGGCACCGCACAAGTCCGGTACGTCATCGGCGGGATGTCGTGTTCGTTCTGCGCCGAGAGCATCCGTACGGCGTATGAGCGAACCGAAGGCGTCGAGGAGGTGAACGTCAGCCTCGCCCACGAAGAGGTGCAAATCTGGTATGACGATTCGTTGAGTGAGGTCGAACTCAAGGATACGCTCCGCGACCTCGGCTATACGATTCGCGACCCGGACAAACAGAAGCGGTTCGAGGAACAGCAGGCGGGGGTCAAGCAGGCAAAGAGGCGACTAACCCTCGCAGGTGCGGCGTCGCTCGTGACCGCCGGATTAATGCTGTTTATGATCTTCCACAGAGGGTCCTTCGAGTCGGAGGCGCGCTGGATGGCCCTCGTGACTCTGGGCCTCGCTCTGGGGACGATGTTTGGGCCGGGCTGGTACATCATCGATAAAGCGTACAATAGCCTCCAGCGTGGTATCTTCAACCAGCACGTCCTACTCGAAGCCGGAGCCTTCGCCGGACTGCTTGGTGGCTTCCTCGGTCTGTTCCTCTTCCCAGGGTTCCCCACGGTTCATTTCTTCGCCGTCTCCGTGTTCATCACCACGTATCACATCCTCTCCGAATACACGAGCCTCATTGTCCGTACACGAGCCTCACGAGCCGTGCAGGATCTACTTGCCCTCCAGCCAGATACCGCCCGGCGTGTCCGTGCCGGTGAGGTCGAGGAAGTCGACGTAAGTGAACTTACGGAGGGCGATCGCGTGCGCGTCAAACCGGGGGAGAGCCTTCCGGTGGACGGCACCGTCGTCGATGGCGAGACCGCAGTGGACGAAAGCGTCGCCACAGGGGAGTCTGTTCCTGCGGACAAGGAACCGGGAGACGATGTAATCGGTGGCAGCGTCAACGAGACTGGGACGCTCCTTGTGGAAGTGACCGCGACCGGCGACGATGCCTTCCTGAATCAGGTCGCTCGTCAAATCGAAGAGGCGCGGACAATGAAACCCGATGTCGTACAGTTAGCGGATCGAGTGCTGAAGTATTTCGTTCCCGGCGTCCTTACCGTTGCCACCGCGTCGTTCCTGTTCTGGCTTCTGGTTCCTGCCGTCTGGTCGGGCGATCCGTTCGGGACGGGGCCGACCATCCAGCGTGGCACGTTCGCGGCGTTGGCCGTTCTCGTCCTCGGCTATCCCTGTGCACTCGGGATGGCGACGCCACTGGCACTGATCCGCGGAGGCGGTCTCGCCGCGAACCGAGGCATCTTGATGCGAAGCGGTGACGCCTTCCAGATATTCCAGGACGTGGATACCGTCGTTCTCGACAAGACTGGAACGATTACCAGGGGCGAACCTGCCGTCGAGGAGGTCGTAACGTTCGGTGACGACAAGACCGACGTGATTCGTCACGCGGCTAGTGCAGAGGCGTTCAGTGAACATCCCCTCGCGGACGCAATCCTCGACCACGCGGACGAACGGGGCGTCGAATACCCCGACCCGAATGAGTTCGAGAGCGTGACCGGCAAGGGTGTTCGAGCGGAAGTCGCGGAGGAACGGATTCTCGTCGGCAAATCCGGGTGGCTGGGCGAGGCAAGTATCGACACGACTACCGCCCGGAACGACATCGACAGACTCCAGGGACGAGGTTACACCGTTGTCTGCGTAGCAGTCGATGGCAAAGTGATCGGTCTCGTCGCCATCGGAGACCCGATGAAGGACGACGCCACAGAGACCATCGACCGAATGAAGCAGGTGGGTATCACCCCCGTTATGATTACGGGCGACAACGAACGAACGGCCCACGCTGTCGCGGAGACGGTCGGTATCGACCGGGTGATGGCCAATGTGCTTCCTGACGACAAGCGCGACGAGATACGGCGATTACAGGAGGGTGATGAACGTGTGGCGATGGTCGGGGACGGCATCAACGATGCACCCGCACTGACGCAGGCCGACATCGGTATCGCCATCGGCGCAGGAACGGACATCGCCATCGAGTCAGCGGACATCGTGTTGATGGGCGACCGCCTCCGTGGGGTAATGGACGCCTACGAAATCGGGAAGAGCAGTTACCGGAAGACGAAGCAGAACCTCGCCGCCGCATTCAGTTTCAACGGCATCGGCGTCGCTGCGGCTACCACCGGTCTCGTCCATCCGGTGTTCGCAATGATAGCGATGGTGCTGTCCGTCTCAGTCGTCCTTGCGAACAGTTTCGCGGGACAGTTGCTCCGTGGTGAGAATCTCAACACGGACTTCACCGTCGAATCGGATGCCGCTGCGGTCGATACGAACGCGTCCGGTGGAAAAGAAGCAGAGGTCGCCTAAGCGTTTCTCTCGTATCCGGCGTCGTGAATGGCATCCCCGAGGACATCATCGCTCACATCAGCCTCGACTCTTCCCGACTCAGGATCTGCTTCGACACGATGGACTCCGCCGATATTCTTCAGGACATTCTCAACGTTGCGTTCACACTCGTTGCAGGACATTCCTGATTTCAGATCGGCAGGTGATCCGTCGTTACTACCGCAATCGCCGCGGTTTCGGAGAAACCGGTCTCTGGACTATTCGACCTGAACTGCCCCGACCATCCCGGAACTTTCGTGGGGAATGCAGTAGTATTCGTACGTTCCAGACTCTTCGAACGTGTGCTCGTACTCGCCACCCGGAGCAACGAGACCCTCGGTCAGGTGAGTTCGCCCGGCGCGTTCAGATTCGAAGCCGCCGCTCGCGAAGTACGCGGCGCCCTCCGGAATCGTATCTTCGTAGGCGGTGACCGTGTGATCGACGTCGCTCGTGTTCGTCCACGTCACGGTCCGTCCGGATTCGATCGTCGTAGTTTTCGGATCGAACCCGAAGCCATCAGTCATCAGAACGATCTGAGTGGTTGCTGACTGTCTGTTCAAACACCCGGCGATTCCGATCGGCGAAAGTGCCGCGCCGCCGAGGCGTAAGATCGTCCGCCGATCACAGAAACGGGATGGCATGGATGGGGAAGAGCGGCCCGTATTAGAGAGCCACGAAGAGATCGGTCGCGTACATAACGCCGAAGCCGACCAGGAAGGCCAGCAGATTCGCGGCGCTTCCCACTCGACCGCCCGCGGCGCGAACCATCCTGGCGATCTCCCAGTCGACCTGGAGGATCGCGCCGACGCCGATCGCGAGGAAGAACGCACCGATCGTCGGCGAGTAGGCGAGACTCCCGATCCACCCGCCGAGGATGACAGGTGCGCCGGCGAGGAGGCCAAGCGCGGCGAAGTGCCACCATGCGGGGCGCTCATCCCGAGCCACCGGTGCGACGACCGCCGGACCTTCGGTCACGTTGTGGAGCATGAACCCGATGACGAGGAACGCGCCGAGGGACACCCGCCCGAGTGCGAACGAACTTCCGATCGCCAGTCCCTCAGCGAGATTGTGCAAGCCGATCCCCAGGGCCACGAGATACGCGGTCCAGAGCCCGCTGCTCGCTCGGCTGTCACCACCAGCAGCACGTCCCTCACGCCACGCGCTGATCGCCTGCACGAGCAACAGCGCACCGATCGTGCCGAAGACGATCAGCAGTTCACCGTCGTAAGCGCCCGGGATTCGCTCGGCGAGTTCGAACGCCTCGAACCCGGCATCGAACGCGAGAAAGCCGAGCACACCGGCGGCAAACAAGAGGACGGCGTGCAATGCACGATCGCTCATCGTTCGGAGGAATGGGAACCACAGCATCCCGAGTGCGACCGGAATCACCCCGACGAACAGTCCAATGAGCGCCAACGTCCACAGGACATCAGTGCTGAAGCCGGGTGACTGCTGCGGCGCTTCGATCTCGTGGCCGATCGTCGTGCCGTCCGAGAGCACGAGATCGACGCCCAGGTCCCATCCCGGGTTCCAGTGATACGGGACGATGACGCGAGCGTTTTCTCGGGGTTCGAGCGTCCGGTCACCATCGGCTCCTTCGACCTGGAAGTTCCAGTAGGCTTCGTCGACGAGAACCTGCGAGATCGTGACCTCCTCCGGGCCGTTATTTGTCACGTGAAGGACGACCGTCTCGTCGCTCGGCATCGTGGCGTGAGTGACCGTCACGTCCGGAAGCGGTTCGCCACTCTGAACGTCGGCGAGCGGGGACGTGAACGCGAACACCCCCAGAACGAGCACGAGCAACACGACAGGGAGCAACGCGGAGACCCACCGCGGGAGTCCGAGTGGCTGTGCGACCTCTTTGTCAGCCGTCACGCCACCGTCCGTCGTCGTGTCTGGTGTCTTGTCAGCCATCTAGACCACCTCGAAGAAGCTCATCCAGCCGAGTTCGGCGAACTCCGACTGATGAGCGTGGAACATGTACAGCCCGGGCTGGTGGTCGGAATAATCCAGTTCGATAATACCGCGCTGGGCCTGGGTCTGCATGATCGTGTCGACGGTTTTGCTCGTCGGCAGCAGCGTCGTTCCGTGGTCGTAGTAATCGAAGAACTGCGAGTGGGTGTGGAACGAATTGATGAAATCGAACTCCGTCGCGTTCGTGAGGTACACCCGCTGTCGTTCGTTCTTATCGATCCGTATGGGGCGTTTCGTCTGGCCCGCCTTCCAGTTGCCTTCGGCGTCAGTTTCGCCGACACCGTACGCAAAGGCGCGCGTGTTCGCGGCGTACACCTCGTTCTCGCCGTCGAAGTTCGTGTCGAACGAGTTCATGACCATTACCATCTCGTTGACGGCGTCGTTCTCGGCGTACTGGTGATTCCGGCTCTTCGCCTCCTCGACGAGTCGCTCGCGGAACTCCTGGTCGATCGGTCCGTGGTAGTTGACGTAGTCGCGGGGATTTTCCCTGACGCGTTCGGGGTCGGGGTCGACGATGATCGTGCCGTAGAGCCCGCGATGCAGGTGTTCCTTCAGCGGGAGCGAGTGGCAGTGATAGAAGTGCGTCCCGGCGGGTTGTGCGATCCACTCGTAGGTGAACGATTCATCCGTATCGAGTACTCCGGGCCCGTTCTGTGGAATTCCGTCCATTTCCGGGTTGAGATTCTTCAGGTGAGGGTGGATCGTGTGTGCGTGGCGCCCGAAGTTTTCGAATTTGACTCGAATGAGATCACCCTCGACGGCGCGGATCGTCGGTCCCGGAACCTGTCCGTTGAACGCCCACGCTTCGAACTCGATGCCCGGCGCGATCGTTATTGTCGTGTCGACTGCGGTGAACTCGAATTCCCGAACGGTCCTCCCATTCTCTTCGTAGATTCGCTGCGGGACGGACTCTTGACCGCTCGCTCCGGTATTGAACGTCGTCAGGAACTGGTGGGGGTCGAAGTCCGTATCACGGTATTCGTCGACGGCACCGAAGGTGCCGTGTTCGTCGTCATCGTGCCCGGGGTCGGCACCCGTCTGAGCGCTTCCAACCCCTAACGCTGCACTCCCGGCGACACCGAGACCGCCGAGCACCGTCCGGCGGTTGACGCTCGTATCACTACCGAGTGACTTGACAAGCCGCTCTTCGAGGAGTTCTGTGACCTCTGTTGCACTATCGTAATTTATCGATGGCATTTTCTGAGCTACGACCTGATTGTTCTGCCTGTCACATTCGCTAGTTGAGCTGCCGCACACTTAGATTTGACGCATCTAAATTTTGATTGAGCCTAGTCGAGATTTCGAACGAGTCGAAAATCTTCTGAGCGGCGATCAGGAATCCGATCCTGTAACGAACGTGTGCAGTTCAACGGGCTTTGAATCGCCTCGGGATATCGATCTCGAACTACTCTGGAAGCAAACGTGGTGAGTATGAACGATCAGTCCATGTTCTCGTCGAGAGAGTGGGCGTACCCCGGCTGTGCAACCTCTTTGTGAAGTCCGATCCAGAATGCGCACCGGTGTTAGATCTATCTAAATACTGGTACCGCCAGTATCAAATCCCTCGTTTCCCGACTCCGCCATCGAACCAGGAATAACCATTCGAGTCCGGTCGTCTCTACGACAGCCAATTCTCGGAGGTACATCACAGCGCACTATCGCGACGACAGGTCACACTCTTCGACGAACTCGGCGAGGATGGGAAACTCGTTCGCACATCCAGTGGATCGTCATCTCTTCGCGAGATGCCTCCTGTATGATGATTTCCCCGTTTCGGTATTAACAACCGTTATTTATACTGTCATCGGATACCCGATACGTAGATGGTACACAACGAAGCCTTCGGGCTTCTTCTCGGTGCAGTCGCCCTCGGTGCCGTTCACGGTATCGAACCGGGTCACGGATGGCCAGTCGCCGCGTCGTATGCGCTCGACCGGACGAACAAGTGGGTGTATGGATTCGCGGCGAGTTTCATCATCGGCGTCGGACACCTCGTTAGTAGTCTCGTGATGGTGGGGGTATTCTTCTACGCGAAAGCGTATTTCAACCTCACGCAGGTCAACGAGCCGATTACGATACTCGGTGGTATCCAGATCGGTGGGCCGGTCAGTCTCGTGGCCGGCGTCTTGCTCATCGTCCTCGGCATCCGCGAGTACTTCCACGGCCACTCTCACGGGAGTCACGAGGATGATCACGACCACAGCGCCGATCATCACCACGAACACAACGTCGACCACCACCACGGTCACCCACACGATCACGGTCATTCACACGGGCACGATGGCAGCGGATTGTTGTCCCGACTGAAAGGGGCTATTCCGTTCGTCGGTGGGCACTCTCACTCACACGATAGTCTCGACGACGCCGCCGATCGTGGCCTCCTCGGGATCGCCTGGTTTGCATTCGTCCTCGGATTCGCACACGAGGAGGAGTTCGAGATCATCGCCCTCTGTGCCGGGTCGAATTACTGCGTCGAACTGATGAGCGCGTACGCCATCACCGTCATCGCCGGTATCGTCGGTCTGACGATGCTCCTGATCGCGGGCTATCAGCACTACGAGGAGCGCGTCGAGCGGTACACGCCGTACCTCCCCGCGTTCTCCGCTGCCGTCCTCGTTATTATGGGGAGCGGGTTCATCACCGGACTGTTCTAGATCGACGGTATCTGATCATCTCCGCTGAGCGGTAATTCCGGACCCGGCTCAAGGCCTGTAGAGTGAGTTTCTCGCGGGGATAGTGTGTCGATCGGAGTGTCGGTTCGCTATCATCGGGTGGGAATTGAAAGGGTCAGAGGAACTCCGTCTCGCCGATCGATCCTCCGGCGGGGCGTCCGCGACCGTGGTCCGTGCCGACATACTTTAATGAACGTTTATTATATTCCGGGCGGAAGGGTGGGTAACGACCGATCCATCGATGAGCATACGACACTCGACGCCGCGATCCGCCGCGACTGCGCCCTCACAGCAGTCGGTGGGGGATCGTCGAGACGCCGCGATCGATCACGGACGAGGCTCCCGTGACGTTCGCCGCCGCAAATACGAATCGGCTCCAGAACCTCGTCGACGAACACAACGCGGCGTTCGTATCGCTCTCGCTCGCACGCGACGACTGATTCCGTCGATCGAGCCCACTTCGCGCTCAGCGTTTGTCTCTCGCACTCGGCAGGGACCTCCAGCACCACGATCGATCGGACTACGACCGGAGCAACGGACGTGACCCGTTCGCCACGACGAGAAGCGTACAGGCGACGGCTGCAGCGGCCGTGACCAGCGGGTTCAGGAGGCCCGCCAGCGCGACCGGGAGCACGACCGCGTTGTAGCCCAGCGCCAGTCCGAGGTTCTGCCTGAGTCGCCGCCGTGCGGCCGTCGCCAGCCTGAACACCCGATCGACGGCCGCGAGGTCGTCGTCGACGATCGCGACGTCGGCCGCGTCGGCGGCGAGCGCGGTTCCACTGCCGAGGCTGAGTCCGAGGTCGGCCGCGGCGAGTGCGGGGGCGTCGTTCGTCCCGTCGCCGATCATCGCGACGCGACCGCCGGAGCACAGCCGCCGGATCGCAGCCGTCTTGCCATCCGGCGGCACGCTCGCGAAGACGTGGTCGACGTGTGGATGGTCGCGGAAGACGTCGGTGGCCGCCCGATCGTCGCCGGTGAGCACGACGGTTTCGACGCCGCGATCGTGGAGCGTCGTCACCGTCTCCGTCCACTCGGCTCGCGGTTCGTCACCGACGACGATCACGCCGTCGGCCGACCCGTTGCGCCCGACGACGACGGGAATCCGCCCGGAGTCGCGTGCGCTGGCGACCCGATCGGCGATCGTTCGGTCGATCGACCACCCCCGATCGGCGAGGAGGTCGGGGTGTCCGACGAGGAGTCGATCGCCGTCGACGACCCCCTCGACGCCGGTCTCGTGGCTCCGGAACTCCGTGATCTCGTGGGCGCGTTCGTGATCGGCCTGCCCGCCGTCGGTCCGGGGGCGATCGGGTCCGCCACTGCCGTCACCGTCACTCACGCTCCCGTCGGCGGGACTGGCACTGTCGTCGCCGACGAACGCCGACTCGATCGCCGTCGCGACCGGGTGTAAACTCCGCTGTTCCAGGGCCCCGGCCGCTCGTAACAGGTCGGTCGGCCCCTGGGCCTCGAGCACCGTCATTTCGCCAGTCGTCAGGGTCCCGGTCTTGTCGAAGACGACCGTATCGACGTTCCGGATCCGCTCGAAAATGCTCTCGTCGAAGACGACGATACCGTTATCCAGCGCCGCCTGGAGGTGCTGGCCGACGGAAATCCGCGTCGCGAGATCGAGTGCCCACGGACACACGACGATCACGGTCAGTAACATAGGAAGCAGCGTCGTCGTCGCCGTCGCGCCGCGGAGGAGTCCGGCGAGACCGACGATCGCGACGGCGACGAGAACGATCGGGAGCGCGACCACGGCGAGCGCATCCCCGTCGCGTTCGCCCCCGTGATCTGCGCTCTGGACGTTCCAGACGGTCTCGATGAGTCGATCGATGCTGCTCGTCGTTCGATCGCCGACGGCAACGACGGCGGCGTCTTCCCGCACGATCGATCCACCGACGACCTCGTCGCCGGCGCGTTTGGTCACGGGCAGCGAGTCGCCGGTGACGATCGCCTCGTCGACGGTACACGATCCCTCGGCGAGGACGCCGTCGACCGGGATCCGCTCACCCTCGCGGACGAGCACGCGGTCACCGGACTCGAGGTCGCCGACGGCGACCGACGTCGTCGCGCCGTCGCTCTCGAGCCGTCGCGCGTCGTCGACCTGTGACACCGTGAGGTCCGTGAGCCGGTTCATCGCGCGTCGTTTGACCGCCGTTTCGTAGAACGTGGCGCCCATCACCAGCGCGGCGACGAGGATCGTGAGGTCGAAGTAGACGTCGTTTCGCCCGAGCAGTAACGCCGCCGTCCCGTACACGAACGCGCTGACGATCGTGAGCGCGGCGAGCAGCCGGGTGTTGGGCCGGCGGAGTTTCAGGCTCACGTACGCGCCGCGCAACAGCGGCTTCCCGGTCAGATAGAGGATTGCGCCCGTCAATCCGGCGAACAGCGGCAACAGGAGGGGGCCGTCGAGAGTCCCGAACGCGTCCTCGTAGAGCTGGAGCATCCACCAGTCGGTAAAGGCCGAGAGGTAGACGGGGTAGAAGATCGTGACGTACGGCACCAGCAGGAACGAACCGAACACGACGCCGACGACGTACCGCAGTTCGAACAGGTCTTCGCTGCGCCGTTTCCGCATCCCGGTCATCTCGCGATCGCGCCGGGTCGTCCCGGTCGATTCGTCGTCGCCGTCGCCCCCGGCCGTCGCCTCGTCGCGGCGGTAGGCGTTGTAGCCGACCGTACTCAGCGCGTCCCGGAGGTCCGTCTTCGAGACGCGATCGGGGTCGTGATCGACCCGGATCGACTCCGTCACGTAGCTCGCTGCCGCGTTCGTCACACCGTCTATGCCCTCGGCGACCGCTTCCAGGAACGACTCGCACGAGGCGGTGTGCATCCCGTCGATCCGGAAGAACGTTCGCTCGGTCCTCTCCCCGTCACGGTCCTCGCCTCGTTCGTGCGTGGGATCCGATCGATCGCCCGCCGCCCTCGCACGGGAGGGCGATTCCGCCGGCGCAGTGTCGTCACTACTGCTCGACTCGTCCGCCTCGAGTGTCCGGTGAATATCTCGACAGCCGGTCGAACAGAACGCAGTCCCCCGGTCCTCGGTTGCCGGACCGACCGGTGACCCACACAGCGAGCATCGATCGTCGCCCGTGTGATCCGATTCCACGCTCCGCGAGTTCGCTGCCCAGTACAATAAGCGTAGATATCTACCCGCGACGCTCGCGCCGGCGTTTCCGGGCGATTCGTTTTGGCCAGAGACACATTCGCTAATTACTAGTGATAATCAGAGGGTAAAGCTTATGCCCAACTGCCGGAGTTGGCCGGTATGGAAGGTCACGACACGGACCAACGCAGTTCAGACGACGAAACAGCCCTCCCGAACGTCATCACGGTCGACGGACAGGGAACACCAGCCAGCTTCGAAATCACGGTCGACGGCGCGATCGAAATGGTAGACGCCGTCGCGTCCGAAGAAGCGACGATCGTCTCCGGCACGAGCGCCGAGGGGGCGGTCGACGTCGACACGCAGCGCTTCCGGTTCTCCGGTGACGTGACCGACGTGACGATCGTCAACCACGGCGGACTCCCCACCGACACCGTCGTAGACCCCGAAATTTACGTCGAGGACTGACTCGGACGGACCGTTCGGTCGGGCCCGGTGTCGGAAGCGCTCGCATCGGCTGTCGTCGAACAGCCGTTCAGTCGGGCGCGCTACCGTGGCGCCCGGTCGAGTACCACCCCCGCCCACTCTTCTCGCCCCCCTCGACCGCGATCGGGTGCCACTGCCGGCCCGCGGTCCCCACGACTATGGTACTGCACCGGGCTAATCCACGGTATGCCCGAGCGTCACCGCATCGCGGTCACCGACGAATCGGTCGCTGCCGTCCATCACGGTGCTCCCTCGAACCGCTGGCTCGTGTTCTGTCACGGCTTCCTGAGTGACAAGTCCGGGAGCTACGAGCGGCGCTGCCTCCGAGCGGTCGACGAAGGGTTCAACGCCGTCCGGTTCGACTTCAGGGGGTGTGGCGAATCGGACGGCGTCTTCGCCGAGCAGCCGCTCAGTGCGAAACTCGACGACCTCGCCGCGGTCGTCGATCACTTCGACCCCGACTCGCTCGTTCTCTTCGGCTCGAGTTTCGGCGGCAAGGTCGCATTCCACGCAACGGCCCGCGAACGCGTCGACCCGGCGGCGATCGCGACCCGTGCGCCGGTCACGGCGAACGCCGCGTTCGACGAGTACGAATCGGTCGTCCGTCGCGAGGGGACCTGTCGGTTCGACGACGACAGAGCGATCGATCGGCGGTTCGTCGACGATCTGGCGGCCCGTCCGTTCGACGAAGTCGTCGACCGCGTCGGTGACGTCCCCGTCGCGATCTTTCACGGGCGCGCGGACGAGTCGGTCCCGATCGAACACAGTTTCGAGGCCGCCAGCGCGCTCGAGACCGACGTGGTGCTCGAGGCGTTCGCCGGGGAGGGCCACATTTTCACCGACGACGCCGACGAGCGCGTCCTGGATCGGCTGTTCGACTGGCTCGCGACGCTCGACCGGGTCTGAACGCCGGCGATCGCGTCCCGGGAATCGACCCGCCCGGGGACCGATCCCGTACTTTGATATCGTGAGCCAGTCCTGTTTCAGCTATGGATGACGCAGTACTCGTCGACGCAGTGCGGACGCCGTTCGGCGACCGCGGTGGCGTCTTCCGGGACACGCACCCGCAGGATCTGGCTGCCGAACCGCTCCGGGCACTCGAGGAGCGCAACGGATTCGACCCGAGCATCGTCGACGACGTCGTCTACGGCTGCGTGACGCCGATCGGCGAGCAGGGCCTGAACGTCGGTCGACTCGCGCCGCTCGTGGCCGGCTGGGGCGACGAGGTGCCGGGTGTCCAGCTCAACCGCATGTGCGGCTCCGGTCAGCAGGCGGTCAACTGGGCGGCCAGCGAGATCCGGGCCGGGTTCCAGGACGTCATCGTCGCCGGTGGCGTCGAGCACATGACCCGGGTCCCGATGGGATCGGACGGCGACGCCGAGTCCGGCGTGATCGATCGCCAGGCGCTCACCGAGACCTACTTCGACTACTACGACGAGGCGATCGGTCAGGGGGAGTCGGCCGAACGGATCGCCGAGCAGTGGGACCTGACCCGGGACGACGTCGACGGCGTCGCGGTGGACTCTCAGCAGCGGTGGGCCGACGCCTGGGAGGCTGGCCGGTACGACTCACAGCTCGTTCCCGTGGCGACGACGCTCGACGGCGAGTCGATCACGGTCGAGAAGGACGGCCACCCGACGCCGGAGACGACGGCGGAGACGCTCGCCGAGTTACCCCTCGCGTTCCGGCCCGAAGGTGAGGGCGTCCACCACGCGGGGAACTCCTCGGGGATCGTCGACGGCTCGAGCGCGGTCCTCGTCGCCAGCGCGGACGCCGCCGACGAACGCGGCTGGGAACCGATGGCACGCATCGTCCAGACGGAGGTCGTGGGCGTCGATCCGGTGATGATGCTCACCGGCCCCATTCCGGCGACGGAGAACGTCCTCGAGAAAGCCGACATGACGATCGACGACATCGACCTGTTCGAGATCAACGAGGCGTTCGCATCCGTCGTGCTCGCGTGGCTGGCGGAGACGGGCGCACCCTGGGATCGGACGAACGTCAACGGCGGCGCGATCGCCCACGGTCACCCGCTGGGCGCGACCGGTTCGGCGCTGCTGACGAAGCTGATCCACGAACTCGATCGCCGCGGCGACAGGTACGGGCTCTGTACGATGTGCATCGGGTTCGGACAGGCGGTCGCGACGATCGTCGAACGCCTGTAACGGACGACCGCACCGCTATCGTTCCGTCGTCGATGACCGTCGTCGATAGCTGAACAATGATTGATACGGGACGTCGGTCAATCCGGAACTATGCCGGGATTCGATCGACGACGGCTCCGTCCGCCGTCACTGATGGCCGGGAGTCCGAGCGTCCCCGAGTGGCGGACGATCCGGCCGGGAGTTGCGCTCACGGACGCATCGGGAGGTGACGACGATACCGACATCGTGGCCGACCACGATGGGCCCACGGACGGCACTCCGGCGATCGACGGTACCCCGACCACCGACGGATCCGGACCTGCAACCGACGACCAGCACGACACGGGGGGATCGCCGATCGAATTCGTCGACTGTGAAACCGTTCGGGTCGGCGGCGAGTTCGACGACGTCGTTCTCTCGCTGTTCTGGTGGGACGCGGAGGGACTGGTCGGAACGATCGCCGAACCGGTCGGCGGCGTCGACGGTGAGCGCACCATCGTCGCGCCGGCGGAGTTCGGCGACTTTGCCTACGGCCCGATCGTCTCGGGCGTCGACGCGTACCGGGCAGGGACACCCGTGGTGCCCGGCGGCGGCGACGTCTCGGTCGCCAATCCGGACGTCGAGTCGTGCGTCGCATCGGTCCGGGACGTCGCCGGAGACGAGGTCGAACTGGAGGGGCCGTTTCCGGAGTAGACACGGCGTAGGCCGTCGATCGAGCCGTGTCCGGTCCCGATGCCCGTCGCAGTCCCGGGTGACCCAACTCGGGACTCAGTCGGGTCTCAGGACTTTTCACGCGCGTCGTCGAACAGGCACCCCGATGTACGACGACATTCTGGTTCCGACCGACGGGCGGGACAACACGGAGCGGGCGATCGACGAGGCGGTCGAACTCGCGACCGTCCACGGGGCGACGCTGCACGCGCTCTACGTCATCAACTCCGCGGAAATCGCGCCGGGGATCGACTTCGAGGATCTCGAACCGATCGGCGAGGAGGCCGTCGAGTACGTAGCCGCCCGCGCGCGCGAGGCGGGCGTCGACGACGTCCGAACGACGGTGACCCACGGACTGCGACACCAGGCGATCCTCGACCACGCGGACGAGACGGGAGCGGATCTGATCGTCATGGGTCGCAATCGCGGTCTCGAACGCTTCCTGCGAAAGAGCGTCTCCGATCAGGTCGCGACCGAAGCGTCGATCCCGGTCCTCGTCGTCGAGTAGCTGGCCCCTACCGGTCCGTCCTCACGGTGGCCGGGGGACCCGTGTCTCGGTCGGTGATCCGAACCCGACCAGTCCCGGTATCGCGGCTCCGCCGCGCACCGCGTCCGGCCGATCGGAGACGGGTATTTCGTTTCGAAACCGGTCCGTGCTGCCGCGTCGGGAAGGTCTTTTTGTCGGAGTTGGGTAGCAAGAGTCGATTCTCGTGGTCCGCCGCCCCCCGAACCCGATCCGGCTGTGCATCCTCTGGATCGGGCTCGCGCTCGCCAGAGTCGGGCTTATCGAGCCCCACCGAGCGCGTCGCACCGCCGATCTCGCGTGGCCGCGCATCGTCACCGGGCTCGCGCGGATGTCGAAGAACGCGGTCGACGTCGCGATGGTCGGAATCGCCGTCGGTTCGGCCGCGATCGCGGGTGTCGGCTTCGCCTCCCCGTTCTGGGGTCTCGCATTCACCGTCGGCGGCGGCGTCGCCGGCGGCACGATTGCGCTCGTCTCCCAGCGCTACGGCGCGGAGGCGTTCGACCAGCTCGGCCAGGCGATTCGATCGAGTGCGCTGCTCGTCGTCGTCCTGTCCGTGCCGCTCACCGCGGTCTTCTGGTCGTACCCGACCGAACTGATCTCGCTGCTCAGCTCCGATCCCGAGGCGGTCGGTCTCGGCGCGACGTATCTGCGGATCGTCGGCTTCGGAATCCCGTTCGCGGGACTAAACCTGATCGGAAGCCGCACCTTCGTCGGGATGGACGACGCGTGGACGCCGATGGTGGTCCGCGCGGGTGGTGCCGTCGCCAACATCGTCCTCAACGCGGTGCTCATCTTCGGCTTCGACATGGGCGTCGCCGGGGCGGCGATGGGGACGGTCCTCTCGAACGTCGTCGTCACCGCGACGTTCGCGACCGGGCTCGTCGCGGGTCGGCTCCCGGGGGTTGGAACGTTTCCGGTCAGCATCGACCCGTTCGGCAGCTACGTCCACAGCGAGACGGTCAGGGATTTGACCACCATCGGACTTCCCGTCATGGGGACGAAACTGGTCTGGACCGTCGCCGAGTTCCCGATGCTGGCGATCGTCGACATCTTCGGTTCGGACACCGTTGCGGCCTACGTCATCGCCCGGCGCATCTGGGGGCTGATGAACACGCCCGGCTGGGGGTTCGGCCTGGCCGCCTCGAGCCTCGTCGGGCAGGAACTCGGGACCGGCGACGAACGCCGTGCCGAGCAGTACGGAGGAGAAATCGTCCGGTTCGCCGTCGCCGTCTACCTCGTCTCGGCCGTGATCGTCGCCGTTTTCGCCGAGCCGATCGTCCTCGCGTTCACGAACGATCCGACAGACCTGTCGGTCCCGATCGCGGTTTCGCTCATCCACGCGGCCTGCGTGGCGGTGGTCTTGCAGGGGATCTACACCGGTGCTGCGGGCGCTCTCAAGGCCAGCGGTGATACTCGCTGGCCGTTCTACGGCCAGTTACTCGGGATGTTCGGGCTCGCGATCCCGATCGCGTATCTCGGCGCTGCCGGCCTGACGATTCCGTCGCCGGGGACGATTCCGATCCTCGGGGTGTCGATTCCCGGCGTCTCGATCCCGGCGTTCGGGATCGCCGGCCTCTATCTCGCCTTCGTCGCGGAGACGGCGACGCCGGCCGTGATCAACTACTACCGCTTCGCGACCGGACGCTGGAAGGTCATCAGTCGCGGCTACCGGCCGGAGACGACGCCGAGCGACGACTGACGGGGTTCGCCGACGGGAGCCGGGTCCCGGTGGTTTTCCGGGGCGCGGAGACGGAGCAGCCCGTTCACCCCGCCGCCGTCGGTTTCCTACCCACGAGGTGCTCGATTTTGCTGGCGTGGTGAGCGACCTGTCTCCGCATCACGTCCGCCGCGGTGAGGTCGGAGACGGGGCCGTCCGGGGTCCAGCGCTCGGCCGGCGGTCCGACGCGGCCCTGAAGTTGAGACTCCGCAAAGTTCGGGTCGGCGGATTCGGCGACGTAGTGGGTGACCAGGTTCGCGTACTCCCACGCCGTCCGGACGTCCTCGAACGACACCAGCGTGGTTTCCGTCTCGAACACGCTGTCCATCGGACGGCGCATCGTCACGGCGTACGCGGTCGCGGCCGGTTCGTCGGTATCCGTTTCGGGAGGTGTCGGTCCGTCTCTTCCCTGGACCGAAATCGGTTCGACGAATACACCGACGCGTCCCCGCCGATAGCCGTCTTCGACGTCCTTCCAACTGTCGTGGGGCGAGACCATTTTCTTCGCCTGTTCGCCCGGACGTCATAAATCTATCCACCCGACCGGATTTTCGGTCTCGATCGGTCCGGGGGATCCGACCTGCCGGCGTTTCGACACGCCGACGATCCGGTCTGCCGGCGATCGACCGGCGACTACAGATCGGGAACCGGCACGACGACGACGGGACGGGCCGCGTTCGCGAGGACTGCCCGGGCCGTCGATCCGACGTCGGCGGTCGCCTTCGGACTGCCACCGTGAGCGCCGATCACGATCTCGTCCGCGTCGCTCTCGCCCGCGGCCGCGAGCAGTTCGGCGGCCGGTTCGCCCTCGCGGAGGTGCGTCTCGACCGATCCGATCGCAGTCAGGCGGACGGGGGCGACGTTCAGCGCCTCCTGACTGTCCCGTTCCGCGGCGGGATCGTCCGGCGGAGCGATCGAGACGACCGCGACCTCGTCGTCGGCCGTCGCCCGATCGTCGAGGTAGTCACAGATCGCGGCCGTCGTGTGCACCGAGTCGGTTCCGGCGAGATACCGCATATCGGCTGCAGGACGAGTACCCAAAAGAACCTGTGGGTGAACGGCGGGTAGTGGCTGCCCGCGGTTCCGATACAGGGCCTCGCTGCCGTTACTCCAACCGCGAGAAGAGTTCGACCTCGTAGCCGTCCGGGTCCTCGACGAACGCCGCCCGGGCGTTCGCCGCCTCGATCGTCGTCGGTTCCCGCACGACCGTGCAATCCGTCCGATCGAGGACCCGATCGAAGGTCTCGTCCGCGTCGTCGACGAGGATCGCGAGGTGGACGATTCCCGCGGCGTCGATCGGCGCGTCGTCGTTCGGGTCGTGGACGAACTGGATCTCGGTGTCTGCGGTCTCGCCGGTCACGTAGTAGTTGTGAACGCCGTCGTCGGTGTGGAAGTCGTAACTGTAGGCGAGGCCGAGACCGTCCTCGTAGAACGCTCTCGTCGCGTCGAGATCCGAGACCTCGATCGCGGTGTGGTGGATATCCATGGGGTTGGATTCAGCGCTGGCCGGTTAAAACGTTCCGTCGCGGCGGGGTGGGGCCGCCAACGTACTCGTTCCCTGTCGTGAACGCCCGCGATCTGTATTCTTATGCCGGTTCGGTCCGTGGACCCACTCGACATGCAAGCCGTACGCCTTCACGAGCACGGCGGTCCGGACGTGTTACAGGTCGACGAGGTCGAACGCCCCGAACCCGGCGCGGACGAGATTCTCGTCGAAGTCGGTGCTGCGGGGGTCAACCCGGTCGACACCTACTTCCGGGAGGGATCGTACGATCCGGCCGACGTCCCGTTTACGCCCGGCGTCGATTTCGCGGGGACCGTGGCCGACGTCGGTGACGGAATCGAGGCGTTCGCGGCCGGCGATCGCGTCTTCGGGACCGGGATCGGCAACGGCTCCTTCCAGGGTAGCTACGCCGAGTACGCGACCGTCCCGACCGATCGCGTGGTCCACCTCCCCGATGACGTCGACCTCACGGAAGCGGGGGCGGCCGGCGTCGTCGCCGTTACCGCCTGGCGGGCGCTGATCGATCACGCGAACCTCGATCCGGCCGAGTACTGTCTGGTTCACGGCGGTTCCGGCGGCGTCGGTCACGCCGCAGTCCAGATCGGCGCCGCGGTGAGCGCGCGGGTCCTCACCACCGCCTCCCCCGACTACCACGAGGCCCTGAAGGAGTACGGCGCGGCGACCGTGCTCGACTACGATCGGAACGATCTCGCGGAGGCCGTCCTCGAGGATTCCGACGGCGGGGTCGACGTCGTGCTCGATCATCGACTCGACGACTACCTCCAGTTCGACGCCGACGTGGCCGCGACCGGTGCCCGGGTCGTCGGTATCGGCGAAAACTCGCCGGACCCGGGGTTCACGAACGACGGCGCCGCCCGATCGAAGGACGTCTCCTACCAGTTCATGAGCATGTTCAACACGCCGGATCTCCGCGTGCCGCTGCGGGGCGTGGCCCACCTCATGGAGACGGACGCGCTCTCGATCGAGGTCGCGGACACGTACGATCTCGCCGATGCGGGCGAGGCACAGCGAGCCGTGATCGAGGACAGCGTCTTCGGGAAACTCGTCGTCGAACCGTAGCCGGGTTCGATCGAACTGCGTCGTCGGTATCGACCGGCGGAGTCGGTGTCGGTCGAATCGCAAGTATCGATTTCGCCCGTTGGCAGCGTGTTAGTCGCGTGCTAACTGTTACCAAGAGTTTTGGGGGATCGACGCGTAGATTTCAGTGGAGAGCTATGACAGACAAACCCCACCAGAACCTGGCCATCATCGGCCACGTAGACCACGGGAAGAGCACGCTGGTGGGACGCCTCCTATTCGAGACCGGGGGTGTCCCGGAGCACATCATCGAACAGCACCGCCAGGAAGCCGAGGAGAAGGGCAAGGGCGGCTTCGAGTTCGCCTACGTGATGGACAACCTCGCCGAAGAGCGCGAGCGCGGCCTGACGATCGACATCGCCCACCAGGAGTTCGAGACGGACACGTACTACTTCACGGTCGTCGACACGCCCGGCCACCGCGACTTCGTGAAGAACATGATTACGGGGGCGTCGCAGGCGGACAACGCCGTCCTCGTCGTCGCCGCCGACGACGGCGTCGCACCCCAGACGCAAGAACACGTCTTCCTGGCGCGGACGCTCGGCATCAACGAACTGATCGTCGGCGTCAACAAGATGGACATCGTCGACTACGAGGAGAACCGCTATCGCGAGGTCGTAGCGGAGGTCAAGGAACTCCTCGATCAGGTCCGTTTCGACACCGAAGACGCGAGTTTCATCCCGATCTCGGCGTTCGAGGGCGACAACGTCGCCGACCACTCCGACAACACGCCGTGGTACGACGGGCCGACGATCCTCGACGCCCTGAACGACCTGCCGGAGACGGAGCCACCGACCGACGCCTCGCTGCGCCTCCCGATCCAGGACGTCTACACGATCTCCGGGATCGGGACGGTTCCGGTCGGACGGGTCGAGACGGGCCAGATGCGAACCGGCGACGACGTCGTCTTCCAGCCGTCCGACGTGGGCGGCGAGGTCAAGACGATCGAGATGCACCACGAGGAGATCGACCTCGCGGGACCCGGTGACAACGTCGGGTTCAACGTCCGCGGCATCGGCAAGGACGACATCCGCCGCGGAGACGTCTGCGGCCCCGCGGACGATCCTCCGAGCGTCGCGGAGACGTTCCAGGCCCAGATCGTCGTCATGCAACATCCCTCGGTCATCACGGTCGGCTACACGCCGGTCTTCCACGCCCACACGGCCCAGGTCGCCGGCACGATCGAGTCCCTCGATCGGAAGATGGATCCGGCCAGCGGCGAGGTCGACGAAGAAGAGCCGGACTTCATCCAGTCCGGCGACGCTGCCGTCGTCACCGTTCGCCCGCAGAAACCCCTCAGCATCGAACCGTCGGACGAGATTCCCGAACTCGGGAGCTTCGCCATCCGCGACATGGGCCAGACCGTCGCCGCCGGCAAGGTCCTCGACGTCAACGAGAAGTAGCGGCGGCCGGGCGACGTCATCGTCGCCGAACGGCCGGTTCCGGCCGTTCGACGTCGATTTCGTGGCCGACTGCTCGCTCGTAGACGTCGAGCAGCCGATCGATCGTCACCGACTGACTCACCTTTTCTGCGGCGGCGCGGCCGTTCGATCGGTCGCCACGCTCGAGGACCTCGACGAGACTGCGGACGAGTTCGCCGTCGGACGTCGCGACCCGCGACGGTTCGACGCCCGCGAGTCGCTGTCTCACGTCGCCCACGTCCAGCGAGACCACTGGGAGGTTACACGCGAGGGCCTCTTTGACCGAGGTCGGGGACCCCTCGCTGTCAGAGGTGAGCAACAGTGCATCGGCGGCGTTCATGTACGTCGGGACGGTCTCGTGATCGACGCCGTGAACGACCTGCAGGTTGACCGGTCGATCCACGTGGTGGTCGACGGCCGCGACGATCTGTTTCGCACGGGGATAGTTCTTGACGGTCCGTTCCGGGGAGTAGGGAAACAGGACGTGGTGTTCGTCGGCTGCCCAGCCGACGCGCGCTCGCGCTCGTTCGCGGTCTCGCGGCCGGAACAGGTCGAGGTCGATCCCGAAGGGGATCACGGTACAGTCCGATCCGAGGGTCCGTTTCATCCCGTCGGTCATGACGACTACCTCGTCACAGCGCGGCGCACACACTCGCGTGAGCGGTCCCGCAGGGCCGTTGAGGTCGGTTCCCCACAGGGTGAGCACGACCGGGAGCCGACGCTGTGCGAGCGCCATCGGTGCCGTCAGTCCGTAGTGTGCGTGGAGGAGGTCGTATCCGTTGCGGGCTTCCCGGATCACCTGGGGAAAGTATCGGAGATAGTCACTCGGGCTCCGGGATTCGCTCGCCGAGACCTGACCCGGAACGGTGAGTCGCTCGAACGACACGCCACGTCGCTCGAGCGCGGTGATCTGTTGATCCATGAACGGGGCGTCGTCGTACGTCGTAAGGGCGAGCACATCCATCGATCGGCGTTTCCCACCCTCTAACGGGTACGCGCATTGTTAATGATCTGCTTTCCTCTCGGTCGCGACGACACTCACGTCCGCGGACGGACCGTAGGCAGACTGAACAGCATCGTCGGCCCTGTACCGTTCGCATTACAATACGAACCTAGATCCCGTACTACCGGCGGTAAATGGCCCCAAACTCGCGAACAGGAACGTCCTTCTCACGGGGGGTGTGGATCAATCGGATCCAAAATTGTCAATGATCTCATCAAACGAGGTCCGAACCTAATCCGCGTGCCGGACAACAGCGAATCGAGTCCGATCCGAGGTCACGACGGAGCGGTCCGTTCGCGAGCGGATCGCGACCGCCGTCGTCCGCCGAACGAACCCGTAACCGGCTTCGGCCGGGACACTCGTCCGGGCCGGTCATCGCGGATTTCCACCGATCGTCGCGCTCGCGGACGGGTGTTCTGTTCTTCCGTCGCGTTTTCTGGATCAGAAAACGCGCTGGCGGGTTGAAGAGGTAACCGCGACACGGTTCTCGTGGGGAACGACAGAATCCGAAGCCCACCCGACGCTTCCCCCTCACTCGATCGCCGACTGCGTCGAGTGTTCGACGACGCGTGTGCGGGACCCTCCCGTGACCCCACATCCTCCGTCACGCACATCCTTCTTCCATCGCTGCTTCGGCCCTCCAGTCGGTTCCCGTCGTTGGGTTTCGTCGATCGCCTTCGATTCTTCGCAGTCGTCGCTCGTTCGCGTCGGGTCGCTAATGCTGCCCGTACAGCGAATACATGATCGCAGCCAGTCCGAACAGCCGACTGACGTTCTCGAAGAACACCGTGACGACCTGGTCCGGACTGGCGAGCGTGTTGATCGTGACGTTGATCACGAACGGACACAGGGTGAGCAACAGCAGTCCGATGGCGAGATAGAGCATCGACCGTGCGTCGTTGCGTCGGTACCCGCGGTACGCCTGGTACGCGATGAGCGTCCCCATGATCGCGACGAGGAAGAGCGTCCCGATGGTGAGGAGTTCGAACACCGACGCCTCGTCGATGCGGACGACGTTCCCGTTCATCGCATCCCCTCCCACATCCGCGTGAACTTGTCCGCGACGTCCTCGTCCTGGTAGGTCAGTTCGAGTTCGAACGAACCGTCATCGAGCGACAGTTCCAGTCGATCGAGGTTCGCACTGTAGATGCTGTAGTGGTTGCCATCCGGAGCGAGTTCCGTCTCTTCGTTCACGAGTTGACACTCCTCGAGACGGTCAAGACGACGATAGATCGTCGGCAGGGAGGCGTCACACCGTTCACTCAATGTGCTAGCGGACATGGGTTCGACGCTCGTTTCGGTGAGGATCTGTCGGGCGTAATCGTCGTCGAGAACGGCGAGCACCGTCGACAGATCAGTCTCCTCACTCACTGCTACCGGATGGTTCCGGAATAACTATGAAAAGCATCCCGGTTTTTCTGGTCGAGAGAATCCGCCGTACTGCGGATCGATAGCTGCGGATGCGGCCCAGTTTACCGATCGATCGACGGTTCACTCGCGGTTGGGTTCGATCTCGATTTCGTGCGCGAGTCGCTTCCGCCGTGCGTCTCGCCACTCCGCCTCGTCGCAGTTTTCGAGACGAGAGCGATCTAGCAGGCAGCGGGTGGCAGTTCGCCGTGGGGATCCCCGTCGCGAAGAACGTGGTACACGTCGCGTTCCGCGGCGACGGATGCGCCGAAAGTGGACCATCTCCGGTCGGGACGATCTATTTTGAGACTGATAGTCTCGTGGGACGTATTCACGTCCACCCTCGGCAATAATAGGCGCGAAGCGACGAACGATGCTCAAACTGGCGGGCGGGGCTGGCGTGGTCGGGTGTTCGATGCCTGGTGGGTGTCTCGGCTCCGCCGCCAGTACCAGCTATCGATGGACGTACGACGTTGGCGGGGAACTTCCCTCGGATCGGTCCGGCGGGCGAGCATCCCGTCGCTGCGGAAAAACACAGTTTTAGGGTCGTGGAACCGTAGCGTACGAACAGATGGCTCCCGGCGTCGATCCCGCCGATCCGCGATTCCCTCCCGTCGGCAGTCCGGACGGACCGTGGGTGATCGATCGCCACCCGCCGGGAGCGGTGCCGCGAACCGGAGCCGGAGCCGAAACCAGAACCGGGGACGGCGAGGTGATCGAGCCGTGAGCAACGTCGCCGTCGTGGACGCGATCGACGCGTACCTCCAGCGGAAAGCGGTGGGCGATCCGGACGGGTCGGGTGCGGGAACGTACGCGACCAACGCCGAGTCGATCCTCCGACGCTGGGCGGAGTGGCTCGAGGGTGAGTACGGCGTCACGACGCTGTTCGAACTCGAGACCGCACACATGCGCGCCTACGCGGCCGAACTGAACGAGCGGACGTCGAAGGGTCAGTACACGGCCTCGACCGCCGGCACCTACTACGCGGTCGTCCGGGCCTTTCTCTCGTGGTGTGTCCGCGGCGGGATCGTAGGGGAGAATCCAGCCGCGACGGCACACGCCGAATCGGCGCTCCCGTCGGGGGACGATCGATCGGAGCGAGAGAGCTGGACGGCCGACCAGCGGCGCGCCCTGGAACGGTACGTCCGCGACCGCGCACTCGAGACGTCGAGCGAGGACTCCGAGGAACGCCGGTCTCGACTGCGCGAGTACGCGATGGTCGCGGTGCTCGCCCACTCGGGTGTGCGTGGCTCGGAACTGTTTCGGGTGCCCGAGGACGACCGCCGGACGGGTGCGACGTGGGACGACGTCGACTTCTACACCGGGACGATCCGGGTGCTGGGGAAGTCCCAGCGACTCGAAGACGTGCCGCTCCCCGCGCCGGCACGGACGCCGCTGCGCAAGTACCGGATCGTCCTCGATCCGCCCGCGAACGACTGGCCGCTGTTCCCGACGCGCCACGCCCCGTCGATCGCGCGTCGCGTCCGGGAGACCCTCGCCGAGCGCGGTCACGACGACGCGGAGATCGATGCCCTGCTCTCGGAGTCGACGGCCCAGGAGCTCGCGCGGGAGCGATCGATCGCCCCGCCCGCGATCACGACGGAAGGCGCACGATCGGTCCTCAAACGGCTCTGTCAGGAGGTCGATATCGACGTCGAGGGCGATTACCTGACGCCCCGCGGCGTCCGTGTCGATTCGGGCGACGATCGGTTCCGCCGGGAGGCGACCTCGTCGAAACCGGCACTTCGTGCGTCCGTCGACGAGCAATCGATCGCCGTTCCCGAGGACCGGCCGTCGGTGTTCGACGACGTGAGTAAAGAGGACGAGTCGACCGACTGAGTTCGTCGAGCGAGCCGAGGGCATCTGCGCATCTGCGGTCCATCGAGCGCTCGCCTGTCACCTTCCGACGTTCCGTCTTCGAGACGACGGCCGTTCCGCCTTCACCACGAGGCGCGTACCGGCCCGATCGGGTCCGAAACCGTCCAGTGTCCCTGAAAAAGGAGTATGGTCCCACGTGACGTAGCTCCGTCTATGAACGCCGAGTGTGAACACTGCCACTGGCACGGGACCGCGAACGAACTCAACTGGATGATCGTCGAAGACGACGACGCCGTGGGCGCCAGGCGGGTCTGTCCCGAGTGTCGGCACGCCGATATCGTTCTCGTCGCGTGAGGCGGCCGGATCGGTGCCCGTCAGACGACGAGCAACCACAGGATGACCGTCACGATGATCGTCAGCAGGAAGACGGTCGTTCCGATCCCCGCTCGGAGGTGGATCGTCGACGGCCGGCCCCCGTCGGTCGGCTGGCGTTCGTCGACGTCGACCATCCAGTCGGGGAGCCGGCCCGCGGCCGCGTCGACGGCGAGGACGGGATTGTTCCCGACCCAGTAGCAACGCGTGACCGCGCCGACGACGGCGGCGTCGACGGCGGCGAAAGTTTCGGTAACGGCCAGCATCGTCCAGCGGCTGACGGAGTACGTCGCGGGGTAGACGACCATCGCCGGATCGCCCAGATCGAGCTTCGAGAGCGGTTTTCGGACGACGACGAACGTGAGGGCAGCGACCCCCGTCAGGATCCCGGCCGTCTCGAGGTGGGACGGACTGTAGGGATGGAGGTGGCCCTCGCCGCCGGAATACGTGAAGGCGAAATCGCTCCCGTGAATCGTCGGCGCGAGGTTGGCCAGTCCCTGCCACCAGACGCCAAAGAGGAGACAGGCGCCGCCCAGCCCGAGCATCGCGACGATCTGGCCGGGCTTTGCGTCGGCGACCTCGACGTCGCTCTCGCCGTGGAAGAAGACGTAGTAGCCGAGCTTGATGAACGAGAGCAGCGTGCCGATCGCGCCGAGCCAGAGCAGCCAGTACAGCGCCTGATATTCGGGCTGTCCGTAGTAGTGCGGGTCGGCGGCGTCGAAGATCATCCCCTTGCTGACGTAGCCGTTGAACCCGGGAATCGCGGTGATCGAGAGCGCACCGAGTCCGAACCCGATCGCGGTTAGCGGCATCTCGCGCCAGAGACCGCCGAGCCTGTAGAGGTCCTCCTCGCCGGTGCGGTAGATGACGACGCCGACGGCCATGAACAGCAGGCTCTTGAAGAGCACGTTGTTGAACAGGTGGCTCATCGCGCCGGCGACTGCGAGATTGGATCCGATTCCGATTCCGGCCACGATGTAGCCGAGCTGGGCCTGGATGTGGTAGGACAGCAGCGCCCGCATGTCGTGTTGCAGCAGCGCGAACGTCGCGCCGTAGACGGCCATCAGGCCGCCCATGTACGCGACGTAGATCGAGAGGTCGCTCTCGCCGCCGACGGGGAACGCCCGGTAGAGGACGAACGCGCTCGTCTTGGTCGTGTAGACCGAGAGGAACACCGACGCCGCGATGTGCGGTCGGGGGTAGGTGTCGGGCAGCCAGGTGTGAAAACCGATGAAGGCGACGTTGACGCCCATCCCGAGCACCGCAAGCAGCGCCGGGATCCCGTCGGCGATGCCGGCCTCGGTGTAGACGAACGTCCCGGTCTGGACGTAGTGGACGGCGACTGCCATCATCACGAGCACGCCGCCGGTCCCGTGGAAGATGGCGTACCGGAAGCCCGCTCGAACCGCCTCGCCGCCGTAGTGCCAGACCACCAGCGTGCTGGTCACGGCCATCAGCTCCCACATGAACAGGAGGACGAGCCAGTCGCCCGCGAATGCCGCCCCGATCGACGAGGCGACGTAGACGAGCGCGAACGCGACCAGCGTCTCGCTGGCCTCGCTCGAGTAGGCGTAGATGACGCTACAGATCCCGAGGAATCCGAGCCCGAGGCCGACCATCCGGGAGAAGTCGTCGACGTAGAACGGGACGACCTCGAACCCGAGGAAGGTACCGGCCAGGTGCTGGCCCTCCGGCGCGACCAGCGAGATGGCGAGTACGGCCGCGAGGCTGAGCGCGCCGACCGCGAAGCCGGCGATTCGCGGCAACGCGAGCACGAGCAGCGCCGCCGCGAAGACCAGCAGCGGCGGGTAGGCGAGCGACAGGAATTCGATCGCCATCAGTCGTTCACCTCCGTCAGGAGTTCGTCGAACGGAACGTCAGTCAGTTCCTCGAACGGCATGCCGAAGACGGCCTCGACGATCCGGATCGCCAACTCGAGGAAGACCGCGTAGTCGGGACCGATCCCCAGGACGATCGCACCCGCGGCGATGACGGCGATCGGTGCGAGCATGAGCCACGTACTCTCGGCGAACGGCGAGCGGCGTTGCCAGCCCTCGGCGGGCGGGCCGCCGGTGAGGTGGTCGTCGTGGTCGCCGTGGTGGTCGACGCTGCTGACCCGCTCGCCCTCGGATCGGTCGGGGATCTCGGCATCGCTGGGGTACTCGTCGACGGCGTACTCGTACTCCTCGTCGGGCGCTTCGGTCTCGTCCGACGGTTGCTCCGCGTCGGACGTTTCGGAGCGGTTCGTTTCACCGCCGTCCGCGGCGACGTGTTCGTCGTCCGGCTCACCCGCGCCGTAGGACTGGAGCACGCCGCCCAGCGGGAACTCGAGGAACGGTTTGGCGTTGTGCCGGTCCTCGCTCTCGAAGAACGCGGTGTAGACGACCGGCCAGAAGTAGCCGATGTTGAGCACGGCCGAGAGCAGGAGTGCACCGGCGAACAGCCAGTAGCTGCCGCCGACGTCACCGGCCCCGATCAGCATGTAGAACTTACTGACGAAGCCGGCGATCGGCGGCAGGCCGGCCATGCCGGCCGCACCGACGGTAAACGCGGTCATCGTCAGCGGCATCCGCTTCCCGATGCCGGCCATCTCGCTGATGTAGTCGGTGTGGGTCTCGACGTGGATCGCGCCGGCACAGAAGAACAGAGTGAGTTTCGCGAACGCGTGCGCGGGGATGTGAAACAGCGCGCCGACGACCGCGTACGGGTGTAACAGCGAGAGCCCGAGCACGATGTAGGAGAGCTGTGCCGTCGTCGAGTACGCGAGCCGCCGTTTGAGGTGGTCCTTGCGGAGCGCGATGATGCTCGCCGCGGTCAGCGTGAACGCGGCGACGAGAGCGACCGGGATGTTCAGCCCGACCTCACCGATACCGGGCACGTCCAGCGGCAGGTCGTGGATCAACCCGGGGCCGTAGACGTCGAGGATGACGCGAGCGATGCCGAAGGCACCGGACTTGACGACCGCCACCGCGTGGAGCAGCCCGGAGACGGGGGTCGGCGCGACCATCGCGTCGGCGAGCCAGGAGTGGATCGGCATCAGCGCGGCCTTGACGCCGAAGCCGGCGATCAGCAGGAAGAAGGCCGCCTGCGCGTACCCCGGTTCGGCCCCCGCGGCCGCGGCGAGGGCCTCCATCCCGCCCGCCTCGAAGGCGAGCGTCGGGCCCTGGTCGACCAGACTCGTGAGCCAGTAGATCATGGCGGTGCCGGCGAGCAGAAAGACCCCGCCGCCGAAGAACGTGTACGTGAGGTACTTTCGCCCGGCGATGCGGGCCTCGTCGTCCTCGTTGTGGGCGACCAGCGGGTAGGTGACCAGCGACAGCAGTTCGTAGAAGACGAAGATCGTCACCAGGTTCGCCGCGAACGCGATCCCGACGGCGGTCGAGAGGCTGGCCGCGAACGAGGCGAAGAAGCGTGTCTGGGAGTGCTCGTCGAGCCCGCGCATGTACCCCGTCGCGTAGAAGGCCGTGAAGATCCAGAGGAAACTCGCGAGGAGTGCGAAGAAGATCCCCAGCGGATCGGCACGCAGGGCGAAGTCGATCCCGTCGAGGAACTGGATCCCCGTCGAGTCCGCGAGACTCCACGTGTAGACGGTGCCGTCCATGACGGCGGGGAGCATGCTGGCGATGATTCCGAACTTCGCGAGGGCGGCCAGGACGGACCAGCCCTCGCGGAGGTTCGGACGGCGATGCGAGGCGACGATCAGGACGATCGCCACCGCCGAGACCAACACGGCAGCCAGCGGACGGATATCTGCAACCATCAGTTGATCACCTCGGTGAGGAACGGCTCGAGCAACTCGGCGAACGTCCCGCCCGCGAAGCCGAGCGCGACGGCACCGAGCGCGGCGACGACGACGATCGCGATCATGCCGGCCGAAACGGCGTCGGGGGTGGCTCTGCCGCCGTCGCGGATGGCAGCGGCGGCGGGCCCCTCGTCGTCGAACCCGGAGTCGGTGGTGTCGGAGTCGTCAGTACCGGCGTCGCCGCCGTCCGTCGCCACCGGCTCCGCCGCGTGGGGTCGTTCGACCGCGGTAGGCGGCGTGAAGTACATCTTCTCGAGCAGGCGGGCCGCGTAGGCGAGGGTGAGCATGGTGCTGAGGAAGATCACGGCGGCGACCGGCCAGATCTGCGATTCGACCGCACCGAGGGCGATGTACCACTTGCCGACGAAGCCGACGCCCGGTGGGACGCCGACGAGCGAGAGCAGGAGGACGGCCATCGCGCCGGCGGCGATCGGTCGCTCCTTGGCGAGTCCGGTGTACTCGTCGACGGTGCGAGCGCCGTAGCTCGCCGTGACGAGCGCGGCCCCGAGAAAGAGCCCGGCTTTCAGCAGTCCGTGACCGACCAGGTGGATCGCGGCTCCGATCAGTGCCGTTTCGGAGTTGCCGGCGATGACGACTCCGTAGGCGGCGATGACCAGCCCGAACTGTGAGACCGACGAGTAGGCGAGCATCCGTTTGACCTCGGTCTGGATCACGGCGAGTGCCGTGCCCGCGAGGACGCTCACGCAGCCGACGGTGAGGACGATCGGAGCCGCGTTCGGCATCGCGGCGAGGTACTCGACTTCGAAGACGGTGACGATCAGCCGTCCGAACGCGTACGCGGAGGCCGTCGAGACGAGCGCCGCGATCAGCGGCGTCACGCCGTCGGGAGCCTGCTGGTAGGCGCTGGGCTGCCAGGTGTGCAGCGGCCACTGAGCGACCTTGACGGCGAAGCCGACGACGATGAACGCGAAGCCGGCCCGGATCAGGACGGGCCGTTCCGCCGCCGGAATCGCCGACGCGAGTTCGACCATGTTGAGCGTCCCCGTCGCCATGAACACGAAAGCGACGCCGATCAGGTACATCGACGCGGCGACGGTCCCCAGGATCAGGTACTTCAGGGCGGCGACCGCCGACTCGGGGCCGTCGCCGCTGGCGACCAGCGCGTAGGTCGCGAGACTCGTGATCTCGAGGAAGACGAAGAGGTTGAACACGTCGCCGGTCAGCGAGATGCCGAGCAACCCGCCGGTGAGCAGCAGGTAGGCGGTGTAGAAGGTGTTCCCGCGCGGGCCGCCGCGACGCGTGTACGCGAGGACGCCGGCGGCGACGCCCGTCACGAGCAGGGCGATCGGCGTCGAGAACTCGTCCGCGACGAGTTCGATCCCGTACGCCCGGGGATAGCCGCCGAGCGTGTGAATCACCTGCCCGTCGGTGTAGACGACGCTCGCGAGGGCGACGGCAGCGGCGAACAGCCCGGTCGTCGTGATCGCGGCGACGGGCCACCCGGTCCAGTCGTACCGCAGGCCGAGCGCGATCGGGAGCGTCGCCGCGAGGATCGGCACGACGATCAACAGCGGGAGGAGCAGGTCGACGTTACTCATCGGAACGCACCTCCCTGAGGGTATCCTCGCGGAGCGTTCCGTACTCCGAGTAGATGCGGATGATCAGCGCCAGTCCGACCGCCGTCAGCGCGATCCCGACGACGATAGCGGTCAGCACGATGACCTGGGGCAGCGGGCTCGCGACCAGGACCTCTCCGGGGTTCTCTTCGTGAGGGACGATCGGTGCCGCGCCGCCCTCGACGTAGGCCATCGAGATGAAAAACAGGAAGATCGCCGTCTGGAAGAGGTTCACGCCGATCAGCTTCTTCACGAGGTTCTCGTTGGCGATCATCATGTAGAGTCCGACACCCAGCAGGACGAACAGCAGGGCGTAGGTGTAGCGGCTTGCGAGCAACTCAATCATCGTCGCTCACCTCCGTGTCCACAGGTCTCCGGTCCTCGCCTGCGCCGCTGGTTCCGCCGGTCCCGCCTCGGCGTTCGGGCGTAAACCCTGCTGCCATCGCGAAAAAGAGGGTGATGATGACCCCCGAGACGATCAGCGAGATGCCGCCGATCTCGACGGCCTCGAGTCCCCACTTCGGTTTGATCTGGAAAACCTCCTTGAGCTGATAGAACTCGAGAAAGTTCCCGCCGAAGGCGATCATCGCGAGGCCGATCGCGCCGAAGACGACGACGCCGCCGGTGACGAGTCCGACGAGGAACGAATTCCGAAGCCACTGTCGGGTCGGTTCGATCCCGAAGGCGAAAGCGAGCATGAGGACCGTGACGCCGACGATGGTGCCACCCTGGAACCCGCCACCGGGGGCGTCGCCCCCGTGGAAGGTCATGAACAACCCGTAGGTGAGCGTAAACGGTGCGATGATCTTCACGGCGGTCATGATCACCTGACTCTCGGTGTAGGTATCGTCGAACGATTCGGGCATTTAGGCGAACACCTCGCGGTTCAACACGAGCAGCGTCGAGATGCCGGCGGCGAAGACGACGACCGCCTCGCCGAACGTGTCGAACCCACGGTAGGCAGCAAGCACGGACGTGACTGCGTTCTGAACGCCCGTCTCGTGGTACGTCTCCTGAATGTAGTGTTGTGTCACGTCGGGGTTCGACCAGACGGGCGTCTCCGTGAGTCCGACCGCGTACATCTCGGGCAGGACCGCGGTAGACAGGAGAACCACGAACGCGCCGACGGCGACGACTGCCGGGACGTGAATCCGCTCTCTGAGTTGATCGGTCGAGGGTCGCGCCGTCCGAGCGATCGTCAGCAACAGCAGGAGCGTGGTGACGCCGGCACCGATCGCGGCCTCGGTCATCGCTACGTCGGGAGCGAGCAGGAACGTATAGAGGATCGCCATCCCGAGGCTGTACGCACCGAAGACGATGATCGCCGACAGCACGTCCCGGAACAGCGCCGTGGCGACCGCGGTCGCGAGGATAAAGACGACGAGCGTGTACGCGAGCGCGCTCATCGCGACTCACCTCCGGAGTCGATCGTCACGTCGGCCTCGTCGTCTGTCTCGTCGGCGAGCAGGGGTTCCACGCCCGTTTCCGCCGCGGATCTGGCGATCGCGTGTGCCGCTGTGGGGTTCGTGATGAACACGAAGAACAGCAAGAGGACGGTGTATACCGTCGCTTGCTGCCAGCCGAACGCTACCGCGACGCCTGCGAGCGCGAAGCCCGCCCCGAGCGTGTCCGTCTGGGACGCGGTGTGGGCCCGCGCGTAGATGTCCGGGAGGCGGATAACGCCCACCGTCGAGACGAGCGTGAAGAGCACGCCGAGTCCGAGGAGGCCGACGACGGCCCAGAACCGGATCGTCTCGATCACAGCACACCACCCCGCTCGACGGTGAACTTCGAGATAGCGATCGACATCAGGAAGTTCAGCAGGGCGTAGATCAGCGCCACGTCGAGGAACCACGCCTGGTCGAGTGCCGCCGCCAGCAGGGCGAGGA
Source organism: Halosolutus halophilus (assembly GCF_022869805.1). Classification (NCBI taxonomy): domain Archaea; kingdom Methanobacteriati; phylum Methanobacteriota; class Halobacteria; order Halobacteriales; family Natrialbaceae; genus Halosolutus; species Halosolutus halophilus. The sequence goes on along the minus strand of NZ_CP094974.1, from coordinate 2,650,189 downwards.
TCACGACCGTATTCGTTCCCAGAACGTTCACTGCCAGCAGCCGATCCTGCGTCGTCGGTCCCGCGACGGCGCGATAGAACATCGCGATCGCGAGGACGACGAACAGCGTCGCGGCTGCGAGAAAGACGTCGGAGAGCGGAACCGGCGTCACAGTTCGTCACCTCCGACGATCTCCGCGTCGTCGCGTTCGCGCGGGGAGGGGATCCTGGCCGACTCTCGGCCGTAGAAGACGAACCGAATCGCACGCTCCAGTCCGCCGTCGAAGAGGTCTTCGCGGGCCGACGGAATCAGCGTGTGGACGAGCAGTTGCTGGTCGTTGGCCCGGACCGTCAGCGTCCCCGGCGTGAGCGTGATGCTGTTCGCGAGTGCGAGCAGCGGCAGGCCGCTCCTGACGCGAGCGTTGACCCGCGTCAGCGTCGGCTCGATCGGCATCGACGGTCGGAGGATCACGATCGAGACCGCGATATTGGCCTTGACGATCTCCCAGAGCAGATACGGGATGTAGACGACGAACCGGAGGGTCCGGAGCGGGGACCGGACGCGATCGAGCGGCACCGAAAACGTCACCCGCGCGAGCGAGAGGGCGACGATTCCGGCGACCGCCACGCCGGTGACGAGATCGAACCAGTAGGTCGGATCCCCGAGGATGAGGTAGAATCCGTAGGAGATCCAGAACATGGCGAACAGTCGGTCGAAGCCCTCACCGGCCCCGACGAGGCGCCCGTGACGGGCCGGCCGCTCGACCGGTGCCTCGTCGTATGCCAACCCGAGACGCTCCAGTTCGCGCTCGAGCGGCTGGAGCATCTGTGCGGTGACGCCGGGCTGGTACTCCGGATCGAGGACGATTCGGTCGATGCCGTGATCGTCGACGTAGGCGTCGAATATCTCGGCGTAATCACGGGGTCCAAAGAGGTACTCGTCGGCACCGATCGCCGCAGTCTCGATCGTCACGTCGGTGTCGCCGGCGTCCTCTTCGACCCAGTTTCGCGCCCGCGAGAGCAACTGCTCGGCGCCCTCGCGTTGCTTGTCGCTCTCGGGCACGTCGGCGTCGTAGGGCAGCGCGACGACGAGGTGACACTCGAGCGAGTCGGCCGACTCGAGGGCGTCCCGGACGGCGTAGCCGATCGTTTGCCGGACGGTCACCGTGTCCGACAGCGGGACGAGCACGCGTTCAGCCGCCATGGAGGTCCCCTCGTGGTGACCGTCGTTGGGTACTCATGACTCCAGTCGTTAGTCGGACCAAGCGGTAGCCGTAGGAAAACGATTTCGTTATTCGCCAGTCATCCCGTGATTCCGGCGGAGTTTTTCAGATCGGTACCGACGGTGCGGGTCCGTTCACCCGCATCAGCCGACGAAAGGGCGGCGAGTGGCGATACCTCGATCTCGGGATCGTAAGTTTTACAATCTGAGTTTCAGTACTGAAAACTGAGTTTATGACGGCAACCACGGAACCCGTTCGCGACCGAATCGACACCGCTCGTGGCGATCTCACGCCGATTCAGCTGGCGACGATCCTCCTCTTCGCGGCTGCGATCGGGTTCACGCTGCTGTTCCTTCAGGAAGCGATCGCCCACGACGCGATGCACAACTTCCGGCACGGGGCCGGGATCACCTGTCACTGATGCTCGTCGACTACCTCCAGCGGGGCGTCCTCGCGGGAACGATCGCCGGCGCGTGCTACGGCGGCTACCTCGCCGCGGTGGCCAATCCACTCGTCGAGTACATGGAGGGGCTGGACCACGGGGCCGGGCACGGTCACGAACACGCACACGGTGCCAGGGAGGCGGCACACGCCATCAGCGAGACGACCGCGGCCATCGTGAGCGTCGGAAGCGGCGTCCTCTGGGGGATCCTCCTCGGCGGGCTGTTCGCGCTCGCGTTTTACGTCCTCGAGCCGGCGCTGCCCGGCGGCACAGCCGTCAAGGCGTTCGTCCTCGCAGGAGCCGGGTTCCTGACCGTTTCGGTTACCCCGTGGCTGGTGCTCCCGCCGGCGACGCCGGGCGCGGAGCAGTCACTCGGGACGGACGCACGCATCGCGATCTACGCCGGGCTGATGGCTCTCGGTGCGATCGTGGCGACGGCGTCGATCCTCGGGTACGAGCGCGCGACGGCGCGAACGGGCGACTGGCGCTTCGGAACCGTCGTCGCGATACTTCCCGTCGTCGTGACGGTCGCCGTCGTTCCGCTCGTGACGCCGACGATCACGACGACCGCGCTACCGGCCGACCTGGTGACGGCGTTCCAGGGCTTGACGGTCCTGAGTCAGGCCGCTCTCTGGGTACTCGTGGCGAGCAGTTTCGCGTGGCTCCACGATGGCGTGGCGACGACCGACGACGCGGCGGCGTTCGACGGCAACCCGACGACACCATGAACCGCCGCACTGACCAGCAACGCGATCGGATCGGCGCGCAGGTCCTCGTCTGCACGACCGATCGCGACTCGGCGTACGCCTGCTGTGCGGACGCCGGCGCGGACGACGTCGTGGCCGCCGTCGAATCGTGGCTCCGCGATCGGAACGCGTTCTGGTCGCCGATCGCCGTGACGACGACCGCGTGTCTCGGCCTCTGTAGCGAGGACGGGACGGCGATCGCGATTCAGCCGCGCGACGAGTGGTACAGCGACGTCACGCCCGCCGACGTCCCCGATCTGCTCGAACGGGAGTTCGGTCCCGACGCCGAGTCGATCCATCGGCGGGCCGCGGACGCGTGAGCGGCCAGTCGGAACGCGTGAGTTCCCGTTGGAACGCGTACGTAACCCGTCGGCGACGGACGATCGACCCGACCGGTCGTCCCGGGACGGCAACTTTCTTTCGTACCTGTTACGTCAGCTATCGGTATGCCAGACCACGATTCCGAGACCGACGTCGTACTCGTCGACGGAGCACGAACGCCACACGGAACGCTGCTCGGCTCGCTCGCCGACGTCGAGGCCGTCGAACTGGGGCGGATCGCCCTCGACGGGTTGCTCGATCGCGTTCCCGTCGCGGGCGAGGCCGTCGACTGGGTGGGCCTCGGGAACGCCATCCAGGCCGGGATCGGCCAGGTCCCGGCCCGGCAGGCCGTCGTCGAGTCGTCCCTCCCGAACGAGACGCAAGTTACGACGGTCAACGAGGCCTCGGGATCGGGGTTGCGCGCCATCACGCTCGCCGCCGATCGAATCGCGGCCGACCGGGCCGACCTCGCGATCGCGGGCGGATTCGAGTCGATGACGAACGCGCCGTGGATCCTGCCCGACTACCGCAAGGGTCGCCGCCACGGCGATATCGAGGTCAAGGACTCGATGATTCTCGACTCGCTGTGGGACGTCAATCTCGACGTCCACATGGGCGAGATTACCGAGCGACTGGTCGATCGGGAGGGGATCTCCCGCCGAGCCCAGGACGAGTACGCGCTCGAGAGCCACCGGCGGGCGGCCGCGGCGATCGACGCGGGCGAGTTCGACGACGAGATCGTCCCGGTGGAGACGAACGGTGGGACGGTCACGACGGACGAGGGGCCACGACCCGATTCGACGCTGTCGGACCTGTCAGATCTACCGGCGGCGTTCCGCGAGGACGGCACCATCACGCCCGGCAACGCCTCGAAACTCAGCGACGGCGCGGGCACGGTACTGCTGGCCGACGCCGAGACGGCGGCCGATCGGGACCTCGAACCGATGGCGCGACTCGTCGACTACGATCTCGTCTACCGCGACCCCGACGAGTTCAACGAGGCCGTCGGCGACGTCGTCGAGCGACTGCTCGATCGGAACGGGCTGGAAGCCGGGGATATCGACGCCTACTGGATCAACGAGGCCTTCGCCGCCCAGTCGGTGTACGTCATGGACCGACTCGGTATTCCCCGCGAAGCGATGAATCCCTGCGGCGGCGCGGTCGCGTTCGGCCATCCGATCGGGGCTTCGGGAGGGATGCTCGCGGCCAGCCTCGCGTACCAGTTCCGTGACGACGAAGACGTGGACCGCGGACTGGTCGGCATGAGCGTCGGCGGTGGCGGGGCGATCATGGCGCTGTTCGAAGCGGCCTGACGGGCCGTTTCGGAAGCGACCCGATGCATCGTTCCGAGAGGTTTACCTATCGGCCGTTCCGATCTGTGACCGATGACGCTGTACTCGCGGGTGCGCCCGCTCGCGTTCGAGCTACCCGCCGAGACCGCACACACGCTCGGCAAGCGGACGCTCCGGGGCGTCCAGTCGACCTGGCCGACGCGGACGGCGCTATCGTACGCCTACCAGTACGAACATCCGGCACTCGAGGTCGACCTGTTCGACGCGACGTTCCCGAATCCCGTGGGCGTGGCGGCGGGCTTCGACAAGAACGCCGAGGTGACCCACGCCCTCGCGGCGCTCGGCTTCGGCTTCGTCGAGATCGGCACCGTCACGCCGTACCCGCAACCGGGGAACGATCGGCCCCGCCTGTTCCGACTCCGGGAGGACGAGGCGATGATCAACCGGATGGGCTTCAACGGGCAGGGGATGGAGCGCGTGAAAGCCCGTTTAGAGCGGGACGGCACGCCCGGAATCCCCCTCGGCGTCAACGTCGGCAAAATGAACTCCTCCTCCGAATCCGAGGCGATCGAGGACTACCGCCGGGTCTTCGATCGACTCTCACCGTTCGCCGACTACGTCGTGGTGAACGTCTCCTGTCCGAACACGCCCGAGGAGTTCGACGAGGGGGCGCCCGAACATCTCCGGGCGATCTTCGAGACCCTCGAGGACGAGAACGACGCGAACGTCCCGATCCTCGTCAAGATCGGTCCCGACTCGCCCGAGGAGTCGATCTTCGACCTCGTCGACATCGTCCAGGAGTTCGCCCTCGACGGGATCGTCGCGACGAACACGTCGACGCGCAGGGAGGGACTCGAGTCACCGAATCGCGAGGAGTGGGGCGGTCTCAGCGGGAAGCCGCTCGAAGACCGATCGACTGCGGTCGTCCGTTCGATCGCCGAATACACGGGCGGTGAGCTGCCGATCATCGGCGTCGGCGGCGTCGACTCGCCCGAGAGCGCCTACGAGAAGATCCGGGCCGGGGCCTCGCTCGTGCAACTGTACACCGGCTTCGTCTACGGCGGCCCCTCGACCGCGAAGCGGATCAATCGCGGGCTGGTCGAGTTTCTCGAGCGGGACGGATTCGCCTCGATCGAGGACGCAGTCGGGGCCGATCTCGCGTAACGGAAACCGTTCGCCCGCATTGATCGTCGTGCGGTACCGACGGTCCGTTATCAGCCGGGTTCGGGGTCGTCGATCGCGTCGTCGAGGCCGTGGTGCTCGGCCGGGCCGACGGCCTCCGCGGCCTGTTCGTCCCGGAGTTCGCGCGTGCTCGACTCCTCGACCTGCGTTTCGACCACCGGTTCCGTATCGCCCCCGGTGACGGAGAGATACACCGACTTGAGTCGATCCGTCTTGTCGGTCTCGGCTTCGGGTTCAGTCATCGTTCGACGTCGATTCTGGGTCACGGCAGGCGGGAATATATAAACGCATCACCACTTTCACGCTCTGGGAACGGTCCGAAACGATCGCCAGCACCGGTTCCAATCCTTCGACGGGCTATCGACGCCGTCAGCTACCCGCGGCTGAAGCCGTGGACCTCCGCCTCGATCATCCGGGAACGCGCCCCGCGGACGAGCAGACCCGGACCGCGTTACTCGACGTCCACGCGCGTCCCGTACCCCGATTCGCCGACGATCGAATCCTCCTCGAAGACGACCTCGCCGCGAACGATCGTTGCGATCGCCTTCCCGACGAACGACTCGCCCTCGAACGGCGTCACGCAGTTCTTCGAGTGCAGTTCCGCCGCGTCCGCGAGGGTCCACTCGCGATCGGGATCGACGATCGTGAAGTCGGCGTCGGTGCCGATCTGGAGCGACCCCTTCTGCGGGTACATTCCCCAGACCTGTGCCGGCCGGGTCGAGTGGCGGCGAACCCACTCCTCGAGCGTGAATCGCCCCTGATCGACGAAGGTGAGCATCGTCGGTACCTCGGTCTCGAGGCCGACGAAGCCCGAGACCGCGTCCCAGGTGTTGCCGAACGGGTCGTCGACTTTCTTTTCCTCCGGGGTGTGGGGCGCGTGGTCCGTTGCGAAACAGTCGATCGCGCCGTCGTCGATGCCGACGGCCCACAGTTGCTCCCGCTCCGCGGCGTCGCGGATCGGTGGCTGGATGCGCGCCGGGTTCCCTTTCTCCCGCATGACCTCCTCGGTGAACCAGAGGTAGTGTGGCGTCGTCTCGGCGGTCACGTCCACGCCGCGATCCTTTCCGCGCGCGACGGCTTCTGCGGCCGACCCCGACGAGACGTGGAACATGTGGATCTTCGCGCCGGTCTCCTCGGCGAAGGTAACCATCCGCTCGACGGCCTCTCGTTCGGCGATCACCGGCCGCGAGTGGGAGTGATCGATCGGGTCGTTCTTTCCCGCCGCCCTGAACTGGTCGGTGTAGTAGTCGATGATTTCCCCGTTTTCCTCGTGGAAGCCGAGTCGCTTCCCCGTCTCGCGGATCCGTTCCATCGCGTCGAGGATCTCGCCGTCGTTCGGCGGCGGGACGTCGCCCACCGTCGACCCGAGGAAGATCTTGTAACCCAGGACGCCGGCGTCGTCGAGATCGGGGATCAGATCGAGGTTCTCCGAGGTGACGACCGCGTAGCTCTGGAAGTCGACGTGCGCCGACGACTCCCCCCGATCGTACTTTACCTCGAGGTGTTCGGGCCGATCGATGACCGGATCGGTGTTGGGCATCCCGACGACGGTCGTCACGCCGCCCGCCGCCGCGGCGCGAGTCGCGGACTCCCAGTCTTCCTTGTACTCGAGTCCGGGTTCGCGGTTGTGGATGTGACAGTCGACGATCCCCGGCACGAGCACGTTCCCCTCGGCGTCGACGACCCGATCGGCCTCCGGAAGTCGATCGCTCCTGCCGACGGCCGCGATCCGGCCGTCCTCGACAGCGACGCCCGCGTCGGGGGTCCGCCCGGCGGGCGTCACGACGGTACAGTTTCGCACGACGAGGTCGACGGTCATTGCCGGGGGTTGTGGAGGGGCGCGCATATAGGTTCTGTTGCCCGCTTGCGGGTCGATGGCGGCCGGGCAGTAGCAACGAGTTACCCGATCGTAGGACGGGCGTAGGTGTCGGTACCGGTGAGATACTAATCAGCGCGAATCCCGTGGCCAGGGACAACCAATGGGTTCACACGCGCCCGAGACGCTCCGCGACAGGACGGTACTGGTGACCGGCGGTGCAGGCTTCATCGGCAGCCATCTGGTCGAGGCCCTGGCCCCGGCCAACGAGGTTCGCGTCCTCGACGACTTCTCGACCGGATCTCGCGACTACGTGCCCGAGGACGTGACCGTGATCGAGGGCGACGTTCGCGATCCGATCGCGCTTCAGAAAGCCGCTCGCGGCGTTGACGTGATCTTCCACCAGGCTGCCGTCGTCAGCGTCTCCCGGTCCGTCGGCGAACCGCGTCGGACCAACGGGACCAACCTCGACGCGGGCCTGCTGGTACTGGAGCAGGCCAGACAGGAGGACGCCAGGGTCGTCGTCGCCTCGAGCGCGGCCGTGTACGGCCATCCGGCCGAGTTGCCCGTCCCGGAAACCGCCGCGACCGAACCGACGTCACCGTACGGCGTCCAGAAACTGGCGATCGACCAGTACGCTCGTCTCTACGAGGAGTTGTACGACCTACCCACCGTCGCGTTGCGATACTTCAACGTCTACGGCCCCCGCCAGCGAGGTCCCTACAGCGGCGTGATCTCGACGTTCTTCGAACAGGCGCGCGCGGACGAGCCGATTACGGTCGCCGGCGACGGCGAACAGACGCGCGATTTCGTCCACGTCAGCGACGTTGTCCGGGCGAACCTGCGCGCAGCGACGACCGACGCCGTCGGGGCCGCGTACAACGTCGGTACCGGCGACCGGACCTCGATTCAGGACCTGGCGGAGACGATCCGGGAGGTAACCGACTCGTCGTCACCGATCGTTCACCGGGATCCCCGGGCGGGCGACATCAGACACAGCGGAGCGGACCTTTCCAGAGCGACGCGCCGGCTCGGGTTCGAACCCCGCGTGAGCCTCGAATCAGGGCTCAGGTCGCTCGCCGACGGGACGTCGATCGCCCCGGTCGTCGACCCCGACGGAACGCCCGACTCGAATACCGAACATACCACGTACGGCTGACGGTTACCCTCACGGTCGGTTCCCGGTGTCCCTGCACGGTCGGTTCCCGGTGTTCCTGTACGGACGAATGATCGTATCCCCTGCTACAGAGGGATCGATCGTCCAGATCGACTGGTGTCACCGATTCCGTACCGTCTCGAGCGCACTCGCCGATCGGTCATAACGGTCGGAACCGTTACGAAATCCCTGATTGATTTCGACCACGGGGTCGGTAGCCCGAAACCGCGTATACTCCTCGCACAGCCCGGTAAAGCTGGTTCTCATTGGCGTAGGTGAGAGATAACTAACGGTATCGACGGCCAACTACGCGGTATGAGTCTACTCGAAAGCTCCATCGTCTTCGCCGTGAGCCTGCTCATCGGCGCGGTGGGAATTTACGCCGGCGCGAAAGTGATCGTCGACGCGGAGGATTACACGTACGCGATTGTTACCGCACTGATCGGGGCGATCGTCTGGGGGCTCGTGGGATTCTTCTTCGGATGGATCCCGCTACTCGGCCCCCTGCTGGTCTTCGTCGCGTACCTCACGGTGATCAACGCTCGCTATCCGGGAGGGTGGGTCGACGCCGCTGCGATCACGATCGTCGCCTGGATCTCCGTCCTGGTCGTCCTGTACGTTCTCGCGCTCCTCGGCGTGACGGGATTCGAGGCGGTCGGCGTGCCGGGCGTCTAGACCGTCGATATCGGTCCGACGAACGGTCCGCGGTCCCGCTGTGTCGGTTCGGGTACGAACGAGTCCGATACCGCGCCGAGACCGGCGTCCGACGACGGACGTCGCCCCGGATCAGTTCGTCGCGACCGATTCCGGAAGCGGGTCGATGAGGACGACTGCTTCGCCGGTGACGACGAGTTCGTCCGCCGTTTCGACGATCGTCTCGAGGCGGTACCGGTCGCCGCCGAGGTCCTCGAGGACTTCCACGGTCGCCGTCAGTTCGTCCCCGACAGTGACCGGCCGGACGAACTCGAGATCCTGCGAGAGATAGACGGTGACACCCGGAATTCGGGCGAGTGCTGCGCTGATCAGTCCCGAAACGAGCGTCCCGTGGGCGATTCGGCCGCCGAACCGGGTTTCATCGGCGAACGAATCGTCGAGATGGAGGCGGTTCGTGTCGCCGCTCGCGGACGCGAAGTCGGCGACGTCCGACTCGTCGATCGGCTTCGCGAACGTAACGGCGTCGCCGACGGTGATCGCCGACTGCTCGTCGACTGTCCGGTCGGTCGTCCATCGCTCGTGGGCGATCGACGGAATCGAGGGCTCCGCAGTCGTCGATTCGCCAGCAGGGGCGGTGTCGGTCGTCTCAGCAGCGATCCCGTTGCCGTGACCGGTAGTGTACGTGTCGGACACGCCGAAGGCTGCGAGCGTCGCACGATTCGCCTCCCGCATACTCGCGACGACGTGATCGGATGCGCGGGACCAGGCCTGAATGGTCTCTGTGAGCGAAGTCATCTGTGTAGTTCGTACCTGCTCCTGGTACTCGAGGAACGATCGATCGTAATCCTCCCGGACTGTCCCATCGAGGTACGTGAGTGTGTTATCAGGTCTCGATGCTAATAAGAATAGTGGACAAAGTCACGGCTGACTTCATCTAGTCCGTACAGACGATCGTCGAAACGATAACTTAGTTCGTAAATCCGGGTGTAACTCGCGATAATAGTTGCGAACGTCCGAGCGTGTTTATTCGCGCGCTCAGACAACTGCGTGCCAGACCAATGAAAGATGACCGTATCACCGAGAGGAATCCACTGCCGGCGGGAACGGTAGGGGGACTCTGAACGCGAATGACGCCGAAATACCCCGCCGGTTGGCCGATCGAATGTTCCAGCCGGTCTGAGATACAGACAACACAGTAACACAACATGTCTTATAAGAAATACTTTGTAGAGCGGTCACGACGGTACAGGACGGGAGAACCGTGAGCGAGGTCACACCATCCCAGTTGCCATGACCCTCCGAACACTTCCATCCATCGCGTTCGCGTCGTCAATCGTCGCGGAGGCCGCGGGTCCCGCCCAGTCGGTGGCTCCCCTGCAGCTCCAGTGGGGGCCCCACCTCGCAGCGCTGGCCGGGATCGTTGCACTGGCAGTTCTCGGGGGTGTTCTCGCGCTCCGAAACCGACTCGAGGAGGCGAACTCGCTGGCGAAGACGGGCGATGACGGTGCGTCCACCGACGAGTTCCTGACCGATCGAGAGAGAGTCCGTCAGCTTATCACTGAGAACGGAGGCCGGATGAAACAGTCGGAAATCGTCAACGCCGTCGACTGGTCGAAAGCGAAAGTTAGTCGACTCCTCGCGGATCTCGAGGAGGACGGTCAGGTGACGAAACTTCGTCTGGGGCGGGAGAACCTGGTGTGTCTGTCCGGTCACGAACCGACTGCCTCCAAATCGCCGGAACGACCGCAGAACGAGTAGCACGAGGGATATCAGCAATCGTGGTTTTCCGCCATCGAACGAGTCACTGAAACCACCGCTGTCCGCGTAGTATCCAGTTTCTCGCCGTAATGGTAGTGTCGGTTTATACGTCCCAGCCCTCGATTCGGGAATGCCTTCACGGCACAAGACATGAACGCACGCAACCAGCTACTCGTAGTACTCACTGCGCTGATGCTGTTATCCTCTAGCGGGGCGATGGTTGCAGGGGCGGCCCCTGCTGCAACCGTCGACGAGCACGAGGACAGCGACAGTGATGACGAGATAGAGACAGAAAACGAGACACTCCCGAAGGACGACGAGAAAGCAGCTGACGACGACGCGGAGGTGCAAGCCAACGACACCCAGGGAGATGGACTCGAGGAAACTCCCGAGGAGGATCACCGATCGGCGATGGTGTCCTTCGAGGATCAGACGACCGACGGTGACACGGTCGTCGTCGAAAGCGTCACGATGGCCAGCGGTGGCTTCGTGACGATCCACGACAGCAGTCTGCTCGCGGGCAACGCGATCGGGAGCGTCATCGGTACCTCCGAGTATCTCGAGGCGGGAACGCACGAGAACGTCACGGTGACTCTCGACGAACCGCTCGAGGAGGACGAGACGCTCATCGCGATGCCGCATCGCGACACGAACAATAACCAGGTGTACGACTTCGTCGAGACCGAGGGCCAGGAGGACATTCCGTACCTCACCCCTGACGACGAACCGGTGACGGACGATGCCGTCGTCACTCTCGACGAAGAACCGGATGCCGTCGACGAGGAGGACGAACTTGAGGACGAAGACGAGTTCGACGACGATAACGTAACCGACGACGAAGACGAGCTCGACGACGATAACGTAACCGACGACGAAGACGAACTCGACGACGATAACGTAACCGACGACGAAGACGAACTCGACGACGAAGAGGTAACCGACGACGAAGAGGAGCCGACCGAGGACGAGCGCGCCCTCGAAGTAACCGTCGAACAGGCGACCGTCTACATCTTCGTCATCGGTGATGTCACCGACGAAGACGCCGAGCTAGACGACGAGGAGGACGAACTCGATGAGGAAGACGAGGTAGACGAGAACGTCACCGAAGACGAAGACGAACTCGATGAAGAGGACGAACTCGATGAAGAGGACGAACTCGATGAAGAGGACGAACTCGATGAAGAGGACGAACTCGATGAGGAAGACGAGGTAGACGAGAACGTCACTGACGACGAGGAAGACGAACTCGATGAGGAAGACGAGGTAGACGAGAACGTCACCGAAGACGAAGACGAACTAGACGACGAGGAAGACGAGGTAGACGAGAACGTCACCGAAGACGAAGACGAACTGGACGAGGAACCGACCGAATCCTTCACGGTCGAGAACCTCTCCGCGCCGGAGAACGCGACCGTCGGTGACCAGATCACCGTCTCCGCGGACGTCTCGAACCCCAACGACGAGGAGGCGACCCAGGAGATCCAGTTCCGACTCGAGGGTGACCTCGTCGACTCACAGAACGTGACGCTGGACGCTGGGGAGAACGAAACGGTCGAGTTCGACGTCGACACAACCGACATCGAACCCGGCGAGTACGTTCACATGGTCCTCAGCGACGAGTTCGGTGAGGTCGCCTTCATCGAACTGACCGAAGCGGAGGACGACGGCTTCGACGACGAAGACGAACTCGACGACAACGAGACCGACGACGAGGATGGACTCGACGACGACGACGAACTCGACGACAACGAGACCGACGACGAACTCGACGACAACGAGTCCGACGACGAAGCGGACGCAGCGGTAATCGGCTACGCGAACAGCTAACCGTTCGCAGCCGCACAGCGGACAGGGAGTCTTTTTAGCGGTCGACGGTGGCAGAGCGGATGGTACCGACGGTTCGTCGGGCGTCGACTCCGTTCCGACTCCGTCCGCGTCGTGCACGTCGGGCAGTTCGCCGACTGCACGACGCGATCGAGACGACCCGTCGGCAGTCGGTCAGGAGAACAGACTGTAGAGGCTGGTCGCAGCGACGGCGAGCAACACGAGGACGCTCGACAGGACGGAATCCACGCTCGCGAACAGCGGCAGTCCGAGGCCCGCGAGCGCGATCACGACGAGACCGAAGACGCAGAGCCCGAGGTGCAGTTTGAGGATCGACGATCGATCGGAGTCGTGGCCGTCGACGTACTGGAGGACGTCGTCGAAGTTCGGGCCGGGCTGGATCGTCTTCGCGTCGGAGTCGTACTCGATGACGGCGTCTTCCTGGAGCTGAGGCAGATGGGTCTGCTGGAGGGAGACGTAGACGCTCTTGTAGAGGTTGTTCGGGACAGGGGTCGTATCGGATTCGTTGGCGGCAATCTCGGTCGCGACGTCGGAGACGTCGACCGTCCCCGATTCAGCGGCGAGCAGTTGGACGATAGCCCGTCGTCTATCGTTTCCGAGGATGTGGAAGACCTCGCTTTCCGCGAGCGACTCAGTTCGGTTCCTCTGAACGGACATTGATCGGGAAGAAAACGCGATCGACGGACAGTCCACCACCTTGTACCATGTACCACCCTGTTCGCTAACCACTAACTTTAACGTGCGGTATTAGTTGCGACGTATATTCTCCGGTAACAAAAGTAACGACAGCGAACTATTTCGTGACAGAAGACGACGTTTCGGACCGTGCGCGAGCGGGATCAGTCGCCCGGAAGGTGACCGCCGGACTGCATCTCCCGATAGGTCGTACAGGCGGGACACCCGTGGACGACATCGCCGTTGTCACCGAATACGCGCGCAAACTGCTGCGTGACGTGTGTTCCGCAGTTACGACAGCGGGCTCCTGCCGTCGACGATTCCATCGGCTTCCAGTTGTGCTGTGTGGGTGTCATGTATGGGGGGTTTGGACGCGGACGAGTGACCGATCGTCCCTGTCGGGGCTGTGCGCGCGCCGGAAGTGGATCGACGCATCGCACGGTCCACAGTCGTTCCCTCGGCCCGGGTGCAGTACTCGGTGGCCGATGGCCGGTGGAACGCACTCGTCCGACATCACCCATCAGAGGGAAGCAGATGTGAATAAAGGACGTTGACTGTTCACCTCGGACGCGATTCGACGGCGCGGGAAATACACTGTTTCTGACCGGCATCCGCGGATACCAGCCGTGAAGAGGCCACAAACCGGCTAGTCGAGAGAGCGGACGTCAACGTGAATTCAATCGGGTTGACCTGCATTCGACGGCAAAACAGCCGATTGAATCTCTGGTGATTTCGACGAAAGCTATAATTTCTCGACCGTAACGAAATATTTCGCGTTCGAATGAGCACCCTTCGGAAAATAAAGTACATCGTTATAAAATACCACTATCGCTTATCGATTCTATCGCTGGAAGAAATGGAGGACCTCGCGCGAGTGGTGGACTGCGAGTCCGAACAGCTGGCATCGACGCCTCTCGACACGGAGAGCGAGCGAATCGACCCGGCGAAGACGGGTGATCACGAGCATGTCAACGCAAGCGAGTAATACGCGATCGGAACCGTCGAACGATCCGGCAGCCCAGCTCGACGTCCTCGGGGACGAGTGTGCCCGGACGATTCTCGTTGCGACGAGCGACGGGCCGAAGACGGCGAAGGAACTGACCGAACGGACGGATAGCTCGTCGGCGACCGTATACCGACGAATAAACAATCTCCTCGAAAGCGATCTGCTGGCCGAGTGCGTGCGGTTCGACGAGGACGGATCGCACACGACTGCGTACGAGGCGACGGCCGAGACCCTCTCCGTCCGGATCGGGGCCGACGGAATCGAGGTATCGGTAGCACGTAATGACAGCTACAGTAGTCACTGATGGCCGGTGGAGACGCGATCAGGCGTCGGCTGTGCGATCGGTGTGTGAACCGTTTCGGGTGAGACGATAGTCGTCACGGCAATCATACTCGGACACTGTTCAGAAACTGAAACGGTCACCGGAACGAACCGTTTCGTACGGGTAGCTAATTCTGAAAGAAGCGCTAATACGGCTGTATGATACGGATAACAAATATCTACTCAGTGGAACGGTCACTGTGATTGAGCAATGCACGATCTGACCGGTTTCCAGCGAGACCTCCTGTACGTGATCGCGGGTGCCGACCGCCCGTCGGGGCAGACCGTCAAAGACGAAGTCGAGAAGTACTATAGCTCCGAAATCAATCACGGCCGTCTATATCCCAATCTCGACACCCTCGTCAACAAAGGTCTGGTCGAGAAAGGGCAACTGGACCGACGGACGAACTACTACGCGATCACCGACGAGGGCCGCCAGCAGATCGACGAGCGTCGCGAGTGGGAAGAACAGTACGTCGAATTCTAACGGTCAGGCCGTGTCGATGGAGCAGCGGTGCCACCGGCACCTCGACCGTCGATCGCCGAGTCGGCACAGCTTTCTCACGAACGATTCGGCGTCGTCGGCACGTACGAGTGACATAACAAAGCGATTGAAAACGAACTACGAGTCGGATATGACCGTCGTATCGTCCGCAGTCGACGACAACCGGATCGACGTGGTGTCGCAGCGATGAGTCATCGAACGAACACCTGGACACGGATCGGACTCGTCAGACGGTATCCGAGCGATCTCGCGCTCGTGTCCGTCGCAGCGGTCCTGGCTTACGTCGTGATAGCGAACCTCCCCGCTGGGAGTGCACTGCGACTGGCTGCCACGGTGCCGCTCGTACTGTTCCTTCCGGGGTACGCCTTCGTCTCGCTGTTGTTCCCGGCCGCCGAACGCGACGCTCAGGCCGCGGCGACGAGGGCGCCCGAGCAACGACCCCGCGGCATCGACGCGATCGAGCGGTTCGGACTGGCGATCGCGCTCTCGCTCGCGATCGCGCCACTGGTAGCGCTCGTCCTCCCGTTGACCGACTGGGGATTCGATACGGCGTCGTCCACGGCTGCTCTCGCCGTCGTGACGATCGGGTTCGCACAACTGGGCGTCGTTCGCCGGCTTCGAACGCCGCAGTCGAAACGGTTCACCGTCTCGCCGCTCGCCGCGCTGGACCGACTTCGGGGGACCGGAAGCGGCAGCTTCAGGTTGTCGTCGGTGCTCCTGGTCGTGACGATCGGTGTCGCCGCCGGTGCGCTGGTGCTGGCGTTACTCGCACCGGTATCGGCGGGTGGCTTCACGGAGTTGGGGCTGTACACGGAGAACGAGGAGGGCGAACTGGTCGCCGGCGAACTGCCGGACGAGGTCGCCCCCGGTGAGTCGATCCCGGTCACGATCTCGATCGAGAACCAGGAGGGTGACCACAAGGACTATACGCTCGTCGTCCAGCAACAGACCGTCGTCGACGGCGAGGTCGTCGAACGAGAACAGTTACGCGAAATGGACGCCTCCGTCTCGGACGGGGGAACCGGAACCGGCGAGCGGGAGATCACGCCCACGGCGGACCCGGGTGAGACCGTCCGCATCAGCATCCTGCTGTACGACGAGGAACCGCCGGCGGAACCGACCAACGAGAACGCGATGGAGGATACCTACTTCTGGGTGACGGTCACGACGGAATAGCGCCATCGATGCTCGCGACGATAGCGTAGCGTCGCTGATCGTCACGTCGACAGTACGTGACCGATCCTCACACCGTCAGCACGCTGTCGATCCTCACACCATCAGTACGTCGCCGATCGTCACACCGATAGGAGCGCGCCGTCGACGGTGGTGGCGTCAGAGTGCGCGTCGCGGAACCGCAAAATAGCGGCTCGACATCCCGTTCGATCGGGGCGTCGATCCACCCGAACTGTGACTGGAGACGGCGTCGACTACCGGCCAACGTTGCCGAAAGAGCGCCCGACGTCGGGCTGGCGAGCGACGTGCTGTGCGAGCGCGACGCCGAGGACGACGACACACAGCACCAGCGCGACGACGGGAGCGATCGCGGTCGATATCGGACCGATCGAGAGCCACGACACCGCGAGTCCGACGACGCCGAGCGTCGTCACCGACGCGTAGATCCGGTGCCACGATCGCTGATCCTCGAGTCGGCGATCGAGGTAGGGTTCGAACAGTTCCTCGCTGGGCAGGAGATCGATCGTGTGGTCGTCTGGATTCCAGTCGACGATCGCGTGATCCTCGAGCATGGGCAGGTGCGTCTGGTAGAGCGAGATGTAGACTCGGCGTCGTTGCGTCCGGGTCACGTCCTCGGGAGCCGTCTCGTTCTCCCAGGCGGCGACCTGCTCGACGAGGGGAGCGAGGTCACAGGAGCCACCGTTTCGTTTCAGATACTGGACCGTCCGTCGTCTCCGGGCGTTACTGAACACGTCGAACAGTTCAGCTTGCGTGAGTTCACTGTCAGTCATGGGATGCTCTCGCGTTCCCGGCGTCCGGGTGTGTTCGGATACCGCACACACCAGTGTGACACCCTGAGTCCCTTTACTATCGCTCAGCTACCCTCGAGAAAGGGAATTGTACCAGTTAGGGCTCGTGACTGACGGCTAA
This sequence comes from Halosolutus halophilus, assembly GCF_022869805.1. Classification (NCBI taxonomy): domain Archaea; kingdom Methanobacteriati; phylum Methanobacteriota; class Halobacteria; order Halobacteriales; family Natrialbaceae; genus Halosolutus; species Halosolutus halophilus. The sequence goes on along the minus strand of NZ_CP094974.1, from coordinate 2,633,166 downwards.
TCTAATGTTTCCGGTACCGTGAACGACGAAGGCGGAAGAATACGGTATCGACCGGTCCCCAGCCGTCGGACTCCCGACTCCGATATCGTTGCCCGTGTAGTTCGCGGCTACGGACCACTCAGGGTCGGGATAACAAAGCCTCGTTACCGGCTGTGTCAGGACGACTGCCCACGCGGGTATCGATACTGCATGAAGGACACTGATTCCGACGAGAACATCGACGAACGGACGGCGATCGGGTCAACCCGCCCGAACGTAATCGAGGTGTGTCGCGGTGGCTGAGTTCGTCAGCGGAACGAACTGTACCGTCGACGACGACGCCACGATCGGCTACGGCGAGTTCGACGAACCGACGCGGGTCGGCGACGGGGCGACGATCAGGGCCGGCTCGATCGTCTACGGCGACGTGACGATCGGTGACGGGTTCACGACCGGACACGACGTGCTGGTCCGGGAGGGCACGACCGTGGGTGACGACGTGCTCGTCGGGACGAAGACCGTCATCGACGGCCAGACGACGATCGGCTCCCACGTGAGCTTACAGACGAACGTCTACGTCCCGACCCAGACCACGATCGCGGACAACGTCTTCGTCGGCCCGGGTGCGGTCCTGACCAACGACGAGTACCCGATTCGGACCGACGACGGGCTCGAGGGTCCGACGATCGAGGAGGGTGCGTCGATCGGGGCGAACGCGACGTTGCTCCCCGGCGTCACGGTCGGGGCGAACGCGTTCGTCGCGGCAGGTGCCGTCGTCACCGAGGACGTGCCGGCCGACACGCTCGCAGTCGGAACGCCGGCCACGGTACGATCGCTTCCCGAGCCCCTGGAAGGGCCGAATCAGCTCGCATGACGAACACAGACACCGATACTGACGTCGAAACTGACATCGACGCCGGAACGGACAGCAGCGACGCCGGTGCCGACGCGGAGTCGCTCGAGTCGGACGCCGGGTACGAGACGGTTCCGATCGCGGATCCCGACCTCGGCGGGGCCGCCGTCGATCGGGTCCGGTCGGTCCTCGAAAAAGGTGCGCTCGCCGACGGACCGGAAGTCAGGGCCTTCGAGAAGGAATTCGCCGCCTTCTGCGGCGCCGATCGTGCCGTCGCGACCTCGAACGGGACGACGGCCTTGCACGCCGCACTCGAGGCCCTCGGTCTCGAGGAGGGAGACGCGGTCGTTACCTCCCCGTTCTCCTTCGTGGCGAGCGCGAACGCCATCAGGCTCGCGGGCGGCGTCCCGGTCTTCGCCGACATCGACCCGGAGACGTACACGATCGATCCCGAAGCCGTCGAACGCGTCGTCGGGAAGCGAGAGGACGTCGTCGGCCTGTTGCCCGTTCACCTCTACGGGCTGGCCGCTGACATGCCGGCGCTGCTCGACGTCGCCGACGACTACGACCTGTTCGTCGTCGAAGATGCCTGTCAGGCCCACGGCGCGACGATCCGGGGGAAGCGCGTCGGCCAGTTCGGAGACGCCGCCTGCTTCTCGTTTTACCCGACGAAGAACATGACGACCGGGGAGGGCGGGATGGTCACCACGACCCGGACGGACGTCGCCGACGGCGTCGCCCGCTACGTCAACCACGGTCGCGCCGAGACGGGGACCGGCGGGTACGACCACGTCGAACTGGGCCACAATCACCGGCTGACGAGCCTCGCCGCGGCCATCGGCCGCGCCCAGCTCGAACGCTTGCCATCGTTCAACGACGCACGACGGGAGAACGCGGCGGTCTACGACGAGGAACTGGCCGAACTGCCGGTCGAGACGCCGACGGAGCCGCGGGGGTATCGCCACGCCTATCACCAGTACACGGTCCGGACGGACGATCGGGCGGAACTGGCGGCCACGCTGGACGCACACGGCGTCGACACCGCAGTCTACTACGAGACGCCGATCCACCGCCAGCCCGCCTACGAGTCGGTGAGTACGGCCGCGACGCGGCTGCCGCGAGCGGAACGGGCGGCCGACGCCGTGCTCTCGTTACCCGTCCACCCCGGACTCTCCGAACGGGATCGCCGTACCGTCGTCGAGGCAGTACGGGACCACTACACCAGCAAATGACAGACGATACTCAATTTCGGGCCGGCGTCATCGGCGTCGGCTCGATGGGCGAAAATCACGCACGCGTGTACAGCGAACTCCCGAACGTCGACCTCGTCGGGGTTTGCGATCGGGATCGAACCGTTGCACGGCGAGTCGCGGGCGAGTTCGGGGCAGCGGCCGTCACCATCGACACGTTGCTCGATCGCTGTGACCTCGTGACCGTCGCCGTGCCGACACACGCCCACGTCGACGTCGTCTCGACCTGTCTCGAGGCCGGGACCCACGTCCTCGTGGAGAAACCGATCGCCGGGTCGGTCGCCGACGGGCGTGCGCTCGCGGCGAAGGCCCGGGACGCGGGACTCGTCCTGCAGGTGGGCCACATCGAGCGGTTCAACCCCGCCGTCCAGACCCTGACCGAGTTGATCGACGACCTCGACGTGATCGCCGTCGAGGCCGAACGGCTGGGACCGCCGGTCGATCGCACGGCCCGCGGCAACGTCGTCTTCGACCTGATGGTCCACGACGTCGACGTCGTCGGAGCGATTCTCGACGAACAGCCGAGCACGATCACCGGGACGGGAACTGACGACGGCCAGTACGCGACGGCGACAATGCAGTACGACGGCGTGATCGCGTCGCTGACGGCGAGTCGCCTGACACAGAAGAAAGTCCGGAAACTGACGGTGACCGCTCGCGAGTGTCTCGTGGAGGTCGACTACCTGGAACAGTCCGTCCTGATCCACCGGGACTCGTATCCCGAGTACCTCACGGACGACGGGCAGAACCGGTATCGCCACGAGAGCGTCGTCGAACGGCCGCGGGTATCGAACGGCGAACCGTTGCGACACGAACTCGAAGCGTTCGTCGAGGCCGTCCGGACCGATTCGAAGGCCGAAGTTCCCCCTGAAGACGGAATCGCGGCACTCGAGACGATCCAGCGGATCGACTCGCTCGTCGCGGACGACCCGTCCCCACCGGAACGGGAGGTGGAAGCGTGACGGATCCGGTCGGGGCCGACGATCGCGACGCGATCGGGCCGTACGACACCGAACTTCCCGAGGACCGGCTCCGTGCGTTCCTGACGGGGGGAGACGTCCCGGTCGCCGTCTACGGACTCGGCAAGATGGGGTTGCCGCTCGCCGCGGTCTACGCCGAAACGACGGGGAACGTGACCGGCGTCGACGTGGATCCGACCGTGGTCGAGACGGTTGTCGACGGCGAGAGCCACGTCGTCGGCGAACCCGGCCTCGACGACCTCGTCGCGGACCAGGTCGCGGCCGATCGGCTCGACGCGACGACCGAGGGCCCGGCGGCCGCCGCGGAAGCACGGATTCACGTCGTCATCGTCCCCACGCTGCTCGACGAGCACGACAGGCCGACCCTCATCACCGTCGAGTCCGTCGCGGACGACATCGCGGCCGGGCTCGAACCGGGTGATCTGGTCGTCGCAGAATCGACCCTGCCGCCGGGAACCTGTCGGGACGTCCTGAAACCCCACCTGACGAGCGAAAGCGGTCTCGACCCCGACGAGTTCGGTCTCGCGTTCTGTCCGGAACGGACGTCCTCGGGAACCGCACTGCGGGACATCCGCGGCCACTACCCGAAGGTCGTCGGCGGCGTCGACGACGAGAGTACTCGCGCAGCCGCGATCGTCTACGACGAACTCTCGGCCAACGAGGTGCACCCGGTCTCCGACGCGACCACCGCGGAAGCGGTGAAGGTGTTCGAGGGCGTGTACCGCGACGTCAACATCGCGCTCGCGAACGAACTGGGTCGGCTGGCCGACGAACTCGAGATTTCGGTCAGGGAGGCGATCGACACGGCGAACGATCTGCCGATGTGTCAGTTGCACGATCCCGGTCCCGGCGTCGGCGGCCACTGCATCCCGTACTACCCGCACTTCCTGTTGTCGCGAATGGACGAACCGATGGCCCTGACCCGGACCGCCCGGGAGGTCAACGACGCGATGCCGACCGTCGTCGTCGACCGACTCGAACGGGAACTGGCGGCGACTGGCGACGCCCTCGCGAACGCCACGGTGGCCGTGCTCGGACTGACGTACCGACCCGGCGTCGAGGAGACCCGCGCCTCGCCGGCACTCGGGGTCGTCGACGAACTGACCGAGCGCGGCGCGGCCGTCGCCGGCGTCGATCCGCTCGTCGATCCGGGCGATTACGGGGTTCGGCCGATCGAGATCGACGAACTCGCCGCGGCCGAACTCGACGCCGCCGTCGTCGTGACCCCCCACGAGGCGTTCGACGAGATTCCGTGGGCCGAACTCGATCCGATGGTGGTCGTCGACGGTCGCGATGCGTTCGATCTCTCGGGCACCGGCCACCGGACGTACACGCTCGCCGGCTCCCGTGACGGGCGCGCACCGCGCGGATTCGAGGGGGACGGGGCACACGACACCGGGCGGACGCCGGACGAACTGACGACCGCTCCCGGTCGCACCGAGACGGACGGAGGTGACGATGTATAAGGGCAAATCGATCGGGGTCGTCGTGACCGCGTACGAGGAGGAATCGTTCGTCGGCAGCGTGATCGAGACCATCCCCGCGTTCGCCGATCGGATTTACGTGGTCGACGACGCGTCGCCGGACGCTTCGTGGGACGTGATCCAGCGGGTCGCATCCCGGATCAACGACGCGTCCGAACCGGAGAAAGCGATCGCCGACGGCGGCGACGGACGACGCGTCGTCCCGATCCGCCACGAGGAAAACCGGGGTCCCGGCGGCGCCGTGAAGACGGGCTACGAACGCGCCGCCGCCGACGGGATCGACGTGATCGCCGTGATGGACGGCGACGGACAGATGGATCCCGAAATCCTGGACCGGATCGTCGACCCCGTCGCGATCGGCGAGGCGGACTACGCGAAGGGGAATCGACTGCTCGACCCCGAAGATCGGAACGGGATGTCGACGTTCCGATTCGTCGGCAACGCCGCGCTGACCGGCCTCTCGAAGTTCGCGTCCGGCTACTGGGGGATCGGGGATCCCCAGAACGGGTACACCGCCATCTCCAGGGAGACGATCGAGGAACTCGACCTCGACGCGATCACCGACCGGTACGGCTTCCTCAACCACCTGCTGACCCACCTCAACGTCCACGGCTGTCGCGTCGCGGACGTACCGATGTCGGCCGTCTACGGCGACGAAGAGAGCAGTATCCGGTACCTTCCGTTCGTCAGGTTCGTCTCGTTGCTCCTGCTCCGGAGTTTCATCTGGCGACTGAAGACGCGATACGTCGTCCAGGAGTTCCACCCCGCGGTCGTCTTCTACGCCGGCGGGGCGACGGGGCTGGCCGGTGGCGTGGCCGGACTCGCCGGTGCAGTCCGGCGAGCGGCCGGAGACGGCGACGGGTTCACCGCAGTCCTGACGTCGTTCGTCGCCGTCCTGATCGGAATCGTCTCGCTCGGCATCGCGATCTGGCTCGACGCCGAGGAGAACGAACCGCTCGAGGTGACGCGAGACGACGAGCGAACCGACAGGCCGCCTCGACGAGCGGCTCAGTCGATCGAGTAGGTCACGATGTCCTCGCCGTCACAGGCCGGACAGCGAGTCGTGTCGGTCGACACGTTCGTTCCGCAGGTCCGACACTCGTGGACGACCGCCGCGGAGGACGCGTCGTCGTCTGCGGACGCGGTGGCCGGTGTCTTCGATTCCGGGTCCGACGCAGGGAGCAGCGCGGAGAGCAGGTTAGAGAGGCTCATCAGACAATGATACCGGATGGTTTTCCAGATGTGAAAATAAGTCTTTCGTATATCTTCACCTGGAAATCGACGGTCTGAACTGCGAGTCGGCCGTTCCGCGGGCGGTAGCCGGATCGATCGTCGACGGATCGACCAGCACCGGGCCGGACCCGAGTGTCGCTCCGGGACGTTCGACGATCGGATCGTCTCCGCGGGCGATTCGACGATCGTCGTCTGTTCGCGGGTCGTTCGACGATCGGATCCGCGGCGCGACTCCGCGTCGGTCCGCCCTCCTCGCGGGCGTAGAAGTACCGTAAGGTGATTATTTACTAAGCCGCTATCTGTTCGCCGTACTGATGAGTTCGATCGATCCATGGTTACTTGTCATCTCATCAACAGACTGTTCCCGCCCCCGTCGGACGGATTTCGGGTCCGCGCCCGGTCCCGGGCGGTGGTTCGATGACCACCGGATCCCGTCGTGATTCCCCGCCGGGGACGGCGGAACGGATCGACGACGTCCCCAGAGACGACGGGGCAGTGCCCGGTGACGCGTCGTTCGCACTCTGTCTGACCCACGACGTCGATCGGCCGTACAAGGGGCTCCGATCGTTCTATCGGGCGACCCGGGATCGACCCGGCTACCACCTCCGAACCGCGCTCTCCTCGTCGAATCCGTACTGGCAGTTCGAGGAACTCATGGCGCTGGAGGAGGACCTCGGCGTCCGATCGGCGTTTTACTTCCTGAACGAACAGCACCTGCTCGCGGATCGGCCGGTCAGGGACTGGGTCTCGGCGTCGAACTGGATCGAACACCTCGGTCGTTACGACGTGACCGCGCCCGACGTGGCCGCCGTCATCCGGGACCTCGAAGCCGGGGGCTGGGAAGTCGGCCTCCACGGATCCTACCACACCGCCGACGATCGGGAGCGGTTACGCGAGGAGAAGGCAGCACTCGAGGCGGTGCTCGACGGCCCCGTGACCGGCGGGCGACAGCACCACCTCCGGCTCTCGATTCCCGAGACGTGGCGTCACTATCGATCGATCGGACTCCGGTACGATTCGAGCCTCGGGTCGGGAACGGAGTGCGGATTCACGGCGGGGTACCGGCCGATCCGCCCGTTCGGGGACGGGTTCCGGGTGTTTCCGTTGACGATAATGGAACAGGCCCTTCCGGATCCCGGTACCCGATTCGATGCTGCCCGCGACAGGTGCGACGAGTTGCTTGCCGAAGCCGCGGCCAACGACGCCGTCATGACGGTCCTCTGGCACCCACGATATTTCAACGAACGGGAGTTCCCCGGTTACCGGACGCTCTACCGGTGGCTCGTCGAACGGGCGCTCGATCGTGGAGCGTGGGTCGGTACTCCGCGACGGCTCTGTAAACGCCTCGACAGCGATCCGGACTCCAGCGCACAGCAGGCGGAACTCGGCAACCGGAAGCGGTGACCACACGATATCACCGGCACATCCTATCGAATACCGAGACGCATCTTCGGTCGATTGCTGTACCCTCCGATCGATTGCTGCGAGCCGTGGAAAAACGGACGATTGTTGTGAATCAGGAGTCGTGGGAAAACGGACGATCGATCCGTTCCGCCGCCGAATTCCGTTCGGTCTACGATCGATACCGTGCGAACAGTGCGACCGCAACTGCGGCCAGTGCCGCCACGGTGATCCCGAACCCGGATAGGGAGTCGTTCTCGGCGCCCGCGCCTCCGTCGGCTTCGGCGGTGACGTTCGCGGTCTCGGTACCCGCATCGACGGTGTAGGTCCCCGGATCGGCGACCGTCACGGTCGACGTCACCGTGGTCGTTTCGCCGGGATCGAGCGTCACTTCGTGTTCGGCGACCGGTTCACCGTCGATCGAGATCGTGAGATTGTGTGTCCCCGCGACCGCCCCGTCGTTCTCGACGGCGGCCTCGATCTCGGTCGATTCCCCGGCCGTCACCATCTCGTCCACGGCGAGGTCCGTGACTCCGATCGAGACGCAGTCGCCGGACTGGATCGTCACTGGTTCGTCGAAGTCCAGCGACGTTCGTTCGTAACCGTCGTCAGTCGCCGACAGGACGTCCCAGTCGGTGATCGAGCCGGAACTATCCTGGAAATCGGCCTCGTCGTTGAACGCGGGATCGATCGCGATCGCGAACTCGTCCTGCAACCCTCCCTGGAAGGCGGCCCCGTCGGTCCGGTTTTCGGACCAGGCCCACGTGATGTGACTCGACGTCCCGTCGTGATCGAACTCGTCGTCGGGGCCACCCTGGAGGACGTCGCTGTAATCATCGTCTTCGACGATCCACTCACCCTCTTCGGGCAACCCGTCGAACTGCATCGTCGCTGCACCACCAGGGGAGTCCCCGTCGTACTGGTCGTGGACCAGCACGAGACTGGGCCCCGCAGATCCCTCGTACAGGAACAGGGTGTTCGTATCGTCCTCCTGAAGATGGATCGTCCCGTGGGAGCTGTAGGTGTAGTCACTCGGAGACGTCTCCGGCGTCCGGTAGTCGTAGCACTCCTCGACGCTCTGCGTGCCGTTTCCGAGCGGTTCGATCGCGACACGCTCCTCGCCCTGGATCACCGCGTATTCGTCGTCAGGCGGCGCGGTATCGGCAGCGACACCGCCGACACTGACCGTCAATCCCGCTACGAGGGCCACCGCTAACGCGATACCGATCGACGAGGCTGCATAATTCTCGTAGTCAGTCGATATTGGTCATCTTCGGATTATACATTTTCCCCAGGCGTTCTACCGAGTGTGACTATCAGAATATTGTAGTCGTTATGCGGTGAATGCGGGGGTGTAATCGTCTCGTGAATTGTTGCATCGAGACGGATATTACAGTTCGAGTAGACGGGAGAGACTCGATCGGGTAGTACCCGATTCGAACCGAATCTGACCCGAAGTAATATCGCTCAGGTAGACCGAGCGTGTACCCGTAATCAATCTCCGTTGACACTAACGGCCGCTACCGGTTTGCTCGATGACGCGCGTTTGAACAGGGACAGAGACTCGAGTTCTTCGACGTGGCCCCGAACTGACGCAACGTCGACGATCAAATCCGTGAGGTTCGCTTTATTCGAGAGGTAGTCATTGCGTCGTCGTTGCCACTTCTCGTCGGTTCGCTCGTCACGGAGCAGCGAAATCGAGAGTTCGAGGACGTCGTCGAAGGCGGCGACGTTGTGGATCAGGCCCTGGTCTTCGAGTTCGACGAAATTTCCCATGTCAGAATCACCCACGAACGAGTTGGACCGGATCGCCGGCGTTCCGAGGAGCGCCGCCTCGGTGACCATCGTCTGGGTGTCGGCGACCAGCAGTTCCGCTTCCGCGAGCGCGTCGTGTATCAGCGCGGGATGGAGGTCGAACGGACGTGCCGGGAGCCCCTCGAGATCGGTGTCGTCGCCTTCGTCGGAGACGAGGATCGTCGCCTCCTCGCTCAATCGTTCGATCAGGTGGTGGCGCTGCTCGCCCGTGATCCCTCGCTTTCCGACGTCGTGTTGCGATCCGAACGCGTTGAGCCGGACGATCGCGTACGGTTCGTCGGCCCCGAGTCCGAGCCGGTCTCGAATCGATGGATTGGGCGTGTAGATATCCGGATGGAGGTACGCACACTCCTTGAAGCCGGGGAACACGTAGTGGTTGTCACCCAGATCCTTTCGGAACGTGTTCGGCGTGAGGATCGTGCGAGCGAACGGCGTCGAGACCGTGTGGTCCAGCGAGGCCGGCTCGGAGTCGATGAGCAGGACCGTCGGCGCTCGGGCCACCGCACCGGTGTGGGCGGCGTAACTTCCCATCCCGAAGATCAGGTCCGGATCGAACCGTCGTGCCAGCCGGAACGCTCTAACGTAGTGGGCCGGCAGGCGACTCAACAGCGACCCCTTCGAGGTGTCACAGTAGCCGTAGACCTCGTATGACAGGTCGTACCAATCGAGCAGATCGATCGTACAGGTGTAGTCGCGGGCCAGGATGAGTGTTTCGTGGCCTTCCTCGCGAAGCGCCTGGACGGCGTGTTTGTACAGGTGGACGTGTGCCGGCGTGTTCGTGAAAAACAAATATTTCATGCTGAAAGCTCCCGTCTCCTGATCGGACGATGAAGCAATCTACCGGGTTTGTTATCTACCTCATACCTCCTGGATCCGACAGCAACGAGGCTTCGGACGACTCGTTCGGGGCGGTAGCAGGAAGATACTCCTCGCCTACGGTGGATCCGATCGGATTAGCACCGGCCAACGACCACCGTTCATCGGAACGGACCGTCGTAACGCCGACCGTTCCCGGCGAACGGCCAAAACGGAGAAGCTGTTCGATAACACCTCTCGAATGGCGTCCGTGCAGCACCGGATCTCCTGTCCGACGTGGAAGGGAGTCGATCGCGATCGGAAAGGTGGTGTCGTCACGAACGGGTGCCAGGGCGAACCGATCGCTCCGTTTGCAGATCGAACACGTCGTGGATCGCGCCGATCGCCTACGGGCCGTTAATCTGCGTCAATGACTATCATCGAAACCGTACAGTGTGAATAACAAGACCCGTCGCAGTCTCACGGGGGAGTAGTATGGATATCGAACGAATCGGTCTCGAGGACTGGCGCGATGCGCTTCCGGCGAACGGGTTCGAGGTCTTCCACGATCCGGACGCACTCTCCGTTCTCGACGACTATACCGACGCAGAATTGCACTGTTATGCGGCGTACAAAGGGGACCAGGTCGTCGGGATGGTACCACTGTTCGTCTCGGATCGATCGATCGGACGAACGGTGTTCTCGCCGCCCGTTTCGCAGGGGGTCCCCCGGCTCGGGCCGATCATCAACCCCCACAGCCCGAAGCAACGCAAGTGGGAGCGAATCAACAGCGGACTGGCGAATGGGGTAATCGACGCACTCGGACTCGGCGATCGGACGACGCTCTTCCGGATGACCTGTCCCCTCGGGTACGCCGATCCGCGGCCCTACGGCTGGAACGATCTCGCGGTGGAGCCCGAGTTCACGTACGTCGTCGACCTGGAGGGCTGTACCGACATCGAGGACGCCATGGCGGGGTTCAGCAAGAGTCTCCGGAACGAGATGCGTCGCCTGGACGACGTGGACCTCGCGATCGAGACCGAAGGGATCGATTCCGCCCTGCGTGTCTACGATGACGTGGTCGATCAGTTCGAGGAGCACGGCGACACCGCACCGATGTCGCGCGCATTCCTCCGCGATCTCCTGTCGTCGCTGGACGTCGATCGGTGGCGCGTCTACGTCGCTCGGAGCCCCGACGGGGAGTACCAGAGCGGTATCATCACCTTGTTCTCGAACGATCTGGCCTACTACTGGCAGGGTGGCGTCGTCGCCTCCTACGAGAGCGTGAGCGTGAACAATCTGTTGCATCGAGCGATCCTCGAGGATCTCGTTACCGATCCTCAGTTCGACTCGATCGAAGGATACGATCTCGTCGGCGCGAATACGGAACGGCTCTGCGAGTACAAGGGCAAGTTCAACGGCGAACTTCGTCCGTACTACGTGGTCGAATCGTCCGGTCTCGAGATGCGAGTGGCGAAATCGACCTATCAGAGGTTGTCCGGGTCGTTCGGCAAGGGGTAGCGTCGGCGGACACCGCAGTCGCTGCGTCGCGGTGCGGGGTTCTCGTCCGTGTTTTCACGTGTCCCCGATACCTGCGTTACCGATCGATAGCGAGTTACCATCTCGAATACTGAATCGGTCGCAGCGTCCTTCTGTTCGCGTCTCGTCGACAGTGGTACCAACGCGTCGCCGAGACCGGGCCTCTGGCGGTCCACGAATGCGACGCGCTACTGTCGACGGCTGTCAGCGGATGTTGTCGACGTAGCCCAACTGCTCGAGTTGTTCCACCGTTTCGTCGGACAGCATCTCGTCGAACCGTCTCGTCGCGATCTCGCCCCGGTCTTCGCGGAGCCGTCGACGCAGTCCGAGCCACCGGTCCCGTTTCCTGGTCTCCGACGGGTGCGCGTTCGCATCGAGTTGGCACTCGAACTCGATCGACTCGGTGTCCCCGTCAACGCGGGTGAGTAACGCGCGCTCGTGATCCTGATCGGCGCCTTCGTCGTCGGTGCCAGTCAGTTCGACGGACTCGGAGTCACTGATCCGGTCCGAAAAGAGCTTCCAGCCGGAACGGCTCCGAACCCCGTGATAGGTTCTGTACGGTCCGGTCGCCGTGAAGAAGACGTGGTCTCGACACAGATCGGTCGGGCGAGCGGCAGCGGTCCCGTCGACCGACGACGGAACCGGGGCACCGGCGGCTTGCAGGACCGTCGGCATGAGATCGATCTGACTGACCTGACAGTCGACGGTTCCTGGTTCCCAGTCCGGAAGGCTGACGACGAGCGGGACGTGGACGAGATCGTCCCAGAACGACGGGGTCGGCGTGTGACCGAGCATTCCGTGACGATCCCGGTCGAACCCCTCGCCGTGATCCGCGGTCAGGACGATGATGTCGTGACCGGGCACGTAGTGATTACGATCGATCAGCGTCTCGATGAAGGAGACGAGCTGATCTCGCAAATATTCGCAAGCGGCGCGGTAGGCCTGGACGATGTCCTCGATATCCTCGTCGGTCGTTCCCTCACCGCGATTCTGGATGATCGCCTGAGAGGAGAGTTCGGCGAGTTCGGAGGGACTTCGATCGGTGTTCAGCGATCGTGATTCGAGATAGTCTGCGGGCGGCTCGAAGGGATGGTGAACGTCCATGTAGTGGATCCAGTGCATCTGCCCTCCGGATGTCCCCTCGAGGGAGGCGAGAACTGCCTGGTGATGCGTGTCGGCGGAGATGTAATAGTTGCTCTCGGTCGTTATCCGCTCCTCGATGCGACCGACGACGTTGAAATACGCCCACCGGCACGCGTTGAATAACCGATCGGAACCGGTCTGTTGGACGAGTTTTTGCGCGCGCTTTTTCCAGTTCGGGGTTCCGGCTCGCCCATCGTCGAACCCGCGGTCGTAATTCCGTTCTGCCCCGAAGATGACGTTGTCACACCAGAGTGAACAGTCGTATCCCGACTCCGAGAGCGCCTCCGCCATCGTGACGACGTCGTCGTCGTCCCTCGATTCACCGAGTTTGAGGTTGGGCGAGCCGTTTGCGACACGGTCACAGAACACACCAGCGGCCAGAGCCGGCATCGAACTTCCGGTGTTACTTGCGGCCGCGAATGCGTTCGTGAATTCGACTCCCTGAATACTGGCGGTGACCTCTCTCATCAGTTCATCGTACGCGTCTCCCCGGAGCGAATCGATCGTCAGGACGAAGACGTTAGGTGAGCGCGCGATCATTCCGAGTTCTATATTCGAACAGTTCAGTGAAGGATGTCAATAGTAATCATCGAGCTACCATTTCCCTGGCAGAGAGTACGGTAGTCATACTAAACGGTATAATTACATCTTTTTTCCACCAGGTTTCCGTCTACCATCAGAGGCGGCGTTTGCAGCGCCCTGGACTGCGCGAACGGGGGAATTTCGAGCGAAAGTGGTTCCCGAAGTGGATTTCGAAAGAGGGAGTGACGATCGTCGATCGATCGTGTCGATGGATAGCTGAAGCGCGATCACCCGATCACCGCTACAAACGATACTCCCGACGATCGGAGTAGAAGTCAGGGTACGGTGAGCCGTCGACGACGTGTTAGCCGAACGGGGTGTGCGCGTCGGTTACTGGCGAGCGTTGTACTCGACGTCGACGCTCGCGTTCCCGGCCAGTGTAAAGTCGACGATATCACCGTCAAACCAGTAGGCGTCGATCCAATCCTCGACGGTTCCGGTGACGGATCGGCCGTCGATTTCGTCACCGGAGTCGACCGACGCGTCCCGATAACTCGAGGAGATAACCTCGCCGTCGACGGTAAACGAGTAGCTCGTGTTACCGTCGGCGTCGGATCCGTCGATCACCAGTGCGTTCGGGGGCAGGTCCTGATCGTCCTCGTGGGAGGATTCGCCGTACTCGGCTGGATCGACCTGTTCGCCGTTGACGATGACGCGCGCCGGTCCATCGACGGTCAGGTCAGCGAGCTCACCGCTGAACCGGAACGCGTCTCGCCAGCCGACGACAGCACCCGTAACCTGGCCGCTATCGATCGTATCTTCGTCGTCGATCGAGGCGCCGCCGTGCGTCGAGCGTTCGGCAGACCCTGAGACAGCGAACCCGTATCGGGTGACGTCGTTGTTCCCGGCCCCGTCGACGAGGATCGTGTTCTCAAGTTCGTCCACGGCCTCGTCCGTTGGGGATTCGTAGTCCCCGCCCGATGCCGCTTCCTCCGCCGACGTCGGAACGCCGTCGGGCATCCGGTGTTCGGGTTTGCCCGCTGACGACCCGACGATCCGGTTGGAACTCGTTGCCCTGTTCGTAGAGCCGAACCGACAGTTCTCGACTGTGACGGTTGCACTCGGTCCAGCGTTCCACGAACGGGAGCCGGCGTGAATGTCCGTCGGTGAGCCGCCGAGATCGCAGTCGATCAGTTCCGTGTCGTTGTAGTAGCCCCAGAAGCCACGGTGGGCGTTGCTCCACACGACGCAGTTCTCCGCGTAGGAACCGTCCGTCCCGAGGCGAATACCGGCCGTCTTGCCCGCACGGACGTACGAGTTGGTGACGTGCAACTCGCCACCGCCACCCGGATTCGGGTGATCGCTACTGTTGCCCGGTGCGGAGCCGTAGATCCCGTTGTCCGGGTGTTCCTGGATGTTCACGCGATCGATCTCGATCGTACCCGCGTGATACCACCACGCGTAGATCCCCGTCGGGTTCGACGAGGACGGAAGATCCGGAATCACGCCGTCACCGAGGTAGACGTTCTCGATCCGGCAGGTGGAACCAGCGTCGGCAGCCACCCGAATCGGCGACGTGGGATGTTCGTGATCCCACGCCCCCTTGACGCCGACGTTTCGAATCGTCCAGTCGCTTCCTCTCGCGTCGATATCGTAGGCCGCGCCCTTCGCCGAGATATCGATCAGGACGTTCTCGAGAACGTCGCCGTCACGGAGCTTTCTCCGGAACGTTCCACCCGCTGGAACCGTGACGACCTCGTAGTCGTCTTCCGACGCCATACCGGTCCCGGCGGCGACCATTGCGGCCGTACCGGCGGCAGCTGCTGTGAGATACGATCGACGACTGAGTCGTCGATTCGAATCGATCTCCTCGTCAGTGTTGTCCCTCATGTACTCCACCGGATGCCCCCCATCCGGAATTAAAACGCCGTTAACCGGTACAGTCTTTATACTCTGGTAGTCAAAATAGCCGTGAGCTCAGATCACACGTTATGTCGTTCGAATCCGGCTGATACGTATCGGTCGTAATGACTGATTACCGGAGAAAATCGGAGGGAACGACCGCGATGAAAAGCAGTGAAGAGGGAGCCAGAGAAGGGGCTGACGTGGGTTAGCTCGAATCGCCGCCGGACGCCGCCTCCGTCGCCGACGTCGGGACGCCGTCGGGCATCCGGTGTTCGGGTTCACCGACAGGCGAGCCGATGATCTCGTTGCTGTTCTGGGCCGTGTCCGTCGCGCTAAACCGGCAGTTCTCGACCGAGACGGTCGCGTCGCGTCCGGCACTCCACGAACCGGATCCCGCGTGAATGTCCGTCGGTGAGCCGCCGAGATCGCAGTCGATCAGTTCCGTGTCGTTGTAGTAGCCCCAGAAGCCACGGTGGGCGTTGCTCCACACGACGCAGTTCTCCGCGTAGGAACCGTCCGTCCCGAGGCGAATACCGGCCGTCTTGCCCGCACGGACGTACGAGTTGGTGACGTGCAACTCGCCACCGCCACCCGGATTCGGGTGATCGCTACTGTTGCCCGGCGCGGAGCCGTAGATCCCGTTGTCCGGGTGTTCCTGAATGTTCACGCGATCGATCTCGATCGTGCCCGCGTGGTCCCACCACGCGTAGATCCCCGTCGGATTGGACGACGCCGGAAGATCCGGAATCACGCCGTCGCCGAAGTAGAAGTTCTCGATCCGGCAGGTGGAACCAGCGTCGGCGGCCACTCGGAGCGGCGACGTGGGATGCTCGTGATCCCAGGCTCCCCTGACGCCGACGTTCCGGATGGTCCAGTCGCTGCCTTTCGCGTCGATGTCGTAGCTTGCGCCCTCCGCCGAGATATCGATCAGGACGTTCTCGAGAACGTCGCCATCACGGAGTACGCGCTGGAACGTGCCGCCCTGCGGAACCTCGGCGACCTCATACTCACGGTCCGCTGCGGCGACTCCAGAGCCGGCGACGACAGTCGCCACCGTTCCGGCCGCCGCTGCGAGGTACGATCGGCGACTCAGTCGTCGGGACGAATCCTGCTCGGCATCTGGCTTGTCGAACATACAGGTCAGCGGAGACCCCCGATGCGGAACTAAGGGCTCATTAACGAGTGCGCTATTTAATTAGAGGACGATAGTTCGAGCGTGAGAGTGCCACTCGTGCCATTTCATGGCAGACGCTACGAGTCGACGAGAACTGGACTCGACGACGATCGTTCGAGCGAGGGTGACGGTAGCCAATCGACCGTGGCGACTCACTCGGGGTCCGGGATCAGTTCCCGGACGTACGGGATTTCGGTCCCGAGGGCGTCTTCGAGGAACTCGACGATGACGATGTCACCGTGTTCGAGAGAGCCGGAACCCGCTGCGACGAGGAGTGTGAGGAGACTCGTGCTCGCGAAGAACAGGCCGATGCCGGTTGGACTCGCCGGAAAGACACTGTCGAGTGCGAACCCGGCAGGGAGGACGACCAGCGGGAGTATCCCGATCAATCGGAGCGAGGTCCGATTGTACGGCCGGATATCGAACTTGCGAGCCAGGAACAGATACACGAAGAGATTCAGCCCGACGAACGAGCTGGCGGACGCGATCGCCGCGCCGACGAACCCGTAACGCGGAATGAGTGCCACGTTCGCAACGATATTGATACCGAGTGCGCCGACGTTCGTGACGAGGATGAACTTCGTGTATCCCAGTGCCGAGAGCGTCTCGCGGTTCCGGCCGACGGCGGCGTTGGTGAAGAATCCGATCGATAATATCGCGAGTGCGATCCCGCCGCTCGCGTACTGCTGGCCGAAAGCGAGGGCGATCACGTCCGACGGCATCACCACGAACGTCACGAACAGCGGAAACGTCAACACGAATACCCACTTCGTCGTCATCTGGTAGACCCGGTTCATCGACTCCCGTTCGCCATCGCCGTCGAGGCGTGAGGCGACGGGGAGGTACATGTATCCGAACGTCCCGAGAATCACGACGAGCGAGTTCGCCAGCGGATACGCGGCGTTGTATATGCCGACCTCACTCGAGGCACGGAAGTACCCCAGCATGAGCGTATCGGTCTTCGTCATGAGCGTCGCGGCGACCGTCGAGACGATCAGTGGCACCGAAAAGGCCGTCATCTCCCGGATATGGAACCGTGACGGGCCCGTAAGGGTAAGCAGTCGTCGCAAGAGGACGTAGGTCACGAGCGTCGTGACGATGGCGGCGATCAGGTAACTGTACCCGGCCGCGTGAACGCCGAAACCGAGCGACAGGAACGTCCCCAGGAGCAGGAGACGGACGCCTGGATAGGTGACGTTTCGCGCCAGAATCTTGTACGATGTGTTCTCGTACCCGCGAATCGCCGCGATGCCGAGCTGAAAGGTAATGACGAGGGGAATCGTGACGACGAACAGCGTGAGCAACAGTTCGGATCCGACGCTCTCGAACAGTTGTGCGACGATCACATCCCCGGCGAGGACGAGGACGGCACAGAGCGCGAGTGCGATCGGGAGCGTCACGACGAGACCGGTGAGCAACGCGCCCCGTTCGTCGGCCGGGTCGTCGAAGCGGGCCATGTACCGCGGGATTCCCTGGCTAAACCCGGCCATCGCGGACGTGACAGAGAGTGTCAAAATCGCCAGGCCGATACTGAACTCGCCGTACGCCTCAGCTGACACCGTTCGGCCGATGAGGACGCGCTCAGCCAGCCGCGCGAAGTTCTCCAGTAGCGCCCCGACGAAGACGAGACCCGCGCTCAGAAGGACCTTCGCAAGGTCGTCCTTCTCGTCGGTCATTAGAGGTAGCCGAGGTCACTCAGTCGCTCTCGGACATCGTCCTGGTCTTGTTCGTACGTGCTACTGTCCACGACGGTCGTGTCGTACGCGGTTCGCGAACTCGAGCGGGTAACGAGCTCCGTCGGAACGCTCCCGGTCATCCGCTCGGGAACCGGCTGCTCGAGAAGCGTCATCGCGAGCGGTGCGATATCCGTCAGCGAGAGCCGATCGACGTCGGCGGCCGCGTCGACGTCCGGACCGGCGGCGACGAAGACGCCGTTTCGCTTGTGATCGAAGGACGTGATCGGATGGAACTGCACCCCGTGTATTTTCGGCCAGATCACATGGTTCATCTCGTTAGTCCTGAAAAAGATATCGCAGGCCCCGGCCGTATGAGGACCGTCGTAGACCTTCTCGCGCCGTTTAACGAACTCGAACGCAGGCTCTCCGTCGGGCGTCTGCAGGCTAGAGAGCCGATCGATGAGATCGCTCCGAACGGTCTCGTACCCGTCCGGATCGATAACTCCCGACGGGTCGCGACCGCGGACGTTGAGTCGAATCCCCTGTTCGGACTGACTCCGACAGTAGGCGGCCGACGCCTCCCAGTCGACGCCGCGGGCGACGCCGTGCGTAACCCAGTCCGGAGCGACCCGTACGAGCGGTTCGGCGAGTCCGACACGGTCGGCGAGGCCGTGAACGTCCGATGGCGACAGTCCTGCCTTCGAAGAGATCGCGATCAGCCGATCGAAAACCGCGCCGGCGCCCGAATTAGCCACCGACTCGTCCTCCACGACGGGCTTGAAGCCACCTGCCCCGTTGAGTTCGCTGCACGAGTCGAGATACCCCCAGTCCTCGAGGATCTGGTTGATGTGGATCTGGTAGCCGTCCACCGGGCCCATTCCGTGGTCGGAACAGACGATCACGTTTGTCTCATCGCCGAACAGGTTCAGAATGCGCCCGAGCGCCCGGTCGGCGGCGGCGTACACGCGCTCGAAGTCCGTCGTTCGAGTGGAGTTGTGGAAGACGGCGTCGGTCTTCTGGAACTGGACGATCGCCAGCTCCCAGTCCGCCGACTCGAGCAGGTACTCCGCGGCGGCGCCCCGGTGCTCGATAAGGTTGACGTAGCCGTCGACTTTTTTCTCGGTATCGGAGGCCGTTTCGCACTCTGAGTAGATCCGGTATGGCTCGCCGAGTGCGTCCTCGATCTCGTCGCGGATCCCGTCGGGGTATCCGGGTTCGTCCGCCGGCGCGAGGTAGCCCGGAACGAGAACGCCGTCCATCGGCCCCGTGGGATGGGTCACCGGGAGATTCAACACGATCGAGGAGAGTTCGCGGTCGGAGAGGTAGTCCCAGAGCGCCGGTGCCTTCACATCCGACCTCGTAACGGCCGCGGCCGAGTCCGGATAACTGTCGCGATAGTCGAAAAAGTCGAATACGCCGTGGTAATCCGGCGTAACACCGGTGTACATCGACGGCCAGGCGCTGCCCGTCCACGGCGGATACGTCGACGTCAGATCGGCGCCGACGCCGCGTTCGCGAAGTTCCGAAAGGTTATCGAGTCGATCCGAGAATCGATCGACGTACCGCCAGTCCATTCCGTCGAACCCGACGATGACGGTCTTACTGACATTGTGGTCCGCCGAACTCATCGTTTTACTCCACCGACACGTGAAGTGATACGATCGCTGTTCCCGCTTGCGAGAGGGACCGCCACGGCGATTCCGATCGATCCCTCGGCGGCCGTCTGCAGCGTGCCGTCGCTCGAACTGTGACGGTTCATCTAGTCATCTTCGGTGACAGGAGCAGTCATTGTTATAATCTCGCTACGGAGCGTTTTCCCGGAATAACTGTTCGGACAGAGAAAGGGTGACGCGTCTCGATACTTCGCCGAGTGACGGTGAGTGACGTTCTACGAGTTTGCCAACGCGGTTCTCCGACCCGCCGAACCAAGCGGGATTCGACGCGACCGAACGGAGTACCATCGATCGCGTAGTTCTCGCCGCGTCTAATACCGACTTCAGTCCTCGCCGCAGGCGACGAATAACAATGGCTGCACGGGGAGTGCCTCAGCACAGCGGAACCGGGAGCTGAAATTATTTCATGAATGGAAATGCGACATCGAAGGCGTTCGTACTGGGTATCGACGGCGTACCGTGGAATCTACTCCGAAAGTGGGGTGGAGACGGCGCCTTGCCGAACGTCAATCGTCTCTTCGAGGAGGGCGCGTCCGGACCACTGACGAGTACGTTTCCGCCAACGACGCCGCTGGCCTGGCCCTCGATCGCGACGGGCGTATGGCCCGACAAACACGGCATCTACGGATTTACGGGACTCAACGGGGATTACACGCACGAGTGGTATTCCGGTGAGGATCGCAAACGACCGGCCCTGTGGGACGTCTTCACGCCCGCGGTCGCCGCTAACGTCCCGATGACGTATCCGGCCAGCGAGATCGACGGCGCGATGGTCTCCGGAATGTTCACACCCGAAATCGGCGACGGGTTCGCTCGTCCGACCGAACTCCGCCACGAGATCGAACGAGAGATTCCGGAGTACCAGATTGCACTCGACTGGTCCGAGTACACCGACGATCAGGACGAGTTCGTCGACGACCTCGAGGATCTCGTGTCAGGTCGGCGATCTCTGATGCGCAAACTCGCCCGAGAGCACGACTGGCGACTGTTTTTCTTCGTCTACACCGCACCCGATCGGCTCCAGCACCTCGTCTGGGACGAGGACGTTATCCTCGAGCACTACCGCCAACTGGACGAGATTATCGGCGAAGCGATGGCGTACGCGGAGGAAGCGAACGCGACGCTGTACGTGGTCTCCGACCACGGATTCGGCCCCATCTCGTCGTTCGTCAACCTCAACTCGCTCCTGTCGTCGGAGGGATTCCTCTCGCGAAAAGGGAACGACGGCACACGCAGTTCGCTCGAACGGTTCGGCGTCACGAAATCGACCGTGCTCGATGCGCTCGATCGGGTCGGAATCACGACCGAGACGCTGGTCGAGCACCTCCCGGAGAGCATCGTCGACGGAGTCGCCGAGCGGATTCCGGGCGACCACTGGCTTTATGACGTGGAATTCAGCGAAACGACCGCGTTCGCACACGATCCAGCACAGATATACGTCAACGATACGGAACGGTTCGATCAGGGGATCGTCCACCCGGACGAGGTCGAATCGGTCAAACACGACGTGGCCGCCGCGCTGTCCGAGGTGACGGACCCCGAAACTGGCGAGCGAGTCCTCGACGTTCGGGACGGGGACGATCTGTTTCCGACAGATCCCGACTCGCCGGATCTGATCGCGGTCGGTCGCGGGGAGTACGAGGAGAAGACGAAGGTGACCGACGACCCGTTCGAGCCTGCCGGCAGTAAAGCGGCAAGCCACCGTTCCGACGGAATCTTCCTCGCGTGGGGCCCGAACGTCGATGCCGGCGTCACGGTCGAAGACGCGTCGGTCGTCGATGTCGCCCCGACGATCCTTCACGGGGCCGGGCGGCCGGTTCCGGAGACGGCTGACGGTCGAATCCTCGAAGACATCTTCGATCCGGAAACGATCGGCGCGGTCACTACTCAACGGTACGCGGACACGACCGCGGACGGATCGAAAGAGTCTGAAACCGAGGATATGGACGGTATCGAGGATCGGCTTCGCGGTCTCGGATACCTGGAGTGACGAAAGAGGATTACCGCGGAAGGACGATTCTCGACCGAAGACGGTGATTCGGCCGACACTCCGATACGTCTGCGCGATCCCTCGGTCGCCTCGAACGGACCGTTCGATCAACAGTGGGCCGTTCGGTGCTCGCATACCGGTCGCGGTTGGAGCCGCGCGATCACTCACTCGGCCTGCCCGCGGACGTAATACAGTTCGAATTCGCCGTTCGACTGCACGCGATTGACGTCGGACTGGGACGAGATCGAGTCGAGTTGGGACTCCGTGTAGCGTAACTCTTGGAACGCACGGACTTCCCGTTCACGATCCGTCCGGGTCACCGTGAGATATCGATCGTCGGAGTACTGTCCCGCGAGACCCTCGTCGATCTCCTCGCCGGAGACTCCCTCGTAGTGTCTCGTCCGTTCCAGTTCACCGTTCGAGGCGTCTGCGTATCGATTCGGCCCGGCCCGAATACCGGCAAACGAAACCTCCGGATCCTGATTTTCGAACGCCGTCTCGTGACCGGACATCGACATCTCGGTAACGTGTGGGGACGCGCTGTAGATGTACGGTGACGGGAACACGGCGATCAGCGAGAACAGTATCAACAGCCCGAACGCGACGACGGCGGCGCCGTGCACCAGGCCGGTTGGGACTCGGCGCGAGAGTCCAGTGATAACTGCTGAGATGGCGACGGCTCCGACGATCGTGACGAGCAACAGCATCAGCCCGAGCACCCGGAAGTACATCGTCCCGTAGGATCCGAGGTAGTACAGCGCGAAAACCCCACTCAATCCACACAGACTGACGGTGAAGTAGGGAAGGAGCCCCTCAGTCTCGCGGGTCATCGCCCCGTCACGCTCGAATACCGTCCACAGCACCACGAACCCGACCAGCGCGATGAAAACCAGACTCGGGGCGAAGAGTTTCAGGAACAATTCGACGACGCTCGCGCCGAGTTCACTGAGAGAGGCACTCTGCGAGTTAACGGATTCGCCAGCCGACCCGTCCGCAAGGAAATACGCGGCGGCGCTCGACGCAGCGTACTCGATGACGCCCGTGAAGAACCCGTGGTTCGAGGTCCAGACGAGAAACGCACCAGCGAGGACGACGATTTGGCCGAAGATCGAACGGTGATTCGCGATCGGATGATTCGACCGGAATCGCCGGTAGAGTACCTGTAACGCGCACACGCTGAACAGGGCAACGAGCAGGTGCGCTGCGAGCTGCGGGTGGTACACGACGAGGGCGATCAGCGCGATCGAGAGGCCCAACCCCGTCGCAGACCGGCGTGCAAGCGAGTCGGGATCACGGACGTACCGCAGAAAGAGGTAGAAGACGATCGACGAGAAGAGGATCGCCTGCGACATCGCGTGCGGTACCATAAACGTGCTGAGCGTCGTAATCGGCAAGAATAGCAGCGCCGAGAACGTGCCGACGGTAGTGCTGTACCGGCTGTCGAACACGGTCCCGATCGAGAGCGCCACGAAGAGCACGAACAGGCAGGCGAGGAGCACGATGACCAGCATCGCCGCACGTGTGAGATCGACCTCGAGGGTTGCGGAGAGAAAGACCGCGAGCGTGTGTAGTGCCGGATATTCTAGTGCAACCGGGGCGAACGCTCCCGCCTCGATTCCACGCATCCAGCCGAGGTGCGTGAGCGCGTCACCGGTGCCGTAAAAGCGGTATCCCCTGAGTACAGGGAGTCCGACGAATACTGCCGCCGCCCCGCCACCGAGGACTAGCGCTACGCCACGATCCCAGGTTGTCGTCGCCCTGAGCGCGGCGATCACGGAGACGACCACTGTACTCGCGAATAACATCCAGAACTGAATGGACGTCCCCGCGTACAGGGACAACTCGTATCCAGTCGCCGGTGCCATATGCGCTACGAGCACGGCGGCGGAGAGTGCGAGAAATCCGACAACGAGAAGTGCGCGCTTCCCTAGTCTCGACGACCCCGATCGCGCGTGTGACATTATCGGCGTATCCACCGGGCCGGTCCTTGTTATGCTGACTGTGACCGGTAGTAGCAGTTATTTGTGATCGACGGGAGAGTACTCTGCGCACTTCGGAATCGTATCGACGACCACTGTCCGAACACGGAATACACACGAAAGTGGCCACGGTGTCCCCAACGGACGCGGACAGATCCTGTAGCACCGACGAGAACGGCGATCGGAACCAACGTGATTGATAGGTGATGTTTGCGTGCATCGTGACAATACTGCGACCATAATCGCCAAGTTTTGGTATTGTCCGTGGCTCAATCCCTCTCACGAGCCGTTCACGTTTTGGGATAGTAGTGGAAACAAACTGATACACCTGACTATCTTCGACGTTGATTTTCGATAATTTACACGTACAGCTATCGATGACGAGATAACAAAGGCCGATAGTCGGAAACGTCCCCGTAGATCCACTCTCAGTATGAATGTTCTAAATTTGACGTCCAAGGAGAGTTCACCACCGTTTGCGCTCCAGGTAGAAGCACTCGAGGAACGGGGCATCGAGTGTACGACCGTTTCGGTACCGGGGTCGGTGACGGCGAACACGGGTCGATCGATCGTCGACTACCTCCGATTTCACCCCGCCGTATTGAGAGAGTCGTTCGGATCTTACGATCTCGTCCACGCGAATTACGGTCTCACGGCGCCGTTCGCACTGGCACAGCCGAATCTCCCCGTCGTCCTGTCGCTCTGGGGCACGGATCTCGACGGCGAACTCGGCTGGCTAAGCAGGCTGTGTTCGAACCACTGCGACGCCACGATCGTCATGTCCGAAGCGATGAAACGCGAACTGGGACGGGACTGCTACGTCATTCCGCACGGGGTCGATTTCGATCTGTTCAAACCCCGGCCACAGACGACGGCGATCGATCGGCTCGGGTGGAACCCGAACGCGAAACACGTGCTCTTTCCCTACAAACCCGAGCGCGAGGTGAAGAACTATCCGCGAGCAGAACGGATCGTGAACGCGGTTCGAACGGACGTCCCCGAACCGATCCATCTCCAGACCGCCCGCGACGTTCCTCACTCGCAGATGCCCCTCTATATGAACGCTGCGGACTGTCTCCTGTTGACCTCGGACCGCGAAGGATCGCCGAACGTCGTCAAGGAGGCGATGGCGTGTAATCTCCCGGTCGTTTCGCTCGACGTGGGGGACGTACGCGAACGACTCGAGGGAGTGACGCCGTCGGAAGTGTGTCGCAACGAGGTCGAACTCCGACTTGCACTCGCCTCGATCCTCAACAGGGGCGACCGATCGAACGGTCGGAAACGGGCCGACGGAATCAGCAAAGAACGGATGGCAGAGCGGATTCACGGCGTCTACCGTGACGTCCTCGATGGCCGCGGTCGGGACCGGGGAGGTCCGGCTGTGGGGAAACGTCGAGAGCCCCAATCGAGGCAGTAGCTCGGATCTAGTGGAGCAGGCATCACAATAGCGATCGGTCGAATGAGATAGCGAAGCGTAGCTGTCGAAGCGGTGTTCCTACCCCACTACGGACGCCTCTGTGGCCACTCGCGACGGAACGTCGGTCGGTTCGTTCTCGGGCGTGCGTCTCGCTCGACGATGAGAACCGGCACCCGGATCGCAGACGACAGAATCGATGACGTCGAGTGGAACATCGGTTTCGATCACAGCATCCGCCGCCGGTTGAGAGGAAAATAGCCGAAAGGATCGCTGGGGAGCCGGATCCGAACGCCACAGCGTCCCGACAGTTCCGGCGCTACAGACGATAGCGAGCGACGAGCGCGACGAGGAGTGCCGCCAGTGCCGCTGCGGTGACGCCGAACCCGGGTAGCGATTCGTCACCGACGGTTACCTCCTTCGATTGCTCGCCTGCCCCGACCGTGTACGTCCCCGATTCGTTGAATTCGGTGGTCGTCTTCACCGTCGTTGTCTCGCCTGGTTCGAGCGTCACGTCCTGTCTGTCGACAGACTCGTCGTTGACCGTGAACTCCACGGTTGTCGTCACCGTCGACTCACCGTTGTTCTCCGCGACCGCCTCGATTTCGACGGGTTCGCCCGCCGACGCCGAATCCTCCACGTTGAGCTCGGTGACGCCGAACGAATCGCAGCCGCCGGACTGAATCACGATCGGCTCGCGCATGTCCAGCGAGGTTCGCTTGCGGTCGTTGGGCGGACCCGAGATGACCTCCCAGTCGGAAATTTCGCCGTCGTAGACCCTGAAGTCGGCTTCGTCGTTAAACATCGGGAAGACTTCGATCGCGAAGTCGTCTTCGAGTCCCCCGTTGAAGACGGCACCGTCCGATCGGTTTTGGGCCCAGACCCAGGAGATGCGACTCGTCTCGTTTCGGTGGTCGAACTCGTCGTCGGCACCGTCGTAATTGTCGTCTTCGATGACCCACTCGCCGTCTTCCGGAAGGCCGCTGATCTGAAACGTCGCCGCGCCGCCCGACGAGTTGCCGTTGGTCCGATCGTGGACGAATCCGAGACTGAGGCCGTCGCGGCTCTCGTGGAGGAAGACGATGCTCGTATCGTCTTCCTGGAGGTTCCTCGTCCCGTGAGAGCTATACGTGGGCGAGCTCGGATCAGTATCCGGTGTACGATAGTCGTAAAACTCTTCCGCGGACTGGTGAGCGAATCCGAGCGGTTCGATGGTGATACACTGGTCTCCCTGAATCACCGAGTACTTGTCCGAACCCTGCTGCGCTGGTGCCGCTCCGACCGTAGCTACGGCGACCGTCGAACCGACGACGACGGCGATCACGATCGCGATCGTGGCGAACACCGAGTGCAGTGTGATAGGGATACGATCTTTCTGAGATTGGTTCATCTCACCTCAGACAACATCCTTTGTTCCCAATTGTTATGACATCGTTTGCTGCGCTGAACGTCTCGATTTCGGCACCCGGAACGAAACGGCGATGATTCCTCCGACGTTCGCTCCGAGAAATCGGTTGTTTCCCGCAGTCGATCGCTCGTGACGGGCGAGACACGGCGCCGCTGTAACCTGTAGGGCGGTCATAGTGTCTGCCGTAACGGCCGCCATCACCCGTCGATCGTTCGACTGCACCGCACTTTCTGGCCGGATCGAAGCGCAGTGATCGTCGACCTCGAGACAACCGTACGCGGTCGGCGACGGGGTCGGAACAGAGTGGACTCACGAGGGTCGGAGTTATCTCCTTCGAGAACGCACGCCGATCGCGAGAAGAAGTATCGCCGTCGACACTACCGCTGCAGTAACGCCGAACCCGTACACGTCGTCGATTCTATCTCCCGTCGTGACTGTCACGTCAACCGTAGCGTCACCGACACCGACGGTGTACGTTCCCGGTTCGTCGAACGTGACGGACGTCGCCACGGTCGTGGTCTCACCGGGATCGAGTGTCACGTCTCGTTCGTCGACCTGCTCGCCGTCGATCGTGACCGGCACGGCGGACGTACCCGCTTCGTGGCCCTCATTTTCGACCAGTGCCTCGACGTCGATCGATTCGCCGGCCGTCGCCGTCTCCGGCACGTCGAGGTCGGTTACGGCCATCGACGTACAGCCGCCGGACTGGAGTACGGCCGAGTCATCCATCTCGATCGAGGTTCGCTCGTAACCATCCTCGGTCGCCGAAATCACCTCCCAGGCAGTAAGTTCGCCCTCGTACAGCTGGAAATCGGCCGCCTCGTCGAACGAGGGTTCGATCTCGATCGCGAACTCGTCGTCGAGTCCGCCGCGGAAGGCGGCGCCGTCGGTCCGGTTGTCGGTGTACACCCACGTGATTCGACTCGATGTCCCGTCGTGGTCGAACTCGTCGAACGGACCGGGACCGAGGTCCTCGCTGTAGTTGTCGTCCTCGACGACCCACTCTCCGTCGGCGGGAAGCCCGTCGAACTGCATCGTCACTGCCCCGCCCGGGGAATTCCCGTCGTACCGATCGTGGACGAGGACGAGACTGAGGCCGTCGCGACCGTCGTACAGAAAGAACCCGCTCGTATCGTCTTCCTGGAGGTGCGTCGTCCCGTAGGAACTGTACGTGTGAGAACTCGGTTCTGTGTTCGGCGTGCGATAGTCGTAGAACTCCTCGACGCTCTGGGAGCCGTCACCGAGAGGCTCGACGGGGACGCACTCGTCTCCCTGGACGACCGAGTAGTCGGCCGCTTCGTCGCCCTCCTGGGCACCAGCGGCGATCGCAGCTCCGCCGGGACCGATCAGCAGTCCGACGACCAGTACGATCACGAGCGAAGCCGAGAGCGAGAACGGGACGAATCGACCGATAATGCGACATGGTATCATGGGTTTGACGACGTGTTACGTACCTCAAGGGTTCGATACTCCGGACTGCCCCCCATCGGCCTATTGTTATGTGGTCGATTAGTCAAAATTCGAATTCCCGGTTGGACCACGGATCGGGGCGAACGGAGACGATCGTGGCACGGATGCTGTCACTCGTCTTCATCCTCTTCGTCCCCTTCACCGTCCTCGTCTTCTCCGCCTTCTTCACCACCGCCATCGCCTTCTCCGCCTTCTTCACCACCGCCATCGTCGACCTCGTCCTCCTCTTCGTCGACCCCTTCACCGTCGTCCTCGTCCTCTCCGCCTTCTTCACCACCGGCATCGTCGACCTCGTCGCTCTCAGCCGCGTCTGCGCCGGCCGAATCGGTCACCTCGGTCCAGATGTGAGTGTACCGATAGGCGTTCTCCTGGGTGGGCGAATCGGGAACCTCGTTCTGGTACAGGAGGATCGAAATCCGAACGGGGCCGTCCGCAGTGGTGGGCGTGATATCGCGCTCACCGTATGCGGTACCGCCGTCATTGACGATGTAATCGATCCGTCGCAACTCCGTTCTCTCGACGACCTCGCCGTCCTCGATACGCTGTTCCTGGACGACGACGGTGTAATTCATGTCTTCCTGTTCCTGGTTTTCGACCCCGATGACGAGCGGGATCGATTCGCCCGGTTGGATCTCCTCCGGATATCCCGATGCGACGAGTTCACCGGACTCGTTCTCCGTGAGCAGTTGAAGGCTGGTGTACTGTTCGCCCTGTTGCGGGGCCATGAGCGCGTAGCCGACGGACGTGAGCGCGAGCAGCATACTGAGCACGAGGGCGACGTTGACGGCGGTGTGAATCGTCGATTTCGTGTCGAAGATCGCCGCATGCAGGGCCTCGAGTCGACGACCGAACTGTACTTCGTATCGATAAGCCCGGGCGATCAGTAGCCGCCGAGCGGTCGCGATAGAGGCGCCGATCAGCGCGAAACAACTGACCGTTCCGACGACGACCGGTTGCGTAAACCCCCACGGAGTGGCCGCGATCACCAGTCCGAGAAGGGGTAACAGGGCAAAACTCAGTCCGAACGAGAGCGCCGCACGCTCGATATCGCTGATCGCCCGGGTTTGCGTGACGAGTAACGACGTGTCCGCCACGGTTCCCCGAGCCGGGGTTTCCCGCGGAAACAACATCGAGACCGTTACGTATCCCGGAACGAGGAACAACAACGGAAAGCCGATCGCTGCGCGCACGAGTTGTGACGAGACGTCCACGACGGCCAGCAGGACGGTCGCGACGAATACGAATACACCCGTGAGAAGCAGGTCGACTGGCGCTCCGGCGAGCAGCGACCTGCTTCGTCGCTGTATTACTGCGAACGGTTTGAACAGAACGTCTTTCATAGGATGTATCAATTATCGACTGCTCAACAGTGCCATCTATTGTTAGTCGTCGGGTAACGGCGTTCGAAGGGAGAAGTCGCCCATCGTTTCAGGAGTAGAACGTCGTGACAGGGCTGGCAACCGACTCAGTTCGATCGTTCCGTTAGGCCTCCGTTTGCCCCGCAACGGGTTTCGACGAGACCGACGAGAACGGCCAGCCTTCGGGACGTCCCCCGTTCCGGTTCGGTCTGCCGTAACGCGAGCCTAGACGTTCACTCCGGGCGCGACTCGACCGGTTTTGATCGAAACCGATCATCGCGGATGACGGAAATAGATTCCTTACAAAGTACGTGTGAAGCGATGGTCCGATCGTGACCCTACGCGCGAGACTGTCGGGCCATGAGAACACGAACGTCCCGATCAGTGTCGAGACGATACTCACAGTACCAAGATTATGAAAGTACGAACACTGATCGCGTTGATCACCGCGATCGCGCTGATCTGTAGTGGAACGGTCGCGACGATACACCAACCCGCGACCGGGACTGCCGTGGCGTCGACGTCGTCTACCGTCCAGCCGAGCGATTCGTACGTCCTCGAACAGGGCGGGGAGTGCCGGCGAATCGAACCGCTGCAGTCCGGTGAATCGATCGAAGAGTTCTACGACTATCGGAATCACGAGACGCACCCAGAGGACGTCGAACGACGGTATAGCTCGCACGGGACGACGCACCTTCAGGAGGACGACACGAGCATCCTCTTTCTTCACGAAGGCACGAACGGAACGAGCCTGGTGATGGTACACGACCGGCTGGGCGGTGAGACGAGCGGCGGCGTCGTGACGTTCGACATCGTCGGTCTTCCGAGCGACGCCGAGTGGGTCGTTCAAGACGACCTCTACGACGGTGAAACGAACATGGTAGAGTGGTATCGCGGCGAACGGTACGCCGGCGCATCCTGGATCTGGTCCGAGAGTCGCACCGACGGCGGGGCGATCCGGGGTGGCCTCGACGACGACTTTGCCGTGACGATTCATCCAGCGTTCAACGAGGACGCGGAACACTACGACAACGACGACCTGCACGATCCCGACTACTTCGAGGACGGGGAACTCACGGAGTGGGAGGCGCTCTCCGGCAGCGCGGAGGACCCCGATCGGACGACCCTGTCGATGGACGAACCGGTCACGATCAGGACCGGAACCTGCGACGATCCATCTGTGTCGTACGAACGAACCGACGACGGGATCTCGGCGACCGTCACGGGCGCGGAGCCAGACGATCGCGTGGCAGTGACGCCGACGACGGGGTCGAACGACGCTATCGAGTTCGAGGAGGTCGAGTTGCGTGACGTCGAATCCGATGGATCGATTTCGTTCGTGAACGGGCAAACGGACGTCCCGAAGACGTCGCCGAACGGGGTCGAATCGTTCACCGACCTGACGATCACGACGGATGGGGGGATCAGCGACGCCGCAGCAACCGTTTCGTTTACCGTCAACGGATCGTATCTGGAAGACCGGGAGATAGAGCCGGAGCGAGTGGCACTCTACGTCCAGGACGGGGAGACGTGGACCGAATCGCCGACGACGCTTCGTGACGAATCCGGCGACTCGTATCGCTTCACCGCGAACGTAACGTCGCTTTCGACCGTGACCGTCGCACCGGCGCAGGAAAACGAAGGAGCGGCCCCATCGTCTCTCTACGGGATCGGACTCGGACTGACCGTCGGCACACTCCTCTGTATCGGATTGCTGATAACGGCGAAACGGCGGCGCGGATGACGACGCATCAGCGGTCACCCGATTCGATCGGAATACGGGCGGATCGGGTAGCCGCAATCCCACCTCGATCGCCTGTATAGCAATTTCGGCCCTCGGATTCGACGAATCCACCGAGTATCTGCCGAGTCCGCGTTCAACGGGGCTCTGTCGGAACGTTTGACGGCGTCTTCGAACCGGAATCGAGACGTTCACCGCCGGATACCATCGTCGTACGTCTCGAACAGACGGTCACAGGCACGGTAACGAGTGTATAATAATATATACAATTTTCTAGATGGCAATAGATGCAGTCTCACAGTATTTCGGATATCGACGTGGGTCGGGTACTGAAAGCAGCCTCCTCACAGAGCCAGCTGGAGGACGCAGGGATGAGAAGGGCGGACACTCCCGGCGAATCGGTGACGGAGACGCATCCCCTGGACCGGTACGTTTCCGTCCTCGATGCGACGCTCGAGTATGCACGAGAGCGGGACTACGCCGGTCCGGATTACGGCGACGGGATGAGCAGCAAACTCCTCGCGGCCGTTCCGATCGAGAACAGGTGGCTCAACCTCGCGGTCCAGGAGGTCGTCAAACGGGCGCCGATGAACGTGAGACCGCTCCTCCGCGTCGAACACCGCCGAAATTACAAAGGCGTCGCGCTGTTTTCGATGGCGAATCTAAACTACCACGTCCTCTCGACCACGGATCGAACTCCGACTCCCGATTTCGACCCGCTCGTGGAGGCCGAACACCTCGTCGAGTGGCTCCTCGACGAACAGTGCACCGGATACAGCGGGTTCTGTGGAGGGCATCGCCACGAGATCCAGCACATGCACTGCAAGGGCGTTCCGAACGACGCGGACATCGTCTCCACGACCTACGCGGTCAAGGCGCTGTTACGCGCCGCTCGCGTCGACGGCGGTGACCAGCGATACGCTGCGATCGCACGATCGGCAACGTGGTTCCTGATCGAAGACCTGAACTATCGGGAGGTTCCGGAGGGCGCGAAGATCGATTACCACATGAATCATCCCGAGGACTCCTACACGCTCAACGCGGCCGCCCTCGGGGCACAGATGCTCGTCGATCTGTACGAGTACTTCGGGGACGAACAGCTCCGCGACCGCGCGACGAAGATTCTGGACCACGTCGCCGCACAACAGACCGATCTCGGCGGCTGGCCCTATCGGATTCCAGCAGACGCCTCGCACCTGTCGATGGACAACCACCACAACGGGTTCATCATCGAATCGTTCCAGCGATACCGAGATGTTATCGACGCCGATCGGTACGCAGAGACGCTGGATTCGGCACTCGAGTTCTACCGAACCGAGCTGTTCGAGCCGAACGGGGCACCGAACTTCGACGAGCGGAACGCCTATCCGCGGGACATCCACGCGAGCACGCAGGGACTGCTCGTGTTCACGCGAGAAGGCGATCTCGAGTTCGCAGAGCGGATCCTTCAGTGGGTACTCGAGAACCTGCAGGTTCTCGAGGGACAGTTCTACTATCGGAAGTACCGGTTTCACACGAAACGGGTGACGCTGATGCGGTGGTGCCAGGCGTGGATGGCGTACGCGCTGTCGGAGTTCCTCCTGGCCAGTGAGACGCCGTTAGAGGCCGAACTCGACCGAAGCGGCCGCTCACGAGTCGACATCGGTCGATCGGCACCCGACGATGACTAGTTCCGAATCGATCGCCGACCCGACGACGGACGAGTCCGGCGGAACTGCCTCGACCAGCAGGAGCGATCGGTCGTCGATACCGTTCGGGTCTCGGCGGCGTCGGACGGAACGGGCCGAAGCCAGGGTGGCCGACGAGCAGCGAGTGCTCGTCCTGACGGGGCTGGGTCACAAAAACGAACAACACTACGGCCCACTCGCCGAGGTCGCCGGGGAAACGACCCTGGTTTGTCTCGATCCGGCGTACAAGATCGAATCGGCGACCTACGTCCGAGTACCGGACGTCGGGCCGCGACTCCTTCGAATCGTCCTCCTGTTTTTCCTCGCCCTCTACGAGGGGTACCGGAACGAGTACGACGCGGTTGTCTCTATTTCGCTCGTTCCCTACGGGTTCTACGCGCTCGCACTGAAACTGCTCTGTGGCTACCCCGCCCACCTGGGGATCATCGGTATCGACCTCGACCACCACGCACGACAGTGGTACGGTGCGGTGCCCCGGTGGGCGTTCGGGCAGTTCGACGTCGTCTCCGTGCCCGGCAGCGCCCACGCCGAAGCACTCGCCCGGTACGGCGTCTCCGAGCGTCGGATCGAGATCCTGACGAACGCGATCGATACCGACCGGTACCGCCCTCGGGAGGAGCACGCGGAGGCCGAGTACGACTTCGTGTGGATCGGTCGATTCAGTGACGAGAAAGATCCCGTTCGATTCGTCGAGTCACTGGCGATGCTCGACGACGCAGGGCACGAGATCCGGGCAGTCATGGTCGGCGATGGGCCGCTTCGTTCGACCGTCAGGACGACGCTCGACGACTACGGCCTGACCGATCGGGTCGACCTTCCGGGCTGGGTCGACGACCCGGCAGACTACTATCATCGGTCTCGAACGTTCGTGCTCACGTCCCGCCGGGACGCGCTCCCGCTGGTGCTGATCGAAGCGATGGCGACCCGACTGGCCCCGATCGTGCCGGCGGTCGGCTCGATCCCGGACGTCGTCGACGACGGCGAGAACGGGGTGGTCGTCGGAGATCGCGATCCGGCGTCGTTCGCCGACGCGATGGAACGCTGTCTGGACGACCCCGAGAACCGACGATCGATCGCAGCCGCCGCGACGGCGGTGCGTTCGTTGTTCTCGATGGACCAGGCGCGCGCCGACTGGCGGCGCATCCTCGCGACGATGACGGCGGAGGGACAGCCGGCACGGCCGACTGCGGTGTCACACGCCGATCGAACGAGCGGCTAATCGCGCCGGACGGAGAAGGCGGATCGACTCTCGGAGCCGTCCGCAGTCGGCCGGCAGCGACGTCGCGAACTCAACCCATGTATCCGAGTCCGCGGAGTCGCTCCTCCACGTCGTCGAAGTCGTCGTCCGCAACGTCGTCGCCGTCGTCGCCGTCGCGGTCCGCGAGAGATCGCGTCGTCGGCGATGCGTCGACGGCGAGCCGATCCGTTCGAACGGTTCCGTCGACGGCTTCCGGAACCGGCTCGCCGATGCTGTGCAGGAGTGTCGGTGCCACGTCCACGACGGACAGCTCCGTAGCGGAGTCTGACGTCGCTATTCCCGGTCCTCGAGCGAAGAACACGCCTCGACTCCGGTGCCCCGCCGCTTTTGCGCCGGCGGCGGTGAACACGTCGGCGGCGAGTTTCGTCTTTTCTTCATAGCCGTCCCGACCGAGGACGACGAGGTCGGGAGACGACTCGTCCGTCGGGAACAGGTCGTCCCCGTCGGAGACGGTCAGTACACGCTCCCCGGTTTCCGGATCGGTGACGGTCGAAAACAGCGATCGTAGCTCCCGTCTGACCGACGGCACGTCGGCCGGCGCCACGATCCCCCGATCGAATCGGTCGCTATCGTTAATGTACACGTGACCCGGTCCGTGTGCGAACGCGACCGTCTCCGAAAAGTCGACGTCGTAGAGTCCGTGGTCGCCAGGAACGTTCGTCGCGACCCGGTCGACGAGTGATTTCGGGAGGGCGTTGACCACCCGTCCGTTGTCGATACCGAGCGTTTTGATCGTCTCTAGCAGGGCGGACTTCGTGATCCCGAGTCGCTCGAGCGAGTGCTGCGCGGCGGTTCGACGCCGTCGCGAGAGGTGTCCGTTGTTCGAGAGGATGGTGTTGAGATTGACGAACGTCGAAATCGGACCGAAGCCGTGATCGGAGACGACGAAGAGGTTCGCGTCCCGACGATCAGTGTACTCGATCACGTCCCCGAGGATGTCGTCGAGGTGTTTGTAGTGTTCGAGCATGACCTCGTCGTCCCAGATCAGGTGCTGCAGTCTGTCCGGGGCCGTGTAGACGAAAAAGAACAACCGCCATTCTTCCGTCTTCATCAGCCTGTTCATCAGCGTTCGCCGAGCGTCGACGAGCGCGGCGAGGTCGTTCCTGAACGCCGTTTCCGCGCCGGAGTAGCGCTGCCAGTTCAATCCGATCTCGTACTCGGGGACGTGAGCGTCGATCTCGTCGGCGAGGGTCGCGGGATGCGTACTCCGTTCGTCGACTCGGGGGGACAGCATTCCCGAGACCATCGAGCCGTCGATCTCGCTAGCCGGGAACGTCATCGGGACGTTCCCGACGATCGCCGGCGAGAGCAGGTCCCACAGCGCCGGCTGCGTCCGATCGTCGCCCGTGTACATGCGCTGCGTGTAGTCGGACTCCAGCCGCTGGAACCCGTATATCCCGTGTTTGTCCGGCCAGACGCCGGTCGCGATGGACGGCCACGCGAGGGGAGTCGTCGGCGGGGTCGTGCTTCGGAGCGGCGAGCCGACGCCCTCGTCGACGAGCGTCCCGAAGTTGGGCAACTCTCCGGCCTCAATCCAGGTCTGCAGTCGATCCCAGGGGACTCCGTCGATCCCGAGAACGAACGCGCGGTCTGCCGCAGTTGGGGGCTCCGTACCTGACATTTGTGTGGTATTCTAACACGCTGTTTCAGTGCCGCTTCGTGTATTGTTATGCGATCGATTCTGTCGTCCAGTCACGACTTTCGCGAGCCGCTGTGAGACGGCTCCCACGGATCCGGCGGGTGGATCACCTCTCCCCTCCCGTGAGGATCCGCGTGTGAGCGCCGATGAGCGCATCCTGGAGGTCCAGCCCCACGAGCGTGTTCTCGCGGTCGACGATCGACGACCGGATCTCACAGTCGCGGATCGTCGTCTCCGGGAAGACGACCGAGTTGCGAAGGTTCGCGTCGACGATCTCGGCCCCCGCCATGATCTGGACGTTCTCCCCGAGCGTCGACCGTTCGACAGTCGCGCTTTCCGCGACGTGCGTCCGCCCGTCGAGGTACCAGGCGAGGGCGTCCAGATAGCTCCCCGGCGTGCCGATGTCGAACCACGCCCCTTCGAACGTGAA
The DNA here is from genome assembly GCF_022869805.1 of Halosolutus halophilus. Classification (NCBI taxonomy): domain Archaea; kingdom Methanobacteriati; phylum Methanobacteriota; class Halobacteria; order Halobacteriales; family Natrialbaceae; genus Halosolutus; species Halosolutus halophilus. The sequence continues at coordinate 2,597,369 of NZ_CP094974.1, read as the reverse complement.
CGCGTGGACGTCGGTCCGGTCGTGGAGCCATCTGACGAACCAGCCCGGCTCGTCGGGATTGTGTCCTCGCTCGAGGTACGTCCGGAGCTCGGAGAGGGTCTCCGCGGGGAACCCGTAACAGGCGATCGAGACCAACGTGCTCGACGGATCGTCCGGTTTTTCCTGGAACTCTGTGAGAACGGTCCCGTCGAGTTCGATGACGCCGTAGGACGTCGCTCGATCGACGCTGCCCACGTCGTACGCCGCGATCGTCGGTCCACCGGCCGACTGGAAGAAATCGACGAACTCACCGACGTCGAAGCTGAGCAGGTTGTCTCCGGCGACGACGATCGTGTCCTCGTCGATGCCCTCGCGATCGACGAGCTGTGCCAGCGCACCGACGACGCCGAGTTTCTCGTCCTCGCCAGTCGTCTCCTCGACGGTGAGCGTGAGTTTCTCGTACCGACTCGACTCGATGTACGCCTCGAATTCGTCCGCGAACCGCCGGTTCGTGCTCACGAACACGTCCGAAATCCTGTCGTCGGCCTCGAGCTCCGTGAAAGTCCGATCAATCACGGTCGTGTCCCCGATCGGGAGCAACATTTTCGGTCGGTGCTTCGTGACTGGCCACAATCGGGTCGCGTATCCGCCCGCCAGGACGATCGCGTTCATGTGTTCACCTTCAGGAATAGTTGGCATTGTTATTGGTATTCTACCGAGAAGGTGCGGTCGGGGATCGATCTGAGCGCCACTACGGGGCGCTCGGGCGGTTTCGAGACCGGGGGAACGGCAGCCTACCGAACGGACTCCCCCGGTCGTGTAGCAGTGTCGTTCCGCCGCGATCGTCTCGGGGGAGTCACCCTCCTGTAAGTCGGTATATAATTAAGTCCGAATGTATGGGTCGTGTGACTAAATGGCCCTCGAAGCGCTCGCGAATACGATCGAAGCACGTGGATTTTCGTGTGCCGTGAAAGTAACCACGCTCGAACGAAACCGAATAACGCGCGACGAGTTATTCGACCGGTGTTCGAAAAACGGCTCGTTGATCGAGTACGGCGAACCTGAATCGGTCACCGTTCCTGCCCCTGACGCGTATGCCAACGAAATTCCGGAGATGGAACGATGGGAGGGAACGTACTCGATTTCTAGACCGTTCGTGGGCAGTTTCAGCGACGCGCGTCTCGTCGGGTCGCCGCCGCTCGCGGTGACGGGGTCGAAGTACGTTGCCGACGCGTCCGTCAGTCCGAACGTCCAAACGCTCAACGTGATACGGTCGCTTCGGGAATCACCCAAGCGAATCGTCGCGGGAAACGGGCGCCGAGACGACATCGAGGAAGCGGTGTTACTACACAACAGTTGGGACGACGGCTACTTTCACTGGGTCGCCGAGACGCTTACTCGGCTGGAGGGCGTCGAACAGTACACGAACGAAACGGGTCGAACGCCGAAGCTGATCGTCGGCCCCTCGCTCAACTCCTTCCAGCGGGAAACACTCGAACTACTCGGCTACGACGACGATCTGGTTCACTGGGACGCCGCGTACTGCGAGGTCGAGCGACTCGTGGTGCCGTCGATGCGACGGGAAATCAACCCACCCGAGCCGTCCCCGTTTTCGTACCAGTGGCTTCGCGAGTCCCTCCGCGACCGGGCGCTTCGCGCGGTCGACACGAGCCGGTTTTCGAATCGCGTGTACATCAGCCGGGACGACGCGACGAGTCGACGGGTCCTGAACGAACAGGCGGTGCTCGAGCGCCTCGACGTGTACGGCTTCGAACGATACGAACTCTCGTCGATGTCGGTCCTCGAAACGATCGCGCTGTTCGCGCAGGCGGACTGCGTCGTCACGCCACACGGTGCCGGACTGACCGATCTCATCTACACTGACGGTGTATCCGTGGTCGAACTGATGCCGATCGATCGAGTCAACGGGATCTACTACATGCTCACGAAGCACGTCGGCGGGTGGTACGGATACGTCGGCTGCGAAACGAAAGATACCGATCTCGCGGTCGACCTTGGCCGACTCGACACTATTGTCCAATCTGCACTAGCACGAGAGGCGATTGGACAGCTGGCGTAGGCGGCAGTTCTGCAATCGATCACTGGAACAGTTTTTGGTCGATTGGTCCGCTAGCAGTCAAGAGTGAGCACCGGCCTGGATCGTCGATCAGTCGATTCTCACCGGTGTATTGATCGATGCGAACTATTGCTCTTGTGCTTCGTACTCGAGGGTGACGTCGGCTTCCCCTTTGAGCCAGAAGTCCGTAATGTCGCCGCTGAACAAGTACGCGTCGCGCCAGTTGGCAACGGTGCCACTGACCGACTGGCCGTCGATCACGTCGCCGTCGTCAATCGACGCGTCCCTGTGGTTGGCCTTGACGACCTCACCGCTAACCGAGAACGAGTAGGACGTCAGACCGGAAGCGTCGGTTCCGTCGATGACCAGCGCGTGAGATGGCATCGATTCTTCACTTCCGTCTTCTTTTCCACCGAACTCAGACGGGTCAATCTCTTCACCGTTCAGGTAGACGATTGCGGGGCCGTCCACCTCGAGTTCGAGAAGGTCGCCATCAAACGTGAATGCGTCCTTCCAGTTGGCAACGGTATGGTCGACGCTATTCGCACCGTCGTCGAGTTCGAGTTCGGGGTCGATCGCTGCACCGTCGTGTTCAGACGGTTCGATTCCTCCTTCCACTGCGAATCGATAGTCGGTTGCTTCCCAGTCATCGCCCTGGTTGCTACCGTCAAATACTAGAACGTTCTCCTGGGTTTTATCTTCGCTCTCGGACGGACCATCCGAAGCCGGCGCTGATGAAGTAGCTGATCCAGATGCAGCCTCTTCAGGCGACAACGGGACGCCGTCAACTTCACTCGGTTTGGTTCGAGGTGTTCGGTCGACAGGCATTCCATGGATGTTACTCGTGGATGCACCACCATGTGCAGCCTCGGTTTCCCAGTAGGAGTTTTTCGCTGTAACCTCAGCCCGGTTGCTCTTTTCCCATGAACTATCCCCGAGTACGATATCGCCGACACCGCTACGGTTGCTAATGTCTCCAGTCCCATCGGCGTTGCTTAGATCGCAGTCAATAACGTCGGTATGTTCGTAGAATGCCCAGTAGTTCCGGTAATTCCGGTACATGACACAGTTCTCGAGATACGAACCGCTGGTACCAAGTCGAAATCCGGTTGGTGTACAGTGTGAAACATACGAATTGCGGATGATCACCTTACCACCACCGCCTGGCGCCGGGTGAGCGTTCGAATTTCCAGGACTCGCCGCATAGACCCCGTTGTCGCCGAAGTCCTGTAAGTTCAGATTCTCCATCACGATCCGTCCGGAATGGCCAGCGGGGACGAAGATGCCAGTTGCGGCACCGCCGCGTGCAGTCCAGTTCGTTCCGTCAGCCCAGTAGAAATTCTCGATCTGACCGTTGCCCGATGCTATGAACGGTTCGTCCTTGGAAGGATCGTCCCAGATCCCTCGGATGCCGACGTTTTGGACTGTCCAGTCGTCACCCATCGCGTAAATTCTAAACTTCGCACCGGTTGCTGTGATGTCAATGACTACATTTCCCCACGTTTCACCGTCTTTGAGACGCTTCGTGTACGTCTCATTAGGCGAAACGATAATTTCGTCGTAATCATCGCTACTGTCCGCGCCGACGGCAGTCGAACTAGCAGCAATTGGAATAACGGCGCTTGTCGCAATACCTTTCAGGTAGGCCCGGCGATCGAACAATTGGTTCTTATCTGTATCGCCATCGCTTGGCTTTCTGTTGACCATACTATTCTGTTGGAGATAGTCTACTCCCAAAGAATATCCTATTAATCAGTGCATCCTTTATCACCACTATTGAGATTCTCGAAAACGTGTGATAGTAATATCAGCTACAGTTGTTCGCAGGAGAAGATCTCTGGTAGCGAATCGTTACCAGCCACCAATAACACTACTGTCCGCATCTCGTTCATTACCACTTATCCGTTCGACGTTACCTACCGCGTCCGTGATTCGATCCTATAGAATCTACAATCCTGTAGCGACCTCCACTGAGACTGCATTCCACTCACACAGTATCTAATCTTTCGAAAACTGCATCCGAATACCAAGCGGCTTTCCCTGAAGGAGCATCCCGTACGTGCACCTCCAGTTTCGTTTACTAGATATCGTTCAATAAAACCGATCTGATTTTATCTCTAGTGCAACAATTATGCGATCATTTTCCCACAATGCGGACGATCAATGATGTCTCTCCCCTACCGCTTCGTCTCTGTCGTCCTTTCTAGACGCAACTCTCAGGCCAACTTGTTTCTCGGTTTTCTCGGTTCGTACAACCTCCTGTCGTGTCATATCCACATCATCTACCGATAGCCGAGCATCTCTAAATGGTCTTTCGTCTCTTCGTCGAGCGATCTACTCTCCGTTTCAACCGAGATACTCGCGATTTGATCGACCATTCGTCGAGCTTCCGTTTTTGAAATTGATGGAGCGCCGAACATCTGCTCCGAGGAAAAATAATGTCTAAAGGAGTTCAGTAGTCTCGTGGAAATATGTTTATCGGAGTTGAACGAACCAGTGTATCCTGAGAAGAGTGCATCATACGTAGCCGTCATGGTTGTGATCAGTTTGTTTGTGTTGTTAAACACGTATCCACCGTTTTTCGTCCAGACGCTAGGTGCATCGTAATTCGGGTCAACGATCGTATCACGGTATTTGGCCTGTGGACGCATAATTCCCTGCGTGTACGCAGGTCTATTCGGATCGATTTCAGCGAGAAGCGACTCCCCATCGGAATCGATACGGGTGCCTGTATCGCCAACTATCGATTTTATCGTCGGGAGTAAATCAACGTGCTGTAGAAACGCATCTGCCGAGTCATTTGGTAGCGAATGGTGAATGAACACTGCGGGAACATAGGCGACTTCGGGGGTAGACGGTAGTCCATGCCCAACAAAGCCACCATGTTCCCCGAGCAGCTCACCATGATCTGCGAGATAGATTACGAGCGTATTTTTTAGCAATCCACGCTCCTCGAGGAGGCGAAGACGCTCTTCGAAACGAGCGGTACTCTCGTCAATCGTTTTCCGGTAGAGATTCCGGAGTTCTCTCTCATCTGAAATTTGTGAAAACATTTCTGCAGTAGATTGGTGTTTAAAACCGACGTATGGAGAATGACCTCCGTTATCGTGTTCGAGAACAACAAATGGCTCTTCGACTGTTTCAAGATTGGGTTCTCTCCGTGTCTTGATTACGTCCTGTATCGCTCGCCCCCTCCAGACGACCTCGTTGTAACCTGACGTCACGTCGAGATCGAAAAGCGTCGTCGTCGAATCATTGAGCGAGTCGTTAAACCACGTTACGCCGTGTCGTGGCGCGTACTGGCCAGTAGCGATGCTTGACATCGACTGTGGCGTACACAGTGCGGCTGCGGCCATTTTGAATAGTCGACCACGACTCGCTACCCGTTCGGGGACGAAATCATATCGTACTGCATCTGCTATGAAGAGATAGACGTTATCCACCGAACTAATGTTCAACTCGCCAAGGGGCACATCACCTGTCATTTATCAACCACTCCCGGACGTGTTTGGTGAACTCTCGATGGGGACTGACACCTCTTGTCCAAATTCTATCGTTGACCTTCTGAGCCAGACTGATCGGATCGCTATCTGTTGTGTTATCGACTGAAAACGATATTTCCAGTCGATAATTCGCCATCAAATACCGCATAGGCGCCACTCCACCTGTTGAGTTGACTGTATGCATGTTCTCGTATCGTATCTACGGAAGATCAGGTATAGTTATGAATTTTATAACGGCTATTCACTTTTGTCCGACGACCGAAAGCGGGGTTTTAGGAAGGCGGCGTAAGCACGTTGTCACCAGTACGACTATTGGTCACCGAGACGGCATACTATCGTACAATGACCTACAGCTATATTATTTCTGAACGATACAGTGATACTAGTCTCACTCGGGAGCCCGTACAGAAATTGTCCTTTCTGTCAATTTGCATAGAACGAATCGGTCGCCTCCTTATCCGAATTCGGTATCCACCGGCGAACCAGTGGAAGGGATACGCCTGTTTTGTCCTCTATGAGATTGATTACGACAGCGTCGTCGGGTTCAAGTCCACCAACAAGTCCGACGACGATGAGAGAAATGATTCCAGCGGTCACGAGAAACGGGAACAGCGTCACGATGGAAATTGAAATCCACGGCGAAAGAACGAATGCGAGCGGGAGCAATACGATTGGGAGGAATACGTAACAGCGAACTGCTTCCGGAGAGAGGGGCGTGATATTGTACTTAGCTGCAAGTATTCCGCAGATGACTGTGTGAACGATAAACAGTGATATAACGGAAGCAACACCGGCACCCATGTATCCGTATCGTGGAATAAGGACAATATTCAACAGTATATTGGCTATAATTCCCGTACCATTCCCAACGGCAATCCAGGTAGTCGCACCGACCGCAGACAACGTCTCACGGTCTCGACCGGCGGTCGCGCTCAGAAAGAAGCCAACAGCGAGGATAGGTAAAACTGCGGATGCATTCGTATAGGATGGTCCAAAAATAAGCATGATCACATCTTGTGGGAAGACCACGAGTAGAAGAAATGCAGGAAACGTAAGAATATATACCCACTTCGTCGACGTCGAGTAAATGTCGTTAACCACGTCCCGTTCACCATCGGCATCGAGCCGTGAGGCGATCGGAAGATAGAGAAAACCGAACGCAGAGAGAACGACGGTCAGTCCGGCAGCAATCGGATAAGCAGCATCGTACATGCCGACTTCGTAGGAACTGCGGAAGTACCCAAGCATTAGTGTATCCGTTCGAGAAAGCATGATGCCGATGACGGTCGAGACGACAAGCGGCATCGAGAAAGTAAGAAGTTCTCCTGTGTGCGTCCGATATCTCCCGCGCAAGTTCATGATTTGGTTGAGGAGTACGTGTGCAACGAGGGACGTCAGAATTGCAGCGAGAAAGTAGGCGATTCCCACTGCGATAATTCCGATTCCGGAAAGTAATAACAGCGCGATCAAGCCGGTGCGAAGGAATGGATCCAAGAAGCTTTGAATAGCGGTCTTGTAGATCGTGTTCTCGTATCCTCGGATACCAGCAACGGCAATCCGAAAGCTAACGATAAACGGTAGTGAGACTGCAAGAAACCGCACGAAAATTACCGCTTCGTCAGTCTCGAATAGTCGAGCAGCGATTGGTTCAGCGACGAGAAACATTGTTACTCCAAGAATCAGGGACAACGTCGTCGTGACGAGTAATCCGCTCACCCAGACCCCACGGCGATCTTCGACAGCCTCGTACCTTGGTATGAATCGTGATACGCCCTGCGTGCAGCCGGCAAGAGCGATCATCAAAATAAACATCAGTAGCGCGATACCGATACTCACCTCGCCGTAAGCAGCGGGTGAAAGCAAGCGTCCGATTACGACTCGTTCAGCCAGGTTCGCCGCTGAACTCATAATCCCGCCGAGCATCACTAAAGTGGCGCTCGAAAGCAAGGCCGATAGCTCGCGTTCTCGTTCTGCCATTAGCAGTTGTATTTATATATTTGTTGATTGATTACATTACTATCATTACTCAGACTTTTAGAAATGTCACCACACAAGCGGTGAGTCCGTACGGCTGGTTCGGTAGTACAGTCGCGATCCTCTTCGTCTGAGTAGCTTTGGTGCAGCTTAGCGGCCGCCTTCGTCCGCTTGTTGTGTCCTTCTGTGTGAGGCCTGCAGTCGTCTTCGATAACACGGTATCTCAAGAGTTGTTTCTTGTAATCACATATCGTGTTATTAATAATTTGTTCACCACTCATGAACGACGACTCCCTATCGAGAGGGATGTCAAGATGATTCATTGATTAAAGTTCCCAGTGACGGCGATCAATCGCACTTTTAGGCCACGTAAAAACGACCGACTCAATCTTTACCGGCTTTTCCCAATCCATCGCTCCGTCAAATCATGTTTTCTAACTTTGTTATGGAACGACTTCTGATCCGTTTACACAATTTTGGTTATATAATGTCGAATATAATTATAAATATTCTGGTATATGGTTCTTTGATAGGAATTCGGGTCGTGTATTCACATTCTACAAATCCATCACAATATCCTGCGGTCACTACCATTGTGCTATACAGGGACGGTGATATCGTGTCGGACAAAAGCAGTAAACACTCAACCACATCTCACGGCCTGTTACCCGCGATGACGACCACTCGAGTGCGAACAGTGTGGCGCATTTTGTCCGACGCTAAACTCAATAAACATAATCAGTATTTTGGGGGAGGAATATAAATTTTTAAAATAGTATGTGTCCGTATATTACGCGGTGGAATTTTCTGAATTGATATAATACATTTCAAATTCTCCATTTGATTGAACACGATACACTCTAGGCTCAGTCGTTATAGAACGCAGATCTTCTTGTGCGTATCGAAGTCCCCGATAGGCTCGCTGCTCTCGTTGGTAATCCGCAGATGTGAGTATAAGATACCGATCCGATTCATAATATGTAGTGAGCTCATCGTCGAACGCTGTTTCAGATGCGCTCTCGTGTAGCCGCATCCGGTCTGCGTTCCCATTTACCGCATCGTCGTACCGGTTGGCAGTGCCCCGTAATCCGACGATCCCGACATCTTCGTCTTGGTTCGTGAAAGCCGTTTCATACCCGCTAATCGCCCCTTCGGAGACGTGGGGTGATGCGTTATAGATATACGGCGAGGGGAATACGGCTGCAAGCGACAGAATCACTAGGAAACTAAAGCCCACAGTGAACAGCGCGTGGCCGGATCGGCCCACAGCGCTGGAACTGCGCCGACGAAGTTCTGTTAGAATCACAAAGAGGGAAATCGAACCGAGGATCGTGACGAACAGCATCACCAGCCCGAACGCGCGGAAGTACATCTTCGAACCCGGCGTGAGGAAGTAGACGACGAACAGACAGCCGAGACCGGACAGCCCAGCGACGAAGTACGTCGTCTCGGCGCGAACGCTCTCGAGTCGGTTCCAGTGGACGAGGGCGCCGAGACCGAGCAGACCGGCAAGCAGCGTGAACACGAGTTGCGGGAAGAAGAGCTTGAAGAAGATCTCGATCAGACTGCCGCCGATCGCCTGGAGCGATGCACCTTGCGTGGTGACGGATGACCCCGCGCCCATGCCGTCTCCGAAGACGACCTCGACGACGGAAATGAAGAAGTAGGCGATCGTATCGGAAACGAATCCGTGGTTCGAGATCCATAGCACGAAGACCGCGATCAGGAATAGCGTCTGACCGTACACGGGCGTCTGGCCGGCGATCCGATCGGCACTCGCCACGCGCCGAGCAAGGTACTGGACGGCGGCGATCCCGAGTAAGACGACGATCAGGTGGGCGGCGAGCTGTGGGTGGTACGTGACGATCGCGATCGACACGAGGGCGAACAAAATGCCGACGGCGGAGACCGTCGTCACGTCCCGACCGGCGTCGACGTACTTCGCGAACAGGTACACGAACAGCGCGGAGAACAACACGGCCTGTGACATCGCGTGGGCGGACATGTACATTGAGATCGTCGTGATCGGCAACAGCAGGAACGCGGAGAACGTGGCGACGACGACCGCCAGTCGTTTCGGAACGATCGCGCCGACACAGAGTGGCACGAACGCGAAGAACACGAGCGAAGCCAGCAACACGACGAACAGCATCGATCGCGAGAGCGAAATCCCGAGCGCGGAGTTGATCACGACCGTTACCGTGTGGATCCCGGGGTAGAATAGATCGAACGGCGTGATCGTTCCCTCGCTGATCGCTCGAGCCCATCCAAGGTGGGTCAGCGCGTCGTGCTGCCCGTAGAAGTGATAGCCACGGACGATCGGTAAGCCAACGAAGACGGTCGCTACCGTGCCTCCCAGCACGAGTGCGACGGAACGCAATCCGCGATCTCGGTGGGTCGTCGAGGCGAGCGCGACGAACAGCGAGACGACGAACGCGACGGTCAACCCCGCCCAGACCAGGTCGGGCGTCATCGAGTAGATCGAGATCTCGTACCCCGTAGCTGGATTCGCGTGTGCCACGAGCGCGGCGATTGCGACCGAGAGAAAGCCGACGGAGAGCGCGATCTTCAGTCGAAGTCGTCTCATTGATACTAATTGCTGTGACATTCCACTCGACTTTGAGGATCGGAAAATGCCGGATTGTTATTTCCTCTGTGACGCCAGTTAGCGCTCTACTACCTCGGCGGGATGGCGATGTGACTGACTGAAACTCGGGTCGGATCGATCGCTCGTCGTCCGCGCTGTCGTCACCGTCGCTATCCATGGCTTCCTCGCTTCCCACGTCACTCTCCTTGAGCACGTCTAGAGGTACGCGTTCTCGTTGGTCGGGGTCTCGGGGATGCCGGTGGCGTACAGCAACACGGAATGCGAACGGTTCCGTCCTCGGCCGTGGGCGTGACGTTCCGTTCGTCGCGTGCCGACGCCGAGCGTGTACTCGAGTCGCGGTCGCTCGGTCCGTTCGACCACCTCGACGTACTCGAGACGATCTTCGCGCTCGAGCCGATGCCGTCCCTGCTCGTCCGGGTCGGTGTTCTCGTGCGGACGGCGGTCCTCTGGCACGACGACGGCCGTACCGGCATGTGACTGTTTCGGATGGTGGTGGCCACGACGTACGCGATACTCGAACAGTACGGACCGCTTGAGCCCGGTTCACGTGAGTAACCAAAACGTCAGTAGTTGGTGACTACCCGGTCGTTCTTCGTCGGTGTGCCGACGCCCGATGTTGTCCCGTGACAGAAACAGGGAGATTACAAAGAGTACGTCGGCCGATCCGTGACCTATGATAGATCGGCCGAGTTTTCGCAACCGGGAGACGGCGAGCGCCAGCGACCGCCGACGATCGGCAGACGCGGAGGTCTGGAAGAGCGCATGAGCGTTGAAATTCGGATCGCGACGGACGACGACATAGAGCGATGGAACGGCTACGTCGATCGATCGCCCCAGGGAACGCTGTGTCACGAGTACGAGGCGCTCCAGGTGCAGGCCGAGCACGCCGACGCGACCCTGCATCCGCTGATCGGGTTCAAAGGACAGGAACCGGTCGGCCTCTTCCCGATTTTCGAAATCGAGAAAGGGTTCGTCACGACGGCGTTCTCGCCGCCGCCGCATCTCCGGGTGCCGTACCTCGGCCCCGCGTTCCTGAACATGGGGAAACTGAAACAGCGCAAGCGGGACAAGCGACAGGAACGGTTCGTGGAGGGCTGTTTCGACTGGATCGAGTCGGAACTCGCGCCGCGGTACGCGCACCTGCGGACCAGCACGGCGTTCGAGGATTCGCGTCCGTTCAAGTGGAACGGGTACGACGTAACCCCCGAGTACACGTACGCCGTCGATCTCTCACCTGACGAGGACGACCTCCTGATGTCGTTCAGTAGCGACGCCCGGAGCAACATCCGGAACGCCGACGATGACGCCTACGAGATCGAGGTCGGCGGCGACGAGGAGATCCGGCTCATCGTCGAACAGGTCCGCCACCGCTACGAATCCCAGGGGATCAGCTTCGGCGTCACCGAGGAATTCGTACTGGATCTGGCCGATCGATCCGCGACCGGAGCGGTGCGACCGTACGCGCTCCGGGTCGACGGCGAGTTCGTCGGCGGCATCCTGGCGCTGGAGTACGGTGACACGATCGGCCGGTGGCTCGGCGGCGTCCGCACCGACGCGGACGTCGACCTGCCGACCAACGACCTGCTCGACTGGGCGGTCATGAGCGACGCGCTCGATCGCGGACTGGCCGCCTACGACCTGATCGGTGCGGATACGCCCCGGATCAACCGGTACAAGGCGAAGTTTAACCCCGAACTGCGAACCTACTACAGCATCGAGTACGGGACGTGGGGGATGCAGACGATCGCGTCGCTGTACAACTCAGTCAAGTGACGCCACGGGACCCCGCGACGCGTGGGCGACGGCCGCCGAACGGACGGCCCTGCGCGTAATTCTCACCATAACGAAGGTACGACGTGGCGGAACTGTCGGCGATGGGTGACTTCTCCCTCCGGACGTTGCTGGTTGGAATCGACGCGGCCTGTGACCGGGTGCTCGATCCGTTTTTCGAAGCCGGCGACCTCCCGACGCTCGCATCGATCTACGAGCACGGCACGGGCGGCCCGCTCGAGTCCCAGATTCCACCGTGGACGGCCTCGGCGTGGCCGTCGCTGTACACGGGGACGAATCCCGGCAAACACGGCGTCTTCAGCTTCCTCACGTTCGAGGGATACGACTGGGACGTGGTCAACGCGACCGACGTGCGCGAGCGCACGCTGTGGGGACTGCTCGATCGACACGGGTTCACGAGCGTCGTCGTCAACGCCCCGGTGACGCACCCGCCGCGATCGTTCGACGGGGCGCTGATTCCGGGGTACACCGCCCCCGAGGACCCGGCGTGCCATCCCGACGGACTGCTCGACGACGTGCGGGACGCCGTCGGCGAGTACCGCGTCTACCCCGACGAGAACGAAGACCTCGGAACAGCCTACACCGACTGCGTGCGGATGCGCGGCGAGGCGTTTCGCTACCTCGCCGATCGGTTCGATCCCGAGTTCGGGTTCGTCCAGTTCCAGGCGACCGACTCGATCTTCCACGAGGACCCGGACGACGACGACGCGATCGCGTCGATCTACCGCGAGGTCGACCGCCAACTCGCCGAGACTCTCGAGACGTGCGATCCGGACACGGTGATCGTCGCCAGCGACCACGGGATGGGGCCGTACGACGGCTACGAGTTCCGCGCGAACCAGTTCCTCCGGGAACGGGGAGACGTCGAGACCGTAAACGGCGGCGACGGGATGCCGAACTGGGCGACGATTCGCGACGGAAACCTCAAGCAGGGGCGAGACGCCACCGATCGCGACCCGGGGATCACCGAGCGCGCGATGGCGGCTGCCGCCAGCGTCGGGCTCACGAGCCAGCGGATCGGGGCCGCCCTCGAACGGCTCGGAATCGACGATATCGTCGCGAGGCACGTCCCTGCGGGGCTGGTCAGCGCGGGCGCGACGCAGGTCGACTTCCCCGCTTCGCGGGCGTACGTGCGATCGCGAATCGAACTCGGAATCCGCATCAACCTCGCGGGGCGCGACCCCGAAGGCGTCGTCCCACCCGAGGAGTACGAGGCCGCCCGCGATCGGCTGATCGAGGACCTGCGACGCGTCAGGACGCCCGACGGAGATCCCGTCTTCGAGACGGTCACCCGCCGCGAGGAGTACTTCGACGGGCCGGAGAGCGATCGGGCCGTCGACGTCGTCACCGTTCCCGCCGACTTCGATCACTTCCTCTCGGCGACGCTGCGCGACGAGCAGTTCGGTCCGCCGGCGGAACCCTGGAACCACAAGCGCGATGGGACGATCGCGGCCCGGGGTGAGGCGATCGATCCCGACGCGAGCGTCGAGAACGCCCACCTCTTCGACGTCGCACCGACCGTGCTGTCGACGCTCGACGTCCCGTTCGACGAGCGGATGGACGGAACGCCGCTCCCCGTCGTCGACTCGCCCGGTTCGAGGGAGTACCCACGGTTCGACGGCCGCGAGTCGATCGAGACGGCGGACGAAGATGTCGAAAAACGACTCGCCGATCTCGGCTACCTCGAGTGATCGATCGACGAGCGCGTCTCACGCGGGAGCGGGTATCAATCGACGTCGAGTCGACGCGAAAATCCGTGTCGGATCTTGTTCGCGCCGTTCTTTCGGACGTACCGGAGGACTTCGAGAACGGTCGGTGCGGACCGGTACGTACCCAGTTCGTCCGGCGCAGTCGGTTCGAAGTCGTCGTCGCTCAGGTTTCTGATTCCCTCGACCAGCAACTCGCCCATCAGCGTCGTACGCTGTCGGCGTTTGATCCTGCCGTACGTATCGCGATCGTAGATCGGGACGTCGTCTGCGGCGACGATTCGTCCCCCGTCGACCTGCCGCGTGAGTTGCTGTAGGGTGACCCCGACCGAATCTTCGTCGTCGATGAACTCCCAGAGGGCACCGATTCGGCCTCTGTACTCCCTGATATCGCTGAAGTGGAAGGATAGGACGCCGTGTTCCGGCGCGTCGAGAATTCGCCCCGTGAGGAGACCGAAACCGAACCGCACGACGACGTCGGATCTGTCCGCAATCTCGTCGACGACCGGGTCCGGAATCGATCGCCAAACATCGCCCTCCCAGTTCGGGGAACACCGCACGACGTCTGCGTCGGCGAGCGCATCGACCGACGAGAAGGGGCGCGGGGTGTCGTAGGCGGGTGGACCGCGGACGGCACGCGTCAGTACGATGGCGGCCCCCACTGGGAGCCACGCCCCCCAGGTTCTGGCTCGACCGAACAGGTCGAACGGCGATCGGTCCCTGAGCCGATGCGTCTCGTCGTTGATGACGACGAGAGAGATATCGACGTCGGTCCGATCGACCAGTTCCTGGAGTACCATCGTCTGATAGGCGGGCACGAAATCGTCCTCGAAGAGTACGCAGATGGACTCACAACCCATTTCCGTTACCGTATACTGAGGTCCACCGTTAACGTTAGCCGTGGAGTGACTGCGTGTGACTGATGTGGGGGTTTAAGTAGAAGGATGATATTATCAAATACCTTTTTTCGCTGCGAGAGCCGATCGCGATAGGAAAACTCGGCCGGCACCGACGTCGTCTGTTCGTCGGCCGACACTCGATAGTCCGGTCCCGGTCGACGATCGATCTGCGTCTGGGAACGGTTCCAGTAGAACGTGGCGAGATGAGCCAGCGAAAAGTCTCGCGGCCCACGTCGTGGGACCCGTCAGGACCTGATGCGATCGAGCACGGTTCCCGTCGCGGTTTTGAACTCGATCCGCACCGTCTCGACCACTCCTGGCTCCGTGTACAACGGACCCAGTTCGTCCGGCGGCCGTGGTTCGAACGCGGGGTCCGCAAGTCGCGTGCACGCGGTTGCCAGCATGTCGGTCGACGCTTCGAACAGCGCTCGTTCGACGGCCTGCCAGGTCGGGTGGTCGGCGATGTCGATTTCCCGTTCGACGACGATTTCGCCTCCGTCGAGCGTCGGCGTCAGTCGCTGGAGCGTGATCCCGGCAGTTCGCTCGTCGTGTGCGAATTCCCAGACTGCGGGCGGGCGACCCCGATATTCCCTGACGTTTCCGTGGTGATAACTGAGCACGCCGTGGGTCGGCGTCCGGAGGACGTCCCCCTCGAGAATCCCGAACCCGCGGCGAAAGAGCACGTCGAGGTCCGCGGCCGCGATCCGATCGACGGTCGAGTCCGGGAACCGCCGGCCGATCCCGTCGGCGGGCTCGGTCCGCGTACGAACGC
Source organism: Halosolutus halophilus (assembly GCF_022869805.1). Taxonomy (NCBI): domain Archaea; kingdom Methanobacteriati; phylum Methanobacteriota; class Halobacteria; order Halobacteriales; family Natrialbaceae; genus Halosolutus; species Halosolutus halophilus. The sequence continues at coordinate 2,582,060 of NZ_CP094974.1, read as the reverse complement.
GATCGGCATCGTCGAGCCACGCGAGGTTCTCGATCGGGACCTTCTCGAGGTAGTCGGGCGCGGTCACGAGCCGGTGCCAGGCGAGCACGGGGGTCCACGCCCCGTACTCGAACACGGACGTCGCGTACCGTTTCCAGCGGTTCGAGGCGGCCGACTCCGACTCGATCGGGAGGATCACCTGTTCGACCGAGACGTCGGCGGTTCGGATCGCCGTCTCGACGGCCTCGACGGCCCACCGCTCCATCGCCGGTTCGGCCAGCAAGATTCCGAGAGCGAGTCCGTCGTCGCTCATCGATATCGTCGCTGAGTTACGCACCGCCGTAAGTATGAACGATATGAGAGCGGTAGACACTCCCTGTCGAGCGACAGCATCCAGCAGTTGTACTCGAAGGGCCCGAGGTCCCCGGAACGAGTCGACCCTGGAACGAATCGATCGTGTTACGGAGACGTCGATCGAGCCCGCAGCGATCCTCGCGTCGCCGAACTGAGCCGATCGATCGCGCCGCGGGATTCGGCGACGTCGACGAGCACGTCGGTCAGGTTCACCAGGCCGCCGACGTAGGCCAGTCGTCGCCGCTGCCAGCGGCGTTCGGCGTCGTCGTCCGCGAGGATCTCGAGCGATCGATCGCGGACGCGAGCGTAGGAATCGAACTGCTCGGCGAGGCCGGCGCGTTCGAGTTCTCGAAACTCGCCGTACTCGTGGTCGTCGGTGCCGCGATAGCGGTACGCCGGCGTGCCGAGCAGTGCTGCCTCGGTGACCATCGTCCCGGTGTCGGAGACGACGAGCGAGGCCTCGGCCATCGCGTCGTGGATCCGCGCCGGGTGGAGATCGTACGGCCGGGCCGGCAGTCCGTCGAAGTCCATCTCGTCGCCCTCGTCGGAGACGAAGACGGTCGCGCGATCGGCGAGCCGTTCGATCAGGTCCCGGCGCTGGCGAGGGGTGAAGCCCTCGAGATCGGCGTCGTGGAGGGCGTCGAGCGCGTTGAACCGGACGAGAGCGTACCGTTCGTCCGGGCCGACGCCGAGAGCGCCGCGGACGCTTTCGTCCCGTTCGAAGACGTCGGGGTGGAGATACGCACACTCTTTGAAGCCGTCGAACGTGTAGTGGGCGTCGCCGAGGTCCCGGCGGGTGACCGCGGGCGAGAGGATACAGTCGGCGAAGGGTCGGGAGACGGTGTGGTTGAAATCGAACGGTTCGTCGTCGAGGACGAGCACGACGGGGGTGCGGGAGATGGTTCCGGCGGCCGCCGCGTAGGGGCCGCGGCCGAAGACGACGTCCGGTCGAAATCGGATCGTCTCGGTGACGATCGAGCGCAGTTGGCTCCCCAGTTCCGTCGCGAACCCGAGCTTCGAGTAGCGGGCCGTTTCGTGGGTTCCGTACACCCGGTAGGGAAGTTCGAAGTACTCGAGTAACGCCGTCGTACAGGCGTACTCTCGGGTCAGGACGAGCACGTCGTGGCCGGCGTCCGTGAGCCGGGCGACAGCGTTGCGATACAGATGCACGTGGGCGGGCGTATTGGCGAAAACGAGAATCCGCATCGAGTGGGAGTATCCGTCGTCGACCCATTGTAATAGTACACGTACACCGGAACGAGGGCGTTCCAGAGAGAGCTCCGGTCCGACCGGCCGATCCTGCTACCGCAACTCCGATCGGTACCACGCCATCGTCTCGGGGAGGTGCGCCTCGATCGGCCGGTAGGTATAGCCTAGTTCCTCGTGGGCCTTCCGCGAGGTGTAAAAGAGCCGTCGCGTTGCGAGCCGTGCCATCTGCCGATCGAACGGGAACACGTGACGATCGGCGACGGCGCGTACGGCCTCTGCCACCGGGCCGGCGGCGTGGATCGCCGTCGCGGGAACCCGAACCCGGGCGGGAGAGCCGCCGGTGTACTCGGCGATGCGCGAAACGGCCCGATCGTAGGTGAGGTTCTCGCCGCCGAGAATGTAGTGCTCGCCGGTCGTGCCGTGCTCCGCGGCCGCCAGCAGTCCACCGACGACGTCGTCGACCCCGACGATGCTCAGGCCGCCCGGCAGGTGGGCGGGCATCGTCGGTTCGACCCCCATCGCGATCAGCTGCGCCGTGAACGCGTCGTCGCCGGGGCCGAAGATCGAGGTCGGATGGACGGTCACGGCGTCGCCGGTCGCGGCGTACTCGTCGACGAGTTCCTCCGCCGCCGCCTTCGCGGACTGGTAGGCCCCGATCGGGTCGGCGACGTCGCTCTCGTCGGCGACCGCACCCTCGGTCGGAGGGCGGCGCGTCCCGGCGGTGCTCGTGAAGACGAGTCGGCCGGTATCGCGCCCCCTGCAGGCCTCGATAACGGCCCGCGTGCCGTCCCGGTTGACGCGCGCGACCGTCTCGGGGCCGGCGCTCCAGAGCCCGACGCCCGCGAGGTGAAAGACGACGTAGGCCCCGTCCACGAGCGATCGTACCGCGTCGTCGTCGAAGAGATCGCCGACGTAACACTCGACGTCGTCGCGTCCGTTCCGGTCCGACGTCGGCCGGCTGAGCCCCCGAACCGTCCAGCCGTCCGCGAGCAGTCGATCGCAGAGGTGGGTGCCGAGAAAGCCGGTCGCGCCGGTGACGGCCGCGATCTTCGTCTCCACCGTGGTCACCTCCCGTCGAGTTGTGGCGGCACGGCGTCGCCGCTAACCGCCGCGTAAGTCCGGTAGGCGATCGACACGGCCGGATGGGGGTCGGTCGGCGGCGGTAACTCGCCGGACGGGCACCGATCGCGAAGCGACGCCACGTCGACGCCGTCGACCCGGATCGCGTCGGGGGCCGTCCGGAGCGCGTACTCGAGGGCCTCGTCGTCGGCGGGCGATCGATCGAGCAACCCGGCACCGACGGCGTCCACGGCCGCGATCGGCCCAACGAACAGCGTCTCCGCCGCGTAGGGCTCGCCTGCGTACGCGATCGTCGCGTCGAGCACGGCGAGTTCGGGATCGACGACGGCCGCAGCCGCGGCCCCGGCGACGCCTCCGTCGATCGAGCAGTCGACGTGGCGAGCGAGCGTCCGCAACCCGCCGGCGATCGGCCCGTCCCGGGTCGGTCGCAGCGTCGGGACCGGGATCACGGCCCCCGATGCCAGCCGTTCCGGGACCGCGAGCGCGACCGACTGGTCGCCGAGCCGAACGGTCTCGCCGGTCCGGGCAGCGTCAGCGGAGTCGAACAGCGACGCGTCGAACCGTTCGAGGACGTCGTCGTAGCCGAGATACTCGCTCGTGCGCTCCGCGGACAGGTACTCGCTCGATCCGGCGACGGCGACGTCGGCGCTCGTTTCGCGTTCGAGATAGGCGACGACCGCGCCGGTGACGGCCGGATCGGTGATCACGCCGGACGAGGGGTGAAACGGGTAGTGCGCGTCGGGAACGACCGTAATCTCGTCGGCGTCCGCGAGCGTCGCGGCACGCGGCTCGAGCAGGCGGCGAATCGGCGTCTCGAGGGCCGCCATTCGCGCGTCGACCGCGGGCGTCCAGCCGCCGCTACGCTCGGCTTCGCCGATCGTCACAGCGCGGACGGTGCTCACGGCATCACCTCCGACAGTTCCGTTTCCGTCCCGTCGTCCGTCCGCACGCGGTCGTAGGCCGTCTCTGCCAGTTCGAGGGCCCGCCGTCCGTCGGCACCGTCGATCGGCGGCGTCTCGTTCTCGCGGATCGCGTCACAGAAGTCGGCCAGCGCGTCGTAGTGGGCCTCGAGGTAGAACGTCGGGGCGTATACGTCCGGTCCGCTCCCGGTGAATCGCTTCGCGACGTTCTCGAGGGCGGCGCGAGCGGCACTCGCGTAGAAGTTCCCGGGGAGGAACTGGTCGTTGCTGATCGTCCCAGTAACCCCCTCGAGTCGGAGCCGGGTGTTCACTTCGGGGAGTTCCTCCCACTGGTAGGAGCCACAGTGCAGGGTGATCGTGGTCTCGGTCTCCGGCGATCGGAGGAGGACCGTGGCCGCGTCCTCGACCGGGACGTCGAGCGAGTGGCCGGTCGCCGCGTCGCGGATCTCGAGGTCGCCGAAGATCCACTCGAGGAGATCGAAGCAGTGGATCCCGAGTTCGTACAGCGAACCGCCGCCCGCGGCGGCGGGATCGTGCGGCCAGGCGGGCGGGTCGTCCTCGGCGGGCGGCCGACCGAGCGGGCTGTCGTTGAGCCGGGTCATCGAGACGTAGGGAACGTGGCCGACGCGTCCCTCCTCGTAGGCCCGCCTGACGCCGCGCATGTCCGACTGGTAGCGGAGCGTGTGATCGACGCCGACCGCGATCCCCCCACGATCGGCGACCGAGAGCAACTCGTCCGCCTCCTCGGTCGATCGAGCCAGCGGCTTCTCGACGAAGACGTCGACGCCGGCGTCGGCAGCGTGGCTGACGGCGTCGGCGTGGAGGAACGGCGGGAGGGCCACGATCGCCGCGTCGAGGGTCTCGGCTTCGAGGAGTTCGACGTAGTCGTCGTACGTTCGCGGCACACCGGCTCGTTCGGCCCGTTCCCGGTTCTCCGGCACGGTGTCGGCGGCCGCCTGGACCGCCACGTTCGGCATCGCGAGTGCCGACTGCAGGTGAACCATGCCGATGTTCCCGACCCCCAGCACGCCGACCGTGAGCGCGCTGGAGTCGGTCAACCGGCCGAAAAGTCGTGATGACATCTGGACGAGAACGGGGCGTCCGCGGGCTTTGTTATCATCGGCGTACAGCCAGCGTCGTCCCTGTAGCCCACCGTTCCCGTCTCAGGCGATCAATAACCGCTCATCGGCTGTCTGTTGACCGGACTTACGGTTCCGTCGGCCCCACGGGCGACGTTGATTCGATTCGCGATGCTGCCGATCGTTTCGACGGCGAGGTCGGTCTCGGCGCGCTTCCGATCGAGATACGAGAGGATCGTCCGCATCCGTCGATCGTCCCGCTCGTGCGTGAGATTGTTAGGATGGAGCCACATGTGGAAGATCCCGTCCGATCGCGCCGCCTCGTCGATCCCTCGTCGTGCGACCATCACCATCGGATCCGTCCAGATCGACTCGGCCACCGTCCGCGCCGTTCCCTCGAACCCGAAGAGGAACAGCGAGGCCGGCACGTTCACCAGCCCGTACTCGTCGACGATCGGTTCGACGAGGAACGATCGGTCGCGGACCGTCGAATCGAAGACGGCACGGGCACCGTGCCGGTTCGGCGTCCGGCCGCGGTACGCGGTGACCCCCTGTTCCACCAGGACGTCGCGGTGGCCGATATCGTTGCGCGGATAGATGAACGAGTCGATCGTCTGGTCCCACTCGGCCGCAATCTCGCGGCTCCGCTCGAGTTCGGCGTCCGCGAGTTCGCGGTCCGTCTTCGGGTGTCCGAACAGGACGTGGGAGAACGAGTGGCTGGCGAACTCGTGGTCGACGTCGGACTCGAGCAGTTCCTCGACGAGATCGGGACCGAACCGGAGGTCCTCCCGATCGCGCCAGTCGGTCCGTTCGCGCTCGAACCACCCCTCGGGAGCGGGGTGGTCGGCGTGGCGACGATCACAGGATGCCAGCATCAGGTGGCCGACGACGCCCCAGGTCGCGGGAATATCGAACTCTCCCAGCAACTCCAGCATGGTCGACCAGCCGCGACGACCCGCCTCGACCCGTCGTGGCGGTGGCGACGTGAAATCGTGAAACCCCCACCCGAGTTCGGCATCGAGCGAAATCACGACGCTACCCACAGCACCCACCCTGGTTACGGTGTGTCATACCCGTGTCGAATTCGGTTCGGTCGTTTTGTTATTGATCACTTTTCGATCCTGACGGCGAACGGAACTGTTCCAGTAAGGAGAAACAGATCCAGAAACGTACAGAAGACTAATATACACCGATCGGTAGGGTGACCGAACACGCCGACCCGGTGTGTCGCAGGGTGCTGTTACGTCTCTATAACAAAGCGCTCGTCTCGCCACCTGCTTTCCAGCAGGCAGTCTCCCGACTCGATACTCACTACTCAAACATGAGCGGATCTTCACAGACGACCGAGCGCGCGTTCGTGCTCGGTCTCGACGGCGTGCCGTGGCGACTCATCGAACAGTGGAGCGACGGCGGCGACCTGCCCAACTTCGCTCGGATGCGCGAGGAAGGGGCGTCCGGGACGCTAGAGAGTACCCGCCCACCGACGACCCCGCTGGCGTGGCCGTCGATCGCGACCGGCGTGTGGCCCGACAAACACGGCATCTACGGGTTCCAGAACCTCTCTCCGGAGTACTCCCACGAGATGTACACGAGTTACGACGTCCGGCAACCGACCCTCTGGGAGCGGGTCGGCCCCGCCCACGTCGGAAACGTCCCGATGACCTACCCCGCACGGGAGATCGACGGGACCGTGGTGACGGGGATGATGACGCCGTCTACGGATCGGGAGTTCACGCATCCGCCCGCCCTCCGCGACGAAATCGCCGACCGGATTCCCGACTACGAGATCAGTCTGGACTACCCCGACTACGCCGATCGACTCGACGAGTTCCGGGACGCCGTCGAGGAACTGCTCGCGAAGCGCCGGGAACTCCTCCGGCTACAGATGGAGGGCGCCGGCGACGACTGGCGACTGTTCTTCTTCGTCTTCACGGCCCCCGATCGCTTCCAGCACCTCGTCTGGGACGAGGAACTGCTGCTCAAACACTACAAACTACTGGACGACCTGCTGGGCGAGGTCATGGCCTACGCGGACGACCACGACGCAGACCTCTACGTGGTCTCCGATCACGGGTTCGGGCCGATCCACGAACTGGTCTACGTCAATCACTTCCTCGAGCGGGACGGCTACCTGTTCCGGGAGGAAGACGACGGCACGCGGGGGGCACTCGCGAGTCTCGGCATCTCGCGCGACCGGATCACCGATGCGCTCGATCGGGTGGGGATCTCCGAAGAACTGATCGTCTCGACGCTCCCGCGGCGACTGGTCGACTCGGTCGCCGAACAGATCCCGGGCGATCACGCGCTTTACGACGTCGACTACGATCGGACCACGGCGTTCGTTCACGACGCCGGCAACGTCTACATCAACGATACGGATCGCTTCGACGACGGGGTCGTCGACCCGGGCGACGTCCCGGAACTCAAGCGCGAACTCGTCGCCCTCTTCGAATCGGTCACCGACGATGACGGGACGGCCCTGCTCGAGGTCTTCGACGGCGACGAGCTGTTCCCCACCGACGACGCCTCTCCCGATCTCATCGTCAACGCCATCGACGGCTACGAGGCACGCAACTCGATCACGGACGAACCGTTCGGCGATACGGGATCGACCACGGCGAGCCACCGCATGGAAGGGATCGTCCTCTGTCGCGGACCGTCGATCGACCAGGGGGCGACGTTGCGCGGCGCACGCGTCGTCGACGTCGCCCCGACCCTGCTGCACGGAATCGGCGAACCGGTCCCGAAGAACGCCGACGGACGGGTGCTGTTCGACGCCTTCGACCCGGACGCGCCCCCGTCGACGACGAAAGTCGAACGCGTCGACGTTTCCCAGCGCGAGCAAGGCGATACGGTCGACGACGACTTTGCCGACGTCGAGGACCGGTTGAAGGGACTCGGCTACATGGAGTAGACGGAGTATCGTTCCGGCGCGATCGCACCGAATCGGATCGTGAACGGCCTCGACGGTCTGCCGATACAGTGTCCCACGGTTACACGTTCTACCCGCTCGGGGAGAGCGGCGGTCCGCCCGGCGGTGCTCGTGGTGTATCCGGACGGAGTCGTCCGTCAGGGCGCGGTTGATCGGTGCCGGGTTCGATCGAACCGGTGAGAAGACAGCGCCACCACGGGACGAACTCTCGAGTTCCGAAATCGTAACGCCCGTATCGATCGGTCGTAGAGAACGGCCGGGGAGTCGGTCCCGCTATCTTCACACTGTGTCACCGTTCAGTGTGGTGAACGAAACCAGGATCGCCCGCGACTACTGGAGGGCGACGCCGACGACGATCAGCGCGATCGAACGCGGTCGAACCCGGACTTCGCCGTCGAGTAAGCGGGATAGAGCGCGTTGTAGGCGCTATTCGGGGCGTTCCGCGCGCCCGCTCGGAGGAGTCGATCGAGAAGCGGCGGCGCAGACTCCGCGACGAGATCCTCGAGGTCGGCGTCGGCGAGCCACTCGAAGAACGCGCGTTCGGGCGGCGAGGTTGGCTCGGTCTCCCGGACTCGATCGCGGATGTCTTCCCACATGTACCGTTCGTCCTGGCCGAGCACCCACTCGCCGCGTTCGAGCGATCGGCGCAGGTCGTGGTAGTCCGCGTCGTCGAAGGGGTAGCCGTGATCGGTCGGATCGAGCCCCGAGAGCCGAAGCCCGACTGCGGTCCGGTAACACTTCTCGCACGCGCCGCAGTTGCCGTCCATGCGATCGTTGCAGGTCTGCAACTGGAGGTCGGGATCCGCGTCGCGAACGTAGTCCGCGATCACGTCCACCCGTTGTTGCCGGGTGAGGCCGTAGCCGTCGTGGTGGCACTGCGTGCCGGTCCACCGGACGTAGTCGTCGATGTCGGGCCGGGACCCCCACTCGAGGTCGATTCCCTCCCAGTGGGTCGCGGCGACGTAGATGTCGTCCATCGCGCGCGCGTAGGCCAGCGGCGCACAGAGGCCCAGCAGGCCGAGTCCGTGGCCGACGGAACTGTACCACGCGCCGTCGACGAACCGCTTGTAGTGGGCCAGCAACATCGGGTGATCGAGCGCGGCGAGTACGTTCGACTCGACGAACGCCGTATCGAGGCCGTGATCGTCGGCGAATCGCGTGACGCGCGCGCGCAACTGGTCCCACTTCTCGTCGTCGTCGCGATCGGGCGTGATCGTCCAGCCGCGAATACTGATCAGGGTCGGAGACTCCTCGCGGTGGCGAACGTACGAACACGTCGAGTCGACGCCGCCGGTGAACAGCAGACCGCTCTCGCCGTCCGCGTCCCCGGCACGGTCTGAATCGGGCGCGTCGGTCCCGTGAGCAGGTTCGGGATCGATCGTCCGACGGACAAAGAGTCGCCCGCCCTCCATGAAGTCGTACATCGAGAGCAGCGTGGCCTTGACGTCTTCGAGCGCGCGGGCGAACGTCGCGTCTACCTCGTCGACGTAGACGTCGGCCCCGTTGGCCCACGCGACGGGACAGAGCTGTGCGAGCGCGGGAACGGCGAGCACGCCTTCGGGAACGTCCTCGATCGGGACGTCGTAGCTGGTCCTGAACGGTTCGTCAGTGAGAAACCGCTGGAGATCGGGTGACGCCCGAACCGTACACTCGAGGGTCGTCCCGTCGGCGGTGAGATCGGTGATGGTAAAGGCCATAACTGGGGGTTCGCGTTCGCCCTGGACGGATCACGAACGCGTACAAAAATCGCCACCACCGTTGAACTGTCGGCGACGAAGAAACCGACTCGTAGCCACGCGCGCCTGACCGTCAGGGGTACCGTACAGTCGGTACCCGTCCGATCGGCGGGAGCGGTCGGTTGGGTGGCCAGGACCGTCGGATTCTGGCCCCTATCGTAGGAGCAATATAACAAACCGCACGATAGCCGTGGCTCTTCTCGACACATGCGTATGCGTATCGATTACCCATCGCAACGCGTCGGGAGGGAGACGAGATGAGGCGGGCGACGGTCGACGGAACCTTCGCCGTGGGGTTCGCCGCCGTCGCGATCGGGATTCTCGTCGCGCGGGCGAATCCGGCGACGGCCTACGAGGCGTCGCTGTACACTGCGACACCGACGGTGACGTGGGCCGCGTTCGCGATCGCACTGGCGATTGCCGTCAGTACGGCCCTGGCCTACCGGGGCCGCCCGCAGGCGATCGGGATCGGACTGGGTGCGCTGACGACGACGGCGATCGTGAGCCTGCCGCTGATCCGGAACTACCGCTTTTCCGGCATGGGTGACGCGCTGACGCATCTGGGCTGGACGCGCGACATCGTCGAGGGGCAGATCGCTCCCCACGAACTGTTCTATCCGGGGCTGCACTCGCTCGCGTCGATCTTCCACTTCGTCGGCGGCGTTCCGATCGAACGCGGCTTGCTCCTGTCCGTGGTCGCGCTGTTCGTCCCCTTCCTGCTGTTCGTCCCCCTCGTCGTTCGAGACGTGACCGGCGACGAACTGGCGATCGGCGTCGCGGCGATCGTCTCCTGGATGGTGTTGCCGATCAACAACATCGCGACGCACATGGGGGTACACACGAACTCGAACGCGCTCTTCCTGGCCCCCGTCGTCATCTTTGCGTTCGTCGCGTACCTCCGGCGGCGGGCGACGATCGAACGGCTGCCGTTCGGGCTGTCCCCCTTTAGCGTCCTCATCTACGTGACCGGGATCACGCTCCTGCTCGTCCACCCCCAGCAGATGCTCAACGTGGTCGTCCTGCTCGGAGCGATCGCCGGGGTCCAGTTCCTCGCTCGCAGACGGTACGACGACCACCCGATCGTGGAGCATCCGACGACCTACGCCCACACGGTCGTCCTCGGGTCGCTCTTCACCCTCTGGGTGATGAGCAGCGAGACGTTCAGACGCGCCGTCCGAGGCCTCATCTACGGACTGTTCGTGGCGGACATCGGCGCCGGCGCCGAGGTTGACCAGGCCGAGTCGTCGCTGACGGATATCGGTGCCAGTCTCGGCGAACTGTTCGTCAAACTGTTCCTCGAGATGGCGCTGATCGCCCTCGTCGTCGGCCTGTTCGTCCTCGCGACGTGGATTGGGCGGACGAAACTCGATCGGGAGACGAAGTCGTTCGTCACCTACTTCGGCCTCGCGCTGGTGCCGCTCGGCGGGATCTTCCTGGTCTACATCCTCGGCACGCCGACGATGGCGTTTCGCCAGGTCGGGTTCATCTTCGTCCTCGTGACGATCCTCGCGGGGATCGCCATCGCACAGGTGATCGGCGGCCTCTCGTCGCTCGTCTCGCGACCCGGTGCGAACGCGATCGCCGCGGTGGTACTCGGGGCCTGTCTCGTCCTCGGTCTGATGACGGTCTTCTCGTCGCCACTTATCTACGATCCCAACCAGCACGTGACCGACGAGAAGTACAGCGGCTACGAATCCGCGTTCGACCACGCCGCCGAGGAACGCCCACACGTCGGACTCGGCTACGATCCGTACCGGTACGATCACGGGATCAACGGCGTCGAACGCGAGGGAGTGCTGAGCGGCGCATCGGCCGCGAGCGGCGAGGTCAACGCCACCGAGTTCGAAGCCGGGAACTACAGCGGTGCGTACCACGGCACCGACTACTATCTCACCATCACCGAGTGGGACGAAACCCGCGAGGTCGGGGTCTATCAGGAACTCGACTACAGCGAGGACGCGATCGCCGGCGTCGAGACCGATCCGAGCGCGGACAAGGTGATCTCCAACGACGAGTTCCGGATGTACGCCGTCGACAGCGAACCGCCCGGCGAGTCGTAGTCGCTCCAAAGACGCTCCTAACAAAGCTCGCATCGGTCGTCAGGTCGGCTCACCGATCGCCATGGCACGGGACGAGTCAGCGAGCAGGTCGTCCGGTCGCGAGTCGACGACCGGGTCCTGGAGGAATCGATCGACCGAACGGACACCCGCTTCGAGGGACGACGAAGACGTCGTCGTCAGACCGTACACGACTGCCGATCGAGCGGACGTCCTCGCGCTGTACGAATCGAGCGGGAGACGACAGGTCGACGCGTGGTTCCGGTGGAAGTACGAGGAGAACCCGTACGCCGACGGCGTCCCGATGGTCGTCGCCGAGCGTGGCGGCGATATCGTCGGCGCTGTGCCGTGTTTCACGCTCGCGTTCGCGGCAGGCGATCGGCGAATCAGCGTGGGACAGCCAGCCGACGTCGAGATCCGGCCCGACGACCGCCACCGGGGGCTCGAGTCGCGGTTCCTCGAACGGCTCGAATCGCACTGCCGGAGCCGTGACTTCGCACTCTGTACGAACGTCGCGAGCGGCAGGGACGTCTCGACGCGTCGAGCACTGGGCTGGGAACCCGTCGGAGCGGTCCCGACGTACTATCGACTGCAGCGACCGACCGCGGTGCTCGACGGCGGGGGCGGGCGATCGACGCACCTCTCGCGCGTGGCCCGTCCGCCGGCTTCGATATATCACCGCGCACGCGAGACGCTGGTCGCGAGCCCGGGGGACGTGACCGTCAACCGGTTCGCCGACGTGCCGGTCAAGCAGTTCGTGACGCTCGCGGACCGGGCGACGCCGGGGGCGCTGCACGCTACCCGCGACGAGCGGTTCTACGAGTGGCGGTTCCGGAACCCGCTCTGGTCGATCGACGCGTACCTCGCGACTCGTTGGGGCGAACCGATCGCGGGAGTGATCGCGGGAACGACGACCGAACGTGACGGCACGGTGCTGACCCGTCTCTTCGACGTCGCACCGCTCGCGTCGACGCGACACCGGACCGACGGACTCCGCGCGATACTCGAGCGGGTCGTCGCGGATCGTCGGGACGCGGACCTCCTCTGTGCGAGCGGGAACGGGATGTCGGCCCTGGTGCTGGCCCAGTTCGGGTTCGTCTCGGACGCGTCGCCCCCGCTCTCGTGGGTCGCCTCGCCGACGACCCAACTGGCAGTTCCGCTCGCCACCGACGGCGGTCACGAGTGGACCGTCGCCGGGACGGCCATCGCCGACCCCTCGAACTGGACGCTCACGTTCGCCGATCGAGCCTGGTAACGATCGATTCCGTCGATCGTAATCCGTGACTGCCCGAACTGGTCGACTGTTTCTCGGAGGACCGTGACCCTACCGAGCGGGGTCCCTCAGGCAGTACGACCGCCGAAATCGAGCGGTAGTGGCGTATTTACTCGGGAAACGTGGAGTTTGTCGCGCCAGTCGACCGCTTCAGTTCAGCGTCTACAGTCATAACTTTGGCACTATTTCCCCGTACATTCTGACCGATTCTGTAGTGCGAGGAATACATTCTGTAAATTTAATCCATATTGGCAAGGAAAAGTTTATGAGTGTAAGCCGAAGTTACGGAACTGTATGGCGCAGAATCCCCGTACGTCCGAAGCGGACACCGCTCCGAACAACGGCCGTAACATACGATTAAGTCGCCGGAACTACGTGCGATCGATCGCGACCGCCGCAGCCGCGACGGTCACCGCCGGCGTGGCCGGTTCCGCGACGGCCGACGAGGAGTACGAGGAAATCCCGGCCGAGGGTCAGACCATCAACGTCGACGATGGAGAGACCTGGGAGAACAAACTGATCGACCTCACCACCGGGAAGGACATCGTCATCACCGCCCAGGGAACCGACTGGACGATCAGAAACATCGGGTTCAAGGGCAAGAACACCTCCGGGACCGGCTCCGCGACGTTCGGGGTCGCCGACACGGGTGGGAACACGAGTACCGTCGAGAACGTCTATCTCGGCGACGGTGCCGACGACCGCAACGCGAGTTCGAGCGGCCACGGCCAGACCGCGTTCTGGGTCCACCCGGACCACAGCGGCCACCTCGACATCCAGAACGTCAACATCCAGGGCTACGCGGACAACGCGATCTACGCGTCCGCGCCCGGGACCGGCGGCGGCGGGACGGTCCACATCGACGGCAGTTTCGCCGCCAACTGTTACGTCTCGCACTTCCGCCTCGCGACCGAAGGCAGCAAAGTCACCAACTCCAGCGTCTACGTCGATGACGAGGGGTACGCCGGACGTGGCATCTGGGCGTGGGCACCCGGCACGATCGAAGTCGAGGGCTGCCAGATCGAGATGAACGGACAGAACACGGCGATCGACGCCGGCGCGAACGGGAGCGCGACGACCGTCACCGTTCGCGACTCCGATTACGACGAGCAGGCCGGCATCGCCGAACACGCCGGTTCGACCGTTCAACTCGAGGACGACGTCGGAACCGATCCCGAGGCGTTCATGCCGGACGGCGTCCCGACCTCCGCCGAAGAAGCCGCCAGCGGCTCCAGCGAGTAGCGACGAGCCACTCCCTCCACCGGTCCCCGCTGACGCACCCGCCATCAGAGACCCCCGCTGACGCCGACCGGTCCTCCGGACCTCACCTTCGAACGCCTCCGCCCCGGTTGCCGCTGACGCTTCCCGCCCCGGCCGAAACGGCGTTCCGCTTTCCGTCACCGTCTCGATACTCCCGCTCTTCTCGTCGCCGCCGTTCCACCACTCGTTTTCCGATCCGATCGGTTCTGGCCCGGTATCGGGAGTCGATTGCCGTAGTGACTTCTCCGCGACTTCAGTCGCGGGCGTTCTCTCCGAGTGACGTGTAATAGCTGATCGTCCCCGGACGGACGATCGAGATTCCGGCCTTCGATCGTTCACGGAGCGATCGATGGAGCGGTCACCTCAGCGACAGGAGCCGAGCACCCGCTCCGCTGGTGCTCGATCGGGCCGTCAGGTTCAGGTAACCCGGAGTTACCCGTACGCCGTTCGAAATTTTCCATTCGTATAATTCCAGAGCAGAAAACTCATATAATACGTAACGAACACTACGATATCTATTATAGTCTGTAAAATTTAGGTTAAGTAGATGGGAAAGTTTATGCGGGTAGTCTCGGATTACCGTCTGTATGACACGCGACCCTTCAGTACCGAACGAAGAGCGGACCGTCGATACCGGCGCCGAGTCGGCCGACGAGCGCGGTAATAGCGGATTACTACACCGACGATCGTACATGAAGCTCGCCGGGGCGACGACCGCGGCGGCAGCGTTCACCGGCGCCGCCGGCGCGGACGACGACTACGACGTCGTGAAAGCGCACGGACAGGTCGTCAGGGTCGGTCGCGGCGAGACCTACGAGAACAAACTGATCGACCTCACGACCGGGAACGACTTCCTGATCCTCATCGAGGGGGGCGATTCCGCCGTCCGGAACATCGGATTCGAGGGTCTCTACCGCGGCGGCCAGTTCATGATCTCGATCACCGCCGGCAGCGGAGACATCCTCGTCGAGAACGTCTACCTCGGCGACGGGGCGACGAAAGAGGGCGCGAGTTTCGTCCACGGCCCCGGTGCCGTCTTCATGCACCGGAACAGTAATGCGGACGTGACGTTCCGCCGCTGCAACGTGCAGGGGTACCCGAACAACGGGTTCTACTGTTCCAACACCGCCTACGGCGGCAGCGTTCGTTTCGAGAACTGTTTCGGCAAGAACAACGGCGTCTCGACGTTCCGGTGTGCAGGCGGCAACGACGAGATCGTCAACTGCGTCGCGTACAACGATACCACCGACTACGGCCCGGGCTACGGCGGGTTCATCGAGACGAGCGGCCGCCCGGTCTGGGTCTGGAACGGCGGGACGGTCACGATCCGCGACTCTCACTTCGCCGACGGGCCGTACCCATACGCGATGGTCGCCGGAGCCAACGGATCGCCCGGCCGCGCAACCTTCGAGAGCGGCGGCTACCGCGGAACGATCCAGCGGGCGAGCGGATCGTCCGTGAACGTCGCCAGCGGCGTCTCGCGGGATCCCGACCTCTCGATCCCCGACGGGGTTCCCACGTCCGCAAAAGAAGCCGCATCGGGCGGTAGTTCCGGTTCGAGTGCCGGCTCCGCCGCCGAGGACGAGCCAGCCGACGACGCGGACCACGAACTCCCGAACGTGGTCGTCTTCGACGGCGACGGCACGGGCGACACGACGAGCTACGAGTTCGTCGTCAGCGACGCGGTCGAGCCGAGCACCGACGACGACGCGACGATCGACGACGCAGCCGAGGTCGACGGGACACACGCCAGCGGAACCGTTGCCGACTACCTCGACGCGTGGCGGTTCGCCGGCGAGATCGAACGGCTCAGCGTCGACGGCGACGCGGCCGTCCGCGTCAACGGCACCGAGGTCGACCCCGACGACTTCGACGACGTCCTCGAGAACGTCATCCTGATCGACGGCGACTCGTCGGACGCGACCCGCTACGAGTTCGCTGTCGACGGCGACGTCGAGAAGGCTACCGTCGACGGTGCCTCGATCGACGAGGAAGACACCATCGAGGACGGATTCGTCCACGGCGTGGTCGCCGACTGGAAGGACGCGTTCCGATTCAGCGGCGACCTCGAGCAACTGACCGTCGACGGCCCGGGTACGGCGGTGCAAAACGGTGAGGAACTCGACCCGGCCGAGTACGGGCCCGACCTGCCCCACGTCCTCGAAGTCGAGGGTCGGGGGACGCCGGCGAGCTACGAGATTACCGTCGACGGAACGATCGAACTCGACGCGGACGCGGACCCGGACGACGACGCCACGACGGTTTCGGGGTCGACCGTCCAGAGTTCGATCGCCGACACCACGCAGACGTTCCGGTTCTCGGGTGCGCTGACCGACGTGACGTTCACCGACGGGGAGGCCGACGTCTTCCTCGACGGGGAGGAGATCGACGTCAGCGAGTACGGCGAGCACGAGTTCCTGCCACACGCGCTGGTCATTGACGGCACCGAGTCCGACGACGTCTCGAGTTACGCCTTCGAAGCCAGCGGTTCGGTCGTCGCGTCCGACTACCAGGGCGCGTCGATCGACGACGAAGACGTCGTCGAGGGGGCGGCCGTTCGCGGCGTCGTCGGGGACTGGCTCGACGCCTACTGGTTCGAGGGGAACATCGAGGAGTTCACGCTCCTGGGTGACGCCGCAGTCGACGTCCAGCACAACGCTCGCAACCGGTAGTCTCCGGTTTCGTTTTCTGTGCCGGTCCCGCCGTCACGGATCGGTTCGTCCGTCGATCCGCTCGAGTGGCGACGATCGATCCCGTGGAATCGGTCACGCGGAGACGATTTCGCAGTTGCGTCGTACGACCGCTTCGGATACAGCGGTAACAGTCCTTTCCGGAAAAGATCTCTCAGGTAGAATCGAAGCCGCTCTATCGGCGACGCGGGGAGAGTGGGAGACGCGATCGACACCGGGCCGGCGACCGGTTCGCGAACGCGCCACCGACCGGCGGTCACTCGATCCGCGACAGTTTCCCGTCGACCGACTGTTCGCGTTGCCGGTTCGTCACGACGTGGGCCACGGACAGCAGGAAAAACGCGACGACGACGACGCCTGCGAGCGCGATCGGCGAAATCGCGGACAGCACCGGAACGCCGAGAACCGCGGCGCCGACGAGGGCCGCCCCGATCACGCTGAGCAGGGCGTACCACCGATCCCAGCGGTCCTGTCGGTGGGTATCCGTATCCAGGTACATCATCAGTAGATCGGCGTTGTCCGACAGCGAGATCAGCCCCCGATCCTGGTCGTACTCGACGATTCCGGCGTCGTCCATCTTGGGCAGGTGGGTCTGGTAGAGGGCGACGTACACCCGTTTACGCTGATCCGAACTGAGGGCGTTGACTTCCGTGTCGTTCTCCCAGGCGGCGATCTGTTCGGCGAGTTCACCGAGCGTGACCGTCTCGTCGGCCTCGAGCAAGTACGTGAGGACTTCTCGGCGGCGGCGGTTCTTCAGCAGTTCGAAAATGACGTCCTTCGAGAGTCGCTCTTCTTCGTCGGAATCCGCAACGGAGGCGATTTCGTCAGGTAACGATGTATCGATCGAAGACATTATCGCTGACCTCCGGACGCTGGTCGTCCACGCCAGCACTCCCAGAGTCGACGATCGAGAAGATCACCGGACTGCGGGACCGACAGTGACCGTTGTACGTTCGTTGGGCTCGCAATCACGATTGACACACCAAGTTGTACACCAACAGTGACACTCTTAAGCACGGCCACGTTTTGCACCGGCTGCAAACACGGTACGGATCGTCTTCGCGGCCAGCGTCTCCGCGGATCCCGCAGACTCCAGCGACGTCGCATCACATCGGACGCGACGACTGTTGGTATCGAACGGTTGTGTGGACGTATCGTTGGCGTACGTCGTTGGCGGACGCGGGGACACGGGCGTCGACCACGGTCCGGCGGGCAGATCGGCAACACGGCACTAGTACAGAACGTTCGACTGCAACGACATAAAAGCAAACGTCGGTTCGAACTGGAAACACCCATTTACGCGATGAACACGCGATTTACTTCGTGACCTCACCGAAACGATGGAAACGATTCATGTGGCGTGTTCACGTTGCTCACGCTGGGGCGTCGGATCGTCGATCGGTCCGTCGCGCCCGGACGTAACCGATGGGACACGGTTTCGGCACGAACGTCGTCCGCCCGAACGGGCGGATGGGACGGGAGTGTCGGTCATCTTCCTTCTCTCTTTGGGTTTCACAGTAAGTCGGGGTTTCCCGCGAAACCATGTGAACCCCTTACAGTGTCCGCACGGTTTGCTCCCGGTACTGATGACGCAGTCTATCATCGATACCAGGACCGATTCCCAGGAGGCGGAGCCCGGGCTGTGTCCCGACTGCGAAACCGACACGATCATTCACGACCCGGACCGCAGCGAGCGTGTCTGCGAGGAGTGTGGGCTGGTTCTCACGGAAGATCCGATCGACTACGGTCCGGAGTGGCGTGCCTTCAATGCACAGGAGCACGACGAACTCTCCCGCGTCGGTGCCCCGCTCACCCAGTCGATGCACGACCGGGGACTGACCACGACGATCGACTGGCGAAACCGGGACGCGAACGGTCACTCGATGTCGGCCGACAAACACGGCCAACTCCATCGGCTCCGCGTCTGGCAGGAACGAATCAGAACGAAAAACGCCGGGGAACGGAACCTCAAGTACGCCCTGTCCGAGATCGACCGGATGGTCAGCGCGCTCGGGGTCCCGAAACCCGTCAAAGAGACTGCGAGCGTCATCTATCGACAGGCACTCGAACAGGACCTCATCCGCGGCCGATCGATCGAGGGGGTCGCAACCAGTGCGCTCTACACGGCCTGTCGAAAGGAGGGCATTCCGCGCAGCCTCGAGGAAGTGACCTCCGTCTCCAGGGTCGACCAACGCGAGATCGGCCGCACGTACCGGTACATCGCCGACGAACTCGGCATCAACCTGGAGCCGACGAATCCCCGACAATTCGTGCCTCGGTTCTGCTCCGAACTCGACGTCGACAAGGACGTCGAGACCAAAGCGGTCGAAATCATCGACGAGACGACCGAACAGGGGCTACACTCGGGCAAATCGCCGACCGGGTTCGCCGCCGCCGCGATCTACGCCGCCGGCTTGCTCTGTGACGAGACGATCCCGCAGCGTGCCGTCGCCGACACCGCACAGACGACGGTCGTCACCGTCAGGAACCGGTATCGCGAACAGCTCGAAGCGATCGATCAGTCGCCGGCTACATGATCGATCGATCGTCTCCCAGGTAGGTGTCCTCGTCGACCAGCGCGTGGAGATTGTTGTACGGAACGAACGCGACGAACTGGTCGTTCTCGTCGTACAGTTCGACTCCCTCCTCCACCTGATCGTACCGCTCACAGACGATCTGTCCTTCCGGGAGAATCGCACGAAACATGCGAACACGTACACCGTCCACCGGGATATACTGTTGGGCGAGACGCCAGCAGACGAGGGGGCCGGTTCGTCCCCCGTCGATAGCGGCCGAATCGCGGTCCAGTGCCAGGACCAGGGGGACGGGCGATCGACGGCAGTCGGATCGGTGCTAGACAGTACTCTCGGACGGGTATCCGACAGTACTCGGGCCGGTCCTCGACGGGTCGGCTAGTCCACGCCGGCAGCCGAGTTTCGGACGGATTACCGCAATAGTTATCTAGTTTGCATCGCAACGCCCCCGTGCGGTATCCGCTCACCACTACCGCCTTCGTCCGGCCAACGGCCGGACGACGCGTCCTCGAACCCCGTTCCCGGATCGACACCACCAGCGCGCCGAGCGAAATCGGTTTACCCCCACCGGCGTTAGCCACGTCAGTGACTGACGACTGGTCCTCGCCAGCCGACCCCGACGAATCGATCGACGCCGAGCAGCCAGCGCCGAGCGAAGGCACCACGCCGACCGCGGATCGTGACGAGGACGCGGCCGATCGGTTCTCGCTCGCGGACTTTCACGACGCCTCACAGGAGGTCGGACGGCCGGTGCTGACCGCGGCCGCCGTCGCCCGCGCGCTCGACGTCTCCCACGAGACGGCCAGCGAGGCGCTCGAGGACCTCGCCGACGGCGGCGACCTCCAGCGGCTCTCCGTCGGGACCGATCCGGTCGTCTGGTACCCCAGCGAACTGGAGGACCTGACCGATCGGGAACGCGTGGTCGTGTTCCCGAAACGCCGCGAAATCGTCGTCGATCGTCCCGCCCAGTTCACGCGCGCACAACTCTCCCAGTTCGCCCACCTCGCAGACACCAACGGCGACCAGGGCTATCGCTACGTGGTCAGGCCCGAGGACGTCTGGCAGACGCCCCACGACAGCTTCGACGCCCTCCGTCGAACGATGCGACAGGCGCTCGGTCGTCGATCGGACGCGCTCGAAGACTGGGTCGAGAGCCAGTGGGACCGGGCCCACCAGTTCCGGCTCGCGACCCACGAGGAGGGCTACACCGTCCTCGAAGCCAACAGCGCCGAGATCATGGGGAACGTCGCTCGCCAGAAACTCGACGAAGAGCACGTTCACGCGCCGATCTCCGACACGGAGGACTGGGTTCGCGAGGGATCCGAGGCTGCGATCAAACGGATCCTCTACGAAGCCGGCTACCCGGTACGGGACCACCGCGACCTGGATGCCGGCGAGGCCTTGCCGATCGACCTCCAGGTTCGGCTCCGGGACTACCAGCGGACGTGGGTCGATCGGTTCGCCGAGGCGGGCGAGGGCGTCTTCGTCGGTCCGCCGGGCAGCGGCAAGACCGTCGCAGCCGTGGGCGCGATGGCCCACATCGAGGGCGAGACGCTGGTTCTCGTGCCGAGTCGAGACCTGGCCCGGCAGTGGGCCGATACGATCGTCGACTACACCTCGCTCGAGCCCGGCCAGATCGGCCAGTACCACGGCGGCCGGAAGGAGGTTCGCCCAGTGACGATCGCGACCTACCAGATCGCGGGTATGGACCGCCACCGGTCGCTGTTCGACGACCGCGAGTGGGGGCTCGTGATCTTCGACGAGTGCCAGCACGTTCCCTCGGACGTTTACCGCCGGAGCACCCACCTGCAGTCACGGCACCGACTCGGCCTCTCCGCGAGTCCGATCCGCGAGGACGATCGCCAGACCGAGATCTTCACCCTCGTCGGTCCGCCGATCGGAACCGACTGGGAGGCGCTGTTCGAGTCCGGGTTCGTCGCCGAACCGGAACTCGAGATCCGGTACGTCCCGTGGGGTGACGAGGAACAGGGCAACGCCTACGCGTCGGCGGAGGGCCAGGAGAAGTACCGGATCGCCGCCCGGAACCGGGGCAAGGTCGACGAGGTCAGGTACCTGCTGTCCGCCCACCCCGACTCGAAGGCGCTCGTCTTCGTCGACTACCTCGACCAGGGCCGGGACCTCGCGACCGCCCTCGACGTCCCCTTCCTCAGCGGGGAAACCCCACACCACGAGCGTCGACGATTGCTCGACGAGTTCCGCCGGAACGAACGCGACCTGCTCGTCGTCTCGCGGGTCGGCGACGAAGGGATCGACCTGCCGACCGCGGACCTGGCGATCGTCGCCTCCGGACTCGGCGGGTCGCGCCGACAGGGCACCCAGCGCGCCGGTCGAACGATGCGCCCCGCCGGCGGCGCGCTCGTGTACGTCCTCGCGACGCGTGGCACCCGCGAAGAGGACTTCGCCCGTCGTCAGCTCCAGCACCTCGGCCGCAAGGGGATGACGATCCGCGAAGAGACCGTCGATCGGGACGGAGACGACGAGTAAGGCCCCCCGAAGACGATTTCTACAGTACCCAGTCGAAGCCGTCGATGACAGCCGCTTTTCCACCGGTCTCGACGATCTCCCCGTGCCCCGGAATCACCCGATCGAAATCCCACGCGAGGACGTCCCGGATCGATCGGCGAAACGTCGACTCGTTGGTCACCGTGAGCCGGTACTCGATCGGCGGTGCGACCCGCTCGTAGACGCCGAGTGCCCGTGCGAGGAGTCGCGTTTGCAGCGGGCTCGTCTCATCGACGTGGAAGCCGACGTCCCCGAGAACGACCGTCCCGCTGTGCCGGTGACAGTACGCGATCTCGGTGAGCCATCGGTGGCCGAGGATCGCGACCTGGTCGATATCGGTGGCCCACCGGGGGTCGGGCGTATCGCCGAGAAGGTGGTCGAACGTCAGGTCGGCCCGCCGAACGTCGAGACCGGGCGCGGCGAGCAGTTCGGCTCGCGGGTACGCCGCCCGGTACTGTTCCATGTACAGGTGCCCGTGGAGTTTGCTCGCCGGGGCCACGAACCGGACGGCCCCGAGTTCGTCGAGCGCCTCCCGGAGTTCGACCGTCAACTCGGCCGGCGACTGGACGAAGAGACCGCCGCTCGAGAGACGAACGACCGTCATGATTCGCCCGATATCCACGCCGAAAAACCGGAGCGGCTCTTCGTACGTCCACAGCTGCCGCCCCCGCTCGTCGAGCATCGTACTTCTCATATCCGACGTGGCGCGTAATAAACGATCGCCGCAGCGAGAGGTCGACGGAATGGCGTCGATCGGCCCGCTGGAACGACGACTCGGGTCAGCCGACCTCGGCCTCGAGCGGGGGCGTGTCCGCATCGCCCGCCTCGAGGGCATCGACGCTGACGACGCCGGCACCGCACTCGAGTTCGTCCCGGAGGTCTGCCTCGTCGCCACTCCGATCGACGCCGTCGAGCGCGAGTCGGACGTGGAGGTCGACGGTCGTGTCGTTCAGGCCGGGCGAGATCCCTCGAACGGTCGCTGTCTCGAGTCGATCGACCGCGTCGAGTCGATCGACGACGCGTCGTGCGCCGTCGACGAGATCACCGGTGGCGCGTAGCGGGACGCGAACGGTGACCGTCGCCGCGACGACGGTACTGTGGTCGTTCATGAGGCCCCCGTCGAGAGTCGAACTCGACACCCGGGCCCGCGAACCCGGGAGCAGCGCCTGTTCACTGCGGGAATATCGCGCGCACGATCGACGTAGCCGGACCCGCCGAACACACCAGGCACACGCGTCGAACCGTGTCCGAAAAGGGTGTCGCCGTCCGGCCGGACGCGACGTCACGCGGCGCGGACGGGTGCGATCCCGACCGGCCCCGAAACGGAGCGAGCGAGATCCCGTCCACGACCACCGATCGCGAATCCAGCACCGGTTCGGCTGGACGCGAGACCGCGCGTCCCGGCGTTCGTCCGTGCCGGAGCGCGAGTCGATGGGGTGGTCGGGATCATCGGTCGGAACGTAACTCACACATCCGGCGTGGGTGACATAATACTTTCCGGGGTTTGTTCACAGGACACACACCGGGCGATCGAACCCTGAACGGCAGTCGCTGGATCGCGGACAGCGAACGGGTACTCGTTGCGGCCGCGAGAACCCCTTCGAAGGTATCTCAACCGCCGTCCGACCGGTAATCAGCCGGTAACGACGAGGTAGCGTGTTCGAACGCGGGCCGTTTCGAAGCACTCTCGGCCCGGATACCGGTTCGAAAGGCCCAAGCCATCCCTCGCCAACTCTCCGGCGAATGCAATCGGGTGCGATCCCTGTCGCCGAGCTTTCGGGTGGGTTCGACCTGTACCGAACGCTCGAGAGCGGCCAGAGCTACCTCTGGCGTCGATCGGACGGCGAGATGTACACCGGCGAACCGGCACCCGGGGCGTGGTATTACACCGTCGTCGACGGCTCGGGAGACGGGTCGTCTTCCGGCGGAGTGATACGCGTCCGCCACCGGAACGACGCGCTGGAGTGGCAGTCGTCGACCGACGCCGAGTCGGTCCTGCGGAACCTCCTGCGGCTGGACGACGACCTCGAAGCGATCGCCGCGGCCGCCCCCGACGACCCGCTCGTCCGGGAGGCCTACGATGCCCATCGGGGCATGCGACTCGTCGAGGATCCGCCCTTCGGGACGCTGATCTCCTTTATCTGTTCGGCCCAGATGCGCGTGAGCCGCATCCACGACATGGTCTCGACGCTGGCCCGCGAGTACGGCGACCCGATCGCGTTCGACGGGGAGACGTACCACGCCTTCCCGACGCCGGAACAGCTCGCGGCCGCGACCGAGGCGGAGCTCCGTGACCTCGGGCTGGGCTATCGCGCCCCCTACGTCGTGCGAACGGCCGAGATGGTCGCCTCCGGCGAGGCCCACCCAGCGGAGGCTCGCGACCTCGAGTACGAGGCCGCGCGGGAGTATCTGACCCAGTTCGTCGGCGTCGGCGACAAGGTGGCCGACTGCGTCCTCCTCTTTTCGCTCGGCTTCGACGAGGCCGTACCGCTCGACACCTGGATCCGGTCGGCGATCGAGGAGTACTACCCCGACTGCGATCGGGGCTCGTATGCGGCGACCTCCCGGGCGATACGCGACCGCCTCGGGGGTGAGTACGCGGGCTACGCCCAGACGTACGTGTTCCATTTCCTCAGAACTGGTGGACGAGACCCGTAGGGACACGATACCAGCACGTTCGCCCGTAGAACGAATTCGAGGAAACGGGACACTCCGATCGCGACCCGGGATCGCTCCCGTATCCTCATACGTGCGCTACGCGATCGTCCACGAGGCCGGTGCGCTCGGGGGAAGCGTTGCACGATCGCTACGCTGCAGTGGTCGATTCGACCTCCGGAGAGACAAGGCGAGCGCCTCGGGTCAATCCCGAGGCGGTTCACGAGGTGCCCGATCCCGACATCGAACCAGTCGTCGAGTTGCCGAACATTCCGTCACTCCCGGTAGTGCGATCGACTGCGCGTGTGCCGGATGGCCGCGATCGAGTTCCCGTCGCTCTGTTGTCGTCCTTCAGCTAGAGTAGCAACTGAAAGTCAGTGCACACCTAATCGCAGGACGGCTTTGCGATCAGTGTGTGAATCGTTTCAGTTGCTACTATAGGTATTTCAGTGAAAGAACTGCACGGGACGGATGCGAACTGAACGTATTTCTGTTTGAATTCGAGAGGCGATCAGCACGACCGGATCGCCGGTGTCACTTCGGCGCGACGACCTCGGAACACGATGGACACTCGGCGAAAACGCCGTCCGCTCCGTCCTCGCGTTCGTACTCGATTAGCTGCCAGCCGCTCGGGATCGAACTGCCGCACTCAGGACACCGACCGAGCGTCGACTGATCACCGTTCATAGACGTTGGAAGGGGGTGGGGCGTGTGACAAGAGAGCCCACCGGCTGTAGGTGAGTACTCAACTTATTTAAAAATTTGGTAGGTTAAATATTTAGAAATTGTAGCTATAACTACATCTATCGGCCTGAATCCGATTCACTGCAGAGGGATTTGAGACTATCGGCAGCTTCATAACTTTGACATTATTCGCCAGTTTCGGTTCGAGAGTTCGGAAATGCGAGGGGTTTTAAGCGGTTTTTAGCCAAACCAGCGACCGGTGTGGCGACGACTGACCGTCAACGTCGACATCGACATCGACCTTCGGCCCCGTCTCGGTGCTGGCATGCCCCGAAGCCGCCAGAACAGTTACGGTGGAGTTGACTCCGCGGCGAGTCCGGTGAGGATCCGGTGCGCGAGGCCGAGCACGGCTACTCGTCGTAGTCCCCGCGACCAGCACGGGCCCAGTAGGCCTGCGAAACGAGCATCGTTCCGAACACGACGACGAGCACTGCGGCGACGCCGATCGCGACGGTCTCGCCGAGCAGGTAGTACGCGAGCGCGGTCGCGACGAGAACGAACAGGATCGAACCGAACAGTAGTTCGAGGAGTTCCCGCAGCGTGGCTCGCCGACCCGAGACGTCGAGGAACTCCTCCTCGAATCGATCGATGAGGCCCATCAGCGGAACTCCCCGAGCGTCCGCTGGTCGCGCTTCAGCGGTCGTGCCCGGAAGCCGTACTCGGTCGCGAGCAGGTCCGCGAACTCCTCGTCGAAGCCGTGGTGGGTGTAGACGACCTCGGGGTCGATCTCGCGAACCGTCGCGACGAGTTCGTCGAAGTCGCAGTGGTCGGTCAGCGGGAAGGTGACGTCGTAGCCGCCCCGATAGCGGAACGAGTCGTCGACGGCCCAGCCCGAAAACCCCGCCTTCAGTCCGTCCTCGCGATCGACCACGGTTTCGACCCAGTCCGATCGGGCCTGGTTCGACGGCAGGATCACGATTTCGTCGGTCAGCCCCCGCAGGGAGTCGTACGGCTGGCCGGCGAACGCGAGTTCGGTCGCCGACTCGATCGCTCGCGTGACCTCGTGGATCGTGTCCGAGACGAGGATCTCGCGGTCAGTTGCGTTCTGTGCGATCCACTGGAGTTTCTGTGCGCGGCCGAGCGAGTAGCCGAACAGGAACAGCGGCCGATCGGCGGCGTCGCGTAGCCAGTCCGCGATCGCCGATTCGAGGTCGGACTGGGCGGGAAACCGGTACTCCGGGCTGCCGTAGGTGGTCTCGATCACGAGCACGTCGGCCTCGACGGCCGAGGGATCGAACCCCTCGAGGTAGCACCGATCGCGCGTCGAGACGTCGCCGGTGTAGCAGTAGCGGCGGCTGTCCCCGTCCTCCAGCAGGGCCGCACGGGAACCGACGACGTGGCCCGCCGGGACGAGTTCGATTCCCGCCGCGCGCTCGACGAATTCGAATTCGATCCCGGTCCGGGCCGCCGCGATCGCTGCCGTCTCGGCCGAACAGACGACGGTTTCGGGGGTCGATCGGAACGTGTGATCGGCGTGGGCGTGGCTCACGACGTTGATCTCGCCGACGGCGCTCCGCGCGTCCGCGACGATGCCGGCGTCGTCGGTGCCAGCGAACTCGAAGTGGATGCCGTCTCGATGGCGTACGGTCACTGCAGGCGGATAGGTGCTGGAACACCGTCGGGTTGTCGCTTCCGCGGTCCCGACGTCGCGGACGACCTCACGCCGGCCGGATTTCCGATCGAGACGCGTTATTACGCGACTCGAACAGCGAGGCAAGTACGCTACCGCGGCCTTCGGGCCGCGATACTCAACGTGAATTCTCGTTCTAACCGCTTCGCGTCGTAGGCGAATACTCGTGAGTGATATTCCCACTACTGCTCAATCACAAGGGGACTCCATATGCGATAATTATGCCCGTAATGGGGAACCGATAGGAACTAACGGCGGCCGTTGTAACCCAATAGTTATGTACCATTCGCACCATACTATCGCTCGATGGAACGCCAAGTGCAGCACCGTCGCCCGTCCCGTTCATCCTCGCCCGGGTTCGACCGTATCGACAGCTCCGTGGCCGTTCCGACGCTCGTCTGCGGCCTCGCTCGTCAGCACGCGCAATGACGCTGTACGATCGCGTCGCGGACCTCCCGCTGACGGTAGAGACTGAGGAACGGACCAGCCGTCGCCGGGAGACCTCGAACGGGTCCACCCGCGTCACGTCGACGTTCGTCCTGCTGGCGGGAGACGAGTTCGGCGCTGGCGAGGACGTTACCTACGAGGCCGTCGACCACGAGGCGTTGCCCGATCCGCCGGTGTTCGACTTCGCGGGCGAGTACACGTTCGACGAGTTCTCCCGGTCGCTCGACGACGTGGATCTCTTCCCGACGAAGCCGCCCGAGCGCGAGATATCCCGAAACTACCGGCGCTGGGCCGTCGAGAGCGCCGCGCTCGACCTGGCGCTCAAGCAAAACGACGCGACGCTCGCGTCGCTGCTCGATCGCGAGCGGTCTCCAGTTCGGTTCGTCGCCAGCGCGCGGTTACCGGACGGCGACCCTGCGCGAGTCGAAGAGACGCTCGCGGTCAACCCCGAGTGCGAGTTCAAACTCGATCCGACCGCGGAGTGGACCGAGGAGACGTTCGCGATGCTCGCGGAGACCGGCGCTGTCCGCGCGCTCGACCTGAAGGGCCAGTACGAGGGGACGGAGGTCGATCAGCCGGCAGACCCCGCGCTCTACCGACGGGTCTTCGAATCGTTCCCCGATGCCGTCGTGGAGGACCCGGCGGTCTCCGAGGACGTCCGGGACCTTCTCGCGGCGAACGCGGACCGCCTCTCGTGGGACGCGCCGATCCACGGCGTGGACGACCTGCGCGGGCGGCCGTTCGAACCGACCTGGTGTAACGTCAAACCGTCGCGGTTCGGGACCGTCCGGTCGCTGTTCGAGACGATCGAGTACTGTGAGGACCACGATATCGACATGTACGGTGGCGGGCAGTTCGAACTCTGCGTCGGTCGCGGACACGTACAGCTGCTCGCGTCGTTGTTTTACCCCGACGGCCCGAACGACGTCGCGCCGCGATCGTACAACGAACCGGAGGTCAGATCAGAACTGCGCGGGAGTCCGCTCGAACCGCCCGAAGACCCGGTCGGCATGGAGTGGAAACAACTCGAGTGACACGGGGCGATCGCCGTCCGGACGACACGCGCGATCGGACGGACGAGCATGATTTTTGCCGATCGCGATCGATGGCTCGTACATGACGGATCGAACCCGTGCCCACGTCTTCGTCTCGGGAAAGGTACAGGGCGTCTACTACCGGGCGACGACTCGCGACACGGCCCGCGAGCACGGCGTCGACGGCTGGGTCAAGAACTTAGACGACGGTCGCGTCGAGGCGGTCTTCGAGGGACCCGAGGACGCCGTCGAATCGATGGTCGAGTTCTGTCACGAGGGCAGCCCGGCGGCCGACGTCGACGACGTCGAGGTCGAGTACGACGAGCCACGGGGCGAGGACGGATTCGAGATCCGGTACTGATCGACGTGCTGTACCGTCCGACGTGACCATCGTCCCCGAGAAAACCGATCGCCGCGTCAGTAGGTGAACAGATCGACGCCCCCGGTGACGCCGACGACCTGTCCGGTGACGAACCCCGCCTGCTCGCTGGCGAGGTAGGCGACGAGGTTGGCCACGTCCTCCTCGCGGCCGAGGTGTCCCGCGGGGGTCGCACGGGCGATGTCCGCCCAGTGTGGATTGACGTCCTCGATATCGTCCGGGTCCATCTCCGCGAGTTGGCCGACGACGATCGATGGCGCGATGATATTCGAGGTGACGCCCTCGGGGGCCCCTTCCAGCGCGAGCGTCTTGCCGAAGCCGACGAGTCCGGATTTCGTCGTCGAATAGGATAACTGGCCGAAGCCGCCGTGAGTCCCGGCGACCGAGGACATCGAGATGACCCGGCCCCAGCCGCGATCGCACATCGCCGGGAAAATCCGTTCGGTGATGTTGTAGGTCCCGGTGAGGTTGATCTCCATGTCGCGATCCCAGAGGTCGTCGTCCAGGTCGCCCACTCGGCCGACGGCGTCGACCATCCCCGCGTTGTTGACGAGGACGTCGACGCCGCCGGTTTCCTCCCGCACGGCCTCGACGGTGTCGGCAACCTCGTCCCGATCGGTCAGGTCGCACCCGACGGCCATGGCGTCCCCGCCGTCGGCTTCGATCTCGTCGGCGACCTCCCGTGCGCCCTCCTCGTTCACGTCGAGGACGACGACCTCGGCGCCTTCCTCCGCGAGTACGTGACAGTCCGCGCTCCCGATTCGTCCCGCGCCCCCGGTCACGAGGGCAGTCCTGTCGTCGAGTCCGAACTCCATACCCGGTCCTATTCATGCCGGTGTGTGTTAACGTTTCGTGACCGATCGTCCGTGGTCGGTTCCGTTTTTTCGACCGGTGGATTGATGCGCGATCCGACAGTTCTCTGTGGTATGGTGACACAGGAACAGGTGTCCGGCGTCAGCTTCGGCGTCGACGAGGAGACGCGACTCGTGCTCGACAGCCTCGACGAGTTCGTCGCAAGGGAGGTCGACCCGATCGAGTCGGACCTGGGCGAGACGTGGTCGAATCCCCGGCTTCGCCACCGGCCCGACGGGCGCTACGTCGACGAGGTCGTCGACGCCATCGAACGGATCCGGAAGCGCAGCGCCGACGCGGGGTTCTACGCGATGAACCTCCCCGAGGAGGTCGGCGGCGAGGGCGTCTCGACCGTGACGTGGTATCGCGCCAAGCGCCACGTCGCCAGCCACGGCACGGGACTCACCAAGTTCGTCCTCGCCGGCCCGGAGGGACCGAAGCCGCTGCTCGCGGCCGCCGAGGGTGACCAGGTCGATCGCTACCTTGAACCGGCGATCGCCGGCGAGAAGTCGACCGCCTTCGCGCTGACGGAGCCCGGGGTGGGTTCGGACGCGCCGGACATGGAAACGTCGGCCGAAACGGATGGCGACGAATGGGTGCTGAACGGGCGCAAACAGTGGATCACGAACGCGCCCTACGCCGACTTCGTGCAGGTGTTCGCCCGGACGACGCCCCAGTCGGAGGCGGGTCGGTACGGCGGCATCACCTGCTTTCTCGTCGAGGCCGACGAGTACGACCTGGGCGCGATGAACAACGCGGTCGGGATGGAGGGGATGCAGGCCGAACTCGTCTTCGACGACGTTCGCCTCTCCGAGGATCGGGTGCTCGGCGAGGTCGACGCCGCGTTCTACACCGCCATGGAGTTCCTCTCGCTCGGCCGGCTGGAACTGGCCGCCGAGGCCGTCGGCTTCGCGGAGCACCTGCTCGAACGCGGCGTCGAGTACGCGAACCAGCGCGAGGCGTTCGGCCGATCGATCGGCTCGTTCCAGGGCATCTCGCACAAACTCGCCCGCGGCCGGGCGCGATCGTACGCGGCCGACGCGGCCGGATTACGCGCGGCGTGGGAACTCGAGCGGTCCGGGTCGGCGATCGAGGCGGCGTCGATCTGCAAGTGGTTCGCGACGAACGTGCTCTGGGACGTCGCCGACGACGTCGTCCAGGTCCACGGCAGCAACGGTCTCGCGGAGGAAAACCCCTACGTCGACCACCTGCTGCTCGGTCGCATTCTCCGGATCGTCGAGGGCACCGACGAGATCCAGTTGAACACGATCGCCGACCGACTCGGAATCGACTAAGGGGAACCGTCGTTGCCGGAACGGTCAGCCGGCTAGAGGCGCTCGACGATCGTCGCAATCCCCTGCCCGAACCCGATACACATCGTCGAGAGACCGACGTCGTCCCCGCGGCGCTCCAGTTCGTGGACGAGTTTCGTGAGCAGGGCCGACCCCGTCGCTCCCAGCGGGTGGCCGTGGGCGATCGCGCCGCCGTTGACGTTGGTATCCTCCCACGAAGCTCCGGTTTCCTCGAGCCACGCCGCGACGACGGACGCGAACGCCTCGTTGACCTCGAAGAGGTCGACGTCGTCGATCGTGAATTCGGTCTTCTCGAGGACGCCCTCGGTCGCGGGGATCGGCCCGGTGAGCATCGTAACGGGGTCGACTCCGACCACCTCGGTCTGGACGATCCGGGCCATCGGCTCCCAGCCGTGCTCTTCGGCCGCTTCTCGGCTCGTCACGAGCACCGCGCTCGCGCCGTCGACGATCCCCGACGAGTTGCCCGCGTGGATCACGCCGTCGCCCTCGCTCCTGAACGCGAGCGGGAGATCCCCGAGGTCGTCGACCGTCGACTCCGGTCGGGGGTGGCCGTCCGTGTCGACAACGCGCGTCTCGTCGTCGTCCTCGACCCGGACGGGTACGATCTGAGAGTCGTACCGACCGTCGTCCCACGCCGCCTTCCAACGGTGCTGGGACTCGACGGCGAGTTCGTCGAGTTCGCGCCGATCGAACCCCCACTGCTCGGCGATCCGTTCCGCGCTCTCGCCCTGCTGGACCAGTTCGTCGTAGTGATCGAAGTAGGTCTCCGTCACGCCGCCGAAGTCGCTTCCCATCGGGACGCGGGTCATGTGTTCCACGCCGCCGGCGACGATGACGTCGTGTGCTCCGGTTGCGATCGCGCCCGCGGCGAAGTTGATCGCCTGTTGTCCGGAGCCACACATTCGGTTCAACTGGACGCCCGGCACGTCGTCGCCCCAGCCGGCGACCAGCGGGGCGATCCGCCCGACGTTGCCGCCCTGCTCGTCGATCGGGCTCACGCAGCCGTAGATGACGTCCTCGATGGTCTCCTGCGGGTCGAATCCGAGCCGTTCCTCGAGCGCGATCAGCGGCTCCGCGGCGAGGTCCTGCGGGTGAACGTCCGCGAAAGCCCCGCCTCGCGCCCCGAACGGCGTCCGAACGGCGTCGACGATGACAGCCTCTCGCATACGAGTCCTGTCACCGACCAGCACGAAATATACTGCGACCGAGTCGGCCGCGGTCGGGCCCCGCTCGCGAGGCCGACGGGGCTGGAACCACGGGAGCGACCTCCGCAATCTTGAACGG
This sequence comes from Halosolutus halophilus, assembly GCF_022869805.1. Taxonomy (NCBI): domain Archaea; kingdom Methanobacteriati; phylum Methanobacteriota; class Halobacteria; order Halobacteriales; family Natrialbaceae; genus Halosolutus; species Halosolutus halophilus. The sequence goes on along the minus strand of NZ_CP094974.1, from coordinate 2,550,096 downwards.
TCGTCCGGTCGAACCCCTGCGTATGATTACAGGCGAGCGGATGGCCGCAGTCGACGAGAACGCCGCCGCGCTCGGCGTGCCGCGAAAGCAGTTGATGGAGTCGAGCGGGAACGCCGTCGCCCGGCGGATCAGGGAGATCGCCGACCCCGGCGATCGGATCGTCGTCGTCGCGGGGCGCGGGAACAACGGCGGGGACGCGTTCGTCGCCGTCCGTTTTCTCCCCGAGTACGACGTGACGACGCTCTTGCTCGGCCGATCGGCCGCGATCGGGACGGAGATCGCCCGAGAGAACTGGGACGCCCTCCAGCGGGCGGAGTACGACACCCGGGAAGTGACCGACTCGAGCGGGGTCGAACTGCCGGACTGCGACGTCGTGGTGGACGCCATGCTCGGGACCGGGATCACCGGCGAGTTGCGCGAACCCGCCGCCACGGCGGCGCGGGCGATCAACGGGTCCGACGCGACCGTCCTCGCGGTCGACGTCCCCTCCGGGTTCGACGCGGACGGCGGCGACCGCGCCGCAAACGGCGTGGCGGCCGACCACGTCGTCACCTTCCACGACGAGAAGCCGGGCCTCTCCGATCTCGACGCCGAGGTGACCGTCGCTGACATCGGCATTCCGGCGGCGGCGGAACGCTTCGTCGGTCCCGGCGACGTTCGACTCGCCCGGCCCGCGGATCGCGAGGGCCGTCCGTACGTCATCGGCGGCGGTCCCTACACCGGGGCACCGGCGCTGGCCGCACAGGCCGCGCTGCGGGCCGGTGCGGAACTCTCCTTCGTCGCCGCACCCGAGTCGGTCGCGGGCGAGATCCAGGGCTACGCCGAGGACCTGATCGTCCAGTCCTACGAGAACGACGTCCTCACGCCGGACCAGGTCGACGACCTCGTCGACACGGCCGAGCGATACGACGACGTCGTCGTGCTCGGTCCCGGCCTCGGCACCGCGGACGAGACGCTCGAGGCCGCCCGCACGTTCCTCTCGACCTACACGGGACCGGCGGTCGTGGACGCCGACGCGCTGGAAATCGTGCCCGAGATCGAGACCGACGCGACGCTCGTCTGCACCCCGAACCGCCGGGAACTCGCGGGAATGGGCGGTCCCGAGACCGACTCCCTGCGCGAGGCGGTCGACGAAATCGAGTCCTTCGCGGCCGACCTCGGTCACGTCGTCCTCGCGAAGGGGGCCGCGGACGTCGTGACCGACGGCGAGCGAACGCGGATCAGCCGATCGGGCACGCCCGGAATGAAAGTCGGCGGGACCGGCGATACGCTCGCCGGCATCGTCGCCGCGCTGCTCGAGCACGCCGATCCGCTCGACGCCGCGGCGGCGGCCGCCCGCGTGAACGGCCGCGCGGGCGAACGACTGGCCGAGCGGGACGCGCACGGCTTCCTCGCGTCGGATCTGCTCGCGGAACTTCCCGCGGTCCTGTGGGGTGAGACGGATGAGTGACGACCGATCGGAGCCGACGGCGGACGCGACCGACGACGGTCCCGAACGCGGTACCGCGGCCGACGACCTCACCCACACCACCGACGAGGGCGACGTCCAGATGGTCGACGTCGGCGACAAACCCGACAGCGAGCGCCGGGCCGTCGCGGCCGGCGAAATCCACCTCCAGCCGTCGACGATCGAGGCGATCAGGGAAGACCGGATCGGGAAGGGTGACGTGCTCGCGACCGCTCGCGTCGGGGCGATCCAGGCCGTCAAACACACCTGGGAGACGATTCCGATGTGCCACCAGATCCCGATCACGAACGTCGACACCGCGTTCGAGTTGCGAGACGATCGGGTCGAACTCGAGGTAGCGGTCGAGACCACGGGGAAGACGGGCTGCGAGATGGAGGCCCTCGAGGGCGTCACGACGGGGCTGAACGTCGTCTGGGACATGGTCAAGGCCGTCGAGAAGGACGACGACGGCCAGTACCCCGATACCGGGATCGAGAACGTGCGGGTCCTAGAGAAGGAGAAACGTCGCCGAGAACGATCGGGATGAACGACGCTGGAGACGCCACTCCGTACCGCGCTCGACGCCGCGTCCCCCGCCCGAGAGCCGATCGGTCGGGACCGGCCACCGTCTGACGCGGGACGCTCTCGATTGCTGCTGCCGGCACCTACTTTTGTTCGACCCTGAAAGACTGACCCATGTCGTTCGAGGACGTGGACGAGCCGACGATCGGATCTGGGGACGCCGGCGGTCCCGACTCGGGCGCGACGGTGCAGGGCCCGCTCGACGCGAACCCCGATCGAGCCGAGCGCGTCTCGGCACCCAGCGACGCCTTTCAGGCGCTCGGTAACGAGATCCGGCTAGAAATTCTCGAGACGGTGCTGGCGGAGACCCGGGGCACCGACGCGGAACGCGTCCAGTTCTCGACGCTGTTCGAGGAAACGGACGTCGACACGTCCGCCGGATTCGCCTACCACCTCGAGCAACTCGTCGGTCCCTACCTTCGAAAGCACGACGACGGGTACGAACTCACCTACGCCGGCCTGCAGGTCGCGAGAGCGATCGCGACCGGTGCGTACACGCACCGCGTCGATCATCCGCCCGTCCCCCTTTCGGACGCCTGTCCGTTCTGTGACCGGGAGGCCCTCGCCGCACGATCGACCGACAACGTCGTGACGATCGCCTGTCGCGAGTGTGAACGATCGCTGCTCCGACTCGGCTTTCCGCCGTCCGGACTCGATGCTCACGGCGAGACGTTTCCCGAGGCGTTCGATCGTCACCACCGGCATCGGCTCTCGCTCATGCACGACGGCGTCTGTCCGGAGTGTAGCGGCGACGTGACCGCCCGGCTGGTCACGCCCGCGACCGCCGTCGCCGACGAACTTCCGGCCGAACTCACGGATCACGTCCAGGCCGAATTCGAGTGTGGCTGCTGTGGCACCGAGGTCCGCTGTCCGGTGACGCTCGCGTTGCTCGACCATCCGGCGATCGTGTCGTTCTACCACGAACACGGGCAGGACGTCCGGAACCGGCCGATCTGGAACGTCGGTCACGAGTGGTCGGAAACGATCCTCTCGGAGGAGCCACTCGCAGTTCGCGTCACCGCAACGCTCGGGGACGACGTCCTCGCACTCTACGTCGGTGCGGGAGTGGACGTCGTCGACGTACAGCGATCGGCGGCCGACGCGTAGGTTCGAACGGGTCGATCGTCGGTAGCCGATCGCGCCGGACCGGAGCGATTCCCGTCGGTCGATGCGACTACGAGGCGATTTCCTCGAGGTGGCCCTCGATCTCGGCATCCGAAATTCTCTCGACCGTTGCCGATTCGGGATCGATCGAGCGGACGTCGAGCGCGGCCGGGTCGAGCGTGTCCTCGACCGTCGCCTGGAGCGCCTCGAGCGCCGTGTGGGTCCCCCACCGGCGATCGGCGCGTTCCGATCCCGCCGCGTCGCCGATCCGGTCCTCGAAGAACCGGGTTCGCTCGTCCCCGTCGGTCCCGATCGCGACCGCGTCCCAGCCGTAGGCGGTTCCGCTGGGATCGACCTCGAACAGACGCGGTCGGCTGCCATCAGTCCGCCGCTCGACGCCACCGACGAGCAACGCCGCACCGTACGGACGCGAGCCACCGCGCTGGGTGTTCGTCTGGATCCGATCGGCGAGCTGGTTCGCGAGCGCCTCGATCCCGATCGGCTCCCCGTATCGCACCCGGTGTTGCTGGCCCGTCCGGCGAGCGACGTCGACGAGCTGTCGAGCGTCGGCGGCGTGTCCCGCCGACGCGATCGCGACGTGATCGTCGACCAGGTGAATCTTCTCGACGGACGACGACTCGAGTAACGGCGATCGGAGTCGCTTTCGGGCCGCGAGGACGACCCCCGCGTCGGTCGTCACACCGACGCTCGGTGACCCCCGTTCGACGGCTTCCCGTGCGTACTCGACCTGGTAGAGCCGTCCGTCGGGCGAAAAGAGGGTACTGCCCCGATCGTATGCCTGCTGGTGACTGCTCGGCTCCATCTCAGGCTCCCTCCGCGCTCGAAACGGTCGTCGCCGCGACGGCGTCCCCTGGGGCGTCGAAGACCTCGATTTCGAGGTCGTCGCCGGTGATCGTCGCGATCGTCATCCCGTCACCGCTGGCGGTATCCCGTTCGGTCGCGCTGTAAACGGCTCTGGCAGCGGTCTCCCGGAGGTCGGCCAGCGGGAGGTCGGACTCGTAGGCACCTTCGAGGGCGCCGTACGCCAGTTGCATTCCGCTGCCACTCGCCGCGTACTCGGTGCGCATGACACCGCCGCCGGGGCCGATCTGGTACACCGCCGGTTCGTCGTCGACCCCGCCGAGGACGAGATCGAGGATCCGGTAGGTCCCCCGTCGAACCAGATCGCCGGCGACCGTCGCCGCCGTCTCGATCGACGCCGACCCGTCGTGGCGTAACGCGTACAGCCGGAGTTCGGCGCGCAACCCCCGAACGAACGACTGCGCGTCGCTGACGCTCCCCGCGAACGCGACGGCCGTCCGATCGTCGACGGGCGCGATCTTTCGAGCCGTTCGATTCGTCACGAACTGGCCGCCCAGGCTCGCTCGCGTGTCGGCGGCGAGGACGACCCCGTCCGCACCGACGGCGCCGAGCGTCGTGGTTCCGGTCGTGACGATTTCGCTCGTGTCGGCCGTACTGGCGTGTCCGTCCGTCCGTCCGGGAGCGAACGGTGGTTCGATTTGACTCCGTACCGTCGATCGATTCGAATCCTGGCCCGCTGACGGGCACGCCGTGGTCTGTCTGGTGCATCACCGGACAGGAGGGGGCTCGCGGGATTAACTGTTAGCTAAAATATATTTTAGCCGGGCGGGCGTACGAACCCGTTTCGACGGATCGTGTCCACCAGTCCCGCCTACACGTTCGGACCGAACTGCGCGGGTCGAGGGGACAGCGACGCTCTCTCCCCTAAAGGTCCATGCCGCCGTTGACGTCGATCACTTCGCCGGTGACGTACGAGGAGTCCTCGCTCGCGAGGAACTGGACGACCGCCGCGATGTCCTCGACCTCGGCGAGTCGCTCGAGCGGAATCCCGGCGATGATCCGATCGAGGACCTTGTCCGGGACGGATTCGAGCATGTCCGTGCGCGTGAAGCCGGGGGCGACGCAGTTGGCGGTCGACCCCCCTTTCGCGAGTTCGAGCGCGATCGTTCGGGTGAAGCCGAACATGCCGCTCTTGGCGGCGGCGTAGTTCGCCTGGCCGAAGTTGCCCTGCTTGCCGACGACGCTGGAGATGTTGATCAATCGCCCCTCGTGGGCGTTCCAGATGTCGTCGTAGAACACCTGGGTACAGTTGAACATCCCGCCGAGGTTGACGTCCATCACGCGATCCCACTCCTCGCGGGTCATATCCGTGAACTGCTCGTCCGCGGTGATGCCGGCGTTGTTCACCAGTACGTCGGCGGGCCCGAACGCCTCGTGGCAGACCTCGTGCATGTGTTCGACCTCATCGCGTACGGAGACGTCGGCCTGCGCCGCGACTGCCTGTCCTCCCGCCGACTCGATCGCGTCGACGGCTTCGTGGGCGGGCCCCTCAGACGATCGGTAGTTGACGACCACGTTCGCCCCCTCTTCGCCGAGGTACTCCGCGATACCCCGTCCGATGCCACGTGCCGAACCTGTGATGACACAGGTGCGTCCCTCCATAGACATGGTCGGAACGTTCCACGTCCGATGCTAAATAACGACCTGTGGGATAACAGAACATACAGCAAATCGAACGTGTTTTCCGCTCGGCCTCACCGGTTGCCAGCCGCCGACTCCAGTCTCGCCGGTGATCGTTCCCGGGGCCTGCCGCCGATCGGCGATATCACCGGCTGACGGGATTGTTCCGGAGAGCCGTGTCAAAAACCGACGTGACCACGACCGTGACCCTGATCCGAAGCCCGATCCCGATCGGACTCAGCCACCGAATCGGCTATCGGTTCGTCGCCTGCTCGATCCAGTCCTCGATCCGGCTCGGCGAGATTCCCGTTTCGGTCGCGAGTTCGGCGACGTCGGCGGCTGCGAGGTCGTCGAACGTCTCGATACCGGCCTCGGTGAGATCCTCCGCGTAGGCCTGGCCGACGCCGGTGAGGTCGGTGAGGTCGTCCGCGGACTCCTCGGTGATCTCCTCGTCGGTGACGTCCTCGGCGATGGCCTCGTCGACGGCCATCTCGCCCGGTTCCGCGGGCGCTTCCTGGACGTCGTCTTCCGCGCGTTCGGCGATCTCCTCGTCGGACCGCGCTTCACCGGGGAGGTCGTCGGCCTTCCGATCGACGGTCGCGCTGCCGTCGGTCAGGCCCTCGGCACCGCTCTCGTCGCCCGCGACGTCTTCGGCGAGGGCTGCGTCGGCCGTTTTGGGCTCCGACGTCTCCGGCGCGGCGTCGGATTCACGTGGCTCCGCCGGTGTTTCGCCGTCCCCGCTCGATCGGGCCTCGAACCAGTCACAGACGTCGGGCCAGAGTTCGGCGTGGCTCCGCGAGGAGACGGACATGCCGATGTGACCCGTCGCGAACTCCATGATCTCGGTGTCGTCGGAGGTGATCTTCTCGTTGAACGGCTTGGAGGCCTCCGGCGGGATGAGGTGGTCGTACTCCGCGACGATCTGGAGGACGGGCATGTCGATGTTGGTGATGTCGACGTGCTTGCCGTTCAGGTGGAGTTCGTTCTCGTACAGCTTGTTGTCCTGGTAGATGTCCTCGATGAACTCCTCGTAGGCGGCGCCGGCGACGTCGATCCCCTCGCCGAGCCAGCGCTCCATCCGGGCGAAGTTCTCGACGAAGTCCTCGTCCTCCACGTTGTCGTAGAAGCGGACGTACTTCGTCAGGTTGTTCGCGATCGGATCCATCAGCGCGAACCCGATGTCGAGGAACTCCGCGGGGACGTTGTCGAAGGTTTCGGTCACCTTCTCCGGGTCGTAGTAGTTCTCGGCCCCCCAGAGTTCGAGGACGCCGCCGTCGCCGGCGAAGCACAGCCCGGCGGCCATCAGGGCGAGATTCTCGACCTTCTCGGGGTTGAGCGCGGCGTACATGGCCGACTTGGTGCCGCCCATACAGTAGCCGAGGACGTTGATCGCATCCTGGCCTGAGCGCTCGCGCACGACGTCGACGCAGTTGTCGATGTACCGGGTAACGTAGTCGTCGAGGGTGAGCGATCGATCGAGCTTGGACGGCTCGCCCCAGTCGATCAGGTAGACGTCGAAGCCGGCCTCGAGCAGCGTCTGGACGACCGATCGGTCCGGCTGCAGGTCGAGGATGTACGGCTTGTTGATCAGCGCGTAGACGACGAGAATCGGGATGTCGTGTTGCTCCTCGGTCATCGGCTCGTAGTGGAGGAGCCGGAGCTTGTTCTCCTCGTAGACGACCTCGCTCGGGGTCTGGCCGACCTCGACGTTCTCGAGCGTTTCGGTTCGCTCGGGTGCGACGCGGCTCTTGTCGGCCAGGTCGGCCGCACCTTCCCAGGCCTGCCGCTGGATGTCCAGAACGGTTGCGTATGGGTTGTTCATTGCTCGTCTTCGATGTGTTCGAGGACGCGGTCGAGTTTTTGCTCGACGGCGTGTTGGCGACGCTCGAGTTCGACGAGACGATCGCCGACCTCCACGACGTCGCCCTCGGTCGCGAAGCCGAGGTTGTGCAGCGTCTCTTCGGCGGCTTCGTCGGCCTGCTGCTGGAGTTCGAGGACGTCGCCGACGGTTTCACCGGTCATCTTGGCGAAGGCCGTCGTCGACATGATCTCCTTGAACGCCTCGTTGGCCGTGTTGAGCCAGACGTCACGGAACTCCTCGATCTCGACGTCTTCGCCCTCGAGGGCGTCGTTCATTCGCTCGACCATCTGCTGGGAGGCGTTCATCCACGTCTCGTAGGCGCGGGCGTAGCCCTCGACGCCGTCCGAAATCTCGGTGTCCTCGCTGACCTCGCCGACGGCTTCCGACCAGCTCTCGACGAACCGGGCCTGGGCCTCCATGTTGTCCTCGAGCGTCTCGAGGAACTGTTCGTTCCACTGTTCGACGAATGCGTTCCAGTTCTGCGCCTGGGGCTGCTGTGAGTCTGCCATTGGCTAAAATTGGGGTGCTAGTGTGAAAAGACTGAGGGCTCTCTACGCCGAGACGTCGAACTCGTCGGCGGCCTCTTCGACGTTTTCGGCGACGGCCGTCACGTTCTGCTCGACCTGCTCGTGGGCCTCGAGGAAGGCGTCGAACGAGGAGTCGACGACTTCTGAGTAGTTGCCGGCGAACTCGTCGTAGGCGGCTTCGGATTCCTCGATCGCCTCGACGACGGCCTCGAGGGACTGCGACTGGGCCTCGGTGGCGGCGTCGAAGCCTTCGTCGACGAGTTCACGGGCCTCGTCGAAGTCGGCTGCCTCTTCGGGGAGCGAGGCTTCCATGGCGTCGAAGTAGGCGTGAATCGCGCCCTTCGTGAGTTCGGCGTTGGACTCGAACATCGCGCCCGACGTCTGAACGACGTCGGCGACGGCGCTGATCGAGGTCTTCTGGGCCTCGAGAGCGTCGTGGGTGAGGTTCTGGGACTGTTCAACTGCGGTGCGCTGTGCGTCGAAGATTTGCGTCATAGGGTTCTGAGTCATGATTGATCCTCTCGGTTGCGTTTGACGGGCACGACAATCGTCTGGACGATATCTCCCTCTTCGATGTCGAGGGCTTCCCGTTCCGGGCCGGGAATGCTGATCCGACCGCCGCTCTGGACGCGAGCCTTGAACGTCGCCGTTCCCATGTTCATCGGGCCGAGTGCCGACGTGCTCTCGAACGGGTTCGAGGAACTCGCCTGCATCAGCTTCCGCATCATCTCCTGCTGGGATTCGGCGACCTGCTCGCCTGCCTCCTGCATCTGTTCGGTGAACATCGCAGGCGGGAACCAGAGCGATCGGTCGGAGTCGTCCGTCATCAACTGTACGGAGGGCCCCGATCGTAATAAAGCTTGCCCTCAGATACCATCTGATACCATGAAATGGTGTACGTGGTATCTGGTAGTTCAGATAGCATCGGATGGCGTGTCCTGTACCGGGAGTATCGGATAGTGTCCCCGTACCGGATCACGAGGGCATCGCACGCCGGGGCGCGTTACGATAACGTCGACGCTGTATACGTCGACGATCGGCGGGATTCGCCGCTGATCGACGGAATCTCCGTGGGCCCGCGAGAGTGAATGCTCTATCCTGGCAACGTACAAGCGATGCACGCCGGCGAAATCAAGGTCGAGGGCTGGTAGGCGCGCGATCGCAACCGGCCGATCCGGAATCGGGACGACCTCGACCGCTCGACGAATCCATCTCGACCGTCCCACCGATCGAACGGCCCCACAGATTCGATCCGAAAGTCAGTAATACCCGATTTCGGACAGTAAGTGTGGATTGCTTCGGCCAAAGAAGTCATAACCCCCACACGCTTATGCGCGGGTAGATGTCACACCAGAACTCTGGGGGGAGTAACTTCGCTGCCATGACGAACGCGTGGACGGCGATGACCCGGACCCTCCTGCAGAGTGCGACGGCTGCGAACCGTGCTGCAGTCTCTGCCATGCTCCCCGCCTCCGAGGACACGAACTGTGCGGACAGCGACAGCGTTCCTGCGTCCATTCCCTCGATCGATCACTCGAGTCTCGACTGGCAGTTCGATCGGACCGTCGACGATCCGGATCAGATCAGCGTCGGCGACACCGTGACCTTCGAGAAGGTCCTTTCCGACGAGGACGTTCGCGCCTTCGCCCACGTCAGCGGCGACACGAATCGCCTCCACCTCGACGAGGGGTTCGCCGCCGACACGCGCTTCGGCGAGCGCATCGTCCACGGGACGCTCGTCTCCGGGTTGATCAGTGCGGCGCTGGCCCGACTCCCCGGACTCACGATCTACCTCTCGCAGGACCTCGAGTTCAGCGGGCCGGTCGGCATCGGCGATCGCGTCTCCGCACGCGTAGAAATCGTCGAGGACCTCGGCAACGACCAGTACCGTCTCGAGACGGTCATCCGCAACGAGGACGACGACGCGACGGTGATCAACGGCGAGGCCGTCGTGCTGATCGACGACCTGCCCGAGTAACTCGAGACGCCACCCCCCACTCTTCTCACTCTCGCCACGTCCCGGTTCTCGGCGACGATCCTTCTCGGACATATAAGTAGTTGCTTGCGGAACGGGCCACCATGACACTGTTCGGGACAGCAGGGATCCGGGGGCCAGTCGAGGAGGTTACACCGTCGCTCGCACTCGCGGTCGGGCAGGCGGCGGGCGACCCCGGAACGACGTTCGTCGTCGGCCGTGACGGCCGGGAGACGGGCCCAGCGCTCGCGGCTGCGATGGAAGCCGGCCTCGAGAGCGCCGGTGCGGACGTCCGCCGCGTCGGCGTCGTCCCGACGCCCGCACTCGCGTTCGCCTCGCGCGGTCGCCGGGGCGTGATGCTCACCGCGAGTCACAACCCGCCGACCGACAACGGGATCAAACTCTTCGCCGACGGCGTCGAGTACGACAGCGACGCCGAGCGGGCGATCGACGACCGCGTCACCGGCGAGGCCCGCGGACTCGCGCCGTGGGACGAGTGGGGCGAGGCACACCGGCTCGAAATCCTCGATCGATACCGCGACGCCGTCGTCGCGTATGTCCGCGATCGGTTCGGCGACGGGAGCGAGGCGGGGTCCCCGAACGAACGACCGCTCGCGGGGCTCTCGATCGCCGTCGACTGCGGGAACGGTGTGGGGTCGCTCGCAACGCCACAGGTCCTCGATCGGCTGGGAGCGAACGTGGTCGGCGTCAACGCGTCCGTCGACGGCCACTTCTCCGCCCGGCCGAGCAAACCGACTCCCGAGACGCTCGCCGAGTTCTCCGACTTCCTCGCGGCCGGCGCGTTCGACCTCGGACTGGCTCACGACGGGGACGCCGATCGGCTCGTCGTCCTCGGTCCCGACGGCGACGTGATCCACGAGGACACCGTCCTCGCCGCGGTGGCGGCCCACTACACGGCCGAGAGCGACGTCGACGATCCCGTCGTCGTCACCACCCCCAACGCCTCGGCCCGCATCGACGAGCAGGTCCGCGAGGCGGGCGGCCGCGTCGAGCGGGTGCGACTCGGGGCGCTCCACGAGGGGATCGCCAGAGAGCGCGGCGGCGTTGACACCGAGGTCGTCTTCGCCGCGGAGCCGTGGAAACACATTCACACCGCGTTCGGGGGTTGGATCGACGGCGTCGCGAGCGCCGCCACAGTCGCCGCGCTCGTCGCCGACGCGGGGGACACGGCGGCGCTCCGGGAACCGGTCACCGAACGTCCCTACCGGAAGGTTAGCGTCGACTGTCCGGACGCGGCCAAGACCGACGTCATGGCCACGCTCGAGACCGACCTGCCCGATCGGTTCCCCGAGGCGGCCGTCGACACCGACTACGGCGTTCGACTGGAGTTCGACGACGCGTCCTGGCTCCTCGTGCGCCCGAGCGGGACCGAACCGTACGTTCGGCTCTACGCCGAGAGCGACGATGTCGACGAACTGGTCGACCAGGCCCGTTCGGTCGTCGAGTCGGTGGTGACAGACGCCGATCCGCAGTGAGGTGATCCGTCAACGCCCCCGGATTCCCCGGATTCGCTCGGTCCGAACCGAACCGGAAATCGATCGTACCGGCCGTGAACGGAACAGATGTCGGATAGATCACCTGTTTCGTCGACGCACCATCGAGGATTCCGACGGGTATAAATCGATGGTGTACGCTAGTCGTGCCCATGTCACGAAATCGACGGACGTTTTTGAAAGGGGGAACGGTTGCTGGACTCGCGGCGATGGCCGGTTGCGTCGGCGGGTTCGGTGACGAATCGGGGGCGGACGTTAAGGTCGGAATGGTGTACGCAACTGGTGGACTCGGCGACAACTCGTTCAACGACATGGCACAGCGGGGCGTACAGGACGCCCAGGACGAGTACAACGTGGCCGTCGACGAAACCGAACCCGAGTCAGCGGGCGAGTTCGACGGCGCACAGCGCGACTTCGCCGAGTCCGGCGAGTACGACCTGATCAGTTGTATCGGGTTCGCACAGGAGGACGCGTTGTCCGGAAACGCGCCCGAGTACCCGGACCAGAATTTCATGATCATCGACGCCGTCGTCGAGGCGGACAACGTCCGGAGCTTCGTCTTCGGCGAGCCACAGGGGTCGTTCCAGGTCGGTCACCTCGCCGGACTGCTGACCGACATGGAGTTTGCGGCCGGCGACGGTGAAACGAATCCCGACGAGAACGTGGTCGGCTTCGTCGGGGGCGTCGAATCGCCGCTGATCGAATCGTTCGAGGCCGGCTTCACGGCCGGCGTCGAGTACGCGAACGAGGACGCCGAGGTCGTCTCGAGTTACGTCGGCGACTTCAACGACACCGCGGGCGGACAGGAGGCCGCGCGATCGATGTACCAGAATCAGGGTGCCGACATCATCTTCCACGCGGCGGGCGCGACCGGCGTCGGCGTCTTCCAGGCGGCCGAATCCGAGGGCCGGTTCGCGATCGGCGTCGACGCCGACCAGTCCCAGAGCGAATCCGACTACGCCGACGTCATCCTCGCGAGCATGGTCAAGCGCGTCGATACCGCCGTCTTCACCGCGGTCGAATCCGTCGTCAACGACGAGTTCACCGGCGGCGAGGTCGAACAACTCGGCCTCGAAGCGGACGGCGTCGAGGCGGTCTACGGGCAGACCCTCGGGGACGAAATCCCCGACGATGTCAAAAGCGCCCTCGACGACTCCAGGCAGGCGATCATCGACGGCGAGATCGACGTCCCAGACGAACTGTAATCGCTCATGAGCCAGCCGGGAGCGCCACCCGACGGTGGAACCGACGAGACGGCCGCGACGAGCGACGACGTCGCCGTTCACCTCGACGGAATCACGAAGCGGTTCCCGGGCGTCGTCGCCAACGACGACGTCGACCTCGTCGTCGAGCGCGGCACCGTTCACGCACTACTCGGCGAGAACGGTGCCGGAAAGACGACCCTGATGAACGTCCTCTACGGACTCTACCGGCCGGAGGAGGGCCGAATCGTCGTCGCCGGTGAGAGCCGATCGTTCGAGACGCCCCGGGACGCGATCGACGCCGGTGTCGGGATGATCCACCAGCACTTCATGCTGGTCGATCCGATGACCGTCGCCGAGAATATCGCGCTCGGGAACGAGCCCCGGAAGTGGTTCGGACTCGCGGTCGATCGGGAGCGGATCGATCGGGAGATCCGCGACCTCTGTGACCGCTACGGCTTCGACGTCGACCCCGGAGCCACCGTCGAGGACGTCAGCGTCGGCGTCCAGCAGCGGGTCGAGATCCTCAAGACGCTCTACCGGGGCGCGGACGTCCTCATCCTCGACGAGCCCACGGCGGTCCTCACGCCACAGGAGGTCGAGGGCCTCTACGACGTCCTCGAGGAACTCACCGCCCAGGGGAAGACGATCATCTTCATCACCCACAAACTCGGTGAGGCGATGCACGCCGCGGACGCCATCACCGTCCTCCGGGACGGCGAGTCCGTCGGCACGGTAGATCCCGCCACGACCAGTCGCGGGGACCTGGCGGAACTGATGGTCGGTCGTGAGGTCCTGCTCGAGGTCGACCCCGATCCGAGCGAGACCGGTGACGTCGTCCTCTCGACGTCCGATCTCACCGTCGAGAACGGTCACGGCGTCACCGACGTCTCCGGCATCGACCTCGAGGTTCGAGCGGGCGAAATCTTCGGGATCGCCGGCGTCGACGGAAACGGGCAGTCGGAACTGATCGAGGCGATCACCGGCCTTCGAACGCCGGACGACGGATCGATCGGGTTCGACGGCACCGACATCACCGAGTGGTCTCGCCGACGTCGAATCGAGGCCGGAATGGCGTACGTTCCGGAGGATCGACACGAACAGGGACTGGTGATGCCGTTCGATCTCGTCGAGAACGGCGTGCTCGGCAGCCAGCGGTCGCCGACGTTCACCGATTCGGGACGGATCGACTGGCCCGACGTGCGCGACCACACGGACGCGATCATCGACACCTACGACGTCCGGCCGCCGGACGCCGACGCCGACGCTCGATCGCTGTCGGGCGGTAACCAGCAGAAGTTCATCGTCGGTCGGGAGTTCGAACGGGACCCCGACCTCGTCGTGGCGACCCACCCGACGCGCGGCGTCGACATCGGGTCGACGGAGTTCATCCACGATCGACTGCTCGAACTCCGGCGCGAGGGCGTCGCGATACTCCTCGTCTCGTCGAACCTGGAGGAGGTCCGGGGGCTGTCGGACCGACTGGCCGTCATCTACGAGGGCGAGTTCATGGACGTCACCGATCCGGACGACCTCACCGAGGAAGAACTCGGGCTGTTGATGGCCGGCGAACGGCCCGGCACTGACACGGCCGCGCCGTCGGAGATAGACGGCATGGCCCGCAGCGAACGCGGAGGTGACGAGCGATGAGAGCGCGGATCGAACGCCTTTTCGATCGACTCGTTCGCGCATCGGTGTTCGAACGCGCCGTTATCAGCGTCGCCGCACTGATCGTCTCGATACTCATCGGCGGCGTCCTCGTGTTCGTCTCCGGTGCCTTCGCCTCCTGTCGAACCGGCCTCGACCTGGCCGGCGTCACCTTCTGTTACAACCCCATGCAGGTCTACTACGAACTGTTCTTCGGCGCGCTCGGGCATCCGCTGGAGGGCGGGTGGACCCCGCTGAATTTCAGCCTCGCGACGACGCTCCAGCAGACGACGCTGCTGATATTCACGGGCCTCTCGGTCGCAGTCGCCTTTCGCGCGGGACTGTTCAACATCGGCACGCAGGGGCAACTCGTCGTCGGTGGTCTCGCAACGGCGGTGGCGGTCCTCGCCGTCGCGGCGGTCGTCCCCGCCGGATTCGTCGGGACGATACTGCTCGTTCCCGTCGGCGTTCTCGCGGGCGCCGTCGCCGGTGGCCTCTACGGCGCGATCCCCGGTGCGCTGAAAGCGTACGGCGACGCCAACGAGGTGATCACGACGATCATGCTCAACTTCATCGCGGTCGGCGTCACCTCGACGCTGTTGTCCTGGCAGTTCCAGGATCCCGACAGCGCGAACCCGCAGACGGCCGCGGTCCCGGAGTACGCACAGATTCCGACGATTCCG
The DNA here is from genome assembly GCF_022869805.1 of Halosolutus halophilus. Taxonomy (NCBI): domain Archaea; kingdom Methanobacteriati; phylum Methanobacteriota; class Halobacteria; order Halobacteriales; family Natrialbaceae; genus Halosolutus; species Halosolutus halophilus. Next base: position 2,535,052 of record NZ_CP094974.1, on the reverse strand, counting down.
TTCGTCGGCTTCAGCGGCCGGATGCGGTTCTCGCTGCTCGCGCTCGCGTTCGCCGTCCTCCTGATGGTCGGGATCGCCTGGCTGCTGGCCCGGACGAGTTTCGGCTACGAACTGCGCACGAGCGGCGTCCAGCCCGAAGCCGCCGCGTACGGCGGCGTCGACGACAAGCGGATGACCGTCGCCAGCATGACGCTCTCGGGCGCGCTCGGCGGCATCGGCGGCGCCTTCTGGGTACTGATGGTCCACGGCCGCTGGCTCGAGAACGTGCCGTCGCTGGGCTTCGACGGCATCGCGGTGTCGATCCTCGCTGGGAACAACCCGCTCGGCGTCGGCCTCGCGGCGTTTCTGTTCGGCGTCCTCCAGGGCGGTTCCCGATCGATCAGTACCGCGACCGACGTGCCGCCGGAACTGGTCGGCATCCTGAGCGGACTGCTCATCCTCTTCGTCGCGATGCCGGAGTTCTTCCGGATGATCGGCCAGCGCTACGTCGCGGTCGACGCGAACCGCCCGGTTCGCGCCGACGGTGAGGGCGAGCGGTCGGGAGGTGAGTCCGATGACTGAACGCCGCGACCGCCTGGAGGACCTCTCCGCGTCCCTCTCTACGCGTGCGATCGTCGGCGTCCTGCTCGCACTCGCGGCCACCTGGGTCGTGATCGGGGTCGTCTATCCCGACTCGTGGCTCGGCGTGCTCCTCTCGGTAGTGATCAGTCCGAGTACACACACGGCGACGCTCCGACTCGCGGTCCCGATCGCGCTGGCGGCGATCGGCGGCATCTTCGCGGAGAAGAGCGGTGTCATCAACATCGGGATCGAGGGACTGCTCATCGTCTCGGCGTTCGGCGGTATTCTCGTGACCCACTGGCTCGGCTCCGGCGAGTCGACGGCGTTCGTCTCGAATCACTGGTGGGGACTGCTGGCCGGCGTGCTCGTGAGCACGGCCTTCGCGCTGGTGTTCGCGATCGTCTGCATCGAGTTCAAGGCCGACCAGATCATCGCCGGACTGGCGGTCTGGCTCATCGCGCTCGGCCTCGCGCCGTTCGTCTCGCGCATCGTCTTCAACAGCCCGAACTCGGCCCGCGTCGGCACGTTCGACAAGGTGACGGTCCCGCTGCTCGCCGAGATTCCGATCGTCGGGTACTTGCTGTTCGACACGCCGCCGCAGGTCTGGATCATGCTGCTCGCGGCAGCTGCGGGCTGGTATCTGCTCACCCAGACGCGGTTCGGCCGATGGGTCGTCGCCAGCGGCGAGAACCCGAAAGCGCTGGACACCGCCGGCGTCGACGTCCGCAAGGTCCGATACGCCGCAGTCCTCCTTTCGGGCGTCTTCGCCGGGCTCGGCGGCGCGGGGTTCGCCCTGGGTCAACTCGGGACGTTCGCCGGCGGCGGCGAGACGGATATCGGGGGCCGCGGGTTCATCGCGATCGCAACTTACCTGTTCGCGAACTACAACCCGATCGGGGCCCTGGCCGGTTCGTTCCTCTTTGCGGGCCTCGACGCGCTGCAGATCCGTCTGCAGGCGGCCGGCTATGCCGTTCCGACGGAACTCATCCGTACCATCCCGTACGCGACGGTGATCGTCGTCCTCGTCTTCGTCGGCCGAACCCGCCTCCCCGAGGCCGCCGGCGAGAACTACGAATCCGGCGAGGACTGATCGCGACGCTCGGATCGCCGCGCATTCGTCCCTCCCGGTTGGCCACCGCAGCGGCGTCTTACTGTAGCCACCTCTTTCCACGGCGGTAACCGCGGGTTTCCACTCGCTAACTGTCAAGTGTCCAGCCGCCGTGGCCGCGTGTATGCATCTCGACGACGTACGCGTGCTCGACCTGACGCGGCTCCTGCCCGGTCCGTACGCGACCCAGTTGCTCGCGGATCTCGGCGCGGACGTGATCAAGATCGAGGATCCCGACGCGGGTGATTACGCCCGACACCTCCCGCCACGGACCCCGGACGGCACCGGTGCCGTCTTCGAAGCGGTCAACCGCGGGAAACGCAGCGTCACCCTCGACCTGAAGACCGACGACGGACGCGACGCGTTTCTGCGACTCGTCGAGGATGCGGACGTCCTGATCGAGAGCTTCCGGCCCGGCGTCGTCGATCGACTCGGCATCGACTACGAGACGGTCAGCGACCGCAATCCAGACCTGGTTTACTGCTCGATCTCCGGCTACGGGCAGGACGGCCCCTACCGCGACCACGCCGGCCACGATCTCGGCTACGTCGGCCTGGCGGGCCTGCTCGACGTGACTCGATCGGATACCGACGAACGGCCCCGGATTCCGGGCTACCCCGTGGCCGACATGGCCGGCGGGCTGTCCGCCGCGTTCGCGATCGTCTCGGCTCTGCTCTCGCGGGAACTCGGCGGCAGGGGCGGCACCTACCTCGACTGCTCGCTTTCCGACGCGGTGCTGTCGTTCTCGCAGGCGGTCGCCACGCCCGCCCTGTACGGCGACGAGCCGCGGCCGGGCGACGGGTTTTTCACCGGCGGTCACCCGTGGTACAACGTCTACGAAACCGCCGACGACCGGTACGTCACGCTCTCGGCGCTCGAACCCAAGTTCTGGCAGGCGTTCTGTGACGCCGTCGATCGACCCGACCTCGCGTCCGTCCACGGGACCCGCGACGAGACCGAGCAGGCGGCACTCCGGGCCGAACTCGAGGCCGTGTTCGCCGATCGGACGCGCGAGGAGTGGGTCGAGTTCGCGACCCCGCAGATCCCCATCGCGCCCGTGTTGACGCCGGCGGAGGCGCTCGACCACCCCCAGTTCGCGGACCGCGGGATGGTCAGGCGGGGCGACGATCCGGCGATCCTCTCGCCGATCAGGGGCGCGTCGCCCGCGCCGTCGGAGACGCCGGCCCACGGCGAACACACGCGAGCGGTCCTCGAGGCGATCGGCTGCGACGAGGCCGAGATCGAGGGCCTACTGGAGGGCGACTAGCGACGGTCGAGGCGCTGCGTGAGCGACTCGCGGCGCGAGCCGTCGATCGGGTCTGCTCGGCCGGTCGGTCGGTACTTTCTTCCCCGAACCGCGGATAGCCCATCTCATGACGGAGGAACTCGTCGCCGCCGCCCGGGAGATCCAGTCACAGTCACACGTCCCGTACTCCGAGTACCGCGTCGGGGCCGCCCTCGAGACGGCCGACGGCGAGGTGTTCGTCGGCTGCAACCTCGAGAACGCGAACTTCAGCAACAGCCTCCACGCCGAGGAGGTCGCGATCGCGGAGGCGGTCAAGAACGGCCACCGGGAGTTCACCAGACTCGCGGTCAGCTCCAGCCGCCGGGACGGCGTCACGCCCTGTGGCATGTGTCGCCAGACGCTGACCGAGTTCTGCGACGCGAACCTCCTCGTGCTCTGTGACGAGGGCGATTCAGTCAGCGAGTACACGCTCGGCGAACTGCTACCGAACACGATCTCAGAAGAGATGCTCGAGTGACGCGACGGCAGGACGTTCGTCGCTACTCGCTATCGGTCTCGGGTAGCGTCACGGTCTCCGTCGTGACGACTTCGCCGTCGAAGATGACTTCCACCTCGAGTTCCCCGTCGCTCTCCCGGTGGACCCGCTCGACGTCCTCGTCGGACAGGCCGACGACGTTCACACCGGACTGATCGGGTTCGATCACGATGTCCTGGACCGTAACGTACTCGCCGTCTCCGGTCATGAGTCTGGTGGCGAACCTGCCGGGGGCGTCGCCCTCGTTGGCGATCACGGTGACGATCCTGACCGCATCCGTGCCTGTTGGGTCTCTCACCGTCGCGTCGGCGGGAACGTCGACGTCGAATTCGTCGTCCGCCGGTACGACCTCGACCTGCCGAAGCGACGGCGTGGGCTCGGTCTCGATCGTGTACGTCGTCCGATCGACGGTTACCCCCGTCAGTGCCGACAACTCCACCTCGTACGTCCCGGCCCGCAGGGGTGCGTCGAATCGCCAGTACTCGAGTTCGACCGTGATCCTTCCGTCCTGCAGATCCTCGGCAGAGAGCCGCTCGATCGCCGTCGTCCCGTCGGGTGCGGTCACCACCAGTCGAAGCTCCGTTGGCTCGCCCTCGACGACGACGACCAGCCCCGTCCCGTCGGTTTCGTAGTTCGATCGTCGATCGATGACGTCGGCCTCGACATCCGAGATCGAGGCGGAACTCGCGGCGATAGTCACGTACGCGCCGCTCGCGGCCGACCCGAGCACGAGGACGGCGACGAGGCCGACGGCGACGGTCAGCGGTGCGGGACTCCAGCCGTCCCGCCGTGCGAACCGTTCGACTCCTCGCAGGAGTCCCACGGCCACGACGCCGGCGATCGTGTAGAACGCTGCGTACGCTCCGAGATCCTCGAACTCCCCGAAGAGGTACTGAAAACCGACGGGGTGTTCTCCCAGCGTGAGCGCCACGAATAGCACCCCGACGACACCGATCCACGGGAGGACGAGCGACGCGACCAGGAAGTTCGCGCGGTCTATATCCCGTGCTTCGAGGAGTACCCACGCGAGGAGGGCGAACGCGGCCGCACCGAGGGACGCGAACTGTCGGCCAGTCAGGTAGAGAGAGAGAACGTCGTGTACCGACAGCGCAACCACGATCGGGGGCGCCATACCGGCGACGAAGATAGCGCCGATCGCGGGCAAGTCCTCGTTCGTTATCATGGCACAATATTTTTCATTCTCCACTTCAGCCAAAAATCTATCTGATCGAGCCGCCTCGATCTGTGTACCCGACCTACCCCCGCTCACACGGGTTCTCAACTCGAGTCGCGCGTCCGCGCCGGAACGGTCCGTCTACGGGTCTCCCTCGAGGACGTCCCGTAGAATCGTCCGGTGACACTGCTTCTTGTCGGTGTTCTCGTAGCAGACCAGCGCCAGCGACTCGCCCGCCTCGAGCCGTTCTTCGAGGTCCGCGAGCGCCGCCGTCGCCTCGCTCGATTCCGCGAGGTGGTCGCGGTACCGATCGTCGAACTCGACCCGATCCCACGCGGCGTTGTGCGCGCCTTCCTCGCAGAGCCCTTGCATCTTGAACTCCTCCTCGACGTCTTTGATCGCGTCGAGCAGTTCGGCCGGCGGCCCGAGTTCGGGCACGTTCTCGTCGACGGCCGCGTGGAACCACCGCGTCGGACTCCGGACGACGCCGACGAGCGTCGCGTCGGGCGGTACGTCGGCCCGATCGTGCTGGATGGCGGCGACGTAGGTGTCGGAGAGCGTCGCGTCTCCCATACGCGGCCTACGCGCGCCCCGCATTTATATACAGTGTCGGTGCGAAACGCCGCTATTCCATGCCTGGGGACAGCGAAGATCCGAACGCCGACGTGCAGTATCACCTGGAGGTCGGTCCGGCGGACGTCGCCGATACCGTGCTCCTGCCGGGTAACCCCGAACGCCTCGAAAAGATCGTCGCCCACTGGGACGACCACGACGTCGTCGCCCACCACCGCGAGTACCGGACCGCCACCGGGACCGCCGAGGGGACGCCGATCTCCGTCACTTCGACCGGGATCGGCAGCCCCTCAGCCGCGATCGCCGTCGAGGAACTCGCCCGCGTCGGCTCCGACACGTTCATCCGGGTCGGCTCCTGTGGCGCGCTCCAGCCCGAGATGGCGGTTGGCGACCTCGTGATCACCACCGGTGCCGTCCGTCAGGAGGGGACGAGCGACGAATACGTCCGAGAGGACTACCCCGCCGCCGCTGACCACGAGGTCGTCTCGGCGCTCGTCGCTGCCGCCGAACGGCTCG